>JAPLNI010000035.1 GCA_026692865.1 Planctomycetota bacterium
ATCGCGCTGACACCAGCTGTAATAGCTGCCATGCAATAATCGATCCCGTGGGTTTTGCGTTAGAAAACTTTGATGTGGCTGGCGGTTGGCGCGATCATTACCGTAGCTTGGGTGACGAGGGTGATCCGATAGAAGGGGTTGGGAAAAATGGCCAGCCATTCACCTTCCGAAAAGGCCCGCCGGTCGATGCATCCGGAAACCTGCCTAATGGAAAAACGTTCTCGGATATCAATCAAGTAAAGAAGTTACTCGTCGATGATGAACGGGGTATCGCCAAGAATATGCTTCAACAATTGGCCGTATTTGCAACCGGTGCACCAATGCGTTTTAGCGATCGTGTTGAGGTCAATCAAATGTTAGATCGGCTATCGAAAGATAATTACCGAGTACAATCCATGATCGCGGAAATTGTTACCAGCAACTTGTTCTTAAATAAATAGTACAACGACTCTTAGAGCGAGATTCAGTCATGTCCACATCACTCAAAAACAAGTCTCTTCCACGTCGAACGTTCCTGCGAGGCGTCGGAGTTGGGATTTCACTGCCGCTACTAGATGCGATGCTTCCGGCTGTCGCGACCGCTTCGCAGAAAAGTCAGTTTGATGTAAATAATCCGCCACGGAGAATGCTTGGGATTTGTAATAACCTAGGGCTTTTACCCGAGCAATTTTTCCCAAGCACATCCGGAAGCCAATACGAACTTTCGCCGTACTTGAAGCTTCTTGAAAAGCATCGCAATGATTTTACTATCTTCAGTGGTGTTTCCCATCCTGACGTCGATGGTGGACATCCAGCAGACATTTGCTTTCTTACAGCTGCTCCCCATCCAGGAAGCGGGGGCTTTCGCAACACGATCTCGCTTGATCAGTACATCGCCGAACGAGTTGGGCATCTCACGCGGTTTCCCTCGCTGACTCTGGGTGTAAACGTTCAAAAAGGTCAACGCAGTTTGTCTTGGACTGGTGCTGGCGTACTGATCCCGTGCGAAGAGAAACCATCAAGCGTCTACAAGCAGCTTTTCTTGCAAGGCTCAGAGAAAGATGTTCGTGAGCAGCTCCAAAAGCTCGAAGTTGGTAAGAGCATTATGGACGCTGTGGAAGGTCAAACAAAAGATCTCATACGTACTCTAGGGTCAAAAGATCGAGATCGAGTCGACCAATATTTGACTGCCGTTCGTGAGCTCGAGTTGCGTTTGGAAGCGTCTGAAAAGTGGGAAGAAGTTCCAAAACCGAAGACATCGGCACCGGCTCCGTTAGATCCTAGCGATCCCAAGGAATACATGGAAAAGGTTCGACTGCTTTACGACATGTCGAAACTAGCACTCGAGACCGATTCGACGCGTGCGATTACTCTACTGCTGGACAGTGTCAATTCGCCAACCATCGAAGTCCAAGGGGCCGATATTCAGGAAGGGTATCACAACTTGTCACACCATGGAAAGAATCAAAAGAAGCTTCAGCAATTGGAAGCCATCGATCAATGGCACATGCGGTTGCTGGATGAGTTGTTCTCGAACATGAAGAGCGTTAAAGAAGGAAACGAAACGCTTCTAGATCGAACGATGATCGTCTACGGAAGCAACCTCGGGAATGCAAACACGCACGTCACGACAAACCTACCCGTTCTGTGCGCTGGCGGTGGCTTCCGGCATGGGCAGCATCTTGCCTTTGACACGCAAGACAACTACCCGCTTCCAAATCTATTTGTATCAATGCTACAGCGTATTGGACTGGAAGCAGATCGATTCGCAACATCAACAGGCACCATGCGCGGCCTCGATTCGATTTAGTACTCTAGTAGCTGGGTTGAACTTGTAACGCTGTTGTTTTCCTGAGCCGTAGGCGCTAGGCTAGGGTGCTTTCGGGCAATTTTTAGTCAGGTCAGCACCCGTGGCTAGCTCCATCGGCTCAGCCCTCGTCGGAGCAGGCTGCCAGGTGGCTCAAGGCGTCTTCTCCAGTCCGAATGCGGTGTACCAAATGCCCCTGTAAAGCTATCTTGTATATGTGATGACCTGCAAGTTGTTTTCTCGACTGAATTGGCCCCGGCTTTCTGAATGCCACGAAAAAGTAGCAAAAGTAAATCCACTCCTGAGCCGATGGCGCTAGCCACGGGTATTGGTTCTCCTAGCGATTGCAAAGTAACTCCCCTCGCTAGCGACGACCGCCCAGGTGTGTCACCCGAGGCTAGCGCCTACGGCTCAGGGATTGCCAACTCAAGGGAAGTTCAATCGCCGCGCGGAGTAATCGCCATCCGCGGTGCAAGAACTCATAATTTAAAAAATGTAAATCTGGATATTCCGCATGGTAGCTTCACGGTCATCACCGGAGTCAGCGGCAGCGGGAAAAGCTCGCTTGCTTTCGACACGCTTTATTCGGAAGGCCAACGGCAGTACATCGATAGTCTTTCGCCTTACGCGCGACAGTTCGTCGATTCGATGCCGCGGCCCGATATGGATTCAGTCCTAGGCCTGCAACCAACGCTTTGCATTGACCAACGCCAATCCGCTCTCAACCCAAGAAGCACCCTCGCAACCATCGCCGAAGTTTATGATTATTTGCGACTTCTCATGGCTCGCGTTGGAACGGTGCATTGTTACCAGTGTCACGCACCGATTTTGCAGCAATCCGCAGACGAGATGGTCCAAGCCCTCTCTAGCTATCCGGAGGGAACGCGACTGACATTAATGGCTCCGATTGTTCGTGATCGCAAGGGTAGCCACGTCGACGTTTTCGAAAAGATGAGCAAAGCGGGTTTGCTGCGAGCGCGAGTCGATGGCGATCTGATTGAGATTGAATCGCCACCCAAATTGGAAGTGCGGAGAAATCATTCGATTGATGCTGTCTGTGATCGTATGGTACTGCGTTCCGATTCGCACGAGCGGTTGCTCGCTGCAATCTCTCTCTCCATAAAACTATCCGATGGGTTGTTGTCGGCATCGATTGCGGTCCCGGATACGTCGCCAAGTTCTGATGATAGCGAGTCGGCAAATATCGGTGAAAAGACCTTCACGACGATCGAACGACTGTTCTCTACGAAGTATGCTTGTGCAGCATGCGGTATTAGTTATGCGGAAATTGAACCGCGAATCTTCAGTTTTAATAGTCCGCACGGTGCTTGCGAGGTATGTGATGGCATCGGTTACGTTCAAGTTGATTCGAACAAAAAGAGTGACAACGAGGACACTGATGAAGACGAACAAAGTGTTGCGCAAAAGTGCCCGAGCTGCCTCGGGGCGAGGCTACGCAAGGAATCGCTCGCTGTAAAACTGAATGGCCTGTCGATTGATAAGATCACACACATGCCAATTGCAAAATCGCACGCATGGCTAAATGGGCTGGAATTGGATGGTTCAGGCTTTAGCAAGCTTGCAGCGTCGATTGCTAAGCCAATCCTTGCCGAGATGCTCCATCGTACTCAGTTTCTCAACGAAGTCGGTGTTGGCTATCTATCGCTAGATCGCCCTGCCAAAACGCTCTCAGGCGGTGAGCTTCAGCGAGTTCGTTTAGCGGCCAGTATCGGCTCGGGGCTTGTCGGCGTCTGCTATGTGCTCGACGAACCTTCGATCGGGCTTCATCCCCGAGATAGCGACCGATTGATTGATTCAATTACCAAACTACGTGATCAACGAAACACCGTGGTGGTTGTCGAGCATGACGAGGCGATGATGCGAGCCGCTGATCTCCTGGTTGACATGGGGCCAGGAGCGGGCCCACTTGGCGGCCAAATCATGGCTATCGGAACGCCAGAAGATGTAAGCCACGCCAAGGAATCGCTCACCGGAGCCTACTTGCGAGGCGAACAAACGATCGAACTTCCCGAGCGTCGCTTGACGGACCAAACGACCGCGACAATTGCAGTGAAATCGGCCTCACGGCATAACCTGAAGTCGCTCGACGTAGAGATTCCCTTAGGTCGGCTAATCGGGGTCACAGGTGTTAGCGGTAGCGGAAAGAGTACGCTCATCAACGAGACACTTGTGCCACTTGTCAAAGCGGAAGTTTTGAAGAATGGTAGACGCTCGGTTGCTACCAGTCCGTCTATGGTTGATTCAAGGCACCAATCGCTCGGAACAATCGAAGGCGGTGAAGCGATCGACAAGATGATTGTCATTGACCAAAAGTCGCTCGGGCGATCGTCGCGAAGCACGCCTAGCACGTATACCGGGCTGTGGGATGAAATACGAAACGTTTACGCTCAAACTCGAGACGCAAAACAACGTGGCTTTAGTGCGGGTCGATTTAGCTTCAACGCCGGAAAAGGTCGATGTGAGAATTGCCAAGGTGCAGGGCAGTTGAAAATTGAAATGAGTTTTCTTGCAGATATCTTCGTGAAGTGTTCGCATTGCAGCGGACGCCGCTTCAATCCAAGTACACTTGCCGTAAGATACAAGGACAAGAACGCTGCGGATGTTTTGCAGATGAGCATCGCTGAGGCGGCTAGATTCTTCGAGAATTTCTCAAAGGTGTCTCGCATCTTAAAGGCATTAGTCGACGTTGGGCTTGGTTATTTATCACTAGGCCAACCCAGTCACACACTCAGTGGCGGTGAAGCGCAGCGGATCAAGCTAGCCACCGAACTGTCGCGAGTTTCAACAGGAAAAACGCTCTATGTGCTCGACGAACCAACAACCGGTCTACATATTGCGGATGTGCGGCGACTGATAAGCGTCTTACAAAACTTGGTCGACCTGGGGAATACCGTGATTGTCATCGAGCACCATATGGGCTTGATCAAAGTCTGCGATTGGATCATCGACCTGGGCCCCGACGGTGGAGAAGCTGGCGGCCAAATCGTCGGAGCCGGCACCCCAGAATCAATCGCCGCAAACCCCAAAAGCCTGACTGGGAAGTATCTACAAGTTGGTCTGCAATAGTTTCTGGGTTCCAAGCAAACGCGTCTTAAGCAACCGCAGCTTTTTTTACGTGGGATACCCAGAATATTTATTGAGTTGCAAATCGATCCAAGTTCGAAGCTTTTACTTCGCTTTTGCTGACTTTCCATAGACAGGCGGTGTCCAGTCTTTTGGGAGTTTTGCTTGGGGTTTTACGCCGATTGCTTCGTCGGGAATCTTGGCTTCACGTGGTGAAATGATTGAAAGGTTGTCCGCGAGTTTTTTGAGTTTAAAGTCTTTGTATTGGATTTTCATTGCGGGTCCAACGTGAACCTGTACGGCGAGTACACCTTCTAATGCACGCCCCTTCTCGTCCAAATCAATGAGATCTGCTGTGGGATGACCGTCGATCCAGTGCTGATGATGATTGCCTTGGACTAATACGCGATAGTCGTGCCACTGTTCGGCAGGGAAATCTTTAACCGGCATCTTTTCGATAATCCAAGGTTGTCCGTCTACGTCGACAATAACTTTCTCACCTGTATGTGACAGGATGCGGCGACCCTTCTCTTCATAAAGCATTCCGTTGTAGTCGGGGTTGTTAGAGACGACATCGCATTGATAGCCGGTCACAATATCAGACCCAAGATCGGGCCGCATTGTGCCTCGATACTGTAGCCCGCTATTTCCACCCGCGCTGATTTTTACTTTGACATGCAAATCGAAATTGCGCACAGTCGACCCATTCCAGGTGATGAAGCGGTTCATCTTCAGCGATCCATCAGTGACTCCTGTAAGGGCCCCATCTTCCACGGACCAGTACTGTGGATCACCCGACCAACCGTCGAGATTCTTTCCGTTGAAGATCTCAACAAAACCATCTGCATCGAGCTTGGTCGTGCTTTTTACACTCGCTGTTGGCGTTTCAGCGATGCATGGTACGGACGCGGATAAAAAAGCGATAAATGAGACGATTGGTAGGATGTTTTTCATGATGATTTTAATTTGCGCTATGGAAACTTCCGGACGATCGCCGGTATCTGTGACGTTGACTTGAACTATTTTCATCTAGTGTATTTCGACCGAAGGCAGAAATTCATACTTAGGCTAATTGTAATCAACATCTTTACTTCAGAGGTTGCTTTCTCTGCTTCTTATCGCCTGCGTTTTGGTCTGCGGTCGTCGCCTTTTTCAATTGGTTCTTATACTCCTCACGTTGTTTCCATATTTCTAGGAATGGTTTGTATCCAGGGACAGTAAACCAGTCGATGGACGGCGGGTCGGGTGGGGTTACTTTGCCTTCTGGGTAGTCTTTTCCTTGGAAGCTTGCATCTACCGTCGCGTCCCATGCCAGGAGTTGCTGTTTCATCTTGGAGAAAAGATCGGGGCTCTCTGAGCTAAGATCATTTGTTTCGTTTGGATCTTGCGTGATGTCGTAGAGTTCAAACTTACCGCGATTCATGTTATCTGTGAGAATCTTGTATTGATCATCGATGAGAGCACGCTTGGCCGCGTAACGGAACCCAATTGGCGACTGTCGCAATGCAATTTCTTTTGCGAATAGCGGTCTGAGACTGACACCATCGATTGGCTTGATCATGGTACTTTCGCCAAGCCCGACAATATCGGCAATGGTCGGAAAGAGGTCCATTACACATGCGGGATAAGTCGTAACGCGAGGTGAGATACCGGCTGGCCACTCGATGATTCCTGGAACTCGAATTCCTCCTTCGAAGACGCTACCCTTGTTTCCTCGAAGTCCGCCGACCGTGTCCGGCTTGATCTCTGGAAGCCCACCGTTATCGCTACAGAAAACCAAGAGCGTGTTTTTGTCGATGTTCAGCTGGCGAAGCTTTGCTCGCAACGAACCAACGCTACGATCCAACGCGACAAGCTCACCATAGTGATTTGCAGAGGCTTCGTTGAGCTCGCCGAATGCGGCCTTATCATCATCGAGTGCTTTGAACGGACTGTGGGGAGTTCCATACCAAATTACCGCGAACATTGGCTTTCCAGTTCCTGAGTGCTTGGTAAGAAACTTCGATGCTTCAGCAACAGCGATCTCGGACGAATCACCTGTCATCTCTTCGAACTTGCCCGATCGACTCATGATTGGATTTAGGTCATAGAAGTTCGAAACGGATACCCATTCATCAAAGCCAAATTTTCCAGGTGCGTAAGGATCATCAGCTAATATCGGGACTCCTGGACCACGATGTCCATTCAGGTGCCACTTACCGAAATGGCCTGTGACATACCCCGCATCCTGTAACGCTTGTGCGATGGTCTTCTCTTGACTCCGCAAAGCATATCCATGCGAAAGAACGCCAGCCCGGTCATGCGATCGCCCTGTGAGCATGGAAGCTCGCGTGGGTGAACAGACAGGTCCACCCGCGTAAAATCGTTCGAATCGAAGTCCGTTGGCAGCCATCGCATCCAGGTTCGGCGTTTTGAGTACTGGGTGGTTCCGATAGCCAGTCTGTCCCCAACCCATGTCATCAGCCATGACAAAAATAATATTCGGCTTGCTTGCTTTGGCTGCGATCGAATGACTATTGCAGAAGGCAACGATCAAACAAAACAAAAGGATGCGGGAGATGCTTTGCATGGTAGCTCTCGTGTCAGAATGGGAGGGGAACCAATATTGTAACCAAACTCGCTGGCTCTGTTTTCGGCAATGTGATTTTAATGATTCGAAATAGTTGTTCGAGGATCTGCTTGAGGGGGAGCATACTGAAAACTACGTCAATGATATTAACGTTGAGCCGCCGGCGCTAACCGCGTTAGTGGACGCTCCTGCGCAGGCAGTTGGTTAGTCGATTGAACTCGGATAGCTTCTGAAGCTCAGTGGACAGGGCTTTGGTCCCGTCTTACGAAATCGTTCAAGACAATCGACGAACTTTATTTGGTCCGGTGCTGAAGGATTTCGACGGCTGCTTTATAACGGGAGTTCACGATGATCTGCGGGAGTAGCCCGCCTCCGACTAGAATTACCGTGATGGTAAGAATCGCGATGCGCTCAGATCGCATCGATGCAATTGGAATCGAGGATTCGTATTTGACGCCGGTGAAGATTCGGAAGTAAGCTCGCATGATGCCGATACCATTAAGAGCCGTCGATGCGACAACCACAAACCCAACCAACGGCGAAAACTCGATGGCAGAATCGACCAGTAGCTCACTTCCAATAAAACCGAGAGTGCAAGGAAACCCAACACACGAAAGGCCTGTCAATAAGAAGAATCCAGCAAAATTGGGCATGGCAGCATAAAGCCCGCTGTACTTCGTAAGCAATACTTCTCCCGTTCGAGATTCAATACATCGCAAGGTTAGTCCCAGTCCAGTAAGCGCGAGACTGACTGAGATCCACACGCAAAGCGCACCCGCAAGCCCAATCGATGAAGCGGTTTCTAGTCCTACGAAAACAAGCGATGATTGGCTGAGAAACAGAAAGCAAAAGAATCGTCTCGCGTCCTTTTGAACAATCGTCATGCAGGAAGCGTAAAGTGCGGTTGCCAGCGATATAAACGCGATACTTTGCATGGCCCAATCAGGTGCAACAGGAACGATCAGCCGCATCGCTGCATAAGCACCAATCATTGGAGTGATGAACAAAATCGATACACCGAAGGTGGTCTTATCAAACAAATCGGTGATCCAGCAATGAACAGGAAAGCAACCGCCTCGGATGAATACCGCGATCATCCACATGATAATCGCGACACCATGCCACCATGCCGAGGTCGTCGCTTGATAGATCCATCCACCGGCGATAAGCGTCACAATGAACGCTGACATGTGAATCCAATAAACTCGTGTAGACCGGACTCGGTTATGGATCTCCCACGAAAGCGGAAGTGTTTGGACAATCAATAAGCCGATCAAAAGCCACTGATCTTTGGTGCTGAAAATGGCTAAGGTAATCGACAACAGAATCAAACTATCAGTGAACGAGTAAACGCCGTACTTCACTCGAGGCGTTGCAAGAAAAGTCATCAGAAAGAGAAGGCTTGTTAGCGGCAGAAGCGGCGAGTTGAGTTGATCGATCATAAATTCTTCGCGGCCGAAAATTGCTTTAATGGCATCCCAATGATCGCGAGCTTCGTAAGTGATCAGCGATTCAAAATCGATCCAAGCAGCGAGTGTTACCGCAAGCGTAATTCCGGACGCAACGATGCTCACGAATCGCTTTTCTTCCGCGGATTTGATTTTCCAAACGTAAGTGGCAGCTAGAAGCGGAATCAAAATCGCGAATTCCAGCCACGGTAGATGGAGTTCGTTCATGAGTGCTCCCTCGTCGAGCTTGGGATGGGTGCTGAATCGTGTGTAGTCCCGATAGGCTTCTTTGTGTTTGTCTCCATGTTCAGTTTACTGGTAGCCTTCAGTGGCTCACCTGACAGAATGCAAATCCAGGAACGTTCCAATCGGTCGAAAGCATTGAATATCCGCAAAAATGGTTTAGCGAAGCACTCATCCAAGATAGCATCCAAGTACCCTCGCTCCATCGCGGCTCGATAAAGTCGTCGCTGGATCGAGGGGCTTGTCCACTTGATCCAGGCGGGTGCACGAACGCTCAAGCTACCACCAAGTGCGTTTTCGAGGGTTTTATAGTCTCGTAGGAGCGTTGGTGCTCGCAGAAGTTGCAGCGTGCGGAGGCAGGCGTGTCCGATCATGTGAATCAATGCCAAGTACAGAAACCCGCAGCCAATCTCCACAACAATCAGCGACACTTGCGTCAACGATGCAAACGCCAACGAGCTCTTCACATCCGTTTGAACACGTGCTGTAAAAGCGGCATAAATGGCAGTAATTAACCCGATCGCGATGACTAAGCAGCGAAGCGGAAATGACTGGTCAATGATCGGGCTAACTCGTAGCAGGAGAAAAGCTCCCAAGTGAACCGATAGGGCTCCGTAGAAGACCGCACTCGAAGGCGTTGGACCTTCCATGGCTCGCGGAAGCCATCCAGAAAACGGGATCAAACCGGACTTACCCGCCGCTGCAATTAGCAGCAACAATCCGGCCCAAAAAGCGACCACGCTATCAAGAGTCGATACTCCATAAGGCCATGGCTCGCTGCTCATCATCCCAATAAATTGGCCTTCGCCGGTCTCGTGATGCAAGAGGACTGCTGCCGCGAGAAAGGCTGCGTCAGCGATTCGATAAACAGTCCAAACGCGCAAACCATTTGCAACAGGTGAAACGCGTTCATGAAAATAGGCGATAAGTAGTGCGCTTGATAACCCAACAAATTCCCAGCCCAGGAACAGCGTTTCGATGGTTGCTGCCAGTGAAGCGAAGACCATACCAACGGCGAACATAGAGAAGAACAAAAAGAATCGATGAAAACCATTGTCGCGATGCAAATACGATATGCCGAATGATCCGATTGTAAAACATAGCACCAATGAAAGGATCACCATCGGTACACTCAGCCGATCGAAGATGAAACTTAAATGAAAGTGAAAATGGACATCCTCGATCGTTACCAAATTCCCCAAATCGACGACTTCACGGAATGATCGTGCCAACAACATGATCGCAAGGATGCTTACGGATGTTAGCAATCCAAATCCGATGGTACCCTTCATCCAGCGTCCCACGGCAACTTCTGAAAGCTCGTACTGCAACAGCATCGAGCAGCCGATCACAAGCAGGAACAGCAATGGTGCAAGAACAGTCGAGAAGCCTAAGAAATTCACAAGCACTGCGGTGTTCATGATTTCACCTCCTGGTGAACCATCCCAGATTCAATGCGGGCGAATCCCAAATGGTCACGCCACCCGCGATACCAATCCAAAGATGTCTTTGACTTCGGTAGTATTGCTTCACTAGGTGTGTAGGGGTGAAAGCCGCTTTGTGTGAAAAGTTGAATGTTCGCTGAGTTCGGATCTAAAGTTGCAATTTGAACCCACTCATTTCGAATGTAATTATCAATTAGCGGGTTCTTGCTCATGATCGACAAGATAACCTCAGGTTGTGTTTCCACGAGAAACAGTATACGGACTGGCTCATGAATCTCAACCATTTGTTGACTCAGCCCTGTACGTAAGTCGCTTGCGGCTCCTTCCATGACTCCGATGAGAGAGGTAATGTTGTGCGGCAGCTTGGAACCGCAACCGTACCCGCTGCTATCGACTGTTGAAAAGTAGTACTCCAAGTTGATCCCACCGCAAACGGGTACAGCCGCTTGCATGATTCGAGTCAAGATTGACCCGTTTGCATCATCGGTTGTTGGATCGTAAGAATTCAAGAACGAACGTCGGTCTAGAAAAAGGCCACGCGTTCTGCCTCGTCGTGCGATGATGCAAACAGCATTGGTTGCGTGATTGTATTCGGGACGTGCTTGTCCCAGATCCTCAGAGCGGCCTTCGACATGGTTCAACGCTTCGTCAAAAGAACTGTCGAGTTCAATCGATTCGAATCGCCGTGATCGCTCATGTGCATTTCGCTTGGCTGCTTCGGTGATTGTTTTGCTGGCAGCCAAGAAATCCGACTGATGCGATTGGGGTATTCGTTCCAAATCAAAGTAGGAAATCGCATCGTTGCAAGTGTTGTGGTATGCCCCTAGAAAATAGGTTGAGTCATCGATTGCTAAGCCTCGTTCGCGCAGTATTCGACGCACGCGAGGATCATTTGCCATGGCGGCGTTTGCACGAGCATTCGGACCGCCTCGCCCACCACCGCATGCACCGCAGTTGTAAGCCGATTCGTGCGGATTATTGAGGCTAGACGATCCATGTCCAAGGACCACAACCAACCGCGCAAACTTGTTTGCAATTCCCAAATCACCTGCGAGTCGTTGAATGGCGTTGGCCATCTCTTCAAGTGTGAAGCCTTCCGTGCAGGGATTGTCGTCGATTGCATCGTCGTCTGTAAGCTCGATACGCTCTAGTTCCAGTCGTGTTGCGATCGTTGGTTTGACCAAGCCGGCAAACATAGATCGAATACGCGAAGTAAGTCGTGGGAACAAGACGCGAGCAACAAGCGGGAAGGCACTTAATGAACCCAGCAAGGCTGTCAACGTTCCGCTGATGAGGCTTCGTGAGCTAAGATGCACTCCGTGAGACGCTTTACCCAAAAGACGACGTGTCTGGCTTCGACGAAGTTCTGCTTGCACAGCCGAAAGCGGACCGACTTCTTCGACGTAGTTTTTCGGTTTAATAATCACCGGGCAAAGCGGAATAAAGTGAGCATCAGCTGCACCGCGAAAGTACATCGGTACTGCAAAAAAACCTGGAGCGCCGAAGGTCTCGATCATTGGATCAAGCTCCTCCAAATGTCGCCGGAATGATTCCTCGCGGTCGTCGATACAGGTTATGACCTGCAGTCGTACTTTGGCCGGAACTTGCAATGGGCCCCGAGCGTGCTCGCTGATCGAATCTAAAACTTGGATTCGATAGTTGCGTTCATAGGCAAGCTGGAAAACTCTTCTTCGCGATACTCCGTCGCAGTGCTCTAGTTCGTCAACAATTGTCTGCCACTGAGCGGTTGACCATTGGCTCAGCAATTTTGGATCCCACCCAAGTTTTTGAGCAGTTTGAAAGAGATGAAACGCCCGTTGACGACATGAGGCGAGCGGGCTATCAATCGCGCTTCGCGATCCTAGTTGCAAGATTTCGTGAAAGCTCTTTTGGCCGCATAGATTTTTATTCGCAATAAAGCGAACGGCAATCCTGTCGAGCACTAGCCGAACTGCTAGGAACTCGTCCAGCGAGCCAACCTTTGCCGGAGACAAAGTCCAATCTGCGTTGGTTGCCATTTGGTCGACCATACCGGACCAACCGGGCAATGCAAGCAACGTCCGCTCAATGTATGAATCCCATTCGGATATTGGGACCCCCATCACAGACAATGAATGAGCGATGGATTCGAGAGGCGACTTGGAAATCAGATCTTCGTCGCGGATGATCTTTGCCAGCGGTGCCATCCATCGCTCCGCCCATGGAACTTGGTCCTGGAACAAGGTCAAGAAACAACGATAAAAGCCTTCTGAACGATTTGGAATCTGCCACGTTGCGACACCTTGATCCATCATGGCGGCAGAGAAGCGAATCAACAGATCATGGACGATCAAGTCGCAATCTTCGGATACTTCGTTGAGCAACCTGTCACGATGACGCAGATATGGTTGCTTCGCGATTCGCCGCGAGCGTGTTGCTTCACCGGCGCGAATGCAATCTTGCCAAAGAAAATGCAGCGTCCATTTCTGCCATGTCGCCTTTGACCAGTCTTCAATTGTTGAAAATGGAAAAAACGCTTCTAAATGCTTAAAAATCGCGAAACTGTTTTCGGTATGTTTTGAGGCATCAACATTCGCTTGGATATCGGATCGAAAAGCGTTCGCGGTCCTCAGGTCTCTCATCGTCCAGTGTCGCATCGTATCAACCATCTGTGACTTGACAGCTTCCGATACACCTTGGCAAAAATGGTCTAGTGCATCGGTCTGGGCTGTGAGCCATCGCAACTCGGCATCAGAACCTTCCAGAACGGGCGATTTCATAAGGCTCTGATAGAGTTCAAATCTGGTTGTTCCTTGCGCAATCTCTTCCAAGCCATGCTGCCTCAAATCATCCAAAAGAACAGCATCGATATCTTTGTCGGTTATTCTGCCTCGGGCATATTCCTTGCGATATCGTGCTTCGGGCCAATAAGGCTGCGATCCATATTTGTTGTATCCCGCTTCGACTGCTTCCTCAAAACGCATGCTCTCAAAGGCGTGAAGCGTGTTATGGTGAACGAAGACCGCAATCGGCCCCTGTGAAGGGAGATAGTGAGCTGCGTGATCGATCGCATGTCGAACAATCGAAGCGGCCGATTCGTTTGTAGATTTCGATTCAACGGTAACGTTCATGGAGACATTCTGAATAGTGAACTTAATCAAGTCCGCTCTGATTCTAGTCTCATGGATCACAGCGAGTAACCGCCCGGGGTACTTTCTGGGTAGAATCTAGCCAGAACGCGAGTCCATTTGATCCGCTATCGGAAGGTATCAGGATAGATTACGAATTCGATTCGGCGGTTTTGCGAGCGAGCGACAGGCGTGTCGTTGTTCGCGATAGGGTGGTTGTCGGCATGTGCCAACGAGAAGAGTTGACTAGCGGGAAGGGCATTGCGGCGCACCAAGAAATCAACCACGGCAGTACTTTGAGCGGAGGATAACTGCTGAGGAGTTGTGTAATTGCCGCCATAGAACGGTCCAGAGTCGGTGTGGCCTTCGACGGCTACGCGTTGCTTTGGATATTCGCGTTGAATTGCTGCTGCAATACGTTCCAAGATACTGGAAGCACCCGATGTAAGCGTATTACCGCTGGGCTCGAAGAGCTGATCGACGGGAATTCGAATACGAATCAGTTCGCCATCTTCGAGAACAGCAAACCCAAGATCTTTTAAGAACTCGGGAGCTTCCTTGAGACTCTTATTGGCGGTTAAGCGAGCACCACCACGCGACTGTGAGGAGACCTGAGCGCTTCGAAATTGGTCGCTGATTCCACGAAGTTCGTTCTCGGTTTGAAATCCTGCGACACGTGTCTGCTGTAACTGGCCGGACACATCCATCAACTGTCGTTGAAGTAGAGTACGTTCGTCGGCTGCTATTTGAATTTGCTGTTGTGATTGAGCAAGCTGTGTCTGAAGCTGGCGATTGTTGTCATCGAGTGCTTGAAGACGACGGTTGAGCTCTGACTCGCGGGCTTCATAGCGCTGTTGGATGGCGAGTAACTCATTCGATCCCGCAGCACTACCACCCGCACCAAGAATACCGCCGAAGCTACCGGATGAGGTTGGTGCAGCCGCGGGGAATCCGCTCGTCTGAGAGGTGAGATACGGGTTTGAGCGATTGCAACCCGCGAGCATCGCAATGAAGCAAGCTGCAACGATTGCTCCGAGTTTCCTAGGACTGGAAATCATTAGTTCGATTCCCCAATCCACGATTTGAGAAGTGTTGCTGCTGCGTCTGGGTTTTCGCGAACCATCTCGGACAGTTGATCACGGATGTCGCTACCCGTAAGTGCCTTGTTACCGAATTTTTTCCCCTCTGGTGCGCCTCCGCCTGGTTCTCCTGGGCCTCCCATGATGGGTTGTCCGCTTGCGTCAACACCCGGAGCATTCTGGTTTGCCGCCATCATGTCTGCAAGATCGAGATCGGTTGCTTCGTCCAAAGGAATCCCGAATCCGTTATCAAAATCGGAGTCGTCCGTTGTTGCGCCGACTTTCGCAAAGGATCGAATCGACATAAGGGCTGCTGCAGCGAGTCCTAGCATCGCGACTGATTGCCATTGGGCAGCAAGCCACGCAGTCAAAGTTTGAACGAGTGAGGCTTCCGGCAGTGGTTCAACTGGCATATCCAAATAGTCAGTGACCGTAACGCGTAAGAGCGAGTTGGTTCCCGCAACGGTCGCGGGAAGAATTGCCGAAAGTGAAGATTGAATGCGGTCTTTAATGTCGTTTTTCAACTGAGTGTATTCAGTTGGCTTGATTGGCGTTATTTCGGAGATCGCTTTATCTGGATTCGAATCTTGCCATTGTCGACGATAGGCTACGTTGTAGTAGGAGGTTGGAATGGCTACCGAAAGTGTTGCGTTACGAACTTGTAGTCCGACTTTAGCCGTCAGTGTCGTTTCTTTACCTACGATCTTGCGTTCGCTTTCTTGCTGTTCCTTGGTCTTGCTGTTTGAATCGCCACCACCTCCGGAAAGCGAAGCCGATTTGTTAGCCCCGGCGTTCGGTTCGGTCCCAGGTCGTCCACCAGCCGCAGTCTTCGTTGCCTCCGAATCCTTCTTGGTTGTGGAGCTTTGAACGGTTACCGGTTTGTCTGCATACGCAAGTTTCTCTGACTCTTCGCGTAGGGTCGGATCGAGTTCAACATTCACTTCCAACCGCACTTCGCCGTAATCCGCAAGTAAGTTAACCGCTTTGCGACGAAGGTCTTGTTCGACTTGGATCTTTTGTTGGTAGTACTGCTGTTGTTCGCTATTCAACGGATCGGTTTCGCCGTTCATCGATGCACCGCTGGATAGATCCATTACTGAGATGTCTTCATACTTCAAACCAGCAAAAGCCGATTGAACTTGCCGCATGATTCCTCGCTTATGTTGATCGGTGAGTTGAAAGCCCACCTTAGGAAGCACAAACACGGCGGCGGTACTCTGAGATCGTGAAGCAAAGCCATCGCGGCGTTCGTCGTAAGTGAGGTTCGCATACTCGACAAAGGGGAGCCGACCAATCGCTTCTGAAATATCGTTCTGACGAGCCGCCATGATGCGAGTCTTAGTCGTTGTGAGTGGCTCCAAGAAGTTACCACCGTTAAGTGCTTTTTCTAAAGAGCTCCCCAAGTCCCTAGGAACCGCGTTGCCTTCCGAGAGGGCCTTTAAATATAGATCTTTTTCCGAAGTTGGAATCTTGAGCCGGTTTCCATCGCGTTGATAAAGTCGAAGTCCAGCATTGCTGAGGGCTGTTTCAGCACGGTAGAGATCGGATTCTTTGAAAAGGTGTCCGCCGAACATCAGTTCCATCTTGGTCTGCTGGCTTTCGCGAACAAGAAATGCTGAGCTTATCGCAATTGCCGCAACCATGATGATCGCCATCACGCGAGTTCCAGGAGTCATCGACAGGAATAGCCCGCGTGCCTGTGCAACTAGTTGGTTGATGAAATTCATCGCAATCTTACTTTACTTTGGTTACTAGACTCTGATGTTATTGATTTCTTCGTATGCTTGCATCAGTTTGTTACGAACTTGGACGAGCAATCGAAAGGCCATATCAGCCTTTTGGAGACCGCTATAGACTTCCACCGACTCGACGTCTTCACCTGAAAGCATTCGCTCTACGTCGCGCGTCGATGTTTGTTGCATTTCGTTTACCTTCCCAACGCCTTGAGACACAAGTTCCAAAAAGTTGCCGCCGGTCGCTTTCGCTCCCGATGCGTTTGCAGAACTCAGGCCCGATGATATCTCCGACCCAACCGAGTCACGACTCGACAATCGCTGCTTTTCAAGCTGGCTTTCATATCGCGCAAACAGTGAATCAGGACGAATCTGCATAGGAATTTTATGATTGCTGGAAACATACAGCCAAGCTTTTCGACAGCGTTGCTGCTTGATCGTTACTGTCGATTTTCCGGGGAATATTGATGAAAATCCTATTCGTCCGGAGCCTTAGGCGCTAGCCTCGGGTGAAATCGCACAACCCGTGGCTAGCGCATCGGCTCAGATTTCATCAGGCGAGGATACTTAAGTTTTGACGGTTCATGCTTTTGCTTACTTCCATCACACCGATGTTCGCTTCGTACGCTCGGGAAGCTTCTAAAGCGTCCACGAATTGCTCGTTCATGTTCACGTTTGGATAAGCGACATGGCCTTTCCATTTGCCTTCGGTTGCGGCTAGTGGATGCTCGGGCTGATAGCGATAGAGAGGCTCACCTTCCTCGGTTTCAATCGATGAAACTTTTACGCCGGCCATCCCACGCTTTTCGCTGCCTTCCTCGGTTTGGAAGACGGTGAACCGTGGTTGATACGGCTTATTCTCGCCGTCTTCATTGATCATGGTTGACATGTTTGCAATGTTGCTCGAGATCGTATTCATCCGAACGCGTTGAGCGACTAAAGCACTCGTACTTACATCGATAGCAGATATCATCGTCGTGTTCCTTAGTTAGTTAAACGTTGACCGATTCGCGAATTGCCATTGAAAATTGAGTCATTTGGTTTCGCATGACTGCGATTGCCATTGAGTGCATCGATTGGTTCTTGGAGATTTCAGTGACTTGTGTTTCCAATCCGATATCGCTGCCGTCGTGAAAGAGAATCTGTTTCATGCTTTCCCGAACGTTCTCCATTGCTTGTGATTTGGAAATACCTGCGATGGGACCGCTTCGACCGTCACTGGATTCGGATGAATCACTTGCCGAAAGTCCTCGGTCGCCGCTACGAGTTGCTTCAATCGCTTCTTGAAGACTTGATTGAAAGTTCTTGACCGAAAGATCGCGTGTCTTGTATCCAGGCGTACTCACATTGGCGATGTTGGACGCAAGCAACGCATGACGTCGTTCTGCAAACTGAATGGTTTGCTCCAAAGCGGGAATCGCAGAGCCTTCTAAGACGGATCCAAGCATGTTTTATCCCTCCAATGAAAATCCTAAGGAGTCGCCGGGCTGGCTGTCGTCGTCAGAGCCAAGGAAGCTACTTGCATATGCGTTCTGAACTGCTTCTGCCGTGGCAAACTGAGCAATCTGGCAAGCCATCGCATCGCGTTGTTGAGTCATTTGCTCGAGCGCTTGGTTATCCATTTGAGTCAACTCTTCTAATAGCCGGTCGATTTCTTCAAATGTTTTGCGACACGATAGCCGCTCTTCGGCCGAGTCCCATTGGCGGTCTTCTGGTTGCTCGTTGCGATACGGATCGAGATCTTTTTGTAATGTACGGAGAGTGTCGAGAATCTCGGATTTTCGAGACAAAACAGTCAGAAGCGTCGCAACATCGTCGCTTTGCATGACTTCGAATTGCTGAATCGATAGCTCGCGCGCAGACCGCAGCAAATGCAGCTTCAAGCTTCCAAGTTCTTGCAGTTTTTTGGTTCCAAAGGATTCACTCATTCCCTTCCATTAACAAAAACGCCTTACAAACCCAAGATCAGAATCAAAAACTTGAGCGAAATTGAATATTTTGTTGATATTTTGGACTGCGGCGACTCGTCGCCGCTTTTTAGATTGTCCATCGCGTTCGGCTTTTTGGGTTTAAAGGACTTGGTAAACCGGGAGTCTTCTTTTGCATTGGATCGCTTGCCCCAAAGCTGTGACTAGTCACAGCACTCCAA
>JAPLNI010000036.1 GCA_026692865.1 Planctomycetota bacterium
AATTGCAGACACATTGCGAACGCGAAAATCCTACCAAGAATTCATGGCATTCTGACGGATATGGGCATACCAATTCCGATCATTTGCACCCCCGAGGAGATGCTAGGCGATGAAACCGACGAAAGCTGATAATACGATCGAAGAAATCCACGAAATACGGTTCGAGATTTCGGATCGGTTTGACGGTGACGTATTCGCTATTGCACAGGACGCGGCCCGTCGACAAGCGGCTTCGAATCGACCTTTGTGGCATCCGAAGACGACGAACAAACCGTTGCAGCCAAGCGGCGGATCGGGCGTTTCTGAATTGGACACTTCTTCTCCCGCCGCTGGCTGAACGGCGGCGTTATCGCATCATCAGACCTGCGGCAAGAATGCGTCCAACGTTAATTGTATCGTAACGACATGCCATCACCGCGAAAGAAGAAACAAGTCTTCCACAACGGATGGAGCATTGGGTTCCGACGCAATGTTCACATGTATTGCCACTCCCTCACCGCATCAAAGCACAACCTTGAACTGCAAATTCCTTGCGAAGACACCCCTGATGGTTACGTTGGCATTTGGCCGTATGATCTGAAGATCTCCGAATCCGAGTACGTTGATCTTCTCATTGCGCTTCGTGCGTGGGCAAAGACAATTCAAACCGAATTTCGACTATACTTAACTCGCGACGAGTACGAGTCTGGTCCCAACGGACTGTGAGACAGACGAACAGTCGCGATAAATCGGGTAAGGGTGGTCATTGCTGACCACCCTCCCCACGCCACCGCACAAGCTGCAGACTCGGCGCTTACCCATGTATTCGCAGGCTTCCTTCCCACCCTGGGTCGCCCCAGCGCAGTTGCCTTCACCTCGTGCTTGTTCTCTTGAAGTTTTCATTTGATATACTGATCTCCGATCCATCCGTTCCGCTTCGCTACAGTTGGGATAGATTACTATTCGTTCGGCAACCATGGAACATCCATTTTCACCAAAAGAACAATTGCGCGCCGGTGCAGCTATATTGGGCGAGCTGCTCGAACCGGCCGGTTTCAGGTTCGCAATGCCGACTGTCGGAAATTCGTCCGGCGGACGATTTGCCATTGGTGAGTTCGTCCGCGGAAACCACCGACTGGAACTGCATTATCGTTTTGGACTTGGAATTGTCATTTACCACATTGGGGATTGCTCCCTTTCACACACGGAACTGATGCGATCACAAGGATTTTCGAAACAGGCGGAATTCCCAACCATTCTCGATAAATCCCTACTTGGTTTTCATGCAGTTCTTTCAGATCTGCGGAATTTCGGCAGCCCATTTCTCGATGGCGACTCGACGCAATTTGCTTTGCTCGCCAAATGGTGCGCAAAGAATCCCAAACCCACGGGCGTCAAAGCGTTATCGAATCAATAGGCAGTGAAGAATTGCCTGAATAAATCGGGTAAGGGTGGTCGTTGCTGACCACCATCACAACACCATCGGACAAGCGGGCCCGCATGCGACGGTTCAACGAAGATGAGCATGTTCCGCCCATAAGGTCTTCAAGCTCATGAATCCTTGATCGTAAGTTCGTAGCGATACGCCGCATTGAGCCAGTCTTGTCTTGATCCACATCCACAGTCGATGCCCAGTCGTTTCATTACCCATTCGAACTGAGTGCCGCCCATCTTGCTTAGGATGCGTTGGATTGTGTCGCCTACGCCGATGTCAGAGGCAATGCGTTGGCGGGCTATGCCGCGTATCAAGAGTGGCCATGGATCTGGCTTGGGAGTTGATACGGTGGCTGTTGCGTGCAACTCTGTCACATCTTTTGGGGCTTTCTCACAGAAGCAGTCGCATGGTTCGTATTCTGTCGTAAACACGAACGAACAAATTGGACAGACGCCGATCGCTTCGGCTTTTGTATTAACAAGCATTGAATTTGATCGTTAGGGTTCCAGGTTGGGGGATTCTAGGGTCGGTTGATGCTTGAAGGGTTAGGACGTTCAAACCGCTGGTTGATAAGACTGGGGTTCCAACTCCACTAACTGGCCAGGAGTAGTTTCCAATGATTATGTTTCCAGGGCCAAGACAGTTGATCGATCCAACACGTCCGAACAGGCTATTGGTTGCAAGGGTGACTTGTCTGTTGTAGTTCGTGATCGACTTGATTGGATGAATGTTGGATTGCAGGATGGTGACGGGAAAGCTCGACGGTTCCCATAAATCTACGCAGTTCAATCGGCTTGTCTCATTAGCTGAGTAGATCCCTGCGAGATTTGATTCAGGGCGTTCGGTGTAGCCAAACGGTGGTCTGCCGTTGAATATACAGCTTTCTGGAAAGTCACCTGCATACACGGCCGCAGGTGGAGTGCAACCACCGCCAGGCCCGCTATCGGTTTTGCTGTACCTGCGCCACTGTGCGTTGGTAGAAACGTGGTAGGTTCCCAAATAGATCGATAGCACGACTCGAAGTGAGCTATCGGTGAGAGAGCGATAAATTCGAAACAACATCTCATTGAGTATGAGATTCCACCTTCTACAGAACTCCCATGAAATGTTGAGAGTCTGCGTGTAGGTCAATCCATTACGCACTAAGAGGTACTGCGTCGTTTGAGCTTCAATGAGATCGTACTTTTCGATGAAAGTCGACGCATTCACACTTGGTATACTCAGTGTTTGGCAATGTCGAAAGCCTGGTATGGTTGGTGGGGAATCAAGGTTGTAGTATGGCCAGACGGTGGCTGTGGTATCGATGCTTCCAATTTGAATTCGGGCGGTGCATGGAACAATCGGTGTACAGCAACAACATGCGGTTTGGCAGGTCGTTAGATTGCCGCCGATGCTCAGTAGTTTTCCATCTCGAAGAACCAATCGTGTCATGGGCAAGTGTTCCTGATCTCGACAATGAGTGCACCCGAGGATGCCGCTGGAGTGCAGAAGGTCTTGTAGCGGAGTGCTTGATTGGGAGCGGTTCCTGAAACGATCACCTCCGTAACCCAGTTTGGATCGCCCCAGTTTTGCCAACCATCAAACTGCAATTCACGGAGCTTGCACTCGGGAGCAGCACTTGGGCTCTTGTAGATTTCGATTCCGTGGACGAGTTTGTCGGAAGTGGCTGCGATGATCTCCCAGCGATTTTCAACCGCGTTGAATTGCAGCTTCACCTTGCAGTCGTTCCATACTTTGATCTTCAAGGGATTGTGAGCTTTGGGTGCTGCCTGAGAGTTGTCCCATTCTCTGTCGACGCCGACGATACCCGTTAAGTCATATGGTCCATCGGGACAAGCATCGGTGAATTCAAACGCCGACGAGATACGAGCTGTTAAAAACTGCCTCGGCTTGGTGAGTTCCAGAATGTAGTAGACATTGCCAGATACTTTCCACGCGATCCCGCGGTCGCCGGCCATACCACCACTTCGGCACCAATCGTTGACAGTGATTGCAGTTCCATTGTCCGAGCCACTCGATACGATTGTGGCAGGAGCTGTGTTACTGCTCAAGCTTATGTTATCGGTCAACGTGAATCGAACAATCGATACTGGAGCACCAGGAGAATCCGAAGCGATCGCTTTGATCTCGATTACGTAATAATTGTTACCAGATTGCCAAGCGATCCCCTTGTCTCCGGATTCGGCATAATTGCCGGCCCAGTCGCTCACAGTGATTGCTGTGCCATTGCTGGGGCCGCTTGATGTAATTGTCGCAGCGGCTGATCCAAACTCCGATAGAGATTCAGTGAGCTGAAATCGTACTAGTGGGATGGAATCAACATTGCCCAAACGGACCACCGCCCATTGTTCACCTTGTTGAGTCGCGTTGCGTCGCCAAAGGATTTGGGCTGAACCACTGGGCTTCGATTCCAAGATAGATCCACCAGAGTCGGCAACGTCGGCGTACTGGTGCGAAGCTTCTTGAATGTTGACCCTTGCTGCGACTAAGCCGGCGAAGACTACGCGACCGATTTTTTCTTCCGCGATCGGTTCAATGGCTACACCGAACTGTCTTTGCGACATGATTCAATGGCTTGATCGAATGTGCCCCAAGTCGAATTGGACGTGGAGTCGGCGAGACTTCCATCATGAGGCGATACAGGCGCTTTCGTTCGTTTGCCATCGCGAGTGATGTAACGCCATGCAACCCACTGTGGAGTCAACCGCAACGATTGAGGGATATGCTCAAGCTTGATATTTGAAGGTGCGTTTGTCATCGAAGCTGTGCGCCCTCGGTATTCAATGTTGATGTTTGAGCATCTGCAATCTGCACTTTGATCTGGCCCTTCGGTCTCAACCCATGCTTGATCGATAGCAACCAAACCACTTGTGAGTCGTCCCAGAACACGCCGGCGTGTTGCAACGCATCAAGCACTGCTTTCTGTACGTTGTCACAATCACGCCGACGATTATCCGGTGGAGATATATCGATTCGAATTGCAAGCGGTCCCAGCAGCGGTTTGATACCTTTGGCGATCGCAATCCGGCGCACGTGATGGCGATATGCACGAGCATCCTTGGAGAGAATCGGACGACCTTGGTAATAGCTGAAGTAGTGATTGATCGAGGGCGGATAACCTCCATAGGATCGCATTGAATTGATTCAAAGAAGCTGGACAATCCATTAAGATTTATTCCCGACAGCCACCTCGCACCGTTTTGGACACGGGGTTTGACACGCCGGAGCTCCTAATTTGTAAATGTGCGGCGAAATTTACTCAGGCATTTCTAGATTGGATACACAACGTAATTGTTTCCCACGCTTTTCGTTGCTCGTCCCAGTCGTCGAGCGTCGTGATTTTGCGGAGAGACTTTTCAGAGATCTCTGGCTTGCCCTCGGACAAAAGCCTCCGAAGAATCGGAAAGACTTCTGCAATCGGGGCATCTGTATAACGTGAAAAATGCGATTGGCATCGATTGAGTTGTTTCGCGAAGAATCCGTACCGATTTGGGTGACCGAAGCGAGTTAGAGATGCAGAGCTCTGGTGCGATTGTGTTGCAGCGCGGTGGTGGGATAAATACAATATTTGCGTTACTTCTCGTGGTGCTTACAACCTGATCATCCCTGCCGGCGTTATCAGGCCAAATACCAAACACTCACATACGAAACTCAACAGAAGACACTGATGAAAATAACACGCATACTACAATACATTGTCGCCGTCACACTCGTGATCGGGGCGACAGTATCAACGGCGCAGGCTCAAACCGCGCGCTTCGACCAACTGGCGAATGCGCCGTTCGAGGAAAACCGACCCACAAAGGAAACCGCGCAGATCCTGCGCGACGAACTGTTCTTTCAGCGGGCTACGCAAACCTATCTATGGGGATTGCCATTGCTCAATACACTTGGCATGCAGAACGGCTCCGAGAAAGTCTTCGGCAAAGGCTACAACGTGCTACCGATCTTCAAGGAACGACTTGATGCAAAGACACTGATCACGACGCCCAACTCGGATGTGATCTACGCCCTCAGCTATGTGGATTTGGGCACGGATGGTCCGCTGGTTCTTGAAGCACCTCCGGGGTTGCAAGGAATCCTGCTTGACTTCTGGCAGCGTCCCATCCCGGTAGACGGCGGCAAGTTCTTCGGCGACGTCGGTCTGCCCGGCCCTGACGCAGGCAAAGGTGGCAAGATGCTCATTCTTCCGCCGGGTTACACTGGCCAAGTGCCGGAAGGACACTACGTCTACCGATCGGGGACCAACAACGTCTTCGTCTTCCTACGCGCCTTCTACCAAGATCCTAAGAATCTGACTCCGGCCGTTAAGTTGATGGAACAGACGAAGATTTATCCGCTGAACGGGCAAGCCACTGCAAAGCCGATGCAATATCCGAATGCCTCCGGCGTTCCGGTAAATATGCTGCCGCCAAGCGATGGAAGCGCGTTCGACCAGCTCAAGCAATTCGTCGATAGCGAGAATGCAAATTTCGCCGAATCGGATTCGCTTGGTATGTTGGCCTCTATCGGCATTATCAAGGGACAGCCGTTCAAACCCGACGCATCTAAGCGAGAAATCCTCGATCGGGCTGCAAAGACCGGCTACAAGATGAGTCGAGTCGTTGCTTTCCAGGACTCCCTCAACGGCGGCTCTTTGCGAATGTATCCAGACCGCCAATGGATCAATCCAATAGACAATATCACTCCGCCCGGTCCGAGCAACTCGATGGACTTGTCATGGAACAACATCGCCGGAGGCTACCTGTCCCTGGATGCCCGCATTTGGTTCTTTTCCAACTACTACTCGATCAGTCCCGGCATGCTCTCGAAAATCCCGGGCAAGGGTGCGAGTTACATGATCGCTTTTGTTGATAAGGAAGGCCAATCGCTGTCGGGCAACCAAAACTATCGATTGAAATTGCCCGCTAACATTCCCGCCGCCAACTTCTGGTCCGTAACTCTCTACGAGGCCGAGAATGGTTCCGGTCTTGCGAACGGCCGGCCGTTTCCGTCGCTTGGTTCGCGCGATAAACCGGCTCAGAACTCAGACGGTACCACGGATCTCTACTTTGGACCGAAAGCGCCCAAGGATAAAGAATCTAACTGGAATGCCACGGTGCCCGGAAGAGGATATTTTGTCATACTCCGTTTGTACGGCCCAACGGAAAATGCGCTCAACAGAAGCTGGAAGCCTGGCGACATCGAAAAGGTGGACTGACCCACAAGTTGCGAGCTAACATGTTTAGGCTTAGATTTTGCGTCTTTATTCAAGGGGCCCGCGAGGGCTTCGAGTGAATGCTCGATCTCTTTGGATGCTTGACTCGCAACGAAAATCCAGGTCAAGAAATCGACAATTTCCCGCGAACTTAGTTTTTTGCACAGAACAGGGGTGGCTCGTTAAGAATTCGTTTCATTACTGTTTCGTTGGCTCGTAAAGCCGCAGGCGAATAGGCATCTACTGCCGACCCATCGCAGCACGGATGGCGTCCTCGGGCTTGACCAGGTGATCAGAGTTGTTCGGGTCATCCGTGATCGAGAGCTGCACGCCCTTGACCTCGCCGTTGAAGTGGTTGCCCACCGTGCCGTAGTCCGGCGAAATCGCCGCGCCCGAATCCTCACCGACATCCGTGCCGTCATCGGCGGAGAAGATCGTCGCCAGCGTCGCCTCGACGTTCCCCTCGCCAACCTTCTTGCCGTCGGTGTAAAGCGTCACCTTGCCACCCTTGCCGAGACCGCCGCCAGCATAGGCGAACTCCATGCGGACTTGGTGCTGGCCTGCCGGGAGAGGATCCTTGGCCTCGACCATGAAGTTCTTGAAACCACCCCAGTTGTAGCAATACTTGAGCTTGCCCTTGTGGGCATACAGGGTCCACCCGCCTATGTTGGCACCCTGACAGATGATGACTCCTTCTGCGCCGTTCTCTGGCACGACGATTTCCGCGGTGATGGAGTGGGATTTGTTCTTAATGTTGAGGACGCAGTTTTCCGAGAGGCGTCCCATGCCTCCGACGAGGAGCTGAGTCTTGCCCTGGATAAGAACAGGCCGGCCGGCGAGATCCGGGTTTAGCTTCTCGAAGAGCCGGTCGTCCAGCGGCAGCACCTTGTATTGCGCGGCCTCGATCAGCCATTGGCGCTGCAGCTCGTGGAGCTTCTCCGGCATCTGCTTGGCGAGGTCGTTTGCCTGGCTCCAATCCTTGCTGCCGTCGTAGAGCTCCCAAACATCATCGTCGAATGCCGGCCTCGGCGCGTTGAGCCAGGGCGTGTAGTGCTTCGTGACCGCGGACCAGCCTTTGTAGTAGATGCCGCGGTTGCCCATGATTTCGAAGTATTGCACGTCGTGCTGCTCGGCAGCTTTGGCGTTATCGAACGTGTAGAGCATGCTGGTGCCCTCGATGCGATCCTGCTGAATGCCATTCACCGACTGAGGCTGCGGGAGATGGGCTGCCTCGAGGATGGTCGGGGCCACGTCAATCACATGGGTGAATTGCGTGCGAAGTTCGCCCTTGGCCTTGATGCCGTTGGGCCAGTGGACGACGGTGGCGTTGCGCGTGCCGCCCCAATGGGAGGCGACCTGCTTGGTCCACTGGAAGGGGGTGTTCATGGCGTGCGCCCAAGCGACGGCGTAGTGGTTGTAGGATTCTGGCCCGCCGAGCTTGTCGATCCGCGCCGTAAGGTATTCGGCCGTCTCCAGGCCTTGCAAGCCATTGAAGTAGCTCATCTCGTTGAAGCTCCCGTTGATGCCACCCTCAGCCGAGGCACCGTTGTCGCCGACGATGTAGTAAATGAGCGTGTCGTCGAGGATGTTCAGTTTCTCCAGCGTGTCCACGACGCGGCCCACGTTGTGGTCTGTGAATTCCATGTAGCCCGCATACACCTCCATCTCGCGACGCAGCGCAGGCTTGAATGCTTCAGGCATCGTGTCCCATGCCGGCACTTCCTTTGGGCGCGCGGTGAGCTGGCAGTCTGCCGGGACGACCCCAAGTTTTTTCTGCCGGGCAAAGGTCTCCTCGCGCACTTTGTCCCAGCCCTGGTCGAACTTGCCCTTGTATTTGTCGGCCCATTCTTTCGCGACATGGTGGGGCGCATGAGTGGCACCGGGCGCGTAGTAGATGAAGAACGGCTTGTCAGGCGCCAGCAGCTTCTGTTGTGCAATCCACTTGATGGTCTTGTCGGTCATGTCCGTCATGAGGTGGTAGCCCTGCTCGGGAGTCTTCTTGTTTTCTACCGGCGTCGTGCCCTCGTAGAGCGTCGGATACCATTGGTTTGCCTCTCCGCCGAGGAAGCCGTAGAAATACTCGAAGCCACCGCCGCCGGTCGGCCACGCGTCAAAGGGGCCGATGGGGCTGGTCTCCCAGACGGGGACTTCGTGGTTCTTTCCGAACTGTGCGGTAGCGTAGCCATTGAGTTTGAGCGTCATGGCCAGGGGCGCCATAGAGTTGGGCCGAACCGAGCTGTACCCCGGCGCCCCGGTCGCAATCTCGGTGATGCCGGCCATGCCGACGGAATGGTGGTTGCGCCCGGTGAGCAACGCCTGTCGGGTCGGCGAGCAGATGGCGGTCGTGTGGAAACGATTGTACTTCAGACCGCCAGCCGCCAGCTTCTCGAGGGTTGGCGTTTGGCAGGGGCCTCCATAAGTGCTGGTGGACCCGAACCCCGCGTCATCCACGAGGATGACCAGCACGTTGGGCGCGCCCTTCGGCGGACGCAGTTGGTTGATGGGCGGATTCTTGGAATCCGGATTCTTCGCGTCATAGACGATCGACCTTGGACGAGTCGTGTTGGGCATCGGCAGATGTGCGCGGTCGAGGTCGACCTCACGAGTCTGCGCCATGCCTTGTGGGGTGAAAGCTGCGCCTATCGCAAAACTGAGAGCGGCCAGTATGGCTTTTGTCTTCATCTTTTTTTGCCTTTCATGTGGTTACTTGCTGTCAAAAGATTGGCGATGTGTACTTGAGAGGAATAGGATCAACAAGTGATCTACGTTGTGTAGCTTCATAGCTTGCTGCTTTCCATGGTGTTTAAAACATCGATCATTGCCTGTTGGCTTACTTTTAGAAAACCTTCTTGCCCACGATCGAGGTCGACAATCAAGTAGAGCACTAGAGTAAAGGCGAGCGTCATAATGAGCATCTCGGGCGAGCGTTGTGTTCCGGAAAGCCCGGCTTGATATCCAATCGACATCATGCCCAGTAGCGTGAGGCTGAAGAGTGCTATCCAGATACTCAGTGGGATTCGATTACGAAGCCCGATGAAGACACGCTTGGAATGAATGTCGATTGTTTCATTCAGCGACTGCAAAAAGAGACCTGTCGTAATGGACCTTGGATCCTTGTCGGCAGCCACAACGGCTTGCGACCAGACTTGCTTCAGCAATTCATCCGACTGCTCCATCAACTTCTTCATCATGCCCATGTTGAGAGGTTGCACACGACTGGCTGTGTACTCGCGAAGCCGTTTAGCGATCTCCGAACGCTGGGGTTCAGGCAATAGTTGACTCCGTAGATAAGTTGTTCCGATCGAGTTGGCTTCTTCAAGTACGACTTGGCGGCGTGCATCAAATCGGCTTGCCGCCATACTGAAGGTGAACGCGAGCATGAACGCCAACAAGCCTAGGATAGACGCGACCATCGCCGCCACGGGCGTTTCCTGTTCTTTGGATTTGTGAGCAAGTCGCCATCTTCCAAAGCGATAGCCAAACTCCACTGTCAAAATCGAAAGAACGATTACGACGACAAAGAAGCACCAAAGAGGTAAGTGATCGAGCGGCTCGATATCCATGGAGACTCCATTTCCGTTATTGTAAAAGTGCGGATTCGAAGTGTGTAGAATTTGCCGCTTTGGGCTCGTCGTGGGTTTTGAAACCCGCCATCTTGCCACCTTCCAGAGCTTGCTTCGCATCCAGGGTGCCATAGAGCTGGATGAACTTGGCTACTAATCCCGTCCAACCGGTCTGATGACTTGCACCCAGGCCTGCGCCATTGTCGCCGTGGAAGTATTCATAAAACAGGATGTGGTCATGCCAGTTTGGATCGTTTTGAAACTTGTCGGTTCCACCGTAGACTGGCCGTTTGCCATGTTCGTCTAGCAAAAAAATTCGGCTCAGTCGATCGGCGATCTCTTGAGAGACCTCGAATAAGTTCATCATCTTTCCCGAACCAGTTGGGCATTCGATCTTGAAGTTGTCACCGTAGTACATATGGAAATTCAAGAGGGCTCGGATGATCATGGTGTTTACCGGCATCCAGATCGGGCCACGCCAGTTGGAGTTGCCACCGAACATGCCGCTGTCCGACTCGGCCGGAAGGTAGTCAACCCGATACTCCTGGCCTTGCACGTGGAAGACGAATGGATGTTGCTCGTGGAATTTCGATAGTGATCGAATACCGTAGGGGCTAAGAAACTCGTTTTCGTCGAGCATCTTTGTCAGAATCCGTCGCAACCTTTCTGGGTTAACCATGGCTAAGATGCCGCGATCATCCACACCATAGTGGCCTGGGCCCGTAGGATGCATCGTATCCTTTAGTTCCGGTATACGGGTCAGGCGATTTAGCATTGAATTCATCGCTTGCGGCATATTCTCTCTCTGCCACCTCTCGATCACGGTGGTAGCGCACAGCGGCAGCAACCCCACTATGGAACGCACCTTGAGCCTCTGGGCGCTACCGTCGGGCAGTCGCAGCAGGTCGTAGTAGAAACCGTCCTCCTCGTCCCACATGCCCTCTTGCCCGTGACGGTTCATGGCTGCCGCGATGTAATAGAAATGCTCAATAAACTTCACCACCATTTCCTGATAGTTGGGGTCTTGGGCGGCAAGTTCGATGGCGAGTTCCAGCATGTTTTGGCTGAACAACGCCATCCAAGCCGTTCCGTCTGCCTGCTCTAGATTCCCACCAGTAGGCAGCGGGGCGCTGCGATCGAAAACGCTGATGTTGTCGAGACCAAGAAAGCCCCCTTCGAACACGTTCTTGCCGAAGCGGTCCTTGCGGTTCACCCACCAAGTGAAATTCAAGAGTAGTTTGTTGAACGTCTGTCTCAGGAAATCGAGATCCGTCTCGCCCCCTTTGGCTTGTTCGGTGCGATACAGGAAAAGTGTCGCAAAGGCATGTACCGGAGGGTTCACGTCGCTGAAGTTCCATTCATAAGCAGGCATCTGGCCGCTTGGGTGAAGGTAGACGTTGTTGAGCATGAGCTTTAACTGATCCTTTGCGAAATCATGATCAACGATCGAGAGAGCGATCGTGTGGAAGGCAAGATCCCAGGCCGCGTACCAAGGGTATTCCCACTTGTCGTGCATCGAGATGATGTCCTTATTCAACATATGGAACCATTCCGAGTTCCGGGAGTTGTGATAGCCAGAATGGAGGGGGTTTGAATTGTGTTCGTCCAGCCAATTATCACCATCGAAGAAGAAAAACTGTTTACTCCAAAGCATGCCAGACAGGGCCTGACGCATTACGTTGGCTGCATCCGCACTCACCGATGGTGGCGTGACTGATTTATAAAACTCATCAGCTTCACGAATTCTGTTGGCGAAGACTTCATCAAATTTTTTACCAAAGGGTTTGCCCTTTTGGTCTGCAGATGTTTTAGATAGCCGCAGTCGAATGACTTCGGTTTGACCGGCGCCGACGTTGAACTTGTAATACGCTGCAACCTTAGTCCCCTGATTTTCGGGGTTCACCGCGCCTTGATTGCCGTGAACCACGCAGTCGTTGATTCCATCCTTGACATAAAGACTTTCGTTTTTTTGATTTTGTCCGGGGAAAAGCCGCTCATGATTGGTTTCGTTCTCGGTGAATAGCAACGGTACTTCGCCATCGCAGAAAAGTGTAAATTCACCCAGCAACGAATGCGTGGCCGCGACAGCGCGCGTACCCGAAGCGGATTTCATTTGTTTTAGGATTGGTTTGCGTGCGGCTCGATTCGATTCGGCGATCCATCGCGACCAGTCGTTACGGAACCACATGGTTGGCAGAAGATGCAACTCAGCCGCCTCTGTTCCTCGGTTGGTCGCAGTGATCTTGACCAAGATGTCCTCAGCACCACCCTTGGCATATTCCACGAAGACATCGAAGTAACGGTCCTCCTTGAAAACGCCCGTGTCGAGGAGCTCATACTCCATGTCGTGTCGGTTGCGATTGCGGTTCGTCTCCAGCAAGTCAGCGTAGGGATAAGCTGCCTGCGGATACTTGTACAAGTACTTCATATAGGAGTGGGTCGGCGTGCTATCGAGGTAGAAGTAATACTCCTTTACATCCTCGCCATGATTGCCTTCGCTGTTGGTTAATCCGAACAGTCGCTCCTTGAGAATGGGATCCTTACCGTTCCAAAGAGCCAAGCTGAAGCAGAGGCCTTGCTGGTCGTCGGAAATTCCAGCGATCCCATCCTCGCCCCAGCGATAAGCACGCGAGCGAGCCTGATCGTAAGTGAAAAAATTCCAAGCGTCGCCATTCTCGCTATAGTCCTCGCGCACTGTGCCCCACTGGCGTTCGCTGAGGTAAGGACCCCATTTCCTCCAAGGTGCTTTTTTGTCTCGTGCTTCGGCAAGTCGGAGTTTCTCTATGGTCATGGTGATCATCACGTTCGTGCAAAAGGCATGCCGTGGACAGATCAGCAATGTCCTGGAATCGGACCCTATCTCAGTCTAATGCGCCGATGCACGATTTCACCTTCGAATAGGGATGGAGTATCCGATTCAAAGAATCCAAGAGGAATAATCAGCACAAATCGACAACGGGTTCTGCGTGGTCAGACCCTGCACGCCCAAAGCGTGCCGTTTTGTCACGCTCGCGAGTCCGAAACGGAACGACTTTCCGAAGATCGCATTGGCTAGATCGCTGCGGATGCTGCCAGCATCCGAATTTAGCAACCCTCGATACCGAGGATCACCAGAGTAGGGATAGCCCCGCAGCTAAGTTATCAGAGTCGGCACCAACGGGAACTTGTGTACGGATGCCAATGTAGGACAGCTTCAGCCCAAGTTGCCGAGAGAACGGGTATCCGTCGCCAATCCAATCGGCAAGATAACGAGCAAACCTCCGATGAACGTGCCTTTGATGAATTCGACGAGTGGTTTCACTGGTTACGCCTGTGTTTCGTCTCGGTGAATTTGAGTGAGTAAACCGTGCTAATTGAATTCAAACAGTTTGCTGTCGACCCGAGACAACAATTGCTTCAGTTGCGGCAGCGACTCATGGGCCGTCTGTGCACCTATAGCAGACATCTCGTCGGCTCGCGAAAACTCGGTAATATCAAAATCTCTTACATCCGGCTGAATCACAAAGTCAGCCGGTTGCACTCCTACCGAGTTCATATTCACGTTTTGTACAACATAAGTCCGCATGATCGTTTCGAGCACGGACGCTGACTTCATTTTGGCTGTAAGTGTATGCGGTCCATTCTTCGCAAATTCCTGTTTTATCTTTGCCGTAACGCTAACCGCGATCACAAAATTGCATCCTTTCTCCACAAGCGTGTTGGCTGGTACATTGTTAATGATGCCGCCATCAACCAACGCTCTGCCATCTCTGTTAATCGGCTTCGATAAAACGGGTACATTGATACTCTCGAGGATGGCGTTTACGGAATCTCCCACCTCGCGCACGATCGGTTGCCCGCTAATCAGATCTACCGTGACCGAATGAACGGGAATCGGCAGTTGCTCCAACCGACTATCCTTCAAATACTTTCTCAATAGCGGATCAAATTGGCATCTCCGATACATATACAATAAATACCAGTGCCCACCGTTGGGTATTTTTCGAAACAACCAGGGAGGGGTTAATTCCTTTACGAAACACTCGGTACTGTACGATGGGTTCATTCCCGAAGCGTACAAGATTCCCGTCATTGCCCCAGCGCTGGTTCCAGCAATCATATCGACGCAAATGCCGTTTTCTTCGAGCACTTGGAGGACGCCCAAATGGGCCATGCCTCTGGCCGCACCACCGCCCAACGCTAAGCCAATTCGGACTCCTCGCATCTCATGAATGATACGCTCGAAACCGTTCAGCATGACTCGGCTTCGATGTTCCGGTGGCTCGTCGAGAGACACCTTGAAATTTCGAATCGCAAGCGAATTCAACTCTGGGGCAAGAGGTGCCCACGGCATGCTACCGGGTAGCAACCACACTATATTAATTTTGTCCCGCCAATTGGGAGATTGCTGTTCGATCTCGGCAAGTTGAGCAGCGGCCTTGTGCCAAGTATCAGGGGTGACGCACCAGAAAATCTTCTCACTTATCTCGATGACGTCCGATATCCTCTTGATTTCCATTGCCGCATCCAGATCGAGGACAATCGGTTTTCGATCCGGCATCTTGTCGATTTCTTGACGAACTTCCGAATTGGACACGTAACGGCCGTTTTTTAACATGCAATAGTGAGGAACTCCGTCGATTGGATTCCAATCCGGCTGGTCATGTACGACGTACGCATTCTGTCCCAAATCATGTAGACGAACTAAAAGTCGTCGCGCGAGTTCTCTTGTTGCTGGCGATTGGTGAAAAATGGAAATCAGCCGCGGCAACTTCTTTCGTCGCTCTCCCATCAGTGTGCTATTGACCGCTTCCGCGATGATGCGAGACATATTCTGACGGAATATGTCATGTTGCTTGGTCAATGCGAATAACGTTTGATAGCTCAGACAAAGTAACGTGGAGGGTTCAACTACTTCGACCTGCATGGGAGACGGTTCGCCCGAAGCGGCTGCCAATGCCCCGACTTGTGTTCCAGCCATTTGATATCGCGTTAGTAATACATTCCCTTGAATGTCGACGAGTGTGACCTTAACGCGACCGTGGATGACGAGATAAACAAACGCCATCGGATCATTTGCTTTGTGTAGAATCTCGCCTGATTCACATCGCAATAATTCGCATTGATTACCTATATCGTGTACGACCTCGTCACTTAATCCTTCCGCACATGGATGCAACTTCAGCAAAAGAAATTTGTCGACCGTCACCATGATTGAGCCTTTTGTATCCATCTTTTGAGTCAAACTGTCGTAGCACTGTATTGTAGTCACGTACATTTAGCGAAGTCAGCTCAATCGCATACAGATTCCCACCAACCGTTGCTAACATTCTCGAAAGGACGTCGTTCAAGATGACGAATCTAGTGTCGCGAGGCGCAAAACTGATCCGATTGGGACTGTGGTCAATGGTTGTTTGTGCCGCATGGGCAGCGATTAGCCTTGTTATGGAGTGGTATCAGTTCACCCAATCGATACCCGACCATGGGTGGAATTTGCAGATTGCTCGATTGGTCGGACTTGTCTTTCTGAACTTGGTATTCACCGCTTTGATTGCCGTTGTCGTTGTATTGCTTTTATGGGTTCGGCTCACGGGTAATCTCCCCGATCTGCAAGGATGGCATCTTCAATTTCCGGAATCGGAGTTTTGCGCAGCGGATGCGAATGATGATTACACTTTGGACGACTACTTAGAACAAGAGCAGAGAGTCTACAATCAATTGGATGCATTGATCGTAGGCACTTGGGCCGAACAAATTGACGGCGACTTTTGTCGCTTTGGCTCCACGTCAGTCTCGAATCCCGAGAAGATTGTTGATCGCAATTGGAATCGAACGTACATCCTCAATGCAGATAAGCCTATCGGCGGCGTCTTGCTCTTACACGGGTTAAGCGATTCACCGTACTCACTCCGGGCCTTGGGACAAAGACTACATGCCGAAGGCTATACCGTGATCTGGTTGCGAATACCTGGACATGGTACTTGCCCGGCAGCCCTAGCAAACGTGTCTTCGGAAGATTGGCTCGCAGCGGTTAAAGTTGCTATGCGAGGCCTGCGTGACCAATTGCCTGATGGTGCGCCGCTGATTCTGGGGGGCTACTCCAATGGAGGTGCACTGAGCGTTCTCTACACGCTCTCTGCAATCGACGATGTAACCTTACCTAACCCCAAAGCGATCATCTTGTTCGCACCCATGATTGGGATCAATCCCATGGCTAGTATTACTCGGCTGTATCACATGGTCGCGCTTGTGTCGGGTAACCAAAAAGCTCAATGGTCGGGGATCAGCGCCGAAATTGATCCCTTCCGCTACAGCTCCTGGCCAATGAACGCAAGTGTACAAGCTTGGTTGGTAACACAAGCCGTAGAACGGCAACTTTTCAAGTTGCAGAAATCGCGCCGAATGCATGAAATGCCGCCAGTCCTGGCGATGCAATCCGTCGTTGATTCGACGGTCATTGTTCCTAAGCTGATTACAACCTTATTCGATCGCTTATCGTCCGCGTCGAGTGAACTGTTTTTATTCGATATCAACCGCATGGACAGGTTTTTGAATCTATTCAATCGATCATTCGAACATGCTATCTTTCCGAAGCTACAGCGAACAGATATGCCCTTTACATTGAGCGTTTTGAAGAACGCCAATCCCGATTCACGGCGGATGCTATTGCAAACTCGTAAAGGTGAATCGTGGATAGAAACGATGACGGATTGTTCTTGGCCGACTGGGGTGGCATCGCTATCCCATCTAGCAGTGCCCATTCCGCCGGAGGATTTGATTTACGGGACCAAGGAAGCAACGGCTATACGCGGTCTACCATTGGGAACTCTCAGCATGAGGGCCGAGCCCAGTTCGCTATTGATCTCGAATTCGCTGTTCTATCGCTGTCGAAACAATCCTTTTTACCACCTGATGGAAGACCATGTCGTCAAGTGGCTCTCCGGTCGTATCCTCGAGTGACATAACATATTCGCGTTTCGCTATCTCTCATTGCTCCTCGATAAAGACTTCGAGTTTTCCCGCACGCACAGCCTTCATCAGCTCCTGATGGTCGCGTTCGGTTTGGTTCGCATAGGCGACAGAGAAGTCTGCGATGGCTCGATCAAACTTGTCGCTTTGACCCAGGTAACCGCTAATCTTGGCGGGTTCGCCGGAGCGGGCGTGGGCGTGGGCTAACGTCCAACCACACAAGCTTGCGTATTCGAACATGACGCTTGGCGTGAAGATCTCTACCATCGGCTTAACTTTCATATCTTTTAGCTGACGAACGTAGAATTGTCGCCCCTCGGCTCCCTCGGTCCAGCCAAGAAATAGGTCGCTGGCTGATTGCATCATTCGGCAACCGTGAACGATACGCTGACCGTGGTTGGAGTGAAGGCTCTTACCCGCGTAGGCTTCGAGCACGGAGGGACGTGCATGTTTGAACTGGAGGAAAAGCGGGTCGTGCTCGCTTGCCATTAGCAGCAAGATACCACAGTAGGTTCCAACGCTACCGACGCCGACGACCTTAATCGCTACGTCCATTAGCTTAAAACGGTCAAGAAGTAATCGACGGTCTTCTTGCATGGTTTCCCGATAGCGAGAAAACGCTTGCTTGATCCTTGTCATTTGCACTTCGTGTTCCTGGTCACGCAAATGAAAAATCAAAGGTGGATTTTCTTTGATTGTGGGAGCGAGGCCAGTACTGATGGCGAGTTCAGGGAAGTCATGTTCGAGCACGCTGCGCTGGCGGGCCTTTTCAAGGCGTTTCTTGGCACGCTTTTTGGTCTCATCATCTTCGAGCGCCGAGATCACTTCTTCGACGTCCATGCTCGCGTACCACACGTCCATCACGTTCATGTCGCTGTACTCGGCCATGCGTTCGCGATACGACCGCACACAAGCCAGTACCGCATCGCGGGCTTCGTCTTCGCTAAAGCCGTTGTCGCGGCAGGCAAGCACGAAGCTGGCGGCCAAGCGTTTCACGTCCCACTCCCAAGGCGCAGGGAGGGTCTCGTCGAGGTCGTTGATGTCAAAGATGACTCGCCGCTCGGGGGTTGCGTAGGAGCCAAAATTCATCAAATGGCAATCGCCACATGCCTGCACTCGGATCCCGCACCCAGGCAGGCTGGCCAAATCGGCTGCCATATTAAGTGCTGCTCCTCGAAAAAAAGTAAACGGCGACTTCATCATGCGGCCGTGGCGAATCGGGACAAGTTGTGGCATGCGGCCCTTGTTCGATTCCTCCATCAAGGCTAAAGGAAGCGCCCGGTCAGCGGCGGGTTTCCAGATCGCATGCGATTCGCGAGGGCATTTATCGCGGAAGCTCTTTCCGATTGCATATAGCTCCGCCAATGTCGGGTGAGACATGAGCGAAGGACTCGTCTCGAGGGGTTGCAATTCTTCCGATTTGGCCGATGACTTTTTGCCTTTTCCCATGGTGACACGCTATGGATGACGAGAGGAGTGATGCTCCCCTAAGAATAACTCGATAACCGGCTCCCGCTACTAATAATTATGTTATTCAGCGGATTGTCTTCTGTTCGAGGCAAGGGTCGTGACGTCTTTCCGCTTGCGTCTAACCTTCTCGGTTGGAAACTGGATTTGTAGGAAATCGATTGAATCCTGAGCAGAGGATGAACGCACTCACGATCAGAACCCACAACGGGAACAGGAGAGCGATCCAGGCAAAGTCGGTGATAACCAGCAGTAGTACCAATCCAAACGAGAAGCCAACAAACGATAACCAATGTAAGAGTACCGCTGTACGAAGTCCGATCGTGCTAGTCACGAACATGAACACCGCCGCCATCTTCATGCAAAATGTGTTCATCAAGGCAAATGCCATACTGCGACCAAATTGGTAAGTTTCATGATGGACCTGGATGCTATCGCCGTTGGTGAAAGCATCCATCAGGCCTCGGGTGACGGCGACTGCTGCAAAAAGCATGGCTACAAAGAGCAATCCACTACCAAGAAAAACGGTAGCAAAAAAACGATCTTCCAGCAGACCAATGTGGTTGCGGAGGACAGCCATAAACCACAGGAACGCAATCCCCGTAAATGGAACGAGATTCAGTGACATCAAGACCCAGTTTCTTAAAGCCGGGTCCGAAAGCCACACGCCTGGATCTTTCGGATCTGCAGGAGCCGCCAAACGGATCAGCACTAAACTCGCGATAAAGAGCGCCGCGAAAACGATCCCGCTAATCGCAACAATTCGCGGTGGAGACGGGATCGGTTTCAATGCACTATGAGCAGTCAAATGACATCATCCCCATTACGCCGGTTTTTAATCTTGTCGTGTTTTTTTGATCTTTAATTCACGCATTCCCGGGGCTCGAGGATATTATATGGGATCGAGCCAGTGTGCCACCAGAGATTACCTTTGCTTTGAATCCATGCTGTGACAAGACTCTGTGCAGTCTGTCTCAACATTCTACACTTTTCCTCGCGAGTTCTCGCGTAGCACGGGCGCCGAGACGCCCAATTCCTTCCGGTCAGTTGATCTGTGTGAAACCGGAATCATGATCGGGGAATGGCCACCACGACCCAAACGCAGAATCGATACGATCACCGTCTGAAAGAACTCGTTCGATCGACACAGGACATCCGCTGCGCCCTTCAGCAGGGTGTTCCTCCATCAACAGCACGAGGCTGGCTAAGGGCGCCGACGGCCGACGTGATTTCGATCGATGTTGTTCAGCTTGATGCGATCAACCTACAAAACGAGGTCCTGCACTCCCAGAATAGGTCTCGAAATGTTTCCTACAATCGGCACAAGCGTCCAACCAACCGCACACAGTGCAGATTATCGGACGATGAGACCTTGCGCAGTCGATACAACGATTGCAAGTGGAAACTCCTGTTCAAGGCGTCGACTTCGGTTTCATGGAGTCACTGGTGGATTCAAGGTTGAGCGCGGCATTGTAAAATGGTGATCACTGGGCATGACAGACGTGGGCGCGTGCCGGACTGTGGTAGATCGAGCGATTCGCTTCAACTAAGTTCTACCAACGCAATTTCCGACGTAAGGCTTTTCTTTTTGATTAAATCCGTTACTAGCGAGTCTTCCGAATGTGCGGTCGTTTTACGTTACATACTTCTTCGAGCGAGCTCGTTCGCATATTCCAGTTGATAAGACCTCCCACGGATGTCGCAGTTCGATGGAACATTGCTCCGACGCAACAGGTACTTGCAGTTAGGCAAAGCGATGAAGGGCGTGAACCCGTTTGGATGCGATGGGGCTTGATTCCGTCTTGGGCCAAAGACGCAAAGATCGGCAACAGCCTAATCAATGCTCGAGCAGAAACCATTTCCGAAAAACCTTCGTTTCGAACTGCCTTCAAGCGTCGTCGGTGTTTAGTAATCGCAGATGGATTCTACGAATGGTCCAAGTTCGAAAAAGCAAAAGTCCCATACCTGATCAAGCTTAGAAGCCGATCCACCTTTGCGTTCGCTGGACTCTGGGAGCAATGGAAAGAACCAACTGGGGATTGGATTGAATCGACTACCATCATCACAACGAATCCTAACTCGCTCATGGCAAGCATCCACGATCGGATGCCTGTGATTCTGCCTAGCGAGCGATACGATGAATGGCTGAATGTATCAACTCAAGATGTTCAGCAACTTCAGAAACTATTGATTCCATACCCGCCAGAAGACATGGAAACGGAGAAGGTCAGCTCTGCCATCAATAATGCTAGGAACGAAGTTGATCCGAGAATAGCGTAAAAAACCTCGGGGCATCCTACTCACGATAGCTGATTCACATTTGATACAATTCCGCGATGGACACAATTTACATTGAAACCACCATTGTCGGTCACATCGCTGGTCGCATCCACCGCGATCCGATTGCGGCAAGTCGCCAGCAAGTAACACGTGATTGGTGGCAAAACAACGCCAAGAATTTTGAATTTTTGTATCACAACTTGTCATCGACGAGTGTTCTGATGGCGATCCTTCAGCCGCGGCGGAGCGTCTTGATGTCATTAAAAACCTCGATTTGATTGATTCGTCCGACGAGGTTGACTCACTTGCGAGGGCACTCATAGCAGGAAAGGCCGTACCAGAGTCGGAACCCCGCGACGCTTTTCATATCGCAATCACTGCTGTCAATGGTGTAAAATACTTGCTGACCTGGAATTTCAAGCATATTGCAAATGCGTCGCTCCGAAAGCGAATCGAACAGATATGCCGAGCTTCTGGGTTCGAGCCGCCGATTATTTGTACGCCTGATGAACTGATGGGAATTGATGATGGTACATAATCCAATTACCGAGGAAATCCGCGAGATTCGACACCGTTTGGCTGCGCAATTCGACAATGATGTTACTCGAATCGGAGATGAGACTCGACGCCGCCAAGCGTTGTCCGGTCGCCGCGTGGTCCGGCTTCCGCGACGCATCCCTGAAAACCAAATTCCGACGAATAATCCTTTACAACAGTGCGTCGACGTTAGCGTTTTAGAAGTTGAAAATCTCTTGTCACCGCCCGCTGAACGGTACACGTAAAACGAAATCTTCAGTTGGAACCCACTACGTACACCGGTTCTTACAGATTTTTCACGGTACTCGTTGATGTCAAGTCGGTCGAATAGCGTAAGCTTCGGAAGTGGCGAATTGCGGCGGCGTAGAAGGCTCGGTCGCGACTGCGGTTCACCATGGCCCCTAGGTCGTAGCCAGTCGTACACAAACGACGGAGTTGTTGTTTTACTCGCTCGGGTGTTAAGACGCGTGAGCGGCCGACGTGGCGGGCACTGACGTCGGCGTACTCGAGCGACGTCTCCCACAAACCACGCGGTTCGCGATAGAACACAACAGTTACGAGAAGCCCCTAACAGGTTACAAGCGGCTAAGTCACACCTGTTTCAAAGATTTCTGAGACTTTGTCACAGATGGAGATTTGTCCGTGCCGTGATCGATTGGATAAACGTATAGTCAACGATTTGTGAGCGAGCTGCGATTTGACTCGACTTCATCAACATTTATCGAAATTCGGCAACAACCGGATTGTGGTCGCTGAGTTGATTCCAATCATCGCCAGATAGCACGACGCACGATTCCAGCCGCTCCTTCCAAGCCTTGGGCACGAACAGTCCATCGCAGTGGTAAGGAATCGTTCGGTCTCCACTCCATCGCAGTGTTTGCGCAGGCTGCTTGTCGGGATTCGCTTCTTGCCAACAGTTAAACAGGCCAAACTCACTGGTAAGTCTTTCCTGAATTGCAAGATCTCTTTCTTTAGTCTTGCGGTCAGAACCTGACCAGTGACTTACGGTCAGATTAAAGTCACCACCGATTATGATGTCCCTTTCGCAAGCTATCGAAGCAATTGCATCGAGAATTCGATTCACCTGCCCAGCATAACTACCAGGCCCATCGGGTGCGTGAATGCAGAAAACCATTAGTCGTTCATCGGGAACTTGCCACGATGCCAGTGTAAGTTCCGAACCAACAACCCAACCGTCGAAGCTAGGAATTGAAATACGGCTTAGCAAACCCGACTTCGAAAAGATTCCACTCCCCCAACTGTTCGGTTGAGCCTTATCCCAAATGGACTGTCTTTGGATGTTTGGATACAACAAAGCCGGCAAATGTGAGTCATGTGGATACGACTCTTGTACCAGCAACAGATCGACCTCGATTTCATCAATCATCTTTGACCAATGAACGAGCTTCGAGCCACCTTTGAGGATGTTGTAGGTTGCTAGCTTCATGGTTGGAGCGATAAAATGCGCTGGGCTTTTCTGTGTTAAGGTATGTCGATAAGTTCTGCAAATCGACCATGGATATCGGGCGAAGAAGCGTGCGTCAAAATAGGACACACGACAGAGCAAGCCGATGCTTACTCATGGTCGTTTGCGACAACTAAACGGGGTCAGGTCTGGGTCAGGTCTCTTTTGCTTGTTCGTCTCGAAGGATATTGTTCTCAGCTTAAGTTAAACCAAGGAACATGTCGCGATTCCGTTTAAAAGGATTGAAAAAATCAACGGACGTAGGTTGTGTTGTTCCTCAGCAAGTTTACCAACTTTACAAGCCTTCGTTTGCGATAGAATAGTTTCCAGTCGTTCTGTTCTGGTCAGTTTAACACTAGCATTTCGCTCATGTCACATTCGCCGTTCCTGGAAATTCCACCTGAAAAATGGCTAGTGTCCAATGAACATGCTATCGCCATTTTCGATGGCTTTCCTGTAACCGTTGGCCATTCGTTGGTGGTTACAAGACGCTTAGTGCCGACGTGGTTCGATGCGTCACCAGCCGAGCAGGTGGCGTTAGCCAGCGATCAATCGGCCACTTACGCCACCATTTGAACCATTCCTTATCTGTGGCTGACTGGTGATCAAGTTCATGCTTTCCTTCAAGTAGATCGCGTCGTAGCACCGGATGTTGCAGCATGAAACGGCGACAACGTTGAGAGAATGCATTTATCTCCACAGGGTTGAATAGGTCGCCATGATCGAGCAAGACTCGAAGTACCACCATCTTGTAGGACTTGTTGAGGCTTGTGGTCTCGACCGTGATAAACCACGATTTAAATAGTTTGAGAACCTCCGATTCCCGATTACTCAAATCACCTTCGGACTCTGTGAACTGAAACCAGCTGCCTGCCGCTTGGCTTATGGTCCTTGGCAAGATACTGTGAGCGAACAATTCCGCTGCTTGCGGTCTTCGTCCAAGTTCTTCTCGAAGCACTCGATAAGTTTCCAGTGCTACTTTCGAGCCACTTGGGATGAACTGCGCGATCACATCTCTCGCCTCAAGGTCGACATCTAGCAAGCAAACCGTTGGAAGAATTGGTGGCTGTCCTCCAAGCCATCGCTTGAGGTCGCTCCAGCCAGCATCGATTCCACCAAGGGACAGGAGATGCATCATACGCTGTGCAAAGATTCGGTGGTTACCGACAAAGTCAATTACGAGCAATCGCGTCTTTCCCTCAGCAGCACGAAGCCCTCGTCCCAACTGTTGCAGAAAGATAACCTTCGACTCGGTAGGTCGTAGCATAATCACTCGATCAACCGCGGGAATGTCGAGCCCTTCGTTGAACATATCGACAACGCAGAGCGTTTGCAGTTTCCCTATTCGCAATGCTTCGAGCGATTCGATCTGACCGTCGCTTCCTTCGCCTGAGAACACGGCGGCGGATGCAACACCGTTACTTCGAAGCCAATCCCGAGCGAATACCGCATGACGGCGCGAAACGCAAAAGACAATCGTGCGCTCTCCAGGATTTTCTTGCATTGCTTTCCATAGCCGATGCATTCGCTCGCTCTGTTCGACGCGTTTCTCCAATTCGTCGAAATCGAAGCGTCCGTTGCGCCACGGGATCTGTTCGAAGTCGACAGTATCGCGAATTCCAACGTATTGGAATGGTACGAGCGATTCTTCTGCAATTCCATCGCCGATGGTAGCGTGATGCGCGAGGTTGTCATCAAAGATACTTGCGACATCAATACCGTCGCCGCGTTCCGGAGTGGCAGTTACCCGGCAGGGGCATCATTACCAGATTTAAGCTACGGTTCTTGTACTGCGATTGAGCGTAGCATCCGTTTTCATCCCAATTCGTTCAAGGACAAGAAACCAAATCATCACTGCGGGGACGATGGAAACAACAAAAAGGTTTGTCCAGGTCGATACAGGCCAGTTCATCGCGGCTCGCGCCTCTGTCGATCCATACATTTGCACGAAAAACCAAACAGCTGGAATCGTAATTGCGAAGAATCCAAGCAACATCATGAGCGACGTGAATGGATAAACTCGATCGCGACGAGTCCACAATAAGATCGATACAAACAAAGTCATAGCGAATCCAACTGCTGGGACCAACGCAATTAGCGGTTGGTTGTGAAAGACCAGAAAGCATGAAGTGATCACCATCCATGCTGAACTACCCAAAGACGAACCGTACCATCCACCGGCATTCCATTGGAAACGTCCAGGGCCAACA
>JAPLNI010000037.1 GCA_026692865.1 Planctomycetota bacterium
CCGCGAAGCCCAAAGAAGAAAAAGATACCTGTAAAACGAAAAAGCCACATACACGCTGCTACAGCCGATATACTGGCAGTCCGGAAAACAAATAACATAAAGAAAACGCGAATATCAAAATGACCTTCAAAGGGCTGGGACCATTGTCCCGAACAAACTCGAATCTAGAGATCTATGCCGACGCAACGAGTTCTCGGTATATTTAGGTTTGGACGGGACTTTGGTCCCATCCTACGATGAGGAAGAGGTTATTTATCCTGAGCCGTAGGTTCTAGCCTCGGGTGCTATCGGGCAAATCGTGGCAAATTGAAACCCGTGGCTAGCGCCATCGGCTCAGGTTTCATCAGCCTACCTCAGTACCGCGAGGATTCCGAAGGTCACTTGATGTCGAGCATTTAGTGGCCTAAGAGATACTTAATGCAAGGTTGGCCAAGGTCACTTTTCGGGAGCGTTTCGTGTACAATCTTTCCCATCGCGATCGAGTTATTGCTCGCGCCGCGTTGGCGTCGATGGCTGTAACAGTCGGTTGTGGGTTTATTAGGGTGGGGAACTAGGCCGATGAACATAGTCGATCTTTTGAAAGACCAATTATCAGGGCAAGTTTCCAAACAAATTGGTGGTGCGGTCGGAATCAATGAAGCCGATCTTTCTGAGGTTCTAGCAGCAGGCCTACCAGGCTTGCTCGGTGGACTGGGTAAATTAGCAACGACCAATCAAGGCGCAGGGAAGATCGCTGATGCTATCGGCGGTATCGATAGCAGCCTGCTTGGAAATTTAGCCGGTATGGTTACTGGTGGTACAGGTAAGCAAGGCGGCGGAATGCTTGGAAATCTTTTGGGTGGTCCAATGGTTGATGGACTGGCCGCTTCGATCAGCAAGTTGACTGGCGTGAATGCAGGAATCATCAAGACGGTCCTCGGTTATCTTGCCCCGATTATTCTCGGCGCAGTTGGCAGTACCTTTGGCGGATCCAAGCCCGACGCAAATAAGCTGCAGAAGTTTTTTAGCAAACAACAATCGAATATCTCGGGAGCAATGCCCGCCGGATTCTCACTCGATTCCATCCCAGGCTTTCAGTCGCTAGCAAGCACCGGATCGTCCGCTCCCAGCCATGCCGCAGCACCGCACAAAGCACCAACCGGATCGACTGCCAGCAAGATCTTCTCGCCGCTGCTCCTGATCGGCGCGCTGGGAGGTTTGGTTTACTACGTGATGGGTCAAGTTCCCAAGCCGAATGCAGCTCCAGAAACGCCGACCATCGAAGCGGTAGCGCCTGCAATGACGGCGTCTGCAATGACGGAAACCGAGTTGCAAGCGACGCCAAAAATTGATTTAGGAAAAATGGTTCCTGAGCTTCCTATTCTTGGCTTGGATGAAATCAAGACCAGTGTCGCGAGTATGCTCGACGGACTCGGCGACAAGCTCTCAAGTGCGTCCGATGCTGCGTCCGCGGAAGCAATGCTACCGGAGCTCTCAAGCTACGCGGACAAGATTGGAAACATTTCAGATTCGATGATAATCATCCCTGAAGAAAGCAAGTCAATGATTTCCGGTTTGATCAAGTCACAACTCGATAAACTCGACCCGATGTTCGAAAAGTTCACCTCGATTCCTGGCATTGGTAACTCAGTCAAAGCTGTCATCGAGAAGATCAAAACCACTTTGCTACAAATGGTTGGCTGAGATCTCTTAGTATCCTGAACCGCACGAAAAGCACGCCCAACCGCGTGCTCTTTTTTCAATAGTAAACATCTTGATATCTACACATAACAATATAATTACATAAAAACTGTTTAATATGTTATAAAAATCAAGGTAAAGCGACGCATAAATCGAGCGGAAGCCCCCAACAAACCGTAGAATGGGACCGCGGTCACGTCCAACCACCGCTTGCGCAGCAACGCGCAACGTATTGAGCCTCAGGCGTTAGCCGAGACAAAACAACTAACCATCCGCTTGCGCCGCACATCCAATAACGCGGCTTGCGCCTACGGCTCAGGGAAAACAAACCTTCATCAACCACCCCGAAACTATCGCCAGTCTAAAAAACACAGTTCAGAAAAAGCATGAGGGGCTATAAGCCGGGTTCTGTACAGCCCGAAAGCTGCTGCGATCATTTATCTGGGACGCCCATTGCTGGTACGCCTCTAGCGATCTACCCGAGACTTGGATTGCACGCCGAGCAGACGTGCGACACATTACAGTGCCGAGCCTCTGTTGAATCTTGCTCCGAGTGGGGTTTACCTAGCCACCGCGATCACTCGCGATGCTGGTGAGCTCTTACCTCACCGTTTCACCCTTACCAACGCTAGCACCGAAGTGCCAACGAAGGCGGTTTGTTTTCTGTGGCACTGATCCCTAACCGAATCGCAAGCAATCCGACCGGTCGACGTTATCGACCACCCAGCTCTTTGGAGCCCGGACTTTCCTCTGCGCATTAATCGCAGCGACCGCACACCCCTCATGCTTAAGAGATACTAAGTCGCACGCAGGGAACGAACAAGTCGAAAGTACCCTTTCGGGTGTGGCGACCCATCACCGCTTTTCCAAAGTGGACGCAATGGCAACAGGAACGAACCCTCCACCAACCGACGCGACCGCAACAAACCAGAATCGCTCTCCCCAAAGCTAAGGCAAGCCGGAGCACTCCAAAGGAGACGTTCCTTCGAATTATAAGGCGCGACTGCGACCCGCAAGCTCAACGGCACCGCTAGCCATCTTGTAGGCGAGCAGGCTTTCAGCGTCCATTCCAGCATTCAGCGGCATCACAGTATCGTCGGATTGATTCTCGTAAACCGAACCTGGGCGTCGACCGCGTCGCTTCTTTTCCGACATCGGCAACATTTCTGCAACGAGCGGCTGGAGCATCCGCGTGATGCACAGCGAATTCACACTCACCTTGAGCTCGTTTGCTTCGCGGCATACGGCATCGTGCAGCGACATCGGCAAACGAATCGTGATCATGCGTTGTGCTTCAGTAGGATCATTCTCGGGGAGATTGCGAGCTCGAAGAGCAGTGAGCATTTCAAGAACCTGAAAGTACTCGGGCGACTCCGTGAATGCGTCGTAGCCTTGCTTGTCTGGGAATACTTTGCTAGCAATGCCTTCCTTACCGAGTGCTTCACGGTAGAAGGCGGTCCAAGTTGGTGCTGCCCCGAAAAATTCGGCAACACAATCAACTACTTGCTTGCATCGATTCTCAAAGGCTTCGCTGGATCGGATTTTGCCTTGAACTTCAGTCACAATCGACTGGAAGATAGCCATATCATGGGCGAGCTTCTCTGCTGCAGCGCGACTCATAGCCGCTTTCGAAGCGGTCTTGGTTGAGCGTGAATCCGCGTTCGCTAGATTCACCGGAACTTCGGCACCCATTACCTGTGTGTTTGCTAGCATCTCCATAACAGTCTCTCTCCTCTTACGACGCGGTCAGTTTTCTGATGAACAATTTGCCGAAGACCACAGACAGCTATGTCGCCGGTCTATTTCTTCGGTAAAACAACGTCGCAATACTTCGATAGCAGGCAATACAATCGCCGCAAACCGTTTGATGGCTATCACTTAACACCGAAACGTGATAGCTGCCTAAATTCGTAGCACAGCTGCCCCTACGGATCGCACCGCGAAAGCTGCCTAAAAGATAGGCAAGGCAGGGATTGGCAAAAACCAAGTGTCCAAACAGCGACACGACCAAACTTGGGCCAAAAAGTTCAGAAAGTTCGGCTTTTTTAAGAAGAGGTTCCGTGAACGTAGCCCTTAGGAGCAAGCTGGCGGACTTTACCGCCATCGCGTTGCCAAAGTCCCGTTCGCGAAACGAATCGCCCGATACTTGTCAGTCGAACGTCGGCCAGCTCAGGCGGTAGTCTCTGCATCTCCGATTCAGGAATCGCGAGCAATAGCTCGAAATCCTCCCCATCGCCCAACGCATGGTCGACAGCCAGCCTGCCCGAGCTAACCGCTAGTTTCCTAGCCGCATCGGAAATCGGGATTTTCCCTAGTTCAATTTCGGCTCCGCATCGGCTAGCAGTAAAGAGGCTTAAAAGATCGACTCCAAGCCCGTCACTAATATCGGTAGCTGCATGAACATTAAATTCCTGTCGAAGCAGATTCGCCAATTCAATTCGTGGCTCGACATTTAAATGACGCCCCAGAATGCTTCCCCCAAGTTCGCCTGTGACCACCACATGATCACCCGGTTTCGCCCCACTTCGTAACCAACAGCCCCCCTCGGGCGCCTCCCCAATAACGGTCATCGACACGACCAACGGACCATCCCATAGGTTGGTATCACCACCAGAGATGGAAACGCCATATTTTTCGGCGTACTCGACGATCCCTTCAAAGATTTCCACAGCGATGCGACTTGGCGAGAGATCGTCATCCCCTGAACTTTTGGCTTTCTTGGCAAGCTTCGTCAAACAGGCCGACACAAACATATCGGTTGGCGTTGCAGCCATTGCAGCCAGGTCGCTCAAGTTGACCCCCGCTAGCTTTCGACCAACAGCACGTGGCCCACATTCTGCGAGCAAAAAGTGACTCCCCTCGCAAAGCGAATCGGTGGTCACGACTCGCGAACGATTCGAAGCTCGAAGCACTGCCGCGTCGTCGCCAATACCGACCTCGGGCTGCGAAAGTTTGGAAACGCGTTGTTTGGCCCAAGCAATAAAGGAATGTTCCATGGTGTTGGTTTTAAGTTTTTAAAAAAGTGTGAAAGCTAAAGCAGGCCAACAGCAAGAAGAAAGAACAGATCAACTAGATCCCGGCGTCCAACTTCCGTGACAAATTTTCGACTCAACTGAAAAGTCGGCTCAAATTGCCTAACCTGTACGACCGATACTATCTGTAGAGAGCTGACTTTATGCAACCGACCTACCGCCAAACCAAAACTTGTAGCAACGCTTATATCGACGGTGGATTGCTGCTTCGTGCGTATGTTCTCCTTGCCTCGGTCTTTGCGACAGGTTGTTCCAATCCGATGTTTGACCGGACATGCTCACCACGTCCCGATATCGCATGTACTGATTTAGAGACACTCAATTGCGCATCTGACTGCGCATCTGACTGCGCAACTGGCAGTACGTCGGATTCATTCTTGCCAGAAACGTGCTTTGCCGGCACCGATCCTCAAAATGGGCATCTCGTCCACGCCGCCGTATTACCAAACATCGGATCTCGATTCAAAAACTGGGGAGCCCAGGCAGGCAGTCACCTACACAACAACTTCGTAACGAGATCTATGGATGCGCATAAGGCACGCCGGTTAGCAAAAATCGAAGCTAAGAACGCTCCACCTTGGCCCACCTTTCACCCGATTCCTACTCGCCCTGTCTTCTTCCCCGATGACTCGCAGGTCATGGACAACGAGTCGGAAATGCCTAACTCAACAAGCCCAACCGCTAACTACGGGCAATTTGTACCGGCAAAGTAATTCGCAAAAGAGGCCCCTTGGAAGCCTTGATCAGGAAACCAGAGAACAAGGCATTGAGCCGCTGGCGCTAGCTGCGTCGTTAGACGTTCCTGCGCAAGCGGCTGGTTAGTCGTTTGAAAACGGCTAGCGCCCGAGGCTTAATACAATGGACGTTGAGCCGCCCGCATTAGTGCCATCGGCTCAAGTTTCAACAGTCCGGACGCCCGCCCTATCACATTATCAACCTCACGTTTTAAAAACCCTTGATTTTGCACATAATGCATAGAGATATAATGGGGATTCAAACGCCTGGTCGCTGAAGAACAATCCTGCATCAGGACGCTAATAGAAATAATTGAAACAACACAAAACAAAAAGCCACTCTAACATTCTACTTAGCCCGATTAATCCTACGACGTCAGCCATATTGTGTATCTGATAGTAGTTCGCCGACAAGATTTTCTTGCTTAATCCTAATTGTCAGTTACGTTTCAGTGGCAGAAACGTTTATGAGAGGATTCTAAGTCCCTTCACGTTCAACGGCGCTGGTTCGTTGCGGTGAGAGTTCATCTCGTGATGCCAATTTGGTCAACTTCGCATGGTTGCGAGGCTGCTCCAACGCTCGAAGTGCAATTCAGGATGGCCGAGGAACGTGATGAGCTTTGATGATGCTGAGCTAATGAAGGAATTTGTCGTCGAATCGCAAGAGCACCTTGCCGACGTCGAGAATCAGTTACTGACGCTCGAGTCTCAAGGCGACTCGATGGATGTCGGATTAGTAAACAAAGTCTTCCGCGCAGTTCACTCGATCAAGGGTGCAGCTGGCTTTATGGGGCTTGAGACCTTGGGCGGTCTCGCTCATCGAGCGGAAGAAGTTCTTAACAAACTGCGGACCAACGAGCTGCGTCCAACTTCGCTTGTAATTAACACGCTTCTTCGAGCAGCAGACCAACTCAAAGCTCTCCTCGATCAAATCGAGACGTCCAATCAAATGGACGTGACACCCCACTTAGTTGCGCTCCAATCGATCATGGCCGGTGAAGAAGCTGCGACCACTACCGCGGTAGCTATTGAACCGACTTCTGAGAATACAAAGTTTGAGATCGGTATCTCTAGTGAAGCCCTTCGTGAGTTCTTGATCGAGAGTTTCGATAACCTTGAACAAGCGGAACGTGACTTGCTTGCGCTCGAACGCCAGCCAGGAGCAGATGACCTACTCAACAGTGTCTTTCGAAGTATTCACACGATCAAAGGTTCCGCCGGTTTTCTTGGTTATCTGAAAGCAGAAAAGTTAACCCATGCTGCCGAGAGTGTTTTGGGAAGCATTCGCAGTGGTAATTTCCCATTTGATGAATCGGTTAGCGAGCGGATGTTTACAACGATCGATGCGGTTCGTCGTATTCTCCATTCGATCGAATCAGAAGGGCATGAAGGGGCAGATGTGACTGGCGAGCTTGCGACCCAGATGGAAGAATTTCTACAGGAGAAGCTTTCCGAAACTCCAACCAAAGTACCCAAAAGGGGCCGCTCAACGCGAAAATCCGCATCATCCAAAAAAGCACCGGTTGCTGCCGTTACGTCTTCTAAGGAGCCCACCGAATCGGTCGAGGCGCGGCGAGCTCAACCCGATCCAGAGGTGATTGTAACTCCCGTCAAACCAACCCCCGTCCAAGCGAACTCTCCGAAGATCGAAACTGCTCAAGCACCAGAAGCAGCTCCCAAGGCACCCACGCCAACCAGAATATCGCCAGCCCCAGCAGGCTCTGCCAGCGGCTCGACGGAATCTTCAGCATCCGACAGTACCATTCGCGTTGATGTTGCACTACTAGATAAATTGATGACTCGGGTTGGTGAGTTAGTACTTGCTAGAAACCAGATACTTCAATTCAACAGCACAATCGATGATTCCGCTTTGCACAGTGCAATGCAGCGATTGAATTTGATAACAACCGAACTGCAAGAAGGTGTCATGAAGACTCGAATGCAGCCGATCGGATCCGTCTGGAGCAAGTTTCCGCGCCTCGTTCGAGACCTCGCCACAATGTGTGAGAAGGATGTTCGAATCGAGATGGAAGGCAAGGAAACCGAGCTTGACAAGACCATTATCGAGGCCATTAAAGATCCGCTAACTCACTTGGTACGCAACACTGTCGACCATGGCATCGAGCGGCCTGAAGTACGTGCTCAAAATGGTAAACCTACTGAAGGCTGCTTGATCCTTCGAGCTTATCACGAGGGTGGACAGGTCAACATCGAAATTTGCGATGACGGAGCCGGTCTCAATCTGGGTCGCATCAAAGCGAAGGCTGTCGAAAAAGGTTTAATGACACTTGAACAAGTCGCGCGGTTGGCCGATCGCGATGTTGGCAATTTGATTTTTCTACCTGGATTCTCCACGGCTGAGAAAGTTTCCAATGTTTCGGGGCGAGGCGTCGGTATGGACGTCGTCAAAACCAACATTGAGAAGATTGGTGGAACAGTCGATCTGCAAAGCAAACCGGGCCTTGGTACCACCATCAAAATCAAAATCCCACTGACGCTCGCAATCATCCCGGCCTTAATCATTACCAGCGACAGTGACCGCTATGCGATTCCTCAAGTAAATTTGATGGAATTGGTCCGTTTGGAAGGCGAAGAGAGTCGTACAAGCATCGAATGGATTCAAGGCGCTCCGGTCTATAGACTGAGAGGTCGCTTGCTGCCGCTAGTCTATCTTCGTAATGAACTTGGTATTCCCCGAGATAACTCCGCAAAAAGTGAGATTGTCAATATCGTCGTTCTTCGCGCAGACGACAGGCAATTTGGCTTAGTTGTAGACAACATCAACGATTCCGAAGAGATCGTGGTGAAGCCGTTAAGCAAGCAACTGAAGAACGTTTCCGTCTACTCGGGAACAACTATTATGGGTGATGGGCGAGTCGCTTTAATTCTCGACGTGATGGGGCTTGCGCAGTCCGCACATGTCGTTACAGGAACGAAAGAGCGAGCCGTATCCGATTCGAATGACAGAGCGACCACCAACAATTCGAACATGCAAACGTTGCTAGTCTTAGGTGTTGGGCCTAGTCGACGATTCGCGTTACCAATTGCACAGGTAACTCGTTTAGAAAAACTTGCAATCAACAAAGTTGAGCGAGCAGACCACCAAGAAGTAGTCCAGTATCGCGGCGAAATTCTCCCCCTCATTCGACTCTCGGATACTTTGGGTGTGGAACCAGCAAATCATCCAGAAGGCCTGATGGACGTGGTCGTCTACTCCGAGGATGGTCGCAGTGTTGGACTAGTAGTCGATCAAATTGTCGACATCGTTGAAACAGAGTTAATCAATACGCGACCAGCACAGCGTGCTGGGCTGACTCAGTCTGCTGTGATTAATGGGCATGTTACCGATTTGCTAGATCTGCCTGCCGTGATTCGGATGGTTGATCCTTCATTTTTTCAATCCACCCTCAACGTATAGAAAGGTAGCCAGACATGATCGCATCCAGACAACTCTGCACATTTCTCCTAGATGGCCACCTCTTCGGAGTTGACGCACAAACGGTACAGGAAGTCATTCGCTATCAAGAAATGACGCGAGTACCTAAGGCACCGGCCGCCGTGAGCGGTCTCATCAATCTACGTGGTCAGATTGTAACGGCAATCGACCTTCGCACACGACTTGGCATGAAGCCACGTGAAAATGGCAAGCGTCCGATGAACGTTGTTGTCCGCAGTGACGATGGCGCCGTCAGCCTTCTTGTTGATCAAATCGGCGATGTCATCGCAGTCGACGTCGAGAATTTCGAAGCACCGCCAGACACGCTACAAGGACCATCGCGTGAATTAGTTCAAGGAGCATACAAGTTGAACGGACGTCTCTTATTGCTACTCAATTGCGCGGAGGCTGTTCAGCTCGTCACCGAATAATTTAACCGTCGCAGACTTAAGTAAACTACTGTTCAAATATTGTGTCTTCAAATCAATTCGTGCCTCACTTTAAATTCCTCCAGAACTACCATGCCTAAATTCTTGAAAATCCAGTTCAAATCAATCCAGTCGAAGTTAATTGTTTGTTTCTTGTTGGTCGCGATGATACCGCTGATTACGATCTGTTGGACGGCCTATGCATCGATGGGCAGACAGATTATGCAATCATCCGGCAGTCTGCTGCAGACTACTTCATCACAAACATTGGACAAGATCTATCGCAACCTATTCGAACGCTATGGCGATGTCCAAGCCTTCGCTCACAATCCCCAAGCGTTTAGCGAAAAAGAGGAACTGACGGATCTGCTTGACTTCTTCACTGTAACATATGGCTGCTATGATTTGCTGATTGTCGCCGATGCCGAAGGCACGATCGTGGGCGTTAATAGTAAAGACTATTCAGGAAAACCAATTAAAGCTTCCTCGTTAATTGGAAGAACCGTCAAGGATGAAGAATGGTTCAAGAAATGCACCAATGGAACGATTCAAAAAGGACAAACATTCTACAGTGATGCCGCTTTCGATCCGTTAGTGCAAGAATGCACTAACGAGAAAGGTTTATCACTCAACTTTTCTGCACCCATTTTTGACGAAAATGGCAAAGTTGCTCGAGTGTGGTCCAACCGTGCGTCTTTCGCTCGGATTGTTACCCAAATAATGGAAGAGCAACGCGAAGCCGCCAAAAAAGCCGGTCGCGAAATTGAAGCGAATGTTGTTCGTAAGGACGGGGTTGTTCTGGACGATAACGATCCGAGTGTAGTACTCAAGTTAAATCTAGCGGAAGGCGGGCTTCAGTTCGCCAAAGATATTGCTGAAGGCAAGACCGGTTTCACCAATGAAAATCATTCGCGGCGCGGAATTTCGATGCTCAACGGCTACGCAACCTCCGAAGGAGCATTGGGCTTCCCTGGATACGGCTGGGGAGTATCTCTTCGAGAGCCGACCGTGAGCGTGCAAGCCGTCGCGAACTCGATGCGAAACTTTTTCTTAATTGCTGGGACCCTTGCGACACTGGTTGTTGCTTTTGTAGGATTTTGGCTAGCTCGCGGAATCAGCCGACCGCTTCAAAATGCTGTTTCTGCTTTAACCAGAGTATCCGAGGGAGACCTTACTCAGCGCCTTACTGTGAATTCTCGAGACGAAGTTTGCAAGCTAGCATCAGCGTTAAATTCAACTGTCGAAGGAATTTACACAGCGTTGGATGCTGAAAAAGTCGACTGGAAAGCCGTCGGCCAACAACGAGAAATCAATGCGGATTACGCTGGCCAGATTTCCGCGATCTCGCGAATTCAAGCTGTCATCGAATTCAATCTCGATGGAACTATTGTCAAAGCGAACGAGAATTTCCTTGCGACTGTTGGCTACACATTGGATGAAATTCGAGGCCGTCATCATTCCATGTTTGTGGACCCGATTGAGCGGAACTCAGCCGAATACAAAGAGTTTTGGGCTGCATTGAATCGAGGGGAAACGCAAATCGGTGAGGTCCACCGATTTGGAAAATCCAATAAGAGCTTATGGCTGCTCGCGAATTACGCTCCAATCAACGACTCAAGTGGTAAACCGGTTAAGGTCGTCAAATTCGCGATCGATGTTACGGCTCAAAGGACTGCGGCTGAAGACCTCAAGAACAAGGTCAGCTCAATCTTGGATGTTGTCAGATCAGCATCACAAGGCGACCTAACTCAAACAATCACAGTTTCAGGAAACGATCCGATCGGTCAAATGGGCCAAGGCTTAGAGAGCTTCTTCGGCAACCTTCGTAACAGCATGAGCTCAATCGCCGAGAACGCAACCGCCTTGGCTGGTGCGTCGGAAGAACTATCGGCTGTAAGTACCGAAATGAGCGGAAGTGCGGATGAAACATCGTCGCAAGCCAACATTGTTTCGGCTGCTTCGGAACAAGTCAGTGCAAACGTTCACACGGTTGCAACCGGCGTTGAAGAGATGAACTCTGCGATTCGAGAAATCGCAAAGAACGCTTCTGAGGCATCGCGAGTATCGCAACAAGCAGTTGACGTTGCAGCGAGCACCAACCGAACTATTACCAAGCTGGGCGAGAGTTCCGCGGAGATAGGCAAGGTTGTCAAGGTCATCACCTCGATCGCCGAGCAAACGAACCTACTGGCACTCAACGCAACCATCGAAGCAGCCCGAGCTGGTGAAGCTGGCAAGGGATTCGCCGTGGTTGCAAACGAAGTGAAAGAACTCGCTAAGGAAACCGCTAAGGCGACCGAAGACATCAGTCAGAAGATTGAAATGATTCAGACTGATACGCAAGGTGCCGTGGAAGCCATCCGACAGATTAGCGATGTGATTAACCAGATCAACGATATCAGCAGTACCATCGCAAGTGCAGTCGAAGAGCAAACCGCGACTGCAAACGAAATGGGCCGCAACGTTGCTGAAGCAGCCAAGGGTACAAGCGATATCGCTGAGAACATTACAGCCGTTGCCGGTGCCGCTAATAGCACTACAAGCGGTGCGAATAACTGCCAACAAGCATCTGGCGAACTGAGCCGCATGGCATCGACACTCCAACAACTTGTTAGCCAATTCAAGTATCAGCAAGATGATCTCGACCTACGAAGATCAGCTTTACAAAGTCGACCGCTTATGGCACCTGTTTCAGGTTCCAAAGCGGGCTTCGGTGGCAGCTATCAGTCGGTTTAATGAATGAGAACGAAAGCCCTATGGGCTGACATGATACAAGCCGCGGCTTATAAGCCGCGGCTTGCAAAATGTGCAACCAGAGTTCAACATCGAAACGTGCGTTTGGTGTGATGTACACTTCATCCACTAGCTCGCCTCCTTTTCCAACAAAATTGTATTTTTTGAGACAGATTCATGCGTGCTTTATTAATCGACGATTCAAGAGCAATTCGACGAATTATTGGCGACATTATGAAGTCGTTGGGCTTCGAAATTACCGAAGCGATCCATGGATTGGATGGCTTGGCCAAGCTTGAGGAATTTGGCATTCCTGATATCGTTCTGGTCGATTGGAACATGCCTGAAATGAACGGACTGGATTTCATCAAGGCTGTTCGCGCAGATCCAAAGTATGTTGATTTACCATTGATGATGGTAACAACTGAGACCGAGATGGAACGGCTAGCAATGGCATTTGTCGCTGGCGTAAATGAATATGTTATGAAGCCCTTTGATAAGGCGATGCTCGTCGAGAAGCTGGAAATTCTTGGTATCGGAGCCGCATCTTGAGTCGAAAGATACGAGTTCTCGTTGTCGACGACTCGACGGTGATCCGTCGTTTATTGACCGACGCACTTTCAAGCGATCCTGCGATAGAAGTCGCCGGTATCGCCGCGAATGGCAAAATCGCTTTGGCGAAAATCCCTCAACTGAATCCCGATATCATCACCCTGGACATGGAAATGCCAGAGATGGATGGTATCACTACGTTAGTTGAGTTGCGAAAGCTATATCCAAAGCTTCCCGTCATTATGTTCTCCACGCTTACCTCCAAGGGCGCAGAGGCCACGATAGATGCTTTGTCTAAAGGTGCCAACGATTACGTTTGTAAGCCTGCGAACGTCGGCAGCGTCAACGCAGCGATTGCCAACGTAAAATTTGAATTGATACCAAAGGTGAAGACATTTTGCCCATGGACATCACCTCCGCCTGCACCGATCCAGCTACTACCGATTGCTCGAACACAACCAACCGGTTTATCCCCATCGTTCCTCACGACACTTAATAAGAGTCGAAATGGCAAGATCGATATTGTCGCCATTGGTGTCTCCACTGGCGGTCCAAATGCATTACAAAACATTATTCCACTATTACCCGAAGACTTACCGGTCCCGATCGTACTCGTGCAACACATGCCTGCTTTATTTACAAAGCATTTAGCGCAACGTCTCGATGGACTTTCTTCGTTGAAGGTTGTCGAAGCTACAGCAGGTGAAACCATTAATCCCGGCGGAGTTTGGATCGCTCCGGGCGACTTTCATATGACGCTAAAACGCGATGGGACCGCTGTTAAAGTTGAATTAAGTAAAGGAACCCCGGAGAACTCATGCCGCCCCGCAGTGGACGTCTTGTTCCGCTCGGTTGCAGAGCTTTACGGGCCGAACGTATTGAGTGTTGTTTTGACGGGCATGGGACAAGATGGTGCACGAGGTTGCGATACGATTCGTGAAGCAGGGGGACACACACTGATTCAAGACGAAGCCACCTCGATTGTTTGGGGTATGCCAGGGGCGGTATTCAAATTGGGACTTGCCAATAAAATCCTCCCCTTAAACAAGATTGCCGATGAGATTATTCGCGAAGCCCAAGTAGGTCGCTCGGCTCGTTCAGTAGCAACCCTCAGCACGTAACACATTCATGACTACATTAGGTTTAAACACCAATACGTTTGACTTCATAAGCAACCTTGTTAAAAACAAGGCGGCGATCATGCTTGAACCAAGTAAATCCTACTTGATAGAGTCGCGGTTGAACCCAGTTGCACGTGATAATGGTATTGAGACACTAGATGAGCTCGTCAAAGCTCTTCAACGACTCGGTGCGCAAAAGCTTACGCAGCAAGTCGTCGAAGCCATGACGACAAACGAGACAAGCTTCTTCCGTGACCTGCACCCATTCGACGCGTTACGACAGCAAATCATACCGGACTTGATCGAGAAGCGAGCGAAGGAACGAACAATTACAATCTGGTCCAATGCGTGCTCAAGTGGACAAGAAATTTACACGATTGCCATGGTGATTCAAGAACACTTTCCAGAACTGCAAGGCTGGAAGGTGAAACTAATCGCAAGTGATCTATCAACTCAGATTCTTGATAAAGCTAAGCAAGGCATCTTCAACCAAACCGAAGTGAATCGCGGGCTTCCGATGCCATTGCTTCTTAAAAACTTTGAGAAGAAAGGACTTGGATGGCAGATTAAAGAAGAGATTCGCAAAATGGTTGAATTCAAAATCATCAACCTCATCGAACCTTTTCCAGTAATGCAATCACCAGACATTGTCTTTCTGCGAAACGTCCTGATTTACTTTGCCCTTGAAACGAAGCGTGACATCCTGAATAACGTCCGCAAAATAATGAAACCTGACGGATTTCTGTTCCTCGGCGGAGCAGAGACCACAATGAATTTGGACGTCGCTTTTGAGCGAATTCAAATTGGAAAAGCGGCTTGTTACAAACCCCAGTAAGAAACTCCGTCAAATAGACCTTCCTTCAGTTTACTTGTTTCTCCGTAGTCCTTAAATAGGTTGCCCATGCAATGCACCCATCGCAAGATGATTTAATCAGCATTACTCAAAACATTCTTAGCACCATGATTAGTATGGAAGCGTCTCCCATGGGGGGGAAAGCTGACCCCGTAGCAGGTAAACGCTTGACGGGTTGCATATCGATTAGCGGTGAGTGGAAGGGGGCAGTGGTGATCCAATCATCCGAGGCATTCACGCGACAAGCTGTTTGCAACATGCTGCAAATGAAGCCGACTGAAGTTTCTGATTCCGACCTGGAAGACGTTCTCAGCGAAATCACAAATATGATCGGCGGAAATATCAAAAGCCTTGTCAAATCGCCGTCATTCCTATCACTTCCAAGTGTTACCGTCGGCAGCGACTTCAGCTTCCAACTCAAGGGCTCTAGGGTCCTTGCTGAAACATCACTCGACTGCAACGGCGAGCAGTTGGATGTATTGGTTTGTGAAAGCGTTACCTAAGCGACGGACTCCACACGACCTTTAGATAGTCTTACAACCGCATCGCACTTTTTTGCAATCGATTCGTCGTGTGTTACCATGACGATCGTAAGCCCTTGCTCGCGATTGAGTTCTTTGAGAATATCTAAGATGCCAGCGCCGGTTTCTTGGTCCAGGTTTCCGGTTGGTTCGTCTGCTAACAAGATGTCTGGGTTTGTTACCAACGCTCTTGCGATCGCTGTCCGTTGCATTTCGCCCCCGGAAAGCTCGCTCGGCTTGTGGTGCAATCGATGCCCAAGTCCAACGCGATCAATCAATTCCTTCGCATGGTTATGAATGGATCTTCGATTCATCAAGTAGGAAAGAGCCGATCGTCCAATCATGATCGGCGCGAGAACATTCTCTAACGTCGATAACTCTGGCAACAAGTGATAGAACTGGAAAATCATCCCCAAACGTTGATTTCGAAAATGGTCTCGACTGCGTCTTGAAAGATGATCGATGCGATGGCCATCGAAATGCACCTCGCCCTGATCAGGACGATCCAGGGTCGCAAGCAAATGGAGCAAGGTGCTTTTACCAGAGCCGCTCTGCCCAATGATTGCCGTGATCTTGCCCTGCTGTGCAGCGAAGTCAACGCCCTTTAATACCGGAACGCTCACACGATTTTTTTTGTATGTCTTGTGAAGTCCTTGGGCTTGCAACATGGTTCTACCAGTCACCGGCTCATTGGTCGGATACGCAACGACTCGTAACCGCGTAGGCCCGTCGAATTCGAGAGGTTCGTCAGTGCGATCAATCGTCGCATTCAACTTTAATGTATTCGACGTAGAAGTATTCAAGGTAGAAATATTCATTGCGTTCTTGGCAGCAGAAAAACCGTGAAAGAAACTAAGTGGAAAAACTACTCATATCGAAGAGCTTGAACCGGGTGCATTCTGGCAGCTCGAATCGATGGAAGCACGCTCGCCATGACGGCGATTAGAACCGATCCGATAATGACCCAAACCACCATCGTTGGATGAATGATGGTTGGTATCTCGCTGAAGTAGTAGACAGTCGGATCAAATACCTCACGTCCTGTAATCTTTTCGATCAGTGCTGCAATAGAATTGATGTTCCATACAAAAAGCAGTCCGAGCATCACACCCGCACCGGAACCAACGATCCCAAGCAGAAGACCGTACGTCAAGAATATCGAAGCAATCCCCGAACCAGGTGCACCAAGCGATTTAAGAACGCCAATGTCACGAGTCTTTTCAACGACGATCATGAAAAACGTTGCAAGAATGCCGAAGCCCGCAACAGCGATGATCATAAACAATAGGATGTTCAAGATCGTTGTTTCCAATTGAACCGCCGCCAAAAGCGGTCCTTGTGTATCTCGCCATGATTGAACATGAACCATGGTTTGATCTGGTGGAAAAACGGCACGCAAGTCGTCTCGCGCCTCAGCAAGATTCACACCCCGCTTGAGCTTCATCTGAATGCTGGTTACTGATTTTTTTCCAGTTGTAGGATCGATCATGCCACGAATTTTTTGCAATCGTTCAAGTGGTACAAACGCGAAAGTCGAGTCGTATTCGCTCATCTTGCTTTCATAAAAGTCAACAACGGTAAATGACTCGTCAATCGCTCTTGGAGGCGAACCCGCACCTGGCAATGCGATCGACACATCGTCACCAGGACGAACAAAGAAGAGATCTTTCACATCGCCATGTGGATCGCGATAACGCATGCTTCCAATGCTAATGCCAATGACGATGCCGGTGTGCGTATCGGTCTCACTATCGAAATAATGAGCCCGTGCTGATGGATCATTTGCTGACATCTTGAGGCTTGGACCAGCCATCATCATTTCAGTCGTTGTTGAAGCGGATTGCGGCGGTTCAAGCGCTGTAGTTTCTTTTGAGAGAAAGTCGCTCAGTGATGCGAGCTCGGTAGTTGGATTTTCTTGCGGGGTTTCTGGCGATGAGGTGCTGGTCGAATCGCTATTCGCTGCTAGTGCCGGCGGCTCAGGGTTACTCGTTGCCGGGGTGGTTGCTTCAGTCGAGGCCGTGAGACCGCCAATGGTTGTCTTGTCCATCGAATCGGACAACGATAGCGAGCCGACTTCTGCGCTTTTGATTTGGCGACGCAACTCTTTATTACGCTGCGTCTCTCGATCGATCTCTTTTCTCAATCGAGCCATATCACGTCGATAATTCCATCCCGACTCAGGAAACGTTGTACGATCAGGTGCGTATCCGTCATCCTTGAGAAGGAAGTCAATACGCTTTTGATTCTCGGGGTGCATCAGGTACTGGCTGAAATCGCTTACCGATGCGTAACTTTGTTGATCGATACCGATCAGATTAATCTGCTGCGTATGGTTCGAACCATTGAACGAAAAGTTCAACATGGCAGGAACAGCGACCACCGTTGTGAGCCCCTCCAAACGATCGCCGAGCGTTTCACGAATACGATCTTCAAACCATTTCGAGTCGGAGATACCACTAGAGGAATGGCTTTCAACAACCAAGTCACTCAAAATCCCATGGATGCGGTTGTGCATCTCTTCGGTGAATCCATCCATGACGCTGTTGACGACAATTAATGTCGCCACACCGAGCGTCACCGAAACGATCGATGCTAACGCAATCCATCGCGTCCTGAGATATCTCCAGCAGAGGAGGAATTTGTACATAAAACCATCCTTGGTTTGTTTGTTCAGTTGTTTTTGTAAAATTAGGTCGGGCCGAAAAGCCTGTTATCAAATTGAAATCCCGCAACTATCGCGACGCGCAAGTTGGCGAACTTCGGCTGACAGCACGAACTCGCGAGTCGTATCAGGAGACCAACCTCTGGCATCTAGCGAATCATGAACGTCGGGAGTCTACCACTCAGTGAACCCTGCGACTAGAACAGTTCGCTGAACTTGTTAAAACCGCGATTTTCCAACCAATCGAAGGTCCAATCTGCTTTTTCCGTCTGCTTTAGCGAGTTGAGAATCTCGGCACGGTGATATTGATAAACAGCTAGCTCTTGGAAAATTTTCACTAGCTGTTCATTTTTTACATCCGAAATGGTAAGCGAGCTTTTGCTATCTTCTTCGGAGTTGGGGGAGCGGATGAACTCTTCCAACTGGTCCTTAGTGACACCAAATTGAGGGCTGTGTACTTTCAGCAGGTCGGTCTGGAAAAGCGAAATCGCACGATCAATCCAGACCAAAGCCTCCTCGTCCTTGTGAAGCTCATGCAGCACCCATGCTTTGGTGTCGAGAATCCCGGGGACTTCCCGATCGAGGTCACTCAACGCAAGATCGATCTCCTTCAACGCAAGCCGGAGGTCCCTCTTTGCTAGTGCCGCACCATATGCAAGTCGATTTCGCTCGTCCGGCGTCTTGTCAGCCTCGAACGACGAAACCATGCTTAAAATTTGGTAGGACTTTTCAAATTCTCTCCGTTTCATCGCCTCGTCGGCAAGCGGATATCCAAAAGATCTACGGGCGCTGGGATTCAAGAATTTCAAAGCGGGAAGTAGTTGTGCCAGTGGCAGTGGAGCAACCTGGTCGAGAACTCGAAGATAGTCGAAGGTGTGGACGATCCCAGGGTCGGACTCGCGTGCCTTGGCTAGAAGGTTTCGAGCCTCCTGGAAGCGTTCGTCTTCAGGCTGCTTGGCCTTGTCGAGTGCGTTTTCAGCAGCAGCCACGTAAAGCCGTGCTTGTTCGACTGGCCAATATGCCCTTAAACAGGGGTAAGCTACCAAAGAGACATAAAAAACAATCCACAAGCGGACAACAAGCCATTCGCTTAATCCAAAGTAGTTTTTTGTGAAGTTAGAAGGCATCAATTCTTTCTATTTTTCAATCGAGCTACGAATTCTTGTTCGTCTAATGTAAGATGTTACCATCAGGTGGCTCAATACTGAATGTTCATAACGAAATTGCCTTGCCGCGATTGTGGGAGCTAGACCTAGCATGCCATTGTTCGAAGTTGAAACCGATTCTCATATCATTATCACTTGGGCAGAAGATGAAGCTTCAGCAAGGGCCGTCTTGGCCGATGCGTATCCGACCGACGACATTGTGCGACTGACCAAACGTCCTCGCGATAGTTGGGTCATCTCCAAGGGGGCTTTAGGCCTGACTAGCAGGAGCCTGGATATTTGCAGTGTTGCACGCGATTGCCTTGCCAGATCGGCCGGTGATAAGGTCCACGCGATTCGGCTCTACATGAGCGAAACCGGATCGGACCTCGAAGGAGCGCGCCGCGTTATCGAATCCAATATGGTCATGGGCTGGTAGGGCTTCAGCCAAACACAAGACGCGCGGAAGTCCTAGCCCCAACGCGTTAGCTCTTTGCCAAAGGACTTTGCCACGGAACGTCCGGAACTCCTTCGATTTGATTGGTCAATCGCGCCATCACGAACAGCAAATCACTTAAACGATTCAAGTAGATAACGATCTCAGATACGTCGCTTATCCGAGGGTCTTGACCAAGCTTGACAATTTCGCGCTCGGTGCGTCGGCAAACGGTTCGGGCAACGTGCAGGTGGGCTGCTCCTGTCGATCCGCCTGGCAAAACGAACGTCCGCAATTGCGGCAGTTGGCTATCAAAGTCATCGATCGCGTTCTCAAGTGTTTCTACATGTGCTGCACCAGCCCACTTCAAGGAGTGCTTCTCGGGCTCGGGAGTCGCTAGTTCGGCTCCGATCGAAAATAGCGAGTCTTGGACAGTTTTCAAAAGCTGGTCTTGGGCCGCATCCAATCCAATCGCACGTACCATTCCGAGGACCGCATTGAGTTCGTCCACCGAGCCGTAAGCGCAAATTCTCGGATCAAACTTGGAAACTCGCGGTCCTCCGAATAGCCCGGTGGTACCCGCATCGCCTGTCTTTGTATAAATCTTCATAGTTTTTAGTTAAGGTATTGGTTCGTTTCAACAGATCGTTATCATAGCGATCGTATTAGGTGGAGCAACTTGCTGAAGTGTTTCTGTTTCTGACACGGAGTGTCGATGAGTCCCGAAGTTTTTTCGAGTGGTTATCTAGTGTTTCGTTTGGGTCGTCCAATTCAATTTTTGCTAATGAAACATGCCTCACGCTGGGATTTGCCAAAAGGTCATATGGATCCGGGTGAAACACCACTTCAAACAGCCGTCCGTGAATTGGAAGAGGAAACGGGGATCCCCGAACAGGAAATTTGGACCGATCCAAACTTCACCTACGACCAGGAGTATACAGTTCAAGTCAACAAACGGGCAAAGCTTAAGAAATTATCGATTTATTTAGGCTGGCTTCGTACTGATCGCACGCTGGTACTCACCGAACACGAGGGCTACCGCTGGTTCGATTGGTCGCCTCCGCATACGATTCAGCTTCAGACGATTGATCCACTACTGACCAAGGTGAGTGAGCATTTGGCAAAGTCCCCGGTATGGCCGCCGCCGGAAGCTATACGGGGCTAACCATGTACAACTCGCGATTTGCACGTCGCGATCCTACAAATCCAAATCACCTGGAACGTTAATCCGAAAATCCATCTGATTTTCAAGCCCTATTTCCATTCCATAAACTTAATCCATAGTTTCGATGCCCCATTACGCTTGTAACGCTCAATTTCAAACGTGCAGAATCATCGAAAACCTGCAGATAGCAGATGATACTTTTCGTATCCGAATCGAATCGCAGGCAATCGCTCGAGAAACACTTCCCGGCCAGTTTGTGATGCTTCGAATTCATGGTTGCAATGACCCGCTAATCGGTCGCGCTTTTGCGTTGTACGATCGTTACACAGAGGATCACGCCCAATGGCAAGGGATTGACCTGGTCTATCTGGTAAAAGGAAAATTCACGCAAGCGCTTTCTCGGCTTAGTGAAGATGATTTGGTCGCCATGAATGGTCCGCTGGGAAACACATTTTCTGTGGCACCAGTGGATCATCTGGTGATGGCTGTTGGCGGAGTTGGTCAAACCCCGATGCTTGCTGTCGGTCGCGAAGCCTTAGGTAGCCAAAAATTCGGCAACGAAGTAGACGAGTTGATCGACGGCGAGCAAACGCTCTCTCGAAACGGTTACGCCAAAAAGGTTACGCTACTCTACGGAGCAAGAACCGCAGGACGACTCGCAGGAATTCAAGACTTCCGCAATGCTGGCTTCGATGTACGCTTAGCAACGGATGATGGGTCTATCGGCGAGCCTAAACCAGTGACCGATTTGCTTCTTGATTTACTCGAAGTGGCCCCTGCTACTGAATCGATTCGAATTGTCTGTTGTGGACCGGAACCGATGATGGCTGCCGTTTCCGCGATTGCAAAAGAAAAAAATATATCGTGCGAGGTATCACTTGAGACACCAATGGCATGCGGTATTGGGATATGCTTTAGTTGTGTCGCCAAGATTCGACAGACGGATGGCCAGTGGGACTATCAACGAACGTGCGTTGAAGGACCAATCTTTGATTCTGCCAAGCTAGTCTGGTAACCGTTGGTAAACTCACTTGTCATTGAATCCTCTTCCAACCGCTGCCTCCGCAGTTTGCCAATCCGATTCGATCGTCGCTGCGGTCACTGAAGCGTTCGAAACAGCCGCTTCTCGAGTTACCCAGCCCGTGTCACTTGTGATTGTGTTCTTTAGCTGCCCTGAAGCGTGCACAATGTCCGAAGTGCTCGCCGAAAAGCTTGCCAAGCTCGCGCCAGAGGCAACTGTGATTGGATGCTCGGCTGAAAGCGTCCTCGGCGTGCGAACTGAAATCGAGCACCAGATCGCGGCAAGCGTGATAGTAATTGCCGGTCTGCAAGCGGCTCCCAAGCCTTTTAATGTGGAGTATCAACCTACCGCCGATGGGCCTTCGCTCTTCGGTCTACCAGACGCTCTGCTCGAGGAATCGATTCCGGGCAGCGGTCTTTTGTTACTGGCTGATCCGTTCTCGTTCCCAATTGATTTAATGACCGACCGTATCGCGCAGGAGTCTCCCGGCTTGCCGATCTTGGGTGGCTACGCAAGCGGAACCGCTGGCCCATACGAATGCGGATTGATCATGAACGACGAAGGAAGCCTCCTCGGAGCGGTTGGTTTATTGCTTCCACCCGAGATTCAAATCCAACCACTGGTCAGCCAAGGCTGCCGGCCAATCGGCTCTCCGATGACAGTGACAAAAGTTGACGAAGGAACCATCCTAGAACTCTCCGGTAAGCCTGCCCTTCCTCAGCTTCGCTCACTCTACGAAGAATCGTCCACCAGCGATCAGGAATTGATGCTTAAAAGCCTTTTGATCGGACTCGCCGTGTATGACGTCGACGGCAAGCAGATGCCTCATGATTTCCTTGTCCGTCAATGCCTCGGAGTCGACGATGATGTCGATGGAGTGGTACTCCCCGAGCCAGCACGAGTCGGCCAATCCGTTCAGTTCCACGTGCGCGATTCGGAAACGGCCCACGCGGATCTTCAAGTCGCATGCAAACGTGTTGAATCAAGCTATGGACAACCGTTGGCAACGCTATTGTTTACTTGCAACGGCCGAGGCTCTCGAATGTTCTCCGAACCTCATCATGACGCAAATGTACTTGATCATTACTTCCCGAATGCACCACTTGCTGGATTCTTCGCAGCTGGAGAATTCGGGCCGGTAGGCAGCAAAAGCTTTGCTCACGGATTTACCGCGACAGCAGCAGTCCTTTACGTTGCTAAACCGGAATAAATGCCTAACACCTAGGCTTCTCGTTTTGCTTATCACTTGCTTTGCCACAGACCGACAATTAGGATTCACAAATTTTGTATATCCAAATAATAACTCTTTATGCCTTACGTTTATCGGACCATCATGAGCGAATTATCAATGACCTTAGAGTTACCCAATCGTGATTGGGTATCCAAAACGCCCCGCTCTTCAAAAAGACTATCGTGAGCATTGATACTAAATGGTTCAATTGAAAGTTTCACAAAACATCGGTTCCTTCCATCTCGCTTGGCAGCGTACAACGCTTCATCGGCCCGCTTCAGAATCACATCAATCTCATCCGCCGACATTGCGGCAGTTACTCCAACACTGAGATTCACGGGAATGACGCGATCTTGCTTGAAAAAAGGGCACATTTCTATAGCATGCCGAATGCGTTCCGCCGCTACGCAAGCAGCCTTGATATCGGTTCCAGGAAGAATAGCTAAGAACTCTTCTCCACCAATGCGACAGAGCACATCCATGTCGCGAAGTGTTTTTCGAATAGTTTCAGAAACCTTTACAATCACGAGATCGCCGACATCATGCCCCCACCGGTCATTAATACTCTTGAAGTGATCGATGTCCATCATGAGCACGGAGAACGGAACATATTGACGTCGAAATTGCGATAAACGCTGCTTCATCTCGATGTCCAACCAACGTCGATTCCCAACGCCTGTCAGCGGATCTGTCGTCGCAGCATCTCGAAAAACCTGAACCTGGATCTCAGAGCGACGTCGTCTTATCTCAGAGAATGCAAGACAAGATGCCAATCCAATCGAACTGAATGACCAATAGCTTTGTAAGTTATCAGATTCAACCATAGAAGTTTGGGTCAAAGCTAGGACAGCTACGCTGACCCAACTGAAGATCGCAGCAATATCAAGTTTCCTCAGTGAACCTATAGCTTGGTTTAACATAGAGTTTGTAAATCATTTTCAATCATCCGTGATTATTTTTTAAAACCAGAAAAAACAGTCTTACAATCGTCGATCCAACGTCCTGCGTGAGTGAATGCGAGGTTCCGCCCTTTGGACTCGTATAACGCCCTCAGCGGTCCCCCCGCTCCACTAAAGTTTGATTCCCTAAACAAAACGATTATCACATCATTTGATGCTTCAAGGGATCAAACTAGCTGGTTTACTCGAGAAGAGACACCAAACCCTAGTTTTCAAGAGATTGCACGAGCAAACAACCAGCTTCGAATCCTTAAAAAACTCGATCTCTTCCGACGGTCGTAATCAATAATAGGAATGTAACGCCGAATCAAAAAAGGCTTTTAATCCCGCTCGTTTTAGCACCCTAGCCGCGTCGTTGGAAATTTCTGCGCAAGCGGGTGTTTAGCCGTTTAAACTTGGCTAACGCCTGAGGCTCAATACATCGTGCCTTGAGTCGCCGGCGCTAGCCGCGTCGTTGGACGTGCCTGCGCAAGCGGATGATTAGTCGCTTGAACTTGGCTAGCGCCTGAAGCTCAAGAAAGATCGGCTATCGCATCACGCTCGAAATTCTAACTCTTTTACGAACAGTTGAATTCCTAATGAACAAAGAGCGTTAATGATTAGCGAGAACTACCATTGTGGCTATTTTTTGAAAACTCTCTGCCAATGCAGGATACAACGCTCGATAGATCTCAAAACCAGCTGTATAGGCTTTACTATTTGCCTTTTTGGGAGCTGTTTTTTCCACGACAGAAATGGTCGCCTTGCAAGCTTCCTCGATGTCTTTGTAGGCTCCATCTCCAACAGCGGCGAGCAGTGCGACTCCGAAGGCTGGCCCTTGCTCCGCATTGATCTTACAAGCAGACTGCCCAAAGACATCTGCAATGATTTGCGTCCAAAGAGGACTCTTGGAACCGCCACCGCTTGTACGAATCTCTTTGACAGGGACTCCCATCGATTCAACGATGTCAAGAGACTCTCTCAAAGAGTACGCTACGCCCTCCATAACCGCGCGAGCCATATGGCCCCGCGAATGAGAATTGGTAAGTCCAACAAAGCATCCCCGTGCATTACTATCAGCATGCGGCGTTCGCTCGCCTGCCAAGTATGGCAAGAAGAACAAGCCATCGCTCCGAGCCGAAACAGCTGCAGCCTCCTCATTGATGACCGCAAACGCATCGGACTTTTTCTTGGCATTTAACTCAGCACACAGGTTGTCCACAAACCATTGCAGAGACCCCGCAGCAGAGAGTGTCACCCCCATCATGTGCCATTTCCCACGGACAGCGTGACAAAACGTATGAAGTCGACCAGCAGGATCATACTGCGGAGAATCGCTGTGGCAAAAGACGACTCCAGAAGTGCCAAGCGAAGTCGTTACGACTCCCGATTTGACAACACCATTGCCAACCGCACCCGCCGCACAATCCCCTGCTCCACCGACAACCTTGCAATCGGTCGTAAGCCCCAACGCCTTCGCAACATCCGGTAACAGCGTACCTGTCACCTCTTCTGATTCATAAACTCGCGCCAGTAGAGACTTATCCAAGTCCAACTTCGTCAGCAATTCATCCGACCACTTTCGATTTACGACATCCAGCAGCAGCATCCCCGACGCATCGCTTACTTCAGTCGCCAACTCACCTGTTAATCGACGACGCACATCATCCTTTGGCAAAAGAACGTGACGTAACTTCTCAAAATTCTTTGGTTCTTTGTTTCGAAGCCATAAAATTTTTGGGGCTGTGAAACCAGTCAACGCTGGATTGGCAACCATCTTGATCAAAGCATCACGCCCACCTGCACGAGTGGTAATCTCCTCGCATTCGGCAGCCGTTCGTTGATCGTTCCACAAAAGTGCCTTGCGGATCACGCGCTTTTTCGAGTCCAAAAACACCGATCCATGCATTTGCCCCGATAGCCCGATCGACTTGACATCAGCCGGCTTCACCTTGGATGTTTTGACAACCGCTCGAACAGTTTTGACAACCGCATTCCACCAGTCTTCTGGATCCTGCTCGGTCCACAATGGCTTGGGATAGTGGACTTCATAAGTAGCCGAAGCTTCGGCAATGATTTTTCCTTTCGGATCAATCAAAATACTCTTCGTCCCTGAAGTTCCAATATCAACACCGATGTAGTAGCTCATGAATGATCAACCGTAAAACGAAAAAGCTAGGACAGTCAAACTTCGAAAGGAAATATTGAAGAGTCTTCTACTCGTACTCAGCAAAGCGGTACTTGTGCTTGTGCTCGATTCGGATTGCTCGGATCGGATTGACATCGAGCACGATTTGGAGCCCGAAAAATTACAGGTACCAATTAATGATGTTTTCCAGCATCTCTTGGCGACCGCTTTCGTTCGGAGCGCTATCTCCTTTTTCGAGCATGTATTTCTCAAGCGATTCAAAGCATTCTTTGCCTGATTCGATCGAAGCGCCAATTCCGCTATCCCAACTGCGATAGCGTTGCCTGATAAAGTCACTAACGACTCCATCTTTGCGAATCTCAGCCGCGATTTTCAAGCCACGAGCAAATGCATCCATACCGCCGACATGTGCGTGAAACAAATCGATCGGCTCGAAGCTCTCACGTCGTACTTTGGCATCGAAGTTCACTCCTCCCTTACCGATCCCACCATGCTTGAGGATCGCAAGCATGCATTGAGCGGTGAGATAAAAGTCTGTCGGGAATTGATCTGTATCCCAACCTAGCAGCAAGTCGCCCGTGTTTGCATCGATCGAACCCAGCGCACCCTGATGGCCTGCGTAGTCCAATTCATGCATCATCGTATGCCCGGCAAGTGTTGCGTGATTGGTTTCAAGATTCAACTTGAAATACGGAAGCAGGTCATAGGCTCTTAAGAAGTTGATACATGCGGCAGCGTCTGAATCGTATTGATGCTTGGTAGGCTCCTTTGGCTTCGGCTCGATCAAGAACTGTCCTGTGAAGCCAATCTTCTTGGCGTAATCAACCGCCATATGAAAGAATCGCGCCAAGTGATCGAGCTCGCGTTTCATGTCCGTGTTGTAGAGCGATTGATACCCTTCACGCCCACCCCAAAACACATAGTTTTCACCACCGAGTTGTTTCGTTACTTCGATCGCTTTTTTAACTTGAGCTGCACCGAAAGCAAAAACATCTGCGTTGCAGCTTGTCGAAGCACCATGCATAAATCGAGGATGGCTGAACATGTTCGCTGTGCCCCATAGGAGCTTAACGCCCGACTTCTGCTGATGCTCTGCCAAGGACTTAGCGATGCGATCAAAGTTTACGTTAGTCTCTTTGAGCGAGCTACCCTCGGGTGACACATCGCGATCATGCCACGCGTAGAAGGGAGCTTGGAGCTTTTCAAAAATCTCGAAAGCAACTTCAATTCGCTTCAACGCGTTATCAACACTGTTGCTTCCATCGTCCCAAGGACGAATGGCAGTCCCCGGACCAAACGGATCCGAACCGGTACCTCGCATCGTATGCCAGTACACGATCGAGAATCTCAAATGATCCTTCATCGATTTCCCTTCGATCATTTCGTCTGGGTTGTACCAACGAAATGCAAGTGGATTTCGGCTTTTAGGACCTTCGTATTGAATCTTAGGAACGTCTGGAAAGTAAGTCATCGGAGATAGCGCCAACGAAAAGAAGTTCTGCATTAAGTAAAGTTAGACAAATTTCAATAAGTAAGAGTTTAACTATCCTTGGACCTTCGAACAGGGTGGTACAAGAGGGCGAGTTTTTGGGCGTGCCGAGAACCGATCGTCATCCAACGAAATAAGTCTGCTATGAGTCAAAATCGAAGGACAACCTCCGAAGACCAGCAGTAACACAACCTAAAGCATGGTTTCCAAAGCTACCTCCTTCCACCACTTTTGGTGTCTCCCGAGGTCGTCTCCCAACTTTCTGTTTCGGTTATACTTACCAGCTTTCCGGTTCTAAATTCGCCAATCCTCACGTTTAGATTTAGAAACTTATGGCACCTCCACGGAATCGTCATCGGGCAACAAACCGCAAATCTTTTTCACGCCGCCGTCTTCTGCTGGAACAACTCGAAGTTCGGCAAGTCATGACGAGTTATATCAGCGAAGTCCTCTTTAGCCCGCTCTTTGGTTCCAATGACACCGACCAGTACGTCGAGCTTCGTGGGACACCAAACTCGACCATCGCGGAGGGTACATATTTTGTTTCGGTGGAAGGTTGGGGCGCGGTCCCAGGTGGACCGGGATATCTCCATTCGGTAATCAATCTTTCAGGTTTGAATTTTGGTGCGAATGGTTTTCTAGTTTTCTTACAAAAGGATTCTCCATTTTCCCCCAACAATCTTGCGAACACGGTTCGCAGTACAGACACAGGTTTCGGTGGCTTGCCCAGTGGTCGCTGGAGTGATGCATCAACTTTATCCAATCGCTTATCATTTGTTTCGCCCAGTCTAACATTCATGATCGTGTCGGCTGCTTCCGCGCCCGTCCCTGCGTCAGACATCGATACCAATGATGATGGTCTCCGAGATGGTTCCGCCGCCGGTTGGACCGTTATCGATTCGATCGGTGCCATGGGAAATTCAGCGACGGCTAGTACATCCTATGGGCGGATAACATTTTCTACAAAAGACGACGTCAAAAGCCCCGCAGGAACTGAAAAGGTTGTTCTCCAGTCTCTCGCATATGTGGGACGCGTGGGGGCCTCAACTGGCAACAGCGCTCAGGATTGGGTAGCTGGTAACATCCAAGATCCTTCTACCGATTCGGTAGGCTACCGATTTACTTTTGGAACCTTCGGCGACCCAAGCCAACTATCCTACGCAGGCCGACAGATTAATCACGTTGGCGACTACAATTTCAACGGTGGAGTCAGTGGTCGTATCACTGCATCTCCGTCTTCGACTTCGCTATCAGGAATTACCTTTTTTGCGGATCAAAACGGAGATGGTGTTCGAAGTTCAGTCAACATTGCCGTCAATCCAAGTTCTTTTTCGGATGGAACTGAGTTAACCAATCCATTTCCGAACGCAACTCTAACGGTCGTCAACGAGCAAAACAAAAACGTCGGGTTCGTTGTTCGACCACGCGTTCCATCGGGTGGTTCAACGAATGGACCGAAAGTCTTTGCCAGCGAAGGAATTCCTTGGTTTAGCAACGGTTCGCGATTGCGAGTAGAATTTTACCAACCGGCAAGCGCCGTTTCGATCGTATCAATCGGTGCCAGTGCGCTAAGTGACTCATACGGTCGATTGGAGATCTACAACAGTCGTGACGAATTGATCGCTTTTGCTCAAACGGGGCCCATGCGAGCCGGTGCCCGACAACGACTTTCTTTTGATCGCCCTCTGGCCGATATTCAGTATGCCATTGCGTACACCAACAACACGATTCCAGATAGTAGTCCATTTGGTCCCTTTGACGCGCTGACTTATAGCTATCCAGAATTCGCCACGACTTCCAATGCACAAGGAAAATTTGAACTCGAAGAACTTCCTCCTGGCAATTATCGCATTCTCCCAGCCAACGCGCCTTCTGGACTACTTCTAAACGGTGGTCCGGTTCAACTAGATGTTACGAACTTTGAGCACATTCTTGGGCCAAGTTTTGATTTCGTTCCGAATCGTCCGCCTGTCATAAGTAGCGTGAACTTTTCGCTACCGGAGAATTCTCCACCGGGCTCAGTCGCTGGAAGTGTATTAGCGATGGACCCCGATGTCGGGCAAACTCTTCAATATGCCATTAACCCCGAATCCAATCGATTCGCTGTGAATTCATCAACAGGGCAAATCACCCTTCTAAATTCAGGAATCTGGGACTTTGAATCCACGTCGCCGGTTGTGCTAAACGTTCAAGTATCAGACTCGAATGTTCCTCCAGCACTAACTACGAAAGCGATAACCATTTCGCCATCGGATGTCAACGAACGACCAGTCGCACCAAACCTCACCGTTCAGCTCGACGAAAACAGCGCGTTGGATACGCTTGTCGCGACTGTCGCTGGAGTCGATCCAGACGTAAATGGAACCTCTACTATTCGATATTCCATTTCTGGTTTAGCCGTTGGATTTCCTTTCTCCATCAATACCTCGACAGGTGCAATTCGAGTCAGCAACCCGGCCTTGCTCGACTACGAATCGCGAAAGGCGTGGTCGATTCCAGTTGTTATTCAAGATGGTCTAGCCAGCACTTTAAGCTCGACTTCGACCGTAACAGTACAAATCCGAGATGTAAACGAGCCACCTGCAATTTCTAATCAAAGCTTCACGATTTTGGAGCAAAGCCCGCTTGGTACTCTGGTTGGTACCGTGCGATTCGAAAATCCTGAACTGGACCAAGCAATGAACTTCCAAGTTCTCTCGGGATCCGGGGCCGATCGATTCGAAGTAAATTCACAGTCCGGCGAAATTCGCGTATCGACCGCAAGTCTCCCTTACAACCCGTTGACCGCCGTTTCGACGTTGATTGTTCAGATCAACGAAACGAGCGATTCAACAAAATTTGCGGTTGCAACCATAACGATATCCGTAAGCGACGTAAATGACCCACCAGCTATCGCTCCTCAATCGTTTAGTGTCTCTGAACGTATCGCAAGGGGGACTCGCGTCGGTACCATTCTTGCGTCCGATCCTAACGCCAACCAAACAATAACGCTGACTGTTCTGACTCCACTCTCAGCGACACCTTTTGAATGGAACGCCACGGATTCAAGCTTCGTGGTAAGGACTAACGCAACGTTGGATGCAGTTGTCCAGGATCGATATGTTTTCACGGTTCGTGCCAATGATAACGCGACGCCTCCCCTTTCATCGGTCGCTCAAATTACCATCCAACTTATAGAGGAAAATGATCCGCCGATACTTTCTGAATCGACATTGAAGGTCAATGAAAATTCGGCAGCCGGAATGCTTGTCGGCACAATTCCTGTTTCCGATCGTAATCGAAACGAATCGGTAACGCTGGAGGTAAAAGGGGCCAATGCGTCGCGATTTGAATTTGAATCCGGAACGAATAGGCTTTTCGTCAGCGCTAACGCCAATTTAGACTTCGAACAAACACAAACTCACGTTGTTCAGATTTCTGCCACCGATAAATCGGGCGCCGTCACTACCCGAGACTATGTCGTAGCCATATCGAACGTTAACGAAGCTCCGACGGTTTCTCCAGTATCGCTGCCAAAGATTATTGCCGCGGCCGGCGAGCAGATGAAAATTGACCTAGATACCAGAGTTTTCTCGGATCCAGAAGGAGGACTATTGACTTACACACTGACTTTAAACGACAGCGTATTACCGAACTGGATTACGTTTGATTCGGTCACCAAAAGCCTAACCATTCGAGCTTGGAATGGTGACGATGCGAACTATCGTCTTAGCCTTTGGGGAACCGATGCAGAAGGGCTTAAAGCCAAAATGGAAATGGATTTCGAAGTCCTTCGAAACGCTACTCCTTGGACAAATAAAAAAGGAAATATGGATGTTGATGGCAACGGTTTCGTTGGCCCTTTAGACATTCTGTTGATCATCAACTACCTGAACAAACCCGCCTTCACCACTATCCCAATCGATATTCGCACGCGTCCATACTACTTGGATGTGAACGGTGATTTAGAAGTTGCACCACTTGATGTGCTACTGATTATCAATGCCTTGAATATAAGAGTTGTTCCTGGCAACAGTGAAGGGGGAAATTCGTTAGAGAACATCTACGAAACCATCGCCTTCGATCAATTTGAGCAACAAAGACGAAGACGGATTTCAAATTAACATTAACCAACTCAGATGCACACAACTTCAGGCAAAAGACAGATGGTAATGTCTCTAGTCCAAATCTATCCGTGCGATCAATCCAACCCCGTACGCCCTACACTTTGTTCTTCAGCATGTAGTCTGCGAATGAAGGGAACAGGATCCCGAGAGCGGCCAGCCAGCGAACTTTGCCGGGAATGACAAGTTCCTTAGTACCTGCTTCGACTGCGAGAAGGATTTTTTCGGCAAGCAAGTCCGCGTCGATGGAGCGGACTTTGTTTCCGGCGGCTGGCTTTGCAAGTTCTGCTGACAGTTCACGTTGCTTCACCAGTTCGTCATATCGTCCTTGATGTTCTACGTTCGCCACCGGTCCGGGACATACGAGCAAAACACGAATTCCTTTGGAGGCAAGCTCTAATCGCAGTTGTCTTGAAAGTGCCACGACTCCGTGCTTAGCGATCGAGTAAGCGCCCATTCCAGTAGCAGCAACGATTCCGGCAAGCGAGCTTATGTGAACCAAAGTCCCCTTTCCACGACTGAGCGACTCAGAGCAGTGCTGTCCAAACGCGAACGACGTCGAAACATTTGCTTCGAAGATCGCCCGCAAATCGCCAATGGTTAGTTGGCTTAGATAGCCGCGATCAGATTTGCCTGCTGCAGCAACCGCCAGATCGAGTGATACTTCGTCCAACCAATCCATCCATCGCGCAAGATCGCCATTTGAATCTCCCGGCGAATCATTCGCCTGTGGCGATTGTGAGTTTGCGAGGTCTACGGAGAATGAAACAATTTTTCCTTTCGTACTGTATTGCGTGGCTAAAGCTTTTAAATCTTCTACAGCCGACGCAAGCCGACCACGATCGCGACCAACAATGGCAACGTTCGCTCCTTGACGAACCAAATGACGAGCGAGAACAAGCCCCAATCCCGCGGAGCCTCCGCCCACGCATGCCCATCGTCCTTGCCATTGTTTAATGTTTTTCATGAATGGTCCCGTAATTCGGCCCTGTATCGTTTCGCTGCCGGTTGCGTTAAAACTACAAAATCTTTTCGTGGTGGAATCAAATGTTTGAGTTCACACTGCTCGCTTCTTTTCACACGATACAACGAAATTCGCGAAAAACTATGGCAGACACACCAATCGACGTTATTCCCGAACCGAAACTACTTCGCAGGGACGCTGCTCCTTCCAGGATAGTGCAGCCGAAGCTTAACCAAGCTAGAACCAAGATCATTGCGACCGTTGGACCCGCTTGCGAAAGCGTAGAGATTTTAACGGAATTGGTTCACCACGGTGTCGACATCTTTCGAATCAATGCGGCACACGGTACGCAAGCGGACTACTCGCGAGTTCTCGAAAAAATCAAACAAGTTCGCGCGATTACAGGATTTCAAGTCGGTGTTCTGCTGGATCTGGCTGGCCCCAAGATTCGTTTGGGTGCACTCGCAGATGGTGCAATGGATGTTGTTCCAGGCGAAGAGTTCACGTTCATTCGCGGCAACGTAACCACCGACCCGCATCAGCTCGTCGGGACCTACCCGAAGCTGGTCGACGAGTTACGCGTCGGTGACCGAATTCTGCTAGCTGATGGAACCATATCGATGGAAGCCATCGAAAAAGCGAAAGATTCTGTGAAGTGCAAAATTCTTATCGGAGGTACGATCCGTTCTCGCCAAGGAATCAACCTACCTGGAACAACTCTCAGCGTTCCCGCAATGCAATCAGAAGACATTGAAAACGCGAAATGGGCTGCTCAGAATGAAATCGATTTCGTAAGCATGTCCTTCGTCCGCACTGCGCAAGATGTTTTTTCGTTGAAGAATCTGCTGGCGTCTTGGGAATGCAATGCACTTGTCGTTGCCAAAATTGAAAAGCGGGAAGCTCTCGACGCTCTAGAAGCAATCGTCGATGCAACCGACGCGGTGATGGTTGCTCGAGGCGATCTAGGAGTCGAAATCGATGTCGCTGAAACACCCGTCGCACAAAAGCGAATCATCAATGTTTGTCGCGACAAACTGAAACCCGTTATTGTGGCCACTCAAATGCTCGAAAGCATGCACCATAATCGACGCCCAACGCGTGCAGAGGCTAGCGACGTAGCCAATGCAATTCTCGACGGAGCGGATGCGTGTATGCTCAGCGGTGAAACGGCTATCGGCGAATATCCGATCGATGCAGTCGATACGATGAACCGAATCATGTTGCACACAGAACAACTTTTCAAAGACCAACCTCAATCTAGCAAGGTAAAGGTATTCGATCGCGTGCACCCGATTACTTCAGCCGTCACGCACAGCGCCGCAACCATCGCCGAGACAATCGATGCAAAGCTAGTCGTTATCGCTTCTCATACCGGCGGTACTGCTTGGGTCAAATCCAAACAACGCAACTACATTCCTACACTCGGAGTCAGCGACTCCCCTGCAATCCTTCGCCGGATGTGCATTTTCTGGGGAATTATGCCCCACGGCGTTGAAAAACTAGGTGACCCGCAATCACTTTTTGATGAAGTCAGCGCATGGGGCTGCAAGACGGGCATCCTGAGTCCAGGCGATCGAGTAGTATATGTGACAGGTACAGGTCTTCTGGATAACGCACATAATCTTCTGGTCGTTCACCAAGTACCTAAAATTGTTTAACTAAAAAATTTTAACGTCGTTTCGATCTTCCGCTCCCCCCTTCCCAAGCCTTGTGCTTGGCATCCAACACACCATGCAGCTTAACCCGTCTGTCGAGTCCGCGTCGCCGCCACTGTCCATGCCAAATCGAATCATCCTTTCGGTGATGATGTTCCTCCAGTTCGCCATTTGGGGATCTTGGATCATCGTTTACTATCCTTTTCTCATTGAGAAAGGATTCACTCCGGCACAAGCGACTTCGCTAAACGCGAACGTGTATCTGGGTGCGATGCTCTCGACTCTATTTGCAGGATACATTGCTGACCGACTTATCAATAGTGAACGGCTCATGGCTATCTGCCATATTCTTGGTGCTGGCCTGTTGTATGCGATGAGCGTTCTGACAGACCCATCGCAGTACGTGCTCCTGTTTATTGTGACCTTCGCCTACTCGTTGCTTTTTAATCCAACGTTAGCCGTCATCAATTCGCTGACCTTCAGAAACGTGCCGGATGCAGAACGCGATTTTCCTGGACTGCGAGTCTTCGGTACAGTCGGATGGATCTGTGCGGGATTGATGATCGACTGGATCTTCGCTGGTGAGATCTCCGGAGCCGGTGGCAAGATGGTCGCAAAAACTATCGGTACCGGTGGCCCGCTGCAACAAGCCGCAATCATCTCATTCATCTTTGGCATTTATTGTTGGTTCGTACTACCCAAGACACCACCAGTCGGAACAGGCGGCGGTGCATTGGATTTCTTCCGAGCCGTATCCATGTTGAAAGATTTCTCCTACGCAGTGTTCTTCGTGATCACTTTGGTCGCTGCAATCGCAATGGGTATGTACTTCAACTCGGCCGGTGCGTTTCTTGCTGAAGGTGCCAAAATCAAGAATATCGGAACAACGTTGGCAATCGGCCAAGGAGTTGAACTACTCTTGCTTGTAATGCTCCCGTTCTTCCTGAAGAAGTTTGGAATCAAGTGGGTCATGGCCGTTGGATTGTTTTGCTGGGCTTTACGTTACTTGTTATTCGCGAACGGCGGACCGATGAGTTTTCCTTATGCGATGGCAATCATGGGTGTTGCGCTACATGGCTTTTGCTTCGACTTTTTCTTCGCAGCTGGTTTTATTCACGCAGACAAGGCCGCTCCTGAGGACCTCAAGGCAAGCGCTCAATCACTTCTCGGTTTCTTGGTATACGGACTTGGCACCTGGCTTGGCACGCTAGCTTGCGGCATCCTTGCCGAACGCAATAGAATCGTCGATGGTGAAACTGTATCAACTGATTGGTTTGGCTTTTGGATTGTTCCGAGCGTTGTACTGTTCATCGCACTCGGATTTTTCTTAGCACTATTCCGCCCCAAGCCAGTTGTCGTATAGGACAACTAAATAACGCATCGAATACTACACGTAGGCAAGTCTCTCCGAGACTTGCGAGCCCTTTGTCTCGGAGAGACAAAGCTACTTGCCTACCCTTTGTCTCGGAGATCCAAAGCTAAGCGGCCTGCCTAACAGCGTAGATCAATTCCGCCAAGATCATCGCAGTCGCACCCCAAATAAAGTGTTCACCGAAACGATACCCAGGGGCTTCAAAGGTGGTCGAGCCTCGGCTCATCGTTCCAATAATACATGCGTCTTCTCGCATAAGAAAACTCAACGGTACCAACAATACTTGATCCACTTCATCGGACGATGGACTGTAGTCGGGAAGTGTCGTTTCAGCTGCAACAATCACATCGACTTGGTTATTGCTAGCGTAAACATAAATCGGACTCAGCGGCCCAAGGTACTCAAGCTTCGAAACCGATCTCTCTTCCCGCAATGAAGCATCCGCTTTTGCCGAGTCAACTTGCGAGAAAAGTTCTTCGCGATATTCACGACGCGCCGCCTCCCAACTTTCTTCGCCCGGCTCTAATCGACCACCAGGCAACGCGATCTGTCCACCATGATCATGCAGCCCGCGAGCCCTCACCGTCAGCGGTATTGTCCACTCAAATCGCTCTTGTTTAGTTTCCGGTGCAACAAAATTTCGAGGTGTAAGGCTTATTAAGACCGCTGCACGATGAGCGTTTCGCGGCGCAGGACCTCGATGTCTTCCGAACGCGAGCTCAGGTGCCATTTGTCGCTGTGCCTTCTGAGGCGATTCTGAATTTCGCTTTTCGCCAAGCAAAAATGATTTAATCTTCTTCGGAAGCTCGCGATCATTCGCGAGAGTGCTTAGCTGACTTGCGTTCATACACTAATCCTAAGATGCAAACTTGTCACCGAAATTTAATGCTCTTCAATTCATAGACATAACTGCTCATAACGTCTACTTATCGAGACGAAGCCGAATCCAGTTTTATCGTGCGAAACAGTGCGTAAGTTGAATTGGAGTGAATAAACTCCATAACCGGAGGAGTCTTTTGAATACGTCGATCGATCAGGACGTAATCAAAATCGTACTCCTTCTGTAGTTTACTCAATAAACTATCGGACCAAGGCATCCCATAGCCATTTTCATCGCTCGGAAAAACAGCAAGCATCCGCGATTCCCACTCAATCAGCCCCAGAGCATCTTGCGGTGAATCTTTCCAACAAACAACCTCGGCGCGTGCGGCATTCCATTTGAACGTCTGCTGAAATCGAGGCGTCAGGAACAAAGCATCCTCAGGTGTGTTGGTTCGGATAAACGTACATATATCCAACCAGTCTTGATGGATCTGAACACGTGCCGCTCGCGATTCCCCTCGAAGCAACAACGCCGCTTGATCAGCAGGAGAAATCGAATCGTTGTAGTTCTTGATGTACTCGCTACCGACCACCCAGAGGCCCGAAGCAATCAATATCACCGATGCAAAGTAACGCACTTCCCAACGCCAAGAGCTGGTCTTTTCAATGACAAGCAACAGCGAAACCACAAGCACGGTTGGCCAGATAACATCGTTCCATCGGAACCAGTAATAGCGTAACACTGACGCGGACCAATTCGTTGCCCAACCAGATAGCGAAAAATCGAGAATCACGCCCATCAATGCGATCAACGAAAAGACGAATGCGAATCGAATCAGCACATCGTATTGACCAAGCCTCCTGATTGCCAAAGCGCGATCGGTCCCGATGTTGACTTCGGAACTTTTTGTAATCGCATCGGAAAAAAAGTTGGAGTATGTTCGCCGCACAAGCCATAAAACAATCGCAGTCACAACAAGCAGGACAGCAAACGCCAACCATCGGTCCGGTGCAAATCGCGATGGAACCAAATGATGTGGAAGTCTTTGAAAAACGTAGATGATCGCGCCGCGTTCTTGCTCCGCGAGATTAGCACCGTGATTTAGTTTTATTGCAGGAAGCAATCCAAGGAGAGAGATCAAACCTCCAACGATCAATCCAACCAAAGAACTTAAGGCACTAACCGATCCCATGAATCCAAGACGCCACGCAACCAAACCAATCTCATTCTGTGTTTCGCTCTCATTTTTTCTCGATCGTTTGAGTAAGACTTCGACCCCAAGCACAATCAGGCTTGCAACAACCAGCCAAGCACCAGTCAAAACATGGAAGGCGGATGCAAATCCCATCCATACCCAGCCCCATCCGATCGATCGTTCAAGAAAGCACGACAACCCAATGAATGCCGATGCATAAGCAAAAACTTTTGCCTCGCTCCCTCCGACAACCCACTCTCCAGAAAGATGCCCCCAGTGCATCGCAGCAATCCATGCTGCACAAGTCAAACTCCCGGCCAGGCCAAGCGAACTAAATCTTCGGACGAACACACACCATCCGAAACTCAAAGCAGCCCAGCCTGATATTCGTCCAAGCCAAGTTGCAACCGGCAGCGACAAGAAATCGGTGAGGAAACCGATAGTCCCGAAAAAAAACCAATGAGCGTCCTTCGATTGAACAAAAAGATCTCTCGAAGCAAAATCGGGAATCCAAAAGTGCTTCGCTTTTACCCAGTAGTGAGATTCGTTTACATCCGGCGTGATGCTCCCGGCGTAAAGCGAAAAGATGCAAAGCACCAAGAACCAATCCAAAGCGAAAACGGCGATGCTAGCTTTCGGGCTATTCTCACTCAAACGGTCGACAGTTTCACGATCATTCATCAATGGAACACTGCTTGCTGATTCGTTATGAAATCTACATTTTGTAGGCCACTCGACCTGTAATAGGTCGCTTTTGGACAAAAACGACCGAAGAATATCAAAATTTTCGATAATTTTTGATGTCAACCCCCCGTTTTTCTTGACTAGTACGAATACGCATATACAGTTGGAGAGATCAAGAGTGTTGGACACGAAGTTGGACAGGAAACTAACGTTTGTGGAACGTATCGCAATGGTTCTAAGTTGCGGTACTCAAGTAGCACAGTCGAGAATATTTCGCTGGAATGTCCGTCCAGCAAGAGGAATTAGGGTTATTCAGCCCCACGTTACCAGGAAGGGTTTGGCAAATGTTGGTTTTATCTAGAAAAAAGAATGAGAGTATCGTCATCAACAACGACATTACGATCGTTGTTGTAGAAATTCGCGGTGATAAGGTTCGTTTAGGTGTTGAGGCACCGCGCGAAGTACCAGTTCACCGTCGCGAGGTCTTTGACGCAATTCAACGTCATAACGTTGAAGTGGATATCGATTCTGACGCCAAAAATCATGAAGATTGATTGTATCGTCTAAACGTTTATCAGTCGATTTTAACCATGCCACAGGCTTCGCTAACCGAAATGTAGGCGAACTATTAAAGGCCTGAGAATACTTCAACGTATATTCCGCTTGTTTATAAGGTTTGTATCAGTCGGTAAGCCTTGACCGGCCTCCAGACATCGATTAAAACTCTCGGACGTTTGTGACGAAGTTACAAAAAGACTAGGGCCCCGTCGTCTAGCGGCCTAGGACATCGCCCTTTCACGGCGGTAACACGGGTTCGATTCCCGTCGGGGTCATTTAGATACTATTGTGTAGGCATTTTAAATCCATCAAAACCCAGTTTAAAACACTGGGTTTTTTTTATTCTCTGATTTTTCCTGATGGGAACCGCTTGGCTAGTTACTGAGGGAACGGGTTTCAAAAAACAGCACGAATGAGTACGTTGCAAGCTAGGGAAGCCGTTGGTGGTGCTCGAAGTCGACGAGGCGATAGCCTCAGTTGCCGTACTACTAGAAAGAAATCGGAAGTTGATGTTGTTCATCACATCGCGTCTTCGGAGGCGTTAACGGCCCCACAGCTGCGATAGGTGGCTATTCCTTCAACCCAAAGATGGACGGATCGACGAGAAATCGAAGTCGGGGAAATGGTCTTTCCAAACTTGAGAAACGGGTGCGTTGACGACGACCCATGAGGCGTCCTTGGGGTGCCGAAAGGCGAGATGAGCCGCATGCAGGGCCGTGTGCTGCTCGTGACTGCGGTCGCAATTGCAAGTCTCTACTGAATCATCTACTTCTGAGTCAGCTAACGTCGGTGTCCAATCGATTTTGCTGCCATAAGCACTATCGCCCAGGATTGGGAACCCGCGTGAGGCGAACTGCAATCGGATTTGATGCATGCGACCCGTTTGCATTTCGATATCCAAGATCCGGCCGATATCGTTCCGGTAGAGCGTCCGATAGTGGAGCACTCCCAGCTTTGCACCTTCGCTTTCTTTTGCGACTACTTCTGCTTGAGCAACATCTGGGATCTTTCGCATCCAATCCTCTAGCGTGTCGTCGTCCTTGAGATTTTGCGATTGCCAATCGACCAAATTTGGTATGGCAACAAGATAGCGTTTACGAATCTGCCGATGAAGGAACTGCTGACTTAAGTTTGAAAGCGACTTGCGGTTGCTTGCGATGAGTAATGCTCCCGTGGTCCCACGATCTAATCGATGCGGCGGCTCGACAAACTGTTGCGTGTCCGTCGAATGCCCCTTGGCAAGTTGTTCGCGAAGGAGCGTTTGAATGCTTGCGACACCGAATGTCGAGATCGTAAGAACGCCACTAGGCTTATTGACCACGATGAAGAGCGGGTCGCGATGAAGAATCTCAATCATTCGCCGATGACTTTCTCACTAACGTTCTCAGGTGCCTTCTCAGGTGTAACTTCAGGTCCGGTTTCATTTAGTTTAGTGGTTCGCTTGCGTGGCAATCGATGTCGCTTTTCATCGCGAGTAAGCATTCCCCATCTAAGGGCAACATCTTGATCATATTGCTTTCCAAGAGTCAAAGCGGTCATTGCTTTAGCAAGCTCAAAACCGAGATAGAAAGCGTGGCTGACGTCGACGTTTCGCGATTGAGGCATTTCCAATAAGCGACTCATCATTTCAAAAGGATCGGTGCCACTGATGAAGACCTGTGCGGCGATCAGATGAATCTGCTCGCGATCGACTATTATTCGATAGTTGTTGTCTTTAATCGTTGCAGCAAGCTGTTCCAATGCGGCTTGCGAATAGTGGTAAACCTTAGGGTCACGCAGCATCACCAGCCGCTGATCAATTTTCTTGGGTGGCGTCTTGTGACGGACCGAGTAGGCAACGATCTTTCTTGCAATATCACATTCCCGAACGCAGCTTTGAGCCCAAGAAATAACTTGCGTGGTTAGAACACTTTGAATCTTCCACTCCTCGCAAATCGCTAACAGAAGCATGTTTATTCCAGCCGAATCACAATCGGTAAGCTCCGTAATGTTACCGATACCCATCATCATGGGTGCGTCGGGAAAATGCAGCCGAACCTGCTGATAACGTTGAAGGGATTCTGCAAAACCGCAACCGATCGGTTCTAAAATCGGGTCGATGCGAAAGGGAACGTTTTCTTTACTGAGAAGTTCAATCGACGCTTCGATACTTTGAAGATAACGGCTCATATCCGACATGTCAGGCACGACAACGACTTCCGCGCCCCAGTTCGCGGCGGCTTCGCAGGTTGTGTGGTTCACTGACAGGACCAGCTCGGCCCCGGCAGCGGTTGCTTCAGCGGCTTCCCATGGATCGAAAGTATCAATCGACAATCGGATTTGTTGGTCTCGCAATCGCTTCACTGCTTCAGCGACTCCCGTCCACCGAACGCCGGGTTCGCATCCAAGATCGATGATGTCGGCACCATCTTTGACGAGTTGCTTGGCCGTGTTGATAAGATCATTATGCGAAAGACGAGATGCGTAATTGATTTCAGCGATGATATCGATCGATCGTTTGCCAAAGTCGCTTTCCAGTACACGCTTCTTTCCAAAGTGGGTTGGAAGATCGCGAATGTCCTTTGGGCCACATTCGATAACGCGCTGAGTCGCAGATCTAATTTCATCGATACCCATCTCGAGATGGCCTGGCAAGATGACGCGAGTGGCATTCTCTGGAATTGAAAGATGCCGTAGCAACCATGTGGTAGTCATCAACGCTGCGACAGTAATCGGAAGCACTTGAACAGTGTATTGAAAGCCAAGTTGCTTAGCGAGTTGTTCAATCGTTTCACGAACGGCACTCTCTGCGAGCTTGCCCGTTATGAAGTGAATCGATTCATCTGCAAAGGAGGTCATAGGGTTCAACAATCAAACGTTTCGTATGTCATCAGCTTCAGCATTCACAGGTAGATTTCGAAAAAAATTTTTATAACATGTGAGAATAACTATTGACCATCTTACAATGAAGACTAAAAATTCCATCCACGAGAAGCTTCAATGAGGTTTGCTACATGGATGTGTTGCGAATCGCGTGGCCGAAGCTTCTCGTTTTTTTATTGCTACTCTTACAAATGCAGCACTCGCGTCTATTCACTTCTTAGTGCCGCGAGCATCGGAACCTTTGTGCCATACCACACGGCAACAAGCCCGCTCAGCAAACCAAATAGGCTTATAACAACCAACGTAAGTGCTGGTGTGATGACGCCAACAGGTATCGCCCCTTGAATGAGCGTTGGAAGAATTGCAAAGAAAGATGCAACAACTCCAATGCCAATTCCCCATCCAAGCAACGCAAAAGATTCCAGTAATAGCAGCTTACCAAGCCTTGGCTCCGAGAAACCGATTGATTTCATAAGTCCTAACTCTGGACGACGTTCTTGAATCGACCGCATCTGGACTACAACTAATCCAAAAGTTCCCAGTAGAAGTCCTAGACCGCCGAGTGATTGAAAGGCCTTCAAGTAAGTGTTCTGAACAGCCAAAAGATTTTGAAGGATGCTTGTCGTCGAAGCTGCATCCATTCCTTCATCGGACCATCCGCTTTCAAGAGCACTAGCGATCTTTTCCACACGGGGCACCGAGTCGTTAGTTGATACTAAGTTGGGCTTTGATTCGTCGCGAACCAGCCAAAGTCGATAGCCACTGATTTCAGGAAACAGCGATTGAAAATTGGATTCGCCAATGAGTAAGCTCCCCTGAAGAATCGTATTTTGAAGCACAGCAACTGTCCTAAAATGCACCGTTTGGTTCCCCATTTCATAATGGAATTCTTCCCCGGGAGTTCCCGTTAAGTGAAGTGCCCACAACGCCGTGTTTTGATCCAAGATGACAGGAACAGGCGATTCGGCGGATCCGTCCCCTGGAATTTCCAGGAGAATCCAAGGTGACGCGTTGTCGGCAACGTTTCCTTTGGCAGCCCAAGCGAAATCCGCTCTTTGATTTTTGTTTTTCGAGCTGTCGCTGGCGTTCTCGTCCGCCCAAATGCGAAGTCGATTGCTGACTCCGAAGACTTGCGGTTGCGCGGCCTGATAGAGATTGCTACATCCAGCATCGTCGCCGTCACGGACTCGCATCGGAATGATTGACGTGTTGGCAAGCGATGTCGATCGATCGCCGAGCGTCTCACGCTGATAGGATGGATCTCCCAGGTTCTTTGGAACTGCGACGGTTGACTGAACCATCAGATCAAAGCCACCGGTCCCGGCTGCGTCTGGGGAAGCTTCGAAAAGACTGATCGACAAGATAAGAAAGCTTGCAACAGCCATCAATCCAATTGCAAGAACAGATCGCCACGGATTACGACGGACACTGTTGATCGCTAACGAAGCCAGTGTCATCCGAATCATTGAATGGTCAGTCGATTTTTTAGAATCAGCCGGAACCGTTTTCATGATTCGGTATGAAACTGCGACCAGTCCAAACAACATTAGCATCCCCGCTCCAACGAACGCTCCCGCCGCGGCCGGTCCGGTTTGAAAGAGCCCAATACCGACTGTCGCGATGGGTAGAATCCAAAAAACGATCCCCGCGATTGCACTCCAACGAGAGAACCATGTTGACTGTTCTGAGCTCTTGCCCGAAGGATCGTTCGCAATGCCTTTCAGCAGTTTGATAGGAGATTGCCAGTTCACGAACCTACCAGAAATAAAGATAGTCAACGAAGCCATCGCGATACCGATAAGACTGCCGATCACAAGTGTCTGTGGCTTGACATGGAAATCCAAAAAGGGTGTTCCGACGGCTCCCACCCACCAAGATTTGAGCAAGCCGATAACTCCGTACCCATAAGCGACCCCCAAACCAACTCCGATCACCGATCCGATCGTCGATAGCAAAACTCCTTCGAACCGAAGGATACTTTGGATGCGTCCCGCCGGTACACCGATCGACTTGAGCAGTCCCCATTCAGTCGAACGGCGTTCAATCGACAACCGAAAAAGAAGTGACACCAAGAGCAAAGCCGACACAATAACAAACATGCTCAAAGCCAAAAAAAGTGCATCAAAGGGAGTTGTCCCTTTCGAGGCAGCTATCTGCTGAGCGCGCAGCGGAAGCACTTGCCATCCCAAATCCTTGACCGTCGATTTCAATGCCGTGAGCAACGACACCTCGAGTTGTTCTTGACGCCCTTCTTCTGAGCCGTAGGCGCTAGCCTCGGGTGACATCGGTACAGACTTTGTTGCGCGGTCACCCGTGGCTAGCGCCATCGGCTCAGGGTTAGTCGCAACTCGAATTGAACTTACGCTTCCGAAGCGAGATCCGAACAACTTTTGTGATTGACTGAGGCTCATATAGAGCTTGGGAGTTAATCGATGGTTGTTCCAGTACTTGTCATCTTCGTCTCGGATCTTTCGAGTAAGAGCGAACGGTAAATCCCAGTCGCTCATCGATTCTTGATCGGTAATTCCCGGGACCTTGGGAACCATTTCCGAGTCGTTGAATTGCGTTGGAGACTCCGAGAACTTTGCCGAGCGATTGCGGCGATATCCCGAGCTAGGTTCGGTAATCGGGACAATGCCCGCTACATTCAAAACAATCGATTTTTCAACTTCCGTTCCGTCAATAGTTTCAGGAACGAAGTAATCAATTTTTAGCGAATCTCCAGGCTTGCTTTCGGTCTGCTCTGCAAGCCAATTGTTAATCAACACCTCATCGTTCTCGAGCCCCTTTATCCATAGCTTCAGATCGTCGGCGTTACCCGCTGTATCAAATCCGATCGAAGGTATTGCCAATGATTTTGGGTCAAGACCAACGATTGTCGAGTAGGGAATGGTAGTGTTTGAGATGGCAGTTGAATTGTTGGTATCAGCAGGCTCATTCGCTGCCGGAGTTACTCGAGTTATCCCGTTAGCGAGATAGGCTAGCAGGCTTGCTCGCTGTTGCTTATCGCTGCTTTTATCATGAAGCGGGATCGCTCTCTCGATGGCGGCAAGAGCGTCTGGTTGAATGAGCAATTGGTCGCTGGTGATTTGCAGATAATCGATGATCAGCTTTGGAATATCGCCGCTCGATTTTTCTCCGATAGTTTCGTCTGGGAATTTTCTTACAACAGGTTTAATTGCGTAGCCTAAATCGGCAAGCGTGACTGGAAGTTTTTCGAGCAACTCATCTGCTTGATCGGATGCAGCAACTGTATTAACAGCGGCTTGTTTATTGTTGATCGCATTTGGCATCGAAACGAAAGCGGCGTTTATCTGATTTGGGCGGTCTAAAACAGCTTGGATCGCCGACTTGGCAACAAAGACGTTTCTGGCTGGTCGTTGATTACTGCGAAGATCGAATCGAGCAAGCGAACGATTGGGAAGCACAGCGACGACGCGAAGATTCGGTAGGCTGACTGTTGATTCGTCACGTTTGCCTAGCGGGCTATCTGCGGGAACAGCCTGCAATGAAGGCAGCCGAACAGAAATCCGATCGCCAACATCGACTCCTAGCTCTTCCGCCAAAGCCATGTTGATGATCGCTTCGTCGTCTGCAATCTTCGGCGAATCAGCGAAGTACCCGAGAGACCAAAACGATGGATCGATCCCGATGCAAAGCGCACCGCCCGCGATCCGAATACTGGTTGATTGTTTATCCGAATCAGCTTGGGCGGACTCAATTGTTTCGTTCGATTGAACCTTCGTTTCAGCATCGATCGTTTTCTTCTCAACAGTCGATCGCGGAAAGAGTATGACCCCTTCGATTTCGTTGACGATCTTGTTAGCGATCGAGTCGCTGGGCTGCCAATTGGCGAGTGTCGATTGATTAAAAAATCGTGGTGCGATGAGAACATGGTCGACCTTGCCAAGTCGATCGAGTGCAAGCTCGCGAAGCGATGTCCTGACACTGTCTCCAACCACCAGAGCGCCAACAATCACTGCGGTTGCAGCAGCGACCCCCAACGCAATCGGGATCTGCATCCATCGATAATGCCACAGACTGTTACAAACGTATTTAGAAACCGAAAGAGTTTGCATGGAGTCCAATTAAAATGGTTGGTGTAGTCATGAATTGCCATGTAGAGTTATAGCCGTTTGCGTTCGTTCCGACGATGCTTTGGGCGCGAACCGGCTCAAAAGTCGGGCAAATCGCTGAATGTGTCTTTCGCGTGGTTTCTTGGGGGCTTATGCTTTTCACAGGTGGGTTCTCGGGGACGACTTTGGAGACCTTTGAAACCGGTCTGACACCTCGTGGCCGTATGTTTTTGTTCCGTTGAAAAGGTAGCTTGGGCTTGCTTTCGCATAGATTACTTTCGGCAGCGATTTTGATTGGATCAGTTTTCACGCTGATTTATCTGGACGCATACAAACCGCTTTTTGGTCAGCCCGGTTTATGGCTTGCACCGGCGATGCTATTCTTGGCATGCGGAACGGCCTGGGAGTTCGGCTCATTAACGGCTAGTGCGACAAAACTTTCTTCATGGATTGGCGTCACGACATCGAGCGTAGTCATTTTAGTTGGCATGGTTCCGCTGTTTTTGCCGCTGATTATCGGCGATCCAGGATGGACGCAAGACCGTTGGGGCAATGGTCCGTTGCTTCAATGGATTAGTTTAGGTTGTTTCTTAGGTATGATGTTATCAGCAACGGTTGTGCTGTTTAGCTCAAGGAAAGACTCGTCGAGTCCTCTGATGCAGTGGTCCTGTTTGTCACTGATAACTATCTACTGCGGAGGGCTGGGGGCAATGTGGATAGCGATGCGATTGCAACGGGCACCCAACGAAGCCCTTCTAGCTCTCATCGGTATTTCAACGATTGTCAAGAGCAGCGATGCTGGGGCTTACTTTGTTGGGAAGAGTTTTGGACGCACGAAATTGTGCCCACACATCAGCCCCGGCAAAACCGTCGAAGGGGCAATCGGCGGCTTTGCGATCGCTATGATCGTTGCAATTGTTTTTTTTCAATTTTTTTTCCCGGCATTCTTTTCGAACCATTCTCAGGTTCCGATTTGGGGGCCCGCGATGCTGGGACTGATTTTAGGAATCACCGGATTGATTGGGGATTTGATAGAATCTATGGTTAAGAGGGCGGTTGGAGCCAAGGACAGCGGATCGCTTTTGCCGGGTCTGGGTGGCATATGGGATGTGACCGATTCATTACTTCCGACCACCATCGTAGGGTATCTTGGAATGGTAGCAGGTTGGATATAATTCAAGGAGTGCGGAGACAATCGCAAGGTTTGTTTCGCTACACAGGTTTGTTCCGCTACACAATAGACAAGCTACATTCGCCCAAGGAGCGAACTTCGGTATGTCGGAAGCTACACTCACATTGTCAGATCCGGAAATTGTTCGGCAGTTGTTTGGTCCGCAAGATTTAAATCTCAAAGCGGTTAGAAATCAGCTCGGCGTTGCGATCACTCATCGCGGTGGCCAGATCCGCGTTTCGGGAGATAGCGAATCGGTCAGGTTGGCGACTGAGATTCTTGAGCGGCTTAAAGATCGCGTTTACAAAAAGGGGCACATCGGGCCAGATGAAGTTGCTGACCAACTGGGAAGAGTCGCAGGCAATAGGAACGGAAATAGCAGTAGGCAATTCTATGAAGAGCGCCCGTTTTTAACGCTACCACCGGACCGAACTAATCCTGCAGCTACTTCCAGCTCAAGCTCATCAGCTAGCTCGCAACCTTTCTCGCCAGATCCATCGCCCGAGTACCGTCAAGAAATCGCGATCGGAAACGCGCATCGGCGAATCAAGCCGCGAACCGAAGGGCAGTCCAAGTATGTTGAAGCGATCCGCAAACACGACATGACGTTTTGCATTGGGCCGGCTGGCTGCGGTAAGACTTATCTCGCGGTAGCAACCGCGGTTGAAGCTTTGAAGGCTAGGCAAATTCGTAAAATTGTATTGGTTCGTCCCGCGGTTGAAGCAGGTGAAAGTCTCGGTTATTTGCCCGGTGACTTGCAAGCCAAACTGAATCCGTATTTGCGACCGCTCTTGGATGCGATTAACGAGATGGTCGACTTCGATCAAGTCAAGTATCTCATGGAACAAGATGCAATCGAAGTTATCCCACTAGCGTACATGCGAGGGCGAACGCTTAATCACTCGTTCATCATTTTAGACGAAGCACAAAATACAACTGTCGCTCAGATGAAAATGTTTCTTACCCGAATGGGCGAAGGTTCTCGAGTCGTTGTCTCGGGGGATATTTCTCAAGTCGACTTGCCACCAGGTGTCACGAGTGGGCTTCGCGATGCGGCTCAAAGGTTACAGTCGATTAAAGAGATCGCGTTTGTGCGGCTGAGTGAATCAGATATCGTTCGGCACGCTTTGGTGCATCATATTGTTCGTGCCTATGACGCACCCGGTCATGCGACTGCTGGTTTGATGCCCAAGTCGGAAGATCGTTGATCGTGGATTCTGATCGCTAAAGGTCCGACGCGTTCAGCCGAAGTATTCATTAGTAAAAAGTTTATGTCAGCCAATTCTCCTGCTCGAAAAAGAAGCGATCGTGTTGCGAATTTGCAATTCGATTCGTTTTGGAATGGTTGGTGGGAACGCCTGACTCAGCGCGCTGCGATGATTCGCGTTCTCATTGCGATTGCTTTTGCGGCGATCATTACCGTCGCGATCCAAGGATGGAATCCGCCGTTTGCTTACCGCCAAGGTTACATTCCTCCACGAGCGATCGTGGCGCGAGTCTACTTTGAAATGCTTGACGGCAGTAAAACTGCAACGCTTCGTAGTCTGGCTGCCCGAGAAGTAATCTGCCTATACGAGAATAGGCCTCAGCAAATCGGACAACTTCGTGGCGCCGTAAAGGAGCAAGCACTCAGACTTCGCGGACCAGACAAATTCGATGCTCTTTCGGTCGCAAAGCTAGAAACGCTCGATCAGTTCCTTCCCAGTCAGCGTGCTGAAGCTTCGATAAGTCCTCAAGATGCCTTAGCAGCGATTCAGTCGGTGCTCGCAGAGGATGGCCAGATTGAAAAGTTTGATTCCGTAATTCGACGTGTACTGCTTCCGTTCGAAGAGACAGGATTGCTCAAGAATTTGTCTCACGCAATCGAAGGTGGCAATCAACGTTTCATCAAAGTCTTCACCACGGGCCAAGAGCAAGATGCAATCGAAGTCGAGACCAGTCGCGTAAGAATTGCTGAAGTTTCAGCTTCTATTGGGGAATCGTTAGCCAAAGAGTTTCGACGCGAATTCAATACGCCTGATGCAGAAGTCGTGGGCGGTTTGGTTTGGAACTTTCTTCAGTCGCGACTCCCCGAAACTCTGATGTACCGACCCGATCTTACGGAGCTCGCGCGACGGCAAAAGGAGCTTTCAGTAGTCCCCGCCAAGTTTACGTATTTTCCATCCAAGACCACGATGGTAGCAGCCGGCGTTCCCCTTAGACAAGACGACATCCAAATCCTTCGAGCTGAATATGCAGCATGGATTCAACAACAAAGTCTTGCCGAAATTTTGATTCGCCTCGCAGCATACACCGGAATGATATTAGCTTTGTATTTGTTGTGTGGACTTTTTATTCACTATCAATTTGATCGGTCACTCTTGACCGACACCTGGAAGTTGGCTCGCATCCTTGGCTTGGCTTCGATCTGTCTGTTGCTTTGCACGGTGACAGCGAAAGACCCTTGGAGAGCCGAAGTAGCCCCGTTTGTAATTTTCGCAGCAACCGCAACTATCGCATACGGCCGAAGTATCACTTTGGTGCTGCTAACCGCACTCGCGCTTGCCGTGACATTGTCCCTTGGCATGGACCTTGCCGAGTTCGTGATTTTGATGTCGGCAGGCGCTTCAACGACGCTGCTTCTCGGTCGAATCCGAACGCGTAACCGCCTGATCAAAGTCACTGCGATTGCCGCTATCGTGACTGGATTTACCACCATCGGCGTTGGCGTAATGGTCGGACAAATCAACGGAATTACCAACGAAATCGAAGCCGTCAGCGTCGTGGATTTAATGCAAACCGGAACGCGTAATAATTATTGGAATAATTGGACTTTCTTACGGCAATTGACGCAAGAAGCGTTTCGAAATTCGCTCGCCACGATCCTGGCTGGAATGCTGATGACAGGACTATTGCCGTATGTCGAGTCGATCTTTGAAGTACAAACAGATCTCCGACTTTTAGAGCTTGGTGACGCAAGCCATAAACTTTTAAGGCAGCTCGCGCAGCGTGCTCCAGGAACCTACAACCACAGCATTAATGTCGCCGCCATCGCAGAATCTGCGGCTGATAGTATCGGAGCGCATGGATTACTCGTGCGGGTTGGTGCGTACTTTCACGACATTGGCAAAATGTTCAAGCCGACATATTTCATCGAGAATCAAGCTCAAGGCGCAAACCTCCACGACTCACTACAACCAGCGATGAGCACGCTCGTCATTATTGCGCACGTCAAAGATGGCGCTGACCTTGCAAGACAACATCATTTGCCCAAGCCGTTCATCGACTTTATTGAGCAGCATCACGGTACAACTTTGGTGGAATACTTCTATCGTAAAGAAGCGAAAAAGACAGAAAACGATCCTAACGCCGAAGAAGTCCCTGAGAGCACCTTTCGCTACCCAGGCCCCAAACCGCAGACCATCGAAGCCGCGATCTTGATGCTTGCAGATGCCGTTGAAAGCGCCGCAAGAACACTCGTAGAACCAACTCCAAACCGTTTGCAAAACCTTATTGATGCAATCACCATGAAGCGTCTAACCGATGGCCAGTTGGACGAATGCTCGATCACTCTTGCACAATTAAACACGGTAAAACACTCGTTACTAAAAAGTCTCACAGCCATCTACCACGGGCGGATCAAATACGAGCAACAAAGCGCTTAATAGAAAGACGTTCCGTTATTGCGATCAAGCTTGTCTAAGGCTCTTAGCAGTGAAGTTGCACTCGCAGGTATGAGTTGGCTTGATTCACTTTAAACGCAACTAGGCAGAACTCGATTAATGAGTTCGCGTTAGTAGTTTATCGAAACAGAATGTGAGGATGCCAAAGCCTCACTGAATGATTTCGAGCAACGAGCTGACGAATGCTAAAACCCAATCTCAATGGCACCTTCGCTTGCTACCATTCAAAACGTCAAACCCCTAGGACTTTGAACCAGGGGACATGCGTTGCCCGGTCTCCAATGGTCGAGTATCGCCCACTGTTTACGATTGGACGGTAGATATCATGGATTTGTGCTGCTTTTTTAACAAACCTTGCGCGAATATTGCAAGACAGCCTCATACCTAAACATCATAATGAAGATTATCTGATTTCACCTCGACGCATTGATTCGCCGTGTCAACTCCTAGACGATCGACCAGGCAAATGTCTCAATTCACCTGCGAGTCGTTTCAACAACTCTGTGCTGCTGTGGTTTGTATGCGAGAACAAAAAACATCGATTATTAATTCAAAAGCCCTTCGTGTTTTGCTTTTAGTTCTCGGAACCGGTTATGCAGCACTTGCTCATTTGCCAACCGCCTATTCCGACGACATTGAGTTTAATCGTGATATTCGTCCGATTCTTTCCGAGAATTGTTTTGTTTGCCATGGGCCGGATCAGAACAAGCTTGAAGGCGGCTTGCGGTTGGATTTTCGCGATCAAGCCGTAGCTGAAGCTGATTCTGGCAAGGCCGCGATTGTTGCCGGGCATCCCGAGCAAAGCGAATTGATGGTTCGCGTTCAATCGAACGATCCCGACATTGTGATGCCACCTCCTCTGGTCGATAAAAAGTTGACGAAGGCGCAGAAAGAAATGCTCGAAAAGTGGATTGCGAACGGCGCCACCTATCAGGGTCACTGGGCTTTCATACCGCCTGTCCATCCAAGTCTTCCGGTCGACGCTAACAGGGAAAATGAGAGTTCAAACCTGATCGATCATTTTGTACGCGCTCGACTTGCCAAGGAAAACATTCGACCCTCGCCGGAAGCCGATCGCGCTACCTTGATTCGCCGCGCGACACTCGATCTAACAGGGCTCCCTCCAACCCCCGGCGACATCGATAGTTTTCTAGAGGACTCATCACCGAGTGCATATGAGAAAGTCGTGGATCGATTGCTGGCTTCACCACACTATGGCGAGCGCATGGCATTGACATGGATGGACTACGCTCGTTACGCCGACAGCAATGGCTTTCAAAGTGATGGAAGTCGTGACATCTGGGCTTGGCGAGACTGGCTTATTCAAGCCTACAACCGGAACTTGCCATTTGACCAATTTACGATCGAACAATTAGCCGGTGATATGCTACCCAATGCGAGTCGCGATCAAATCATTGCAACCGGCTTTAATCGAAATCATCGACTCAATGGCGAAGGTGGTCGCATCGAGGAAGAGTGGTTTGTAGAGACTGTAATCGATCGAGTGGAAACCACAGGACTTACCTGGCTAGGTCTGACTTTCAATTGTTGTCGTTGCCACGATCATAAGTATGATCCCATTTCGCAAAAAGAGTTTTACTCCTTCTTCGCTTACTTCAATTCGAATGAAGAGAAAGGCGTTTTGGCTCCAGCCGGAAAGGAAGGTGAGAACACACCTCCGCTTCTGAAGCTAACTTCCCCAGAACAAGAGGCTGAAATCGCTAAACTCGAGGCTGCAATTCGCGATTCAGAAAAAGTTCTTGCCAGCACCAAAAAGGAACTGCCTGCCGCCATGGCCGCGTGGGAGAAATCGCTCATTGATGGCGAACTGGAACTCGTTACCGATTGGCGACAGCTCGACGCTGAATCCGCCATCTCGGAAGCGGGAGCAGTTCTCACCAAGCAAAGCGATGGAAGCTATTTGGCATCTGGTGAAAACCCCAAGATAGAAACCTATGTCGTAAAAGGCAAGTCTGAACGTGATGAGCTCACTGCTGTAATGCTTGAAGTTTTCCCAGACCCTTCGCTTCCAAACGAAAGTCTCGGACGGGCTTCGAACGGTAACTTTGTCCTTTCTGAAGTTTTGGTAGAGATCGTTGATACGAATCAGACTAAACCCACCAAGATCAAATTAGTGAAAGCCATGGCCGATTACGAACAAAACGGTTGGCCAGCGAAATCCATCCTGACCCCAGAAGCCAATAGAAATTCGGGAGGGGACATTGGCTGGTCGATCGATGGCAACGATAAGAACAAAAGAATTCCGCGTCGCCTGATTCTTGTGGCGGACAAAGTTGCCAAGATTCCGAAGCATGCAACCATTCAAATCACGTTGAAAAGCGCGTCGAAATTCGCCCAACATAATGTCGGACGTTTTCGATTGTCCACGACCGACCGGCCACTGTCTGAGATATCTCTTCAAAGTTCGCTATCGCCTGCAGAAATTCTGAAGATCGTTTCTATCGAAGTAGCCAAGAGAACCGAGAAGCAAAAGAAATTGGTTGAAGATTTTTATCATAAGCAGGTCGCGAGTCCTTATCGAAGTGCTTCTGAAAAGCTGGAATCAGCCAAGAAAAAACTAGCCGATTACCAACTCAAAGTTCCTACAACGATGGTCATGAAAGAGTCCCGCTTGAAGGAGGCTTTCGTGCTGACTCGAGGCGAATACGACAAGCCGACGGAGAAAGTGACTCGAGCAATTCCTGCCGTGTTTGTTTCGAACGCGGATAGCCAACCGGCCGATCGGCTTGAATTAGCTCGCTGGATCGTTAGTCCAAAAAATCCTTTGACGGCTCGTGTCTGGGTGAATCGAGAATGGGAACGCTTCTTCGGAGTTGGGCTCGTCAAAACTACTGAAAACTTTGGCGCACAAGCAGATTACCCAAGCCATCCGGAACTACTCGATTGGCTAGCTTGCGAGTTTATGGAGCCCTCGCTGAACAAGTCCAACTCTGACCAGCAAACAAATCGATGGGATATGAAGGCACTGCAGAAATTGATAGTGATGAGCCAGACATATCGACAGTCGCAGCGTGTCGATCCGGAAACGCTGCAACGCGACCCGGAGAATCGGCTACTAGCTCGTGCAACAAGAATGCGACTATCAGGCGAAATCCTTCGTGACGTTTCGCTATCGGTAAGTGGTCTGCTGGTCGACAAGATTGGTGGTCCTAGCGTTCGCCCCTACATGCCAGCAGGAGTTTGGGATGAAACCAGCAAATATGGCAACTTGCGAAACTACAAAAACGATAAGGGCGAAGGTCTCTATCGGCGGTCGATGTATACGATTTGGAAACGAACGGCCGCTCCCCCAACGATGCTTCTCTTTGATGCACCCAATCGAGAAACATGTACCATTAAACGATCGAGAACGAATACACCTCTACAAGCCCTATCTCTGCTAAATGAAGTGACCTTCGTCGAAGCAGCTCGGCAGTTGGGAGCTCGCATGATTCGCGAAGGTGGAGATATCGATCAAGATCGGATTCGATATGGATTTCGACTCGCCGTTGGAAGGTTGCCAAGTGAACGTGAACAAGAAGTTTTGCTAAAGGGTTTGGCGGAGGATGTCCAACGATTTGAGAAAGATCCGGAGACTGCTAAGCAATTGCTTAAGCTTGGTGAATCGCAGTCCGCCTCCGACCTCGACTCCAAAACGCACGCTGCATTTACCTTAGTTGCGAACGTCCTGATGAATCTTGACGAATTCGTAACTCGCGAATGATCGACAAAAATACTTTCCAAATATAAAGCCATGAAAAACTTACCGTCGTACCAGCTACAAGACTTTTTTAATCGCCGTGTTTTTATGCAGGGCGGGGCTCAAGTCGTAAGCACCGCTGCACTGGCAAACTTGATGTTGTCCAGCCAAGCCGTTGACCCGACAGTGCAACCTGGAAGCCCCACTTTAACCTCTCCGAATTCAACTATTCCCATCGGGCTGCCTGGATTTCCAAACCACGCACCCAAGGCGAAACGGATTATCTATTTGTTTCAATCGGGAGCTCCATCGCAAATGGATCTCTTCGATCCGAAACCTCTAATGAAGGAACAACACGGTAAAGATTTACCAGCCTCTATTCGTCAGGGGCAAAGGCTCACGACAATGACATCGGGCCAAAAATCATTCCCAATAGCCCCATCGATCTTTGACTTCAAACAGCATGGCGAATCCGGTATGTGGATGAGTGAACTCATGCCGCACATGTCGACCATCGCCGATAAGTTTTGCATGGTACGCTCAATGGCGACTGAGGTTATCAACCATGATCCGGCCATTACCTTTTGCCAAACGGGCTCGCAACTTGCCGGTCGACCCAGCATCGGGTCGTGGGTCAGCTATGGTCTAGGCTGCGAGAATCGCGACTTGCCCGCCTATGTCGTACTGACTTCATTTGGAAGTGGCCGCAAGGATGATCAACCACTCTATGATCGACTTTGGAGCGCTGGCTTCCTGCCATCCAAGCATCAAGGGGTAAAGTTTCGCAATACGGGTGATGCCGTTCTCTACCTTTCCAATCCGTCTGGAGTAAGCGCTGAAACGCGACGATCGACTTTAGATCGATTGTCGCAATTGAACAGTGAACACTATCAAGAGATACGCGATCCGGAGATCCAAACGCGTATTTCGCAATATGAAATGGCGTTCCGAATGCAGACGAGTGTGCCGGATCTGCTCGATTTAAAAAGCGAGCCGCAGCATATCCTCGATATGTACGGACCCGATGTGAAACGCCCTGGAAGTTACGCCGCAAATTGTTTGTTAGCGAGACGACTTGCCGAACGCGACGTCCGATTCGTGCAGCTGTTTCACATGGGTTGGGATCATCACGGTGGATTGCCTAACGCCATTCGAGGCCAATGTTATGATACCGATCAAGCCACAGCGGCCTTGATTAAAGATCTCGAACAACGCGGTTTGCTCGATGATACCCTCCTCGTTTGGGGTGGCGAGTTTGGTCGAACGATTTACTCGCAAGGCGCTTTAACCGAAAAAACCTATGGCCGTGATCATCATCCACGGTGCTTTACCATCTTGATGGCCGGTGCTGGTGTCAAGAAGGGCTTAACCTTTGGCGAGACCGACGATTATTGTTACAACATCGTGAAGGATCCTGTTCATGTCCACGATCTGAACGCGACCATCATGCATCTCTTAGGGGTTCATCATGAACGGCTCACCTACAAATACCAAGGCCGCGATTTCCGTTTGACCGATATTCACGGTGTCGTCCGGCACGAACTCATAAGCTAGGCTTAAAAAGATCAGGTCTCTTTTATGCGATCTTCGGAATGTCAAATTCAAATTGTCAAATTCACATTCCGGCAGAATTTTTGCTCACTAGTTCTTTTGAGAAATTCTATTGGAGTAACGCAAAAAGATTCCTAAAGCTTCTTTCCCTCGTTTGTCGTTTTGGAGTGCTCCGTTTCGGCAGAGCTTTAAGACTTATCTCTCGGTTGTCGATCGAGAATGTCTTTGCTAAACCAACGGTTCTGTTGTCACGCGAGAGTCTTTCTCTTCTTAACATCGCTCGCCCGAAAGCTGTGACAAGTCACAGCACTCCAAATTTGGAGTGCTCCGTGTCGGCAGAGCTTTAAGACTTATCTCTCGGTTGTCGATCGAGAATGTCTTTGCTAAACAAACGGTTCTGTTGTCACGCGAGAGTCTTTCTCTTCTTAACATCGCTCGCCCGAAAGCTGTGACAAGTCACAGCACTCCAAATTTGGAGTGCTCCGTTTCGGCGGA
>JAPLNI010000038.1 GCA_026692865.1 Planctomycetota bacterium
GATTTATACGGCGATGTGATCGATGACGCAGACGAGGCATTCGGATATGAGGAATGGAAAACAAGATTAGAAGAATATGAACAGTCGCTAAGGAACTCAATGACGCAATTAAGCAAGGAGGAAGCCTTAGCGTCGTTGGTCCAGATCAGACAGGAATTGACAAAGGAGGCTTGTGATTCTGAACTACAGTGGGACTGGGTTATCGAAAGGGAAAAAATTGTAAGTGGGATTCAGGGAGAGCTAATTTTGCCGAATGAAAACTAACTGCAATTCTCTGCAAAAACGCACAGGCGAAAGGGCGTTTGCAAATCCCTCGGAAAAGTCCCCTATCACGATCAATGAAGAAGAATGGCATGACACGCACAACGCTTTGTATTGAGACGCTGCAACCACCCGTAGTTGCTTGATTCGCTTACAACGGGTCAAGCAAAGTCGTTTGCCACGATGGTGAATTGGGATGCAATTGCTCCCCACTGCAACGGCAACGCCAAGTAATGGCGATATACAAATTCACTGAGTTGACGCACTGGAATGCCAACTCACTGGTAGTGTTTTCTGATGGATAAGAGTTCAAGAATTTTCAAAGAGGATTGATATGACGAAAGACGAAAGTAAAACGTTGGTTTATAAGAGATTGAGCAAAGACGCAGAATTTGATGCTGAAAGCCAGAGGGAGGCAGTTTTGAAATATGTCGCAGCAATAGCAAGCGAGACTTACCAAGAGTGGCATAGGAGACGGACTAAGCGTGGCATCCATGCTGCTCGTGAACGACGACGCCAAGCAGCGGCAACTCAAGCAGTACAAAGCTCGAAAGAGCAAGTTTCAAGTGACGAGTAACGTTGATTTACAACTCTGCATAAACCGTGGTATAACAGCGAGCGTCGGGAATTTCTTTTATTGTAGCCGCTTCAGCGATGCTTCCGACTATGCCACCGAGAGAAGACGGCTCTAACCTCTCCGGGCAACTTGCGTGTTTTTCGCATTAGCTATGCGGACATGGAGATTGTCTGGACGTTCTATTGAATTTACTCCTCTGAAGTCTTCCTGGTAATCTTCATGTTTTGACGTTTCGAATTTGGAATCAATCCGTGGCAAAAAAAATCATCTACGTCGTTGTGTACCTGCGAATGTCGGATATTTCGCAGGACACAAGTATTGAACAACAGCTTCAGCAGATCGAAGCATTTGCTCGGAGGGAAGAATTCCAAATCCTCAAGATTTACAAGGATGAAGGGAAATCAGGATCGCATTCCGTCGAGAAGCGGATCAACTTTCTGGAAATGTTGTCGGATATTTCCTCTGGCAAGTTTCCTGAAATCCATGCAGTCTGTTGCCTTGATCTTTCTCGGTTTGGCCGTCTCGATTCAATTGAGGGGGCATTTGCCAAGAAGATTCTAAGAGAGGCAGGAGTGGTTCTGGCAACAGTCCTTGACGGTGTAATCGACTGGCGAGAACAAACAGACCGAATTGTTGATGCGGTATTGAGCGAGGCACAACACGATTTTTCTGTTAGGCTCGGCCAGAAGACTCTGAAGGGAAAGTTAAAAGCGTTTCAGGATGGTAATTCTTACGGGTACAAGGTGCCATATGGATTTGCAAGACTAATCACTGCTGACAACGGTTCGACTCGACTTGTTCATCGGACTGAGAAATTCTCAAAGCCGAAAGGATGGACGTGTGAGATCGTGAAGGGATCGCAGGACGAAATCGAGATTGTTGAATGGATGTTTCGGGAATTCGACGAGAGGGACGTTGGCTTTCGATGTATCGCGTCAGAACTGAATCAAAAAAAGATTCCAAGTCCCACCGGAAAAAAGTGGCACTCAAAGGTTGTCCAGGAGCTTTTGCAGAACGAGAAATATATTGGTGATCTGACACTCGGCAAAAGTGGCGACGGAGAGTTTTGGCGGCTTTCTGGCGATGAAGTTGTGAGGGCTGAAGGAAAGTCGGGCCAGAAGAAGGCTCCTCTTATTCGCAAAGGTGTACTACCTAAAATTGTCGAAACCGAATTGTTCAACCGTGTGCAGAAGAAGATTGAAGCAAGGAGAGCATCCGGGAGTTACGGTGGGAAAAAGGGTGGATATATCCTCAAAGATATTCTGTACTGTGGATCATGCGGTCGCCCACTCTATGGAAACCGCAACACCAGTACGCCGGGGACTGTGAAGAGGAAATCGGGGAAGACGATCTACGTCTGCAAGACGGCCATCAACTACGGCAAAAGCTGTGACTGTGGGCAATGGTCCGTATTTGAATCCGAGATGCTTGAATTCCTTAGTTTTTACGGAACTCAGCTAATTGATCCTGAAGAGTTGGAACGGGCAATAAACGCAAAACCGAATCCTCCAGTTCAAAAACAAGTGGCCCAGATTCAACGTGCTTTGGATGACCTTGCAAAGAAAATCGACAGGGGTACGGAGAATTTCCTTGTTGCTCCAATGGAACTGACGGCTGAGTTGTCAAACAAACTGCAAACGTGGAAAGCCGAACGCACAGCTCTCGAAAACGAATTACACGAGTACCTTGTGGAAAAACCGGAACTCGACCAAAGCCGGAAGTTGGTGGACTTGAGGGATCAATTGCTTACGCTTCCCACGACTGAGCGGGAATTGTCGATCAACAAGGATTCTTTTCGGCGACTAATGCGGGAATGCGGGGTGCGGGTTGATGTCTGGTGGAAGCGGTCATCGGACAACCGATGGGAAGTGGAACGAATTCGCCTTCGGATAGGTAAGAGGACAATTGAGTTTTCTGGCTTCGCCCCACAATTGTTTACCCTTGCTTCACTGATCGTGTGATGGGGAGATCGAAAGGGTCGCTGAGCCATGAGCGGTTGCCCCGGCTGTAACCGGCCCAATGCACTATAAATCCGAGTCGTTTCGATCGACTCCGACGCGGTGAGTTGCGGCAATATTGTCGGGAGTCGTTTGGCAAGCATCGTCTTTCCCGAGCCTGGCGGACCGACCATTGAGATGTTGTGCTGCGCTGCCGCGGCGATCGTGAGAGCTCGCTTGGCCATGTCCTGACCACGCACGTCGGCGAAATCAACGTCATAAGCGGAGTAGGTTTCGAAAAGCTCGCTCAGTTTCGAGGGAACCGGATCGATGGTTAGCTGCCCACTAAAGAAGCCTACCGCCTCCGAAAGTGTCGAAACCGGAATGACTTCCAAGCCTTCGACAACGGCTGCCTCGTGAGCGTTTTCCTTCGGTACAACAATACCGCGTATGCCCGGGTCCTTTGCAGCGGCCATCGCCATGGAAAGAGCCCCTTTGACGCTTCGCATCTGCCCTTCCAGCGAGAGTTCGCCAACCAACGCATACGTTTTCAAAAGGTCCGACATGAATTGACCGCTTGCGATGAGTATCCCAATCGCCATCGGAAGATCAAAGGAAGCGGCTTGTTTGGGCAATTCAGCCGGGGCCAGGTTGATGACCGTTCGATCGTGCGGACGCGAGAAACCGCTATTGACGATAGCTCGTTCAACACGATGAGTGCTTTCGCGGACCGCCTGCTCGGGCAACCCGACCAAAACCGTTTTCGGGAGCGGAGCCGCCGACAAATCGACCTCGACATCGACCGGAAGGGCTTCAATTCCCAACAGCGAGTACGTTTTCAGTTTCGCAAGCATTTTGAGCCCCTCTCACGAGACATATATACAAAAAGCCACATCAACTTCTCAATAAGCTAACCATCATGTGTACTTAAGTAAACTACCATAGCGCTATTTTTAGTAAATGGGGTGTGTTCATTTATGACTTAGTGTGTTTTTGATCCCCTTTCTTCCGTCTTTTTGTGATCTCCGAACGAATACCCAAGGCGAACCAGAGGACGAAACTTGCAATCGATTCATCAAAGGGTGCGGGAAATCGGTCTGGCTATGGCTCAAGGAAGATCCTAATCTTGTGCGACTATGGTCGATTTTCCATTTGGGCGCTGTTCAAAACGTTGTCAAATTCAGAATCGGCCTCTTTTGCCCGGTGAACGCTACTACTCCGTGGCCATACCAAGCGAAAACCAAGACAAGAATGAAGCCCAAGAAGATGGGGTCTATCGATACGATGTCTCCGCTGCGGCTTGGACCGGTCCTCCTGCGAACGCCATCGGATGGTGGGCCAATGAAGTGCCTCGTGCCGAGCAGGCTCGAGTCCGACCCGCCAAGCCAATCGAGTTGCTAGATCGACTCTCAGCCCTCTGCGACGACCCCAACGCGTCGGCAATTGCATCGCTTTTCGCCACACTTCTCGTGCGACGCCGCATCCTCGTTCCCAATCCGAATCACGAGTCTGAGACAGCCGGAGCCCAATCCGACACGTGCTCGGATACATGCCCTGGTGGCTTTACTGAATACCTGCATCGTGGAACGAACTCTCATTTTCGCGTACCCTCCATCGAGCTTGTCGAACAGAATTCTGCCCAAGAAGATAAAGCTCTCCATCTTCGGCTGCAAAATTTACTGGTTGTCGAAGTAGATGACTCTTCGATAGAACCGGCCATCCTCACTGAGCCGATGGCGCTAGCCACGGGTGTCGACTCACCTTCAGATCGCAAGCTTGCACCCGAGGCTAGCGCCTACGGCTCAGGGGAGTTGGAAGCGGGCTCATGATTCCAATTCGAAATCAAAATCAATTTGCCTACTGCACTTGGTTGTTGCTAGGACTATGGATGACCGCGGGAGCGACTTGCCATCAGAAGCGAGCCCTTACCGAGTTCCAGCCGCCCGAGGTCTTTCGCGCACCGCCCAACATTGAACAACTTGCAGAAGTCATCAATCGAAATCGAAACATTCAACAGCTTGAATCGAACGCAGTTACTGTTCGCACTCCTGGCATCCCCACACTGTCCGCACGCATCCTTTGGGAACGACCAAGACGCTTTCGGATGACGGGTGGACTTTCACGTTTGACGGGAACTGATTTTGACTTGGGAAGCAATGACGATTTGTTTTGGATGGCGACTCGGCATGGCCCTTCTCCAACGCTCTACTTCGCACGGCACGACCAATTCGAATCGCAAATGAACCGGCAAGTCCTTCCTGTTTCGCCAGACTGGCTTGTGGAAGCGATGGGGATCGTTGAGCTCGATCCCGCAACGGTAACGCAAACTCCCAACCTGCGAGCGGACGGTATGTTAGAAGTAGAATCGCGCATCAACTCGCAGATCGGATCTTATCGCCGAACGCTCGTCATCGATCCCAAGTATGCGACTGTTCGACAAGTCCTTCTTCGAGATCCCAGCGGGCGAATGCTGGCGACTTCGACCCTCTCAAATCATCAGCACTACCCAGCACTTCAAGTGTCGTTACCTCATCACATACAAGTTCAATTAATGCCCGTGGGCGCTGAACCGTTGGACTTAGATGTGGCTGTCAGCTTCTACTCGTTGAACGATAATCAAGGGACCGACCCACAACGATGGACCATTCCCGACACGGCTGGATACACGGTTGTTGATCTCATACAGATGAACGCAAGCCAATCCAATCAGCTACCACCGTCGGCGATTCAATTTCCTCAATACCAGCAAGCTCAACCGCCAGTTCCCCAAACGTCGTTTCGAGGCGTTGGCGAAATTCGATAGCCAAAGATCCAATATTGCTCGGTGGTTTCGGTGCACGGATCTAACTCTGCTGCAAAGCACAGCCTAAAAGAGCTTGCGATCCTGGTTCCAGGCGGTTATCAACCCAAACGGATCGTGGAGCTTACTCTTTATCACCATCGGTTGGCTGTTCTTCGTCATCCAACTTACGGAACGTTCGACCGTCTTTCAATTCGCGATTCATTTCGATCCCGGCTAATCGAACAATCAAGTAGTACCCAACGCAGCCAATCAACGAACCAACTGCAAAGCCTATCCAGATGAGAAAGCCCGTTCGGAAATATTTGTCTAGGTACCAACAACCAACAACAGGTAAAGCCATGAGAGTCATTGTACCGAGGACTCGTGATAGGACGTTCATCCCTTGATCGGCTGAAACGCTCTTATGATCCGATCGCGCTGACTTAATTGAAAAGGGTTCTTGAGTCACTGCGTAGGGCCTCCAATCACAAAGAACTACATCCGTTCAACGGTATCAATTCCTAGCAGCAACAAACCTCGTTGCAGCGTCTTTCCCGTGCATTCAACTAACAATCGTCGTGTTGCTTTTTGGGTTGCGTTTTCCGCGCGAAGTACCGGACATTGATCGAAGAAGGACGCGAACATTCTTGCGAGTTCGTAAAGATAGTCGGTGATGACACTTGGCAAGTAATCTTCCATGCTCTGATGCAAAAAGTCTTCGAACCGCAAAAGCTGTATTGCTAACGTTCGTTCCATTGGATGAGCCCACTGGATGCGACCGAGACTCATTTCTTTCTGCGCATCAGTTTGTTTTGCTTGGGCGGGCCCTTGCTCAAGTGCATTCACTCTTTGCAATTCTTGGTCATCAAGCTTTCGTAAGATGCTTTGTGTTCTCGCAAATGAATATTGAATATACGCAGAAGTATTGCCTTCCAGCTGCACCATTTTATCGAGGTCAAACTCATAGTCAGTCTCTCGATGATGAGAAAGGTCGGCGTACTTGATTGCTCCTAGGCCGATGATGCTAGCCGTTCGACGTTGTTCCGACTCAGACAAATCCAGACTCGCTTTTTGAAGGCGATCCGGATTGCAAACCACTTGAAGAGCTCGTTCAACAGCTTCATCGAGTAGCGATTCCAATCCGACAACAGTGCCAGATCGAGTCTTGAACGGTCGTCCATCTTTCCCAAGTACGGTCCCGAAACTCACATGCCGCAGCTCTACATTCGCAAGCCCCGTTTGCTTTAAACATGCAAAGAGTTTTTTAAAGTGATCGCCCTGTCGATGGTCAACTACATACAACATCGCATCAGGCATGAAGTGTTTCATTCGATATTCAACAGTCGCTAGGTCGGTAGTTGAATAAAGAAACGCACCATCTTGCTTCTGAATAATCATGGGTGCGTCAAAGCCATCCAAGAAGACGCAAATTGCACCTTGGCTTTCTTTAGCCATGCCGCGTTCCACCAACGAATCGACGGTCGGTTGAAGCATCTCGTGGTAGTAGCTTTCGCCCAATTCGTAATCGAACTCGATGCCAAGTCGTTTATAGACTTGATGAATCTCGGCTTTGCAGTGAGGTAAGAAAACTTCCCAAAGCTCTAAATTTTCGGGGTCCCCTTCGTGGAGCTTCACCGTCTCTTGAAGAACTTTCGTGGCCAGACCGGGATGTTTCTGCGCTGCGGCCAACACGACTTGATCCGCTTCGACCGCGACGACTTTCGCAACAGCTTCTTGGATGGATTCCTCGCAATCGCGAATAGCTTTTTCAGCAGATTTCAGATTCTTGGCAAGCTTTTTGTCGGCAGGAGTTTTTTCCATCGCTTTGCGTGCCATCTCAAGTCCATTAGTAAGGACTACCAACTGCTCCTGAAGCTTAGGAAGCGATTCCACAGCAGCTTGATAAGCAATGATCTGCTGAATCAAGCGATACAGTCGGCTAAGCTCGGCGACCGGCTCGGTATCAAAAGCCGACTGGTTCGCGAAATTCTTATAGCCATAAATGACCATCCCGAACTGAGTTCCCCAATCGCCCAGATGGTTGTCTGAGATGACCGTATGGCCAAGGTACCGCAAGATCTTGACAATCGAATCGCCAATCACAGTCGAACGAATGTGTCCAACGTGCATCGGTTTGGCCACGTTGGGAGATGAATAGTCGACAATATAAGTCTTCGGTTGCGATGCTTGCGAGACCGCTAGCCGATCACTTTGGTTGGCTTCGACTACGCTCTCGGCGACAAACGAATCCTTCAGTTTAAGATTAACAAAACCTTTGCCGGCGACTTCTGCCGACTCAAACCAACCGTCCGCGTTAATCTGGTCTGCGATGCTCTGAGCGACTTCGACCGAGTCTTTTGAAAGCTGCTTGGCAAGAGTCATCGCCAAAGCGAGATTCGCTTGATAGTCACCGAATTGCGTGTCGCGGGTCGGCGAGATTCTCTCAAGCAAAGCCGCTGAATCTGGTCCAGCGATTTTCTGCAAGGAGATAAAAAATTGGGATCGAACGGTTTCAAGAAGTCGCATGGTTAGTTGAATATATGCAAACCTAATTTATTTATACTGAACAGTGCGCACGCACTTGTAGCAGATGTCATAAGACATCTGAAGACAACAGCTTTAACTGTCGTTTCTATCGAAGTCTGAATTCGTAGGAATTCAGCTACCCAAAAATCTAAGTTGGACAAAGCTCTAATACGTTAACACGCTATGCATTGGATACTGCGAGAGTCGCTGTCGTCCTGCAAGCCCGATCAATTCGATAAAAAACGCACATCCGGCAACCGTTGCCCCACAGCTTTCAACTAACTTACAACAGGCTTCCACAGTCCCACCCGTTGCCAAAAGGTCATCGATAATCAGGACGTTTTGGCCCTTTGAGACCGCGTCTGTATGAATCTCGAGCGTGTCCTTACCGTACTCGAGATCGTAAGAAAACGAATGACGCTCGTAAGGCAGTTTCCCAGGCTTTCGAACGGGGATGAACGCGGCATCCAATTCTAGAGCCAGCGGAGCAGCGAAGATGAACCCCCGGGCTTCGGCTGCGACGAGTGCATCGATGTTCTGTCCCCGAAACGGATCGGCCATTCGCATGATGGTCTCGCGAAAGGCAATCGAATTGGCCAAAAGCGGAGTAATGTCACGGAAAAGAATCCCTGCCTTTGGAAAATCAGGAATTGCGCGAATATAGCTATCGAGGTCGAGGTCTTTAAGGCGGGTCATGGAATGCTCTGTAGCGGTCGTAACGAAGATTACTTAGGAAGGATAAGCTTAGACCGTAAGATTGCCTTTTGGTAGGCCGGGGATTCCGTGACGAACGGACTTGTCGCTATCATTGGGTAGCCAATCCAGACTGCCCAAACGGGCAATTGCAAGCCGAATAATCGCCAAAATACGAACAAACCCCGCCGAGGTCCTCAGATTTCCGCTCGTGAGTCGTCCTCTGCCTTTTTCAAGACCTACAGTTCAATAGCTCTTTTGGGAAAGGGCCTGTTGTAACGTTCTGTCCGTCCACCCTTCTTGCTCACGAATTATGTCTGCTCCTAAGAAAACAGATGAACATGCCGCTGCTCCCGGCGGAAAAGAGGCTTCCAAAGATTCCGCGGCCGCTCCTTCCGGTGGCGGTTTGATGGGCAAGCTAATGATCGGTGCTTTCGTAAGTGCTGTCATTATTGTCGAAACGATGGTCTTTTTCTTTCTCGTTCCATCCGGAAAGGACGTTGCGGCGCTCGCCGAATCGAGACTGATTGAAGCAGCAGAAGCAAAAGGGCTAGCAAAAAGCGAGTCGAAGGAAGAGGAACTGAAGATTGTCGAGTTCGACCTTGGTGCCTTCGGACCCTCATTCATTCCCGTCGGCAGTGATGTTCTGCATCGAGTCGAATTCCGACTTTTCGGAACTTTGCACGCGAAGGACGAAGCCAAAATGAAAGCCATCTTCGAAGAACGCCAAGGCCGTTTTCGGCATCGATTGAATCTCGAAATTCGCAACGCAACCATCGAGGAACTCCAAGAAAATCAACTGGGCTTGATTCAAAGACGGATATTAGCGACAAGTAACGAGCTGTTAGGTGAGGCAATCCTGCTAAGCGTGGGGTTCCAGGATTACCAAGTTCTGGACGAATAAAAAGCCAACCCCAACGGGCATCGCTGACATCGATCGCATGTTCAGCAGAAATTTATAAATAAAAGTCTCGCGAGCAAGGAAGCTCTTTCGAATGGCTGATAACCCGACGAATGCGACTTCGAGCGCACCCGGCAGTATACCTAGCAGTGCGACAAGTTCTGAATCGCCAACCGCGCGAGCCGCAGGTGACGCAGAACGCCTACTCAACGAGGCCGAGGCTGCTTTAGCAGATGCCGAGCAATCTCTCCGAGGTCCTGCGGCTCAAAAGTACCACCTCCATGACCTAGTCGGCGAAGGCGGTCCCCCTGAAAAAGTCTCGATGGAGCTACTCCGCGATGTCAATCTAGACATCAAGATCGAGCTCGGGCGAACGCGGATGAACTTGGATGAAATCCTGCAACTCCGACGCGGCTCCGTAGTAACACTCGACAAGCTGGCGGGCGATCCGGTAGACGTCTACGTTAATGGTCGCTTGGTTGCTCGTGGTGAAGTGCTTGTTTTGAACGATAACTTTTGCGTTCGAGTCGCCGAACTGATTGGCAGTGATAATGGCCAATCCAACTAAACGCTCCGTAACTGCCCTCGCACTGCTGCTTACTGTGTCAGTTTTATCTGTAACGGTTTTGTCTCTCACGGCGAATGGTCAACAATCAACTCTCAACAACGGCGCGGAATCAACTTCCGAGCCATTTGCCGAATCATCTGCGGCGTTAGCCACTGCTTTCCAATCGCCACCCAGTTTTGAAAAGCGACCGCAACGGGTCCCCGCTCGCGCTGCTGCCCCTGTCGCATTCAGCAACAATACCGAAGAAGAATGGCTCCCGGCAAACCAACGCAATACCGCAGCCACAAACGCAGCCGCTATGCCATCCAATGAATTGCGGATAGGTCAACCAACACGAAACTCTCCGGTCCAACAAGCGTCATTCACAACACCGAACATTCGCGGCAATAGCGACAATCCCAATATTGGACAATCATCGACGAGCAACGTACGACCTGAGCCAATCTACGCTCAAACGACTCAACATGTTAGCAGTAGTGCCATTGAAGCCAACGCGAATCAATCTGGAAAATCGCGTTCCGGTATTCCTCTTAAGCCACCCAGCAAGGACGTCCACGATCTTGCGCCGTCGCGGTCTAGCAGCAGTTGGACATCGATCATCTCGATGGTCTTTAGCTTGATTCTTGTGATCGGAATTTTCTTGGGACTCTCGTGGATCTTTCGCAAAACATCCCCTACTGCGGGCTCCATGTTGCCGAAAGAAGTAGTCGAAATTATTGGTCGAACACCGATGGCAAATCGACAGCAACTTTATGTCATTCGTTTCGGACGCAAGCTAGTTCTGGTAAGCCAGCAAGTTGGTCAGACAGAGGTTCTCTCAGAGATAGACGATCAAACCGAAGTCGATCATTTACTAGGCTTATGCGAACAGAACAACTCGCGAAACATTTCCACCTCCTTTCGAAATGTACTCCAGCAGGTTGCAACCAGCACGGAATCGAAATGGTCACTTCGACAACGACGCAGTACGCCACGAACCTCCTCGTTGGATACGTCTTCATGATAAAACCAACACAACGCCTAGACCCAAAGACCGGAACGACGACCCCTAATCCGATAACGCTCGCCACTGGTTTCGAGTTTGCAATTGATAGAAAGATCACACCCGAGGCTAGCGCCGACGGCTTAATGAGACTTATGCAGTGTCACGTAATGATTATTTTGCGAATGATGCTGACGATGATTGCACTTTCGTTTTTAGGTAAAGGTTCAATTGTCGTTGCACAATCCAACGATCGACTTCCATCCTCGATTGGGGCTTCGATAGACTCCGCGACCGGGATTCCCTTGTTTGATTCTGCGGAACGTGTACTCCGAGCGAATGAAAAAGCTAATGACGAGAAAGACGTTGCTTTAAACGCGGACTCGCTAAGTGGACCGGCTCAATGGGTAAGCCCCAAGGGCTTGAGTGGTTCGCTTCAGATCTTGCTGTTGCTGACCGTATTGAGTCTTGCGCCGGCAATTTTGTTAATGACAACCTGTTACATTCGCATCATCGTGGTCTTAGGATTGCTGCGTCAGGCCTTGGGTGCGGCTCAGCTACCGCCGAGCCAAGTCATCACATCGATAGCGTTATTTGTGACGCTTTTTGTGATGGCACCGGTGTGGAGTCGTGTCTACGACGAAGCGATCAAGCCTTACACGGACGGAACAAGCAACATGACAGCCGAGCAAGCTTTTGAGAAAGGCATTGCTCCAGTTCGACAATTCATGTCTCGCCAAATCGAGATGGCTGGCAACGAAGACGACGTTCACATGTTCTACCAGCGCAACAGCCCAGGAAGTCCTGCGCCGAAAAGCTTTGATGATGTACCACTGAAAGTTCTGCTCCCGGCCTACATGCTTAGCGAATTGAAGACGGCGTTTATGATGGGCTTTATCATTTATTTGCCATTCTTGATCTTAGATATCGTCATCGCGTCGGTCACCATATCGATGGGGATGATGATGTTACCGCCAGCAATGATTTCTATGCCCTTTAAGCTGCTTCTGTTCGTGCTGGTAGACGGCTGGAGGTTGGTGGTCGGAATGCTTCTAGATAGTTTTGGAACATACGCCGCGTAAAGCGGACTTCCGAAAATCCTGAGCCGTGAGCGCTAGCTCCGGGTTCCCCCCGCTAAACTTCCCCACAACGCAAATCATCTATCTTGATCCATCAATCGCCGCGCGGTACCGGTGGCTAGCGCCATCGGCTTAGTGATTATTAGGCCAACATTTTTTAGCGCATCGATGTGTTATAAAACCAGATAACCATCTATGGTCGGAAGCTGAATAATTACTTCCATTTGTCTTTCGGTGGAATGTAGTCGTTGATCGCTACGAGGTCTTCACCGGATACAGTTGCTGCGAATCGCAATCCAAGTTTATGAATTTGATCTGCAGCTTGTGTTAGGGGTTCGCGATTGTTGAGCTTGAGCTGGACCGATGCGAAGACTTCGAGAATTTCTGCCAGGATTGGTTGGTTTAACTTTAACTGAGCCGATTTGAGTCGAGCGGCGGCGCGTGCGGTGCGTTTCGCACTGGTAATTCCAAAGTTCGCTTTTTCAGTGGCGGAGGCGGTCGCTCGCATACTGTATTCGAGGTCCGCAATCATTCCGGCGATGAACATTACTCGTAATCGCTCGGGTGTGTTTTCTGCGTTGTGCTTTCCATCGGTTCGTACAAAGTTATGTCGCACTAGCCCTTGCGACCAGCTAACAATTTCAAAGTCCAAACTGCCTGGGTTGTGTCCACCGACGTTGACGAGATTTTCATCGGGAACCGTGTGGCAGCGATAGCAGGATTGTGCAACGAGGTAGAGATTGACTGGATTTCGCATACCGCCCTTGATACTTTGAGACAGCCGCGAACGTCTATGCTCTTTGCTCTCGGACTGTCGTGTAACGCCGGGTCCACCGTAATCGTTATGTAAAGTGAGCCAGTCTTTAGCCGGCCCGTGACACGATTCACATGAGACGCCCGAAATTGCTTCTACCGCGCGTGATAGATCGTTGCTGATCGCTGATCCGTTGGTTGAAACAGGCAGCCCACCGACTTGCTTCATCGTGTAATGACACTGGACGCAATTCGAATCGGTTTTGAAGGAGCTAATCCCCAGCTTGGATGCAATTTGCTGGGCTTCTTTTTTTCGATGAAGCGTTAGAAACGTATCGTGATGGGGAGTTGCTTTCCATGTTTGGATTTCTGGCGCATGACACTTTTCGCATGATTCCACCCCCAGGACCCCGCTTGGATCGACATGGAGATCCCAATTCACATTACGAGGATCATCTTGACTCTCTTGTGCCGAGATCGAGCCCATCGTTACCATTGAGAATCCGAGAACAACACAGAGGAAAACAGAATTGTATAGTTTTGAGTTTTTCATGATTAGTGAACTCTAGGTCACGCTTGGACAACAAGATCGGAAGTTGGTAAGCAAACGCACGGAAGTATTGCATCGGCCGCAAGCGACGACGCTGGAGGATGCTTGTAGTCCACCGTTCCTTTTAAAAGCTTGACCGTACAGGAACCGCAGTTCCCCATACGACATCCGAAAGGAATGTCGACATCGTTCGCTTTGGCGTGCGTTAAAAGGTCTGGCTGTGAACCATCGAATGTGGTTTCAAGCTGACTTGTTTCAAACTTAACGGAAAAAGCAGCCGTCGCTGGTACAGCACCGTGGCCGCTTGCATTGGCGTCGTCGGGGGTACTTTTTCCTTTTGCTGAACTCTCTTCCGCAGCATGCCCACCGAAACTCTCATAGTGGACGCTTGACGCCTCAACACCTTCGGCAAGGAACCCCTGCTTCATCGATTCCATCCACGCCATAGGTCCGCACATTAAGACGGTTACATCGGTTGTTCGTACTGCTTCGAGAATCGATCGGGGATTTATTTTTCCACCGATAATGTGCAACGATTTATTTTGGTCAGGAGTGATTTTCTGTGGAAGTCGTTTATCAGCGGAGCACGAAATGACACCTTGAATGGTCGGGGACTCCTCGATTCGGTTCACAAGCTCGGTAAGCAGTGGTGCATGATCAAGGTCAGAGACTTGGTAGAACAGCCACTTCCGTCTTGACCGGTTAAACTGTAATTCGTGATGAACCATGCTTGCGATGGGAGTGATTCCAACGCCTGCCGCGACCAGCAGCAGGGGCTTGATGTCACTGGCAAGATCAAGTGTAAACCGACCTTGAGGCCCCGTGACGAAAAAACGATCGCCTACCCGAGCCTGCGTGTGAAGCCAGTTGCTGACCGATGAGTCTTTGGTTTTCGTATGTGACAGCCCTGTTTTCGCCTTCGTTGAAGCCGCCGTAGCATCTTTCACGGTGATTCGCCAAGTCGGATCGCTTGGCACTCCAGAGAGGGAATAGCATCGACGCGTAGTGGGTTGGGAGCTTGTTGCTGGGCGCTGGAAAACGATGTGTTGGCCAGGTTTGAAACTGGGCAAGGTTCCACTGCCGAGGCGATCAGTTTTTTGCTTAGTAGGGTCCGGTTTAGAATCCTTGTCTAAACAATCGGTCAGATAAATGGAGATCGTGTCGGAGGATTCTCGGACAATTTCGTAGATTTCGACAAGTCTCGAAGCCGCACCCTCGCTTCGGCGGAGTGTCGCAAAGGTGTTTCGTGAATTGCGAGAGACCCTATGAAGTGTTGCGGGACCGTCGGATGGCTCCTGAAGCCCCATACTCGGATTGTTTCTCCCTAAGAGCTTCCGGTAGCGCAGGGGTGCGAAAGCCGAAATTCCCAAGGGAACCGCGACCACGGCGAGAGCACAAATGCTGATGAGGAGACTTACTTCCAACATGTCTTCAGAATCTTGTCAGACTTTCGGACGAGACGGAGCTTCCCAGGGTTTTTCCCGAGCTTAGTTGATAGGGCCTTGAAATTTAGGTTACGTTTTGCCATAGCGATGTCGAAAAAAGCGGATTCACCCTAAAAGCCAGCCCTCAAGACCGTTGCAGGTGGACTCTTTAGCGGTTACTTTTGGGGTTTTGTTCGGGTCCTAGCGATCCACTGTGGTTTCCCATTACCCATCTACCAAAGCATTACGGCTCTATGTCGGGACAGACTGAAGAACCCTATCGCGCGATCTCGTCTGATGACAAATTGGTAATGTGCCAGGAACGGATCGGTTACAAGTTCAAGGATCTCGACCTTTTACTTTCCGCTTTAACCCATGCCTCTGGCGCTGCCAAACGAGTGGAATCCAATGAGCGACTCGAATTTCTTGGCGATTCGATTCTCGGGCTGATTGTCTGTGAGCAGCTGTTTCGACTGTACCCGAACTATCTGGAAGGGGAGCTGACGAAGATCAAGTCGATCGTTGTCTCCCGTCGTGTCTGTGCGAAAGTCTCAAGAACGCTTGGTCTCGAAGAATGCCTCATTGTCGGCAAAGGAATGGCGGGATCGAGCGTACCGCGGTCTCTGCTAAGCGACGTCTTTGAATCGATTGTAGCGGCCGTGTATCTCGACGGAGACATTGAAGCAGTCAGAGAATTCATCTTACGAACGCTTCATACGGAGATTCACGCAGCGGCAAATGGATATACAGGTGGCAATTACAAATCACTGCTTCAACACCTGATTCAACGCGAGATGGGAATTTCGCCCACCTACATCATGGTCTCTCAAGAGGGTCCGGATCACAGCAAAACTTTTGAAATGGCGGCAACCGTCAACGGCAGGCGGTTCGCCTCTGCTTGGGGACGCAATAAGAAAGACGCCGAGCAACGTGCTGCCGGCAATGCCCTGGCCGAGCTTCGTGGTGAACCGCCTCCCTATATCGCGGCGTTATAACTAAGTTCAATTTTCTAAGTGATCGTTTTGGGTCAACGCAGATTTGTTTGACCAGCCCCATGTTGCTTTCCAGCCCGCCAATTTATCGCCGTACCCGTACCTTCGTTGGTTCAAGTAGTTAGGTATAAGTAGTAATCGCTTTCGCGATGTTCAGTTTTCTGTCCTTTTTGTCGCAAACCTATCTTCAAATTTCCATCTATACTCAAGCCGTATTTTTTTCATGATGCGTTACTATTCTTCACGTTTATATTCCTTTCAATTGGCATGGTTCCCTTTCGTGCTGCTTGGATTTAATTCGATGGCCCAGCTTGCTGTTGCACAAGAAGCTGAAGCGAAAGTCACAGCGGATAAGCCTGCCGAGCCGTCAAAAATAAGCAGCGAACCAGCGACCTTTACGGAGCAACTTCGAAATCGAGACGCGGAAGATCTCCAGCAGAAGCAGCAAACTCAGAACTCAGCCGCCTTCCGCGCAAAGTACTATGGCGCTCTTCCTGAAGGTACCAATCCAGTACTAGCCCAGGAATACAATTCTGCCTTTCAAAAGTTCCGTGACTCGTTGGCTCTTGTACGAGAACACTACCTCCGCCATCACGTCGCCTGGGATGTAACTAATGATACGGAACGATTGCGAAATTTCACGAAGGCTTCATTCGATTCCCATAACAACCTCAAAGCTTGGACCAGTCAAATGGCCAAGGTCTACGCCACGGACCCCGCAAAGTTCGGTGGAATCGGAAACTTGATGGAAGAGATGGTTCTCAAGGAAGCCGCTGCAGACCGCTTTGAAGCAATAGCACCGCTTGCAAAAGTTCTCTTTGACAGTGACTCGAAGCATTCCAACGAACTTTTAGAGGCGATCGCATACACGGGATACGCGATGAACGATTTCGATTTGTCCTGGGCTGCCTTAGCAAAGCTCTCGCAACAAATCAAACTTCCATTAAAATTACAGGTCATTCTAGAGGAGACGGCGGGACTCAAAGCAAAGTGGGAGCGCGAACTTAAGTTTCGTGAGGCCGATGCGGCTTCTAACACCAATCCACGTGTCCTCTTATTCACCAATCGCGGTGAGCTTGAGATCGAGCTCTTCGAGGACCAAGCACCTCAAGCGGTCGCCAATTTTATCTTCCTAGTCGAACGTGGTTTCTACAAACGCAAACTATTCTTCCGAGTAGTAGAACATCTCGGGGCGCAAACGGGTTGTGACCGAGGCGATGGACAAGGCAACGCGGGCTACACCATCCCGGGCGAAATGCAACGCGAGGACCATCGAGACATATTCCGTGGCTCGTTGTTTTTTGCTGTCGGATCCAACGAAGAGACCAAAGAACCAGAACTTGACAGTGCGAGCTCGCAGTTCCTTATGTCGATGATGCCGCAACCTCACCTAGACGGCAAGATGACCGTATTCGGAAGAATTATCTCCGGCGAACAATGGCTCGGGACTTTGGCAAGAATGGACTTATCCGATGAAAAACAAAAGAAAGATAAAAGCAACAAACCCGATTTTGTCATCGATGCATCCGTCATTCGTAAACGCGATCATAAATACATCCCTGAGATTTCCGCAGGACGACTCCCCTAGGCGTGCTACAACTTTCAGAAAGTTAACTTAATCACTCTTTTGCGTTTTCCGGTAGCTAGGAAAATCTTCGTGTTTTCTGAAGTCGCTCGCCCCCCAAAGCTCCGACAAGTCGGAGCACTCCAAATTTTGGACTGCTGTGACTCGTCACAGCTTTCGGGCTAGCGATATGAAGAAAAGAAAGATCCTCGCGTGACAGCCAAATCGTTTGGTTAGCGAAGACCTTTTAGGTTGACTACCGATAGATAAGTCTTAAAGCTCCGACAAGCCCGAGCACTCCAAAGGCCCGCAAAGCAAACGCAACCGCTACGGATTCACTTCCTGGCACTTTCGACGACTATTTCCTAGCTTGAAGATCGCTTCTTCCATAATTGGGTTTGGTGATTCCCGACTCTGAGGTAAGTTAGTAAGCGGCTATTGCTTTACATTAATTTTGAAATAAATCTGTTTTTGAAAGACTGCTTGATGAGTCATTCCGCTGGTGCGAAATCTACTGCGAAAGTTACATCGACGAGCGTTTCGATCGACACTACTTCGTCGCGTCGAGAGGATATTCCTTTTGAATCCAATGTTGCGATCGATGATTCATTTGACTCTTTGGATGAAAACCTCAACGAAGCCGCCGCCACAGGCCAGTCCACTATTTCGTCAGAATCGGAAGAAGTAGTTCAGCGCTTTGTGGGTCGTTGGAATCGTCTTATCAGCCAAACAAACTGGGAAAAGGGAGCCATCATATCTCAATGGCGAGCCGCTCTGGTCGATTCAGGTGCTACCTCGAACTGTTATAGCGATGATGCGTGGTCCAAACGCGTGGAAGGGGTTTCGTCACAGCACGTGGGGCGACTGAGACGTGTCCATGATCGCTTCTCCAAGAATCAAGAATCGTTTAAGGGATTGTACTGGACTCATTTTCTTGCTGCACTCGATTGGGACGATGCCGAACTATGGCTCGAAGGTGCTGTTCAAAGTAAATGGAGCATCTCGCAAATGCGGCGAACTCGATGGCAAGCTCTCGGTGGTGATCCTCAATCACAACCAGGCGAGCACGACTTGGTGACCGCCGAATCGGATGAAGGGTATTCGGCCGCAATAGAATCACCGATCGGAGAGTCTGATGACAGCGACGAAGATTCCGAACGAAATCGTGGAACGACTGGACCGCTGGACGAAGAACCTGACTTCGGTGACGAAGGCTCCGGCGAATACCAGCGAGCAGAACAGACGGATGATAGCGCAATCGAGATGAGCGCCCCAAGCACTCCTGCAGCTATGCTTTCGCCGTTTTCAGATCTCCCTACGATGCCTGTCGACATTGCCGAATGCATGGAGCAATTCAAGATCGCGATCATACGCCATCGCTCTTCGGGCTGGCAAGACATCATGCCATCGGACGTCTGTAAGGTACTAGATGCTTTGCGAGGATTTGCGATGGCTGGGATCGCTTAACGCATTATGTTGCGATGGATCGGGATCGATATCGGAGGAGCTAACCTCAAAGCGGCTTGCAAGCGCGAGTGGACTGCGCGTCTTCCATTCCCGCTTTGGCGAATGCCTCACAAACTTCCCGCAGCAATCGCCGATCTCATTCACAACGCACCCGATTTTGATGCGGTTGCAGTCACAATGACCGGTGAGATGGTCGATTGCTTTTTAACCCGTGAAGAGGGCGTTTGTATTATCCTGGACGCCTTAACGACCGTCTTGCCATCGGCATTGATGCGAGTCTACAGTACCGATGGTTCTTGGCTCTCGGTTCCCAATGCGGCCAGGAATCCATGGCAAGTGGCAGCTTCGAATTGGCGTGGACTAGCCGAATATTCGCTCCGATGGACAGATCAAGAACCAACCCTTCTTGTTGATATCGGTTCGACCACTTGCGATATACTCGCTCTGGATGGCAGGCTCCAAAAGATACTTTCCAAGTCAAAAACCGATCGTGACCGACTCATGTCTGGCGAACTGGTCTACACGGGAGCCGAACGATCGAACGTCGCAGGCTTGATCGACGTGATAGAACTCCATCAAAAGCCGATCCCAGTGATCAATGAACTCTTTGCAACGACGGCGGATGTTCATCTGCTCTTAGGACATATCGAAGAAGAATCAGAGAACTTGGATACAGCAGATGGCCGACCGAGAACGCGGGCTTATGCTGCGTATCGATTGGCAAGAATCATCGGTGAAGACGGTAGCACACTCGCTCGCGAAGAGATTATTCTGATCGCAGAAGCAATCTATCAAAAACAAGTCGAGATTGTCTCGAAAGCAATGCTGCGAGTAGCGATGAAGTTTGGAAAGAAGGACTGCGGTCACGTTCTGTTCAGCGGTCACGCTGACTACTTAATCGATGATGCGATCGACCACTTGGGTTGGGACGTCAAACGTTCCAAGCTGTCGTTACGATTGGGCCGTGCACCATCAGCTTGCGGACCTGCCTTTGCATTGGCCGTGTTAGCCGATGAAAAATTTCCGCAAGAGTTGGAGTGAATCACGATGGCGATTCCAACTGTTCTGAAAATTGGTGGCAGCTTGTTATCGCAAACCGATTGGCCATCGAGGCTTAACCATTGGCTACAAACTCAGCCAGCCGGGCTATACTTCACGATCGTCGGCGGTGGCGAAGCAATCGAAGCCATGAGAGAGTTGGATCGCATTCACACGCTGGATCAAACAGCCATGCATTGGCGCTGTATTGATATGCTCGAAGCAACGTTCGAAGTCGCCGTAGAGTTGCTCGAACGAGTCATTCCCAATCTGAAAACCGTTCGAACGTCTAAAAGCCTTTGTTCGATAGACTCTAGTGCTGGGCAGATGAAATCTGAGCCGATGGCGCTAGCCACGGGTTTCGATATCGCTACATTTTGCCCGATCGCACCCGAGGCTAGCGCCTACGGCTCAGGAAAAATGCCCTTTTCACCACCCCACCCTAGTGCTGATGGCCAACAACAAGAGCGAGCAGAACTGGTTCTCGTAACAGTTCCAAGCTTTTACAACAGCGATTCCTACGAAAGCGATCCGAACAGGATGCTTGGTCGTGGAAATCTGTTACCACAAATCGGTTGGCAAACGACAAGCGATACCTTGGCTATGTTTCTTGCAAGCGTGATTCAGTCCAATCGCTGTGTACTTTTCAAATCGTGTAGCGTCGAATCATTCGCAACACTCGAAGATGCAGTTGCAGCAGGTGTTGCTGACTCGCAAGTTCTTCAATACGCCGCGAGTGGGATTCGCTGTGAGTTGATAACGCTTTAGCGCCGCGGCCAGTGCGTCGCTCACGAACAATTCCGCAAATGTTCAAGTCTCCACAGGTGGGTTGTTCGATCTTTGTGCATTGTGCAGGCTCGTAGAAAACAGCCAAAGTTGAGAGACACTTCGGTCGAAAAAGATTGGATACGGCATGGAGGTCGATAGATTTGCAGCAATCGAGTCTTAGAAGATAAAGATTTGATTGCGATTATCATCTTCCGAACAGGTCCGCACCTTGTCTGAATCGCTTCTACAAAAACCAATGGGTATTCTTGGGTTGGTCGGCGCATCGTTCGCCGGCCCCTACTTTTTTGTAAACGGTTCTACTCCGGCAGGCCAACCTGCACCGGCAAGCCAATCGGTCGTTGCGCAAAACTATCAACCCTCATACCGATCGGGCACAGCAGCATCGCTCGCATCGACGTCTTCACCTTCATTTTCATCGGGCAACTTCGCTCCCGAGCAAAACAAACTAGTGCCCTACGGTTCCGCGCCCGCGACAGCAAGCTTTGTCTCTAGCAATGGTGTAGTCACCACAACGGTTGGCCCGGTATATGACTTTCGTGAAGTGCTGCGTTTCGATATGACGCCCGCCGCACTCATGCAGCGATTTCAGCGCATCACAACGGTTTTGTCCGAGACACAATTCGACGGGATGCGAGTCCCCTTTGTCTCCGGCACCATGCCTACGGACATTGCAGGGTCGTTATCGTACTTCTTTGATCGTCAGCAATCGCTGCGACGCGTTCAAATGACCGGCATGATGGGCGACCCATCAACGCTTATCCAATTGATGACTCAGTACTACCAACTCAAGCCCGAGCAAACACTTGGCGGCTACCTTTACACGACACGATGGAATAATCGCATCACAAGCGTACTCCAAGTCAATCTCGCCCCGGTTATCGACAGCACCAATCAACTTCAGCGATATCAAGTGTTTCTGGAACTGAATCAACCGAGCCTAGAGTACGCCATCAGTGCTGAAGCGGAACAGATACTGAGATCCGCGCAAGGCTCTGGAAGATGGTAATTGCGTCCAATTAGCAGATGTCGTAAGACATCTAAAGTCAACAGCTTTTGCAGTTGCTCCATTGACATCTGAATTCTTACGAATCCAGCTACCTAAAATGCAATCTCGACAAAGCACTAGATACTAACGCGTTCGACGTATTCGCCAGTACGCGTATCGATCTTGATCACATTGCCTTCTTTGATGAATCCAGGCACTTGGAATTCGCCACCGGTTTCTACCTTGGCTGGCTTCGTAACGCTTGTCGCTGTATCGCCCTTGGTACCAGGTTCAGTTTCAACGACTTTCATTTCCACGTGGGAAGGTGGGCTGAGGGTTATCGGATTCCCGTTGAACAATAGCATGCTCACAGGAAGGTTCTCTGTAAGATACTTCCAATACTCATCGACTTGGCCTTCGGTCAATTCGTATTGTTCGTAGCTGGTACTGTCCATGAATACGAAGGTGTCGGTTTGCTTGTAGAGGAAAACCGTATCGATTTCCTCGATGTCAGCAATTTCCAGTTCATCACCACCCTTGAGTGTTCGGTCCAACATCGTGTTGCGGACGAGATTTTTTAGTCGGCAGCGGTACAGAGCATTTCCTTTACCCGGCTTGAAAAAGTCCACTTCCTGAAGCAAGTATGGCTCTCCGTCGATCTGAACCTTCAGTCCCTTTTTTAAATCGCTAGTCTTGTAAACACCCACGAGGAGAACTCACCTGTATCAAAAAGCTTCTGTAAAACCGGCGTTACGACTTGCCGATTCGTCCTAATCAAGCCACGATTTTAATCACATAGTCCCCTTCCGGACAGGCCTGTTAAATCCCAGCCGCCTCCTGATTGCCGCCCCGATCACAATGACACGTGTCCAACATCCCAGAAAAAAAGAGAAGACCAGCTCAGAGACGACTAGCTCGTGGCAGAGCTCGCTAAAGTCTGCCTTCCGCGATTCAGCAGAACTTGCCGAATTTCTCGAATTGCCCCCTGAGCCGTCGGCGCTAGCCACGGGTGAGGATTGTCTACCTCCTGAGCCGTCGGCACTAGCCGTGGGTGGCGCAGGTACCGAGTTTGAAATTTGTAGAAAATCTAAACCCGTGGCTAGCGCCATCGGCTCAGGGAATAGCCTTGCTTTCCCTCTTTTCGTCACACGCGAGTTTGCGGGCCGAATGCGGAAAGCGGACTGGAATGATCCGCTTTTGAAACAGGTGTGGATCGATCCAAAAGAAGAAATCGCGACGCCTGGCTTTGTTTCAGACCCGGTCGGCGATTCCAAAGTCGAACAGGCTCCGGGATTGCTTCACAAATACCACGGCCGTGTCCTCTTGGTCACCACGGGTGCCTGCGCAATCCACTGTCGGTACTGCTTTCGACGCCACTATCCTTATTCGTCTGCCCCGAAGTCTATCGACGAATGGGAACCGGCGTTTGTTGCGATAGAAAAAGACTCGTCGATCGAAGAAGTCATTCTTTCCGGCGGAGATCCGCTATCGATTGTCGATACCGTGCTAAGCCAACTCCTTGAACGACTCGAAAGAATCCCTCATCTGAAACGACTTCGAATTCACACCCGAATTCCAGTCGTCATTCCAAGCCGGATCACTTCATCGCTCTTGGAGATGCTTGCCGACTCTCGGCTTTCGAAGTGGATCGTGCTTCATATCAATCACGCAAACGAGATCGATGACGAAGTATTTGAAGCTGTAAAACGCCTGCGGAAATCGGGGGCCGTCTTACTCAATCAATCGGTTCTTTTGCGAGATGTCAACGACGACATTGAGTCGCTGGTGAAGCTCAGCGAACGACTACTCGAAGCGAGCGTGCTTCCGTACTACTTGCATCAACTGGACCCAGTCCAATCGGCAGCCCATTTTGAAGTACCCATCACTGATGGCAAGCAACTAATAGTCGCGATGGCCAAGCGGCTCCCTGGCTTCGCCGTGCCCAAGTATGTGTATGAAAAATCCGGCGAGCCCAACAAGACGCTGATCTATTAGCCTAGTTGCCAGAACAAAATCCTGAGCCGATGGCGCTAGCCACGGGTGACGCGCGGCGATTGAAGATTTGCTTTGATGGGAAGCTTAGCGGGGGGAACCCGGAGCTAGCGCTCACGGCTCAGGGGGAAGAATTCAGCTAGCTTTCGCAAAAATCCGACGTCGCGCCAGGAACGCTCCGGCAGAAGCTCCAACCAATAAGAAGACGGTTCCTGGCTCCGGTACGGCACTGATCCGATACATCGTTCCTCCAAGTGTTCCAGTAGAGGGACGAATGGCTCCGGACGCCACTCCGCTCGCTTGCGTTAACGCGTAGAGTTCACCATTAAAATCTTGGCCAAACCCATAAAGTATCTCATTGTTTGGCAGTATCCCACCCGAGAATTGCGGGAGAAGAAACTCATTAATGATCCCGGTCTCAAGGTTGGCATAGAACAATCGACCATCGGCTCGAGGACCTGTTCTTAATGCCAAGTCACCGAATACGTACTTGCCCACCAGTTCAGGAATTTCCGAGCCTCTGTAAACGAATCCTCCGGTGATCGAGATACCGTCTTCATGATCGTATTGAAGGTATCCTAGCGTCCCTTTGATCGGATCTTTGATGAGCGAGCCAGGGGCTTCCGGGCTGTTAACGCCTATTGAGCCAGTTATCGTGTTTCCTCGTAGTGGGTCTGGTTGCGAAAAATTAACTAGGAATGTGCCTTCCTTATTGCGCCAACCGTAATTACCGCCGTTGACGATGCTATTGATTTCCTCGATGTTCCCTTGTCCGACGTCGGCAGCAATAAGTTGTCCTGATCCGCCAGGACGATCATCAAACGCGAAGCGATATGGATTTCGAAGTCCATACGCATATGTTTCGGCCACTTGATTAATCCCTTGAAACGGATTGGTTGACGGGATTCTGTATTGGCCGTTCGAGCTAATCGGATCAGAACTTGAAGTAAGCGCAGGATTGACTGGGTCGATTCGCAACATCTTTCCTAGAGGCGTAGAAAGGTTCGCTGCATTTCCACCTGGCTCGATATGGCTTCCGACCACCGTACCGTTAGTAGTATTAAAACGATTGGTGTCGTAAGAAGCTCCGCCATCGCCGGTCCCCAGATACATATAACCATCCGGTCCAAACGCAATAGTGCCACCGTTATGGTTGGTTTCGATTTTTCCATACGAGAAGACTTCCCGACGAGTACTCGGATCGATAATGTTTGGGTTGGAGGCATCTTGCTTCCACTCGTTGATCACCATCTTGTATGTCTGAGCTTGTGTTCCAGGAAAAAGTGCATTGCCAGTGGTACCTGGTGCGTTATAGGTTACACCGGTCCCCACGGGTTCGCTTCCAAACGTATAAAGCGTTCGGTAGCCCACACTACTAGGCGTGTTGTACCCAGGATGGAACGCGAGGCCTAGAAGACCTCGTTCGTCGTTAACACTTGTGGTAACGAGTGGAGGTGAGACCTGGCTTCGAATATCCAAGGCAGGAGTCGAAACAAGGCTTCCATTTTGAACGACGCGGACTCGTCCCAACTGCTCAACCACAAACATACGATTCGAGTCACCCGGTGCGTTGATAGCGTAGGCTGGCCCGCCCAGCCCCGCAGCAACCGGATTTAGGTTCACACCAATCGTTCCGGGCAGAATCGATGGCAATAAGTCTGACTGAGCAATCGCGCCTGAGCACATCGCTAGTGCCATCGCACCAGCGTTCAAAAGAATTCGTTTGGTAAACATGCAACTAGCTTCGATGAAGAGGATTAAGTTCGAGGCGTATGAAGGCACGCTTTAACGGGAAGTAACTGACTCTATTCTTTACATGTAAACATGTGCGTAGCAACTCGAACAGATCGACGACGGAATCGGCACACTGACGAAACAAACGCCACAACACCTAAAAGAAGGTACGTACTTGGCTCAGGTACCGCGGTAAAATTGATTGTCAAAGTGGGCCGAAGCGATGCCACCGGTGCTTCTCGGGAATAGATACCTCGCGCTTTTTGCAATGCGTCTTCATCGTTATATTTCATCATCCATCCGAAATTGGAACTTCCATTGTTGACCCAGTTTTGAACGTCAGCCACCATTCCCGTCTCGGACGCAAATGTATACTCAGTATTTGGTCCGTCCGGTCGCGTAAGCGTAATCGTTCCGCTCGCCTCTGATGCAAAATCGCCACCAGGAGTCGTCCATGCGGACGTGTTGTGAAAGGCGGAGTTCCATGTCGAATCAACACCAGCGACGGCTGCTGCACCGGTGCGTCCGGAACCGCGTACATTGGGATTGGTGCTCTCACCCCAATTTTTTGTGAGGCGATGCAGCGAGAGCAAGTCAGGAGTTAAATCCTGCGGGTTGCCGTTCGCGGATATTGAGACCGTGAACTGAAACTCAACCGAGTTAATCGTAGCCCCGACGGGGATGCTAGACAAATTGAACTGAACAAGGGACCTGCGAATGGCGGAGGGCTTTGCAATCTCCCCTGTACGGCCCACGTAAAGGCTCCCGGTTCCATTGGCCGAGTTGTTTTCTGAGTAAATCGAACTGTCTTTGCTGGGGGTCAGTGTCATCAGAGCTGCGCTAGCGAAAGAACTGTCGATGCCCAAAAATATTGAGCTGATTAGCAAACATAAAAAGCGATTTCTCATGACCTCTCGCAATCGTGAGCCGTCAACCAATGCATGGCACGGCCCAAATTTCTATACAAATTGATAAGTTACTAAGCTGCCCCCTCAGCCAAAAACTTTCTGAATACGACGGCCCGACGCAGCTCTGATCCTTGTAAACGAAGCCCATCCAAGCAAGCTCGATAGCGAAGATGTTCCACCAAAACCGCAGGTAATGATTAACCCAGCCCCCTTGAGTTTACAAGGAATGCGAATCTTGGCAAGCTTTTTTCGCTATTTTCGCGCGTTTCGTCAAACCGCTTCCCGCGAAACATCAGGAAAAGGGACTCTTCGTGTTCGACGCATTTAAGGTCATTCTCATGCGACGCAGACGCCCGTAGCGACGGAAAAAGATGCCCGCCACGGCAGCCACAACCAATGCGAGGGATCCTGGTTCGGGTACTGCCGTATAGTCAATCGTGAGCGTCGGCCTTTGGCTGGAATTCGTATTTTCGCTTGAAGCAAAAGACCTCGCATTCGACGGCGTTGACTCGCTAGAAGCCCGAAGAAGCCAGCCAAAATTCGTCGTGGGAGAATTCAACCAATTCTGAACATCAGTCACCAACCCTGGCTGTGAGGCGAAGGTATACAAAGTGTTAATCGCCGTTCCAATGGTTGCCGTCCCGCTGATCGCTCCAAAATCTCCGCCTGGCGTCGCCCAAGGGTCTGTCGAGAAAAATCGATCGTTCCAGGTAGCGTCCCCCAACGTTGCTATTGCGCCCGATCCACCACCACCTATGCCGAGAGATGTACCCTCGCCCCAAGAGGAAAGTAAACGGTGAAGCTGGAAATTCTCGGCTGTCGCGCCACCCCCTCGCGACAACTGGAAAAGCCCGAGGCTCACCGAGTTGATCGTGGCGCCAGTAGGTATGCTTCCGGCAATGTCAAATTGAAGAAGTCCGCGTCGGATTTGACCGGAGGAATTTTGGCCTGCGAATAGACTTCCCAAAGCATTGCTATTGGAGCTTTCACTGAAAATCGAATTATCGATGCTCGGAATAATCGCAACGATTTCGCCGTGCACGAAACTTGTGAATAAGCCCAACGAGCATAATGCCGCTAGCATGACCGGAGCCAATAACGATCGAAAACAGCTTTTCATAGTTGGGTTTATAGTCGGATACCGGAGAGGAGATTTCGACCTTCCGCGGGGCTTTGATCGCAACCACTTGATTAATGATAGTCAGAGCAACGCCTCAACAAATCATCACAAATAAGAGTTTTTTGAGATTCTGGACGCATCGATCCGATTATTCCGCCTCGGCAGACTTACTTTTCTTGCTACCCTAGATTCACACCACAGTGGGAGTCACGACAAAGTGATCAGAAATTCGTTGCCGCTAATTGTGCTTGGTGGGGCAGCCTAGTACGATCCAGGGTTCGACTCGCAATTCCAATACGAACACAGGGAGTAACATCAAGTGGCTAGTTCAAAGATCTTTCGTTCGATCACCTTTGTTGTCACTCTTCTGACTCTCGGTGTAACGTCGGCTCAAGAATCAAAGCTCGCGGAGCTTCTCAAAAGAGCGCCTTCACCTGCGAACGCGATCGCATACATCCATAATCCTTCACTGCACAAATTGATGTCGGATGCGGGAATGCCGTCAAGTTTGTCAGAGAATGTCGAGCAGGTGTGGTTGGTGTCCGAGCTAGATCGCAGCAGTCTTCAGCCTCGATGGGAAGCAGGTTACGGGATACTTACGCAAAACATCTCGGCCGAAGAACTGGCAAAATCCTCAGGCGGTTATGTCGACTCCGTCGCAGAAAAACAAGTCGTTTGGACTCCACGACAAATGTACCTTGTCCCGGCTGGCGAAAACCGAGTTGGCTTTTTAAGACCCGCCAATCGCTCCGAGTTATCGAGATGGTTAGTGCCAGGCCTTCACATCAACTACTCGGAATTTCTCAGCTCGCAATCGCAACAGCCAGAAAACTACCTGTCGCTCATGATTGCGTTGGATCTCAAGGACTCCTTTTCGCCAGTTCCAATGGCGCAACGCATCGCTAACTTTACGTCGCTCAAATCGCGAGTTCCTAAAGATGTGGCTGACATTCTCGCTTCGGCTAATGGATTGAAAATCATTGTTGGTCGCCGTAGCCTAAACGAATGCATTTTCACAATCGAGTTTTCTAAGTCTCCGCAAACACTTTTGTCAGTGGCTAACGAATTGCTCGCAGAGATCCTTGAACGCAACGGAACATCAGCACCAGAAGTCCTGACATGGAAAACGAAACTGGATGGAAACAACCTTTCCTTCCAAGGTCCAATTTCACAGAGTTCGCTCGACGGCCTACTTGGAATCTTCACGCTGAGAGATCAAGCTGAAGATATCGCTTCGACGGCCAGAAGCAGTAGCTCAGCAACACGGACATCGACTGATAATACTGCCTACACTTCTAAAAACTACTTTGACAAAGTTGTTGCGACAGTGGAACGAGTTCGCAAATATGAATCTAACAACACCGGCTCGCGAGCAAGATGGAATGATGTTCAGGCAAGACGCCTTGATGAATTAAGCACGCTCAATGCAGATCCTGAGATCATCGAATACGGCATGAAGGTTGCCGACTTGCTTCGCAATAACGCTCTATCGGTTCGAACGACGAACTACTCCGCCAACCAAGCGAAAGTTCGACAAGGAGTCGATCGAGGTGTTTCCTCCAATGAATATGGATATGGATATTCTAATGCTTACAACGTGACAGCCAATCAAATCGTTACCGACTCGGACGCGCGAACCATCGCAGTAACGGACTTTACTGTTACCCTCGCAACGATCGACAAATTGACAGCAGATGTTCGTCGAACCATGACCGAGAAGTTTAAGATTCAGTTCTAATCAGACTCCCTGAATCAAGAATTAAGGTTCCCAGCATCCTCCATTAGGCGTCTCGTCAATGAGAGACAAAAACCGATGCGAGGGAAACGTCGGCTTGTTAAGTCTTAAGTTTATAAAGTCAGAAGTTTATAGGGACACGGATTGCGCGGACTACACGGCGGTTACGCTATTAAAGCAACACTCCGTGTCTTCCGTGTAGTCCGCGTCCAAAATCATCTTCAAAACCTACAAGTTTTAGTTACGTAAAACCCTTCTTTTAATTTGAAATAGTAACTGTGAATCCGGCTATCATTAAATGATGCCTCCAACATTATCCTCCAAGACGACCTGAGCGTTCCAACTCATGCGAATCTCTTATCGGCAACACTTTCTGTTGTTAGTCATTGGCTTGAGCATTTGGACTCAAGCCACTCTCGCGTTCGCTCAAAACCAAGAACCGAATGAACTTGAAAAATCTTATCAAGCAATATTTCAAAAACTGATCGATGGAAACGCCGAACAACAATCCGATGCCGAGCGAGAACTGCTAGAGATCGGCCCCGATGTTTTGATGCAGATTCCAATTCTGCCTACCAGTGCACCACTTGAACAGCGCGAAATACTCGATCGAGTACGAGGCGTACTACAGTCCAAGGTGATTGAGGCTTTCGCCAAGCCATCGGTGGTGACATTACAAAGAAGCGTCATGGGAGCTGACGCGTTGATTGAGATTATGGATCAGACGGGTAACACACTGATCGTCGACAAGGCACCGACGGACGATATCGAAGTCGATTTTGAGTCGACTCCTTTTTGGGAAGCATTAGATCGCGTCTTGGATGACTTGAGCCTGAGAGCAGACCCTTTTGCAGACTCGCTCGGGTTGCGGTTAGTCCCCAAGAACAATGGAGTAGCCGATGCTTCGAACGAACAAGCCTTACGACGCGGTTATGCTGGGATCTTTCGATTCGAACCGACGCGAATCTCTGCGACGCGTTCACTTGAACGTGCCGGATTGAGCAGTCTTTCGATTGACTTGCAAGTGGCTTGGGAGCCACGTCTAAAACCTGTCTACTGTCGCTTTCCAATGAAGACCGCCTTCGCAGAGTGTGATAACGGCGAGATCTTGCAGGCGACTTCTCCTGACTCCTCACCCGAGTATTCGCCAGCAGGTGCTCATGCCATCGAAGCCAACCTTCAATTCCACGCACCCTCGCGGCAGGCAAAGTCGCTGCGGCTTCAAGGAACAATCGAAGCGATGATTCCAGGTGGCGTTGTTTCGGTTGAATTTGATGAGCTCGAAAAATCGGAAGCCAAATCACAAACCGTAGGAAAGCTGAATGTCACGCTAGAACAGGCCGAGCTCCGCGAAGACATCTTGGAAGCCAACCTGCTCGTGAGCGTCAACAACGCTGGCGAGTCGATGGACTCGTTTCGTGGTTGGGTCATGAACAACGAATGCTTCCTGCAAACACCAGACAACGAACGAATCAAGTTTGGAGGATTTCAAACGTATAAAATGAATGGTACCGAAGTAGGCATGACCTATTTTTTCGATCTCAGCACGAAACCAGGATTTAAAGCGGGAAAGGGTTTAGCTGGCTATCGACTGGTTTACAACGCCCCCGGTGCTGTCGTTCCAACCACGGTGGATTTTGTTTTGGAGAATATCCCGCTACCGTGAGCGTTGACGAATAAATGTTTGCATCAAGCTTACCTCAGCTTAAAGTTTGCCTCGCTTAGCTTTTCCTGTAGATCGTACCCTCACCCGTGCCTGCACCCCTGCTCGTGCTAGTGCTCGATTCGACTCCCAATCCAATCGAGTACGAGTACGAGTACCGGCTTACGCCTGAGTACGAGTACGAAAATGCTGATTAACTTGAATTCAAAGCAGGACGCGCTCTGACGCTCACCAGAGATTCACTTCAATCCCGCTGCTCTGCTGGCTAAATGAAAGATTGACCTTTCCTATTGCATTGAACTGGAAATTTTTGCTACGTCTCCCACATGCGATCGAAATTTCGATACCGAAAGGGATGGATGAGCCGTGGTGAGTAGCCTTAAAATTAAGTTTTTCTTCGTTTTGTTATTAAGCGTCATTAGCGTCGTATGGCTTGCATCGCATTCGCAAGCGCAATCGGCTTCGAAAACGCCATTCAAGACGCAATCGAATTCATCGGCAAAACGCCCACAAGCCACGAATTCAAGAAGCACCGCGGCGCCGTCCGCTAATACGGTAAAGCCCCCAGTAAAGCCTTCAGCAAAGCCAATCGCGGAATGGATTTGGGCAGACGGAATCGCGCCCGGCAATGCGCCTCGAGGCGTGGTCCTATTTCGAAAGTCAATTCAATTATCAGCCCTTGAGCAAGCGCGGGTCGAAATTGCAGCAAACGATTTCTACGAGCTCTACGTCAATGGCCGCCGAGTCGGTACCAGCACGCAATCGGAAAAATTAGACAACGTCGACATCAGCGCATTTGTGATCCCAGGAAACAATTTGTTCGCCGTCAAATGTGAAAATCGCGAAGGTAATACGGCTGGTCTTTTTTGTCGGATCTACGTCAAACCGCGCAATGAAGGTTGGCGAGGCATGGGGAGCAGCGAAACATGGCTAGCTTCGACAACCGCGAAATCAGGTTGGCATAGCGCAGCATACAACGATTCGAATTGGAAGAACGCGGCTTTAAATAGTAAGCCTCGCCAAACAGATTCGAACGAGGATGAGAATGTCGAAGCTGGCGAAGAAAATGTCGTCGTCACTCGGCCTCCTGTTCCTTCGCAAACAGTTGCTACTCGAATTCGTTTAAGCGATCTCGATGAAGAAGGAGCTCAAGAAAAGACTAATTCGAATTCAACTCCCCTAGCGCTCGGCACTGCTGGCTCCAACGGTCGATTCACAACCGACGAAGGCTTTAAGGTCGAAGAGATACTCGACAATGCAGCGACCGGATCCTTGATCGCGATGGCCTTTAATGAGTTCGGACATATCGTTGCTTCTCAAGAAGGTGGCCCGCTTCTTTTGATTTATGATGCAGACAAAGACGGAGTTCCTGAGCGAGTTCGAACTTACAGTGATCGCGTCGAAAACATCCAGGGAATACTCCCTCTCAATGGCGATGTCTTTGTCACTGGCGATGGGCCCGATGGAAGTGGTCTTTATCGTCTGATGGATCAAAACCGTGATGGCACTTTGGAAGATGCAAAATTACTTGTTCGATTCACAGGCCTTCAAGGCGAACATGGTGCGCATCAGATTGCATTAGGCCCAGATGGAATGGTTTATGTTGTCGTTGGAAATCACGTTCAAGTCGAAAACGCTCTCGATCCAAATAGTTCTTACCGAAACACATACGAAGGCGACCTCGTAAAACCACGGCAAGAAGACCCCAGCGGTCACGCTCAAGGACTACGCGCTCCCGGAGGAACGGTAATTCGTTTGGATGCCAATGGCGAGCGAATTCAATGTGTCGCAGGTGGTCTTCGTAACGCTTACGATCTCGCATTTCATCCTCGCGGAGCACTCTATGTTCATGACAGCGATATGGAAGCTGATATTGGAACAACCTGGCATCGGATGACATCGCTCTTTCAAATTGTCGAGGGTGGTGAATACGGATGGCGAAGCGGATGGGCCAATCAACCAGACTACTACATCGACAGGCTTCCTGCTTTGCAAACAACAAGTCGATCTTCGCCCACTGGTGCCATTGTCTATGATCACAATGTTTATCCAACACGTTACCAGCAATCACTATTTTTAGCCGATTGGTCCGAAGGAAGAATCCTTCGCGTCGACACTCGTCCTAATCCTGAAGGTATCTTTCCCAAGCCGATCCCGTTTGTAATTGGTCGTCCGATGAACATCACCGACATGGATGTCAGTCCTGATGGTGCGATCTATTTTTGTACCGGTGGACGCGGAACGGCAGGTGGTATTTATGCTGTTCGATGGACGGGAAAACCTAAGGAAAGCAATGATACTGAAGATAAATCGATCGCTAAAGCAATTCGGCAGCCACAACTACAGTCGGCATGGGGCCGTCAATCCGTCGCAATGGTGAAACGCGATCTTGGTAAAGACTGGGACGAAGAGATCGCGGGTGTTGCATACAGCCCTGACAACCCAGCACGATATCGAACACGAGCTCTTGATTTAATGCAGTTGCTAGGCCCCGTACCGACACCAGAAATGCTTGTCGAGCTTTCGCGATCGCCTAATGAAGTCATGCGAGCAAAAACAGCAGACCTTCTTGCGCTGCATCCAGATAATGAGTTGGCTTTGAAGCGACTCAACGACATGCTTGCCGACAGCAGTCCAGCAGTCCAGCAATCTGCTGCGTCGGGGTTGATTCGCGCGGACGCAACGTGCAATAGTGACCGACTCATTCCGCTACTGCAATCACCCAACAGAGTCCTCGCGTTTTCCGCGACGAGACTTCTTCAAAGACAACCAGTGGATGTTCAGCGTCAGCTTTTAGAAATGACCGAAAAACCCCGAGTTGTTATCGCTGCAGCGTTGTCTTTGGCAATCTCCAATCCTGATGTTGATAATGCTTTGGCAGCAGTCAACGCCATGAACAACCTTGTCAAAGGCTTTGTCTCCGATCAAGATTTTATTGATCTCTTAAGAACTTACGAAGTCACTCTAGCCAACGCGAAACTTCGACCAGTCGACACACCCGAACTCCGAGATATTGTCGCGAAAGAGTTTCCTGCTGGCGAACCAAAGATCAACCGCCAATTGATTCGACTGGCAACGTTCTTCCAAACGCCTGAAGTAGTTCCAATCGCTTTGCGTTACCTTGAAAAGAGCGATGTTCCGATTGCAGAACGAGTCGACGTTTCGCTCTACCTTCGCATGATTCAGCACGCATGGACACCGAAAGAGCGAACACAACTACTTCGATTCTTTGAGAAAGCCCAACTGGCAGAATCAGGCAGCAGCTATTCGCTCTATGTGATGAACGCAACACGAGAGTTTGCGAAGGACATGAGCGAATCCGAAGCGATCGAATGGCTCAAGGAAGGTGCCCAGTCCCCCAACGCGGCCCTCGCAGCGCTTCCGAAACTTCCTTCGCAAATTGACCCCAAGCTTTTAGCGGTCATTACATCGCTCGATCGTGAAATTGATAAAGGAGGCTTCGAAAGCGACACCTTCAAACGACTCAAGACAGGCATCACCGCGATCCTTGCTCGCAGTGGTGACGAGGCTTCGATGAATTACCTTCGCGCCGTTTGGAGACGAAGCCCAGATCGTCGCCCTACAGTCGCGTTAGCTCTCGCTCAAAAACCCGAAGGTGAAAACTGGGACTACTTAGTCCGATCGTTGGGCGTGATTGAGCCCTACGCCGCCGGCGAAATTCTTTCCAAACTCATGTCCGTCGATGTGGCGACTGAAGACTCCCAAGCGCTCCGACAAGTTATTCTTTTGGGACTTCGTTTGGCAAAAGAAAACGAAAGTCCGTCCAATGCGATTTCGCTGATGGAACACTGGACCGGTAGCTCGATGCATGAAACCGATATGGATGTCAAAGCGGAGATGGCGGCCTGGCAAGATTGGTATCGCGGCAAGTTCCCAGAACTCCCGGAGCCGATTCTTCCAGAAGACCAAACACAACCCCAGTGGTCGCTCGATTTTATTGAGCAGTATCTCGATGGTGATTCGGGAAAAACCGGATCGATCGCCTCTGGTGCTCTTGTTTATACCAAAGCCCAATGTGCATCATGCCATCGGATGGGTGATAAGGGAGCCACAGTCGGACCAGACCTTACCAGTTTGACAAAACGATTCACTCGCCGTGAAACGGTCGAATCGATTCTGTATCCGTCTCATGTTATCAGCGATCAATATGCAAGCAAGAAAGTCATGACACGAGACGGAAAGATCGTCTCGGGAATCATGACGAAAACAACGCAAGGTCTATCGATACGAACGAGTGATCTTCAAAGCGTCACTATCGACAAAGAGGACATCGAAGAGATTGTCCCGTCGAAACAATCGATCATGCCTGCGGCCTTGCTAGATAATTTATCGCCTAATGAAATTCGTGATTTGATGTGCTACTTGGGTTACGTCCCGACAACACCACAAGTTGCCGAGCCACCAGCCAAAGGCCGGATCACACGATAGTTTGTAGTTTGATGTCTACTTTTTCTTTTACTTGAGAAAGCCTATCTCAGAATAGGAGATTCGCATGAAAAAAACGATTCTGATTATCGCCATCACTTGCATTGCTACCATTGCCCAAAACTCTCCATTACTGCGTGCCGAAGATGGAAGCTGGTCATGGGGGCCTTTCGCATCGAGCACCAAAACAACCGACGCAACCTCATCGGGAAATTCTTCGTCGAGTAAATCCGGGGACTGGGTTTCTAATTGGAAAATGCCTGATGTAGCCGGTGGCATTCAGCGTACTGGCAAAAAAGTAACCGACCAAACGGCAGCAGCTTGGAACTCAACAACTCGCGCGACTAAAAAGGCCTGGAAGAAAACGACGGAAGTCCTCGACCCATTCCCAGACGATTCGTCAACCACGCTCAACCCATCGCCATGGGCCGCAGGTGGAAGCAACGCTCCGAAGAAATCGAAATCATCTTCGGGTGGAATGTTCAATTGGTTCGGCAGTAAAGAGGCCGAAGAAGCCAAGCCCGCAACCCCTCAGGATTTTCTCCGAGGCGAACGTCCTTAAAGTGAATACTCCGAACACACCCTTCCGATTTGGTGTTGTCACCGTTTCCGATCGAGCGAGCAGTGGAATCTACGTCGATCGCGGCGGACCAGCGGTAGTAGACTATTTGAACGAATTAGTCGATCACGACTGGTCCGCAATCTCGCGAGTAATCGCCGACGAACAACCGCTCATCGAAGCAACTCTTGTTGAACTCGCCGATCGGGAAAAGTGCTGCTGGATCTTAACCACTGGCGGCACCGGACCATCACCGCGAGACGTGACCCCCGAAGCCACTGAAGCGGTCTGCGAAAAGATGATGCCCGGATTCGGCGAATTGATGCGAGCGACTTCGCTGAAGTTTGTACCAACCGCGATTCTATCAAGACAAACCGCTGGTATTCGAGGACAAACGCTAATCGTCAATCTACCCGGCCAACCGAAAGCCATCGCCCAGTGCCTTGACGCAATCGCCGCCGCAGTTCCTTACTGCATCGATCTCATCGGTGGCCCAAAAATCCAAACCAATCCCCAAAAATGCATAGCCTTCCGCCCCAAGGGCTAATCACTCGTTACGAGCAACTGACTACTACCTACTGACTACTGCAAACTATCTATTGACTATTAATCTCGAGCCAACGTTCTTCTGATGCGCCGAGTTGATCAGAAACATTTGTCATCTCTTCGTGCAACTGCATGGCTTCATGAGGATCGGTTGCTTGCATGAGTTTATCGTTTAGCTCTTTTCGCTTCGCATCGAGCTGCGCTATTTTCTTTTCTAGATTTTTAAGCTCTTTCTGAACCATACGCTCGTCTAAGACGGGAGCCGAACTGGCAACCTGCTTCAACGCATTTTTGCCCGCAGACTTATTAACATTCTTTGCAGCATCGCGTTCGGCTAATTTTGCTTTACTAGGATTTCGAGCTCGTTCACCGTCATCGATTTCCTTATTCACGTAATAGAGATAGGCTTCGTAGTCGCCACCATAAGTACGAGCGGTTCCTTCACGGACTTCGATGATAGAACTCGCAACACGTTTCATAAAGTGACGATCGTGACTTGTGAAGATCACTGTTCCTTGAAAAGCCAAAAGCGCCTCCGCGAGAGATTCAACCGTTTCAACATCCAAGTGGTTACCTGGTTCGTCGAGCACCAGAATATTGTACGGCCCCAACATCAACCCGGCCATGCACAAACGAGCTCGCTCGCCACCGGACAGCACGGATATCTTCTTTTCAACATGATCGCCGCGAAATAGAAGTGACCCAGCGACTGCGAGAATCGTTTGGTTGGTGGTTCCAGGTACCGCTTTATACTCGAGATATTCGAGAACAGTTTGACGAGGCTCAAGACTTCCGTAGACGTGCTGGGCGTAGACACCGATCTCGCAGTGATGTCCCCATCGCATACTTCCACTGATGGTTTCCAGTGAACCGACAAGTGTACGAAGAAGCGTGGTTTTTCCTTGACCGTTGTCACCGACGATTGCAGCTCGTTCACCGTGCTCAATATCGAAAGTGATTTCCTTCGCTATTGTTCGATCGGGATATCCGATAGCAAGATCCACACATCGCACAGCTGGCCCCTGGCGCGGTGAGACTTGGGGAGCGCGAATGGATGCGGTCGGAAGATTATCGGCAATATCAATTGTCTGGAGGCGTTCGAGCTGGCGACCTTTGGAACGCGCTTGGCTCGCCGTGCTTGCTCGAGCACGATTTTTATCGATGAACTTTTGAAGCTGCTTTTGCTTCGACTGGACGGTTGCATTTACTTTCTCGTCATGCTCGCGACGTTCCTCTTGGAATGTCAGAAAATCATCGATAGGACCTGGATACATCGTCAGCTTACCACGACTTAGGTCCAACGTTGTGTTACAAGTCGCTTTCAAGAAAGCCCGATCGTGAGAAACAATCAGAGCAGCTTTACTAAACGACCTCAAAAAGTGCTCGAGAAGAATCTGCGTTCGCAAGTCCAAGAAGTTTGTTGGTTCATCTAGTACTAAAAGATTTGGCTCGTGCAATAGAAGCGAAGCCAGCTTGACCCGAGTTTGCCAACCGCCAGAAAGCTCCTTGATCGGGCCATTGAGATAAGCTCCTTTGAGCTCGAATTCGCCAGCGACTTCCCCACATTTCCAATCTGGCTGTCCGCTATCTCGCATCAGGTAATCCAGAGCCGATTCACCCGCTTCAAACGGATCATGCTGCTTCAAATAACCTACGCGAAGTTGTGAGCTGCGGATCACCTCGCCCTTATCGAGTTCTTCTTCGCCGAGGAGTATTCTCAGAAGCGTTGATTTCCCAGCACCATTGCGTCCGACAAACCCAATCTTCAAATCATCAGTAATTGTCGCCTCTGCATCATCTAAGAGCATCTGCTGCCCGTAGCTTTTCTCAGCTCCGCGAATCTGTAGCAATACCGCCATCGAACAATTTTCTCCAGGGAACTTGAATTTTTCGTACTCGCACTCGTACTCAGCAACGCGGTACTCGTACTCGATCGGTAGGTCTAACTACGCTTAGACCTCGCGAACGCCAGCAGTCTCGCAAAAGGGAGGCCCCTACGCAATCCACGATGGCCAGCTAAGACCGTCTGTTTTGATGTCAAGTCCTTCGCCCGAAAGCAGGGACAAGTCCCAGCAATCCAAAGGGGCTATTTCTTGAGTGGCATCACGTCGATTCGTCGAAACCGAACTGGATCCGAGTGGCCGGCGAGCCCGATATGCCCGCTGGTGCGGTCTTTTCCAGGATGTGGCTTATCGTTCATATATTCCGAAACCGTGGAAAGATCCGCATCTAGGATCATTGTCCCGTTGAGTTCGACTTGAATTTTCGATCCTTTTACTTGGACTGTTTGGTAGTTCCATTCTCCGACGGGCTTGAGGAATCCTCGTTTGGCTGCCACCATTCCATAAGCACTTCCGTGAGCTTGTCGAGGATCGATGTTCGCATACTTCGGATGTTCGGTATCCAGGACTTGGAGTTCGCACATCCCGACGTAAGCTCCGTCACCACCGCTCGCTACATTACCTGGATATCGAATGGCAAGACCGTTATTACCAGCCGGCGGCAATTGGAACTCGACTTGCAGTTTAAAATCTTCGAAAGTCTCATCAGTATAAAGAACGCCTCCCTTTCCTTTTTTACACTGCAACGCGCCGTCAACTACTTCATAGTTACGAACAGCTCCACCCCAGCCTGCCATATCTTTGCCATTGAACAGCGAGCGATATCCTGATGCAGGTTCGCTAACATTCCCTTCCGCAAAAAGCGGCGAAGGCAAAAATGAAAAGACACTTGCGGTAAACACCGCTAACACAACGAAACTTGCGAGGCGAATTAAATTCCAACTTTTCGGGGCAGTACGAATCAAAGCAGAGACGGCTAACATTTCTTGGATACCTTTACGGACTTTTGGGGAGATCAATCAAGAAGCACACGAAACCTAGTTTAACATAGTCGGTTCACTTTTCTGTTAAAATGAAGGATCGATTTCCCCTCCTCAACAGATTTGTATGCGAGACCTGAAACCAATGACGCTAAAAATGTATCCTGTTGCCCTCTTGCTCGCGCTGTGGATCGCCCCGATTTGTCTTTCGCGAACGCACGAAGCCAAAAAACCTAACATTCTGTTTATCGCGGTCGATGACTTGAACCATTGGGTCGGTCATCTCGGGCGAAACGCCCAGACAAAAACGCCCAATTTAGATCGACTCGCAAAGATGGGAGTAACGTTTACCAACGCACACTGCGCCGCACCCGTCTGTAATCCTTCGCGAACGGCGTTGCTCTCCGGAATACGTCCCAGCTCGACTGGCGTTTACGATAACGGAAACCCTTTTGAACTGGCCGTCGATTCCAAGCAATCGCTCGTAACGCAATTGAAGGAGGCTGGCTATGAAACACTTGGCATGGGGAAACTGTGGCACGGTGGGCTAGGCTTTCCTGACCAATGGTCTAGCACAGGCGGAAAAGATGGTGATGGTAAGGAACAAAGCAAGGTTGATGATCGAAGCATTGGCGGAATCAAATTTGGGATCGTCGCAGGAGGAGATGAAGCAGTAGCCGACACGCAGATCGCTGACTATGGAATCGCCGAACTAAGCAAATCGCATGATCGACCTTTCTTCTTGACCGTAGGATTCCATAAGCCGCATATGCCGTGGAACGTTCCGCAAAAGTACTACGACATGCATCCGCTCGATCAGATCAAGCTGCCTCCGACAAAAGAAGGTGATCTCGACGATATCCCACAAGCAGGACTCAAGATGGCGAAGGCGTCAGGAGATCATGCGGCTGTATTGGAATCAGGTCGCTGGAGAGAAGCCGTCCAAGCGTATCTTGCATCGATCAGCTATCTGGATGGACAAGTTGGCCGCGTTATTGATGCATTAGAGAAATCATCACATGCGAATAATACGATCATCTGCTTATGGGGCGATCATGGTTGGCATCTAGGCGAGAAACAACACTGGCGCAAGTTTGCGTTATGGGAAGAGGCGACACGCGCACCACTGATTTGGGTCGCACCAGGAGTTACAAAACCCAACGGCGTATGCGGTCGCCCTGTTGATTTTATGAGTATCTATCCGACATTGATTGAACTTGCTGGAATCCCCGTTCCGAAGCATATCCAAGGGACGTCGATTCGAGATCTGCTAGAAAATCCAAAGTCGACACGCGAGGCTGTTGCTCTCACTACCTACGGTCAGAACAACCATGCCGTTCGAAGCGACCGCTGGCGCTACATCCGATACGCCGACGGAAGCGAAGAATTGTACGACCATAACAATGATCCTTACGAATGGGAAAACGTTGCTTCGAAATCCGAGCATGACGCGTTGAAGAAAGAACTCGCAAGTTTTTTACCAACCGATAACGTTAAGCCTGTTGCAAGTGAGCCAAAGAGAGAAGCAAAAGAGGAAGGAAAGAAAAAGCCAAAGGCGAACAAAGCCAAAAATGGACAGCCAGCGCAAAGCCAAACCACTCAGGGCTCCTCCTCACGATTCGTTACGACCGCCGCCGCTTCCAAGCAACCGAATCTCGTGTGGATGATCGTTGAAGACATGTCTCCACACTTCGCATGCTACGGCGAGAAAACAATTCAAACGCCAAACGTCGACCGATTGGCCGCTGAAGGAACTCGATTCTCGCGTGCTTTCGTGACGGCCCCAATTTGCAGTATCTGCCGATCATCACTCATCACTGGCAGATATCAAACGAGCATTGGTGCTCAAAACCATCGATCCAGCGTCCCAGGCCATGAGATCCGATTGCCCGAAGATGTGCGATTGATCCCCGCCATGTTTCGTGAATCGGGCTACCACACGAACAACCTTACCGTTGAAGCGTTCACCAAAAGCGATGCCGAAGTAAAACAATCTCCATCCGTGAAAGTTGCAAAGACCGACTACAACTTTGTCTGGGAGGAATCATCCACCTACGACACCAATCACTGGGCAGCTCGACAATCGGGAAAGCCTTTCTTTGTGCAAGTACAACTCCATGGCGGTAAGTATCGCGGCCAAGGCGACGGTAAACAATGGCCTGCAAAAGTCAAAAAGGACCTCGGATCGATTACTTCATCGACTAGCGTAAGCCTGCCTCCTTACCTGCCAAACGATCCGGTGATTCTCGAAGATTGGGCTCAGTACCTAGACACGGTTCGCTACACCGATTGGGAAGTGGGACGAGTAATACAACGGCTGAAAGATGCTGGCGAGTTTGAGAATACGGTCTTAATCTTCATGACAGACCACGGCATCAGTCACGTCCGCAACAAACAATTTTTGTACGATGGAGGAACCCACGTTCCACTTATCATTCGCGGACCCAATATCGCACCGGGAGTAGTTCGGGACAATGTCGTGGAACACATCGACCTGGGAGCGACTTCAATGGCCCTCGCTGGACTCCCTGTTCCGGCCTTCATGTACTCGCAAGATATTTTGGCAAAAGACTACAAGCCTCGTAAATTTGTATTTGCCGCAAGAGATCGCGCCGACGAGACAGTCGACCTGATTCGAAGTGTACGTGACACACGCTGGAAGTACATCTTCAACGGCTTCCCAAATCGACCGTATTTGCAGCCCAATCGCTACAAGGACGCCAAGCCAATTGTCCAAGCAATGCGGAGACTCCATACCGAACGCAAACTGAATGCGGAGCAGTCCTTGATCATGGCCGAGACCCGTCCGTCCGAGGAGCTATATGACACTCAGAATGATCCTTATGAACTGCATAACCTTGCTTCAGATCCGAAAGAGGCCGACCGGGTCGCTCAAATGCGAACTGCATTGATAGACTGGCAAAAACGTACTGGTGATATTGCGAAGCCTGAAAGCGAAGAAGACTACAAAACCGAAGTCAACGCGGTCCACTCGGAAGGTGGCAAGAATAAAAACATGAGCGTCTACCAATCCAACGTGGATTTAATGATTCGCTGGATGAAGGAGAGACCACTTAATACTTTGCGATGAATAAAAAACGTGCTCCTGGCAAAGCGGCTTTTTTATCCGCGTTCATTCGCGGGAAAAACCCGAACGTTTGCCCGGGAATGAACGCGAATGATTCAATCAAAGATTGTATCTGCTACTTCTTTTTTACATCCAAGTTCGCGTCGAGTTGTTCAGCAGTCACGCTAGACTGCACTCCGTCGCTTGGGACTTCGACGTGTGCCAACCATAACATTGCGTTGAGCACAACCTTTCGAAACGGTTCGTTACCCCAATTGTCGTGATAGTGACCACCGGTGAATCCAAATCCACGCCCTCCGTCAGGACGTTCAACCGACCACATCATCGCTTCTGCACGTCCATTCATTGCCTGGATGTGAGGATACGGTCCTTTAGGATAAACGTAGGGGCCGTCTCGAACGTCATCTGATGGGGATGCAACTAAGATCGGAACGAATTTCAAATCAGAAGCGTTGGCCGCAACGTTGCCAGGAATATCATTGATGAAACGCATATTGAAATACCATTCATCCTTGATTTGAAATGGCTTCACACCGCGAGTAATTGGGTGTTCCGGAAACTCGCTGAAGGCTGGCTCCCACATTGGGTTGCAGGAAAACTGATTCTCGTAATGCCCGCCGATCCACTTCTTGAATTCTTGACCAGCTTGATCTTTCAAGACCTCGACACCGTAATGCATGCACCCGATACCAACACCCGAATCGACCCATTGTTGGATCATCTTCAATCGACGTCCATCTTCTTGAACGACTTCGTGCTTGCCACCACCATCCATATAGAAAATAACGGCTTTGGCGTTCTTGAAGATCGACTCGTCAGCAGGCCATCCGTTGAGCGAATATTGAACATCGACTCCGGGATAATTCTTCAAGCATCCGGCGAGTAGCGTCACACCAGCATTGAACTCGTGCATTCGCGGTGGATGCGAAGGCTTGCCTGCGATGATCACGATCTTATTCCGCGCGGCCTCCTCACCGAACGCCTCTCCGGCAACCCATACAAAGGAGAGCGATAGAAACGCCGCCAAAGACAACAAATAACCAGCAGATCGCATCGCACGAGCCTTTTGTGAAAAAGGAGGAAGGAGGAGGAGATAACGTTCATGTCATCAGAAGTTAACGATAGTCAGTGCGACGCAATAAAGCCACTACCGAAAATCTCCATATTTCTCTGCGAGGCGCAGAAACTCTTTGGAGTGCTGTGACCTACCACAGCTTTCCGGGAAGCGATTCAGCGAAAAGAAAGAGCTCGCGAGCAGTTTGAATGTCTCCGTCTACAAAGACTACTCGGTTTGGATGCCGATAGATCAGTCTTAATGCTCCGCCGAGACGGAGCACTCCAAAATTTTGGAGTGCCGTGACTTGTCATAGCTTTGGGGTAAAAGATTCAGCGAAAAGAAAGTGCTCGCGAGCGATTCGAATGTCTCGTTTCCTAAGGAATTCTAAAACAACTCGGCCATTTCTCGTGCGTGATAAGAACTGCGGACGAAGGGTCCGGAGGCGACTTGTTTGAAGCCCATGGCTTTTGCATCGCGTCCCAGGTCGGCGAACTCTTGCGGTGGAATGTATCGAACCACAGGCAGATACTTGGGTCCAGGCTGAAGGTACTGGCCAAGAGTTAGGAAATCACATCCATACTCCAAGAGATCGGCTAAACAAGCTAGGACCTCATCGCGAGTCTCACCGAGGCCAAGCATCAATCCGCTTTTGGTTTTGATCTTGGGGTTCAATCGCTTGACCCGTTGGAGTAGTTCCAAAGTCCATCGATAATCGCTTTTCGGTCCACGCACTTGTCGGTACAAACGCGGCACAGTTTCCATGTTGTGATTGAAAACTTCAGGAGCCGCTTCAACGATACGATCGAGTGCGTGTCGCTGTCGAACAAAATCCGGAGTAAGCACTTCCACCGACGCGCCCGTTCGATTTCTTACAGCGAGAATGCACTGATAGAAATGCTCCGCACCCCCATCTGGCAAATCATCGCGAGTCACCGACGTAATGACAACATGCTTAAGTTGCAATCGAGCCGCCGCTTCGGCCACACGCTCGGGTTCGTCGAGTTCGATCGCTTCCGGTTTGCCACGAGAAACAGCACAGAACCCGCAAGGCCTCGTACAAACATTACCAAGGATCATGAAGGTTGCTGTTTGTTGCGAGTAGCACTCCATCCGATTGGGGCATTTCGCGTTCTCGCAAACCGTTTCCAAACGAAGCTCTTGAATGAGCTTGGTTGTCATGTGATTTGCGTTTCCTTTGGGGACTTCTCGTCGCAGCCATGACGGCAATCGCTGCGATGGAGCGAACGAAGCGGACGATGAGCCACAGGCTGTCGCGGAGTCTGAATCCAAGGCCTGTTGACTGGAAGAGTTTGCTACCGGTAGTTCAAGTTTCATAGTGCCCGTATTGTAGCAACCACTTCAAGAATCCCTAGCCGAATCATCAATTGTCAAACGAAAGAAGAGCCCGTGTAAAGGCTTCTGGATCAAAGGGAGCCATATCCGGCAGCTTTTCACCCAGCCCAACCAGCTTCACCGGCAATGAAAACTCGGTCATGATCGGCACAACGACGCCGCCCTTCGCACTGCCGTCGAGCTTGGCAAGGATGATTCCCGTACAGCCTGCAACGTCCGAAAATCCACGTGCTTGGCTGATTGCATTCTGACCAGCAGTCGCATCGAGGACGAGCAGCACTTCATGAGGAGCACCGTCGATTTGCTTGGCGGCAATTTTTCGGATCTTTTCAAGCTGTTGCATCAAGTTGACTTGCGTCTGCAATCGACCAGCCGTATCGATAATACACACATCAAAGTTTTCTTCGCGAGCTCTTTGAACGGCTTTGAAAGCGACCGATCCTGGGTCACTTCCCATCTCGCCAGAAACAATCTCACAACCAATCCGTTGCGACCAAATTTTCAATTGCTCGACAGCCGCCGCACGAAAAGTATCACCCGCGCCAAGGATAACAGTTCGCCCCTCTTTACGAAGTCGATAAGCAAGCTTGGCTATCGATGTTGTCTTTCCAGCACCGTTGACCCCGACAACTAAAATGACAGTTGGCCCCGAGGTTGCAAACTGAAGCTCCACGGACCGATTCTGCATCGATGCAAGAATCTCACTGCGAGCACTTTCAAGGACTTCTTCCTTGGTAACCTTACGCCCCCGAAATTCACGACCAATGCGATCACGGATGCGTGTCGCAGTCGGCTGCCCCATATCGGTACGGACAAGAATTACAAATAACTCACGCAAAAAATCATCATCAACCAGCCGACCTTCGGACTTCCATAGATCGCGAATATCGGTCTGAAGAATTTGATTTGTTTTATGAAGCGCTGATCGTAACTTCTTAAACCAACTCCCACCGTCTTCGGGTGTAGCGGATTCTGCTTGATCGGTTTCAGGCTTGATGTCTTTCTCGCTATGCGAAGAAGCAATTTTTGTTTCACCGGGCAGCGTCTGCTGTGCTAACGGATCGCCTGCGGCAGTTGAAGCACTACGTTCGTTCGCGACTTTAGACGCAGCGCTTTTATCTTCTCCTGATGAGACCGATTCGTCCTTTTTTTTTCGCCAAAAAACCATAATACAACCCCCAATTTGCTAATCGTCACAGCGAGCCCAGAACGTGGCCTCGCTCATGCAATTTAGCTAACTGCAGGAATGGTTTCTCCACGAATAAGGTCTTCGAATGACTCGCGATGGCGAATCGAATGAAGGTTACCGTTTTCGATAAGGACTTCTTCAGCGCGATAACGACCGTTGTAGTTGCTGGCCATAACAAAACCGTACGCACCAGCAACTTCCATTACCAAGTAATCACCCACGGAAGCCGCTGGTAGTCGCCGCTTGGATACGAAGCCACCCTCTTCTTGGGTGAAGATATCGCCGGACTCACACAGCGGTCCACCCACAACGACATCCAACTCGGGTGCATGTCGCTTTGGCGTTTGATGAGCAATCGCGATTGGATGATACGATCCGTAGAGAATAGGGCGAGCAAGATCATTGAAGCCAGTGTCCAAGAGATAAAACGTGTTTTCTCCCATCGTCTTGATCGCGCGAATCTCGGTGATCAAGTAACCACTCTCGGCTACCAAAAATCTTCCAGGCTCAATTTCCAAGGAGAGCTTATGACCAAAATGGGCTTCTAATCGCTTGCGACTGGCATCCCAGAGTTGGAAATACTGATCAAGATCAACATACTCCTGACCGTCGCGATAAGGCACGGGTAGGCCTCCACCGGCGCTAATCATCTTCAACGTTCGTCCAACATTCATCGCCACTTTTTCAAGGGCACCACAAACTTGGCTCAAATGTTCTAAATCAGTTCCACTGCCGATATGCATATGAATTCCGGTGACCGCAATGTTGTAGAGATCGGCGCGTCGAAGACAATCGTCCACTTGATCAATCCAAATCCCATGCTTGGATTGTGGGCCGCCGGTGTTGGTCTTTTGTGAATGCCCATGACCAAAGCCCGGATTGATTCGCAAAGTGATGTTCGCACCCGGACAAACTTCGCCCAGTTGATCGATCATGTCAGGCGAACCGCAATTCACATGTAGGCCTTTCTCGCGAATTATGTCGAGTGCGGCTCGGTCAAAAACGTCCGCAGTGTAGACAATTGGATGCGGCTCGCCGTGAGTCGAAAAACCCGCGGCCATAGCTCGCTTCACCTCTCCGACACTCACTGCATCGACAACCACGCCCAGTCTTCGAAGTCGATCCAGAATGGCGATATTGGAGTTCGCTTTCTGAGCGTATCGAATCACGTCAAAAGCAGACAAATCGGCAACTCGCTTTTCGATCGTCGCCATGTCATAGACGTAGGTTGGCGTTCCAAATTTCTTCGCGATTTCCGCTACGGAAAAATCAGCGATGGACTGTCGTAAATTACTGAATGCAGGTGCTACGGTCGACATTTTTTAAAGGGAATTTTAAACGAGGGGCTTGTGTTGTTGAGTATTTGATGCACGAAGTGGCATAAGCTTCTAGCCTGTGAAATAAGGCTTTCACAGGCTAGAAGCCTATGCCACTGGGAAATCGTTTGTTCTAGGGAGACTCGTTTCGACGTTTTCGAACTTGTTGAGAATACTTGGTAAGGAACTTTTGTTCTTTCGACGTCAACGAATCTTTGCCTAATTGATGGATTTTGTCGAGAATACGATCGGCTTCTGCTTCGTCGGACGAAACATCTTCGCTGGGTCGAAACGCTTGGAGTTTTGGGCCAAGCCATTTCCGGCGAAACGACTTCCAATACTGTAACGGCTCGGCCAAGAAAGCGAGGTTCCAGTTTAAATAAAAGTAAGCAAAAGCCAACCCGATTCCAACCAAGTGAACGTCCCAAGCAATCTGACTCTGCCCCCCGACTAAGACTCCAGATCCCGATCCATAGAGGTTTGAAGCGATCAGCAAGACGCCCATGACCCAAGCCTGAATCGGCAATACGCCGAAAATGTAGACCGTCTGATTAGGATAGTTGAGCACAAATAGCATCGTCACAAAGCTTACAGCTCCTGACGCACCACAGACGATCGTAGGCTGCCCAGTGGCCGCTCGGAAAATGATACTCACGAGCCCTGAGACGACGATCGCGACCAGGTAGGCTCGGAAAAACTCAGCTCGGCCGTAGTGGTTTTCAACAATTCGCCCGAGAAACCAAAGCCCCAGCATGTTCCAGAGAATATGCCCGATGTTATCCGTTGAGTGGGTAAATCCATAGGTTAGCGCCCGCCACAACATCCAGGGTCGCTCCAGATCGGAAGTGCTCAGCGAAAGAAACGTTTGCAAGCTGAACGATCTTGAGAAAAGCAGGATTTCGGCAAGAAAAACTGCTACACAGGCGATGATTATTGTCGCGACTGCCGATTTTTGATTCCAGGATGGCGCTAGTCCTGCGGCGAAATCGTCCTCTCGATAGTAAGAGCGATCATGAATGCCCATCGACATTGGTCCTCAAGAGCTTGGAGCGGAAACAGAACAGCTGAATGCTGTAGTTATACCGCAGTTCTCGCAAAATGGACGTCTATCCTATTTCGATCTAGACGATTTTAAGAGGCTATTGATTCGTCCAGACGAAAAACTGGGATTTGTAAACGTAGAAGATGCCGTAAGACATCAGCTTTTGCCTTTGTTTTCATCGACATCTGAGTTCTTACGAATTCAGTTACCCAATTTTTAAAATCTATTCTGGAACTACCAATGTTGGTGGACGGGTCGTGGCTGACTCCGAGGATTCGGCAGATTCAGTCGCGGGTGCTAGGTTGGCCAGAGGCTGCATCGCCCTTGGGGAATCCGGAGTAACGAATTCCACGTTTTCAAAAGATTCGTTCGAGGCTGGATTCCGATCAGCCCGAGAAGCCTTTGCTTGCGTAGGAACCGTTTCGTTTGTTTGAGTAGACGCTGATTTAGGTTTACCGTCGGTTTTTCCTACCACTTCAGATTCACTTCTAAGTTGGACAATCACCGGCTCTGGGACAGCGTCTCCAACCTGATACGGTGAATCAAGACTATCCTTGTGTTTAGGCGACTCTTTCAGCATTGTTTCGAACAATTCGTTGCCGACCTCACTCATCTTGTTTCTGTCGCGAATCGTCCGGTACTTTAAGAAATCCGACAGTGCGAATGAGTCTTCGAGACTAATATCCGCCGCCTTGCCGTATCGCTTGATCGCTTTCAACACTTCGTCGGCACTTTCTTCTGTCATCATCTTTGGATACGCGCGAAAGACCCTGGCCCAGTTTTGCCAGGCTGCTTCATAGAGCTTCATCGACTTATCCAGATCGCCCTTAGCGAGAAACTGATCGGCTTCGTACATCTGGCGACGCGCGGCAACCGTCGTTGGCTTTTGCTCCAAGCGTCCACGCATCTCCCAGTATTCATAATTGCATTGATCGCGATACTTACCAACGTGTGTAGCGTACTCTTCCTTGCTGTCGACGTCCGAAGCTAAAGCGAGCGCTTCAGTACGCTTCTCTTTTGGAAGCATCTGGATCAGCACCGTCTTGGCTGGCATATATTTGTAAAGCGACGCATCTACCAAATATTGCTGTTCTGGTGTTCGCTCCGACGGAGGTAGATTAACAGCTGCGAACTCGTCTTCAGTCAGTTTGTCTTTACTGTTAGCGATAACTTCCTTTCGAACATCGCTTACCAGCGCATCGAACTTCGCAGTCGCATCTTTAGCAACCTGCAACGCGACATCGTATTTACCTAGCTGCACCGTATGTCCCCATGATGTCATGATGTCCAACGCACCATAGGCATCCCACTCGTTGGACGCGCGACTCCAAGCAAACATCGCTTTGTCATCAAGCGTTCCCTCTTCTTCCATCGCTTCGGCCGAGTACATCAACGCGTACGGATTCTCCGCGTAAAAATAGAGTGGGTTCTTCTTGCAATAAGCACCGGCTCGAACGAGATCATAGGCTTTCAAAAACCACAATCGTCCTACGAGCCAATTATCGGGCTTTCGGTCAGGCCCACGTGCATCGGCCGATTCAACATCCAGTCCGTATCCAACAAGCTTTTGATGATATTCGTCATCGTTGCGAAAGAGCTCGCGGAACTGTCGCTTCTCATCGGATCTCCCTAGCTTTTGAGTCATATACTTACCCAAGTGCCACTGGAGAATTGGCTGACGGCGATTGAATTTTGTTCCTGTAACGAGATAGTCGATGCCCTTTTTCACCCAGGCATATCGCTCTCGGTAATCATCGAACTCGACGGAGACGTTGTAAGCCAAATTGTGGGCCTGGCTGTCCCAAACACTAACGAAGTGCGGTTGCAAGAGAGCAAGCTGATTCAAAGTCGCCGACAGTCGATCGTAGTACTTTTCTGTTTTGTAGTAATCAGACTTCTGCCATAGGATCGTCGCTGCGACTCCACGTAACCCAAGGGTCGCCAATCGCATCGTTTCGCTTGCTGGATCGAGCTGGCCTAGACTGGCTTGCCCGATGTCATAACGATCGCGAATCTGAGAAAGCAAGCCTCCACTAGAGCTTGCCGACGCACTCGCGCTTGGTTCAGCCGACGAGCCTGTAGACTTGACCGTAGGCGGTTGCCCTAAGAGAAACAAAGGTAGCAACAACGCAACGATGCCGCAGATGTAAGCTGCTTTTCGATAAAGAGCCTTCGTGTTCACGCTGCCATCTCCCGAGTTTTAAGGAAGAAGTAACCAATGATTGTTGTCATTATGAAATAGCCTAAGGCAATCAACAAATGCCGAGCGAGAAGTCCGTCAAACAAATCTACTCCGTAAGCGATGAAGTCGCTCGTACCAAGCCGACCGAAGTCAGGAACGGCGCTCTTGAGAGTCGAAACGCCCGACATTAATCCATAATCGATAGTGCGAATCGTTTGTTCCAACGTTTGGTTCCCCAAATCGAGATCGATCATCGTTCCCTTCTGAGTCAGAATACGAACGACCGCTTCGACCGGCCCACCTCCGTTGTATTGGGAGTTGAAAAATGTATCAATGTTTGCACCAAAGAACCCGAGCACCAACGAAGCCAGCGTCGCAACCATCGCGACCGGTCCAGACAAGAAGGTGCTATACATGACACCGAAGCAAATCACGATAACCATCTGCAGCCATATACTTACATAACCTTTGAAAAAATTCCAAGCGAATGATTTCTCTCCGGCTCGAAGGGCCAAATCGGCGGCAGCCATTCCAAGATACTGCTGGGAATCTTCGCAGCGGATAATGATTTGCATACGCCCATCGACAACCAAATCCTTGAATAGCTCAAGCTTCTCTGGTTTGTTTAAGCGAAAGCCCGATAGCTTCAGTGGAATCACCTTCCGGTCGAGCGATTCCTTGACAAGGAAGCTAACGCGCTCGCTTTCAACAGTCTCGTCAGGACTTCGAAGAATCAGCGTACCGCGAACTGGCGTGACGATGTCTCCTTTATAAGTTCGAAACGCTTCGATGTTCATTTCGATTTCCAATCCGTCGGGGAAGTCCGATTCATTTACGTTCTCGAAATTCCAGATCGCACTTGAGAGCGAACCACCGGCGATGAACTTGCGGTACTCGGACATGTATCCGACGTTAAGACCTTCGCCGACTACGCCGTTTCGATCGGTATAAGTCAGCGAACCGTAAACTGGCACGCGAGCCGATAAATTTCCTATCGGCGGTCCTACTTTAAAAACTGTCTCGCCGTTTACTTTCGTAGCCGTGACCGTGTGCTGGTGCCCTTTGGACTCGTCCGTTACTCCTTTACCATCTTCGTTCAACCGAAAATTGTGCGAGTGAGCTCCAGCAACATCCGTCACACCGTTTCGTCCATCGCTGCCGATGGTCGCCACTTCATGGGAGTGATTAAGCCCACGCACCACGAAGACGTAGCTAAGCAATCCCAGCACTGCCAACACAACCGAACCGATCAACGAAAAACCCACAACACGGCCGAGCACAATCTCAGTCGGACGTACAGGTTTAGTAACAATCGTATAGATGGTTCGGTTCTTGATGTCGGCGGGAATACTGAAAGCACTTAAGAATAAACCGAGCAGCAAAATCAGGTAGTTAGTCGCGGTGAGAACAAAGCTGATGTAGAGCTTTGCGGGATCATCGGCGGACTTATCAAGAAACCAACCAGCAAACAGAATCCCTACGATAAAAATCCCGATAACAGCGAGAACCTTTCGACGAATCGCTTCCAAGAAGGCGAGTTTTGCGATGGCCCAAATACGCGACAAACTGGTCTTTGGAAGATCCGTTCGAAACAGGTCGTAGATGACCTTAGCAATCGAAAAGAAGCCTTCGCCAGGCCCCTGTCGAACCATTGCGACAACGTAGCAAACGAAAAACCCGAACGCGGCCATCGTGATTACGAGAGCCGCTCCGTAGAGCAACGAGCCTTCGCGAAACAGCCACTCCGAAAGTGACCAAAACTGATTGGGTTCTAGACGCATAGTTTGGCTCTAGCTCCCACTGCGACGACCTGGACGGGCCTCGCTCTCGCGGACGATATCCAAGAACAAATCTTCCATCGTCGTGGTTGGGTTATCAAGTTGAAGCAGCGTTCCACCATGCTTGGCGATCACCGCTCGGATCTCGTCTTTCGCAGCGTCGCTAAGGCCCGTTGCATGGACTTCCGTCACATCTTGAACCTTCAGCAACGAATCGACTCGTCCAAGCTCCTTGAGCTCCCCTTGGTGCAGAATAGCGATCCTATCGCAAACATCTTCTACGTCTGCCAACTGGTGCGAACACATCAAGATCGTCTTGCCTTGATCACGCAGCCGAAGAATCAAATCCTTCATCTCTCGCGAACCGATTGGATCCAACCCGGTGGTCGGCTCGTCCAGAACCAACAAATCAGGCTCGTTAATCAGTGCTTGAGCCAACCCGATCCGACGCGTCATCCCTTTGGAGTACTCCTTCAACTGACGACGGCGAGCCCGCTGCAAGCCAACCATTTGTATCAGTTGTTCAGTTCTTTCGCGACGAACGCTAGCCGGCATATCAAAAAGCCGACCATAAAAGTCGAGCGTTTCTTCAGCATTGAGAAATTTGTAGAGATAGGACTCTTCCGGGAGGTAACCGATTCGCTCGTTTTTGGTGACTTCGGCGGCTTCTTTGCCAAAGACGAACGCTCTTCCGGAAGTCGGAAACAGCAGTCCCAAAACTAACTTGATCGTTGTCGATTTGCCAGACCCGTTAGGACCTAAGAGACCGAAAATTTCGCCTTTGCGTACTTCGATGTCGAGCGACTTCAGCGCGTGGACTTTCTTCCGCCCCCAGAAATCACGGTAAATCTTCCCCAAACCTCGAGTCTCGATCACGACATCGCTTGAGGACGCAGGAGCCGTTGAACTGTCGGAATTGTTGGAAAGAACAGCATTGCTAGTCTCCTTCAAGGCGGCTGGATTCGCGTCAGTTAAAGGAACTTCTAAGGTCATGCGGGGGGACTCCAACACGAGAGCAAATTAAAAATACGGAATGAATAGCGAGCTTAAACGACTAACGAGAGCTGACCAGATTCGATCTACGGCTTTCAACCACATTGGGTTCACGCCGCAACCTTGAGTGTGCCTATTTTGAGACGTCTGATAGCTGTTCGAGGTAAGTTTTTTGGTTCCAAGCGGAACAAAAAGCCCACACATCGACTACGGAGACTATAAATGGGATGTTGGGTATTCACAAGTTCCTACTACCCAACCTTCACACAATCCTCCAACGGCCCTAAAGGCTCCATGAATACCGGTCGCCAAAAAATCGTAACACTCCCAGCAGAGAAATTGCAGGCCGAAACCTCGCATGTCGATCTCCCCGAGTATGCCGCCGCGATCGCCTATCTGTACAACCGTATCAATTTCGAGAAATCGCAAGACCAGCCCTACAACCAACAGAATTTCAGGCTTTCTCGCATGGAGCGACTGCTGGTTCAGATTGGAAATCCCCAGCAATCGGCACCCGTGATCCACATCGCAGGCTCGAAAGGCAAAGGGAGCGTCGCTTGGCTGACCGCCGAAGTACTGCGTCGAAGCGGCTATCGAACAGGTTTGTACACCTCGCCCCACCTGATCAAACTGGAAGAGCGATTTGTCATAGACGGCCAGCCGATCTCTCAAGCGGACCTTGTGCGAGCCGTGAACGCGATCGCGCCGGCGGTGGACGAAATCGCGACGCTTGGTCACGGACAAGCAACATTCTTCGAAATCACAACGGCTGTCGCTTGGTGGCTGTTTCGTGACGCTAATTGCAATGCGATGGTGATTGAGGTCGGACTTGGCGGTCGATTGGATAGCACCAATGTCTGCTGGCCAACCCTTTCCATCATCACCTCCATTAGCTACGACCACCAGCAGCAACTAGGAAACACGCTCGCTGAAATCGCCGCAGAAAAAGCGGGCATCATCAAACCGGGCGTCCCGGTGATCTGTGGTGTCACTCACGAAGAACCCCAAACCGTTATCCACAAAATTGCCAAAGAACGGGGCTGCCAGATTCGGCAAATCGAAAGAGATTTTACATGCGTGAAATCTTCAGCACAAAACGTTGACTCCAATAACACATCGCAACGAGCTCACGGGACCCTCATCGATTACGAAGCATTTCACAATCGCGAGTCTCATGGAACCGATCGTCAGCAGTTTCGTTTGCGTATGCTAGGCGAACATCAAGTTACAAACAGCGGGCTAGTCTTAGCGACGGTCGATCTGCTGCTGGAACAAGGCTGGAAGATTCCCAAGCTTGCAGTCCAGCAAGCCTTCGCAGAGACACAACTCACTGGGCGTATCCAAATCGTCCATGACTCTCCATTGATCATTCTTGATACGGCTCACAATGAAGCCTCGATTGCTGCATTGTGTAAAGCACTAAAGCAACATTTTGGTGATCGAAAGATAAGGTTTGTTTTCGCTGCCAGTAAAGACAAGAAGTACCCGCAAATGCTTCGTCAAATCATGGATGTTGCAACAGAAATACATCTCACTCAGTTTGAAAAAAATCCGCGTGCCGTTCCTTATCAAGAGCTCACCTCAATTGCCGCATCTTTTCAACAAGAGACGAATCCCACACCAAGAAAAACAACCAACGATTTATTTCGGTGCTTCCACGGATACGCTAACCCGAGCGAGGCTGTCCAAGGGGCTATCGTGAACCTTCAAGATGACGAACTGGTATGCATCACAGGTTCGTTTTTCTTAGCTGCCGAGCTAATACCGATTCTTCCTACTGTTTTTCAGTAAGTACTTTTTGAATGGCAGCGGACTCTCGTTTTTCTATACCCCGTGAATCGCTCCAAGGAATCGATACGTTCCCCTTACAATTGACTGGAATAGAGCATTTCTGGTTATGGGACGATACGTCGCAATTTTCAAAACGGTTTCGGGTCGCATTGCAGTTCGTCGGCACAATTGATTGGAATGCTTGGTATGAAACTCTTCGTTTGGCTGTTTCATGGCAACCGATGATAGTGGCTCTTTTAAACTCGAGTAAGCCGCTGCAATTGGTCATCCCAACCGATCCCGCGATCAGAGTCTGTTGGGGAAAAGGGGACTTTGGTACATCGCCGTTTGAATCAGCGATGGACCTCACAAAGGAAGCCGGATTGCGTATCTGAGGTGGCGAAGTAGATGAAAACCACCCCAACGCCAAACCTGAGCCGATGGCGCTAGCCACGGGTTCAGAGTTTCAAGCAGTAGCACCGTCAACACCCGAGGCTAGCGCCTACGGCTCAGCTATCCCAACACCGAAATCACGATACTTTTTTGTGGTGGAATGTCATCACGCGGTCAGTGACGGACTGGGCTTACGACAATGCGTTGCAGAGTGGATTGTGGTCTACGATCGTCTTACAACGCAAGGAAGAAGGCAAAGGCAAGCTGGTTAAATTAGATCCATCGCGATTGGCCGATCGTGGACTCGTCAAACGTCCGCAACCAACAACGTTTTTTGAGAGCTTGAAACTGTCGCTCTACTTCCTTGGTTATTCTCCGAAAAAGGTCGCGTCAAGTTCTTCCGAAACAAAAGCCAACAATCATATTCATCGAGTACACATACTCAGCCCCGACGAGACCGAATCGGTGTTGAACGTCGATGATATTGGGTCGGCGACTTTCCATGACCTTGCCGTTGCAGCAGTGCTGAAAGCGGTCGACCAGTGGAACCAATGCCAAAAAAACAATCGGAAAAAACAAGAAGCCGCTTAAGCCTCAACGATTGCGAGTCATGATTCAGGTCGACTTGCGATCCATTCAAGATATGCGAATGCCCGCGGCGAATCGACTTGGATTCGGATTCGTGGTTGCAGATTCGAAAGTCTGCTTGGATCGCCAAGCTCTTATCGCACGCGTCTTTGAGCAAACCAAAGCGCTTCGCCAGTTCGGACTTGGATGGGATTTTCCTGAGATATTTAATGTCGTATCTCGGATACCAACAATAGCCAAATGGATAACACGAATTCCACTCAACGGTGCAACAGCAGTCGTCACGAACCTGGGCGACCTAACTCGTCGCCATCGTTGACGGCTGGCCGCCATGGATGACCTCCTTCCAAGTAGCGGTGATTTGAAATTAGAAGCAGTCTTCTGAGTTCCACCATTGCGACCGAAGACCGCGTTGGGAATCGGGCTCTGCCGTTGTGGCGACTCTTTGGCAATCGGATTGATCGTTGATGGAAGTCGTTTCTCAGAGGAAGACTCCGCTAAGCTACTCGATTCTTATGTTCAAACACTCATCACCTTTGGCAAAAGCAAATGCGATCTTCAAAAGATCCATTCCTTAGAGATTCACGGCAAAACGAAAAGACGACGGGGTAGTTTTGGAGTGCTGTGACTTGTCAAAGCTTTCGGGCGAGCGACGTTGAGAAAAGAAATACTCTCGTGTGACAACGGAACCGTTTGGTTCACAAAGACTTCTTAGATAGGTAACCGACAGATAAGTCTAAAAGCTCCGCCAAGACGGAGCATTCCAAATTTGGAGTGCTGTGACTTGTCACAGCTTTCGGGCCAGCGATGTTGAGAAAAGAAATATTCTCGTGTGACAACGGAACCGTTGGGTTCACGGAAGCTTCTTAGATAGACAACCGATAGATAAGTCTTAAAGCTCCGCCAAGACGGAGCACTCCAAATTTGGAGTGCTGTGATTTGTCACAGCTTTCGGGCGAGCGACGTTGAGAAAAGAAATA
>JAPLNI010000039.1 GCA_026692865.1 Planctomycetota bacterium
AACGTTGAACGAATGCAACCGGAGCAACTCCGCGATTTCGCCAAGGCATTTATGCAGCAATCCAAGACACGCCTAGCAAGCGTCCCTAATTCAGGACTAACGATAGATTCCGAAATCAGTTCGAGCAAAGACCAAGCCGCAATTACTGTCGAATAAATCGACGGTAGCTGATGTCATTCGATTGCTGCAGACTCGCGTAGCAATCGGTGAAAAGCCCAAGTTGACTCACACCTCTTGATCACGTATTTGGCTCTTGCGGAAGAGTCGCCACCAGAAGGCGCTGCAACTTGAAAAATGAAGCAAAGTTGTCGTTGATGGCTCAAGAACGACTGTGATTATTGTGGAATCTGGTATGGTAAATGCACTGAACAGACATGGTCGCGCTCCCATTGTGCTAGCGCATACATGCTTGGAGCGATATCAACCTGGGCTCGATGATCCGATAGCACTTAACAGCGATGCAGCAGACATGGCAGAATTCGTCGACATTTGCATGGTGAGTGACATCCCAATCGGCGAGGCCAGAATGATTTTGGTCAACGAAGTGGCATTCGGTGTGTTCAACGTTTCCGGAGCGTTCTCTGCGATCGATGATGCTTGTCCGCATGCAGGTGCGTCATTGTCGCATGGCATAGTTGAAGGAGACGTGGTTCGATGCCGAATACATCATTGGCGATTCTGTATTCGCAGCGGTACTTACCTGGACGAAATGAAGCCTAGCTGCAATGTCCGCAGTTACCCAATTCGAGTCGTCGGCGATCAAGTTCAAATTGAGCTCGACAACGCATCATCGCTAAATTGCAACCCGCAACAAGATCCCAAACCAACGTGACCAACCAAGATCGCAATGCGAATCAATCATCAAATGGAGAATTTATTGGTCCCACTTACCTAGGGTTTTTGGGGATGAAATGCATTCCCCGCTACTCGGTCGCCTATCTTTTGAAGGATGCTGTAGCTGGGCTAGTACTTACAGCAATCCTACTACCGGCTGGAATGGGCTACGCACAAGCTGCGGGATTGCCTGCCATTCATGGGTTGTACTCGACCATCGTTGCCCTCGTTGCCTATGCGATTTTCGGACCAAGCCGTCTTCTAGTAGTAGGACCTGATTCGTCGCTTGCAGCATTGATTGCAGCAACGATACTGCCTCTTGCTGGAGGCAATGTTGAGCGGGCCGTAGCGTTGGCAGGAGCGCTCTCCGTAATGACAGGGATCATTTGCGTTATTGCCGGTCTAGCAAAATTTGGGTTTGTGACCGAGCTAATCTCCAAGCCTATCCGCTATGGCTACATCAACGGGATTGCGTTCACCGTGATCGCTGGCCAACTACCGGCGTTCTTCGGCTTTTCAGTATCTGTCGCGGCGTTCCCTCAGGAGATGATTGCGTTTATTAATGGACTATTCCAAGGGCAAGTGAACTTGGCTGCGGTGATAATTGGTGCAACGTGCATGATAGTAATTTTTGGCTGTAAGTATTGGGCTCCCGTGATTCCGGGTGTCTTGATTGCTGTCGTTGGCGCGACACTCGCGGTAGTGTTTATTCGACCCCTAGAAAATGCCCACCTCTCTGTGGTGAGTACTTTGCCTCAAGGTCTTCCTGATCTGCGGATACCGAATGTGTCACTTCAGGATTTGCGTGACATGTTGAGAGGATCGATCGCAATCGCATTGGTTGCATTTGCGGATTCCAGCGTGCTGTCGCGGATCTACTCGCAACGAGGCGGATACTCGGTCGAATCAAACAAAGAACTTGTATCGCTCGGTATCACCAACATGGCGACCGGTCTTTTCCAAGGATTTTCAGTGAGCGTTAGCGCTTCTCGAACCCCTGTCGCTGAGCAAGCCGGTGCAAAAACGCAAGTTACTGGTTTATTCGGAGCGTTGCTTGTTACTCTCTTATTGTTCTTTGCTCCGGCTTTGCTCAAGAGTATGCCACATGCTGCATTGAGCGCCGTTGTGATTTGCGCTTGCTTAGGCCAAATCCAGATCTACGAGGTCGTTCGCTTGTATCAACTTCGGCGCAGCGAGTTAATCTTCTCAATCGCGTGTTTTTTGGGGGTCATTTTGTTGGGGGTCATCCAAGGGATCTTCATTGCCGTTGGACTAGCACTGATTGCGTTTATCTGGCGAGCATGGCGACCACATAACGCGGTTCTGGGGCGCGTCGATGGTCTCAAGGGCTATCACGATGTTTTGCGTCACCCCGAAGCTAGGCGAATTCCTGGACTTGTTCTATTTCGGTGGGATGCTCCACTCTTCTTTGCGAACGCGGCGGTCTTTGAAGAGCGAGTTCAGCAAGCAATCGCTCTCGCACCTACGCCGACGAAATGGGTCGTTGTAGCTGCCGAACCGGTGACGGATGTCGACATCACAGCAGCAGATATGCTCGCGGACCTGGACAAAAAACTCCACCTGGCCGGTATGGATCTCTGCTTCGCAGAGATGAAGGGCCCGGTGAAGGATATCCTCAAACGATATGGACTATTCGACTCGCTTGGCAACGAAAATTTCTTTCCAACCATCGGCCAAGCTGTTGATCGATACTTAGATGCTCACAAAGTTACCTGGCAAGACTGGGATGAGACAGCAGCAGACATTTGAAGCCAACAATGATGTCGAAAGCACGTCGCCATGTGTTTTGCCGGTTGCTTCGCCGTTGAACGCTAACCTTTTCATGATTCAAATCTTCGGTCTTTGAGCTTTCGTTTTCGCGTTGTTAGTCTTTCATCCGCAGTGCCCGAACCTCGCTCGCTCTTGTTGGCTTGCTTGGGCATATTCGCGTGCTCGTTTGCAAGGCGTCCTCGATCAAAGTGATAGTGTGCAACGATTCAAATAAATCAGGCAAATGAGAGGCAGTCTCGTATGTGGCTGGCGTACACTAAGTTTGTCATCCTCCCTGAGTTGACTCTGTTATGGGAACATCGTTGAGAACTCTCTCTTTGAAAACCCTTTTTTGCAAAGACTTTCGGAGTTCGATTCCGGTCCACTCGATCCATCTTCGTGGGCCGTTAAGCGGCAAAGTTGTCTAACAGACGACTGCTTACCTGAAGCAAACTCGTCAGAAAACTCCAGAATGTCTTTGCAACTCCCCGCGCAATCTTGACAAGCTAGCTGAGGACGTCGTGAATGACTTTTCCGTGGACGTCGGTGAGTCGGAAGTTGCGGCCGGCGTGTTCGAAAGTAAGTTGCTTGTGATCGAGCCCGAGTTGATGAAGCAGCGTTGCATGGAGATCATGAATATGAACCCGGCCACGAATGCCTCGGAAGCCGAACTCGTCCGTCTCGCCGTGAGCATAGCCGGGCTTAAATCCTCCACCAGCAACCCAAACGGTAAAGCCGTTCGGATTGTGATCGCGGCCAGTTCCGTTTTCTTGAGCATACGGCGTTCGACCGAACTCGCTGCCCCACCAAACAATCGTATCGTCGAGCAGCCCGCGTTGTTTGAGGTCTTGAAGCAGCCCCGCAATTGGCTTGTCGACGGCTTTCGCGTGCTTCGCATGTTTAGGCAGATTCGAGTGTTGGTCCCAAGCTGGGTTCGCTGAATTGTCACCGTAGTTGACTTGGATAAAGCGGACACCCGCTTCACACATGCGCCGAGCAAGTAAGCAGCGCTCGCCGTAGCTTTTCGTTTCTGGATCATCGAGGCCGTACATACTTTGTGTCTCAGCCGACTCTAACGAAAAGTCCATCACTTCCGGCGCTACTTGTTGCATTCGCCACGCCAGTTCATAGGACTGCAGCGCGGCTTCAAGCTCGGTATCGTTCGTTTGACGGCGTGCGATTTGCTGGTGATTGAGCGATTGTAGGAGATCGAATTGGTCGCGTCGGCTTTGAGGCGAAATGTCTGTACGGCTCAGGCTATCGATACCCAGCGAACTTCCGTCGAAATTGCCGATCCGTGTGCCTTGAAATTTTGCTGGCAAGAAAGCGCTTCCGTAATTTCTTGGTCCGCCGTTACCGACAGAAGGTGCAATCGACACGAAGCCCGGAAGATTCGTGTTCTCAGTTCCGAGGCCGTAAAAAACCCACGAACCAAAAGAAGGACGTACGAAATTGGTTGATCCGCAATGCAGAAACAAGGTGGCTGGACCATGTGCGACCCCTTCCGTATGCATGCCATGTAGGAAACACAAATCATCGACATGCCGAGCCGTTTCGGGGAACAGTTGCGATACCCACCGGCCGCTGTCACCATGCTGTTTGAACTCCCAAGGTGACTGCATCAGCCGATGCTCAGTACGTTTGCCCGTCTTTGCCAATTGTCTTGCATCATCGAATGGCATCGTCTGACCATCACGCTTGGCAAGAGTTGGCTTGTAATCAAACGAGTCCACTTGGCTGACGCCGCCCTGCATGAACAGAAATAGGATTCGCTTCGCTTTAGCAGTCGGATTGCCAATCGCGTTGCCTGCGAAGGACGAGAGCGGGTTCATCATTGCGGCGGCGGCAAGTGATCCAAAGCCACATGCCGTTTGGCTGAGCATCGCTCGACGACTCGATTGAAACAGGTTCATGGTTTTAAGATCAATCCAGATAGCGAAAATCCAACGATGCAAAGATCGAGTGGATGAAGAGTTGCAGTCGATTCGAATCTAGCGAGTCGCCGAGATACCTTAACGATTCGGAAGTTTCGATCGCGGTTGGATCGCGGTACAAGCAGTCATGGAAAACTGCACGAATCAGATCTTGTTGATCATTCGACATGTACAGTTTTTGATAACGTTCCGCAGCGGCTTTCGCGCGATTACTTACCCAGGGATGGTTGAGCAACACAAGCGCTTGCGACGATACCGTACTTCGAGGTCGCTCGCCAACGGAAACACTGGCGTCGGCAAAATCAAACACATCAAAGAGATCCGGGAGCGAGTTGCGAAAAACGGGCTGGTATATACTGCGTCGAGCCGAATCATGCTTGAAACCGTAGTCCTCTTTCGTGGTGACAGGTATCATTGATCCGCCCATCGCGAGATCGAGTTCGCCGCTGATTTTTAACATCGAGTCTCGAATGGATTCTGCGGTGAGTCGCCGCGAGTGGCCCCGCCAGTAGTAGCGGTTTGATGGGTCGATGCGTTGCTGATCATCTGTCGGATTTGAGATCCGTCGACGGTATGCATCCGACATCACGATCGTTCGCACTAGATGCTTTGTCGACCAGCCGCTCCGGATCAATTCGCTGGAGAGCCATTCAAGGAGTTCCGGGTGGGTTGGCTGAGTTCCGGTCGTTCCAAAGTTATTCACCGATGAAACAATACCTTGGCCCATTAGCCAGTACCAAACACGATTCGCGTAGACCCGTGCTGTCAGTGGATTGGAAGGGTGACTGAGCCATCGGGCCAACTCCAATCGGCCGCTCGAGTTTTCCGCAATATGGATTTGAGTTCCAACGTCGATCGCGCTCAGGAAGCCTCGTGGAACGACTTCACCGAGATTGTGAACATCGCCTCGAATGTGAATCGCACAGTTCGCTGGTGATTTCTGTTCGACAATCGTCATGAATCGCGGCCGACTCGCCAGGGCTTTCTCAACTTGTTTGCGTTCTGCTTTAAGCGATGCCAAGTCTTTTGCTAACAGCCGATCGTTTTCTTTTTGCTTTGCATCTTGATCATTCGAATTGTCCTCGGGCTTGGTGGCCAACGACTTCGATTCAGTGCCAATGGGTAGGAACTGTATTGCGTCAACGACAACATGGCCGTCGGATTCGTCGTTGGTGACGAGTACAAAGGCTTGCCCGTCTTTTTCGAATCGGAACTCGCCGAGCGAAACCCAAATCGCTTCCTCGGGCGGAGCAATTCGTTGGTCAACTCGAACGAGTGTCTCGCCATCTGCACTAGAGATACGAACGATCGTATTCGACGCGCGGTTCTCGCTCGCGGAGTAGGCTAAACGAATTCGGTACTGTCCCGGTGCAAGCTCACTCGGTTCGAAGGTCGCGGTCTTCGTGCCTTTGTCTGAATTTTCGTCGTGAATATAGCCATCGCCAACGAATCGGCCCACAGTTGTCGATTCCTTCCAAGTTCCAACGAGCTTGGCTTTGCGGCTGTCAACTACCACGCCATCCAATTCTTCCACCGGGATGGCTCGCACATTTTTGGCAAGCTTTCGATCGGTGGCTTGATTGAGCTTCGCCATCCGATCGTCAATGCTCGCCAATTGCTTCTCCAGAGCCGCGTAGTGCGACTTCTCGCTTTCGGACACAGGAAGAGGTTTTTCAATCCACTTGGAAAGGTTCGCATGTTCAAGAGCTACCGAAGCATGAAGGATGCCAGCCAGCGCGTAGTAATCACTCGTTGGAATTGGATCAAACTTATGATCGTGACACCGGGCACAGCCGATCGTTTGCCCCAAGAAGGCTCGGCCGATCACCTCAAGTTGCTCATCGACATAATCCATTTCGAGTTGGGCTTTGTCTTGCTCCTCCAGATTCGTATTGCCAACGGCCAAAAAAGTCGTTGCGGTGAGTTGTTGCTGACGCTCGTGCAAGTCGTCCGAATGCATCAGATCACCAGCAATTTGTTCGCGAAGCATTTGGTCAAAAGGTCGGTCTTCCGCAAAAGCCTCAATGAGATAGTCGCGATATCGCCAAGCCTCGGGGAGGACAAACCCCCTGAGCGTGATCGACTCGGCATATCGCACTACATCCATCCAATTTCGAGCGAACCGTTCGCCGAAGCGCGGCGATTCCAGCAATTGGTCCACAAGTTTCTCGTAGGCATTCTTGTCGCCCTGTGCAATCAGTTCGACGCTGTGTCCTGTGTCAGACGGTGGAGGCAATCCGGTCAAATCAAAATAGAGCCGTCGAACGAGTGCATTCGGTTCAGCTAAACCGCTCGCTTGCAAACCTACAATATTAAGTTGATGTTCGACAAAGTAGTCAATCGGTGACCTCGCCGTGCTGTCATAGTCGTTAGGTAGCTTGGGAAATTGAAGCTCTTTATACGCCCAATGGTGTTTGGCTTTTTCGACAGGCATACCAACTTGTGGTTTGGAAAGGGGCGACGTTGCTTGGCGAGAATCGATTGCGCCGTCTTCAATCCATTGGCGAAACGCATCTACCGTTTCAGCTGGCAACTCTCCGTCCGGCGGCATCTGCAAGTCCGGGTTACTGTATGTTATCGCGGCCAATAGTCGGCTGGCATCGGCGTCGCCAGGAGTGATCGCTGGGCCAGAATCGCCGCCTAGTGACCAACCGCTTTTTGAGTCAAGTAACAGCCCACCACTAGCTTCAGTCTCAACCGAATGGCACTCGATGCAGTGCTCGATAAGTGCGGGCCGAATCTTGGATTCGAAAAAAGCGATCTTCTCCTGCGTAGCAGATTCATGCACACTTTGTGCGATGGTAACGCGGGGCCGCACTGACACAAAAGCGGTGAGTGAAAACGCAATTACGAGGATTACTAATCGAACTTGCATTACGACTCGGCGGGGGGGATATAGGAGGCGGGAGAACACACCACGATCTGCCGTTCTAGTCTAGCGTGTTTAAGCAACCAATGTCAAACTTTTCGATTGGAGCGATCTCGTCGGAAAAATTTCCGAACGACTTGAATTGCGGCAGTACGCTCGGGAATCTGCTAAAATATGAAATTGACTGAGTGTAATTTATCTGTGTAAATCCAACTTTCAGAGATTCCCATGATTCGCTTCTGCTTCTTTGCGACGTTGATCGCCTCGTCGTTCGTCTCAATGGCGGCTTATGGCGAGACAGGTCAATCAGTATCCAGTCGGAAAATTGTCCTCATTGCGGGCGAGACAGCGAAAGTGGATGTCATGGGCCACCATGACTATCTGGCCGGATGTAAAAGCCTTGAATTTTTTCTTCGGCAAACTTCTGGCGTTTCCGTGGTCCAAGTCACAGACGGCTGGCCAAGTGATGAGCAGGTGTTTGAGGACGCCAGTGCAGTTTTGTTTTATACTGACGGAGGCGGAAAACAGGCCTTTCTCGCCAATCCAGAGCGTGCTGCGAAAATGCAGTCGCTGGTCGAGGATGGCCTTGGCATCGCCATGATTCATCAAGCCGTCGATTTTCCGAGAGAATTCGCGGATCAAGGTCGTGGTTGGATAGGCGGTGTCTACGAAAGTGGTGTTTCAGGCCGTGGGCACTGGCAGAGTAGTCATGTTGACTTCCCCAACCATCCCATTGCTCGTGGCGTTACTCCTTGGCAAGTCAATGATGGCTGGCTCAACGGAATTCAGTTCGTAGACGACATGAAAGGTATTACGCCGCTCGTTTGGTCTGGGAAGGAATATGCGGGCAGCCGAGCTGGCTTAAATAAAGATATCGTTGGCTGGGCGTACGAACGTCCAAATGGCGGTCGTTCTTTCTTGTATACGGGGCTTGATGCGCATTCCGCGTGGTCGCTTCCCGGAATGCGTCAACTCGTCGTCAACGGAGTGCTGTGGTCGGCTGGTATAGAAGTGCCGCCGAGAGGCGCGAGCTGCGAGATAGAACCGAGTGAATTGGAGCAAATGCAAACGCCGCGCGAACCAAAAAAACCAGCGAAGAAGTCAAAGTCGTAATGCAGTGCGTTAATTGAGTAAAAACGCCTCTGACAAAAGGACCAGCGTTTTGACATCTGCGTCAAAAATTATCGCAAACCTATCAAGATCAGGAACGGGTGACGTGCAGATTATCAAAGCATTTCGGGCTTTTGTGAGCGAGCTCTCGTTTTACCCTTCCTCCTCCCCGTGACAACCCTGTTATGGTAACAATCGAGAGAACTCTCACTTTGAAAACCTTTGTTTTGCTAGGATTCTTGGAGTTCGAGTCCAGCCGGCGCCGGGAACAGTTCGATTACGTGAAGTCCATTGTCATGAAAGGCTTGGTAGCTTGCTAAAGAGCTACCATCACAAAGCTGCTTGAATCATTCCGAGCTAGCTCTCTATCTACACCAGTAATGAATTGGTCCAGGCGTAGATCTGCGCTGATCTTATTCTGATTGTTTCGATATGCAGTTGTCGACAACATACGATTATTTGCATCGAAAAATCAGAATTTGCCAGCCAGCAAGTCACGAAATTGTTGGAGCTAGGTTTTTGCTCAGCGCTGGGGGATAAAAGTCGCGTGCCGTTCGCAAATCCTCATCCAACCGTTAGATTCGCTACAGTCGTTGCGAAGTCTCAATCTAGCCATTCTTTGTGCCCTACGATTGCTTTACACATCCGACAAGACCCGGGCTATCGTTGCATAGGCGGCTCTTTTACCCAATCGGCAGAGACTTCCCAAAGAGATCTCTTTGCCGGGGTTCCGATAGAACTAATCGGACTCGGTTTAGCCATTTGTGACGGCGAAGTCGAGTTTTGATTTGTATTTCTCTCATGCCCGTTGAGGTCC
>JAPLNI010000040.1 GCA_026692865.1 Planctomycetota bacterium
GTCGCCTGGCGGCCAGCTTCACAATTTTACAATGCCACGCACAACCTTGAAGCCGCCAATGATTGTCGAACCACCGTATTCTTTCGCCAAACGCAGAAGGGCATTATGAAACCCACAGTTGGGAAAGGTTGATTCGACTTGGGAAATTGCAGACCTGCTCATTCCCTTTCGGACCCAGCCCTGTGTGGCATCAATCCAATCTGCCTTGCGGCAGGCCTCGATTACGTCCTGATGCGTTCCCTGGTATCTCAACAACTTGTGATGCCAATGGATTGCGCCTCGCAAAGCGTCCGGGGCCAATCCCCAACCGAACTTTTCGTTATCGTTGAGTGCTACTGCCTCTGATGGTTCAAGGTAAGCCAGTTCGTGATCCGTCCAAAGTCCAATATCGTGATAAACGAATGCTGTTTCTACGAGCTGTTCATGCTCCGGGGCATTGTTTAGAAAGTGCATGGCGTATGTGATTGCTCGGTATACGTGGTTCCGATAGCCGTCATAGTCGCTTCCAATGACTGCTCGGTAGCGTGCGAGTAGTTCCTCAACACGCGGGCGATCTTCCTTGATGGTGATGTTCGGCATAGCTTTTGGTCAATGTCCTTTGGTTGTCGCAGTTGAAATATCGTCTACTAATGCGGTGATTTGCGGACTCCGTTCATGAACGCTAACAACTTGGCTTCATCAAGCAGCGAATTCGTTCGAAGACTTGAGCAAACATCCACGCCGAAAGTTTAACGTCCTCTATGGCAATTGCAACGTTTTCTGCACGAAGGCCGCCGCTAGGAACAATGGAACGTTAATGGCTTCTCGAATGCGACGACTAATCGTGCAGTCGTGGGTTCGTCCTGTACCACCAAGCACTTTCACAGGAAACCGTTGATCGCCTGAATCGAGAAGCAAAGCGTCTACGCCTTGCTCGGCAATGTGGCACGCTTCATCAATCGATTCCTCACCTGTGACGTGGATCACTTGCACCAGCGAAACTCCAGGCAGCGCCGCTCGCAGATCCTCGAACCGCCCCTGTTCAAGCCGATCGACAATTTGCAGCGAATTGACTCTGCATCGTCGCTGTTGAGTCACGATGTCGGCAACGTTCAGCTCGCTGGTAAGCAGAAAGGAACCGACCGACGGCGGAACAATCGCGGCGATTTCCGAGATAGTGGATTCAGAGATCACACCTGGTCCACTCGGCATTCGCGCGACCAAGCCTAATGCGTCGGCTCCATACCGAATAGCAAGCCTCGCTTCCGCTACATTGCTGATACAGCAAATCTTGACTCTTGGTCGTAGTGTCGGTTCCAACGAATGCTCCACAGGGTGATGATGCTTGGGTTGGTTCGGTCGCGAATCAATTCCAGAGCACATTGTACTGAACTTACATCGCAAAATGCTTAAAGGGCTCAGCCAATTCCACGATAGATCAACGGCAGTCAATATTTCTTGTCAGGCATTGATTGAAATGTGTATCGGTAGGGGACTCGAAAGATTCGCCAGTAAGTGTGAACTTTGCTCGTTGGTTCGCCATCTGGTGTTTCAAGCGGTTGTTCGGCTCGACACCAACCGAGGATGCCGTCGCGGTAATTCCTCGTATCAATGCCTGCCTCCGCGAGACGTCGAGCGTACAGGTAACTTCGTCCACCAACAGTGCAGTGAGGCACAATAGTTTTTCCCAAGAATCGTTGTCGATTGGATTCGTACTCTTCCGTCGTGATCGAGCCTGGGATTCGAGACACCGCTCGTTCGCATTTACCCCGAACATCAACCAAGACGAATTCCGAGTCTTCGCGAGACAAAAACTCGCGCAATTCTTCGGTAGAAAGATTCTTTACTGGCTTACCGCCTCGCCAGCATCGCCAAGCTTCGATCGCTGCGAAGGTTCGATTACACGCAACAACAATCGCTTCGCCAATCTGATGACTGAGTTGCATACCGAAAATGTTATTGAGCATGGTCTTTTCGGGCTTACTCGATAAGCGATTTGGACAAAACGGGAACGATTATGCGGGTACCAATGGCCGAAGAAAAGTCAGAAAAGACTGACCTTTGATCGCATCTTATTCCCCACGAATTAGAATAAATTCATTGCTAGATAAGCTCGTCGTTTTACTCACGATAAAAGTGAACTGAATCATGAAATCAAAGCCTGCCTACAAGATTGTTTTTGCACTCTCAATGCTCCTTGTTTTAGCCAGTTTTTGCCATGCAGAAAATCCCGTCGGCCGTTGGCAAGGCGAATGGTCGGGCATTACAACAAACCACCGTGGTCCTATGAAGGCCGATATTCGCTCCAACGGTGACGGGACATACTCCGCAAGATTCGCAGGTCGGTTCTTAGTGGTTCTCCCATTCGTCTATCGAGTTGACTTGCTGCCATTGCGCGATAACCCTTCGATCTTTGTTGCCAACAAAAATCTGGGCCCCTTGCTTGGAAGTTACACGATGCAAACGTCTTTCGGGCAACAAACAATGAACGGACGCTTTCAGGCAGCAGGAGATTATGGAGCGGTCAACATGAGACGCATTTCCAGATAGCATTTCGGCGATTACCGCTGAAAAGTGGCATCAACCTGGAAAATAAGTCAACGCTTGCGCTGGATCAGGAATCTCCGTTTGTCTTCAGATCCGAAAGCATTGCCCCTGGGAGATCAACGTTGGAAGCTTTCGGTCTTCGATTTCGTATCGCGATTCCCAGAAGCGAGACCGTCGCAATTGCGCCTAGCGTTCGAAGCCAACCCGACTCAAATACAACCACGCTATTGAACGCGATGAATAGCAAATACCAACGCCCAGCCCGAATCACCCAAGGCGTCGATCGTGTCGAGTTTTCACGCGAACACCAAGTCCAGCAAACGTCCACGCCCCAAACGACCAAGAACAAATAGTTGAAATAAACACCTGCTCCATAAGCGAAGCCTAGCTTCGTGTGAGTCTCCTCTGCGGTTGCCAAATACGCGGCACTGTGGCTCCAATGATGTACGAAATGGAAAGCAGACAGGATATGCAGCGCACACATCACGAAGCTAGCTGTCCACAGGTATTTCAGCCAATGTCCCACGCTCGCCTCAGACTGACGACTTATTCGCAGAACAAATACCACGAACAATAGCAACATCGACAGCCGGATCGTCCATCCAATCAGCAAGTAACTCGGATTCATTTCGAATCAGCCCTCAGTCTATCTGGCACTGGCAATAGAAACGATGCAACCGCCATCGTAAGTGCCAATGCGGCCATGCCGTAAAAGGTAGGCAGGTGTGTAGACTTGAGATCCGCATAAGTAGCAACACATACCGGTCCGATCGCCGATGCAATGACGGTGGTGACTTGAGCGACTCCCTGAATGCTGCCGATCGCCTGACGACCAAACAGCTGTCCCCACGCTGCAAAATGAACAACTGTAATGATGCCTCCCACGAGCCCCATTGCCGCACCATAGATTCGAAGTTGCAACATCGAGTCAATCTGAGGAAAGAGAACGAGTGCCAAACCCATCGCAAACATTCCGCTTCCCAGCAAATGACCAATGTGCTTCCGTGTGACTAACTTGCCCGCGATCAAATTGCTAATAAGTCCCATGCCGGTGAGGTAGGCCATCATTTCAACAGCAGAACTTTGGCCGAATCCGAGTTCTTTCAAGATCGCTTCGTTAAACAACGTGATACTTGACCAAACTAAATTAAAAGTCGACGTCGCGAGCGCAACGACCCAAAACGCAGACGATCGAAGCGATTCCGCCAGTGTATAGTCTCTCCAAGTCCCATCAACAGAATCGATTGGTTCACTCGGATTGGCCGTTACTTCAAAGTCTGGCAAAACGTTGCAGGCTTCTGGAGACCTACGAACCAAATGCCAGAAAAACGGAATAGAGCCAAGCAATGACCAGGCAATCATTTGCCATGCGCTTCGCCAACCAAACTCGCCAACGGCCCACCCGACTCCAAGCACCGTACCGACAAAGCCAAACGTCAACAAAACTGCAAACAGTCCCATTGCCATTGCGAGCCGACCACGAAACCATTTGCTGACCATTGCAATGCTAACTGTTGAGAGCGCGCTTTGACCGAATCCGCGAACGAGTGTCAAGCAGAAGAACAGTTCCAATGCACTGCTCACCTGCGACATCCAAAAGACGCTGAGCGACAACCCAGCCAGTACGATGACGCTCATCCAGCGTACACCGAACCGATCAATGAGTAGCCCCATGGGAATTGCAAAGGTGGCTCCTAGTAGCGTACTCCACAGATTGACCACTGCGAAATTGGATTCACTGATCTTAAAATTTTCGAGCAACGGTTTCGAAATCAGACCTAGCCCATGTGTGCGCCCCGGCAAGGTTGCCGTCATTGCCACTGCTGCCATCCAAACATTAATCCATCCGTAGTAACACGGAAACGACTTTGTCATCCTGTCAATTCTTTCTTCCGGGAGAGGTGAGAAGGTCGATATTTTGGAGGCCTTGGACAATCGATCACACACAAATTCTAGCTTGTGATAAAATAGTTGGGATCCGTTCCAAGTAGGGTTATTGAGGTCAACTCACAAAACCAATACCGAGGTAGCGATGAATCTAGTTAGACAATTCTTATTTGCGTTACTAGTGACTTCCACCCTAAGCACAGTCTTCAGTTGCAAATCCCTTGGGCAAGGCGACGATGGGATAGAAGCGAAATTTACGGCAGCACTCAAGAACGTAACCCTGAAAGGTTCTTGGGCACCAGTTCAGCAGGGAAAGATCGGGGATGAACGTACCGACGCTGGCTATCGAATCGCGCGCGTGGAAAAGAAAGACGGCGATAGTTGGTCCATCGTTTCCATCTTCAAATTCAACGATCAAGAGATGGAGTTTCCTATCCCCGCAAAAGTGAAATTCGCTGGCGACACAGCGATTCTTATTCTCGATAACACCCGGGCAGGCCGCGGCAAAGCGAATTGGTCAGCTCGTGTCATGTTTCACAAAGACGTCTATGCAGGTCGATGGTGGGAGACGGACAATAGGGAGCATGGAGGAACGATTGCAGGTACTATTGTTCGCGATGAAAAATGGCCCAGCAGAGTGCAATGACATTCTGGAGTTTTCTGGCGAGTTTGCGTCAGGTGGGGTAAGATTTCTGTCATCGATTACTCGATGATGCTCAAAGTGATCGAAACTATTGTCTCCAATAGGGTCTCTTCGTGGTCAAAGTTGGACATAAGGTCAGTCTCTCTGTTCGAAACAGCTGCCCTGGGTTGGTCTCTCTTTAAGCGAAAAGTCGTCTCTGTTTTGCGTTTGATTGGAGTCTGGCTCCCGCAACTGAGTTGGGTGGTTACTAACAGTTTACTACCCACGTGTAAACGAAAAGGCTGGTGTTGTCATGACACCGGCCTTTTTTCGTTTTTCCACCAGTCTTTTCGTTATCCGGCCGGTTTCTCGCGGCTCTCTCCCGGTCTCTGTTGGACATAACCTGACGGTCACACCCAAAAGCCATTTCGAGGCAA
>JAPLNI010000041.1 GCA_026692865.1 Planctomycetota bacterium
TACGAATTCCTTTGTGACGAATTCCATCTGCACTCCCAGCCGCGCGACACTGCTGACCGGGCAGTACTCGCACTTGAACGGCGTTCCTGTTTTCAATCAGTTTGATGGCTCGCGCGACCATGTCGCTAAGCACCTGCAGGCGGGAGGATATCACACCGGAATCATTGGCAAGTGGCACCTAGGCTCAGACCCGACTGGTTTTGATCGATGGATCGTTTTGCCTGGGCAGGGAGTTTACACGGACCCAGTCTTTCTTGTTCCCAATGGCAAGGTGACGATCGAGGGACACTGCACGGAAATCACCACCGATCTCGGAATCGACTTTATCAAGACTCGCCCGCAAAACAAACCATTCTTTTTAATGTTGCATCAAAAGGCACCTCACCGAGGTTGGGAACCTGACGATCGCAACAAAGCACTTTTCAAGGACAAGGTCTTTCCTGAGCCCGAAACACTTTGGGATGACTATGCGACACGACCGACCGCACTTCCGAGCAACGAACAAACAGTTGCTCGTGATTTAACGCGTCGTGACCTCAAGCTGGAACCACCTGCAGATCTAAAAGGACCTGCTTTAGCAAAGTGGCTCAACTTCAAGCCTATGGAACTCACCATCAATGGCAAGACGCTCACCGGAAAAGATCTCGTGAAATGGAAGTATCAGCGGTACATGCAAGACTACCTGGCGTGCGTTCAAGGAGTGGATGACGGCGTCGGCAAGGTCTTGGACTACCTGGACGAGAATGACTTAGCGAAAAACACGATCGTCATCTATTCTGCAGACAACGGCTGGTACTTGGGCGACTTGGGACTGTACGACAAACGATTCATGTACGAGCCAGGTCTCCACGTGCCATTGCTTGCACGTGGTCCAGGAATCAAAGCGAACAATGTTTCTGATCAGTTCGTCTCCAATATCGATCTTGCCCCGACCTTCTTGGATTTGGCCGGGCTCCCGATTCCGACCTCGATGCAAGGACGCTCGATTGCGAAGATGCTCCAAGGGGAGTCGCCCAGCGATTGGCCTAAGACCATGTACTATCGCTATTACCACGACCCGGGCCATCATAATACGGTCGCTCATCTCGGGGTTCGGACTGCGACTCATAAATTGATTCATTTCTGGAAGCAAGACAAGTACGAGATGTACGATCTCATCAAAGATCCAACCGAGCAGAATAACTTGCTGTTTTCACCCGAGAGTGCAAAATCGCCCGAGGTTGCGGCCAAGTTTTCCGAGCTGAAAGCCGAGATCGCTCGTTTGCAGAAAGAGTATCGCGACGACGGCCAGTTCGCGGACCCATCCACATGGCCCAACACCGGTTCCGACGGGCCATTCAATTCCAAGCCACCCCTTGGGAAAAAAACCGTGTCCGAAGCCGTCGTTCTTTCGAAGCCCGAATCGACAGGCAGCACGAAGTAGTCCTTGAAATCTCGCCCGGCGTTTGTAGCCCGCCAAACCTTTGCGGTCATCGGGCACGAGGCCCTCGACCGCTGGCGCGCGCGGGGCCCGGCGTTCTAGCACACCAAACCTATTGCGAAACGTGGGCACAAGGCCCAGTTTCGCTTTCGCTTCGTTCTTCGTGCTTTGGGCTTTGCTTTCCGCGCGCGCACACGCGACGGTCCGGGCTCGCCCCGGCCGTCGCAACTGGTTTGGTGCGCTACTCCTCCCGCCTCGCGCGCCGCGACGGATCGGGCTTGTCCCGTTCCGTCGCAAAGGTTTGGTGCGCTACTACGCTACGCCCCGCGCGTGCTCCGCGACGGCCCGGGCTCGCCCCGGCCGTCGCAACAGGTTTGGTGTGCTATTCCCCGCGGCGGAGCGCACGCTGGTCATACTCCCCAAAAGTCGCCACGTATGCACTAAACATATAAACCGGTTTCATGTCATAAACAAAAGCCAAGTTGTTCAAAAACTTCAGCACCATATCTTGAACTCCGTCCGACACATTCGCACCAACGCTCAAGTGCATATGGTCCGCGACAATCCCGCACCGAGACAACCTCCACCCATACTTTTTGCAAACGCATCGAACCATCTTTTGCGTGCTACCAATAATCGACTCGTTCACATTTCGCCATCGTTCAGCATGGACCAGAACGATATGCAAATTGAACCAAAGGAATGATCGGCTAATCGACAGCGGCTTGTCGAGATGAACACTTTCATCGATAAAATTGACATCGCGAAAAAGATTGGATGCTCGCTCTGTAGCCATCGGGTGATGAGCAGCTTGACCAGCAATATAGGCTTCGATTGTTTCGCGATCTTGAGTCCCATAACTTCGCAGTGCATAGTGTTTTTCAATCGAGACATCACCAAGTGATTGCCATGCGTACCACAAGCGACCTTTTACTCTTTGAGCGATTGTCTGAGGACTGACATGAGGGAGTGTGCTAAGCGTTAGTTGCAGCATTTCCGGTTCAGAGTATCGATGAGAGAGGACTCGGATACCATCGGATTCAAGAGCCTCCGTGACAGGAGCAATCGATTCGATCGGAGGACGATTGCCATTGATGAAGAGTGTCATAGCCCATCGCAGTTGATAAGCAAACGTAACGTTCGCAGGCGTATAGATCGGCCGAATATCGGGCATAGGAGTCCCCCATGAACAAGCGATGAATGATGCATCGTTCTAGCACACCAAACCTTTGCGGTCATCGGGCCCGAGGCCCTCGACCGCTGGCGCGCGGGGTGTCCGACGTTTTAGCACACCAAACCTGTTGCGAAACGTGGGCACAAGGCCCAGTTTCGCTTTCGCTTTGTTCTTAGTTCTTAGTTCTTGGTTCTTTGGGCTTCGGTCTTCGTTCTTCGCTTTCCCCGCGCGCACAGCGACGGCCCGGGCTTGTCCCGGCCGTCGCAAAGGGTTTGGTGTGCTACCTCGAACCGCCACACGCAAACCGCGAATGGTGGGCTCGCCCCACAACGTCGCAAGTGTTTGGTGTGCTACGCCCCACCCCTTCAAAAAAAATCTTCGAAAAAATCTAAGGGAAATTCAAAAGCCAAAAGCTACTTCACCCCGGAAACAGCCCCCATCGCATGAGTCACACTTCATTCCTTGGGCTACCCGCAAGGGCCGATTCTCTACCCTATTCATCTTGTGCTCCATCCCGCATGAAACACCAATTCTTGATAGGGGCAACGAATCCCACCAAGCTACCACCATTCTTAACAAGTCCCACATAAAAAATTCGTTGCAACCCATAAGAGCAGTGCATAGACTCGACGACGCGAGAAGAATATGGGCAGCATTCTACGGTGGCTCGCAAGGTGGAAGATTTTTTAAAAAGAGCTTCAATTCCCTTGCCAAAGGTCCGTTTCTCGATGCACATTTATCTGCTGCGCCACCCGCCACATCTCTGCTCAAGCGATCCGCTTGAAGTCTCCCTCGCTGAGCCGATGGCGCTAGCCACGGTTGATCGCGCAACAAAGTCGGTCCCGATATCACCCGAGGCTAGCGCCTACGGCTCAGAATACATTCACACCACCGTCAAGCTCGGCTCCACAACCCCTGAGCCGATGGCGCTAGCCACGGGTTTCTTCCTACCCGCACGTCCCAGCACTAAAAACAACCCGCATCCAACGTCTCCCGCCACCGCATTCCGAGCATCCACAGTCACCAACAAAACCGCCCGCGACCGGCACTCAAATCCCCTTCGCAGCACCGCAAGGGCTACCAGTTTCCCCACATGGTCCCAATCGCGAATTCCCCATGTTTTCCAAGGAATTCGAAGCGTTTGCGGCTTAACGCAACCTTCATCCAATACTCATCATAAAACCGTTGTAACCCGAATTTTCATTGCTATTCTGCGGACATTCAAAAAATCAAATATCGAACAATCAGTTCAAAACGAACCATGAATAGAACCATTCTAAAAGCGATATTGTCAAGCGAGAGCATCACGATCATGAAAAACATTCAACTGTCCTCAGTTGGTTCATCAAAGTTGAAAAATCAGAAATGGAACCAACTGAAGGCTCGCCGCCGCGCTATCTACAGGTCCATTTTTGTAGGTGCGATTTTGTCATTCGGTGCATCAAGCCTGCAGGCTCAAACAAACAATTTGTATTGGGACGCGGATGCTAACACCTCTGCGGCAATAGGCGGAACAGGGAGTTGGGACACTACAACATCGCTATGGCGGTCTGTAAGCGAAACTGGAGCGCTTGGCACCTGGACGAATGCTGGTCCGGACAACAATGCGTTCCTCAAGGGTACTGCGGGCACTTTGACGTTGACCACAGGTATCTCGGTCAATGACATCACCGTCGACCCGAGTTCTGCTGGGACTTACGTCATTACCGGCGCACAAACGCTTAGCCTGGGCGGAGCAACACAGTCGGCGATCGATGTTGCTTCGGGTAGCACGCTAACGGTCTCATCAGGTCTCGCCGGTCTGAACGGTTTCACCAAGAGCAGCGCCGGTACCTTGATTCTCGACGGGGCGGCTGGTACGAACGGTTTGTTCGGACCAATTTCCGTGACTGGCGGTACGTTGCAGGCTGGCTCCGCGACCAATAACGGTGCAAGTCAAGTGTTGCGTTCGAACGCAGTGAATCTCGCTAGCGGTACGACTTTGACAACCGTCGGCACCACGATTGATCTTCGCGTAGGCTCGCTAAGTGGCAGCGGTTCGGTCACGCCTGCGACTGGTGGTGCAATTAACATATTGGCTCGAGAGAATAACGCGACTTTTTCAGGAACGATCACGACTACTGGTGGTTTAAACCTTCGCGGCGGCAATGGAACAACGCAGACCTTTAGTGGCAATTTGACGGCTCTCACTGGCACGATTGGAATCAACAGCGGCGCAACGATGACGCTTATCGGAACGGGCGATAGCACGAGTGGCGTCCTCGGCGCACTCGCTTTGGCCACACGCGGCGGAACCCTTACTCTTGACAACTCCGGTGGAAACACTTCGGCGGCGACAGGCCGCGTCGCGGATGCAGCAGCCGTCTCCATGTTGGGCGGTCGATTGCAACTCATCGGCAACAGCGCAGGCTCCTCGGAAACAGTTGGTGCTGTCACATTCAATGATGGTGCAAATACGATTAGCGTGACAAACAATGGTGGAACAGGAGCCCAATTGACTTTTACTGACTCGGGCTCCTTGCGTGACTCCTTAGCAATGGTGATCAATTTCGCGAGTTCCGGAACGGGGACCTTGGGGGCCGCTGGAAACAATTCGCGTATCACGTTCACAGGCACTCCCATAACCATAACCGGTGGTACTTCGGCTCCGCTTGGAATGTTTGCGAATACTGCGACTGGGGCGACTGTCGGATTTGCGACAGTCAATGGTACGGAATGGGCCGGTTACGGAGCGAATGGGGTCGTCGCCCTGACACCAAGCGCCGCACCGACGACGGCAACGAACCTCGCAGCACTCACAGCGACTTCGATGGCGGTGTTCAGCCCAACCGCGACGGTTACTGCATCAGGTAACGTGACTACAGGAACGCTCAAAATCACTCCGAATGGCGGCACCACCTTGGCAATGGGAGCCAGCAATCTCGCCACCACTGCGTTGATGCTCGCAGGGACAACTGATTTCAGTATTACTGGTACCGGTGGTGCCCTCAACGGCGGCGCAACGAAGTATATTCACGTAACGGACGCTAACACAACATTGTCCACATCTCTTATCATGTCCGGGTCGAACCAACCGTTTACCAAAGCAGGTTCCGGATTCTTGGATCTTAACCGCACCTCAACCCAGTTTACCCCTACGAATGCGACGGGTGGCGGAATGAACATTGTCTCAGGAGTACTTCGCGGTTCTCTTTTATCGCTTGGCGGGGGAACTTCTGCAGGCGGTGCATTGACTACGATTAACTTGCGGGGAGGCGTTCTGGAAATTTCAGGTGGTGGTACGTTTTCCCGAGCCATCGATCTCACCGGTGCTGCCGGTGGTGGAGGTATCACGTTCGATTCGGGTGGTTCAGCGAGAGGCGATGGCGGTTTCTCGGCAATAAGCGGCAACGCAACTGTCAATTTGGTCACCGCGATTGGTGGTGTCACCGCGGCGTCGCTCGTATGGAACGATGGCTTATTTCTGTCAAATGGTTACGCTTTAACTATGGGTTCTACAAAGGCGGACAGCGTCATCACGCTCTCCAACAATATCGGTCTCGACGACGGCACCGCGGCCACCAACTACTTCGCCCGTGAGATTCGCGTTGCTGACAATACTCTCTCAACATCGGATGTCGCTCGCTTGTCTGGGGTTATATCTGGCTCGGCGAACGCGGACTTGCTCAAGACGGGTGCAGGCGTGTTGGAGCTGACTAATACCAACACGTATTCAGGCAACACGCTTATCCAACAGGGAACTTTGATCGCAACCGGTGGTACGGCAATCTCTAACACGTCGGCCGTTGTACTCTCCAATACCGCTGGTGCTACGTTTCAGTTGAACAACAGCGAAACGATTGGTGCGCTATCGGGTGGTGGAACAGCGGGCGGTAACGTTGCTTTGCAAACGAACACGCTTACAGTTGGCGATCAGAGGGATAGCACTTTCGCCGGTATAATCAGCAGCACTACAAGCGCCGGTGGATTAGTCAAGCAAGGCATCGGAACTCTAACGCTCACAGGGGTCAACACCTTTACTGGCGGTACCTCAGTTAACGTAGGTTCATTGATCGTTTCTTCTACCGGTAGCCTTGCAAGCGGGAACGCGGTCACGATCGGTGCTTCGGGAACAGCGAATTTCGCGAACGTAGGACAGACTTTGGGTGCGGTTTCCAATGCGAACACTGCGACCGACGCGCTCAACTTCAGTGCAGGCAGTGGTCTGGTTACGTTGGCTAGTTTGAGCGGAGCGGGGAATACTCGCTTCGGTAGTGCTGGTACGGTTACTGGAGGTGTTTCCGAAGGCACGGTCACTTCGGTTGGTGCTCTTAATGCGAATATAACCGGTGGCACTGTAACGGCTGGTGGATTGCTAACCGGTAACATTTCTATTGGCACGGTTGGTGCTGGGTCGCTAAGCTCCTCGGCCGTTAGCGGCGGGGCGGTCACGGTGACGGGGCTTTCCACTATCGGGACGCTCAGTGGAAGCGGTACGTTGGGATCCGGCTCCTTGTCGGCTACCACTGTCTCCGGCGGTACGAACACGATAACCGGTGCTGCGGGGATTACTACAGTCAGTGGTGGTACCACAACCGTCGGCGGCGTTGCGACGATCGGGACGATGTCCTCGGGAACGGTTACTCTGAACGGTGCAAATTCCTCGACGATTACTACGCTCAACGGAGGTAGTGTGAATCTCGGTAATTCTGGGACAGCGTTGACGGTTAGTAACGGGACGAGCAGTGGTTCGATTTCAGGCTCGGGAAGTTTGACGAAAGATACGACTGGGACGTTGGCAATAAGTGGTTCGATTGCCGCTCCTGGAGGAATCAACGTAAATGCCGGTAAGCTTGCTGTGAATGGAGCCGCATCGGGCGGGCAACTGATAGTTGCGTCCAATGCTACGCTTGCTGGAGGAGGAACGATCGGAAATGCAACTACGATCAACGGAACGCACTCGCCTGGGAATAGTGCGGGTATTCAATCTTTCACAAGTGGTGTGAGCTATACAAGCAGTTCAACATTTGAATGGGAGTTGTTCTCGAATACGTCGGACTTCAGCGACCGCGGTACGTCAACCGGGTTCGACGGCGTCAACGTTTCTGGAGGAACTCTGGATGTTGTAAGTGGTGCAAAATCGAAGCTGCTCTTTGGTGGGACGATTGAATGGACTCAAGCGTTCTGGAATTCGACTCAAACTTGGACCGTGTTTACAAGTGGGACTACTTCTGCGCCGTTGAGTGTTTTTGATATCGTCTCGCCAGTCCTGGATTCGCAAGGCAATACGTTACTTGCATCTCGAGGATCATTCTCGTGGGCGGTCGCCCCGAATAACAATATCGTCCTAAACTACACCGCGGTTCCTGAACCGACTTCTTTGGTGTTTGGGGTTGGGTTGGGGATCACCGGGGTGGTTACTGCTTATCGACGACGCGGGAAGAAGAAGCGATAAGCTGGGTGTTAGCGCACCAAACATTTGCGGTCGTCGGGCTCGAGGCCCTTGACCGCTTGGGTGTGCGGGTACCCGGCGTTTCTAGCACGCCAAACCTGTTGCGACGCTGCGGGACGAGCCCACCCGTCGCGTTGTGCTTGGGGGCCATTTCTAGCACACCAAACCTATCTTGAAACGTGGGCACTAGGCCTAGTTTCGCTTTCGCTCTGTTCTTCGTTCTTCGTTCTTCGTTCTTCGTTCTTCGTTCTTCGTTCTTCGTTCTTCGTTCTTCGTTCTTCGTGCTTCGTGCTTTGTGGTTTGTGGTTTGGGCTTCGCTTTCCCCGCGCGCACAGCGACGGCCCGGGCTCGCCCCGGCTGTCGCAATAGGTTTGGTGTGCTACTCGAACCCCCTACGCGCACTCCGCGACGGATCGGGCTTGTCCCGTTCCGTCGCAAAGGTTTGGTGGGCAAAAGAGGTAGGTAGAAGATCGTTGTGTGTAACTCAGAAGGTCTGGCTCCCCTCTCCCTGGTAATACGGGGAGAGGGGCCGGGGGTGAGGGGTTTGTCCAATCAATCAAGACCTTGAGTGTCATGTTTATTTGCCCCCGCATCCCCAGCCCTTCTCCCCCGGAGTACCGGGGGAGAAGGGAGCAGAAATTCATTACCCTAAACGCTTTTTCCGGGGTGGTCAGCATGCGATCTAGCCCGCCAAACCTGTGCGCTTTGGTCCGCAAGTTCCTTAAGATGGTCCTTGGCCACGTTGTTCTCGAGGTGTTTTATTAATACGCTAAATCAGCGCAATCGACTATCTATTGAAACTCCCCAAAAACTCACAGCCTCTTTGGCCCGAAAACCTTCAAAAATCGCAACTTCAAAAAGTGTTAGCTGAGTTCAACCGATTTACCACCCGATTATCCAGGTATGTTCAACGACGCGGGTAGCGGCAGCGGCACAATATGAATAATCCGGGCTATTCACTTTGCTGGGTAAGCAGCTTGGGGAATCGAAGCGGAATGGGCTTGCGATTGCCCTCAGCACCCATTAGTATGGGGGGTTCCGTACCGTAAGGTGCTTTTAGTTTTTTTGGTTGATTTTGGAGATTTCATGAAACGTTCGTTTAGAAAAGGGTTCACCTTAGTTGAACTTTTGGTCGTCATCGCGATCATCGGTATTTTGGCAGGCTTGCTTTTGCCAGCGATTCAGCAAGCTCGAGAAGCTGCTCGCCGCATGTCTTGCAGTAGCAACATTCGTCAGTTTGGCATTGCATTGCTGAACTATGAGTACAGCTACAAGCTTCTACCAGCGTTTTCGGCTGGTTTTGGAGCGGCCAACCCTCGTGCTGGAACTACAGCCCTTACAGGCCCTCCGCACACAACCCTTGCTGGTGGTAACTATGGTCCTAACTTGACATACAGTGGCCTGGTTGGCCTGTTGCCGATGATGGAACAACAATCATTGTACAACAAGATTGTTGATGGTTTTAGCGGACGAGTCGGCGCCAATACCGAGATATACTTGCCTTTCGGGCAAATCCAAGGTGGACTAACGTGGAGACCTGTTTGGGACGGCAATTATTTGCCAGCGCGAACACAAATTGGGTTCTTCCGATGCCCGTCGGATCCGGGGCGAATTAATCCAGCTTCGGCTACTTCTCTCGCTCGGACGAATTACGTCTTCAATCTCGGAGATGGTATCGTCGGAGCCCAAGAAGGAAACCTAGACAACGACACGTCGCGCGGACCTTTTCCACGTGGTTTCCAATTGACTCTAGCTTCGGTGACCGACGGAACATCGAACACGGTCATGTTCGGAGAAGTTTCAACCGTTAACGGTGGAGTAGCTGCGTCTGCCGGGGCCAATACCGGTTCACCCGCGATTAATCCACAAATCCAAGGTCGTGCAATTGGTGTCGGTGCAGAAGCAGCAGGCAATGCTACAATTCCTGCTCAGGGAACAACCACCGTAAGCGTCACGCTTTGCCGAGCTACCACACGAGGAGGTATCTATCCAACTCCAGCAACTGGAACGACACTATTCTCCAACACTACGGGGGGAACTTGGTTTCGTGCAGGAATGGCGTGGACTGGATTCCAAACAATCAATGGTCCTAACGGAGCATCTTGCTTTAACCCCGCCTCAACTAACCCAGCAGAGTCAGCAGCCACCATTAGATCGGCTGGAAGCTATCACTTCGGCGGTGCACACGTGGTGACATTTGACAATTCGGTCAAGTTTGTTCCTAACGAAATTGACACCACCAACACGGCTCCGGGCGGAACTGTCGCTGACTACTATGCCCCTGGCCGAACAACCGCTAACGGCGGCGGTCAAACAGCTAACTGGAACAGCCCTTCGCCATTCGGTGTTTGGGGTGCTCTCGGTACTCGTGGTTCAGCAGACGATGTCGGCGTCATGCCAGGTGCTTAATTTTTGTTCGACTTGTTAAAGTCGAATTGCATTAGCAAATGAAGCCGTCGAGCGAGAGTTCGGCGGCTTTTTTTCGTTTTGCGAGAGCGGTTTTTTCACAGCCCAGCGCCTAATCGATTTGAGCCTGAGGCGCTTAGCCGAGTTCAAACGACTAACCATCCGCTTGCGCAATAACGTCCAACGACGCGGCTAGCGCCAGCGGCTCAGTCGGCATCGCCCCATCACCGACGCCAAATTAAGAAAAACTCCGGCTTGCCAAGTCTCTCAATTGTTTTCCTGAATCCTAGATGGAAACTATTGCGACGGCCTGCTAACGTCGATATTATTCACTTAGTAGCTATTTCTTAGCGCCTTAAATTTCCTTTCTTATTTCTTTGGAGTTCTCTTATGAAGCGGTCTTTTAAAAGCGGTTTCACGTTGGTGGAACTATTGGTGGTCATCGCGATCATCGGAATTTTGGCCGGGTTGCTGTTGCCAGCGATTCAGCAAGCTCGAGAAGCTGCTCGCCGCATGTCGTGCAGCAGCAACATTCGTCAGTTCGGCATTGGTTTGCTAAACTATGAGTACACGTTCAAGCTTTTACCAGCTTTCTCGGCAGGTTTTGGGTATCAAAACCCAAGAGCTGGAACTACCAATTTGGCTGGCGCAACCAACGTTAATGACGGTTCTGCTTACAACGTTACCATGGCTTACACGGGCCTGGTGGGAATGTTGCCCATGATGGAACAACAAGCTCTCTACAATCAGATCAATTCGGGATTCACGGGGAGAGTTGGTACGGCGACCGAGGTTTATGGACCTTATGGACAGATCCTCGGAACCAGTACATGGAGAGTGGTTTGGGACGGCAGATATGCTCCTGTACGCACCCAGATCGGATTTTTCCGATGTCCGTCGGATCCGGGACGCATGAATCCTGCCTCGGCTACTGCTTTGGCAAGAATCAATTATGTGATGAATCTGGGCGACAGCATTATTGGCACAAATCAAGCAAACGTCGATCAGGATACAACTCGCGGGCCTTTTCCACGAGCATTCCAGTTGACTTTAGCTTCCGTTACTGACGGAACATCCAACACGATCATGTTTGGCGAAGTATCAACCGTCAACGGCGGGACGGCTGCGGGGGCGGGTGCTAATACCGGATCGCCTGCAATCAATCCTCAAATCCAAGGTCGAGCCATCGGAGGCATCGGACCGGAGACGGCTGGGAATTTCACGGCCTCTGCGGTCACCAATGCTGCGACCCAGTCGGTTAACGTGCTTCAATGTCGAGCAACCACTCGAGGCGGTATCTATCCCACTCCTGCGACGGGTACAACCCTGTTTTCCTCAGACACGGGTTCGACTTGGCTTCGGTCAAGAATCGTTTTCAATGGTTTCCAAACCATTAACGGTCCTAACGGCGCATCGTGCTACAATCCTGCCGCTACGAACCCAGCACAATCGGAGTCGACGATTCGTTCGGCTGGGAGTTATCACTTCGGTGGTGCTCACGTCGTGACGTTTGATAACTCGGTCAAGTTCGTGCCTAACGAAATTGACACGACCAACACCGCTCCTGGTGCGACTGCAGCCGACTACTACGCACCTGGTCGAACAACCTCTGCTCCTGCAAGTCAGACTCTTAACTGGAACAGCCCTTCGCCATTCGGCGTTTGGGGTGCTCTAGGAACTCGCGGCTCGGCTGACGAAGTCGGTGTTATGCCAGGTGCTTAATCGGTTTTTGGTTTAGCTCTGATAACCGAATCGAATAGATTTCAAGAAGCTGTCGAGCGAAGGTTCGGCAGCTTTTTTTCTTTGCCTGTGTGTTCGATACGAAGCTCTGACGTGGCCGGATGAAAATGTTGTTTCCTGAGCCGCTGGTGCTATCCACGATTGTGGACGTTCCTGCGCAAGCGGATGGTTGGTCTTTTGAACACGGCTAGCGACTGAGGCCTAATTCATTGGGCAGTTCAAATCACCTCAGCCCTGACGTATTGGCAAATCTCTCGCATTAAGGGCTATCTTACAAGCTCGCGTCGTTTACACTGATCCAGTATAGTCCCCTTGCCATGTTTTATGGCAATTCTATTCGTTTTCGTCTTCTTTTGGATTGTCCGTTTTATGAAGCGTTCTTTTAGGAGAGGTTTCACGTTAGTGGAACTTTTGGTCGTTATTGCGATCATTGGTATTTTGGCGGGTTTGCTACTTCCAGCGATTCAGCAAGCTCGAGAAGCTGCTCGCCGCATGTCGTGCAGCAGCAACATTCGTCAGTTCGGCATCGCGTTGCTGAACTACGAGTATTCCTACAAGCTTCTCCCTGCCTTTTCGGCTGGATACGGGCTTGCGAATCCACGTACGGGTATGACGCAGCTCACCAATGGTGCTGTGGCTTCTTACACCGGTTTGGTTGGAATGCTTCCAATGATGGAGCAACAAGCACTATATAACAAGATTGACTCAGGTTTTACCCAAGCAGTACCCGCGCGAGTTTTCTTGGGATATGGCCAGATTCAGGGGGGGGCTTGGGTAGGGCCTTGGGATCCAAGCTACAGCCCAACGCGGACCCAAGTTAGTTTCTTCCGTTGCCCATCGGACCCCGGTCGCATCAACCCGAATTCAGCAACGTCAGTGGCGAGAACGAATTACTTGTTTAATTTGGGTGATAGCATCGTCGGCATTGAGTTTACCGACAACTTTGACGTCAATCAGGTTAGCACCCGAGGTCCATTTCCAAACACTTCCCAGTTGACATTGGCTGCCGTTACCGATGGGACATCCAACACGGTGATGTTCGGAGAAGTATCAACAGTAAGTAGCTTTGCTCAAAATACTGCTGGCACTGGTGTTCCAGCGGCAAATCCCCAGATCCAAGGGCGCGCGATTATCGGTATTGGAACTGAAACCGCTGCTGAATTTGCTAGCAGCGGTGTAACTCGGCCATCGGTGAGCGTTGCATTGTGTAGGGCAACCACACGCGGGGGAATCTATCCGACACCCGCTACCGGTACCACTTCGTTCGGTACGACGCAAGGAAACAATTGGCTTCGTGGAAGAAAGAACTTCACTGGATTTCAGACCATCAACGGTCCTAACGGTGCATCTTGCATCAACAATGCCGTTGTCACAACGGCCGATTCACCTGCTTCGATCCATTCGGCTGGGAGCTACCACTTTGGCGGCGCTCACATCGTTTCGTTTGACAACTCTGTGAAATTTGTGCCGAACGAGATAGATACGACTAACACTGCTCCGGGTGCGACTGCCGCGCAATACTATGCACCGGGACGCCAACACGCTACGGCGCAAACTCGGAACTGGGACAGCCCATCGCCGTTCGGAGTGTGGGGTGCCATGGGGACACGTGGAGTAGGTGATGACGTCGGCGTGATGCCGGGTGCTTAATGCTTGAATGGATGCGCCACAGACAATTGGCGAAGCCTAGGATTTGACATCAGTAAGCTGCCGAGGGAGACTTTGGCAGCTTTTTTTATTGGAAGTTCACTAGTTTGCGCGTTTTGAAGTTGCACCTTTAGCCCCGATAGGGGCGACAGCCTTTTGCCGGGGACGAAAGTCCCCCGGTTGTATTACACAACAAGTTCCGAGCCCCGAAAGGGCGACAGCGACACGTTGCTGTCGCCCCTTCGGGGCTTGAAACTCAAATTGAATAATGTCCCGGGGACTTTCGTCCCCGGCAGGAAGCTATCTTGCCTTCGGCACTAAAAGTATGCAACTTCGAAGCTTTTGCGTCGTGCTGCAGGACACTATCTTCCAGTAACTGCCTTAAATGTCCCACGACAACCGCTACGAGTTCTTCGTTATTGGCGGTTAATGCGACGTTCTGAATGGACGGGCTACTTCATTCACTTCTTCATATTTCTTCATAACGACAAACCAAATACTTGCGAAAGGACTCTCCTGTTGTTATGGTTCACTATGCCGCGATATTACGCGCAGTATTTTTCCTTTATTGTCGCAGGAGTCTTTCATTAGGCGGTCTTTTAGAAACGGTTTCACGTTAGTGGAACTATTGGTGGTCATTGCGATCATCGGTATTTTGGCAGGGTTGCTGTTGCCTGCGATTCAGCAAGCTCGAGAGGCTGCTCGGCGTATGTCATGCAGCAGCAACATTCGTCAGTTTGGTATCGCTTTGCTGAACTATGAATATTCTTACAAGCTACTTCCGGCAATGGCTGCAGGTTGGGGACTTGCAAACCCAAGAACAGGGATGACACAATTACCCGACGATATTCCAGCTTTTAGCGGCTACGTTGGGATGCTTCCGATGATGGAACAGCAGGTGCTTTTCAATCAGATCGATTCGGGTTTTACCCAAAGGTCGCCAGCACCAACAATCGTGTTCTTGGGATACGGGATGAGGGTAGGCGGAGCTTGGGTGCCACCATGGGGTAGTAACACTGTCTACCAACCTTCCCGCACGCAAATTGGTTTTTTCCGCTGCCCCTCGGATCCAGGTCGACTGAATCCAAGCTCCGTCACTTCTCACGCGCGGGTAAACTATGTATTCAACATGGGAGATAACATTATCGGCACTGGTGCAAACAGCATCGACAATGATACATTCCGAGGTCCGTTCCCGAGAGGTTTCCAATTGCCACTCGCAGCGTTAACAGATGGTACATCCAACACAATCATGTTTGGTGAAATCGCAACCGCAAGGGGGCAAGCGGATCCAACATTCGGAGCGGCTGCTCCTCAGAACAATCCACCGACTCAAGGCCGAGCGATTCTGATGGCCTCCAACAGGACCGATGCTGGAGCCGCTTCTCTCGATGTAATGCTTTGTAGGCAAACTGTGCGTGGTGGCATCTATCCAACACCTACCACCGGCACAACGGTGTTTTCATCGGCCCAGGGCGGTTCATGGCTTCGGCCACACACTACTTTCATCGGCTTCCAGACGATCAACGGCCCCAATAGTGCGTCCTGCGGCGTAACAGGTACTCCGGGCACCAGGATCAATACTGCTGGGAGCTATCACTTTGGTGGGGCCCACGTTGTGACATTCGACAACGCGGTAAAGTTTATTCCTAACGAAATCGACACGACCAACACTACTCCAGGGGCGACTCCCGCCGACTACACTGCTCCGGGTAGAAACGGTAACACCCAAACGAATAACTGGAACAGTCCTTCTCCATTCGGCGTATGGGGTGCGTTGGGAACTCGCGGGTCTGCCGACGACGTGGGGGTGATGCCTGGCGCGTAACGGAAATCACGGGCAATTAAAGTCCTGGTTTATGTTTAGAGTAATCGAAAAGCTGTCGAGCGAAGGTTCGGCAGCTTTTTTCGTTTCCTGGACGCGCTGGGATTTGCCGATAATGGTATAGTCTCATATACCGGGTGGATGAAACCTGAACCGATGGCGCTAGCCTCGGGTTTCGATTTCGCAACAATTTGCCCGATAGCACCTGAGGCTAGCGTCTATGGCTCAGGAAAAATGCCCTTTTCATCCCCCCACTTTCTTACTGCTTGCTACTTGAGCAGAATTGACTTCCTATTCGTCGGAGTAAGCATTGCGGTCCTCTTATGATTCGTTGGATGACTTGGATGATGTCTCAGATCATCCAAGGGCTCCGCTGCTTACGCGTCCATCGTTTGCGGTAATCATGTTTGTCGTCACGGTGTTGTCGACGACCTGGGCTGGGGTTACCGCATGGGCACCGGAGATGGTCCTTTTCCGGACTTGGGAATCGGGCACGGCGCATGTGATTCGACGTTGTCTACTGGATAATTGGTTGAACGGTTTGCAGTTCAGCGGTGCTCTTCTGGCGATTTTGCTAATGCATGAGTTTGGGCACTACTGTGTGATGCGTCTCTATGGAGTGAGATCGACTCTTCCAATCTTCATTCCTTTCCCGTTTAACCCGTTTGGAACATGCGGAGCGATCATCTTGATGGATCCCTCGCAAGCAAACCGGAAGCAGATTTTCGATATTGGACTGGCAGGTCCGCTTGCTGGGTTGGCTGTTGCGATTCCATTTGCCATGTTGGGAATCGTAGCCGGAGAACCGCCTCCATTCTCGCAGCCGCAAAGCCTTCAACTGGGCCAACCGCTTTTGATCTCGATGCTGGATCAGTGGCTTGGGAAAGGGACCGCAATTAACTCGTCGGGTATTTCGGTAAGTCTCTCTAATCCATGGTCGATGGCAGCCTGGATTGGTTTACTTATCACCGGAGTGAACATGACGCCGCTCAGTCAGCTTGACGGCGGTCACGTTGCATTCGGATTGCTTGGCCAGAAGTCGGCAATCCTTGCGAAGTTTACCTTCGGAATGATCATTGCCTTTATGATTTCGATGCAGTCGTTCTTCTTTGCTCCGATGTTGGTTCTGATACTGATCATTGGATTATCGCATCCGCCCAGCAGCGATGATTCCGAACCACTTGGCCCGTTACGAGTCGTGATCGGGATTGCGTCGCTTTCACTTCCTATCCTTTGCATTCCAGCGATCCCTTTCGCTCCTTAGTGTCCCTTTGAGGTTGATGAGTTCATGAAGATCTGTAGGTTCTCGCGTCCCGATAGTTCGGTCGGCTTAGGGTTGATAACTGCTGCGGGGATTCAGGACATCTCGCGTGAGGATCCATCGCTTCCGACCCGGATGACAGAATGGATTCAGCGATGGAATCAGATAAGTCCGAAGATTGTTAGTCTCGCTGAACATACACCGATCGCGACTGAATCATTGCGTATTCTTTGTCCGCTTGATAAGCCTCGAAAGATCTTATGTATCGGACTCAACTATCGTGATCACGCCTTGGAAACTGGTCAGCCCATTCCCGAGGAGCCAATTGTCTTTTGCAAGATGGCTCCGGCTATGATCGGTCCGAACGAACCAATCGTGCTTCCACGAGTGAGTACATCGGTCGACTACGAAGCCGAGTTGGTGGTCGTGATTGGTGGCCGCGTTCGCCATGCCGACGAGACGGCGGCCAAGAACGCAATCTTCGGTTATACCGTCGGCCATGATGTCTCAGCGCGAGACTGGCAAACAGGCAAACCCGGTCGCCAATGGTTCCTCGGGAAATCCTTCGACACGTTCGCTCCGATGGGACCATCGATTACGACAGCAGACGCGATTCCAGATCCGACAGACCTTAAGATTCAATGCCGGATCAATGGCGAGACATTGCAAAACGGATCGACGAAGGAGATGATTTTTTCACCAATTCAATTGGTGATGTATCTCTCTCAAGTCATGACGCTCGAGGAAGGGGATGTGATCTTTACCGGAACTCCGCCAGGAGTGGGTACCGCAAGAAAGCCTCAAAGATTTCTAAAGGATGGCGATACCGTAGAAATTGAAATCGAACATCTCGGAATTCTCAGTAACCCGTGTGTTGCCGAATCGAATTAATTCTAGTGATGAAAACCTGAGCCGTAGGCGCTAGCCTCGGGTTCCCCCCGGCCACCGATCGAGTTAGAGACGTTCTCATTTAGGAATCCAGCATTTTCGTATTCGTACTCAGGCGTAAGCCGGTACTCGTACTCGTTCGGATTGCGGTCGATTCGAGCACGAGCACGAACTAACGGAATTGTTTAAATTGAAAGTCGCGTTAGCCACCGGTTTCGATTTTGCCAAGCTTTACCCGATAGCCCGCAGATCGGCTTTCAAACCAAGCCCTCAAGTAACTCGTACTAAAAGATCGGTTGCGTTAGCCATTGCTTCCAAGTCCAGCCCGGTGGCTTGGTTCCTGGAATCGCTGTCCACCAAGGCATTTGATCGATGTCGATGGGAGCTACCGGGGTGAATTCTTGTTCTTCGGGCTTGACCCACGCGATCGGTGGCTTCGGTGCGATTGGAGATAACCAACCCTTTTCGCGATCAGGGAGCCCGAACGCTTGGTGATACTCCTGTTGCTTGACATCAATCCAATGTTCTGTTTTTCGAGCTCGATCCCATTTTGCGACCGTTTTCGCATGTTCAACGCGGTTCCTTGCAAGTTCAAAGTCCTGCTTGGCAACCGATGCAATCGCCAGATTGTTCCATGCAGCCGTGTTAGTCGGGTGCTTCGAAACGGCTTCTTGCCAAGCTGACTCAGCGAGATCCCATCGGCTTTGTCGCGCGTAGCCGTTGCCTTGTCGGACCTTACTCGCACCAGGCATGATCCAGGGTAGCACGAGTACTGCATCCTCTGTGTGGGTTCCGGGGCTGAAGATTGTCCAGCTTTGGCGCGATGCTGCTTGAACCACCTTATCCATCGGTTCGCCCGCAAGAAGATTCAAATCGGGATACTGTTTTTCTGCTTGCTCGCGATCGATCTTGATCGTATGTTCGCCAAGTCGTTCGCCAGTACGTACGTCGGTTGCAGACCAAGAGACTGTCAGCGATTCGGTCGGCCTTTTTCGCCAGTCCCAGAAGCCTCTCTTTGGCTCTTGAGGTTGCGTTCTGGAGTTGACTATTTGCCCTTGAAGGAGAATGTCGGCGTCGGCTCGTCTGGCGGCACTCATCCCAGCAACATCGCTTGGCTGACCGTTGTAGGTCGCTAGTTGAATGCTGGTGAGTTCTTCGAGCAACTTTGGATGCAACAGTACAATCGAATTACCGAGCTTGGGCTGCGATGAAATCATCGATTCGTCGAGCTTTTGAGCCAGATCGCGTGGCCCGAATGTTGGCGATATTGCGATTCGATGGATCGGGCGATTCTGGTCCTTGGCCGGTCTCCAAAGGTGCATCGGAGCCGACATTGCACAGCCACATTGTATTAGTAACAGCAGACCAATCACAGTAGATATTCGTTCTCGCTGAAACATCCGTTTAACCTGCAATAGAGATGATTGAGATGCCTGCATTGTCAGCAGCTTGAATAAGCTCATCACGGTCGACGATGATTGTTTTCTTTGCTTCGATCGCGATCGCTTTTCCGCCCGCTCGCTTCATACGATCAATTGTTTGCAGTCCGATTGTTGGCAAGTCGAATCGGAAGTCTTGTTGAGGCTTGGCAACCTTGATTAACGTAAAGCCTCCGCGAGGACACAAGCTGGCCGTTCGTTCTATACAAGCGTCGGTGCCTTCCATCGCTTCCACGGCAAGTACTGCTTGATCGCGAACGGTGATGCTTTGGCCGATGTCCAGCCCGCCCATCTGCTTTGCAATGCGCCAGCCAAATTCAATGTCTTTACGTTGGCCGAATGAAGGTTTCGTACGAGTCAGCACGCCTTCCTCGGCTAGTAATTGCGGTGCGTAGTCGGTTCCCGGCACAATCTCCATCCCTTGTCTTTCGTAGGACTTCACAACAGCCATCATCAACGAATCGTCGTTCTGATCTTTGCGACGAGTCACAACGATATTAAAAAATGCTCGCATGGTTGTCATATCGGGCAGCAATCCAACCCAGCCACCGCGACTGTACAAAATTCGATCTTTGAACAGCTTGCCAGCCAAGACAACTTTCTCGACGCCATGCTGTTTAAAGAGTCTTTGATGACCGCCGATTCGGGCGACTCCAAACCAAGCGATCTTGTCTGCGAATTTAGTAAGCCGTGAATCGGCGTGTTGATTGATCGCTGCGATTACTACTCGCTGATTCGACGCTTGCAAAGTTTGTGCAACGATCAACGGATAGTTTCCCCAGCCAGCAACAATACCGATTGGTGGGTTCATGCAGCAACTCGCTTTTGAATCCCTGAGCCGCAGGCGCTAGCCTCGGGTAACGAATTTCTTTCAAATGGAACGTCTGTCCTTGTGCTACCCGTGGCTAGCGCCATCGGCTCAGTCAAATTCGTCTCGGGTGCTGTATTGCCATTGGACAAGCTTGCCATTTGCTTGATCAGATTATTCATTTGGGTTTCGAGCGTTTTAATCTGCTTGCGAATCTCAGGCAATCTTCGAGAGTGAATCCACATCTGAGTTGCCTCTCGCTGCGGCAGCGCAGGTGAGCCTAGCACCGATTCGCCGGCAGGTACATCCATCGCGATTCCCGCTTGCGCGGCTGCCATCGTTCGATCACCCAAACGCAAGTGATCGCGAACACCAACTTGTCCGCCAAGGACCACATAGTTTCCGGTCGAGCTGCTACCTGCGATTCCAACTTGCGCGCATAGCAGATTGTGTTCGCCAATACGAACGTTGTGCCCAATTTGAATTTGGTTATCGAGTTTCGTTCCTCGACCGATTCGTGTGGGGCCGTAAGTACCGCGATCAATCGTGGTTCCTGCACCAATTTCAACATCGCTCTCAACTTCGACCCATCCAAGTTGAGCGGTTCTCACATGAACGTTGTCGTGCTGTCGATAGCCAAACCCGTAAGCACCCAAAACGGATGAAGCATGCAGCATTACACGCGAGTGAAGAATCGTACCTTGATACAAAACGGCATTGGAAAAGATTTCGCAATCCTCGCCAATCTTGCAATGGCCAGCGATTTGAACTCCGGAATGAATGCAGGTTCGCTCCCCAATGGTGCACCCGGCGGCGACGGTCACATAGGGTCCAATGTTGGCTGAAGCTGCGACGACTGCTGTAGGATGGATAACAGCCGAAGGATGAATTCCGGTCCAGCAGAACTTCGAACTTCGCTTACCACGAATCGCGACAATCGCTGCTTGAAAAGAGTGGTGTACGTTATCTACTCCGATAATGATTTTACACGGTTCTCCGTGTTCAAATGCATCTACAGACGTCAGCGTTGCTTGCGATTTCAGGAACAGCTCTTCTGCAATAGCGATCGGTGCCAAAGCAACCAAGGCAGGCGAAGCAATCCACGCATCCAAATGGAGTAACGAATCAACAAGCGTAAGATCGCTTGCCCGAGCGTCGTGCAAAGGCATCGCGTCTAGAAGCGAAACGTTCTTCCAAGAGTCGATGGATTCTGAAGATAGCTTGCTATCTCCGGAAAGAACGTTTGCGGAATGAAAAACCTGTCCATTGACAAGTTGTGAGATGGCTTCAACAGATTTTGGCATAGCTAAGCTTCCTTGCTTAGGCACGTAAATGGGTTATACGGTAAGTGATAACCTTTTGACCATAATCAATGCAAGATAGATTACGTCTCAATCGCTTCGCTTGGGTTGATGATTGGCTGTTTTTTTTCTTGAACTTCCTGCTTTTCTCGCCACGGTTTTTTATCGCGGTAGGAATCAAGTTCTTTTTGAAGCTGGTCAGTCTGTTCATTTGATTCAGCCTTCCCAATCTCAACGGCCTTAGCAGACCACTTCATTGCTTCCTCAAAGTTCCCGACTTCTGCATATCCAGCCGCCAACGTGCTAAGAATATGTGCTTCCTTGAATTCGGTTTCTTCGCATGCCTTGGTGCCCAGCTCGATCGCTCGCTTGCCATCCCGCAGTGCGTCATCCGGAGAGGTTGCAAGAATCCAGGCCAGGTTATTGAGTAAACCGGACTTTTGGCCATCTCCTTCTTGCATCATATCCAACGCACTTTGAAAATCGACAATCGCTTCCGCTTGATCACCCATGCTAAGGTAAGCGTCACCTCGAATTCGATAGGCACTTGCTCCTCCGGCTTTGCTTCGAATCAGCTGATCAGAGATCTTGACTGCCATTCCCGGGCGACCATCGAGTTGATAGAGAGTTGCAAGCTGCAGTAAGAAGACGGGTTCGTTTGGCTTATTCTGAGCAAGTATTGTTAGGTCTTGAATGGCTTCGTCGTACTTCTTTTGGCTGCTCGCGATCACGGCTCGTAATCGATAGGCCTCGGCAAGTCCTGGCTTCATATCGAGCGACTTATCGACATCTTGTTTGGCGAGTGCCCACAGTTCGTCGTCGATTCCTACTTTGTTCACTTCGGCTTTCTGGATTCGAGCATTCGCGCGAAGAATATAGCCTTCTACTCCAGCCCCATTTAAGTCGATTAGCTTCGATGCATCCGCAATTGCTTCGTCAAACTTTTCACCGGTCAGCGATATCTCGAATCGCATCGCATAAAGCATTGGATCTTCTGGGCGGTCCTTTATTTTTTTAGTCAGCACTTCCAATGCTTCTGCAGTTCGATCTGTCTTATCGAGCGCATTAACGTAAGCTCCCAACGCATCGTTATCGTCCGGGTTATTGTCGAGATATTTTTTAGCGACTTCCGCAGCCGCTTTAAAATCCTTTTCATTTATCATCACAGCGATCATTAACCGCCACGCGTCACGATTTTTTGCGTCGAGATCAATCGCTTTTTGCAAGTCTTCACGACGCGTTGATTCATCTTCCTGCATAGTCGCACGAATCAAGTAAGCCTCGGACTGCTTGTCGGGAGACTCTTCAAGTGCATCGATAGCTTGTCCCATCGTGTCGATCGCTTTCTCGAGATCTTCCGATTTGTAGATTTGCGCCAGCAATAAAAAGGCTTCGCCAAGTTTCGGGTTGTTTTGCGTGGCTTTTTCCAAGTCGGCGATGACGCGTTTTCGAAGCCTTTGTGCGGCCCCTTGCCCCATGCGTCCCTGCATCATCTCTTGGATTTGCATTTTCGCTCGCTCGAGTGCGGAGCCGGCTAAGAGTTCTTTTGCGAAGGTAGTATTGTACTCGCCAAGCCCTTTTTTAAGGGCCGCTTCACATCGATCCATGACTGCCGAGAGCTTGTCGATATCGTTCGCTCCGACCTTCATATCCATCGCCGCATCCAAGTCCTCTTGGCCAGCTTCGGTATCACTACTGGTCTTTTCGCTTTTCTGGGTTTCGCTTTTCGGCGTGTCAGTAGCCGCCGCGCTTGGTTGAGCAAGTGTAGCTTCCTGACCTAGAGCGTCTTTCGAAGCGAGATTCGATACAACACCCAGAGAGACGACGCCGAAAGAGACGACGCCCAGAGAGACAAATACAACCGATAGCGATAAATGCGATAACGCCCAAACACTCAAACGCGACATACAAAAACCCTCCTAGACAGCGCAAGCACATCAAGCTCGATATAGAATTCAACAAAAAGTGGAAGCAAAAAATCGGTCGCAAACATCCTTTGTCACGCGATCAATCACCTTTTACATCTGTATCTTATCCGATATGCAACCGCCGCACCAAGGGCGTTCCTAACGAATCGTTAACGTTCCGCCGTCGACCGGGTACGCAGCACCGGTAATAAAGCTGGCTTCGTCGCTGCAAAGAAAGAGAGCAACCGAGGCGACTTCGTCTGGCTTTCCCATTCGACCAATCGGTTGCGTTTTGCTCAGTTTTTCAAACATTTCTGCTTCGCGGCCGGGGTAGTTCTTCGCGATAAAACCATCCACAAAAGGAGTATGAATTCGACCCGGGAGAACGGCGTTGCAGCGGACTCCGAACTCAAGAAAGTCTTTTGCGATCGAATAGGTCATCGCGAGAACGGCCCCTTTGCTTGTCGCATACGCAAAGCGATCGGTAATCGCCATTTGCGATACAGTGGAAGCCAAATTCAGGATGACTCCTCCACCTTTCGCCGTCATGTCCCGCAAGGCAGCCTGAGTACAGTGCGCGACTCCGTTCACGTTAACGCGTTGCACTCTCGCGAAGTCTTCGGGGGACGTATTCATCGCATTGCCAACATGGGCGATGCCCGCATTGTTGACCAGGATCTCAATCCGAGAACGTCGCTTGAGAATCGCCTCAAAGGCGTTGTTAACTGCCGCCGGATCGGAAATATCACAACTTTCGCCTGCTGCAACTCCGCCTTCCGACTGGATCTCTTGAACGGCCGTTTTGATCGCCTCAGTCTGGAGGTCGATGATTTCGATCGTCGCTCCGTGGTTTGCAAAACGCTTGGCAATGGCCAGCCCAATACCCGAAGCACCACCGGTAATCACGGCTGTCTTGCCGACGAGACTAAACGATTGTTGACTCATTTTCCCATTTAATCCAGAAATTTCTCAACGACAGAAAACCGATACGACGCATGCAACTCAAAACGATATCACGCCGCCAATCACCACGGGTAAACAGCATGTTGACATGACTCGCCAAGGCCTTCGATCCCCAATTTGACGACATCACCTGCCTGAAGGAAGACTGGCGTTGGCTTCAGCCCCAGTCCAACCCCTGGCGGAGTTCCCGTGCTAATCACATCGCCAGGAAGCAACGACATGAACTGACTGATGTAGCTGACCAATTTGGGTACACTGAAAATCATTTGCGCTGTCGTGCTGTTCTGACGCATCACACCGCTTACACTTAACCACATTTTGAGGTTATGCGGATCAGGAATCTCATCGCGAGTTGCTAAAAAAGGCCCGAGCGGTGCAAATGTATCGCAACTCTTTCCCTTGACCCATTGGCCGCCTCGCTCCAGTTGCCATTCGCGTTCGCTGTAATCGTTATGCAACGAGTATCCAGCGACGTGGCTCATCGCGTCCGCTTCGCTGACGTAACTCGCTTTCTTGCCGATGATGATCGCCAATTCGACTTCCCAGTCGCTCTTTTTCGAATCGCGCGGGATCACAAGATCGTCATTGGGCCCCACGATAGAGCTGGTGCTTTTGAAGAACAGGATTGGCTCCTTCGGAATCTCGGCTCCCGCCTCACGAGCGTGATCGGCGTAGTTGAGTCCAACACAGACAATCTTGCTTGGACGAGCCACACAAGGTCCTAGTCGCACGCTCGCATCGACCACAGGTGCCGTAGCTGCATTCGCTTTCGCCCACACTGCAAGCCGCTCGAGTCCGTCGCCCCCCAAGAATGCTTCGTCATAGTCGCTACCAAATGCCGAGGCATCGATTCGACGACCATCTTCTAATATCAGCCCAGGAAGTTCTTGTCCGGGCTTTCCAAAACGTATCAATTTCATGGTCGACCTATCGATGCGTAAACGAGAGTGGGAGGCGAAAACGGAACCGGCAAGATAACGACACTTCTCTCTAGTCGCCAGTAGTTTATAGTCGCAAGAATTTCAACTATTCGTGAAAACCGCCAACATGCGTGCCCTTCGATGGTAAATTACTAACTTCCCAGCCCGCCAAAATCACAAGCTTCATGCTCTCGATTACCATAACTTTGAATTACCTATCTCTCAAGGTGCCTGCAATGAACACGAACCAAAATACTGCCTGTTTTGTTCAAATGACTAAGATGAAAATGACGTTATCCTTTTTTGTTGCTTGTCTGTCGTGCTTCCAAGCGTGTGCCGAAGAACCGCTTGTCAATGAAGCAACTGCGGCACTTAGAAAAGCAGTCGCGTTTTTTCATGATCAAATTGCAGTCGAAGGGGGGTATGTTTACCAAGTGAGCGAGGACCTCCAATTCCGTGAAGGAGAAGGAGTCGCAGATCCTAAAACGGTCTGGGTTCAGCCTCCCGGAACACCGGCGGTTGGATTAGCGATGCTCGAAGCTTATCAACGAACTGGCGAACCGACTTTACTAAAAGCGGCTACTAATGCGGGACACTGCTTGGTAAGAGGCCAGCTACAAAGTGGTGGTTGGCAAGCTCAAATCGATTTCTCACCTCAGCTGCGGTCGAAGCTTGCTTATCGTGTTGAAGCTGCCACTACCAAGAAGTCGAAAAACTACTCAAGTTTAGATGACAACAAAACGCAATCGGCTGTCCGCTTCCTCAGCCAGCTCGATCAAGTACTCGAGTTCCGTGATCCGAAGATTCATGAAGCCAACCTTTTTGCGCTCGAATCGATTCTAAAGAACCAGTTTCCAAACGGTGGTTGGGCTCAGGCGTATGACAAACTACCAAACCCAGAATCTTATCCTGTTCGGAAAGCGTCTTATCCGCAGTCATGGTCGCGAAAGCATGCGGGGGAAGACTATTGGATCTATTACACACTCAACGACGACAACATCTCGCGTACGGTCGAAACACTTTTCAAAGCAGCAGAAACCTATTCCGACGCTGGGCTATCAAAACCTGAGCCGATGGCGCTAGCCACGGGTGACCGCGCAACTAAGACGGTACCGATAGCATCCGAGGCTAGCGCCTACGGCTCAGGAGCATCAGGCAACTTAGCTGCTCGCTATCGCGAGGCAGCACTCAAAGGAGCCGACTTCTTGTTACTGGCTCAAATGCCCGAGCCACAACCCGCATGGTCGCAGCAATACAACTTCGAAATGCAACCCGTGTGGGCTCGCAAGTTCGAGCCACCTGCGGTCTCCGGTTCGGAATCCCAAGGAGCGATTCGGACTCTCTTGAACGCCTACATCGAATCAAGCGATCGCAAGTATCTTCAACCGATCCCACGAGCACTCGAGTACCTCGAATCATCAGCACTCCCCGATGGAAAGCTTGCACGATTCTACGAACTACAAACCAACAAGCCACTCTTCTTCACTCGCGACTATCAACTTACCTATTCGTCTGACGATATGCCGACTCATTACGGATTCATTGTCAAAAACGATTTACCTAAACTTCGAAAAGACTACGAAAAGATCTCACAGTTAAATGCAACGAAGTTAGAGGCAATGCGACTCGCCAAGCGAGCAGGCAGTACCAAAGAAGTTCCTTCCGAAGGCGAAGTGCGCCGCATCATCGATTCGATGGACTCGCGAGGAGCGTGGGTCGAGCCTGGTAAGCTCCGCTACCACAAAGGCAAAGACGACTTGACTCGAGTCATCACGAGCGAAACATTCATAGCGAATCTCAACACACTCGCTCGCTTCGTGGCCAGCAAGAAGGAGTAGCTGAATTCGTAAGAATTCAGACGTCGATGGAACCACCAGCAAAGGCTGAAGCCTTCAGATGCCTTACGTCATCTGCTACGAGTACCAACGCAAAGTAGTCGTCTTGAAAATGCAGGGATGCGCCCGCAAATGACGCGGATTTACGCGAATGAAGAGCTCCACGTTGCGGCGACACTAAAACTTGATGCATCCAGTATTTATTAGCGTCGATTAGCGTCATTCGCGGGCAAAATGGCTTGAAAAAGAGCTAGTTCAGCAAGAAATGTCAAAAATTGTTAACGAATTTTTAATATTTTGAGCAGGCGTAAAAATTGCCATCTCAGACGATCTACGACAGCCTAGCGGTGACATTTGACCTTCTGGACCCGTCTTTCGGCGGCGCGCACACCCAAGGACTGTGGTTCGTTAAATTCTTAAGCGAGCCAACGCTTGAAAATTCAAAGAAAATTCCAAATTAGTTGTCTTGCGATGAGGTTTGGGGTGATTAAGATGAAAATCCGGATTCCTCTTCTCGGATTCTCGGTTCGGTGAATATGTCGCTGGATCCTGATGACGTGCCCTGCATTCACGCGTCGTGATTGTTGTTTAGTGATTCGTGTTTGATATGGATTTAAGGATACGGCAAATGAAATCGACAAGATTTTTTAAGGCGGCCCTAGCGTCGCTTGTAGTCGGCGGGTTGTTCGCGGGTTCGGCGCGGGCAGAACTTTTCTCCGAAATATTTGACAGTGCTGGTGCGTCGAACAACTTTCTCGTGACGCAGATTCCAGGATCTGTGGACACTATTACCTTCGGTTATGATTACAGTGCGAACCTGATTCCTGAGGCTCCAGGTAGTGCCAGTCTCCCTGGCGTTTTTGCCGCAACGAGGGGATTGTTTATTGCAGCGAATGACCCTCCTCTACCAGCTACGACCGGAGCAATCAACGGCATCAACGTCACTGCGGCCAGTGGCGGCGTTGCGATAAACTTCGCTCAAGACATTACCATGCGGTTCGATATGTGGCTAAACCTTGGATCTATAGTAACAAGCTCAACCGAGCAAGCGTTGTTTGGAATAAATACAGACGGAACCGGTGTCAACAGCCGGACTGGGAACACACAGACAGGCGCCGATGGCGTTTGGTATCATATCGCTACAGAAGGAGGTTACGGGGCCACTTCCACAACCAACAATTCTCGTGACTACGTGAACTATATCAATAACACTGCCCCTGCCAGTGGTAGGTTGGATAACGGTCAGGCACCGTTCCTAACGCTGTTCCCTTCCTCTTTACCAGTGGCAGGTGTACCTGCAAATAGTTGGGTGAGTGTAGAGATATCGGAAATCGGTGGAAATGTTCGCATGTCGATGAATGGCACGACTGTTTTTGACGTTGCTAACACCGGCCCCACGAGTGGTAGTGTATTTCTCGGTTACCAGGATCCGTTTTCTGGTAGTCTTTCCGGTCCTAATGCCTTCGTGGTGTTCGATAATCTCTCGGTTTCTGCTGTTCCCGAGCCAAGCTCGATTGCTCTTGTTGGTCTTGGCGTGGTAGGAGTCGTTGCCCGCCGACGTCAGCTATCGAATCGCAAGTTAGTAAGCTAGTCGATTTTTGATCTGAATAAATGTTGAAAGCCACCAGATATTCTGGTGGCTTTTTTCTTTGGAGTGCTCTGACTTGTCGGAGCTTTAAGACTTATCTAGTGAGATCCCATCAAAGAGGTTTCTTGCTAACGCGGGGGAGTCTTTTATCAAACAACGTTGCTCTCCCCAAAGCTGTGGCAAGCCTCAGCACTCCAAATTTGGAGTGCTTCGACTTGTCGGAGCTTTAAGACTTATCTAGCGAGATCCCATCAAAGGGGTTTCTTGCTAACGCGGGGGAGTCTTTTATCAAACA
>JAPLNI010000042.1 GCA_026692865.1 Planctomycetota bacterium
TCGTACACTAAGGCACGATACGCACAATGGTATACACTCGGCATTGATTGCGTAAGGTCGAGTATCGTTGTGAATGATTTCCAAACCGTTGCACCTAAAACCCAACAGATGCACCGTAGCGACGAAAACGCGTTTCACCAATGAATTCATTGGTTTGTCGGCGTCGGCTGTTAGGCGTCGTCCCCTGCGATTTCCTTAGGTTCTAAGTCGGGGTGGCGGGGCGTGCGAAGGCTCCGCCGATGTCCGAAGGCTTTATTTGTGCACGCCATTTCAAAAAAAGCGATGTAAGTAACTTGTGCCGCGCTTCGGTTCGGCATAGGTCAGTACGGACGTTGGATTTCAAATAGCGTGCACGAATAAAGTGTTCCATCGTCGTGCAAAGCACCGCAAAACGACTCACGCGGAAAGAACCTATCTCACAAGTCGTGGTGCTCTAGTACGGCGGTGTATTGGGTTTAGTTGCGAGCGGTCACCAAACGAAAAGAGCCCAAGGCATTTATCCTCGGGCTCGTTGGAATAGTGTCGCGTGATCGTTTCCTATGCGGTCGCGATTTCTAACCTAACGATTGCACCCTCAACAGGTCGATGAGGATTCACGTCGATTCGTTTCACTACTGGTCGGAAGCCTTGCATCGCAAGTTTTCTCGCAACAGTGAAAGCCTCTTCCTGTGACAAGGATTCAGCCCACCATTTCGTGGTTCCGTCTTGGTGGTAACGTATCAAATAGAGTTTGACCATTGTTGAGTCCTTTCAATTAACGGGTGAAACAAATGCGTGTAGCTCGGCGCTTGTGAAATCGGCGTCAACTCTTACCGATCGCACCTCCACATGGATACCGCTGATTTCCTCAACAAAATCGGCAATCGCTACCGCCTGGGACCTGCTACATAGCATGGCGTCACAGAAGGCTCCAGGCACGTCCAGCATGTACATTCTTGCCTGTACGGCTGGGCGTTGGGTTGGTCGTTCGGCTGGGGTTGTCGTAACTTTTTTCGTGGCGTTGGCCATAATTTCATTCCTTTGACCCGTTGATAAATACAGAGACACCCCACGGGTGAGAATGTTCCTGGGGCTCGTTATTGAGCGTTTACGGTTGGTTGTGTTTGTAAAACGATTCGGATTCTATTGTTGGGCGATTCGTAAGGGTCGAGAGTCCAGTCGAAACCATCGAAAAGCCCACCATGCGACACCTATAAGCGTCAGGTCGCAGCAAACAAGAATCGTTTCGTCGTCATCATTCACAATCGAAAGGTCATACCTTTTCATAATTTCATTCCTTTGACCCGTTGATAAATCCCAAGAGAGCCCACGGGCTCCAAACTCCCTTGGGTGCTCATTAGCGAGCGGTAGACGATTTGCGACTAGATTGTCGCTTCGGTGTCTCGGAACGCGTCTGCGTTGATTTTGTGCGATTGGTTGACGCAACATTAGCGTCGGCGATTTGCTGAGAGAGATTCGCGACTGATTCAGCATGCGCGAGGATCATATCACGATACGCGTCATCGACTGCGTTGAAGATCTCAAGTAACCGCTTTAACTTCGGTTCATCGCTTTGTTCATTTCGCACCGCTTCGCATAGCGAGTGCTGTACTGAGTGCTGTACCCCATCGGAATTCCCTTGTTTTTCTTGGGTATTCTCTGGATTTCTAATCCGTAGGTCTGAGGTTCGAGTCCTCATGGGGCTGTTATTGACTAATGTACGGCGAACGTTTGGTAAATTTCGACCTAGCCATTCGATTAGAGTGACTTTTTCTAGGTACCCAAGCTAGGAACGGGCTGTTGCAGGATGACACGTAAGGCACGCACAAACCGGATTTCTCGTATTTGCATGCTTAATAAAGTTGTCGCCGACATTCTGCCCACGAGTGACGCTAATGAGCGCGGATAAGTGCGGGCAAGAACTGGTTATAGACTTGTCCTAGGTCCCGATTCATTCGCGTAGATCTGTGCTATTCGCGGGCAAAGGAAGCAAGTGATGATATGCCTAAATCCGTAGCCAGCAGTAGTGCCGCTTATGGATTTCGCCGGTGTCCACATGACAGGTAAGGAAGAGTTTTAGTTAGGACACGGACAACACGGATTGATGTGACTGTTCTGTATTCTTTGAAGATCGCAAATCGTTTCCACTCCCTGTTACAAAAGTCTTCTCCGTGTCGTCCGCGTCTTCCGTGTCCAATACAAATCACGCAAACTAGAAAACTATAAACGGAGACACGTACCGACTGGAGCGATTGAAAAGGAAAAGGCTCGCGAGATGGGATGTCTTTGGGTTCACGGAGCCTTACCAGATGGGTAACCGACAGATAAGTCTTAAAGCTTCGCCGAGACGGAGCACTCCACATCGACTACGCAAGTACTTCCTTGACGATCCTCGCAGGTAGCACGCCTGTTAGTTTGAAATCGAGTCCTTGTGAACGGACCGTCAATCTTTCGTGATTCAATCCCATTTGATGAAGGAGCGTTGCATGGATGTCGCGAACATGTACGGGATCTTGGACAGGGCCGAATCCAAACTCGTCCGTCACACCGTAACTGGTACCGGGTTTAAATCCGCCACCTGCGAACCACATTGTGAATGCGTCAATATGATGATTTCGTCCGGTCGATTCTCGAACCTCACCCATTGGTGTGCGACCGAACTCGCCGCCCCACACAACGATGGTATCTTCGAGCAGTCCGTGACGCTTGAGATCCAAAACCAAAGCCGCGGACGCTTGGTCCACTTCAGTCGCAATCTTCGGTAAATGCTCCTGAAGATTTTCAGTTGGACCGCCGTGATGATCCCAGTTTGTATGATACAACTGCACGAAACGGACACCACGCTGCGCAAGACGGCGTGCAAGTAGGCAATTCCTTGCAAAGGTCGATTCCTTCGCATCCTTGATGCCATAAAAGTCGAGCGTCTCTTGTGTTTCTGAGCTCGTATCCATCAACTCCGGTGCACTGGTTTGCATTTTGTAAGCCATCTCGTAGGCATTAATCCGAGTTGCGATCTCGTCGTCTCCGTACTCTTTCAGTCTCAGGTCATTCAATTGCGCCGTCGCCTTCAGCACTTCAACCTGCTGCGCATCGGATACCGAAGAAGGGGTAGTAAGATTAAGGATCGGCTCGCCTTTGTTTCGCAGCGGCACTCCTTGATAGGTCGACGGTAGCATCCCGCTTGACCAGTGAATTGCACCACCGCGTGGACCTCGCGGCCCGCTTTGAAGCACAACAAAGCCTGGTAGATTGTCGCACTCGCTTCCGAGGCCATAGGTAAACCATGCCCCCATACTTGGACGACCAAACTGACCACTGCCCGTGTTCATGAACAACTTGGCAGGCGCATGATTAAACAAGTCGGTTTTGCAAGTATGAATGAAAGTTAGCTCGTCGGCAATCTTCGCTGTATGAGGGAGCAGATCGCTTACCCAAGTGCCTGTCTGTCCGTATTGGGCAAAGGAACGGTGCGTACCGAGCAGATTAACGCGATGGCTCGAGTTCATAAATGCGAATCGTTTGCCTTCCAAGTAGCTGGCTGGCATCGGTTCACCGTTGAGTCGCGACAACTCGGGCTTGTAATCGAACAAGTCTAATTGGGACGGCCCACCTGCCATGAACAAGAATATGATGCGTTTAGCTTTGGCGGGGAAATGAGTCGGCTTGGGTGCAAGCGGGTTGCTAACTTTGTTGAGCGAGTCACTTCCTGATGCTTGACTCTGTAGCTGCGACAATGCCATTGCACCAACGCCGATACCGCATTGATCAAAAAAATGACGTCTAGTGGTATCGCGAAGCGAGTTAAAGTCATTCATATTAAAAGTCTTGCTTTTTCATTATTCCCGAGTTACGGTCTCGTCAAGATTAAGTAACACCCGAGCAGCGCTAATCGAATCGAGCCTACTCAATACAGCTTTTTCATCTTCGCTTGGAATTCTTGAAGTGCATCTACGAAACGCCGATTCAATTCCATCACGATCGATGATCTTGGCCAGAGCGTTCGCAAATTCAAAGAAGGCCTTGTCGTTCAGTAGTGTAAGGGCTTGAAGAGGAGTGTTGCTTCGTATCCGCCGCGTGCATGATGTGATTCCCTCGGGCGCATCGAACACGTTTAAAGACGGGTGTGGGTTTCCTCGATAAACGAAGGTATACATGCCGCGTCTATAGCGATCTTTGCCGACGCTCTCCTTCCACTCTCGTTTCACTTGAGCGAGTTCCATAACTCCCGGCGGAATTGGCGGGTAAACGGGAGGACCTCCGACATGACTAGTCAAAAGATCGCAAGCAACCAAGCCTGCGTCGCGTACCAATTCCGCCTCCAAGCGTAGCCTTCGTTGCCTTGCCAACAGATAGTTATTCGGATCCTTGTCTCGCAACTCGGGCCTATCTATCGAGCTCTGTCTGTAGGCCTGCGACATGACGATTTTTCGATGCAATCGCTTAAAGGACCACCCTTCATCGATCCAATCAACCGCTAAGTAATCCAGCAAATCAGAATGCGTAGGCACGGCACCTTGAGTGCCAAAGTCATTCTCTGTTTCAACGATTCCTCGTCCAAAGAACTGCTGCCAAACACGATTGACGATAACGCGTGCTGTAAGCGGATTGTCTTTCGAAACAAGCCACTTTGCTAAATCAAGCCGATTCGGAGTTGCTTCTCCTGAGGGCAGCGAAGGTAAAACGGACGGTGTACTTGGAAAAACGAGATCTGATGGTCGAGTGAAGTCTCCTTGAATAAACAAGTGTGTTTCTCTCGGTTTTTCGCGTTCCTTGAGGATTAAAGAAGTGATGCCTTTGTTAAGTCGAACGTCAATCTTTTTGATCGATGCGATGAGGTCTTTGTATCGTTTATCATCTTTACCAACTTCGGTAACATAAAGGTCTTCTCGATGATCGAACGTTCGCTTCGTCGGGTCGATCTGGATTGCTTTTGATGCGTACTTAGGCAGGTTCGCCTTTTGCTCATCTGACAGTTCATTCTCCCAGTTGGTTACCGCTGCAGCCGTCTCTTCGATGATCTTCGTTTTTGCCAACTCAAGTTTTGACTTCTGCTGCTTCAGCTTGGAAGCTTCTTCTGCCGTCGGATCGATTGAAAGAGTGGGCTCGTCTTGATTATTAAAGAACGCGAAGAACTGATAGAACTCGCGTTGAAGGATAGGATCAAATTTGTGATCGTGGCATTGAGCACAGCCGATGGTCAGTCCAAGGAAGACTGTCCCCGTTGTAGCGACTCGATCGAAGACGCTATCGATCCGGAACTGTTCTTCATCGATCCCGCCTTCCTGATTGATTGGAGTGTTCCGATGAAATCCAGTAGCAACCTTCTGCTCTAAAGTTGCATCGGGTAACAAGTCTCCTGCAAGTTGTTCGATTGCGAATTGGTCAAACGGCATGTCTTTGTTAAAAGCGTCGATGACCCAGTCACGGTACTTCCATATTTGACGAGGCGCATCCACCGAGTAGCCATTACTATCAGCATAACGCGCTTGGTCCAGCCACCATCGCCCCCACTTTTCGCCATAAGCGGCACTTCGAAGCAGTCTATCGACAAGAACCGTATAAGCACTATCAGGATTGCTCTCGTAATCAACCAAGAATGCATCCAGCTCTGCGAGGGTCGGAGGCAATCCGGTTAGGTCGAAACTCAGCCGTCGAATGAGAGTGGTCGCATCGGCAACTGGCGAAGGATTGAGGCTATGCGATGCAAGCTTCTCGCGAATGAAGAAGTCAATCGGATGAACTTGTGCCGTTGTAGGACTGTCCACAGATGGAATGGTTGGTTTAGCCGGTCGTTCGAAGGACCAGTGTTTTTCAACCCCCGCACCCTTTTGAACCCATTGCCGAAGAACCTTCTTTTGCGCCTCTGACAATTGCTTGCCGGTCTCCGGTGGCGGCATAACCGAATCGTGCTCATCCGAAATTATTCTCTTGATTAGCTCACTCTCATCGGGCTTGCCTGGGACCACTGCAATGGCACCGGAATCAAGAGTAGCTGTAGCTCCCTCATGGGTATCCAGCCGCAGTCCGGCTTCGCGTTTCGCATGGTCGAATCCGTGACATGCGAGGCAATGCTCAGCAAGTATCGGCCTAACATCCCGATTAAACCGAACTTCCTCCTCCGCAAGCGCACGAGAGCTACAGATAAGCATGAAGCCAAATGCAAATACGAAAAATCCGGGTATTAGATGTAACTTAGGCTTCACAGTCATACGTAGAGATCGGAGAAGTAGGTGGGATGGTCTCACGAGGAAACCAACTATCAAAGTCTCACTTGAGTTTAATCGCAACTGGATTGTTCTGGCTACGTCGTTCGATCTTACCTCGAAGAATTGCGCTGCGAAACAACCACGCTCGTTGATTCGACGCCAAGAGCGGTTTTCAGAATAACAATATGCATGGACTTCCAGCTGTGGTTAACTTACCAACTCAGTCTGGAAGACTATGCCACTGATATCTTTCTTCTTGCCGCTCGCGTTACGACCGTCGAGAAGACAAAAACGCCACAAATCGTTGCGGTCGGAATCAAACAAGCTCGATCCGAAAGAAAGATGCCTTCCATAAGGGAGTGGAAGATACTCACCAAACCCGAAAGAATCGGGAAATTCTAGAAATGGCTGGACGCGGACTCGAACCGCGGACACATGGATTTTCAGTCCATTGCTCTACCAACTGAGCTATCCAGCCTTTAGCGACACGTTGAAGCTATCGTCTTACTAACCGCTAACGGTTGGAGATAGCCTTTTGATGACGCGTGGGGTAAAATAGTAAACCAAAGGTGAATAGGTGTCAATTCGTCGTGCCACTTGCTAGGTATAGCTAAGTCACGAGCGTGTTAGCTTTGTGCAGGTGTAGTAGAAAAATCTTTTATGAAACAGCCACAAATTTTGTTTAAATGCGCTCGCCTGTCCTTCTTGGCTTGGGTAATCATTGGGATTTTTTCACCATTGCGGGCCGACGAGCCCTATTCGCCAGAGCATCCGGTCGTTCAGGCGATGGTCAAGAAAGCGGTTGATTTTTTAAGTTCCAACTTTAGCCGTTCGAGAACTACCCACGAGTATGACATTTTGATGGGGTACACCGCCTATAAGGCAACCGAGGAGCCTGAGCACCCATTGGTCAAGAAGGCCATTCCTTTTGCGTTGAAAACAACTCGAGAAATCCATGAAAAGTCTGGAGCTCTTCAGAGTGAGCATATCATCTACGACGTGTCGATTTCTGCGATGCTGCTTTCTGCTGTGGACGGAGTAAAGTACAAGACTGAACTTGAATATTGCCGCGATTTTTTAAAATCAGTTCAGCGAGACAACGGCGGGTTCGGTTATCTGACAATTCGAACAGGATCGGGGGATGCGTCACAAACCCAATATGTAACGCTTGCACTTTGGTCCATGAAACAAGCCAACATTGAAATCGATTTCAATTCGGTTGAAAAAGTCGCTGTATGGCTACAAAATGCCCAGCGCTCGGATGGTGGTTGGACCTACCAGACACCCTCCGCTGGTGATGTCCCTAACCACCAAATGCTGGCTGCCGGCCTTTCGGCTGCCCTGATTTCTGCGGATATTCTCGGGGTTATGCGTGGGGCTGGCATGAAAATGGAAAATGCCTTGGCCAGTGAAGAAGAAGACGAAGAGGAAATTCCTGAAGTTTTCAGGCGAGTCTCCGCCGAAGTTCTTGCTGGGAAAAAAGACAAAAAGTTTGTTTCGCGAGTCATCTCTCGGGATTCAGTACAGAAAGTCGCTACAAAAGCTTCTTCTTGGCTTTCACAAAACGAGTTTAAGCGGGGGGCAGGAGGATCCGATTGGTTTTACTACTGGCTCTACAGCCAAGAGCGATATGAATCCTTCTTGGAAATCCTGAAGGGCCGTCGAGAGAAAGATCCGGCTTGGTACAAGGCTGGAGTCGAAACCCTTCGGAAGTATCAAGATCCAGCGACAGGTGCGTTCGGGCTCGTCGGGGAAAGCGTCGACCCAGGTGGAGTTGAGACGGCAACCTGCCTGTCAATTCTTTTCCTGCTGAGGACGACTCAGAAGTCGATTGGTGACTTGAAAGAAGGGACAAATACAGGTGGGTATGGCCTTGGGGACATCTCTAGCGTCGGCGTCATAAACGGCAAAGTAGTCGACAAGTCTCAAGTCACCTCCATAGAAGACGCACTCTCGTTGCTGGAAACGAACAAACAAGGCTCGGTTGAGGATACAGCGCTGTCCAATCGAATTGTGCTGGATGCGGATCCAGCAAAGCGGAAGGCCCAACTTAACCGGTTCGCCAGAATGCTAGGAGCCGGTAACTCATGGAGCGCTCGTCGACTGGGAGCGAAAATTCTAGGGCGTGGCGACGACTTAGACTTTGTACCCGATCTGATTTTTGCTCTTGGCGATGGTGACCAAGTCGTTCAGCGGACGGCTGAGGCTTCTCTGAAAATCTTGAGCAGGAAAATGGGCGTCAACTACCTTCCCGCCGAGGGCCCAATCACGGCAGACCATCGAGTCAAGGCCGAAAGGGCTTGGAAAGGGTGGTATCTCAGTGTCAGACCAGGTCACATTTTTGCCGATTCGCAAAACTAGTGACTGAGTCTCTTTGAAAACAGTCTGTTTGAAAACGGACTGTTTGAAATCGAAACTACCATTGAGCAAAACGTTAGCTATACTGGGCCCCTAACACGGTCGCATTCGGACTGTTGCATTTTCGTCGGTAAACTTCTTCTTTTGAAAGCTTGGCATGGTCGAACTCTTTGAGATTCTGGGTATCCTCGACTATTTCGTCATCGCTGCAGTTGCATTGTGGGGCCTTTACTGTGCCATTATCGTGATGACTCGAGTATCCAGCAAACGATTCAAGACGGAGGCTGACCAGGATGCGTTTCTTGACTCGGTGTTAGGACCACTTGCAGAGGGTGACTACGATACCGTAATAAAAAATTGTGAGGGTAATCCGAAAGCATTACCGATCATGGTCCATCTAGGAGTCGAGAATCGTGAGTTGGGCTATCAGAAGGTCCGACAGTACGTTCTCGATAGATTCCAGCGCGATGTTTTATCTGATCTTGAGAACCGGATTGCTTGGATCGCAACTTGCGTCAAAACAGCGCCGTTACTCGGTCTCTTTGGGACGGTGCTAGGCATGCTCGGCGCGTTCCGCAACTTAGAAGAGTCGACTCAAGCAGACCCGGGCGCTCTTGCGGGTGACATTCGGATGGCGTTGGAGCACACGGCAATGGGTCTGGCGGTGGCAATTCCGCTTGGCATTATTCTCGCCCTGGTTAACAATCGAATTCGTGGCATGCAGGAATTAGTTGCCTCTGGTTTAAATCGATTTTTGGATGCACTGAAAGTAGGCATGACTCGTAGGACTCCTAACAAGGTTGTTAGCTCACGAGGGTCGTAGCAAAAAATCGAAGCAATCTCGGGCCGATGAATTTGTCCTTTCGGAATTCTAATGATAAACCCAGTGACTATGGACAGAAAATTCAGGCGAGAGAATCGCCCCCAAGAATGGAGCTAGAGGTCAATGAGTGCATCAAGTGAATCTAGGTCGAGGGGAAAGCCCACGACGATAGAGACTATGCATACCACCTCAGTGGATTCTGTAGCGAGTTTGCTGCTAAGTCTCGTGATCATGATTGGTTTGGGGGTGTTTGCTCTCGGACTAGTTTTCATTCTCAGTACGATGAAACCACATGACCCAATTCGAATCTTTGTCGAAGAAGAGCGAATTGCGGGACGAGGCGACAATGCGGCGGGCTTTGCGAGGGATTTAGAGCCACCGGGTAGCGAGGAGGCAGAGCAGCTAACGGAACCTGCTGTAGAGCAATCGCTACAAGCAGTTACGGAAACGCTAAGCTCGATCTCGGCTTCACTGGAGACCGTTGAATCCGGAGCGGCAGTTGGCAGTAAAGGTTCTGGGCAGGGCGATAGTCGCCCCCCGGGTCCAGAGGGGGAAGGGGATAACATCATTCCTCGATTCGAACGTTGGGAGCTTAAGTTCACAGCTCGCGATTCGAAAAGCTATGCTAAGCAACTTGACTTCTTCAAAATCGAACTTGGAGCGATCGGAGGGGGACGAACCGAGGTGGATTACCTTGGAAATCTATCGGGTGCTCCCGAAAAAAGAACTGGTCCGGGTAAGGATGAGAAGCGTATGTACTTTGTGGCCCGCTCAGAGAATCAACTACAAAAGTATGAAAGAGATTTGTTGTCCAAGTCAGGCATTGCAACTTCAGGAAGTGTTATTTTAAAGCTAGTATCCAAAGAACTCGAGCAACAGCTCGCTGAGCTTGAAAAAAGTTACGCCGTCACGAAACGCGGTCCTAAAGTTATGGCCAAGGAGTTCGCAAAAACCGTTTTTGAATGCCAGCCAGGTGAGGGCAAGGGCTATCAGTGGGTCGTAGTAGAGCAGAGGTATCGGACAGTTCCATAAGTTAAACCAAATCCCGATAGACCGATCCGGCTTGTCGTATCGCTTGTTTGTACTTTTGAGTTGGTTGGTTGCAAATCTATGTCAGTCTCACAAAGAGCAAGTAACGTTAACGAATCGTCCAACGATAATCTGTTTGACGACGATCATGTGGCCGAAGGTGTGCACCTTGGGTCTCCTCACGGACAACATCATGACGATGAAATGGACATGACTGCTCTAATCGATATTACGTTTCTTCTTTTGATTTTCTTTGTGGTAACTTCAAAACTTGCCAACGAGGTGAAACAACCTTTGCCGGTCGCAAGAAATGGCCAGCTTGTCGCAACGGACAAAAGCATTATTTTGACAATGAAACGCGGTGGCGGTAACTCGGCTGTCGTTGGACGCGAGGATGGCAGTGTTTTTTCCGATGACCCCGAACAACAAGCAGCAGAGATCGAAGAGTATCTTCAAATCGGATTTAATTCACAAAAGACCAATGTATTGGTGCGAGCCGATGGTGCTGTCCGAAATGGAGACGTGAACCACATAAAAGAACTCATTTCCGAGTCTATTGAAGACGGGCAGTTGATCAGCTTTGGGGTCATGCAAGAAAACTAAGTGAAGTCGATGACAATCCGATTCCAATGTCCGCATTGTGAAAGCATCCGAAACGTTCATGAAAGAATGAGCGGTAAGGAGTTTCGTTGTCCCGATTGTGAATCGATGGTGCGAATTCCCAAGCAAGAGGAAATGTCAAAGGACTTAGTGCGAATCGTCCCTATTGAACCGCCACTATCAACCTTAGCAGGCCGAATAAAGACGCATTCAAACGCGATCGACAATTCAAATCAGGAGCTATCCAACATCAGCGCGGCCGAATCTCAACGCGTGCGAGTTTTATCGTCGTCGGCTGGGATCACGAATGCCGACGAGTCGGACGCGATTGATTTAACCTCTGAGTCATTCGATGAATTTGAGGATGACGAACTCGACGAACCAGCTACGTTTACCTTTGGAAAAAATGCTCCCAAAGACGAAATCGATATGACTGCGATGGTGGACGTAACGTTTCTGTTGCTAATCTTTTTCATGGTTACGGCTTCGTTTACTAGTGAAAAAGCCATTCAACAAAAAGCTTCGATGAGCGACAAAGCAAGCCAAAACTCCGTGCCTGAGCAGACCGAAGTGAATGAAACCGTTCGAATCCTTATTGATGAGTTCAACGCTTACACCATAATTTTTCCGGATGGGGATGAACGAGAAGCCTCAAGCAAGCAAGAACTCCTTGGCATCTTAGCAATGGCAGAGTTGGAAGGTTCTAGCGACGAAGCGACTACGATGGCGGTTGTGGCGCATGAAGACAGTATTCACGCTGCTGTGATTGCAGCATTGGATGCTGGACGAGAAAAAGGGTTTTCAAGTTTCCAGGTTTCAGTAGTTGAAAATTTTGATTGATGCATGACATCACCCACGTAACGACAAAGTATTCGCTCAACAAGACAAAAACAATCGATTTTACGACTTGGATTTTTAAAACTGATGGCAGCCACCCAACTTATTGATTTACTTGAAAACCAAGGACTGCTTGATCCGGAAGTAATTTTGGAACTGCGTCGCCAAGTCGAGCAATCCAAGACTAGGATTACAACCGAAGCGATTGCAAAGCTGTTAGTGGATAACAACCAACTTACACGATTTCAAGCCACCAAACTTGTTTCGCAGCTTAAGGAAGAATCCTCCGAAAGCAGCTCCGATGCGAAAGCCTTCTCCAATCCACTCTCAGGGCCTACAAAAGAGCCTAGTACCCGCGGCGACGAGATGGATCTCATCCCAGAGGAGTTGGCTGGTTCAATTACAAAAAGCGATCCTAACCAAGCTGCTGATGCAACTGTTTTTGTTGATGCCGAAGAAGTCGAGCTTGTCGAAGACGACGACGAACTTGGGGACGAAGAGGGACTAAGTGAATTCGATGAGCCAGAAACGGTTGTGCCGACTAAGCGAAAAATGAATTCGTCTTTGGATGAGTCTTTCAACACACTCGCTGAGATGAAAGACACAAGTAATCGGGGATTCGTTCAACCTAAAAAAATTGTTGCTGCTAAACCCCTTCAGTGGGATGCTTTCCGCATTTGGGGTTACGGTTTCGCGCTCATGGCGCTTATCACTGCGTTTACAGGACTAATTTTTTGGTTCAATGGCCAGGGCGCAGATGGTTCATTCAAGATCGCAATGGATGCTTACGAGAGTCTGGATTACGAAGTCGCAATAGAGAAGTTTAAGAATTTCTCCGAATCCTATTCCAGCGATGATAGGGCAGGGCGTGCAAAAGTTTATACCGCTATAGCAACGATTCGTAATGCAAACGACCAGATGGGAGATCCTGTTGCGGCGATCGCAATTACTGAAGAGGTTCTTCCGGAAATTATAAATGAACCCGCGATTAACGACTTGGCCCTACGCGCTGACTTGGCTCAATCGTTGGTCAAGATTTCCGAGAAGCTTGTTGAGCGTGCTGACTCAGCGAAAACCACAGACGAACGTAAGGTGCTTCTTGATAAGCTAGACCAACATTTGATTGCGATGCAAAACCCCCAGTATATTCCTAACGCCCAGCGGGAAACTAACGAGGTTCGCATCAGAACAGTCAGGGAAGAACGCGAGCGATTGCTAAGGGATGTTAAACGGGCAGAGGGTACCGTGATAGCTGTTGAAGCGATGAAAGCGGCGATTGCCAAAGGTGACGTCGACGGCGCTTACGAGGCCCGTCGAACAGTTGTTAGAGACTTCCCGCAACTGACCCTGGACAAACAACTTCTAGATCTTTTGAAAGAGGCGACAAGCCTTCAGCAAGAAGCGGTGAAGTCAACAACGACGGTACCCCTGCTAGTTGAACCAGTCGAGAAAAACGTATCGGGAAGAAGTGTTCTTTTGGTGAAGCAGAGCGGATCACCAATTAACGTCGCTAACGAAGAAATTCACTTTATCAAAGCGAAGCAATCTGTCTACGCTCTTAAAGTCGCAACGGGAGAAGTTTTATGGCGACGACACGTAGGAGCAGAGACCATCTCGGACCCGGTACGTACATCTGTTGATCCTGGGTCCGACTGCATCTTGATATCTCCTGAAAAGGGACGTCTGGCTCGACTGGCCGCGTTGGACGGAAAATCCATATGGGAATTGCAAATTGAAAACCGTTTGTTAGCTCCTCAAATTGACGGCGAAACAGTTTTTGTTTCGACTGAAGCGGGACAAGTTTACGCAATCGATAGCGTCACCGGCCAGGTTCGTTGGTCGAAGCAATTACCCCAGAAATTGGAAACGGGTGTTGGTGGCGGATTGAACAAGCCCAGCCGATACCTCTTGGGGCAGCATTCGAACCTCTATGTGCTCTCAAGGAACGATGGTTCCTGTAACGAAGTGTATTACCTAGGCCACGCGATTGGAACGATTTCGGTACCACCCGTTTACACACTTGGTCATCTGATCATTTTTGAAAATGCAGGGCCAAACTATTGTAATATGCATATTCTCTACACCGGCGAACAGGGTGAGAAGTTAAGCATTGCTCAAAAGACTATCCGCTTAACTGGGCACGTTGTTGTACCTCCAACGCTCGATGGACGACGCATGGTCGTTGTGACAGATTTAGGTGAAGTCAACGCCTACGACATTGAACCAGCGAGTTCAGGAGACAAAGTGAATCGCGTGGCGGCGATCGGCAAGAATGAAAACAAACCCCGGATCTCTTGGCCTTTTGTAGCCGGGAATGAACTATGGATCGCATCGAACCGACTGACACGTTATCAAATCCAAGTAAGTAAACAACAGCTCGTTACCGATTGGGTTCGCGAAGAAGAAGATCAATTTAATGGTCGCCCATACAAGTTCGATGATTACATTATTCACTCTCGGGTTTTGCGAGGCACCCAGGGAGTACGTGTATCAGCAGTCAATGGTGTTAGCGGTGATCCAGCTTGGGAAGTAGACCTAGGGGTACCGGTTGTCGCTGTTATCGGTGGAAATGGAACGGTATCGGCAATAAACTCGCAGGCTTCTCTTTATAGCATTACGGGAAAGTCGCTGGCATCTGGTAAGCCATTAACTGCGGCAGAGAACCCTGGCAGGAATCAACGCAAGCTCGATTTCAGCAGTCCAGTCATTCTTGGCAATGGGAAGACAGCTTTGCTTAATCTAGGGCAGGGGATTCAGATCGCCGTATATGATCCTAAAGCGACTCCGGGATCGAGTTTGCAAATGAATAACTTGCAGATTACAAGTGGAGTCCCATCAGTTGATCCTTTGGCGGTAGGAAACGGAATTGTTGTTCCTTTGGACAACACTCAAATGGCATTTGTTGATCCGACAAACGGAAAGCGACTTGGAGCACCCTTCCAACCGACACTATCGCCAGGAACCGTAACTCGTTGGATATCACCAGTTCTGCTTTCCGATAACCAAACCGTTGTCACAGCCACTTCTGAGAAAAAGATGTTTCGGCTATCGACAGGAAAACAACTCCGCTCCCTGACGGAAACGGAAACAACATTGCCGTTAACTGGGCAACTGAGTTGTATTGATGATGTCATCTGCGCTATTGCTCGGGGACAATCACAAGATCTGATTGAACTTTACAGCGGCTCTGACCTATCGAGGATTGCTGGAATCGAGCAAGATGGCCGCGTTACTTGGGGGCCTTTCGGTGTTGGTAAGCAATTTGTTTCTGGCCTAGGAACCTCTAGTATCGTTTCTGTTGATCTGACAGGAAAGGTACTTTGGAAGTTGGAAATTCCTAACTTGGCTCTCGTCGGGAAACCCACCATTGATGGCGATGAGATTTTGATCTGCTCGCGAAATGGGCAAATGTTCCGTGTAGATCTTGCAACTGGTACTCAAAAGGCAAGCATAGAACTCGGGGAGCCGATAAGCGGAACTGCGTCTATTGTCGGTTCTCAGATTCTTGTTCCTGGTTCGGAAGGAGTGTTGTTGGTAGTTCCTCTGGATAGCACCCGGTCATCCACTTCAGCAATGTTCAATCATCACAGGGGAACTTCGTCACGGTTGGTTATGACGAGGCTCAATGATGAATAGTCGTGATAGTGTTGGTCCAGCTTGCTTAAGATCCTGTCGCTTCATCCGTTTGGCCTTGATGCATGTACTGCTGCTCACATGCACTCTTGGATATTCACAGGAAAGTGCAAGCTCGAAGAGTGGACGTTTTGAAAACTCAATTCTCGATGAAGAACCCTTTGATATCATCACCTTGACGCCAGAACAACGAAGTCAAGAGTTCCGCATTTTCCCACTCGCGTCTATCCCCGGTCGCAAGCTGCCAACCAATCCTGATCCGGAATCTGAAATCGAGGTGAAGTTCGTCAACTACCCCGACCGCCTTTACAGAATCAGTTGGAAAGACATCGGCAAAATTGAGTTCTACGAAGACCTCCTGGTTAGTGAAGCCAATCGACTCGTACTGGAAAAGCAATTTGCTCCGGCATTCGAGCATCTCAGTTTTTTGAAACGAGTCTACCCAACAACTCCAGGTCTTGAAGCACTTAATCAAAAGTTCTTGCTCGCGAGCGCACTTGAAATGATTCGTGCGGGAAACCTTTCTCACGCACTCGCTGTTTTAGAAGAGTACATACGTGCATACCCCAATGACAGCAAGGCTGTTCAAGTACGCTCACGAATCTCAACGTTAGCGAACGATGTGATCGACAAGTATTTCAATGAGGGAGAACTGGTAACCGCAAAAAAAATGGTGACTCGACTCGAACGTGATTACGCTTCTTCACCAATTCCGGCAGTAGCAGAATGGAAGAACAAATTCACTGCCTTTGCTGAAACGTTTCGTCAAAAGGCCGAGCAGTATGCGAACGAAAAAAACTACCCTGATGCGCGAAACGCGGCAACGCGCATGCTTGAAATCGATCCAGACATTCCAGGTGGTAAAGAATATTTAAAAAATCTTATTGATCTCTATCCTTTGGTTCGAGTGGGTGTGTTCCAGCAGTCGGACCGGATGGATGCTACTGAACTTGCAAATTGGCCAGTTAGAAGAACTGGTGGCTTGGTTTCAAAAAGTCTCTTCGAGTTCCGGAGCACTGGTCCCGAGGGAGGAAGCTACCGAATGAGTCTTGGTTCTTTCATTCATAGCGAGGATAGGACCGAGCTAGAACTGAAGGTCGCCAACGCCGGTCAGCCAGGCGTCCCGACTGCTTATGACCTGTCGCAATGGTTGCTGAAAAGGGCAAACGTAGAAAGCGATCAGTATCGCCCAGCATGGTCTGCAATTTTTAAAGAAGTATCCGTAAATGGACCTGAAATCCTCACCGTTCGGTTAAAGCGTCCACATGTTCTTCCCCAGGCTTTTATGCAGTGGCCTTTAAATGAGCTCGGTCAAGAATCTTCAGAATCGAGTGGGTTATACGTACGTGCCGAGGATCGTGCCGAAGGGAAAAGATCATTCCGCTGGGCGCGCCAATCCCAACCGACCGATACCCAGCCCATGGAAGTAATCGAATCGCTTTACACCGATCCCAAAAAGGCGATTGGTGACCTAGTCAAAGGTGATATCGAGATTATTGACCGTCTTTTTCCTGCTGATGCAGTTCAGTTGAAGGGTATACGCAACGTCAAAGTAGAGTCATACGCATTACCGATGGTTCACATGCTGGTGCCGGTAAGTGACCATGAGTTCCTGGCGGACCGTGACTTCCGACGGACACTTCTTTATGCGGTAAATCGACAAGCAATCCTCGATGGCGAGATTCTTGGAGGAGAACGCTCAATTTCGAGTTCTCTCATCAGTGGTCCCTTTCCGTTGGGCGAAGGAGAAAACGACCCTCTCTCGTATGCATACAACAAAGCCATCCCACCACTGCCCTATGATCCACGCCTGGCGAAAATCCTAGTCAAACTGACCGAACTAAAGCTTGGCCAAATGGCCGACAAGAAAAAGCTGCCCAAGCCAGTGTTAAAACCACTTCGACTTGGCGTTCCTGACTATGAATCCGCTAAAGTGGCTGGGCAAGCTTGCGTCCAACAGTGGATTGCAGCCGGCATTCCTGCAGATTTTGTGGTGCTATCCGATAGTGCAAGTGCTGCGGAAAATAATGAGAAAGTGGATCTACTTTACGTGTCTGCGGCTCTTTGGGAGCCAGCGACAGATGCCGAAAGGTTATTTGGTGCCGGGGGCGTGGCAGAGACAGATAACATCTTCATCGTTCAGGTTCTCAATAGTTTGAGAACTGCAAAAAACTGGCGTGAAGTGCGACAGTATTGTCAGGACCTACACCGCTTAGTCAATGATCATTTGCCGATACTTCCTCTCTGGCAAGTCGGAGAATCATTTGCATACCGTGCGTCACTTCAAGGTATTCCCAAAAAGCCTGTAACGCTCTACCAAGACATTCAACGGTGGCGAACTAACCCTACGCAGTAACATCACGCTCACAACCTAATGCTACCCTTCATATACTCATTCAATATGTTTCTGATGTTCGAGAAAGAAGACCTCGACATCCAGCGAAGTGCTGGACGTGTCCGATTTCTTGTATTAGGGATGATTTGTTGGCTAGTTATCGCGAGTAATAATGCGCCGTGTGTTGCTCAGGACGAAGCGTGGGAGTACTCACCCTATCGAATGCAACTTTGGTTAAGCATTGACCCATCCCTCCCGCTTACAAGCGATCAAAAAGAGAGACTGTTGCACCAGGTTCAAGTGCAAACAGAGCTTATCTACAACCCTGCAGCGCGAGTGGATGCCACGTTCACTCCCCGCAATCTCACGTCGCGCATACTCAATGAATTAGATGAATTTTCTATTCAGCAGGTGCTTCAGGACGAGTTGACCTTAGTGATTACCAAGAACAGCACGGATGGTAAAGATATTCGAACTTTTGAAAACGTTCTCGAGAAATCGGGGGCGATCATTGTTACGGATTCCAATGCGGCATTGATACGGCGCGAGATGGAACCCTATTTGCAAAAAGATTCTTGGAAACCCTTCTCGGACATGCTCAAGCCAACCAACGGTGCAGGGGAAGATCTGGTGAATCAAATAAAAAAAGGTGAAGTCATTACCGCTCTGGTGCGGCGGTCGGAGCTTGAGAAACTTGGCCGAAATGCCCGCATGATCCCGGTGCGTTTTCCTTGGCAAATGGATTCGCTGCTCCGAACGCGTGACAAAATTTTTGCTGTCGCTGTGGTAAATGACTTGGAGTCGATACGCGTTCAAGTTCGAGAGATCGATTGTGCTATGCGGGTGGTTGGACCTCTCGTGACCACGACTACCAACTCACTCGAATTGTTACCACGGGTCATCGCCTATGCGACGCAGGAAGCATTTGCCCCAATGGCCAGAATTGAAGAAGCTGACCTTAAGACAACAAAAATGAGGATTCGCGCGGGTGGACTTTTAACCCAGCCGGAGCAATTCGATCATCCAGTACGTTTGGTTCCGGGTGACGTCTTGGTACCCTATGTGAGACGAGACGACCGTAATGGTGTACCGACGTTACTCCAATCGCTTCCATGGACTTATATTGCAATCACAGCCGGGGATGATAAGTCCGTGGATGGAGCGATTTACTCCGGAATTCGTGGTGCGCTCGCCGGACGAAAAAATAAGAGGACACTCAAAGTAGGACTCAAAGCTCGTCCGAGCGCCGAAGCCACCGATCTACAACTGAACGTCATCGCGCAGCCCTCACTTCGTGTAGCAGGCGCTGAGGTATATAGGCGAGCACCAGGTGGCGAGGACTTAACACTTGTTGCGAGAACGGATTGGCGAGGAATCATTCGCTTAAATGAAAGCACCCCTCCAATAGCACTGTATGAAACGCCGGTAGTAAAGAAAGCTGATGCCCCGTCAGCGTCATCAGAAAGTTCAAGTTCGCTCACACCAGCCTCTAATCCTGCTGCTACGCCTCCCAGCGACGCACCGCCCCTTAAATCCCAGATTGAGCTGAAGTTTCCGCTATACATGTACTACATCAAAAATGGAAACACACTCCTAGCGAAACTCCCCATCGTAACAGGATTATCCGCAGAAGAGGCTGCTGACCTACCCGATGATCGTCGTCGCCTAGAAGCCGAAGCATTTATAAAGGGCATTCAAGGAGAAGTGCTTGATTTGGTCGCCAGGAGGCAGATCCTTGCCAAGCGAATACGCGACTTTGTAGATGTGAAAAATAAAGCGGAAGCAGAAAAGCTTTTAAACGAGCTTCGTACGTTGAAATCGTACGACAAGATGCAGGAGGAATTAGACGCTCTGCAACGCCGCATTCTCTCGAGCGAACGTGGTCCGATTACGGCGGGTACTCAGATTCGAATTGATAAGATGTTTGACACCACTAGGCAAATGTTACAAAAGTACCTCCAAGATAAACTTTTACGCGATTTGGAACTTGCCGTAAGAACACTTGGATAGTCGATCTCCACAAGTACCCCTACATTCAAGGTGCTTTAAGGGTCCGTCGTACTCAGTTAAAAAATTCCTCTCGAATTTAGACACCACCATCACTTGAGCGGAAATCTTTTTTGTAATTAGATCGAGTGCGTTACTTGGTTATGTTGTTGCTAGGAACCACCGCATCCGTGGTGCGAATTCAATCACAACTTACATCGGATAATCGCATTCATATACCGCGCAAATAGCTTTTGTAATCTTTCAATATCAAGCCCTCATTTATGACTCAACAACCACATCTTGTCAGGGCTTTGTCGGTTGTCGATGCAAGTGCGCTCGTGGTGGGAACTGTCATTGGAACTGGGGTATTCTTGAAGGCCGCGCCGATGGCCCAAGCCGTTGGCTCTCCGATGTGGGTTTTGCTGGCGTGGGTCGCTGCGGGACTGCTGTCGTTAGCAGGTGCGTTGACCTATGCGGAACTCAGCGCCATGATGCCTGAAGCAGGCGGAGAATACGTTTATCTGCGGAAGGCGTATGGCGAAACAACCGCTTTTGTTTTTGGATGGCAGCGTTTTATCGTTGCGGGAAGTGCTTCGATAGCAAGTCTGGGTGTCGGATTCTCAATCTTTCTTTCAACCGTGATTCCTTTGGAGCAGGTGTGGATTGAACGTAACTTTGAATTACTTGGTGAATCTATACGATGGCAATTTGGTCTCAAACAAGTTGTTGCCGTGAGCGTGATATTGGCGTTGACTTGCGTGAACTGCTTTTCCGTCGCATTTGGTGGTAAAGTCCACGTTATTCTTACACTATTAAAGATTAGCGGTATCGCATTCATCGTCTTTGGGATCTTTACTTTCTCGCAAGGTACTACTTGGTCTAACCTCGCTACCCCAAACAATTCGCATTGGAATGGGTTGTCCGCTTTTGGCACAGCGATGCTCGCCGCGTTGTGGGGGTACGATGGATGGAACAACATGCCCATGGCAGCAGGAGAAGTGCGTGATCCAGGACGTAACATTCCCCGCGCGTTGATTTTCGGGATGCTTGCAGTAATCATTATCTATTGCGCGCTAAATCTTTCCTACTTTTACGCTTTGCCCTTCGAGCAAGTAGCGACCTCGAATTCAACTCTGTATCGCGATGCTTTGCCGGTAGCAGCCGTTGCATCGCAAACATTTCTCGGCGAGTACGGTAGCCGAATAGTTGCGATCGTTTTTATGGTATCAGCTCTTGGGGCGCTCAACGGATCTATCTTGTCTAATGCCCGCGTCCCTTTTGCGATGGCGCGAGACCGTTTGTTCTTTAGACGAATGGGCTTACTGAATCAGTCATCGCGAGTTCCAGTCGTATGCTTAATCGTGCAAGGACTTTGGGCATCCTTACTCGCACTTTCCGGAACCTTTGACCAGCTGACCGATTGCTTATTGTTCGCGTCTTGGATCTTTTACGCGTTAGTCACGTCAAGTGTTTTTGTGTTGCGAAAAAATTTCCCCGAAATGGATCGCCCTCATCGGACGTGGGGATATCCACTTGTACCATTCACATTTGTAGTCGTCGCAGTTTGGCTTATTATCAACACGCTGTTCTCTAAGCCGGTCGAATCAGTCGCTGGTCTAGTCTTAATGGCCGCTGGCCTGCCACTCTATTGGTTCTATCGTCGACGTAATCACTTCGAACGCGAAGCGCTTCGCGAATGACTTTATGCTTTAGACAGCTAGCTTCCTCAACAGACTTCTTCAACTGGCTTGACCGTAGCCATTTACTAGTTCGATTTCCTTGATGTAAACCGGACTTCTATTCGATAGCAACTAGTTTCCAATACCTGCGGTAGTTTCGCAGGAAGAAACTTCTTGTATACTTCGATCCAAGAATCCTTTCCGAATTCACCATGGCATTTTTCCGATTTCCAGGGAAGCATAAAGAAAATTGGTATTCGAATGAATCAACACGGCAGCGAATCTGACTCGACCAAACGCTCGTCGAATAACGCCACGACTCAAGTGGCACCTGGCTCGTCTTGGAAGGCGAGACTGCTGGCCTTGAAAAATGTTGATTCTGAATCCAATGAAGGCCAAGGTCTGAAACGAGTTCTTGGAGCGTTCGAGCTAACGATGTTTGGCATCGGGGCGATTATTGGAACAGGGATTTTTGTTTTGACCGGTACTGCTGCGGCAGGCGGCCAAAACCACGTCGGTGCCGGTCCGGCTATCGTCTTATCATTCTTCATCACTGCGATTGCATGCGGTTTCGCGGCATTGTGTTACGCAGAGTTTGCTTCGATGATACCTGTTTCAGGAAGCGCTTATACATACGCTTACGCTTCCTTTGGCGAGTTGGTCGCGTGGATCATCGGCTGGGACTTGATTCTCGAGTATGCCGTAGGAAACGTTGCGATTGCAATCGGATGGTCAAGTTATTTCTTGAATGTCCTAAATCACTACGGCGTTCATCTTCCAGCATGGCTCTGTATCGAACCTATGACAGTCCGAAATGCTTTAGTGGCCCCGAACGACTTTAGCCCTGCTATTGTTGAACTATCAAATAAAGTCATGGCAACAGGGCCTAATGTCGGTGGTTGGATCTTTTCAATCAATCTCCCCGCCGTGATTATTGTCCTGTTGATATCAGGGTTGCTATATTTCGGAGTTAGAGAAAGTGCAAGAATGAACGCGGGGCTGGTTTTCATCAAATTTATTATGATTGCATTGTTTCTATGGGCTGGTTTGCCCCATGTCGACTTCGCAAAGCATTGGAATCCCTTCATGCCCAATGGATTTACGGGCGTCATGGCAGGTGCTTCAATTATCTTTTTTGCATATATAGGCTTCGATGCTGTATCCACTGCTGCAGAAGAAAGCAAGAACCCGCAAAGAGACTTGCCGATCGCCATGATTAGTTCGCTATTGATTTGTACGTTACTTTATGTCGTCGTCTCCATTGTTTTGACTGGTATGGTTCCGCTGAATATTTTGCAAAACTCCAAGCCTGTTGCGGAAGCTCTAACGAGTGTTGGCGAATCGTCGATCGCTACAATTATTTCATTAGGAGCGGTACTGTCGATAACTAGTGTGCTTCTCGTCATGCAATTGGCACAAACGCGGATCTTTTTCGCCATGAGCCGCGACGGTTTACTTCCCGAGTTCTTATCGAAGGTTCACCCGCGTTATGGTACGCCGCATATCTGCACATTGCTAACTGGTTTACTGGTAGCTATTCCAGCAGGCTTTATCGACATCAACATCGCGGCCGAAGCGTGTAATATTGGGACCCTGTTTGCCTTCGTCTTAGTCGCAATAGGAATCATGATTCTTCGAGTGCGACGCCCCGACCTTCCTAGAGGGTTTGTGACACCATTTGTATGGGTAACAGCTCCTCTGTGCGCTATTTCCTGTATTGCTCTCATGTCCTTCTTGACGACTGTGACTTGGTACCGATTTGGAATTTGGCTCGTGATTGGACTCGCGATCTACTTTGTGTATGGATTTCATCGAAGCAAATTACGTCCACAAACAATGAATTAAATCGCTGATATCCAATAAATTGAAAAAAGAAATGATTCGTGCTGTCCGGACGGATATGTTCCAAGCAAATACCAAAGTGGTGCACTACCTTTGGAGCACTCACCACCAAAATCAATCGATATCTGTTCGGTGTTGTAAACTGTAGTATCTGCGATTCGATCTGCATCGCATCGAGCACCGTCGGTTATTTTTTAACGGCAAAGATTTTCGGGATTAGGCAGCGTCCCAGTGGGCTCAGTAGGAGTGCTGGCAGCAGCACAAGATCCCCAAGAATAGAGCTCCCTAACATGGCGATCATCAGACAAGCAAACTGTCGAGTTGGGATGAATTCTGCGAATAGAAACGGCAGCATCGAGCAGCAGCTGATCAACATCGTATGAAACATCGCAACCGCGCAACTGGTCATCGTATCGCCAATCGCATCGATCCGAGAATCGCCCAGTGAAAGTCTTCGTGCATACCAATTCATGAAATGCAAAGTATCATTCACGGCGATTCCCATCGCTACGCTGGCGGTCAGCAGGCCGGCTATATCGAGATGAAACCCTAGCCATGCCATGCCTCCGAAGACGAGGGTTTCGGGTAGCACATTAGGAATCATGATCAACAAACCAGCCCAGAAACCCCTTGCAATTAACATCATCACTGGCGTGATTAAGATAAATGCTACGGTAAAGCTCGCACCAAAATCCTTGAGAAGCATCATTTGAGTTTCATGCATCACTGGTGATAGTCCCGTGAATTCTGACTCAAAAGGGACCGGTATATCGGACGCCGCAACGACCGATTTCACTGCTTGTGCAACATGACTTGTAAGCGCGCCGTAATCATCGTCCGAAAGCGCAGACACTTTGGCAGTGATTCGCCAAACCTGACCACCAACTCCCTCAGCAACCCAGCCCTGATCTACGAGCGTTGGAACCGCTTCTTTTAGCTTCGCTCTCATGACGCTTCGTTTCGTAACGTCTCGGATCGAACCTGTTTCCGGCAACTTTGGAAGATAAGAAACAGCAGACATTACCGCACCTACGTCAGGGAGCCTCTGAATCGACTGAGATATTCGGTCTACCCACTGCGTGCGATCTAGCACCTCTAAGTCGCTGTCGGGTGGAAATCGCATCAGAACCTCAATCGATGCGATCGGACCAATGTGTCGCTCGATAAATGACATATCACGCACTGTCGGACTATTCGCGGGGAACATATCTTCAAACTTAGTCGACGACTTGAGATATGTTAAACCATAGAAGCTAAAAGCCATCAGTAGCAAGCCAATGCTAGCGACCCATATCGCGTTTCGACTCATCCAAAGTACATAGCTTGCAGCGAAGGGCGAAATACTTACTGGATGGGAGGCAACATCGTCGACAGGTATCTCGGAATCAACCTCGGTGCAAGTTTTTGCTTTTGTATAAATTGTTCTACAAAACCAATCGGATATGAATGGAAATCCGAGGAGTAAAAAAACAGTTGCCAAAGATAACGACGCCGCCGAGTACAACCCAAACTCTCGAACCGGAGCCAATTGACTTACCGCTAGAGATGCCATCCCCAACGAGGTTGTGATACTAGATAGAAGACTCGGTTTAAACCCTAAAACCATCGCGCGACTGCCTAAGTGGTCACCATGCCACTGCACGACGTCGCGGTAATAGTTCATCAAGTGGACTGCACCGGATAACGTCAACATAAAGACGAGCGTCGGTAAAACGATCAACACTGCACTGAACTGCCCCCCGGTATAGTAGACAACCGAAATTGCGAGTAGTTGACCAAATCCTGCAATGATCAAGACTGCAATCGCTGCTCGAATGCTCCTCAAACAAATCCAAGCAAGTCCTACTCCGATCAAACAGGATGGCAGCACCAAATTTTTTAGGCTTTGCTCGGCTGCATAATCGACTGCATAGGCTTCATAGACGGTACCTGCCATTCGCAATGCACCGCGTCCCAATCCAGGAACCATTTCCGAAGATTCGAAGATATGCTTCATCGATTCATTTTGATGCGCGATACCAAAATTGGTAAATCGAACAATGACAGATGCCGTGCCATCGGCACCGATTAGGAATCCTCGTAGGCGGGATTCTGCTTCCCCTGTTGATAGTCGAAGAGGCGGTTCCGTAAGCAATCGCAGTACATCATGGGATGATTGTACGGAAGCAATCAAAGAGTCACTCGCCAATCGATCATCGGTCAATGCATTGCAAAATAGTTGAAGCCGCGGATCTTCGATGCGACAATTCTCCCAAGAGGCAATCAAGAACTGATCGCTACCAAAGTCATGAAGAAATCGCTCGTAGCGTTGTTTCTCTGGCTTACCCTCTGGTAACCACTGATGAACGGACGCTGAACCGACCGGTAGATGCAAAACACCGTAAATTAAAAACGGAAGCAGCAGCACACTGACCACGACCGTCCAGCGTGACCAGCGGTCAAGGCTTTGAAACATTCCATCCTTCAGTAACTAAATCGTCGAATAATTATTTTAACTTCATATCGATTCTACGTTCTAACATAGCTGCGTCACACAGAGACTCGGAAGATTCGTGTCTCGGAAAGATTCGACTACGCTCAAAGAAACGATCCCTACCAATTTAGCGGATTAGTAATCCAGCAACAGACGCATTAAGAATTGTGGCCAAGAAACCGACAAAGAGCGCCTTGAGACCGAGCTTCGCTAAATCGGCACGTCGCTCGGGCGCCAAGGCTCCGATGCCACCTAATTGAATACCGATCGAGGAAAAATTCGCAAATCCGGTAAGGGCATAAACCGACAGCAATCTCGCTCGCTCTGAGAGGTCTGCATAGGCAGGATCTTTCGTCAGCGTAACGTACGCCACATGTTCGTTAGCTGCCAACTTAATTCCAAGCAGGCTTCCAACTTGCGGTGTCTCGTTAATTGGAACTCCAATCAACATGGCAACCGGTTGAAAGATCGTTCCAAGAATTCGGGAAAGTGTAAGATCATTTGGAATCCAAGCGAGTGATTCGGTTGTCAACCCTAAGCTAAGCAGTAAGGGCTTGATACCGCTGATCAATGAATCAAATAATGCGATAAAGGCGAGGAACCCAATTAACATCGCCGCAACGTTCAGTGCCAGCATCAAGCCATCCTTCACTCCAGAAGCGGCTGCATCAATCGCGTTTTCGTGCATCGTTGGTACCACGATTTTTGAGGCGACCAATGTTTCTGGCACCTCCGTTTCTGGCACGACTAATTTCGCTAAGTACAAACTACACGGACAGGCCATGACGCACGTCGAAAGAATTGCAACTGGGTCGGCCCCATAGCTGATGTAGACAGCCATCATGCCTCCCGAGATGTGAGCCATGCCGCTTGCCATCATTGTCAGCAACTCAGACTGAGTCATTCTGGGAACGAACGGCTTTACGATCAGCGGTGCTTCCGTCTGCCCCATGAAGACGTTGGCTGATACCGAAAGCGTCTCGGCTCCCGAAGTCCCCATGAAGAATTGCATCACCCAAGCGAATGCCTTCACGACTAATTGCAAGACGCCAAGATAGTACAGGACACTAAAAAAAGCGGAAACAAAAATGATCGGCGGTAACGCTTTAAAAGCAAAAACAAAACCTGCCGGGCCATCGACTTTCGAGAGCGAGCCGAATACGAATTCACCTCCCTTGTCAGAGCAGTCGATGAGAACTTTAATGCCGCTTCCGATTAGTTGAAACAACGATTGAACCCAGGTGAATTGCGTCACACCCACAGCCAACGCGATTTGGAGTGCAATGCCCCATCCGATGGTCTTCAGATTGACCGCACGCAGGTTGGTACTCATGGCACTCGCGAGAGTCAGAAATGCGACAATCCCGAAGACAGCTTGGCCACGAGTACCGATCTGTGGCGCTAAGAGATATGCTGTGACAGTTAAAGCAACAACAGCGCAAAGCAATACGATGCGAAGGGAATTAGACGAACTTGCTTGTGGTGGACTCGTTGGATGGATGATATTCGGCTGCATGACGATTCCTAAATACAAAAGATTGGGGCGACGAATACCACCTGAGAGGTCTAAAGTCTATCAAATCAGGGTCACTTTGGGTGCGTATGACAAAACGTTCTTTACGAATAAACACCTGGTTCGACTAACGCTTTTAGCGACCAATGTATTCCGTTTGCAATTTGTCAAAAATCTCAGTTTCAGTTTCTGAATTGTTGAACTTCAAGGAAGCAATAATACCCGCAGATATAAGACTTGTCGCAGCAATGAATGCTTAGCAACTCTTCAATGAACTTCCACATACTTGAACTGGCGGTAGTGTCCATCGGATGATTGCTTCGTGTTTTGGCTTTCGATCATACTAACACAAACGATCATTCGCTAAAGACTTCGCTACATCTCAGTTGGATTATGTCAGTTCGATTTTTGCGATTGCAATCGCAGATCGGGAGTCTTGGTTTGTTTGTACTTCTAACTCAGGAAGAGTAACTCGAGCACTCGTTTCGTCGAAAATAACCGGGATAATTTCTTTTGAAATGGCTGCGTCGTAGACCAAGCCCAGATACTTGTGAGCTGGGCTGGAGACTCGAAGTATCCATCGGAATAGGCCGGTTCTTAGGCGGTGCATTATTGAAGATCGACGTGGCAAGATGATATCTTCTTCGCCGATCTCAACGATCCAACGTTCAGCGGCGATATCGATTTTCTTTTGTCGTTGCAGGTCGCGTAGAGCACGGCGAACGTCGGGTTGTTCCAGGTATCCATAGGTAACGGTAATGGCATCGATGTCATTTCCGAGACGAAAGACTTGGTATCGATACATCGGATTTGCGTAAGGCATATCGATTTGGTTGACGTGCATCAAAACCACGTGAGATGGAAGAACCCCGTACTTCTTAAGAAAGACTCGAAGGGCGATCGGTACATAGTCTTCCTTGGATTGTATTGGACGAGAGCAAAGGAAGACTGCCGCACGGTCGCTTTCGACTAAGCGATGACGACCTTGAACAAGTAGTCTCGCATGAGGCAGGTTCTGCTGGAGCGCGATCTCCATATCGTCGAGCATTTCTCGAAGGCTAACAAGCCATTCGATCTTCTTTCCTTCGCCGACTGCAAATTGATAGAAGGCTTGTCCGAGTCGCTTACGTCCCCATTGCCATGTCAACATGATCAACAATAGGAAGCCTGCAACGATGACAGGGAAATATCCGCCGCTGCCGATTTTCAATAGATTGCTGCCGAAGAAAATACCATCGACTACTAATATCGGAACGCAAACTGCGTACGCGAGCCATAGCGGCCATTGCCATCTGTAGTAAGCGACAAAGCCAAAGATTAAAGTCGTGATTCCCATCGTTCCCGTCACAGCAATACCATAAGCGGCCGCTAGATTTCCCGCGTTTCGGAACATCAGGGTTATAACGATACAGCCGACAAACATACTCCAATTGACTGCTGGAATGTAGACTTGGCCTTCTGCTTCGCGACTGGTGTACTTCACATCAAAACGCGGCATAAAGCCTAACGCAATTGCTTGTTTGGTGATCGAGAAAAGCCCGGTAATCAATGCCTGAGACGCGATGAATGCAGCAATCGCAGAGATGAATAGATCAACACCCAGAATTCCATTGTCTAATGTTTCAAACCCAGTCTGGGGTGTGAGCGCATAGAAGGAATTTGCTCGAGGCGGAACACCATTGCCAATCATGTAGCCGACCTGCCCTGCATAATTAACTAACAAGCAAGGCAAAATAAAGGAGAACCATGCTATGGTAATCGGCCGTCGCCCAGAATCTTCCGGAGCAACGCTAGTTCCTGGTGGAACAGTAAAATTACATGACTTGGAAAAGTGCCCAATGTCAGCGTACTTAGCTTCACCACCGGTGATTGCAAGCACCACAACACCCATTACGACGAATGCCCCAATACTTGGAAAGCTATACAAAAATTGCAAACCGACGATTGGATTTACGGCATAGAAAACTTCTGGATGGCCAACTACCCAGGGAAGTCCCTTTAACGCTATCCAAGGGAACCAAACTAACATCATGAACCAACCAAAGAGTCCACCGACTTGACTTGTGCCTCGCCATTGAGCTTTGAAGAGTCCAAACAAACATGCGACGGTCATGACGATCGACCAAGTTTCGCCGAGTGGTTCGAAGGCACCTAGCATACTGATCGGAGGCGTGATGATTCCATCTGCCGCTAGCAACGCTGCTGCTGCTGCCACCATGTAACCAAGGAAAGTTACACCGAATACTTTCCCGGTGTATCCATTGAGTAATCCCCATAACGCAAAAGTTCCACCACCACCCCGATCATCGGCTCGCATGATCAACAAGTCATACTTCACCGTAAGCAAAATCAAGGCCCAGAAGATGAGACTCAACCCACCGAGAAGATCGCTCGTTTCGACAAGATTAGGCCCACCTAATTCGATGATTGCCGCGACTTGCTCATGAGATTGACCATGATTTTTGAGCCTTATCGTCTCGCGCGTAATCTCCATCACGGTGTAGAGAACCGACGTCCCAATGTCACCGTACACTGTCCCCGTGGCCTCGCGGATGCGAGTGAACATCGTTCTATCGCCATGGGCACCGTGCGACGAACTTGACTCAATTGCCTTTGATGTATCCGCTTTCGCAGACTCGCCAGTGAAGGCCCCTGAACTCTTGTCAGGAGGGAACGACTCAGACTGATTTTTGGTCATAGTAGATAACTGATACTTGCTCGATGGGATCGAAAGAACCATCGTTGCAGTATTTCACCGCGCGGCTCGTTCGGTGCCAAGCCCCACAAATTCGTTTCTTGCCCGCCAACGCTCAAACCAGAGGCTCATTTGTGACTCGATGAATCTGGGGAATTGTCATTTCTCTGCCGTTAAAGACGCCTCAATCGCCAAGAAACCTCAATTCCGATCATTTCAAAGTCGGTTTTCGATTGCGATCTATGGAAACATTGATAATCTAGAAATACCGTGTATCCGGCCCCCAATCAGTTAATGATATAGTTCATTTTAGCCACAACATGGCATAACCAACCGTCCCACTCAACAGACCGTAAGAGGACGCGACTACCCAAGAACCTGGTTCAAACAAACGTTTTTCTTTCTAGGCAAACGTTCTTGGTGGACCAATCTAAAGCTCTGAAACTTTCATTCGGCTCACCTATCTGAAACATGACTGAAATGCACCGACTCAAACCAACACTTCGATTTGTGCTCACTTGTTCGATTGCTGTCTGCCTATCGTTTTCATACGGAGTTACAAGAGCAGAGGTCGATTTAACTGCTGCCGCTCCAGTCACAACCGATCAATACAATTTGGCACCGCCGGCCAATGATGCAGTCAAGGCGGCGTCGGAAGCAATTCAAGCCGGAGATTTAGCAACCGCTCGAACGCAACTTGCGACCCTAAGCAAGACAGCCGACACATTCCATCCTGAGGTATTACTTGTACAACTGCTTTTCTCGCAAGGGATGTCGCGTGAAGGAGTCGCTGTACTAGAAAAGTTCGCTGCTCAAGAGCCTCGGCGACAAGATGTGTATCTCTTGTTTAACGAGATTGCAGTCGGCGAACGGCGATGGTTTGATGCCTGGAACATAAGCAACACGGGCGAGCGACTTGCACCAGCCACCAATTGGTCACCAGGTTTTGCAGCGAAAGTGAAAGACCGCCTAATCTTTTTGAAAGCCATCAGTTGCGAAGGACGACAGGACTGGAAAACGGGTCGCGACGCTTATCTACAACTATCCAAAGCAAAGGATGTCCAAAGTGAAATTTTCGAAGGCCTAGGACGTACCGAATACAAGCTTGGAAACATTGACCAATCGATGGTGCATTTTCAGAAACTGCGAGACTCGCAAAAGCGTTCGCTGATTCCTGAATTCGCTCTTGCAAACCTTTACGAGGCAGATGGCAATGTTATCAAGGCAGAAGAGTTCTACCAGAAAGCAGTTTCGAATAAAGGAGCAACACCGCGCGAGCTTATTCCGGCCAAGCTCGCGTTCGCACGTTTTCTGATCTGGAGCAGTCGTCCAGCCGACGCGAAGCCTTTTTTGGAAAATGAAATCACCGAAAGCAGCGGTTCGGAGACAGAGCGGCAATTCTTGTTAGCGATCGTGGCTCGGATGGAGCAACGTTTTAAAGATGCTCAGGAGATTCTATCGCGACTTCATCAACAGGATTCCACATCGTTCGCAATTGGGAATCATCTTGCGTTAGTACTGATCGAAAGTGAGCAGGAATCGCTTCGAGGACGAGCTTTACAAATCGCTGAAGTGAATTCACGCAACAATCCTCAAACGGTCGATGCATGGGCGACGTTGGGCTATATCCAATTTCGCCTGGGTGATTCGGCAGCTGCTGAAAAAAGCTTGGGCAAGTCCCTTCAGAATGGTAAACTAAGCCGTGATGCTGCGTTCTATCTCGCAAAGATTAAGCAGAGCTTGGGAAACAAAGACGAGGCGAAAAAGCTGTACGACACCGCCATGAGCCTACCCGGTCCTGTCTTCTATCCAGAAGTAGCAACTAGCAACTAGCCACTCCTTAGTCCCTATTCCGAATCGTCTGCGACTTCGATAACTGTATCGAAGACAGGCTTTGAATAACCCAAGCTACGGATGACTTCAAGGACTTCGCTGCAGGTTGGGAACATGCGTCCGTTCTTTCGCTTGTAAGCTTCCATAGCCTGCATGAACTCGCATTCATCTTGGCTATAGTCGCGTTCGCATGTAGTTGGATCGATTTGACGGCGACGTTCAACCTTGGCTCGCCTCTCACCCTTGGCGATAATTTTAGCAACAGCAGGCTTCGTAACATCATCTCGACGTGCTCCACGGCGACGATCGATCGAAACAATGCTCTCTTTGCTTTCTACTAATTTTGTCACGTCAAACCCTTTCGAGTACCTAGTTCATCTTTGCGGCATCGGAACAACCCGAGCAAGCCGTATGGCTTACCTGCCTGGAAGAAAATACCCCACCCGCAGACTCGAAGAGGGAACTTGAGTAAAATCGGGCCAGTTTTCTGTATAGCCGGGCCTTTCCCTGAGGGTGGTGAGGGATGTAGGGCTTGTAGGGCGTTATCACGGTGTCGCTTGCTCAATCCATGTGTTTGTTAGGCGCACGGCGACGAGTTACCTTTTGAAAGATTTTATGCCATTCACCAACCAATTCACGGTCAGCTTGCCCGAGTGGGCTGTGGCTGCCCAAGCAGAACTACCCACCCACATTCCGAGTGTCGAATCCCAAATGCGGGAGGTGATTCGCTTTTCGCAGCTGAATATTGACCATCAAACCGGCGGCCCGTTTGCCGCGGGAGTGTTCGAGCGAGACACTGGTAAGCGAATCGTGATCGGCGTCAACCGTGTCGTACCCTCGAACGTTTCATCGGCTCATGCGGAGGTGGTTGCATTATCGTTGGCGCAACAGATTCTTCAGACGTGGGACTTGGGAAGCGTTTCGTTACCCGCGTTACAGTTGGTGGTGAACTGGCGTCCGTGTGCAATGTGTTATGGAGCAACACTCTGGAGCGGCATTCGGTCCTTAGTAATAGCCGGAAGCGACGACGCTTGCGAAACTATTACAGGATTTGATGAAGGCCCAATGCACCCTGAGTGGAAAGAAGAGATGATTAAGCGAGGTATCTCGATCCAAGATGGCCTACTGTATGAAGAAGCAATAGCCGTTTTCAGAAACTTTCGAGACCGTGGGTTCGTCGTCTACAATGGTAGAAGCTCCAGCTGAGAGTTAATCGCGCGTTTGATTGGGGAGCCTGCAAATTTGGAGTGCTGTGACTTGTCACAGCTTTCGGGCGAGCGACGTTGAAAAAAGAAAGATTCTCCCGTGACAACTCAATCGTTTGGTTAGCAAAGACTTTTTAGATTGATCACCGCTAGATAAGTCTTAAAGCTCCGCCAAGCCGGAGCACTCCAAATTTGGACTGCTGTGACTTGTCACAGCTTTCGGGCGAGCGATAGTGAAAAAAGAAAGATTCTCGCGTGACAACTGAATCATTTGGTTAGCGAAGACTTTTGAGAATGACCGCCGAAAGATAAGTCTTAAAGCTCCGCCAAGCAGGAGCACTCCAAATGGAGCCGTTCGCCATCAATCAACGAAAAGAGGGATGGTTAGATTACTCAAACCATCCCTCTTCGTTAAGGGTTTAACTCAAGATGTTCAGCTCGACGTCGACTCTTCTAACTAAGCACCGCAGCCGCAGCTTGGAGCAGCAACGGGAGCTTCGCAACCGCAGCTTGGAGCTGGTGCTTCGCAGCACACTGGCTTGACCTTGCTTTTCATATGGCACTTGATCTTGGAAAACAATGCCTTGATCTTAGCACCGTGAGGCTTGCAGCAAGGAGCTGGAGCTTCGCAACCACAGCTTGGAGCTGCTTCTTCGCAACCACAGCTAGGAGCAGCAGGAGCTGCATCACAGCAAACAGGAGCTGGTGCAGCGCACTCAACTACAGGAGCTTCGCAACCACAGCTAGGAGCTGGTTCACAGCAGCCGTGTGCGTGGATCTTGCTGTGAAGCTTTCCGAAGAAGCTCTTTAGCAAATGAGGGCGAGCACAGCAGCTAGGTGCTGGAGCTTCGCAACCGCAGCTTGGTGCTGCTTCAACTTCGCATCCGCAGCTTGGTGCTGTTTCACAGGCAGGAGCCGTGTCACAACAACCAGCACCACGATGCAACAATCCAAAACCAGCCGAAGCGGTGGTAGCCGAAACACCAACCGAAGCGACTGCAACTAGGGCGATAGCAATAAAGCGACGCATGTAAAACTCTCCAAAATTTTTTGAATGGTACAAACTGTTCGTAGAGGCAAAAAGGATTTTCACGGCCTCGAACTTCCGTGGTGCCCAGCCACTGAAACTTCGAGAGTCTCGTGGCGGAAGGAAGCGTCCGTTTCGTGCCTGACGCGTCCAACCTGGCAATCCTTAGCCTAGTTTCCTTAAACAAAGGATGCTTCACGAATCGACGGTATGCCAGTTTTTGAGTACACATTCTTGTGCTTTCCGGTACTTCCGGGGCCAGTTAACTGACGTATGGCAATCGTCGGAAATGTGCCCGTTCTACGCCCTGGAATCGAACAAACCCAAGATTTTCATGTGGTTTCGCTAAAGTCATGGAAGAACGTCGAAACGTCCAAAATCGTCAACTTCTCAGTTTGCTAGCTGCCGAAGGCTCGCGAATGGAATTGACCCTTCAGGAAAAGTTCTGCTATGACGCATCCAGGAGTTTGATGAAGTTGCCTAACTTCACCTGGTTTCCTTAAATTTACTTCCTATCTTTTTCGCAATTACAAACGTACCGTTGCGACAACGGAATCTTCCATGGCACTGATCATTCGATTGCTTGGCGTTATAGGATTTGTCGCCTGCTCGCTTGTTGATTTGCAGTGCTCTATCGCCCAGGCACAATCCGACGCAATAGAGCTGCAAGAATCACTCCCTGCGCCAAGTACAAAGCCTGCAGCAGGAACGGTTTTGATGACCCTTCAAGGCAGCGTCAAATTGGATGCGTTAGTAGGTTTTATTTCGCAAAGAATTGGCATTAAGTTTGAATACAGCAACGAGATTGCTGCGAGAACCATCACGATTCGTACTCCAGAAGAGATACCAGTCTCTTCGTTACCACAGTTGCTCGGTAGTGTTCTGCGTACCGAACGCCTGGTCCTAGCTGACTCCGATACACCCGGTTGGAAACGCATTGTTGCGGCCGCTGACATGAAGCGATTCGCTGTTCCAGGCAATAACATTCAGACACTTGCCGACAAAGGCCCGGCGTCTGTCGTAACACAAGTCTTCGTGTTGCAGGCGATCGAAGTCGCTGAACTAACTGGACTTAATGGAGTGCTGCAACCATTCTTAAGTGGCCCCGAAGCATCAATCATCGCTGTCCCAAGTGCTAACTCGATAGTTGTGACGGACTACGCTTCAAGTGTAAAGACGATTGCCGACTTAATCGATCTTATCGACGGCCCAGAAAGCGAAGGGGTCTTTAAGATCTACGAAGCAAAGTATCAGACAACACTAAGCCTTAGCGATCAGGTCAAAGGTATCCTTGCAACTCAATCGCCAACAGCAGGAAAAGATGACAAATCTTCCCGAGTAAGACTTTTCACGTCACCGGTTGGCAATCGCATCGTAGTGGCTGGCAACGTGGACTTGGTGAATCGAGCCCTTGAATTGATGAAGCAATTAGATGTCTCACTTGGAATGACAACTGTTGTCTATCGTATTCGAAATACTACAGCCGAGCGGGTCGACAAACTGATTAAAGGTTTTGTTGAGCCACCAAATGACGAATCGTCCTATCAGACAACGGTAGATGAAGACGGAAATCTTTTAGTCGTTAGAGGCTCGGCGGAAGTTCACCGACAGATTGCAAAACTCATCGCCGAACTCGACACGTCAGTCGATGCAGAAGACAGCCCGATCCAATATTACAAGCTTCGTAACGCAAGCGCCATTGATGTCCTCTATTCGTTATTGGCATTGCAAGATGCTTACGGCACAGGTGGATTTAACAATGGAATGCAAGGCGCCTTCAACTCGCCATTCGGTGGTGGCGGCTTTGGATTTCCCGGAATGATGTCGCCTTTGGGGATGAATCAAAATGGCATGGCCGTTGTTCCGCTACCACTCGCACCCAACGACAATAATCGTCAACCGATCGTGCCACAGCAGCAAAACCCAATGGCCCGACCTACAACCGCCTCTGGCCCGGAAAATGCCTCTGGCATGCAAAACGGAAACACCCAGAACGGCTTTATGGGGAACGGTCAAACAGGCGGCCAAACTGCTGGTGGATTTGGCGGGGCCGGTTTTGGAGCAGCAGGTTTTGGCGGGGCTGGCGGCGGTGGCGGCGGCGGGGTCGCAACGCTTCCCGGTGGCGCTCGTGTCTCGGCAGACATTTCGACTAATAGCTTAATTGTTTACGCTCCATCAAGTGTCCAACAACTCTATGCCAAACTCATTGAACAGCTCGATCAACGTCGACCCCAGGTCCTCATCGAAGCTCAAATCATCGCCGTCAACACAAGCAATAACTACACACTAGGTGTCGAGATCTCCGCCGGAGACCGCAGCGGATTGAAGCGGCTATTCGAGTTCACGTCGTTTGGACTGAGCGAGGTAAATCCCGTCAATGGAGCCCTACGAATCATTCCCGGCACTGGCTTCAATGGTACACTGGTAGATCCCGATGTCGCTGATGCAGTCGTTCGCGCTTTGGCTACGCATTCACGTGCGAGAGTCTTAGCGGCTCCCAAAATACTGGTCAACGATAACAGCACTGGTAAACTAGAAAGTGTTCGAAGCGTACCATTCGCCAGTATCAATGCCTCTCAAACAGTCTCCACAACCAGCCTCGGTGGTGACCAGCAAGCAGGAACGATCATTACCGTAACGCCCCACATCAACGAAGACGATCACTTGCAACTCGAATTTGATGTGGAGTTTAGCACCTTCACTGGAACGGGTTCGGCAGGATTGCCCCCGGCTCGTCAGATCGATCGCGTTGGTAGTTCGGTTACAATCCCCGATGGGCAAACTATCGTGGTGGGCGGATTGAAGCGGATAAGTGGCGATCAGTCCTTTACTGGAGTTCCATTTCTGGAAAAAATTCCTATCATCCGTGACTTAACAAGCCTCACCACCGATAACCGCTCGAGCGTATCCTTCTTTCTGTTTATCAAGCCGATGGTCTTGCGTGACTCCCATTTCGCAGACCTTCAGTACTTGTCTGATACGGAAGCAGGCAAGGCGGAGATTCCAGGAGCTTTCCCGACCAGCCAGCCCGAACTCATTCGTTAAATCCAATGCCGCGACTCCAAGAACTCGCCCATCGACTCTCGCTTCCCATCGAGTCTGATTTGTCCGGCTATCGAGCTTCTCCCGAGTTTATTCGCCAGTTCCCGATCGGATACGTTCGAGAGCATCAAATCATCGGCTTGCAAGCTCCGAACTCCAAAGAAAACCAAGCGACTGAATCTGCTATTAGTCTAGCTATCAGCGACGAAAAGGCCTGGCCTCAACTGGATATTGTCTCTCGAAAACTACGACACTCGGTTCGCCCATTGCTCGCCGATGCAGAACAAATTCGCCTTGCCATTATTGCTGCTTATTCGGTCCGCGATGGAGAGGCCGAGCAGGTCTTGGAATCGATCGGTGCAGAATCGATCATAGATCAGCTTGCGGTACTTGCTTCGCGTGAAGACTTGCTGGATGCCGATGGACGCGCTCCGATTATTCGACTCGTCAATCAACTGATATTTGATGCTGTCGTGGCCGGTGCATCAGACATTCACATCCAACCGTACGAAGGTTGTGTCAAGGTTCGTCAACGGATAGACGGTGTCTTGTTCGATAGCTTTGAAATCCCGAAATCCATTCAGGAAGAAGTCCTTACGCGTATAAAAGTCTTAGGGAAAATGAACATCGCGGAGAAGCGGCTTCCACAAGACGGACGCGCGACCGTTCAACTGGGTGATCGAGTTATCGACTTGCGAATTGCATCGTTACCAACAAGTCATAACGAGCGTATCGTGATTCGTTTGCTCGATAAGAGTGCACGACTCTACACGCTCGATGAACTCGGGATGCCACCGGTGACCCTAAAGCAATGGCAGTCTTTGATACGAGTCGATCACGGGATGATCCTTGTTACGGGGCCAACAGGAAGCGGAAAGAGTACAACTCTTTACGGTGCTTTGCAAGAAATCAATTCCAAAGAAGCTAACATTCTTACTCTGGAAGACCCGATCGAATACCAGCTAGATGGCATCAGCCAAACGCAAATCAATGAGAAAAAGGGGATGACATTCGCCTCGGGGATGAGAAGCCTCCTTCGACAAGATCCAGACATCATCATGGTCGGCGAAATTCGAGATCGTGAAACTGCAAATATGGCCATTCAAGCGTCTCTTACGGGTCACCTTGTCTTCAGTACCCTGCATACAAACGACGCAGCGAGCGCCATTACTCGGTTGCTCGACTTAGGCGTTGAACCCTATTTGGTTGCCAGTTCGCTGGTCGCCTCTTTGGCGCAAAGACTTGTTCGGCAGCTTTGCCCAAATTGCAAAGTCATCCATGATGATGGTTCCGCCTCGCCCACAGGCTGTGATCGATGTCGGCAATCTGGCTTCAAAGGACGGATAGGACTTTTTGAGCTACTGGTTACAAACGACCGCATTCGTACGCTGATTCAATCGCGTGAGAACGCAACAACCATACGCCAGTCGGCTATCGAAACTGGAATGACACTCCTGTTTGAAGATGGACAAAACAAAATCAAACAAGGCCGAACCACTCTGGATGAAGTACTGCGAGTAACCAGCCTGCAATCGGTGGTGGGTTAATGCCACTTTTTTCTTACAACGGTCTCGATTCCAATCGCATCGCGATCAAGGGCTCTACTGTCGCAGATTCACCACGACAGGCGCGTGATCAATTGCGCTCGCAGGGTATCGTAGTTCAATCGCTTCAGGAATCGAATCCTGCTTCAACACGATCCTGGATCCCATCGTTGTCTTCGCGACGTGGTCGAACGCAGTGGACCACAGGTTCGCACGAGTTGTCGATGCTACTTCGTGCAGGAATACCACTGCTCGAAGCGCTGGATACACTCGCCGCCCAGCACAGGGGAGCTTTTCGAACAGCGATCATCCGCGTTCGGGATCGTGTCGCTTCGGGATCATCGTTGGCTGATGCGATGATGGAGAACTCCGATGTTTTTGATATCGCTTCTATTCGTTTGATCGAAGTCGGAGAAAACGCGGGGACGCTGGAAACAGTCCTGGAACAACTGTCCGATTACAAGCAACGAATGGCTCAGTTTGGTGATAAGGTTTTTACTGCTTTGCTTTACCCGGCGTTTCTCCTTGTCTTTGGAATGATTGGGACGATCTTTTTAATGACGTGGGTTCTTCCACCGTTATTCGAGAATCTAGAGGAAACAGTGAGCGTCCTTCCGTGGCCCACACGAGTCGCAAAAGCCATGAGTGAGTTGGTCGTTGGATACGGCCTGTGGCTGCTTGCTGCAGTGGTGGTCTTGTCAATAATCACCGTCGCCGCACTTCGCACCAAGGGCGGTAAAGAATGGCTTGATCGGATGCTTCTTCAATTGCCTGTGATCGGAACGATGTTGATCAAGCAAAACGTATCTCGCATTGCCATGATCGTTGGCTTGCTTTCGCGAAGTGGTTTAACCCTTCCAAACGCAGTTCAACTTGCGGCCAGTTCCACCAACAATAGCGTGCTCCGCAAAGCTCTCGAAACCGCTTGCGAGGATATGGCCTCTGGGAAGGAACTCTCGGAGTCGCTCGAACGGTCCGGGATTTTCCCTCCGCTCGCCGTTCGCGTTTTTTCGGTTGGTCGCGACACGGGTAAATTGGACGACATGCTCACAAGGCTCAGCGATGATTACAATCAACAGCTAGCAGTCGCTTCGGCGCGCTTGACAGCGCTACTGGAGCCGGTATTAATTCTAGTCCTTGCTGTGTTTGTCGGTTTCTTGCTCTTGGCGACGATTCTGCCAATTCTCCAAGCGGGTAACCTTCAGGCGTCGTAAGCGAAGTTTAAGATTCATTCAGGTGGACCCAAAATGCAATACGAGCCTAAGATCATCTCAGTCGAAACGTCTCAATGTAAACCTAGGGGTACCCCTGAGCCGATGGCGTTAGCCACGGGTTCCCCCCGTTTCCCAAATTTTGTATTTCCCCTCGAAGCAAGCGTCGATAGCTCGCAGAAAAAACCAGCCCCACGTCAAGCGTTTTCGCTCGTGGAGTTAATGGTTGTGATGATCATTATTGGGCTCTTAAGTAGCTTGGTCGCCGTGCAAACTCGAAGCTACTTGATTGCGAGTAAACAAAACGCAGCTCGCGCTGAAATCGCAACGATGGTGAGTGCTATCGAATCCTTCTACGCGGACCAGTCGCGTTACCCAACGAACGATGAAGGAATTGAAATACTGACTCAGGGAACCAAAAGTTTTCCAGACGGTTTTCTTAAAAAGCTACCGCTTGATCCATGGCGTAACCCGTACGAATACGTGAGTCCAGGAGCTAACTCGCCTTTCGAGATCGTTTGTCTTGGCGCTGACGGTCGAGAAGGAGGCGAAGGTGGTGACACCGATATCACTAGCGAGACACTCGATGCGAAATCAAAGTAACCCTGCAAGACAAGCCTTCACCATGCTCGAGCTGGTCGCGGTTCTTGTCATGCTCGGTTTGATTTCTGCGTTTGGCATGTTCGCTGTCTCAGGCCAACTGGATCAAGCTCGATTAAGTCATTTAGCACAATCGATTGCCAACGCAGATCGAAAGGAACGCGATACCTCTCGCAAAAGCCCCACCGCTGGAAGCCTAACGTTCGATAAATCAATGAGACGACTACGCTACGAGAATTCGGTTCACACGATCGATCTTAAGGATAATCTCAAAATTGCCGAGTTGATCATCGGCTCAGGCAAATCAAATGAACGTTCCGTCGTTTTTTCGCACGCAGGGCAGAGTTCAACCTACGCATTACGACTTGAAACCAAACGTGGCGCTATGAACTGGATCGTTGTGATAGGAATTACTGGACAGATCCTCTTCAGTGACGATTCAAATCAGGTCCGTTCCCTGCTTGCCTTGGGGGGATGAAGATGGGTTTGATTACTGAACATGTGACGAATCGCAGAGCATTTACGCTTCTGGAAGTCATCGTCGGCCTCTTCCTTATGGGCTCATTGGTCGCGTCGTCGTTGGTAGCACTCTCTGCTCATCAACATGCGATCGTGCTCGCCAAGCAGAAGCACCAAGCCAATGATATTGTCGAAACGCTACTCACGAATTGGTACGAAACTCGAGGCGATATCCCCACTCGTAACCAAGGATTCGTGGCTACCGAATTAGCAAGAATCGCAGCAATGAATTCCGGAGTTCAGTTCGGAATCACCCCAAGCATAAACAACCAGTTAATAAATCCCACGAACGCTGACCAGTGGCTGTGGCGAACTCAACCCGTCGGATCGAGAACCGTTTGCGGGTTGCCAGTGGCTGTGATTCGGTTAGAAATTTTTGGAAAAGTTGGAAACCAGAAAACACCGCAAAGCCTCGCCTCGATTGAACTGATTCAACGACAAGGGATGAGCGTGTTCCAATGATCAAACCAGCTCGAAACGCATTCACCCTTATCGAGCTATTAGTAGCTATTGTTTTGGGCTCGGTATTAATGGGCATATTGATGGGAGTCCTTCGACGTAGCTTTTCCGAAATCACCGTTGCTACTCGTGACGATCCGAGTCTCATCCGTAACGTGCTTCTGTTGGAGCAGCTAAGGCGAGACTTTTCGAATGCTAGACGCATGCAGATCGGCATCGACCGGTTCGAGTTGGAAGGCTTTATTCATCGTGATCCAGATACGCTTATTGCGACTCAGCGACCCGCACGCGTTATTTACGAAATCCGAAGAGATCGAAATCAATCCCTTTTAGTTCGACTGCAAATCGAAAGCAACCAGTCAGGTCCGTTCTCGCCAGGGACTTTTACTGGTCCATTCACGGAAGCCGTCTTTGCGGGAGCGCAACACATGCTCGTTAGCTCTAACCAGGTCGGTATCTCATCGGAATCGTTGTCTCAAAATGATCGGTTGGCATTCGAGGACGCGGATAAAGTCGGGGCCGGCTCGTCACCGCAATCAGCCAAATCAGTAACTCGACAAAATGTGGTTCCTAGTTTGGTTCGAGTCATGCTTGTCGATCGGCGCAATAGAACTATTTTCGACCAAACGTTCTCTCGCCAACGTGAGTAAGAAAACCACAATAGTTCATTAAACGTGTCAGTTTAAAGTTCATGCGAAACACGAATCGTAGCTCCCATCATATTCTCGATCCAACTTCGACACTCCGAAGTTCGGCTGCGAATTGGCAATCGCCCGCGAGGAATTCCTCGCGGGGTGGGTTTGTATTGCTGATGGTTTTGGTGGCCATTATCGTAGTGGGAGTCGCAATGACCGCTAGTGCACGACGAAGTCTCTTGGCCAGTATCTCTGCAATCGAGTCGCAACAGTCGATTCAGCGTCGCTGGGGTAGTTACAGTTGCCAAATGACCCTGCTCGCATCTGCACCCACTCTGTTTGAATTCACCGATCGCTCGACACGCCAAGGACGCGGTAAGGCGAAAGCTCTCACCGCGATCCTGGAAGACCGCGTAATCTTGGGCGATCAGATGTTCGACTTGTTGGTTGCCGACGAAGATGCCAAGGCAAACCTGAACGCGATTTACGACATTGGAGGTCTTCCAGCTGTAGAGACCGCCGTCAGTGACTTGGCAGGAACTTTCGAATCGCGAACCAGACGACTCGCGCCTGTTCGTGAGAGCGCACGCACTTTGGCATTCAAAAAGCCTGGTAGTGAGAAGTCGAAACCATCAGGAAATGCCGACTCGAGCGGTACTGCGATCGATCCTTCTGAACTAGTTCCTAAACCGAACAATGCGTTTCCTGCATTTCGCAGTTGGGGCGAAGTCTTTGATTTGGTACAAGTCAGCCAGATGACCGGAGAAGATCGGCAAGTCGCAAAAATGACACGAAAATTAAGTCTCTTGGGTTCGGGACAACTCAATGTTTTTCGTGCGTCAGACGAGACGGTCTTGGCTGTGTGTCAAGCGGCCGTTTCAAAAGCGCTTGCAAGTCGCGTTCTTTTGGAAATACGAGAAACTTCAATTCGTGAAACGGATTTACTCTTAGAGCGAACAGTAAAGAATGAAGAAGATCGCCAAAAACTACTTGTTCTACTAGGGTCGACATCTCGGAGCTTTTCCATCTGGATAGAAACCACCACAAAAAATTCCCGCCAACAACGTTTTGCTGTCCAATCTCCAAATGATTTCGGAAACGTGCAAATCACCGAGTTCTCCTTCGAGTAATTCAAACTTTCGTTAGAATAATAATTATGTCAAAAAAACGCCCGCAACAAACAATGAACCTGGCAGCAGCAGGAGTAATTTCTGCAGCAGCCTTGGTTGGCGGTTGGGGTTGGTTTTCGCACTTGCAAGAAGACTCCAAATTCGAACAACCAAGCGAATCGACAAGTATCAAAGCCAGTCGGGCTTTGAATCCAAGCGACATTACAAGTAAATCCAAAAACGAACTTGAAAGTAACGCTAACAGTGGTAGCGTTGCATCGCTTGACATTTGGGGGCGGTCCTTGCAGCACGGATTTCGCGCAGAAGCGTCGACGACTATCGTCCCACCGAAACCGCCAATTGTAGAAGCCGTTGCTCCCGTCATTCCTCCTCCTCCTGCAATAAACGATCTCGGTCTCCGCTTGGTAGGCACGGTCCTCGAAGAAGGTAGATCGATGGCGATTGCGATCGATGGATCGGGGACACTTGATTTCCGCGGCGAAGGGGACTTACTGCGGCTACAACCAGATGGCGTTCGTATCGACAAGGTATCAAAAGGATCAGTGCTTGTTTCTTACCAAGGCAAATCCTCCACATGGCAAATGGGCCAATCGCTTCAATTTCAAACGGCAGCGTCCACTGGCGGTCAAGAGCCAATACCACTGACCACAGCGACCGCGACAGAGAACAATTCATTCGATCAGCCCTCGCCAAAGATGATGCCCCAGCAGCCAGACCAACCTCCTTCAGCAATGCCAACCAACACCAAAGCGTTACCCAAAATGAGTATCGACGATGAACTCGATATGCTCAATTCGCCCAAACCCTTGGACCCGTTCTAGAAAGTTCAAGCTGCGATGGGAAAACGCGGAATCTTACTCTGTGAACTGTCAAATGGATGGGAGCTGTCTAGTACTTCGTCGTACACTCCAACTGCATGGATCGACTGCGCTCAAGTTGAATCCGATCGCGCCGCAAAAACAATCGCCGAAGCGACTCTTGCCTTCGCCAAGAGTAACTCGCTCGATACCTCCCAAGTGCTCCTTACTGTCGCATCGGATTCGGTTTTGTTCGCAACGATACCTGGTACCAATTTCGATGCCATCAAAACCAATCAAGCTCTTCGATTTGAATTAGAGTCGCTGCTTCCATGCGATGCTGAGGGGATCGTCGCTGATTCCATTGAAGCCCCACGCGGATCCAAACAAAACAGCATCGCGGCAGTCGCCCTTGAAACGGCTCACTTGGAAAGCATTGTCAAAGCCCTTGAAGAGGCTCAATTCAAAATTCAGTTTATCGTCCCAAGATCGATGCTCGCCTTTGAGCAAGCCTCCATTGAAAAGCTGCTCCCAGCTTCCTCTGTGTCGCTCTGGGTTATGCGAGCAGGATCGGATGCCTTGCGGGTAGAAGTTCTTGCGACTGATTCCAATCGATTGCCGATTGCCTGGCAACTCTGCGACCTGGACCCAGTCAGCATTGAACAAAATATTCGAATCCTCAATTCAGATTCTCTTCCAATATTCGTTGTGGGCAGCTTGCAAGATACAGAACTCCTCTCAAGCTCGATTCGCCTTGAACACCAGGCAATCAATCAGGATTTATCAGCCCTTTCAAAGAAACGTGCAGCGAGATTACTTACAAGCGGAGAAGAACCCTGGATCGATCTGCGACGCGACGTGCTTGCTTCGCAGGATCCGTGGCGTCGTCATCGCGCTTCGATAGGACGACTCGCTATTGCAGTATGTATTTTCTTCGCCGTCGCGTGTGGAACCTTTGTATGGAGAGCAACTCATTATCAGTCGCTCGCTAATCAATATAAAAATAAGCAAGAAGACATCTTTCGCGAAACGTTTCCCGGACAACGTGTTCCTGCTGCGATCCTGGCCAGACTTAAAAGCGAATATGCAAAAGCGAAAGGAGTCCGCTCTACAGATACAGCAACCGACTCTCCGGAATCCGCACTGTTGATTCTGCGAAAAATCATTGAAAGCTTTTCAAAAGATTTCCCATTTGAAGTACTAGACATTCGCATTGAAAATAATCGACTAGCGATGGATATCGAACTGTTGACGCAGCAAGATGCAGGCAAGATCGCAGCTGCGCTTGCTGGGCAAGGCTTCCGCGTCGAACCGCCCGCCACAACCCTCGTCGATGGCGATCGAATTCGTGCCACATTGATCGGTGCTTATTCTGCAAAAGAAAACAATTTAAGCAACAACTCCGACAGCAGGGCTTTGCGATGAATATTCTCCGGAATCAGTTGCCAATTGTCGCGATGTTTGTAACTGGAGCTGTCCTGACGATAATCTCGTGGAGCTTCTATCGCAACGCACATGCTTCCGCAGATAGCGCAGCCGAAGTCTATGCCGAATCGTTACGATTGAGTTCCGATCTCGAACGCTTTCGCAACTCGCCACGCATAGCATCCCTCGAAGTCGAACCGCCCGATCGGATTGCGGCTCGGGTTTCAGGGGCGGCGAAAGAAGCGAATCTTTCTCCGCTCGCGATTCTCTCAGTCGACCCTCAATTGCCGGTCCGCGTCAATCGAACGGATTACCAGATTCGAGCCACACAAGTTGTCCTCCAAAACACGTCGCTTGCTCAAATTGCTGGCTTTGTAGCAAGTCTTGAAGATGCTTCCTCGGGGATGATCGTTCGAGATCTCTCCATGAACCGTAGTACGTTAGTCGGCGAAAATGATAGCGAACTTTGGAACGTCCGCTTGACCTTGACCCAGATGATCTTTTCTCCGATAAGCACCCGTTGAGAGTTTAGCGCGACCCCAATAGCCAAAGTTCCTCCACATCCATGCATCATTATCGAAACAAACAATCGATTTGTATAATGCGTGAATGCGTATTGGCAGCCTGCCTCTTTCTCCTAACACCTCTTGGTTGTAGCTCGCTCAGCCCCCCCAGTTATGACGACATGATCAGTCTCTCAAAGGGCGGTTCACGTGCTTCTCGCGTACACCAACTTAAAGGCGTCAAGCTTGTTGACCACGGTAAACTACCAGCCGCAGCAAAAGCGTTCGAGCGAGCAATCGCATTGAATCGAAACAATGGCTCGGCTCATAACAACCTCGGGCTCGTTTATTTTCAGCAACGACGATTCGCGGATGCAGCAGCCGAATTTGACATCGCAACACAACTTCTTCCCGAAGACCCAACCCCATGGAACAACCTGGCGATGACGATGGAAGCAACCGGTAGGGGACTAGAATCGCTTGAGTTCTATTCGCGTGCGTACGAGCTTGCGCCGATGAACCCGATTTACCTCGGGAATTTTGTTCGCACGCGTATCCGACTTGGCGAAGGCGACGACACGGTGATCGATCAATTGAAAGAGCTTCAGTTCATTGAAACCCGCCCCGATTGGCTCGACTGGATCGCCGATCAACTTGCGCTGCAACTCAATCCAATGCTCGACCGCGGCCCGCCACCACCTAACCTAAGTAACAGCAGCAAGAAAAAAGCCGAGTCCGATAAAAAGGCTGAGCTATCTGAACTCGATAATGGACCAAGCGAATCAAGTAAGCACCTAATAATACCTGAACCCGAAGTCCTTGAACCTGAGATGATCGGTGAATCGATTCTTATAGAGCCTCAACCCGTTCCTATGCCAGAATTCGAGATGGACGAACGCGTTCCACAATCTCGATCCATTCTCCAATAGCGGCCAAATCGTTCAGGCAAACCTGTTTGCGAACGCACGATTCAATACTACGTTGCGAGCAACCCGGAATCGCAGGATTGTGCATTTAGACGGCCTGTAAGCTATACTCTAGCGATCGATGACAGGCCTTAACGCGTCATCGAGTTTGGCCGCACAGCATTATGTGTCGCTGTAGCTTTCAACTCTCTCCTTGGCTCGCAACGTTCGGGATCTTCTCAACATGCAATTGAATCAAAGTACACCTGCATCAACGTACAAAAATCACCTCACACGCCAAACTCGTGGAGTGCTTCTGACAGGAACTCTACTGGCCTTAGGTTTGCTTAATGCACTTGCTCCACACGACGCGTTCGCACAAGAGAGAGAAGCACCCAAGCCGGAGTCACCTTGGTTAGTTATGCCCGGCAATCCAACCAAACTTCCCGATGGTGTTAGCAAACCCAAGAAGGTTGTTCTCATATCGGGTGACGAAGAGTATCGGAGCGAAGAGGCCCTTCCGATGCTTGCAAAAGTTCTTTCTGAACAACACGGATTTGATACGGTTGTTTTGTTCGCGATCAACCCCGAGACAGGAACGGTCGACCCTAACTACCAAAAAAACATCCCTGGACTTGAACAGTTACGCGACGCAGATGTGGCGATTTTCTTCATTCGATTTCGTCAGTTACCAGACGATCAAATGCAACATATCGCCGACTTTGCAAAGCGAGGCGGTTCCATGATCGCTTTGAGAACAGCGACACATCCTTTCAACTTTCCGGCTGACAGCAAAAGCCCCTTTGCTTCATGGTCTTGGAACAGCAAATCATGGCCAGGCGGATTCGGACAACAGCTGCTCGGTGAAACATGGCACAGCCACCACGGCAAACACAAATCCGAGTCCGCGCGAGGCGTTATCCCCGACGCAGCCAAAGCGAACCCGATTCTACGCGGCGTGACAGATCTTTGGGCCCCATCTGATGTTTATGGAGTTGTTCATCTTCCGCCTTCTGCGGACGTACTTTTACGCGGGCAAGTCCTTAAAGGAATGAAACCAGACGATGCACCGGTCGAAGATGGTCGCAACGAACCGATGATGCCTATGGTTTGGACCAAAGACTACCAACTGGAAGACGGAAAGCCCGGTAAAGTCTTCTGCTCAACAATGTGTTCTTCAATTGATTTGCTTTCCGAAGATCTTCGGCGTTTGATCGTCAACGCGACTTACTGGGCCGCCGATCTGGAAACGAAGATTCCAGAAAAGGCCTCCGTGACGATTAGCGAGAACTACAAACCATCCATGTTTGGGTTTCAGAAAGATCCCAATTTCTTCAAAGACCAAAAGATCCAACCCAAAGATTACGTGCGTTAGCAGGTCGTTTGCTGAAATAAATGTCCTCGTAAATGCAACTGCGATTTTGGTCAGTATTTATCCGTGAAAGTTAGTGATCTCTAAACAACACTATCCAAACCGCCAAACCTTCTTTGGCGTTTTGCGAAGTGCTGTAACGCGTCGCGAAAATCCTCGCGACTGAATTCAGGCCATGACTTGGGCGTTATCCATAGCTCGCTGTAGCTTATCTGCCACAGTAGAAAATTACTGATTCGCATTTCGCCACTTGTGCGAATAAGCAGATCTGGATCTGGCATTCCTTGCGTATAAAGATGATTCTGAATTGTCGATTCGTCGATAGATTCCGGACGCAACGAACCCGACTTAACAGATGAGGCGATTGCCTGTACCGCGTCTACCAACTCCTGTCGCGCTCCATAGTTGATTGCCAAACAAAGCGTAAGACCTTTATTGGCCGCGGTTGCCGCAAGCGAGGCATCCATCTCGTGAATAATATTAGCGGGAAGCCCTTCTCGCCTACCAATTACCTTCAAACGAACATTGTTACGCATCATCATCGGTCGCTCTTGAATCAAATACTGCTTCAAAAGCGACATCAAAAATTCGAGTTCCTGTGCAGGTCTTTTCCAATTCTCATTTGAGAAACAATAAAGCGTCAAGAACTGAATCTTCAGCTCGCAGCAGTACTCGATCATCGTTCGAACGGTATCCGCACCACGCCGATGCCCTTCGATCCGAGGGAGTCCGCGAGCTTGAGCCCAACGCCCGTTACCGTCCATGATCATCGCAACATGCGCGGGCATAGCAGACGCCTTGAGAATCGCATCTGCTGCTGCAGATGCCACGTTGGCATCACCACGCCACCACCGCAACTGTCCCGACAACCACGATGCGAAGCGAGTTTTCATAACGAATACTTGATTTCTAGTGCTCAGCAGAAAACTCAGTCCAGAAACATCGTTTGCTCGCGATCCGGCCCGACAGACACAACACCGATTGGTACACCGATCAAATCGGAGATTCGCTTCATGTATGTCTTGGCTTCAGCAGGCATCGCGTCGATGTCACGAACTCCAGTGACATCTTGGTTCCAACCTTTTAGCGTCTCGTAGATTGGTTTTGCTCGGCGAAGATCATCCGCCAAGCATGGGAATTGTTCGACACGCTTCCCATCGATTTCGTAAGCAACGCACACTTGAATCTCTTCGAAGTGCCCGAGAACATCCATCATCATTAAAGACAGTCGATCGATGCCACTCAAGCGAGCGGTATAACGAACGGCCACAGCGTCGAACCAACCGCATCGTCGCGGGCGTCCAGTAGTGGTCCCATATTCTCGACCAATGTCACGAATCTTCTGGCCTGTCGCATCCATCAACTCGGTAGGGAAGGGCCCTCCACCAACGCGTGTTGAGTAGGCTTTGCAAACGCCAATCACTTTCTTGATCCACTTAGCAGGTACGCCCGAACCGCTGCTGATTCCTACGCCCGATGCGTTGCTGCTAGTCACAAAAGGGTATGTGCCGTGATCGATGTCGAGCAGCGATCCTTGAGCCCCTTCCATCAAGAGTTGCTTACCGGCCTCAAGCTGATCGAGAACAAAATGAGTCGTGTCCTTAGACAGTGGTCGAAGCCGCTCGCCCCAGCCGCATGCCATTTCATAAATTGCCGACGCATTGAGCGAGTCCAATTCACCATCGTCTGCCAGTGCAGTCAACCATCGTCGTTTGTATTCCGTTATCTCTTCGATCCGCTCCTTCAGATTAGGAGCCAAAATATCCGCAAGTCGCATCGCATGGGTTCGACCAACTTTGTCGCGGTAGCAAGGCCCGATTCCTCGAAGAGTTGATCCGATACTTTCGCCACTTACGATTTGGCGGTTCGAGATTCGATCTTCAACGATGTGCCAAGGCATTACCAAATGAGCACGCTCGCTGATCATCAAATTTTCAAGCGGGTTGATGCCGCGAGCCTGCAACCCGTCAAGCTCCTTAAGAAGCGTGGTCGGTTCCATCACAACACCAGGAGCGATCACGTTGGTGACGCTGTGATGAAGGATGCCGCTTGGGACGTGGTGGAGCTTGTAGACTTGATCTCCAGAGACGACCGTATGCCCGGCGTTCGCGCCCCCTTGATATCGAACGACCACATCGTGCTGGGGCGCAAGCAGATCAACCAGCTTCCCCTTCGCCTCGTCACCCCACTGAAGACCGATCACACAAGTTGCTGACACGACAATCCTACTTCCCAAAAGTTAGTGAAAACCAGGGGGAGAGTCTAAGGCTGAACAGCTAATTTGGTCAAGCGTTCTTTGGAAGAGGTCCAGTTTGCCGGAACTCTTTTGGAGTGCTCCGGCCTGGCGGAGCTTTGGGGGAAGCGACTCTCAATTCATTGCGATTTGGCACTTTGTGGAGGGAGACTCGAAATGGCCAAAGCCTCTGGTGCCAGAAAGCTGCGACAAGTCGCAGCACTCCAAAGCTCCAAAGCCCTAATCAACTACGCCTTGCTTGCGTATTCGGCACCGAAGAATTCCTTGCTGCCATCGACGCTAGGCTTAATCGTTCTCTTACCAGCTTTCCAATCGGCAGGGCAAACTTCGCCATTCACTTCAAAGTATTGCAGAGCCTGGACCATACGAAGGGCTTCATCCACGCTACGTCCGAGCGGCAAATCGTTAACAACTTGGTGGCGAACCACACCGGCTTTGTCGATCAGAAACAAACCTCGTAAAGCAACTGCATCGCCCAGCAAAACATCATAATCCCTAGCGATTTGCTTGTTCAAATCGGCAACCAGAGGATAATTCACCGGCCCGATCCCGCCCTCGGTTCGTGGCAAATTCCGCCATGCCAAGTGCGAGAAGTGGCTGTCCACTGAAACGCCGATCACTTCAACGCCCAATTCGGTAAATTCGCTGCATCGATCCGAGAAAGCGATGATTTCGGTCGGGCAAACAAAAGTAAAGTCGAGCGGATAAAAGAACATCAAAACGTACTTGCCCTTGAATTGGCTCAGAGTTAATTCGGCAAAGGTGCCATCTTTGAGGACAGCTTGTGCTTTGAAATCGGGTGCCGGTTTGGTTACGAGAACTGCCATAAGTAGAAAACTTTCTAAAATCAGGTAAGTGAGAAATCGTGTCCGCGGTACGGGTTTCACTCCATTGTTGGCATTTGGTCAAGTTCTGTAAATTCAGGGTAGCGAAAACTTTCGTCGGTCGTCATAATTCGCGATTCGTAAAAGCGGTTTTCGGTTCGGTGAAAGTCCGAACCGAGTCCGCTGCCCCTGGAAACATGTTCATTTTTAAGAGAATTTCGAGGTCGTCATGGCCAAATCTAAAAAGAAAAAGGAAACCACCTTCCTCGTTTGCCAGGAAACCGGTGAGTACAACTACACAATGCTTCGAAAGACTGGCGGCGAAAAGCTTCAGTTGAACAAGTACTGCCCAAAGCTTAGAAAAGTTACGCTTCATATTGAAAAGAAGAAGTAAACCTAAGTACTCGTTCGCCCGCCGCTTTAGCGAAAAGGGCAGGGGTATCGTCATCTTGCAATTTCAAACCGACTATCGTGTTTGAGGTTCGCTCGGAGTTAGTTGGTCGAATAGACCCAGTCGTCAAAAGGATCACGTTCCGATTTTTGGCCGGCGATCATCGGTTGATGACTCTCATTCTTCAGGATAGCGGAGTCGGCATGGAAAAGCTCTGGCGTTGGCGACCCACGGACATTGGAGCCGTGGAAGACCTGAGTCGATCCGCATCGATCTCCCCAATTGTGGCTCAAATGTTAGTTGCGCGAGGCGTCTTCGATTCCGAGTCCGCACGCGCGTTTCTTCAACCGAAGATGTCTGATTTACGAGACCCTGAACTGCTACCAGGACTCGCACAAGCCGCCGACATGCTCTTCGAGGCGACTCGTCAAGGTAAATCGATTTGCATCTACGGTGACTATGACGCGGACGGAATGACCGCAACATCAATTCTTGTCAACTGCTTGAAAGCCCTTCACGCAAACGTCTCTTACTATGTCCCGAATCGACTTGAAGATGCTTACGGTATCAGCAAGGACGCCCTGAAAAAACTCGCAAGCCACGGCAAGCAAACTATCGTCTCGGTTGACTGCGGAATTGGATCAATCGAAGAAGCGAAACTCGCAAAAGAGCTCGGGCTGGAATTAATCATTACCGACCACCACACAGTCGGAAGCGAACTGCCTGAGGCTGCGGCAATCGTCCATCCAGCGTTGCCTGGCTTCCAATATCCATTTGCCGGATTGTGTGGCGCGGGCGTTGCCTTCAAATTGGCCTGGGCCGTCTGTCAACGCTATTCGAATGCCGACAAGGTGACCCCAGAACTTCGCGAGTTTTTGCTTTCCGCTATGGGACTCGCTGCGATTGGGACCGTCGCCGACGTTGTACCGCTGCTCGACGAAAACAGAGCACTCGTTAAACATGGGTTGATAAGCCTTTGCAAACGTCCGAGCATTGGTATCCAAGCTCTCCTCAAAGAAATCTCGCTCCACGAGAAAAATGAGATTACGAGCGAGAATGTCGGCTTCGCGATCGCACCTCGGCTCAACGCGGCCGGTCGACTTGGGCAAGCTCAACTGGCTGTCGAGCTGATGACGACCAATGACCCTCAACGCGCAGAAGCACTTGCGATTTACATCAATAAGCTTAACGAAGATAGAAAAACACTAGAACAAAGCGTCTATCTTGCAGCCTCGAAACAAGTCAAAGAACAGTGCGACTTGGAAAGCGAGCCCGCACTTGTCTTGGCAGGCTCGGGATGGCATGCGGGGGTCATCGGAATTGTCGCGGGCCGAATCGCAGAGAAGTACCAACGTCCAACAGTCATTATCGCCCTTGATGCAATTGGCCAAAAGCCGGGCGTGGGCTCCGCAAGGACAGCCGGGTACATCGATTTGCATCATGCTTTAGAGGAGTGTCGCGGCTACTTGGTCTCTTGCGGAGGCCACGCTGCAGCGGCTGGACTTCGAGTCGAAGAATCAAATCTTGCCGCCTTTCGACAGGCCTTCCAAGAAGCTGTTTCGGAGCAGCTTGGCAATCTCAAGATGATTCAAGAAGTTCACGTCGATGCTCAAGCGACCCTCAACCAACTTGACCTAGCGACAGTTCTTCAGATCGAGCAGATGGCACCATTCGGCTCACAAAACCCGCGTCCACTTATCGCCGCAACACGAGTCAAACTACCCGACGCCCCAAAAACCATGGGGCAGGGGGATAAACATTTTTCGGCTCGCTTTGTTCAGCATGGCTCCTCGATGCGCGCTGTTGCTTTTGGACAAGCAGACTGGGTGTCCGCGATGAGCGTTCACTGGAATGAAGTCAACTCCGAGTCCTCCGAAACGATCGACATTGTCTTCCGACCAGTTATCAATGATTTCAACGGAATGCGAAAAGTCGAAATGCACCTCGTTGATTGGCGTCCTAGCCCAGCCCCAAAACCAAAACTCGACCCGCTCTTATCTTGACTCGCAGGTCGCTCTTTCGGTAATCAAAGTAGCATAGGCTTCCAGCCTGTGTTTCGCTCTCCGCAGGCTGGAAGCCTATGCTACTTCAAAGACGCTAGCTAACGCGTCGCCTTACGTCAGCATCACCTCTTGTAAAGCTCTCATTCAGCCCCGCAGGTTATTTTGAATTCCTCGAAAAGAAATTTGGAGATCAGAAATAATCGGCTATCACGGCGGCGTTTGCTAACACTCCTTGGCTATAGCACAGTCGCAGTAACATCGAACCTTGGTTGCGCGAAATGGTCACATCTAGAACTCGAACCGAGCAAATCTTCATCTACAGGCTTACCTCCGATTCAAATGTCCGCCGATTCGATGCCGATCGAGCTGATCTTTTTACGTCTGGTTCCTGAACAACTTCCCGAACTCGATTCAGTTTGGCCTCGAGTAGATGAACAAGCCTTTCCAATCGAACTTCGAAAAAGACTCGATCGAAACGGAATCCGAGCCGCGATTGTAAACGACGCAGTTCCTCTGCCACTCCAAAAAATGATCGAAGCGGTCGACAATCGCCTACAAGACGATCCCATGGAACGCGCCGGACTTTCCGCAGACATGCCCAGCCACTCTCGTCTCCTGCAATGCAAGTCCGGCGAACGCAAAGAAGTTGCAGTGAGACCTTCGCGAAGTGGCTCTTTAGTGATGCTTTATCACGACGGAAATGTCGCGAAAGGAAAAACCTATGTCGAGCCCGCATTGCAACTCGATTTGCGAGTCGTTCCACAAAATGATGGAACCGCATTTGTCTCAATCCAACCTGAAATTCAGTACGGACCTTTCAAGCAAAAAATTGTAGGCCAACAAGAGTTCGCTCTGCGCCGCGAGTTAAAGCGAGACTACGACACCTGGCGCGATCTGCAAATCAAGCACAGAATGAAGCCAGGCCAAATGATGATGGTCAGCGCATTAACTCCCAAACGAGGACTCGGCGAACACTTCTTCTTTACGGAAACAGTATCCGGAACCACAGAACAGCTTGTATTGCTAATGCGACTAGGCCAAGGCAAATCCAACTCCGCCTTCGATAGCAAGCGGTAATGCACCCCACCCTGAGCCGATGGCACTCCACACGAGTGTTGAAGTGGCTTCGATCTGAGCCGATGGCGTTAGCCACGGGTTCCCCCCGGTCTCTCATGCCTCAAGACCCATTGCCGATTTGCCAACTTCCACTCGATCGTTTTTCCTTGAACATCTTCGAAGGGAACCTTCGGCTCCCGACTCAATTGGTTTCTAATCTTCAAGTAATCTACTTCAAACCAACAGCCGCCGACTGAAAAGCCTTCCTAACATTTGAGTTATCGCCGTTCTGAAAATTCGATCGCTGAACCATCATGATATAGATGCGGTTCTTCATTGGATCGATCCACGCCTGTGTGCCAAACGCACCACCATGCCCGAACGCACCCGGAGAAAGCGTCTCAGTAACTCCCTGAGGCTCCCTCACAACACAACAACCGACCCCCCAACCGTTACCGGGCGTAAACGCAGTCACCAACTCACCCGTGCTAATCGTTCGAAACGTCTTCACTGCGTCGGAACTCAAGATCTTCTTGCCCTCAACAGTTCCTTCGCTCAACAACATTTGGCAGAACTTCGCATAGTCGCCGGCTGTTGAGAACAACCCACCGTTCGCGGCGGGCATCCTGTTGCGATCGGTTGGACTTGCTCCATTGAGTAACCAAATCGGGTTCGGCTCAAGTTGTCCTGCGTTGGTTCGTTTATAAGAGGTCGCAAGTCGCAAGTTCTGCTCATCTGTCAAATAAAAACCCGTATCGGACATACCAAGCGGTTTACATAATCGCTCTTCCACGAACTTATCAAAACTCATTCCTGAAACAACTTCGACAATTCGTGCCGCCGTATTGATACTGGTTTGACTGTATTGCCATTTGCTACCCGGTTTAAAAGCCAACGGAAGCTCAGCGTACTTCTTCACAGCTTCTTCCAATGTCGCTGACGCATAAGTATTGGGTGCGGGAATTTCTCGCATTCCAGAAGTGTGATTCATCAATTGTCGAATGGTCACCGAATGCTTTTCACCATCTTCAGTTTTCAGAGCCGACATAGCAGGCAAGTGCTTTTCGATCGGATCGTCTAAGGTAATCTTTCCGTCATCGACCATCATCATCACGCACGCTCCCGTGATCGGCTTGCTCATCGATGCAATCCAAAAAATGGAATCCTTCTTCATATCATTTTTCTGAGCGATGTTTGCAAATCCAGTCGCATGAAAATCGAGCAACTGATCCTTGTCAGCCACAATCGTCACGGCCCCTGCGATCTCCTTCTTTTCAATCGCACTCTGCATGGCTAGAACAGTCGGCTTCACCAAGACTTGGTTTTCTTGCCCATAACTAACCGCGCACCCGAATATATAAACGCAGTAAAAGCCGAGAGCAGTTAAGTGTGTAGATTTGAAAAAACGAGACGCCGAAAGAGAGACAAAGCGAAGTGAGGACATGATAAATCAGTCGATTGAACGAGTAATGAAACAACGTATGAAGCAAAGCTCAAATGCTCCACACACTTCGGCTCATTATATCATCTCGGTACTCGCACAATGAATGCGTCAAGAACGATGCTTAGTGCTTACGGTTCTTTCATTATCCCAATACACCCCACGGCGTGCAGCCCACTCCACGTTCTAGAGTACCCAGTTTTGTGAATCGATTGAAACGCACATGGCTACTCTGACTTCTGCCGCTTCACGTGATCGATCGCAAGACGGACCATCTGTTCAAGTCCATCTGTCATTTCTGGATGAGGACTAAAACAAATAACTCGACCATGTCCAAACGTTCCCTTTGCGATCGCGGTTGTCCCCTTCATGACGCCCTCAGGAGCACCGTTCTTCGCAATTTCCGTTTCGAAAATTGCAAAAGTCTCGTAGTCTTCAATATCTGGTCGGTTACCAGGAGCCAACAATGGACCTTGAGCGTAGTGAATCGAGAGTTTGTTGTCATTGGCTCCGAGGAATTTGCGACCGGCGTCCGTTATCGCGATCTCGACAGTACCTTTGCCCCGATTCCAATGCTGCCGATCTAGAACTTTCGCATCCAGAATATTCAGTGACCAAGAGTAGTCCGCCGAAGCTAAGTAGGCGCCTGCACAAATCCCGATGAAGCCTCCACCAGACTTGACGAATCGACGAATTGCGTTTCGGCCATCTTCGCCAAGGTGCCGCCCCTGCCCACCGCCACTACCACCAGGTTGTATCAACAGATCCAACTCAGCAAGTTTACCCGACCGTATATCATCAGCTTTGAGTTTCATTACTGAAACACCGTCGAACTTACTCAATACCGACAATAGATTTTCAACACTTGCGCTAGCTCCTTCATCTACGTAGATACCGACACACAAGCCTTTAGCTGATAGAGCGCCAGTGGTGCTATTGCTTTTGGCCGCCGGTAAATCTTGCGGCGACTGCTTCTCAGTGGCGGGCAGATACTTGGCGGAAAACTCTTGAATCGCATTCGCAATCTTATCAGCGGTTTCGCCATTTGTCTTAAGGTCCCGCAAACTTAATCCCAGCTCAAGTTGAATGGCATCGACCGTCCCGCCATCATTACTCCCGTGTGTGACGACCGTGTAACCTCCATCAAAGCTAGGGTTTTCAAGTTCTGAAGAACCAACCGAAGGAATCACTGGGATACCCTGCATGGCGAGTAAGCCCAAGAAACTCGATTCGCCTTGCAAAGCGTCGATCCCATAACGGGTAATCAAATGCTTCGTCGTCTTACCGTTCTGAGTCCCGCGGAAGATCACCTTCGGATCTACCGCTTGCCCATGAATATCAATCAATGCGCCTCGCCCCCACCGTCTGATGATTTCTGACCGAGCGTCCGCGATCGCCTGATGATAAGTCTCATAAAACTCTTCGGCCTCCGGCGACTCATACGCATCCCGAGCTCTTCGATTAGCATCGAGATACTGCCGATGGAAACGGGCGATGACTACATAAGGACGATTCCCCATTTTTGCCTCAATAGCATCTGCTAATTTCTTGGCAAGCTTATCTGTGTAAGCGTCCGACACGGATGCGAACTTACTGACCCCCTTGCCAAGTCGTTTGGATACCCCTGGAATAGACTCACTACCACCATGAGGAGCGGTAAGAATGATCGGTAGATCGCCAGCCTCAACAAAGATCAGCTCTTTCGGTGATTGCGCTTCGAGCTTCTCTTCGAATCCAATCGCGAAACACGCCCCCCCCAACAAAACTACATGAAGCGCGGATCGAAGAATTGTCATCGAGAACATTGTTTGCCTCCGCAAAAAACCAAGAAGCAGCCCCGTCAAATCGGAAGCCTTCGGTACTCGGCACTTTTTAATATTAACAGAAAACAATTGCGAAGACTATGAAGCCAGCTTCGACTTACCAAAGCCACCAGGCACCCGAAGATAGAACGTAGACCGCCAACAGTAAGTTGCTAGTCGCGTGCGCAACGACGCACAACCACAGATCACGCTTCCAGTACAAAAGCCCGTTTAGCAAGAGGCAATACGCGGCCGCAGCCAACCACTCGGGGTGAGCCAGTGCAAAGAGCAAAGTAACCCACATACAAGAACTCAGCGTGTAAGTCCCAATGGGGATTTTCTCCCAATCCGGATCAATTAGCCACCGCAATAAAAATCCTCGCCAAAAGATTTCCTCGATGATCGGTACGACAATCGCAATCCCAATCACGCGAACCAATACAAACGCCCAAATAGCTCCTGCGCTCTTCAGATTCTCAAACGGATTGTAACTGACTCGATCGCCCGGCTTCAAGAAATCTGGCAACCATTGCGACACCCAAGTCTCGAGTCGCAAGTGACTCAACGCAATCCATGCAGCAATACCAACCACACCCACTAACACTCCAAGCCACACGTTTCCGTGTACGAGTAATATCGTTTCACGCCTCAGTAAAAACCAAGTCACCCCTCCCACCAAAGCGACCACAGCCGCATAGGCAACTGGATACCACGCGACGCCTAGACTCGCGATGAGACTCGTTCCAAGCAAGTATAAAACAAAAGGAACAACAAACGGCAGAGGACTCTTGGGTGGCATTCGTAACTTCCGCGTGAAAGAGCCAGTTCTACTTTGGTGTTAGCAGGCTCAAGTGGTGTGCACAATGAGCCAATTGAAGAGCAACCAATTCTTCGTGAGTTAACGTACCAAACAATGGCGAAGGATGGATAAAACCTTGATGATCCTTCAATCGATTGATCGCCTTTCTTAATCGCTCAACAGAAGGTTGAAAATCCTTCGTCGGTTTATAAACAGTTTTAGGAATCGTAGGTTGGTTGTAAGCCATCCGCTGCTCTGAAATCATCTTCTGAAGCAATGCACGACCACGCGTCACTCGCAACAAACCAACAATCACCGACACAACAATAGGCGACTTAGGAAAGCCATCGATCGGAAACGTCATCCAATCAGCGAGATGCTCGCAAGTCTGTGACAAATCCCAATTCTTAGTTGCAACATACCCATTTCGCACGAGCCCATCCAGATCATCCAGAACTTCTTGAAGATCATTGAATTTCAAGTCTTTTCGCAGCGTCATTTAGACCTGATCCTTTTATCTATCGGTTGTTATCTATCGCTTGCTCGGTTGTAAAAAGTGCTCAAAGAATTGGTATATCACTTCGTTGGATTCCGCGTTGGGTGAGTGCTCCAGACGATTCGTCATACCGACTCGATTCTTGTAACCTAGCAAACGGTTTATTTCAATCGTATGGCCCAATGGTTGCCAACGTGATTCAGGATCTTCGGAGCCTCCTGAAACAAGCATCGGTCGCGGCGCCATCAATGCGTGTAATTCGTGAAGATCACGGCCTTGCTGTATTAGTTCTGGATATAGACCTTCAGCTGGATTATCGCTGGTAATGAGCCCACGTTTGCGCCAAGGTTTTTTGTGGTACCCCAGATACCAAGGCTCCCAGTAGTTAATGCTTGGGCGATCATCCTGAAAAACTATTCCCGGATCAGACCACGCGGCGGCAGCAAATTGGTCGTCCAGACACGAAGCAAACATCGCCCACTTTCCTCCGAAAGAATGACCAACAATACCGATTCGTGCCGCATCGACTTCGGGCCGCTTCGCTAGTGCTCGACGAGCTGTAGAAGCGGCATAAGCAAGCATCGAAAGTGGTTGAACTTTTGCGTCATCAATGCTTGGATAATAAAGCCCGTAAGTCTGTAATTTCGTCGCTTCGGTTGTCCCGAGTGAAAGCGTAACGAAACCGCGCTTAGCAAGCTGATACGCAAAGTCGCGATGTTCTCCCTTCTCACCTATTGCAGTTTCAGGTTCGTAGAAAACCGTGATCACCGCAGGCCGAGAACCTCCTCCATCGGGTATCAACAGATAACCGATCGTCGATTCGCCAGGAACCCATTGCAGCCTGACTTTGAGTTGCTGAAAGTTCTCTCGGCGTGTCGACTCGATCACTTCTAACTTGGGGTTCTCAACAGGTGGCGGCCAAAGCCCCATCAATTCGTGCCATTGCGCCAAGATTTCCTTCCGTCGTTGCTGCCACTGTTGAGGCGACTTGGCAATCGAACCATCAGCAAACTGCAAAGGTGATTTATAATCGCCTCGATCATCTACCCATTTATCAGGAATAGAAAAATACTTAGCCAAGCTGCCGGGCATAGCTTCATCAGCCCTTGAGCTAATCACAAGAAGAACCACAAAGCCGAAAGCCAAAAAGGGGTCAGGTCTCTTTAACGAAACAATTGACTTAAGAACGCGATGATTTTCGATAAACGTTTGATACATCCGATAGCTCCTCGACGCAATCTTTATTCAAAGTTGCATCCTTGCGGTAGTGGGACCAATCGATTTCCGGAAGGCCACTTCAATAGAGCGTTTTTTTACGACAACTACGCAAGCCAATCTCGCATTACGTGGCCGGCTACGTCTGTTAAGCGGAATTCGCGGCCTTGGTATTTGTAGGTGAGACGTTCATGATCAAGCCCAAGCAAATGGAGGACGGTCGCGTTGAGGTCGTGTACATGGACCGGATTCTCGGCAATGCCGAAACCGAACTCGTCTGTCTTGCCATAGGAAACGCCACCTTTGATTCCACCACCGGCCAACCATACCGTGTAGGCGTCTTTGTGGTGGTCTCGACCAGGCGAAGTTTTTTTACCAGTTCCGTCGATTCCTTGTGCGAGCGGCGTGCGGCCAAACTCGCTTCCCCAAATCACAAGTGTTTCATCGAGCATCCCACGTTGCTTCAAGTCGGTTATTAAAGCTGCCGCAGCTTGGTCGACTTCTTTACACTTTGCCGAAAGCCGGGTGCTCAAGTTGTTATGGTGGTCCCAATCACTATCGTAAAGTTCGATCAGGCGGACCCCGCGTTCTACCAATCTTCTAGCCAATAAACAGTTGTTTGCAAAAGATGCTTTGCCCGGTTTTGCACCGTAAAGCGTCATCGTTTCAGCCGACTCTTCCGTAATTTCCATCAGTTCAGGGACACTAGTTTGCATCTTATAAGCCATCTCGTATTGGTCGATTCGCGTGGCGATCTCTGGATCACCAACTTCGTCCAAGTGTGACTTATTAAGTGTGCCGAGAGTATCGAGAACACGTCGGCGACTATCCGATGGATGTCCTTCTGGGTTGTTTAGATAGAGGACGCTTTCCCCCTCGGAGCGGAACTGAATCCCTTGGTGAACGCTGGGAAGAAATCCGCTTGAATACAAACTTGAACCCGCTCCGCCTGGCGGTCCACTGAGCAAAACAACGTACGCTGGTAAGTCCTGATTCTCAGAGCCAAGCCCGTAAGTCACCCATGAACCCAAACTGGGGCGACCACCGCGACCGAAACCAGTGTGCAAAAAAATCTGTGCCGGTGCGTGATTGATTTCTTCGGTGTGCATTGTATGTACCATGCAAAGCTCATCTGCGACCGTCGCAAGATGTGGCAAGAGCTGCGAAATTTGATGGCCGCACTTACCGTGTTGAGCAAACTTGAAGGGTGACCCAGACAAACGTAACTCACCGCCTATGAATGCAAATTTGCGTCCGGCGAGGAGTGAATCGGGACAGACTTCCTTATCCCGTTTAACGAGTTCTGGCTTAGGATCGAAAAGGTCTAATTGCGATGGAGCACCAATCATGTGCAAGTAGATCACACTCTTAGCTTTGGGAGCGAAATGACCAACCTTGATATCCAACGGATTGTCCGCACGCAGATTAGATTGCTGAAGTAGCGATCCAAGAGCCGCCATCCCTAAACCAACGCCTGTCTGATTCAGGAAGCCACGACGGCTTTCCACGTATGTTATTGGAGTCACGGGGCTATTCCTTTGTGATGGTCTCATCGAGATTGAGAAGAGCGGATGCAACCGAATACCAGGCAGCATCTTCGGGAACTGGTTGCTTCGTAAACTCCTTCTCTTGCTGAAAGAGATTCTTGAGAGCGGACAACTCAAAGTCCTTCGGAGCGCGTGCGACGGCCAATCGAAATGCATAGGTCAGTTGATCTTCTAAGGATCCCGTCGAATCCTTTCTCACGCGATCAGCGAAAGCTTCAGCCGCTTCGACATAAACGGGATCGTTCAGGAGTGTTAACGCTTGAAGCGGCGTATTCGAACGACCGCGTTTGACTCGACAAGCCAATCGAGCTGTTGCGTCAAAGGTAACGAAGCTTGGATACGGGGACATTCGTTTGAGAACTACATAGATGCCACGGCGATACTTGTCTTCGCCTTCACTGGTTTCGTATTCATAGGCTTGGCCACCGACCTTTGCCCACAATCCTTTCGGTTGCGGCGGGCGAATAGGCGGTCCAAATTGTTTGGAGCTTAACAATCCTGCGATGGCCAAAGCGTTGTCACGAATCGATTCCGCTGGCAGTCGAAATCGCGAGCCGCGTCCTAGCAAGGCGTTATTAGGATCTCGATCAATCTGCTGCGAAGTCATATGCGAGGATTGCAAATACGTTTGGCTTGTCAAAATTCGTCGCAGAATCTTCTTCTGTGACCAACCTTGCTCGACAAAATCAACTGCCAGCCAATCCAAGAGTTCGGGATGCGAAGGCGGTTCCCCTTTCAGTCCAAAATCCTCAGGTGTTGAGACTAAACCATTACCGAAAACCTCACCCCACATTCGATTGACGATCACCCGCCCCACTAAAGGATTCTCGGGCGATACAAGCCATTGGGCTAGATCAAGCCGATTCTTTAGCCCATTACTTTTGAAGGAATGAAGTACGCTAGGCGTGTGAGGTTCGATCGGATTAGTTGGACTTCGAAAATCACCCCGTGAGAACATCGTCGACATTCGAGGCACATCGACCTCGCGAGTGACGAGCGTCTTGGCGATATCGATCTTACGAAGCGATTGCTCCAGTCCGGCGATTTCCTTTTGGAGCTTGGCAACTTTGGGATCTTCGACGGTCGCTTTTGAGAAAGCTTTGGGATAGTCGCCAGTCAAAGCCGACACGCGAAGTCGCCCAATGGTGCGAGCCGCACCAAAGTTTTGCACCAACTTCAATTGAAGATGATTCACTCCATCGAGCGAAGCTGGGTCCTGGATACGGAACGCAGCCCAATGGCTCTTACCAAACTGAGGATTGATAGCCCATCCTGTTTTTTCGTCTTCGTCGAGTGCTTTTGATGCTTGAAAGTTGGCTTGCTCAAAATCAGCGATCGCATCGGTTAAAGCCATCCTGGTTTTTGACGGTTTGCCTTCACCATCAACAGGGTAGACTTCGAAAGTGCTTAAAACAAAATTGGGTCGCTTTGCATCCCCGCGTCCTGGTCCGTTCCCCGGAAGCGAGGGGTCGGATATTGCCTCGATCAAAAGCCCACTGAGCTTCATGTCTTGAACAGACACCGTAACTAAATAGGTATCCGTATCGGGAGCATCTTCGCGAAGCAAGATCGATTGATCATCCAGCAATTCGTGGCTGGCACCACTCAATGATTCAAAAGCAAGCGGCTGAAGAGGCGATTGATTCTTGAAGTCTGATTGAGCATTAGTCGCAAGTTTATCAGCTCGCTTTTGCTGGCTTGCGAGTCTTTGTTTTGCTCCCTTAATCTTCGATTCGAGCTCGACAATCCGCTGGCTTGAGGCCTCATTTTGAATTTGCATATATGGGCCCATAAACTTTATGGAGCCAAGCGCTTTAGGATTCGTTCGATCCGCTTCCAGCTCTGTCTGATTGAAGAAAGCAAACAGTCCATAGTATTCACGTTGAGTAAACGGATCGTACTTATGGTCATGGCACTGAGCACACTCCAAGGATGATCCCAACCAAGCATAGCCTAGCGTATTAACGCGATCGACAACTTGATTAAACCGATTCTCTTCAGGATCAGTACCCGCTTCGACATTGCAAGGAGAACAACGATTAAAACCCGTCGCAATCTTTTGTGATTCTGTCGCGTCAGGCATCAGATCACCTGCGAGCTGTTCGATAGTAAATCGATCGAATGGCATATCTTCATTCAGAGCACGGATGACCCAATCGCGATAGGCCCACAACTCGTGAAGATCGTCCCGTTGAAAACCGTGCGAATCGGCATAACGGGCCGCATCTAACCAAGGACGAGCCCACTTGTCGCCATACTGCGGAGAAGCAAGCAGCTTGTCGACGAGTCCACTAACTGCACTTTCAAGACCACACGATGCATCGCTAACAAAGCTTTCCACATCCCGAACGCTCGGTGGCAAGCCAATCACGTCGAAGTAAATTCGACGCGCGATCACCGACGGATCGGCTGGCGGTGCGAAATCGAGTCCCTCGGCATACAGTCGCTGCGCCACGAACGAATCGATCGGGTTTAAGAATTCGCGGTCGTCTAGTTTTGGTAGATCACTCTTCTTAGGAGCAACATAAGACCAATGCTTTTGCGTGGCAGCTTTATCAGACCAAACAGCTCCGGCTTTTAACCATTGTTCAATTTTACTGAGATCAGATTTCGTTAGAAGATCACCACGCTTCGGCATCACTTCGCTATCTGACTTTGGTAGCGTGATCCGACGAAGCAACTCGCTTTCATCGACGTTTGCGAGATCGACTATTGCACCACTGTCTCCCCCTTCCAAGAGGGCCTGGCGTGAATCGAGCCGAAGGCCACCGTCTTGGCGATCGCGACCATGACACTCGAAACAATAACGGTTGAGAATCGCGTAAGCATCACCGTTTAAAGCGATCTCTTTTTTCTCATCATCACCTACCACGGGAGAGCACACCGGTACTACTGCCAGTCCAACGAGAGCAACAAGTGCAAGGGTTCTCATCATGAATGAACGACTTTGAATTTGAAGCAACATCGAGGGAGGAATCCGACTATTCAGAACTTGTTGGCAAAGTCTTACTCAGCAATCCGAAGCATTCGCTCGTTACTTGGCAGTGCCGCATAACCAGGCAATCAATGGTCTTTTACTCATTCATAAGATTATCATAAAGACCGAACTTAAACGCAATGAATTGCAGGAACTTCTAAAAGAAATCTGAAATCTAACATCATTTATCAAGGTCTAATTCTCCAATGTAATTGCTTAGTTCTTAGACAAACCCAAAGGTTGAATTCGAATGTTGCGGTATTCGATTTGTCCGCGATCACCTTCTAATCCGATGGGCCCCCTTGGAGGTACCGAAAAAGCTTCTTCAAGAACTTCGCCATTACACTGATAACGAGCCGTGTTTCCTGTGACGATTATTTCAACTTGATTCCATTCTTGGGGCTTATAGTTTTTGAGCTCTTTATAAGGTCCCGCTAAAACGAAGTCGCGGCATTGAAGTTGCTTGCCACGGACAAAGATCCCACTATCAGCGTTTGGTGTTGCACGAAACTCGAGCTTCAAAACATAGTCAGAGTTGAAATCCCGAGTTGTCCAAAGTTGCTGTATTCGACGTCCTTCGGGCGGGTTGGTTACGACTAATCGATTGTTGACTGCGATGTAACGATGGTCGTCGCTGGCGGGCTTCCCATCGAAGCTCTTCGCCTCTTCGATAACGGGCCAAGCGGGCGCGTTCGGGTCACGGCTTTGCCATCGCTCGCGCGACTTGCGTTCGTCAGCGGTCGTTGGACGAAAACCCCAACCGGTAAGATCTTTTCCGTTGAAAAGCGATTCGAATCCTGCTTCGTTGATAGCTTGCGTGGATGCTGCTGGTTCAGTTTCCGGAGACACCAAACCGATCACTTCCAATACCGGTCGCAAGGCAGATCGCCACTTCTTATAGCCTGCCTCATTTGGATGTAGCAGGTCAGGAAACTCTTCCACTTTGGCATCCTTCTTTTCGTTCGCAAATAGCGTCCAAGTATCAACGACATGCACCCCCGCATCTCCCTTGACTTTCATTTGGTACAGCCGATTGATTTCTTGAATCTTCTCCGCCGGTCGCTTCTTAGACTCTGAAGATGGAAAAACAAGGCTCAGGACAATCGGTGTCTTGGAGTTATGGGCATGAATTTTATCGATGATCAGTGCCAGGTTATCAGCGATCGTTTGTGGGTCTGCGCCTTCTTCGAGATCGTTTGTTCCCATCAACATCACAACACCTGACGGATTCAAATCCAGCACATCCTTTTGTAGTCGAATCAACATTCCACGAGTCGTATCGCCCGAAATACCACGATTTGCCACAAGAGTATCTCCGAACGATCCACGCATCCCATCGCCCCAACCTTGAGTTATCGAATCCCCGAGAAAGACCAGCGCGCCTTGTTTATCTTTCACTTCGCCGGCCCATTTCGCTCGCTTGGTGGACCAAAGCTTTTGAAACCATTCATATCGACGAATGGGTCCGTCTCCGGGTAGGCCTTCATCGGTTGCGGGAAGAGTAAAATCGGCTTCCAAAGTTGCGCTCGGCTTTGCGTTCCTCTCGATATCCTGAGCGTTCGATACAGACGTGAAGCAAGCAAACAATGCCAAGGCGATAACAGGAACAGCGAGAGGGAATTTCATTTTATACTCACGGGGTTAAGTGGGGAGGGACTTATATTATAGCTGAAATTATGATTCGTCAGAACTCTTACGAGTTCTGCTACGGGATGATTGTATGGTAGTGTTCGTGTGATAACATAAGGCAGTTCCATTTCTCGAAATCCTGCCGGGAGGCTGGCTGATGAATTCTCCAATCAAACCTCAGCTCAATCGATTGCACAAGTACACCTATCGGGAGTACCAGCACTATCCCAACGACGGGTTCCGCCACGAGATTATCGATGGAGATCACTTCATGAGCCCGGCACCTTCGACGAAGCATCAACGAGTTTCAAGCAACCTTCATTTTCAACTCTATTCGCAGATTAATTTGACCAAACGCGGAGCCGTATTTTCCGCCCCAACTGACGTGGAGTTAGCCGATCATGATATTGTTCAACCCGATCTAGTTGTCGTAATGGATGATCAAAAAGAGATCATCACATCGAAAAGAATACTCGGTGTTCCCCGTCTCGTTATCGAGATTCTTTCTCCATCGAATCCTGATCATGATCGAGTGCTTAAATTTGAAATGTTCGCTCGAACGGGTGTTTCCGAATACTGGATCATAGACGCGGAAAGCGAAATCCTGGAGCAATGGGTCCTCGACGATGGCAATTATCGCTCACTCGGTCAGCATCATGACTCATTCCAAGCTCACTGCTTAAAAGACGTTACAATCCAGCTTGAAGCAATCTGGGATTAGCATCTTGTCGTTGATGATTCAAGCCTTCTCTCCGTCCACTTGTCGATAAACACACACTGAAAGTCCTTTCACTTGGGAATGCAAATTATTCACCATGGCGCACACAAGGGCGTCACAGGTTCTTGTCACGAGCTACAGCTAGATGATTCAAAATCGTTACTCATAGATTGCGGCGTGTTCCAAGGAGCCGATGCGGGCAAACATCGGTCGATGGAGATCGAGTTCTCCATTCGAAACTTGGTGGCTTTGATTGTGACACATGTCCATGCAGATCATGTTGGACGCATTCCGTTCCTTTTCGAAGCCGGCTTTCATGGGCCAATCTTCTGCTCAATCCCGACGGCTCGACTTCTTCCAATCATGCTCGAAGACGGGATTAAACTTGGGATTACACGGAACAAAGAAACGATCCGAAAGTTCATGAGCGACTTAAAGCACCGACTCAGACCAATCGAGTTCGATGAGTGGGTTGAAATTACCGGAGGAGCGAAAATCCGTATGACTCCTTCTGGGCATGTGCTCGGCGCGAGCGTTGTCGAGATCGATTACAACGAAGAACGCTTCGTCTTCAGTGGAGATATTGGCTCTCGTCATACTCCGATTCTATTTGATCCGAAAAGTCCCGAGCGAGCGGATGTCTTGGTCTTAGAAAGCACCTACGGCGATCGCATTCATGAAGATCGTGAAAATCGCATGAGGCGTTTGGAGTCGATTCTGTGTCGCACGATGGAGAACCGCGGAGTAACACTCATTCCCGCATTCAGCCTTGGGAGGACTCAAGAGCTACTCTATGAACTCAATCGAATCTTCGAAGACATTGAGTACAAACGTTCTTGTACATTAATTGAAAAGATCGATGTTATCGTCGACTCGCCAATGGCTTTGAAGCTGACGGACATTTACAACGATTCGAAAGAGCATTGGGATGAAGATGCTAAACGAATTCTATCAGTGGATAGCGAACCGCTGATCTTCAAAAATCTAATTGAGATCGACGAAAACAATGAACATCGCGGAACGGTCGATCATCTCAAGCGAACTGGTAAACCGGCAATCGTGATCGCAGGAAGTGGGATGTGCAATGGTGGCCGGATCATGGATTACTTGAAAGAGTTTCTCGACAAAGAAACTACTGACATCGTATTTGTTGGGTATCAAGCGTTCGGTACGCTCGGTAGATACATTCAAGAATCCGCAGGTAAGCCCGGCGCAAAAGTAACGATCGACCATCGACAGATTCCGGTCAAAGCGAAAGTGCACACGCTTTCAGGTTATTCGGCTCATGCGGATCAGAAAGACTTGCTAGAGTTCGTTCAAGGCATGCCGAGCCGTCCTAAACTAATTCGCCTAGTCCACGGCGAAGACCACGCGAAAGAAGTGCTCAAGGGGAAATTGGAAGAGCTAGGATTTGTAGTCGGTTGATTTTAGGCGAGCGAGAGAATCAATGATTCCGTAGGATGACCAAAGTCCCGACCGTTTGCTTGTTCGGGACAACGATCCCAAAACACGACTGGTATGTTTCAGTGCTAGGTTCAAGTCTCGGAGAGACTTGGCTACTTGGATTCCGCTACATCCATCACCATGGCTCCATGCCGAAGTGCGAGAACAGGATCGCTCCAAGTTGGAATAAACTCTTGCGCAACAAAGCCTTGATAACCGGTCGCAAGAATTGCTTGCAGAATTGGCGGGTAGTTGATCTCCTGCGTATCGTCCAGTTCGCCTCGTCCGGGATTTCCAGCCGTATGATAATGCCCAATGAGCGGATGATACTTTTCAATGCGACGTATCACGTCACCATTCATAATTTGCACATGATAGATATCGAACAGTAGCTTGAAAAAGGGCGAATCCATCCGTTTTACTAGATCAAAGCAACGTTCCACATCGTCGCCAAAGTAGCCAGGATGACCTTTCATCGGGTGCGAGCTATCACGAGAGTTCAAGTGCTCGAGGACGAGTGTGACCTTCTTTTTCTCAGCGTGATCAATGACCTGCTTCCAACACTCCAAACAATTTTTCTCAGCNNNNGTCGCGTCCGACATATCGTTGACTCGCATCCCCGTAAAGGTGATCACACTGGGGGCTCCCACCTCAGATGCGATATCAATGCTCTTTGTCAGCTTATCAACACACTCGCGGTGGTGAGCAGTATCGGTTGGCCCCTTCAGAAATCCATGACTACCAACCAGAGCGATCTTCAGTCCCTTCTCCAAAGCAAGGGGGTAAAACTTTGGATCAATCCCCTCGATTGCTTCGATACCAATTGCAACACAATGGTTGATCAAGTCCGAAATTGGCATCGGATTGAAACACCACCCCATCACCGATTGGCGAATCTTACGATGTTGTATTTTATAGTCACTGGGGACAGAATCCTTGGGAGATTGTGCGAGCGAAGGCTGCGTCGTTGCCGCCAATAACGAAGCTCCCGCGATACCAATCCCAGCTACTTGAGCGCTATTCGAGAGGAGTTCGCGGCGGGAAATACTGTTACATCGATTTAAATGAATATTTTCCATCACAACACGATACTACACGATATTCCAAACCGCAACGGATGAAGAAAGACTAATCTAGACTCCCGGTGCTGAACGCAGCTTTTTGAATCAAAAAAACCTTTCCTTTTCCAACGGTTCGTGCCATTTCGTTTGTTTAAACACGATGTGCACCTTCTGGTTCATTGAACCCACGGAGCAAAGCTAAATCTCATTGTTTACGCCGCTTGAGTGCAAGTGGATTTATTGGAGTTCGGCCAAACGTGTCTTACTCGGTTGGCAAATCATCGTTTATCAAAGTATTTCGATCGACAGAATCGAGACGTCATCGAGCGGACCTTTCGGCTGGCACCAGCGATCTACAACCGCTCGAACATGAGCGACTTGATCAGCGACTGCTAGGTAGCGGCTAGCGTCGAGTTCACGCAGCATTCGCTCGTTCGTAAGCTGTTCTAAATCGCTATCCATCGCTTCTGGTACGCCATCTGAGTACAACCACAAACGGTCGCCTGATTCTAACTGCAATTTGAATTCGTCGAACTCGACATCGTCCACCCAACCCACCGCAAGCCCATCCCCCGGCGCGAACCTCGCTGGCTCATTTTTTGGTTGATGAACGGGTTGAGGATGCCCGCCGCAAGCGTAGCGAAACAACTTCGTTCGAAGGTCAAGGAGTCCGTAGAGGATTGTGAAGTGAAGACCGCCTTGACTGTCCATCGGAAATCGACGGTTCAATTCTTCTACGACCGTTGTTGGAGGCGTGACAGCGCGTTTACCCGTGAAAGGATCAAGCCTCACCAGAAGCGACGTTGCAGACATCGACGAACTCAACACTCTTCCGATTGCGACGGCAAGCAATGCTGACGCGGCTCCGTGTCCACTAACATCAACTACATACAATCCTAGGGTGTGGTCGTCTAGTCTGGCGTAGTTCAGGAAATCGCCTGCTAATTCTTCGCATGGTGTGTAGTCCCACGAAACGATAACCTCAGGGCAATCCAGCGGCTCGTTCGGCAATAGCGACTTTTGCATATTGGCAGCCGCATGGAGATCGCGTTTCATGCGTTGATTAAAGTCGACTAATTGGCCATTCAACGATTCCAGTTGTGCGTTCCAAGATGAAAGCTTTTCTTTCGCGAGGATCAGTTGCTCATTGCTTCGGTGCAACTCTTTGTTCTTCTCAACAGCGTTCTCAAAGACAGAAATCAGTAGATTAAGCGTTTGCTTGCGTCCAGCGCTGACTTGGTATACTTGCTTTCCGAGTGTCACAGCGGTGGTGCTTACCGAGTCCTCATCGGCTTCTGACTCTCGGTTGGCTCTCAAATCTTCAACGCGAGCGATTAGATAATTAATGTCGTATGGTTTTGTAATGTAATTATCTGCCCTTGCAGCCAAACCACGTATGATGTCTTCCGCATCGTTGAGAGTGGAAAGCAGAATGACCGGGATGTGACGAAGTTCCGCATTCTGCTTAATAGCGCTGCACAACTCGTACCCTGTCATTTTAGGCATTTCAATGTCCGAAATGACAATCTCTGGATTGAGACGCTTTACCAAGTCTAACGCTAATTCGCCATTTAGCCCGACATGAGCATCGTAGCCAGCCGCATTCAGTCGCTGCTGAAGGACCTTGCCTTGTACCCGACTGTCTTCTGCGATCACAACAACAGGTCGCGAGGCACTCCCATCACTTGAATACTTACTAGGTGTTATCGGCATTTGATTTATCGACTTTTCTCAATCATACGAACAATCCAAGAAGCCATTTTTTCGATTGGCACGACGCGATCTGCAAGTCGCTCCTCGACAACTACCTTGGGCATCCCATAAACAGTGCAACCTTCCGGATGTTGCGCAATCACGGAACCACCTAAGTTTTTAATAAGTCGGCATCCCTCGGTACCATCTCGCCCCATACCTGTCAGAATCACCCCCAGAAGACCACCACCATAAACTCGAGCTAGGGAACGGATCGTGTAGTCCACGGAAGGTCGACAGTTATGCTCGGGCGGAGAGTCGGATGTTTGAATGACTAATTTGCCTCGTTGCTGTGCGATTCCCATGTGAAGGCCGCCGGGCGCGATGAAAGCTCGATTTGTTTCGATGATCATTCCTTGTGCTGCTTCCCGTACCGGTATTTGGCTAATCTCATCTATTCGTTTTGCCAGTGACTTTGTGTACCCTTGCGGCATGTGCTGAACAACGAAGATGGGAACACCAATCGATGCGGGAAGCTTTGGAATCAGTTCTCGTAAAGCGACAGGACCGCCTGTTGATGTCCCAATGACAACTGCATCTATCCGTCTCGTTGCTAAACCGTCCGGTGAAATTGAGCTCCTATTGCCAAGGTCAGGCTTCAAAGAACCAAGCTCGTCTTCACACGCTCTAGTTGATATTGCACCCGGAGCGACAGCGTTCCGCTTCGGCATTGTGGCATTGCGACTCTCAAGGAATGCTGAAATTTTCTCTGCCAACAGACTGGTTAGGACGGTTCGATTATTGTCTGCATCTGAACTATTTGGTTTCTGGATCGCGTCAAAGGCACCCGCGAGCAACGCGTCGGTAGTCACCTGGGCCCCTCGCGCAGTTAAGCCACTCACCATGATCGTTTTGACACTCATGCGGCGCTTCTTGATTTCGATGAGCAACTCAAGCCCATTCATGTCCGGCATCTGAACGTCGAGTGTGAGTAAGTGCGGCTGAAGTTCGACTATCTTCGCCAGCGCCTCGACACCTGTACAAGCCATCCCAACAACTTCTACACTTGGGATGTTACGAAGGATGTTTTTGACTAGCTGCCGGTAGAGCGCGGAGTCGTCTACGACCAATACTTTGAGTGTCACTGTCTGCGTCCTTGTTTCTCAAAGAGACTTGCCAATCGAGATTTTTCGAAGGGTTTCACGATGAAATCAATGGCACCCAAGCGAATACAATCGGACAGTTTTTCTCGCTGATTTAATGCACTGACCATACAAACTCGAGCGTTCGGTTCCTCTTCACGAATCACGCGAAGGGCTTCGACGCCATCCATCTGTGGCATCACAATATCCATGGTGACCAGATCCGGCTTCAGGCTTCGAAACATTTCTATGGCCTGCCCGCCACTGGCAGCCTCACCGACAACTTCCCAGCCTGATTGAGTCGCAATCTCGCGGATTCGTAAACGCATGATCATTGCGTCATCAACGATTAAAAGTCGATTACTCACGAATAGTTCCTTGATGGACTTGAGATTGTTTCACAGTTGAACCATCGACTTCCCAAGGATATGAATTTGGACATAGCCGCTTTCAACATCAATTACCATTCGCCGACCGGCTGTTCCACCAAGATGTTTACCTAAAGTCGGAATCTGAAGAGACTCGAGAATCTTTTCTACCGCAGCGACATTTTGATCGCCAATCGCATTCGTGCTCCCTGGTGAAACATGTGCAAACATATTCGCACCACCAGCAATCTTAGCGGATAACGAAAGATGCAAAACGCCAGATAGACGCTTCATTTGTCGTATCGCTTCCGGAATGGCCGTATCAGCATACTTACCGACCGGTTGCTCTCGCCCCATGGAATCGGGCATCACAATATGGGTAAGCCCTACTAACTTCAGCTTTCGTTCGAACAACGCAACGCCGATACACGAGCCCAGTAAAGTTCGTAACGTTCCACGATGTTGTGCTACCCCGATACCCGCCATCGCTACTAGCGTGTCGTCAATGTCAGCGGACTTACTCATAAGGTATTCCCACCAACTGTTTCAAACTCTCCGCATCAGGAATGAGCAGCAAACGCCAATTAACGGGTGTGATGTCAATCGTGAACTGAATCTCAACGACAAGCACCCGATCTGACTCCGAAACTTGGTCGATCATCGCAAACTGCATAATCGATGCTGCAAAATCGCGTACAAATATTGGTGGTGTCGGAATCCAAGTGGCGTCTTTCTGACGTAGCTGGCCGTCAGGTACTTTTGGAAACACTTGAGCAATAGCATTCAAGAAAGCGCACCCAATGATGTTTGTTGTTTCCATCGCAGCAGACTTCTCTAGCTCGCCCCACTCCACTGACTTCATAGAACGTGACAACAATGCATCGCAAAGTTTTAGCCCGCTTGCGTCGTCGAATCCAAAAAGTAGCTTCCCATTGATCCCACCTGATATATGCATCCAACAAGCACATATCGTCATATCTCCAGGCCCTAACAGTTCGGTAACGATCTCCAGTGAAACTTGCTTGACTTCCTCGGTTGCTACATGGACGTCACGCTGAAGCCAAATGGTTAACGAACGCGACGCCTCGGACATACCGACTCGAACGATCGATGACAACTCATGCAATTGTTTCTCGCTTAGGGTATTCATGTCGTCGATATGGTTCGGTGATGAGAGCGTTCACGTAGCCGTTGGCGTGCTAATTCTAAACAGGAGACAACGTCTAACAATAGACACACGGACCCATCGCCAAGTATGCTCGCCCCTGCTAGTCCACGAATGTGTGTGAAATTTTCGTCCAGCGACTTAACTACAATGTGCTGACATCCTTTCAACTCCGAGACCACCAATGCCATCGACTTGATGCCGGTTGTCATAATTAAAGCACTGGTTTCATCGACTCGAACATCGGCTTCAACCTCCGTATTCTCGGCGTAGCGATATTGCGTTTGGTGCCAATCAAACACATCGTCGATTCTGACGAGAGGAATAAATTCACCCCGTACTTCGATCGAATCGCGGCCATGTACCGTAAGAATGTCTCGCTTGTTTATAGATACAATCTCACGGACATTTTCTATCGGAGCCGCGAAAATTTCTTGATTAATTTTGAAAAGCAGGCTTCGTATAATCGCAAGGGTGAGCGGCAATCGGATTACAAACTTTGTACCGACACCGATCGTCGAATCTACTTCCACGGTTCCATTAAGCTCTCCGATGCGTGTCTTTACAATATCCATCCCAACACCCCGCCCCGAAATATCGGAGATCACGTCCGCGGTACTAAATCCAGGAGCCCATATGAATTGTGCAATCTCATAGTCCGACATCATCCCAACCTCAGCAGACGAAACAATTCCGCGTTCGATCGCTCGACACTTAACCTTTTCAGTATCGATACCACCACCATCATCACCAATGGTTATCAAGACACTGTTACCACGGTGAACCGCTTCGAGTGTTAGCGTACCCTCCTGCGATTTCCCACGAATACGACGGACTGACTCGGACTCAAGTCCGTGGTCGATAGCATTACGAACAAGGTGAACCAGCGGATCCCCTAGCTCGTCAATCATTCGCTTGTCCAACTCGGTGTCCTCACCACGGATCACCAAATTTACTTTCTTTCCTAACTCATTCGAGATATCGCGGACGGTCCGCTTAAATCGGTTGAACAAGGGCCCCACAGGAACCATTCGAGTATCCAAGACACCTCGCTGAAGGCGATCCGAGACTCGCGAGAATTGATCGATTGCCTCATTCAGTTGAAGGAAACTACGCCGCCCGCGTTCAAGCACCTGCAACTGCTCTTCAAACGCTACGACGGTAGCTTGTATTTCAAGACGTTGTTTTCCAACTGGATCAGCATCGTTTTCTGTAAGCTCTTGGCAGGGAGTAGATGATAATGGAGTAGAGGATAATTGTTCGCGAAGCACGTCGCATAAGTCTCGTAACTGCGATAGCAACCCGGACTTCTTGAATGTCTCGGTCATCTGTGACGCTAGTTGAAGAAATCGCGCACGGTTAACGACAAGTTCTCCCGCTAAATTCATTAATTGGTCAAGCCTTTGAATATCGACTCGAACGGTTTCCACCACGCGGGAAGATTGCTCGCTTCCTGTGGAGGAAGCAACAGAAGAAGCAACATTCTCCCGCGACGGATCGACCGAGTTCGCGATTGTCGTCGCCTCTACCAATTGCGACGCTGGCTTTGCGTTGTTTTCGGTGACTAATACGACAGGCACAGAACGACCTGAAGACGCCGCAGAAAGGCCAGATGATTCCGATTCAACCTTCGTCAAAGATTCGATATGCTCAACTTCGTGACGGTCGCTATCCTCGCTTTCGTCAAGTCCACAGTCGTCTATCTCAATAAGATCCACTCCAACAATATCCGCCGCTATCCGAAGTGAATCGTCGCTGCTAGAGGACTCCAGCCATACTTGTAGCGTTCTAAGTTCGTATAGGCTTGCAAGCTCTTCCGAAGCGGGACTTATACGAGTTACGATCCCCAGTTCGCTCAATCTCGCAAGAATCAACTCCGATTTCAATTCGGGAAGGTCAATACTACGATCGAAGTAAATCACCATGCGCTTTCGAATCTGCACGTCGATACTTGGTGGGTGAACTTCATCACTCGATGGAACAATCGAAGTCGACTCGGCTGGCTCGCTACTAGGATTTGCACTTACGACGGCGCGCGTCAATATAGGCGGCGGCTTGGCGGTGTCTGCAACGGCATTGGAAAGCTGCTCAATCAACTCTGGCGCGCTGACTAAAGGACGCCCCTCGCGAATCGTTTCGACAGCACCACGAAGGAAATCGACGCACCGAAGAATCAGATCGATCATTGGACGATCGAGCGACTTGATTCCTGACCGTAAGCATTCGAAATGGTTTTCGAGATGATGAGTCAACAGCGTTATGCTATCGAGCCCCATCATTGCAGCGGCACCTTTAATTGAGTGAATCAATCGAAATGACTCATTCAGATGACCAATGCTATCAGGTGCCGATTCGAGCACTAACAGAACTTCCACCAAATCGTCTAATTGCTCTGAAGTTTCGTCAACGAACATCTGCAGATATTCACCCATATCGTCAGCGGGCATCCCCGTCGAAAAATTGAGGTCTTCAGTCACTGTATGGTCCTATCCTATGGCTTCTGATAGAGAAAAGTGCCGCGTTTCCTAAGCATGCCCAGCATGTCATAAACGCCCTCTGAAGGCCCCACAACAAGATATCCGCCACTTACGAGTGAACGAACGATGTTGTCGATAACCGTTGTTTTCGATTCGCGATCAAAGTAAATCAATACATTTCGGAGCCAAACACAATCAAAGGGTGGTTCATTAATCGCACGCATGAGATTGTGATGCTTGAACCGGACCATCTCAGCGATACTTGGACGAAGTTTATAGCGATCAGGCGCTTCTTCAGTGAAGTAACGACGAACCCTTGCCTCATCGAATTCCTGCATCGTTCGTTTGCGATAGACTGCCGATCTGGACAGTTTTAATGTGTGCTCACTGATGTCTGTGCCGAGAATGTCGATCGACCACCCACACAATGGAACACTTAATTCTGACAAGCACATGGCGATTGAATATGGTTCTTCCCCTGAGCTACAAGCTGCCGACCATACTCGCAAGGATGCCGCTCGCTTCCCATCGGCCTTCTCTTTAAGGAGCTCTTTAACATACTCGTTCTTAAGCCAGTCAAAATTCGTTGGTGTACGAAAAAACGAAGTTTCGTTCGTTGTTATTGCGTCTAGAAAACTCGTTACTTCAATCTCTCCGGCTTTCGATTTAAGAAACTGATAGTAGGAATCAAAGTCCGGATGAGAACTAGCGGTCAAACGCCTACGAATACGATTACTTACAAGCGTGACCTTCGAGATATCGATCTTGATTCCAGATCGATCGTAAATGAACTTTTGGAACAACTCGAATTGTTTTGGTGTAAGTCGTTCCACTTCCATCATGGTGCTAGTCTGCCACATTAGATTTTGAATTTCGCAACCAAGTCACGCAAGCTTTGTGCCTGAGCGCCAAGTTGCTCCGCGCTAGCAGCCATTTCCTCTGAAGCCGCAGCATTGGATTCTGTTGTGTCCGATACACTTCGAATTGCAATCTTGACCTCTTGAGCACTAGCAGATTGAGCTTCTGTCGATGCTGCAATCTGAGCGATGCCTTCTGCCGTATCATCGACCGATTCTACAATCAATCTCAAAGACTCGCCAACCTTCTTGGACAAGCTTGCCCCTTCCTCAACGCGTCGGGAAGACTCTTTGATCAACTTCGTAATTTCTTTGGCCGCCTCGCTCGATCGTTCTGCAAGTTTGCGGACCTCATCTGCGACGACTGCGAAGCCAAGACCATGTTCACCGGCGCGGGCTGCTTCGATTGCCGCATTGAGCGCGAGTAGATTTGTCTGGCTTGCAATCTCGCTTATCACTTGAATGATTTCGTTAATTTGCTCGCTGGACTTTTGAATCATCTTCATGGCGTTGACCGCTTCATCAACCGTTGCCCCGCCACCCTTTGCAAGCCGCGAAGTCTCTATCGCTTTGACTTTGGCAGTACTAGCGTTTTCAGTTATGACCTGCATCGAATCGAACATTTGTGCGACGCTTGCAGTCATCTCTTCGACCGATGCGGCTTGGGTTTGTGCTCCTTCGCTCAGGTTTGCGCTACTCTCAGCAATTGTGCGAGCACCCTCGTTTTGCTGTTGCGCGGCTGCCATGACTTCCCCGATAATCGTTCGAAGATCGCAAATCATCTTTCGAAGACTACTTCCTAATCGCCCCATATCATCTTCGCCTTGGACAGCGACTTGCTGAGTCAAATCACCTTGAGAGGCAGCGTCGACATTAGTGGACAGCTCGTTTACTTTGCTTTCAAGCTCCAATTTATCATCAGTTTGTTTTTGCTGGATCGCGTTCTCACGCTCCTGAGCACGTAATTCTCGCATCGCGTCTTCAGTCACGTTGGCGGCAAGCTTAACGATCTTGACCGTGGTTCCATTTGCGTCGATCACTGGACTGTAAGCAGCTTGCAGATAGACTTCGCGACCACCCTTGCCATAGCGTTTGAAGCGTCCGACTTTCGCAATGCCTTGCCCGAGTTCATACCAAAAGTCGCGATATGCTTGCGAAGTTCGATACTCGGAGTCGACGAACAAGCTGTGATGCCTTCCACGGATATCGTCGAGCGTATAACCGATCGTGTTCAAAAAGTTTTCGTTAGCCCATATGATCATCCCATCGGTCGTGAACTCAATCATCGCCATCGCTCGACAAAAAGCGTCGAACATTGCAGGTTTGGATGTATGTGCCTGGATTGGATTCATTGTATCCACTTTTGGTGTAGTCGTCTTTGGACTGCGTACTGCAGGCTTGGTCGTCGTTTGCTTTTTGTCAATGGCCATCGCGGCATGAACTCCAGTTAGGCATGTTTAAAAGTGAATTGAAAAAATTCGGTATAGAATTGATTAAGCTCTTCTACCCTGTTTATTTTTGCGACAGGCTATTTGGAAATCTGGGCATTGAAATCTGGCTTACCCGTTCGAGTTTTTGAGGATCTAACAAATCATCCACTTCAAGTAGTACTATCAATTGATCTTGGACACGGGCAAAACCTGCGATGTAACTCGCACCGTGCCCTGTGACTGTATCTGGAGCTGCGTGAAGATCGTCTTTCCCAATGCGAATGACTTGCGTCACAGTATCCACCGTACACCCGATAACTCGTTTTCCAACGTTGACCACGATCGTACGAGTTTCCGTATCGTATGCCTTTTGTTCGAGACCAAAAAGCGTTCTGAGGTTTACGATCGGAATGATCGATCCGCGCAGATTCGCGACCCCTTCCACGTAGTCGGGAACTTGTGGTGTTCGGGTTACTTGGCTCAAGATTACGATTTCTTGAATCTGTTCGATCCGAAATGCGTACGTTTGGTTTTCAATTCGGAAAGCAACGAACTGAGCGACATTCCGAGAAAGATTGTTTGTCAACACGTTGGAGGATTTCACTGTTGTAGAAACTCTGCCTGGAAAAAGTATTGGCTTCAAAATAGTCAGGCCAGCAAATAAAGCCAGCAAATAAAGCCAGCAAACTAAGCCGGCCAATTAAGCCAACCAGTCAAGCCGAAAAGCCTCGACCGATCATAGTCCATTACGCTGCTATCTCAAGAAACAGTAGCCATTTGGGCACAAAGTTTCAGTTCGCAATAAGAATCTATGAGAAGAATCTCGGAACCACCGAGAATCCGCCGCCCCGGATGGCTCACGCCAAGCCTTAATTCGGGACCGGCAGGCCCTTATGCCGTGGTTTTATTTTGCCCAAACCAAATTCCAATCCTTTTCCATATCGACAACTGACCAGCCGCGAACCGGAGCATCCGATAAAGCTTCGATCAATTTCCCTGAACTCTTCGGGGCCTTGTCGTAAGCATACTCGCGTTGGGCATCAGTGTGATGCACGATCAATCCAAAACTGGGACGGGGATTGTTCACAGTTGTATACTCGAGCATCGCCTTGTCACCATCGCTATTTCCGAAGCAAGCGATAGGACGACGACCAATAAACTGATGAATACCGACTGGTTTCCCTTCTTTGTCGTCAACGAATAAATGTTCCAATGTCTTCACGAGGGCGGGGCCATTTTCCCGAAGTTCAAACTTGGTGCGGGAAGACGAGCCCACAACCTGTTCAGGTGGAATTCCATAGACGCGTTCAGACCAAACTCGCATGAAATCAGCTCCACCTCCCGAAACAATGTATGTCTTGAAACCGTTGGCTCGCAGATAGCTCAATACTTCTTGCATCGGCTGATAGGTCAGTTGATCGTAGCCTTTCTCGAATCGCGGATGCTTTGCCGTTTTGAGCCACCCCTCAACGCTTGCTTTGAATTCATCCGTGGTCATACCAGCATGCGTCAATGCTATGATCTGCATGAGTCCATCATGGTGTGCGCCTTCAAGGAGCTTTGCGAAGTCACCTGAGTTCGCCGCTTGTACCATGGGATCGGCGGCAAGTTTCGAATCCGTCGATGTACGCTGCTTGAGAACGTCCAGTGCATAAGCCAATTGAAACGGCACCGGATTCTCAGGCCACAACGCGCCGTCATTATCGAATACGGCAATGCGTTCGGGAACGGGAACGTAGTCTGCTGTTCCTTCTGCAGTTACTTTTCGAACGAAAGCAATAATAGCTTTCTTCGATGCCGAATCATTCCACGAAGGGAGAGCGTCCGTGGCCCTAACAAAATCGCACAAGAATAGAAAACAAAAAAAGCATCTAAGCATCAAAAAGTTGCTCCTGGGATAGTATTCGTTATGTGTGGCATAGCCTTCTAGCCTGTGAGCATGCCACGTTTACACGGTCTGGAAGCCTATGCCACTTTTGAAGTCAGCTTCGCAACTATTTCGACAACTCGAATTGCACCTTTTCGATCGTGCCGGTAAACGCGTAGGAACCTTTGCTTTGGTAAGCAGGATCTACTGGCGTGATCGAATCGCGACCGATCTCGAACGGTTCTAAACCGTGTCGGAATGCAGATCGCGTAAGCTTGCCTTGGCCAGCAGGCTTACCGTTAACGAATAGCTTTAAGGTTCCGCCTCCCTCTCTGCTTCCATCAGGTACGAACTCCGTTTTGATAACGGCCTTACCCTCAGGAAGACTTTCCGTTCCCGGAATGGTGACATCGGCCACGTCGAAGTACGTGTAGCGAAACGCGGGTTTCTGATCTTTGACGTAAAGTGACCAACCGGCCGAGAACGCTCCCGCGCATGCAACCACACCTTCGGCTCCACTCTTGGGAATGTTTAGCTCGGCGGTAATCGTGTGTGAGCGCGGGAATAGTTGTGGTCCAATTGGCTCTGGAAGCCAAACGTTGTTTCCGAAGTAGGTCCAACTCTTCTTCGGTTCACCGGCGATTCGCAACTTAGGATCCATTCGCTCCGAGAAGCGAGAGTCGAGCGGAAATACATCGAACTTCTTGGCTTCTTCCATGAACTTAGCTTTGAGTTCAATAAGTTTCTTTGGGTTCTTCGCGGCCAAATCTTCTGCCTGACTAAAGTCTTCGTTCACATTGTATAACTCCCAGGAAGCATTCACAAATCCGTCGCCGCGCCCAGCAGTTTCCCAAGGCAATCCGTACTTGCTGCATGCTACCCAGCCGTCGTGATAAATCGCGCGGTTCGTCGCCAGTTCAAAATATTGCGTCGTCCTCCGATCCTTTGCCGAGTTTTCGTCAAAAGAGTAGAGCATAGATACGCCTTCAATAGGCTTCTGTGCGATGCCGTTCACAACTTTTGGTTCCGGTATCTTGCATGCTTCGAGAATCGTCGGCACCACATCAATCACATGATGAAACTGATTGCGTATCTCGCCTTTTGCGTTGATCCCCTGTGGCCAGTGGACGACCATTGGGTTACGTGTACCACCAAAATGGCTAGCGACTTGCTTGGTCCACTGGAACGGTGCGTTCATCGCCCAGGCCCAACCAACGGGCACGTGCGGCTCACTGGTTGGCCCACCGATCTCATCGATTCGCTTCAATGAGCTTTCAAGACCAAGCTGCACGCCAAGCAAACTTGCAATCTCGCTAAACGTCCCTTCCAAACCACCTTCCGCGCTCGCACCATTGTCGCCAACGATGTACATCAATAACGTATTGTCGAGTTCACCCGACTCGCGAAGGCTCTCGATCAAGCGACCAACTTCATAATCCGTGTAGGCCATATAGGCAGCGTAGTTCTCCATCAATCTAGTATAGACTTTTTTAGCGTCCGCCGATTGACTGTCCCATGACGGTACTTCCTTAGGCCTTGGAGTCAGTTTGGTTCCTTTGGGAACAATCCCCATCTCGATCTGCTTGGCATGTGTTAACACGCGTTGTTTGTCCCACCCGTGATCGAACTTGCCGATATACTTTGCAAGCCATTCTTTCGGGGCATGATGTGGTGCATGAACGCCAGATGTGCTGAAGTAATTGAACCAAGGTTTATCCGGATCGGCGGCACGAATATTGCGAGTCCAAGCGATCGCTTCGTCGGTCATGTCCGCTGTGAAGTGGTAGCCTTGTTCGGGCGTTTTGGGCTGCGGCACCCACGATGTGTTGCGATAGATCACCGGATAGAACTGATGCGTTTCACCTTGGTTAAACCCGTAGAAATAATCAAAGCCAAGCCCAGTCGGCCAGCGGTCGAATGGGCCAGCTGGACTGATATCTGGCTCGGGCGTATTGTGCCATTTTCCAAACATACCTGTCGCATAGCCATTGTCGCGCAGCATCTGAGAAACGAGTGCCGTACTCCTTGGTATCACGCCTGTATAGCCAGGGTAACCGGTGCCCATTTCGATAATCACACCGGTCGCAATCGAGTGATGATTTCGACCTGCGAGCAACGCCCCTCGCGTCGGACTGCATAGCGCTGTCGTATGAAACCGATTGTACTTAAGTCCATTTCTACCAAGCTCATCCATGTGCGGAGTAGGCACTGGCCCACCATAGGTCGAGCACATCCCAAAACCAACGTCGTCGAGCAAGATAAGCAAAACGTTTGGGCTTCCTTTCGCAGCCTTGACCGGCATCGGGAAGCTTGGTGTTGAGTCTTTGTACGTCTCGCCGATCTTGCCTTTGAAAGCCGGATCAGGCTGGGGCAATTGCGATTGCCCGTACGCGGTGGATACAGTGCTGAATGCAAAGCAAAGCAGTGCGGCGAATGTGGAGCGAATTTTCATTGGGTTACCTTGAGTTGTACGGGAGGAGAATAACGAACTCCGAACAAGGAAAAGCGAACGTCGAAGTGGATTACTACTTGAGTTCAACCACAACCTTTTCAATCTTACCTGTGAAATTGAATGGAAGCTTGTAACTGAAATCAACGGCAGAACCGGTATCGGTTCCAACGTCGATGCCTTCACCGAGTGAATACTGAAGCGGAATAGTCCTTGGCAATTTGCCTTGACCTATCTGCTTGCCATTGGCACTCAAGGTTACTGTCGCCGATTTACCGAATTCACCTTGCTTGCCGTCATAGGCTACATCCGCGACTAACGCCACTTTCCCAGTTGGCAACGCATCGGACGTAATCGTATACCGATCAATGGCAAGCATGTTATAGATGAAATGAGCTTTCCCATCGCGAAGATACAAACCGTATCCGCCCGCTAAGCCGCCTTGGTTAAAGACCATTCCTTCGGCTCCAGAAACAGGAACCTCTATGTTCGCTGTGATCGAGAAAGACTTGTTCAACGTTGGCGGACAAGCCCCGTCAGGCAATGCAACTTGACCAGGATAATAAGTGTACTTGCTACTCTTGCCTGCTAAACGAGGACGACCTTGCAGTTCGCCGTTCAATCGCTCAACAGCTCGCCAATCGAGCGGTAGTACGTTATAGGTCGCGGCTTCCTTCCAAAACAATTCTTCCATTTCTTTGAGCTTCTCAGGGTGCTGTGCGGCAAGATTATTCGCTTGGCTAAAGTCCTGATCCACGTTGTATAGTTCCCATTTCGCCGTCATCGGATCAAACGCGCCGCGAACGGGTGTCCAAGGCACGAAGCTGCGACTGGAAGCCATCCAACCTTCGTGATAGATCCCGCGGTTGACTAACAATTCGAAGTACTGCGTCGTCCGAGTTTCGGGAGCCTTCGGGTCTTCCAATGCAGCAAGAAAGCTCTTGCCTTCGATTGGCTTTTGCTCAATTCCATTGATCATCGTCGGTGGTGTGATCCCGATGGCTTCATAGAGTGTTGGAGTAATATCGATCACATGAAGAAACTGCGAGCGTAATCCGCCACCCTTCTTGATCTTGGCAGGCCACGAAATAATCATAGGGTTGCGAGTTCCACCAAAGTGGCTCGCAACTTGTTTGGTCCATTGGAACGGCGTGTTCATCGCGTGGGCCCATGCCGATGGGAAGTGATTAAACCACTTCGGGCCGCCGATCTCATCGATATGCTCTAGGTTTTCTTCCCAATTTTCGGGAAAGCCATTGAAGAACAGGTTCTCATTGATGCTACCTTCAAGGCCCCCTTCGGCGCTCGAACCGTTGTCGCCAACGATGTAGATAAAGATTGTATTGTCGGCTCCATCCATCTCCTTGACTGCGTCGATCACTCTTCCCATATGATGGTCGACGTGAGCGGCAAACCCTGCAAAAACCTCCATCATGCGCGAGTAGATTTTCTTCTGACCAGGTACCAATGAATCCCAAGCAGGAAGGCCTTCGCTTCGCTCGGTGAGTTTCGTATCCGCAGGTACAATGCCCATCGCGATCTGTCGCTTAAGGGTTGTAGCGCGGTAAGTATCCCAACCATCATCGAATTGTCCTTTGAACTTCGCGATCCAATCTGCCGGCGCATGATGCGGTGAGTGATTGGCACCTGGTGCAACGTACAAGAAGAATGGTTTGTCAGGTGCAATACTTTTGACCTTTCGAGTCCAATCGATTGCTTTGTCGGCTAAATCTTCTGTCAGGTGGTAATCGGGATTATCGCTTTTCGGAACAAGATTTCTATTCTCGAATAGTAGCGGATTCCAATGATTCACATCACCAGCATTGAAACCATAGAAGTAGTCGAAACCCAGACCATTTGCCCAGCGATCGAACGGACCAGCGGCACTGGTTTCCCAAGCCGGAGTATTATGGTTCTTGCCGATCCAAGCTGTCATGTATCCATTTTGTCGAAGCACTTCACCAATCGTTCCGCAGCTTCGGGGAAGTACACAGGTGTATCCCTCGTAACCAGTAGCGGCTTCGGTGATAACGCCTGTTGCTGCTGAGTGATGATTGCGTCCAGTAATGAGTGCAGCTCGGGTCGGCGAGCAAAGTGCGGTCGTATGAAACCGATTGAATCGGAGCCCTTCCGACGACAACTTATCCAGCGTTGGTGAAGGGACTCCCCCACCGAATGCGTTGTACTGCCCAAAGCCAGAATCATCTAACAAAATCAACACAACATTTGGCGCACCAGCAGGTGCTTTTGTCGGCTGCGGAAACTCAGGAGGGCTCGATTCCAAGTAAGTCTTGCCAACTTTTCCTTCGAACTTGAAGTCGGGAGTCGGCAGCACTGTCGGATTTCCGATGGGCTTATCGTTGGACTGTTGCGCGATGGATGGTTGGCAACAAGCGACGGTTATTAAAACGATCGCGGTGGCAACGATTCGCTTGATCGTGTTGAAGCGTGGTAGCTGCATTTCCATTCTGAAGTTCCTGAATAGTCCATGAGAAGCAAGTAGTTGACGGAAAATGTGGTATAGGCTTCCAGCCTGTGATTATTTCTTTCACACAGGCTTGGTAGCCAATGCCAGGGCGAAACCGAGGCAATTATTAGGAGTTCCTGGTTCGATATCCGTTATTCGATTGCACGAGACAAGAATACCGAACAAGGAATGTTGAATGTCGAATTGGATTGTCGCGGCCAGTCGGCTACTTGCCTTCCGCTGTCATACCTTTGATTTGTCTCTCAAGAGATTGAAGGCTCCAATCTCCAGGCGATTGACTGGGTGGAAAATCCTTCAGTGTCATCAGGAAACGACTTGCAATTACTTGCATTGGTCCGAGAACAAAAGCGCGATCAATCATCCAATCGTGATATGTATTGGAATTTTCTTGCGCTCGCTCGAACGGATCACGACGAAGATTAAAGAGGAGCGGGAGCCTTAGCTGAATAAACGGTTCACGCCAAACTTGAAGCTGTTTCGCTCTGTTCTCAAGATAAACCGCCTTCCAATCACCGACGCGGATCGCAACAACTTCGGCAGCATCATTCAAGTAGATAAACTCATTCCGAGCCGAGGTCTCGGTTTTGCCGCTCAGATAGTCAAGCTGGTTATACCCGTCGAGGTGATTCTTGTAGCTGCGGCCATTGAGCTGAACGCCCTTGAGAAGCTTCTCTTTGATGTCCGGAGCACCCGCCACGGCAGCGAAAGTAGGCAGCCAATCTTCGTGAGAGACAATACCATTAAGCGTTACACCAGCCGGAAAATGATTTGGCCACTTGATGAAACACGGAGCTCGAAAAGCACCTTCCCAATTGGAGTTCTTCTCACCGCGAAACGGCATCGTACCTGCATCTGGCCAGGTGTTGTAGTGTGGACCGTTATCGGTCGAGTATTGAATTATCGTATTGTCGGCGAGTCCAAGTTCATCGATCAGTTTAAGCAACTCTCCAACGTGACCATCGTGTTCAATCATGCCATCTGTGTATTCATCGTTGCCTTCGTGTCGATTTTCCTTCTTAACATGCGTTCGGAAGTGCATGCGTGTCCCATTCCACCAGCAAAAGAACGGCTTGCCTGCGGCATTCTGACGTTTGATAAAATCTTTCGCAGCTGCGAGCGTTTCTTCATCGATTGTCTCCATACGCTTTTTCGTAAGCGGGCCCGTGTTCTCGATCGTTTGACCACCGCGACCATCGGACTTCGATCTAATGACACCGCGTGGTCCGAAAACTTCGCGGAAAGTCTTCCCGTTCGCCAGCTTCATATCACCCGGGTAGTCTTCGTTCTCTGGCTCCTCTTCGGCATTGAGATGGTATAGATTTCCGAGAAACTCATCGAAGCCGTGCATGGTCGGCAGATGCTCGTCGCGATCTCCTTGATGGTTCTTCCCAAACTGCCCAGTTGCATAGCCTTGGCTCTTCATGACCGTCGCCATCGTCACGTCGGTCTTCTGCCAGCCTTCCTTTGCGCCAGGCATTCCAACTTTAGTCATACCAGATCGAACAGGAACGCTACCGCTAATAAAAGCAGCACGGCCAGCAGTACAACTCTGCTGTGCATAATAGTCAGTAAACGAAACGCCTTCCCTCGCGACACGATCGATATTAGGAGTTTTATATCCCATCATGCCGTGATTGTTATGGCTGATATTCCAATAGCCAATATCGTCACCCCAGATGACCAGAACATTGGGCTTCTTTTGCTGCGCCGAAGCCGAATCGACGGCTCCGTAAACAAATACAAGCGAGAGGACCGCAGTCGTGATTTTCGACCACGAGGGGGAAAAACTCATGAAGATCTCCAGAACGTTTAAAAGGGTGCATACCGGTGCAAAATTGAAACATAACGATCGAGAGCCGTTGCACTTCGGTTATTGATCGTGGTTGGAAAGCATAGCAAAACGACTATGATTTTGACAGCATGGTCACGACAATTCAGATTGATTGCGTCAAGCGCAATAGACATAAATTGGGGTGCACTAAAGGCTAATCAGAACGGTTGATTTTTCCAGCCAGTATTTTAGTTTACCGGAATTTGTTAGCCACAAAAGTTAAGACAAATCAATGATAAGAGTCCGATTTTCTTAAAATTTTTCGACTTCTACTACCACGAGACAACCTTGGAAACGAACCTGATCACGCACTCCCACGAATCCAGACATTGGCAAAGCTTATCGACTGTGTGGATATTCCAGTCCTACGGAAACCCGAATCGTACTTTACGGCACTAGAGTCCTTATTTCCGGAAATACTCGACCGATACAACCTTAGCTTATTTTTCTCTCAGTCGATTCAATAACAGGAAAAATCGACGATGAATCAGTTTTTTAAAATCATTTGCTTGGTAGCTACATCGTGCTGGGGTTTTGCCTCAAACGTTTCAGCACAATCCTCGGCCAGAGGGATCATCCAAGGATTTCTACCTTTTGAAGCAAACGAAAACGAGTCGCCTGAAGAGGACGAGATAGCAACCGACCGCGACTCATTCACGCCGTCTACCAGTGTGGTTGGCCGTAAGCGGTTGGTGATCGAATCTGGCTATTCGCTCATCGACAATCGCCAAGTTGCAGAAACGCACAGCCTTCCAGAACTCATCACGCGATACGGCATCAACGATTTGCTTGAAATCCGATTTGGGTTCAATTACGAGATCGGTGGAGCGAGCAATCCAATCTCCGGTAACGTCCCAGGCGACTTCGAAGAGGAACCTGTTATCGAGGAAGAAGCTAGGCTTCTTTATGGTACCAAGATGTTACTGACAGACCAACGGAATTGGATTCCGGAAAGTAGTATCATCATTCAAGGTTTTACTCCAACAAGCGGTGAAGCGACAGCGACTACATTTTCATCTTCGTACATCTTCGGTTGGAAGCTACGTAACGGAAGTATTTGGGACTCGGGTATTCGCTACAGCACCAATAGCGTCGAAGAAGACCACTTCAATGTTTGGTCCCCTTCGACTGTTCTAAAGATTCCAGTGGGCGAGCGATGGAAGGCACACGCTGAATACTTTGGTGTCTTTTCAGAAGGCAGAGAACACGAAAGTACGCAACATTTCTTCAGCCCTGGCATTCACTACCTCATCTCGCAAGACCTGGAAGTCGGAACGCGGGTCGGATGGGGACTGAACGATCAATCGCCCAATTTTTTCAGTAACGTCGGTATCGGCATTAGATTTTAAAAGCTTGGCGTTTAGTTTAAAACGGAGGACTTCGGATGCTGGAGTTTCTTCTGTTACGGGTTCAAGATCAGTAATCATCGCTCTACGTACCCAAAACAGTTACACGCAGTCATCCCCGAATTTGTTGAAATCCAACGTCGGCATGCAGTGACGATACGCTGACTTTCTGAATTAATAAGTTTGGCAGATAAGCCCTCCAGTCGGTATAGTTGAATAATGGAATCGATACTTCAAGTTGCCAAGCGAGCGGATCTGTTTTTTATGGAAGCGTCGCCGATTCACGAAACGATGCGTCGATTGTCTAAGACGCTCAACGAGATGCAGATCTCGTTCGCAATTGCGGGTGCGATGGCTGCGAACGCTCACGGACACAAGCGAACCACTTCGGATGTCGATATTCTTATACGTCGTGAAGATCTACTCCGATTTAAAGAACGCTGGATCGGACGTGGCTGGGTCGACAAATTCGAGGGATCGAAGAATTTTCGCGATGCGGTAACCAACATCAATGTGGACACGTTGATCGTGGGTGATTTCCCCGGAGATGGACTTCCCAAGCCAATTGCATTTCCAACCCCCGAATCGGTCTCGGAGCACAATGCCGAGGGTCTTCCTTTCATTTCGCTGAAGACTCTCATCGAGCTAAAATTAGCCAGCGGAATGACGGCAACACATCGGATGCAAGATATGGCCGACGTCATGAACTTGATTCGCATAAACAAGCTGGCAACAAGCTACAGTCAATCGCTCAACCCCTACGTTGCCACCAAGTTCGAAGAACTTTGGAAAGCCGCTCAGATTAACGAAGACTATTAACTTCGAAACTCTTGAGTATTTCTTGAAAAGATTCGGTCGGGATGGACGCTTCGGATTTGCAGACTTTGCGTGACGATTCGTCATCTTCCGACCAGCCAATAGTTGCCGACTGCGATCTGTTGTGATGTACAGTTCATCGGAAACTGAAACTGACTTGCGCAATCGGCTCGCGACATGCATCTGCAATCGAGATCTCTTCACGTACTCGCCTTCAGCATCGCAATATTGTCTTGCGTTGCCGGTGGCTGCGCGTCGCTATGCCATCACCACAGGTGGCCTGAGCCAACGCAAGTGATCGCTGATCCAGATATCATCGATCAAGCACTCTCGCCGAAGTGCTTCATTCGACCTGAAAGCGTCGAACTCTCCCGAGCCGAGGTGGCTTATGCATTGGCCGAGTTAGCAAGCGAGTGCGAGGACGAGCGATGCGTTGACCATTACTTTGAATCGGCTTCTTTCGCTTGGCAAGAGATACAGTCGCAGATTCGATGCCGAGGCAAATTCGACGGAAGAGCAGACGAAATTTATCGCTCGTCTCTGAATGCACTGTTGATCCAGGGGCAGCGATACCAACGATTCGACCCAACCTACGGTCTTCGGATCAGAGACATGGATGACTGGAGCGTAATCCCTTGTACCTACCATGGATTTTACCAGAGCCCTAAAGAGTTTAATTCTCTTGTCCCTGTTGGCAACTATTCGGCGAAGGATCTTGAAAACGTCTATCGCCAGGAGGGGTTAGGCGTTCCAACCGTTGTAATGAGGACAGAGACCGTAAGCGGTCCATTTCAACGCACCCGTGGTGCATTTGTAGCAACTTTGCTTCTTAAGTCCTCAAACGAACAAGACACAACGACTTCGGCTCACCCCTTTGTTTTAGAACTTCATAATCCAATCGGAGCGTCTACGATCCTGGTTGAGGATAAAGAAGTTCCCCTCGCAGTTGACAAATCTGCTGCGGTTGCTCGAGTCCTAGCGACGACTCAGCGAAGATATTTCGAATCCTTCATCCAACCGGGGGCGGCGAATCCGCAAGAGGATGGGCTGTTCATGCTCGAACCTTATCAGCCAGGTAAGATTCCGCTCGTGTTTATTCATGGATTGCTTTCGGATCGTCTGACTTGGGCGAATATGATCAATGAACTAAAAGCGTGCCCGTTTGCAAACGAAAACTTTCAGATTTGGGGATTTCAGTATCCGACTGGTGAACCATTCCTTCAGAGCGCTGCGAATCTGCGCAGACAACTCGCGCTTTTGGCTCATCTCGTTGATCCTGATGGAGCAGATTTGGCATTGCAAAACATTGTCTTAGTCGGACACAGCATGGGTGGATTGGTTAGTAAATTGTTAATTGCGGATAGTGACGATACGCTTTGGAACTCCATTGCAAAGTGCCCGTTTGAAAGCGTTATAATGGATTCCCATACACGAGACCAGTTCCGACAAGCGGTCTTCTTCGAACGCTCGCCGATGGTTTCCAGAGTGATCTTCATCGGCACGCCCCATCGCGGTTCGGTTATCGCACAACGTTCGATTGGCCGCTTGGGTTCTTTCTTAGTAGAACAACCTATCGACCTAAAACTATCGCATCGAAAACTCCTTTGCGACAACCCGGACGTATTCTCGCGAGAGTTCTCGAACCGAACACCAACTAGCATTGATATCCTTGAACCTAGCAGTCCGTTACTTCTAGCAATTGATTCGCTGACTGTAGATCCGAGCGTTCGTATGCACTCCATTATCGGGCATGGTCGCTGGATGCCGGGAAGCGGTGACTCTGACGGTGTCGTACCAGTATCGAGTGCAAGAAAATACGGTGTAGATAGCGAAAAACTTGTACACGACAAACACACAGACTTGCCAGCAGACCCAATGGCGATTGAAGAAGTAATCTCGATTTTGCGCGAGCACGGGAGAGCCACCTCATTTGCTCCAGTTGGGCCAACGGACCAAGACAATCGGTAACATAGCTCGCTTCTTAAGTCGCTTACTTCTTTAGATGCTCCAATAAATCGCCAATGCGACGATGCGATTCTAGTGGATGACGGAGCGTCTTCTTTACATGGATTTTATAGGTATTTTTCCTGCCTACCTTAAACACGTCCATAAAGCCGGACTCCACCAGTTCAGCGACAATCTTCTGGACCATTCTTTCAGTAATACCAACCAATGCAGCGACTTCGCGAGTAGTCGAATCAGGAGCACGATAGAGACACAGAAGCACATGGGTGTGATTGGATAAAAATGTCCACGCACCACCAGGTGCGGCGATATCCTTTGCGTTTTCACGGACGACCGATGGAGGGATCGACTTTTTGCTGGCAGTCATAGGTGACACCCTTGCAGGCAGACAGAAACAACGATAACATTTACACGAATTATATTTCGTGTATTTATATTCGCACAATTAAAGACGTTCTATTCTATGTTCGATATCCTGAAGATCAACCTGTGTTCTCCATTAACCCTGGCATTTGCTCTTGGGGTCTTTGCGAGAATAGTCAAGAGCGAACTAGCTTTACCGCGTGACCTTTATACCTCTCTCTCGATCTATCTGTTGTTCGCTCTAGGGTTGAAGGGCGGCGTCGAGCTTTCACACAGTTCATTCTCAGAGATCTCAGGACCGGCGTTTGTCACAATATTGCTGGGGATTATTACCCCAGTTACGTCCTACCTTGTGCTCCGGAAACTAGGTCGATTCAGTATTGCCGATGCGGCTGGTATTGCCGCTCACTATGGCTCGGTTTCGGCTGTCACGTTCATTGCAGCACAGCAGTTTGTTACGTCGGCAGGTTCTCCTGCGGAGGGATTCATGCCTACACTGCTTACCCTCCTGGAGATACCAGGAATTCAGATAGCCTTGGCCATTGGTGCCTTTCAAATGGCGAGGAGCAAAGCCAATTCTCAAGCCGTGAGTAAGGCTGATGGCAGCGTGGAACCCGTGGCTAGCGTTATCGGCTCAGGAAGAAAAACTAGCGAGTTGATGCATGAGCTACTAACCTCACGATCGATGATCCTCCTTGTAGGCGGACTAGTGATTGGCGCTTCGGTAGGCGACTCGGGCTGGGCGATGGTTCAGCCAGTTTTCGAGGGACTTTTTAAGGGACTCCTGACGATCTTTTTGCTGGAAATGGGACTGGCTGCGGGATCGCGTTTAGGAGACTTGCGTCATGCGGGCCTATTCCTACTTGGCTTCGGAATCATCATGCCAATATTTCACGGTACACTTGGAGCTTACTTAGGATCACTCGCCGGTCTCTCCGTTGGTGGCTGCACTGTGTTGGGAACGATGGCTGCAAGTGCATCCTACATCGCGGCACCACCTGCAGTCCGAATGACATTGCCGGAAGCCAATCCAACATTTTACCTTACAGCCGCCTTGGCGATTACATTTCCGTTCAATCTAGTATTTGGCATACCAATTTACTTCGCTATTTCCAAAGCCCTTTGCTCCTAAAACTATCCTCCGCCAGCCCAAGGAAGTTCGCCCGTGAAGACAACCCCACTTTGTTTGATCACCATCATCGCAGAAGCGATCTTAAAGGAACGAATCATCAGTGTGATTCGCGACTCAGGAAGTCACGGACATACAATCACAGATGCTCAAGGAGAAGGAAGTCGACAACGACGCGTTGGCGAAATATTTGGTGAGAACTTTCGACTGGAAACAATCGTTTCCCAAGAAGTCGCGGATCGCATTCTACACGTTCTATCGACCGACTACTTTGATCGTTATGCCGTAATCGCTTATCTTTCAACTGTCAATGTGATTCGCGGCGAAAAGTATGTTTAAAACACTTTGCACCGGCACCCCACGCGCTTCACGCATTAGATAGAATGCTTGAATCGGTAATCCGCGAATTCCGAAATCCCACCGGTTAAACCTACCTCCCACCTACTAGGAAGCATCATGTCTCAACGAACAAATTTGTCTATCCGTTTCTTTCGTTTGTGGATATCGTCCTCAGCTTGCTTATCCTTAATAAGCTATTTTGGAATTGTTGCACCGAACTGTTGTATAGCAGCAGATGATGCTCCAACCATACGCGTTGGCGTCATTGGCTTAGACACTTCTCACTCAGCAGCCTTTACAAAAGAGCTCAACAAAAGCGAAGCGACCGATGCAGGGCCGCGATTGCGAGTTGTTGCTGCCTATCCTTTTGGCAGCCGTGATATCGAATCAAGTGCATCGCGAATCCCGTCAATCACAGCAGAGATGAAAGCTCTAGATGTTGAGATAGTGGACTCGGTTGCCGATCTTCTCAAACGGGTCGATTGCGTTCTACTTGAGACCAACGACGGCAAGCTACATCTACAACAAGCCATGGAGGTATTCGCATCCAAGAAACCTGTATTTATCGACAAACCAGTCGCCGCCTCGTTGGCTGATGTGTTAGCTATATTCCAAGCCGCCAAGGACTCCGGGACTCCGATGTTCAGTAGCTCATCCCTTCGCTACGGTGGAAACGTCCAAGCCATTCGCAACGGTCTTGTCGGAAAAGTCCTTGGATGTGATGCCTTCAGCCCGTGTGCACTCGAACCCAGTCATAGCGACCTCTACTGGTACGGAATACATGGTGTTGAATCTCTTTTTACATGCATGGGGCCCGGATGCGAAAGCGTAACTCGGGTTTCCACAGAAAACTTTGACTTCGTTACGGGTAAGTGGTCTGATGGTCGCATAGGAACTTTTCGGGGAATTCGTTCTGGAACGAGTGGATACGGAGGAACTGCGTTCGGCGATAAGGGGATCGTCGCACTAGAAAAATTCCAAGGCTACAAGCCGCTGGTACTTGTGATTTCCGAGTTCTTTCGGACGAAGCAGCAGCCCGTTTCCGCCGAAGAAACGATCGAAATCTATGCCTTTATGGAAGCGGCCGCCGAAAGCAAAAGACAAGGCGGAATTCCAGTTTCGCTCGAATCCGTAATAGCCAAATCCCAAAAGAGTGCAAATTAACGGTCGATGAAGAGTTGCAGGATAACAAGCGGCAATCAGGCACTCGCGGATTTGAAGCTAGAATGTTGCCCTGTTGGCGTATAAACTAAGAAGGACCTTTTCAACCTTCTCAGCCAAACTTTCGCAACGGACATCTAGCTTTCATGACGAATTTTAGGCTTGTACGGTTGCTTTCGAATCTGGGCAGTTTCTTAGCAGTTGCCGTGATTGTTTACGCGGTGGTCTGCGACTCACTTACGACATCAACCGTCCGCGGTGAAGAACGTCCCAATGCGGAGGCAGCCCCAAATCCCGGAAATCCAGAAAGCAAATCAAGCGGAAAGCCAGATGGAAAACCGGATGGAAAACCGGATGCAAAATCACCCGTGCCGTCGGATGAAGCGAAGCCTGCTGACGGAACACCGCCGACTTCCGATTTAGTGAAGCGTCCCGTATCGCCTCCCGAACCACCTAATAAACGTGAACTTGATATTCGTCCTGATCAAGATGGAATGGTTCAGTTTCAGTTCCGCAATCAAGCTTGGCCAGACGTATTGAAGTGGCTCGCCGAGACCTCGCAAATGTCTTTGGACTGGCAAGAGCTACCCGGCGATTACATCAATCTTTCAACGCAGCGTCCATACTCGATTGTCGAAACACGTGACCTCTTTAATCGTCACCTTCTTGCTCGTGGATTTACCTTGCTTGAAATCGATGGCATGCTTCAAGTGGGAAAAACCGACAAGATTAATTCGGCCTTGGTTCCTAAAGTACTCCCTGAGGAGCTTGATGCATTACCTCCACATCGTTTTGTCCGTTGTTCATTTCCACTCGACACATTATTGGTGGAGGAGATTGTTGAAGAATTCAAGTCTCTTCTCAGCACAAACGGAAAGCTTATTCCGTTACATTCGACCAATCGACTCGAAGCAATGGATGCGGCGGGTAACCTTCAGGAAATCAAAAGAGTCCTCATTGATGAGCAATCCGAGGACGTTCGGCAACAACTTGCAAAAGAGTTTTTGCTTGAGCATGTCCGTTCCGATGAAGTAAAAATCCAACTTGAGGGCTTCCTCGGCATTGCAAAACAAGCGACTCCAGCGATCTCTAACAATCGACAAATGGAAGCCATGCAACAGCAAATGATGCAGCAGCAGCAACAAATGATGCAGCAGCAAATGCAAAATGCAGGAAAAGTACAAGGGCAGGGGCAGGGAGGGAACTCGAAAAAACGAGAAACCGACATCTACTTGGTTTCTAATCCGCGACAAAACAGCATCATCGTTCATGCGCCTCCAAACAAAATGGCGATCGTCGCCGCCTTCATTCAACGGATCGACGTCCCCAATGAGGGAGCTAACAGCTTCAGGCAACTCGAACAACGATTGAAAGTGTATCGACTCGCTTCTTTGTCCCCGAAACAACTAGTCGCATCCTTGATAGCGATGGACGCACTGGAGCCCACAACGCGACTCGAAGTCGACGAAGAAAACAATGCGATCATCGCACATGCTTCGTTGGCTGACCAATATGCGATCCAACAGGTGATTGAGCGACTTGACGGGTCCGCTCGAACCTTCGATGTCTTGCAACTTCGTCGACTAAGAGCCGAAGATGTTGCTGGTACTATCAAGTTCCTTATGGGTGTCAAAGACAGCAAGGACGATAATAAGAGCTCACGTCGAAGCTTTTCTTACTATGACCCATTCGGTCAAGGAAACGATGAAAAGAAGAAGAAAGAAGACTCTTTTAGAGTGGGTGCGAATATTGAAGACAATCAAATTTTACTTTGGGCCAATGAAGTAGAACTTGAGGAAATAAACAAGCTACTTATAAAACTTGGCGAGATCCCTCCTGAAGGCTCGCAAGGGAACCCATTCCGTATCATTGAAGGATCACGTGCTGCAGAAACAAAGGACTATCTGGAAGCCATCAAGAAAAAATGGCAAAGCATCGCACCAGGCTCGCAGCTCATATTGCCTGATGATTCCGAATACGAAACACCGTACATAGGACCTACCGATAAGCCACAGATTGACCCGAAGAAATCTGAAGAACAACCAGCTCCGGAAGGCAAATCCAACGACACTCCAAAGAATGAGAGTTCGTCCGAGAAAAAGAGCGATGCCCCCAAGGCAGGACCGGCATCGTCAACCGCACCAACCGCATCGTCTGAGCGTTCCGAAAACGCCGCTCTTGCAGGAACTACCACCGGTAAATCGAAACACTACCCAACCGAAAGGTTAGTTCAAACTGAGAATCCATCATCGAATTCGCCCGTCGAGATTGATTTTGACGTGGATGGTAACCTAGTTCTCAAAAGCCAGGATATCGACGCGCTCAATAAACTTGAATCGCTGATGCTGCGTGATACACCACCGAAGAAACCCTACGATGTTTTTGAAGTGAAAAACACACGGGCCACGTGGATCGTGCTTAATCTCGAGGACTACTTCAAGGAAGAAAAGAAGAAAGACAATGATCGCGATTCCTTTTATCGCTTTCTCTTTTTTGATGAGACGCCTGACAAAAAAAACGAAGATCCCCAACTCGGTAAAAAGCGAGCGATGCGATTCATTTCCGATAACGACACGAACACAATCGTCGCGATTGGAGCTTCCAATGCCGATCGGCAGTTGATCAAGGAGTTGATTGAGTTGTGGGATACCCCTGACACGAAGAAAGCAAAGGACGCTCGCTATACAAAACTGGTACCGATTCAGTACTCGCGAGCTGAAGCCATTGAACAAGCAATCAAAGATGCATACCGCGATTTCCTAAGTCAAAACGACAAAGCATTCGATCGAGGTTCCGATCAAAGCGGAAAAGGTCGTGAGGAGAAACGCGACACAGGAAGTAGCACTCGAAAGTTTTCATTGGGCGTCGACACCCTTACTAATACGATCGTCGTCTCCGCCGAGGGGGAAGATTTCTTAAAGGTTATTTGCGACATGATCAACGAACTCGATATGGCCGCGAAGCCATCCGGAGTCGTTCAAGTATTAGAACTCAACGGCAACGGCCCCAGTACCAAGTCCATGGAGAAGGCACTCAAAGCATTGCTTGAAAGTGCGAAGAAAAACCCCAACCCCAACGCAAACCAAAACAACCAGGGCCAACCGAATCAAAACGGCGGCCAACAAAATTCGGGCGAGGGCAGGGGGAGGAGCTCCAGAGATTAACGGCTGACTTCTAAAGAAAGTGGTTGGTCTTCGAGTCCGAGTTTCTTCATTTTCTTATAAAGCGTTGTTCGATTGATACCGAGCTGAAGGGCCGTCTCGTTGCGGTTACCATTTCGTTGCCGAAGCGTTTCAAGAATGATCTGACGTTCTGGCTCTTCAAGGGCTTCGCTGAGCGTTTTTCCATTCCACGCATGCAAACCGGTTTCAATAGGTTTGGTAGCATGATTTGTTGCAAGCCCAAGATTGGAACGAACTGCAGAATTGCTACGACAATCGGGGATTCGGCTCATCGCAGTGTTATGTACTTTACCCATCATGCTTGGTGGAAGAACATCGACGTCGATTTCCGGCTTTTTGGTAAGCAAGACAGCCCGCTGCACAACGTTTTCAAGCTCGCGAATATTCCCTGGCCAAGCATGATTGACCAAGTGATCCATCGCATCGCGAGTGAATCCATCTACGGTTCTTCCAAACTCTTTTGAAGCCGACTGCAGGAAATGTTCGACCAGCAACGGAATATCATCGCGACGTTCTCGAAGAGCAGGTAGCTCGATGCGAATAACATTAATCCGATAGTAAAGGTCCTGACGAAACGAGCCTTCTTCGACACGTGCTTCGAGATTCTCATTGGTTGCGAGAACAACACGCGTATCAACAGAAACGGTTTCGGTTCCTCCCAACGGCTCGAACTGAAGTTCCTGTAACACTCGCAACAATTTGACTTGCAAAGCTTGAGAAGCCGTTCCAACTTCATCTAGAAACAAGGTCCCCGAGTCCGACAGCTGAAACTTGCCAACCTTATTTGTAGTCGCCCCGGTAAACGCGCCAGCAACGTGACCAAACAATTCACTCTCAAGTAGGCTATCTGGAAGCGCACCGCAGGCAACCTCGATAAATGGGCGACTGCGACGGCGTGACCGTTGGTGAATAGCTCGTGCAATCATGCTCTTACCGGTTCCATTTTCCCCGGTGATTAGAACTGTAGCCCGAGCGTCCGCAACCGAATCAATCGTGTCGAAGATTCGAGCCATTCTCAGGTCATGCCCCAAGATATTTTCCATCCCAAAGCGTTTATCGAGCTGAGCCTTGAGTTGCTCATTTTCTTGTGCAATTTGATTTTGCTCCAAAGCGCGATTGAATGCGAGCAGAAGCTCTTGATCGATGACTGGCTTGGTTAAAAGGTCAAACGCTCCAGCCGCAATTGCTTCCGCACCTGCATCAGGCCCACCGTATCCGGTCATCATGATGACTGGAACCTGTTTATGTTTCTTTTTCGCCCAACGCAGGAGATCCATCCCGTCGCCGGTCTCTAAGCGAACGTCACACAGGGCAAGGCCAATCTTCGATTGATCTAAGATTCGTTTCGCTTGGGAAACGGTAGACGCAGCGTGTACTTCAAACTCTTCGCTTCTTAACCAATCGCACATGGATTCAAGAAGCCATCGATCGTCATCAAGAATTAGAAGAGTTGGTTTAGCCGTCATGTGGATTTTCTAAATTTCGATTTCAGTGAATTGCGAAGCACCTTTGATGCATGAATTAAACCTAGGTTGCTTTTTCGCAACATGGATGGCAAAGCACGATCCTCACCAGAAATGCGAAGGCATCACACGTTATCGAGTCGTTATGACCGGTATAATAGGCACAACTTCCAAGAAGTTTTTGCGAAGAAGGCCTCGTGGGGTGCTAATTGATCGTTATCGAAATAGGCCGATGATCGGATAGTCCCGTGTCTGGCAAAACACTGCGTTCAAGAACCTTCACATTCGGACTCACCAGAGCATGGTCGATCTGGATGGCCCACATTTTCAAACCAGCAGGCCAGCTTGGAAAGTAGCCACGATACCAAGTCGAATCAACCAACCGACCATTGGTTAGTAGCCTCCAAAATGGTGGTGACCAAGGGGTGATGTTTAAATCGCCGATGACAATTACATCCGACGTTTTTTCAGAAGCCCATTGCGCTATTCCTGCAAGCTGCTGATTCCGTCTTACGATTCTCATTCCATTATCCAGTTGGGGCGAAAAAGTGTGAACTCCAATAATCGACAAATCAGGTCTCAGATTCGTATCTCCCTCGTTAGAACGTTTTACATTCAGCTCAATCGCGGGCATCGGCAAGTCACCAGGATAGAGCGTCTTAAACTCCGAATTGGGAAGCTTCGAATAAATAGCGATTCCACTGCTAGCACGATGCGTTTTGATCAGATGGTTTGGATAGATTGCTTTAAGTCGTTCGACTTGAACTGCAATCGATGGCGTTATTTCGATCAGCACAAGCACATCAGGTGACTCACGTTTAACAAGGTCTAAAACATAGCTGGGATTATCGTTTCCAATCTGAACATTCCAGGACAAAACTTTAATAGCACGATCCGCGACTCGATCTTCGCGAAGCGGCAAAAGTCGCCAAGGTGTAGTCACCCAACCGTAAAACAGTAACGGCACCAGTAACGCAAAAAACCTTCGCCTCCATCGATCACCGCTAAAGCTGGAATGACGTCGTATAAGCCAAAATAGCCAAGAAATAACAAGCAAAAAAAATGTCAATACAAAAAGATGCAGTGACGGATGACACGTAATCTCGCATAGAGAGGATCTGTCGCTCATGCTTCTAAGAAACATCATGCACCACACGCCCAGCATCGCTGATCCCACCAAAAGTAACGCGAACCTTTCGATTGCATGAACCGCTTGTTTTGCGGAATCGATCGGCTCGCGCCGATGCTCAGGTTTGAGCGATTGGTCACTCACTCGGACTACTCACTTTTGTTGCCCGTGGGGGTTGTCATTTCGATGTACAAAAAGAGGAGGCCGGCGAACGCTCCTGGGATCAGATAGTAGATGACCCGGTAAAGGACTAATGCCGCTGTAACTTCAACAACCGCATGCGACGGCATCAAATGCAAGATAGTCGCCTCCAAGACACCAATTCCACCGGGAACGTGCAAAATGACGACAACAATCATCGCTGCCAGATACGACACCAACACCGTGCTGAAGTTGATCGCCTCTGGTCCACGAACGCTCGTCGGAAGAAGCACGTAGAGAACGAGGGACGCAAGCACAAAGTCGCCGGCAGAAACCAAAAGCTGCATCGTTGAAAGTCTTAGCGGTGGTAGCGAGAATCGATACTCGTTCCAGTGAATTGGTTTTCGCAAAAACGCGGACGCCAACAGATACAAACCAACCACTGCGAGAAAAATCCATCCCCAGGACCTAGGACTCAAGATCAATTCGTCGGCATACTCTTCCGGCAGATGCACTGGGAAGGCGACGAACGCGAGCCCTGCCAGCAGAAACATCCCCAACCAAAAGGTCATAGAGAGGATAGAAATAAAGGCAACTATTTCGACCATCGAGAATCCCCATTTGCTGTAGAGTCGATATCGAACGGCAGTGCCTCCAAAGAGCCATCCTAAGATATTGCTTAACGCATATCCAATAATGGCACCACTCATCACTCGATGTAGCGGAAGGGATTTTTTCAGGTAGCGTACTGCTATCAGATCATACCCAGTGAGCACGAAGAAATTCGCGATCGTTATGGCTACCGCAATTGCTATACTGCCGTACGAGACTGTGGATATCGAGTTTTGAACATCGCTCCAGGTGATCCCCATTTTTTGGATCTTGCTCCGCACTAGATATAGTGCGAAAAGCATGACCGCAAAAACAGCGGTGTACTTTACCGATTCCCCCAACCGCTTAATGACAACGCTACCACTCCCGGTTGCAGTAAGCTCTTTTGGATTTTCGTCGATAAGAACTGGGGATACTTCACCAGCTTTCGCTGAGACGCCATTATGTGACTCACCCAGCGAATTTCCGACTAAGGAATCTGACGAGTTAGAAGAGGAGTCCATTGACGAATGAGATTCGGGCAATTGCATCATGTCCTAAGAAAAGATTCCGTGTCCAAACTAACCCAAGCCAGCGAGAAGCCCACTCTTTGCTTCTAACCGATTTGTCGATCTCGGTTGCAACCGAATCGATCACATCGAACACGTGAAAATAACTTAGTCTATTGTTCACCATTTTTGCCAAGTCACAAGGTCTGGCAACAGACCCGAAACCTCCGAGTGCACCTCGGAAACTTGCCCGAAGCGTCATCGACATCCGTTAAAACAGCCCTGGCACGAGCCGATAGCGGACAATTTTCTGATAATCGCGATACTTGGCGTCTTGGCTCAGCAAACGCTCCTCGGCAAGAATCCGGGGGATTTTCAGCGCATAAAGCGTTGCGAAGAGGGCCAAGTTCCACAAAGCGGGACTCAACATACAGAAGCCAATATGGGAAATCAGGTAGCCCATGTAGATTGGGTGCCGAACCAATCGATATGGCCCTGCGATACAAATTCCGCGATTCGCCGCGACCACGCCGAATCGTCTTCCCAATGTAAATTTTGAAAGTACTTGAACAACTAAACCTGCGAAAGTTAAAAGAACCGCAACAGCATTCCAAACAGGCCATTGCGACTGGCCGAGTTGGGGAACTGCCAGCAGCGGAAGACTCGTCGCAGCAAATGCTAAGAACCAATCTCCAAAGCGAAGCGACAGATCGTTAGTCGCCTTTCGGCACAAAACAAATCCAACCAAGATGGACTCGGTAACCAGCATCAACAAGTTGCCAATGTTCCCCGTTTGCCAGTACGCACCAAACATCCGGCTTAAGAAAAACGAATAAAGCAAGACGATCGAGATACGCTCCACGCCGTCCAAGAAACGCGGAAGCTTAGACTTGGATTGAACACTCAAATCTAAATCGGACTTGCTTGCAGCGTACGGATCTGATGGCGTGTCGGAAGAACTATCGAGTTGCGGCATAGTGTAGACCTGGGGGTTGAAAAGGGCATTTTTCCTGGGCCGTAGGCGATAGCCTCGGGTGCCACCTGGCAAATTGTGGCAAAGTTGAAACCCGTGGCTGACGCCATCGGCTCAGGTTTCATAAGCCCTGTGCGGGCCTGGCGCGAAGCCATAGAAAGGAGAATGATTTGCGAGACACCGATTAACCGGGACGAAGACGAGAAATCGCCTCCCTGAAGATTACCTCCCAAGCAAGCGTCTGCGCGAAAATTCCTTATCGCCCTTCCTCAACTATGCTCTCGTTCGTCCTTGTTCTTCAGTACCAACGTTTCAATCAGATTAATCGCTACCACTCACTCGCGGTCTAATGGGACTGGTCGCTCTTTCATCACCGGTAATGAAGCCTCCCACTCCGTAGCTTTCTCCTCTTCGCTGGGCTCGACCAACGGGCGTACAACTCGAAAACCGACATGAAGAGCGTCTGTGAGATACCAGATACTCACGGGCTCCTGCGGATCTTGAGCGATCCAGTCTTCAGTAGAACCTTCGCGTGAGGCGCTTCGAAGAGCTGCTGCGTCTTGGCTGAAGCCCCCACCACGAACCACGCGCGGATAAAGCGTTTCTGGTATCGCCAGCGGATTTCGCTTGGTCGCACCGGCAAGTCCCGGATACCCGTTGGGATCATGTTGATCCAATACCCATTCCGCGACATTTCCATGCATATCGAAGAGGCCAAATGCGTTCGGCTTTTTCTTTCCTACTTTCGAATACTTTTCCTCTTCGCTGTTATCTGCAAACCATCCGAAGTCTTCCAACTCACTTGGATCGTCCCCGAACGAGTAAGCTGTTTTCGTTCCGGCTCGACAAGCATATTCCCATTCGGCTTCAGTTGGCAATCGATAATAGCGACCTGTCTTAGCGGTGAGCCACTTACAAAAAGTCCTTGCGGCATGCTGAGTCATACAAACAGCTGGATAGCCACGTTTTCCCATGCCAAATGACATATCCATGTAAGGCTTCGTCGGTTGGCTGACTTGGTAGACATCGGCTAGTGTGTCGCGTTTGTTCGGCTCGGTACTTTTTTGCCGCCGAATAAACAAGTCTAAATCTGCAGCCCAAACGTCATACACGTCCCAAGTCATCTCATACTTCCCCATCCAGAACGGGTCGACTTCCACCTCTCGTTGAGGCCCTTCGTCACTCTTGCGGTTAGCTTCGTCTTCTGGGCTTCCCATCAGGAACCGACCGCCGGGTATCGGCACCATATCCAGCTTCGCCTCTGTGTGCTCGATCAACTCGCGATACGGCTTCATCTCCGCAGGAGACGCTGCGGACGAGTCCGCGACAGGAAGCGGGTCTCGCTCCACGTCAGCTCCAACGGTCATGCTTATACCGAATAGAAAAAAAACTGCGAATTGTAATGAATACTTGGCTAACATACTTAATTCTACTTAATCAGTTAAACTCTAGTTCCCACGGACTTTACATCTTCAAAAGCAGTATTGAGCGTAAACTGAATAGTTCTAGTAAGCAACCCTGAACAGCAAGACCTCGTCGACAACATCCAATGCATTCCCAAGCCCCAATCATTTTTCTCTCGTCAAAGAATGCAACGTTTCCCGTGAGAAAAATGCTTTCAGTCCCATTTTTATTGGTCTCTAGCCTTTTGTTAGCGAGTGCGGTGGCTGAAGAGGTCTCGCCAGAATCTGCTCCTCGACAAATCTCAGTGACAGAAATTCAGGACGGTTATGAGACAACCTTCCCAGCCATGGGATCGACCATGTCCATCATCGCCTATGCCCCAAACGAATCACAAGCGACGAAGGCTTTCGAAGAGGCTCAACAAGAAGTCGAAAGACTCAACAGCATCATGACTGACTACGAATCGGATAGTGAGCTGAATCTATTCGTGAAAAGCTCGCCAACGCCAACGCCCTTGTCCAAAGACTTGTGGAATGTGCTTGTCGCGAGCCAGAGTTGGTATCAACGAACCGATGGAGCCTTTGACGCTTCGATCGGTGCATTGACTCGAATGTGGCGTGCGGCGCGACGAGCGAAATCGGAACCGAGTTCGGATCAAATCGCGAGGGCTGTTAGTCTTTGCGGGTGGCAACATATCTCGCTCGATAATAAAACGCATGCAGGCACGATAGACAAGCAAGAAGTGAAGATAGACCTCGGAGGAATCGCCGCAGGATACATCATCGATGCAACCTTTGACATCATGATCAAACATGGACTCTCTAAATGTCTGATCAACGCGGGTGGTGACATTCGATGTGGCGACTCACCACCCGGAAGAATCGGATGGCGAATAGAAATCGCACCGCTTGCCGACATGCCTAAGTCAGAAACGAGTGCAGGAAATGAAAACAATCAGAAGCTACCGCTGAGGCGAATCCACTTATCGAACGCTTCCATTGTCACCTCGGGCGATCTTTGGCAGTTCTATGAATTCAATGGCATTAGACGCAGCCACATCCTCGATCCCAAAACAGGCATCGGCGTTCCTGGCCCTACGGTCGTGGCCGTGATCGCTTCGAAATGTATCGACGCAGACGCAGCGGCAACCGCCATCAGCGTCATGGGAATCAAAGAAGGAATGCTCTTCGCATCACTCCAGAGCGATATCCAAGCCATGATGGTCACACGCGACCGAAGAACAAATGAACTTCAATATCGTGTCACAGATGACTTTCCAACCGGCATCTACGATCCCAACTAAGGCGAAAACAAGACCATCGCTCCAAGATCGAATAACCCAGCACTAAGAAACATAACTGCTGAACAAAAACCGCAAATCTTGATCTCGTCAAACGGCACGCGTTCATTCAGATCGCGATTGGGTGTGAGGTAGATCTGAAATGCAACTTCGATCTCTAGACGGGGCTGCTGAATGACTATTGTCGAATTAATTCTACGCGGCTATGCGTCGGCTTATACTGCGCATTGATTGGTCTATTTGAATAGATCCGGCAAGTGACTTCAAACTCTCGCCGACGCGGTAACAAAAATCGATTGCGACTTCTTGTCCTTCTTCAACCAGTATCGGTTCATCGATTGGAAGAATCAGAAACTGATTGGGCCATGGATACGAAAGCTGCTTTTCAGTATCGATGGCAATCAAGTTTTGCGTTATGAATCGAATTGCCGACAATTGACCCGACTGGCTTGCCGTCACCTTGTCGGACCATCCAAATTGCATCGGGATCGATTCGTCATAAATGACTTGTCCGTATGTTTGAAGCTCTGAAAGTTCAATACCGACTTGGTTCGGAGTTGGCTGCTGAAATACAGGGACCGGAACATGATACCCCGAAAAGAGGAAAGGGTACTCGAGTAATTGAAACGTTAAGATTGATGCTTCTGGAAGGAATCGCGGTAAACGATCTCCGAATCTTTTACGATAGTTTTCCTTGAAAGCATGGATGACTTGCGCCTGCTTTTCGCGGAGCAAAGCCACATGCAACATTTCGCAGATGACAGCATCCACTGGCTCGGGAGGAATAAACTCGGTTGCGTCTTCGTGGATGACGGTGATCATCGATTCGAAACCGTTACTTCGAATCGCTTTGCGTGCGACTTTTACCAGCTCGCTATTACGCTCAACACACCAAACTTTCGCACCGTACCTAGCCGCAAGGAACGATAGAACCCCGGTGCCGCCGCCAAGCTCAACAACTCGCATTCCCGGTCGAATTACGGCCTGTATCGCGCTGCGAAAGGCTTCCATTCGCTGCTCGTCAAGCAGCATGTTGTAGTGATAATGAACCGGAATAAATTGACCAAGAACGTTCGATTCTTGGACATTTAACTCTTGATGAAGCGAAAGCTTTGGGCGCACGAAAATTCCGATCCGTGGAAAAGTTGATTATCGACCCGTCGGAGAATATGCGTTCATTTTGTTCGTCGCAAGTTCAATTCAGTGAACGTTTCGCCGCGACGACCGACAGCCAGAATATACAACTTTGGAATGAAGCATACTCTTTGCAATTATTTGATTAATTGCCCTGAGGCGTTAGCCGACTTGCTTGGTCACCGCGACATATCTTTATTTTTGCTTCAACTGAATATTCACCATCGGAGGAGTTGCCCCGGAACCATTCTTGCAGCCCAAGCAATTGCCGCATCCACCATTGTTTGACTGCGACGAAAACAACTTCCAAACGCGAGGGACCATCGCTACGGCGGCAAGGAAAACGATGGCTAATGCGACTGCCGTCTGCCAATCCGACACAATCGCAGTCCAATCGAACCAATTCCCAATGAGGATCGGCATCAAATTTAATACTCTTTCAATGAAAAACCAACCAACACATCACTCCGTTCACTGTAACCAAAATCCTCGGAAAAGACCAAGTAATTGAGACCAAGACGGGCGAAATCCATCTAACGCGACGCCCAAAGGCGCCTACTGCTACTTCGCACTGAAGCCCGTGTCTACCTCGCTCCCGCTGGCAGCTTTCCCTTTCGAAGCAGATCCAGATGAACCCGAGCCGCGTCTGGCATATACCCGGGAAGCTTTTCGTCGACCGCTTTAACTAGAAAGGCCTCGGCACGTTCTTTCTGGCCCAACGAATCTAGATAGAGCCCAAGATAATAGTTGCCATAAAATCTATCGTTCGCATTCTGCTTCGATTCCTTGTCGATAGCGCCGACAATCTGGGCAACTTCTTCGAAGGTCTTTGCGCCTCGAATGAGCTCCAGGATATCCATTAGCGGAGCTCGGCCGTCATAACCGCAGGGAAGAATTTTCTTTTGCGCCGAATCGACACCTTCCATTTTTGCGACGCACAGGAAATGCCAAAACGGATTTTCAACGTCGCTAGAGTTGACCGTTCTGTGAAGCTCAAACTGCTCGCGTCCGGCCTGAAATTTCCCGGCATAGTAAAGTGACAATCCTCGCTGCCAAAAAGAAGCCGCCATAGCAGGATTCAATTCCAAGCTCTTATCGAAGTCGATCAACGACTCGGTAATCTTTCCAGCACGGAAACGAAGCTCGCCTCTTTGTAAATAAGCCCTCCAATCTTCAGGAAATGCCTCCACCCGCTTGGTCGCAAGCTCATCCGCTTGCTCATAGCGATGGGAAGCTTTCGCATCTTCTACCGCTAGTGGCGAATCTGTCTCCTGGGCAATTGAAATGCCAGAGAAACATAAAATGCCGGAGACGCAAAGCCCGCTACAAAACACCGACAAAAACAAAGACCGTTTTCGATGAAAGAACGGACATGTAATTAAGTGCTGGTACAAACAATTCGATGGTCGCGTGGATAACATTTCCGAGGTTGCCTTTCTGGCGTTTAGAATCATTGCTTGATGACCGAAGCGTAGTCCCTTATATGTGTCGCTTAGCTTACGGTGCTGGTGGCATCTCTGGCTACTTGCAAGTGTAATCATTTTATGCGAGCTTTTAGACGGTTCGGTAAGTCATACCCTTCGTTCGAGAGCTTCCCTCAATGAAACGCACGTTGCTTCGTGGCGGCATCTCCATTCTACCCAGTGGTCGGGCTTACACAAACTTGTTGCTAGAAGACGGTAAGATTGTTTCCACTGATGCATCGTACGAGACAGCCGCCGACGAGATTATCGATTGCGATTCCCATATCATCTTGCCTGGGGCGATCGATGACCAAGTTCACTTTCGCGAGCCTGGCCTGACGCACAAAGAGGATCTCGCAACAGCCTCGCGTGCCTGTGCTGCAGGTGGTGTGACAAGTTTCTTGGAAATGCCTAACACGAAACCTTCGGCAATCACCATCGATTTATTGGAAGCGAAGTACACGATTGCAGCGACCAAGTCCATTGTCAATTTTGGCTTCTACATGGGTGCCACGTGCTCGAACTTGGACCAACTAAAACTGGCTGACAATGTTCCCGGCATCAAAATCTTTTTAGGTTCGAGCACTGGCGATTTATTGGTCGACGAACAAGCCGCCCTCGAACGAATCTTCGCTGAAACAAAACTTCCGATATGCGCTCACTGTGAAGATGAAACCACCGTTCGCGAAAACCAACAGCGATTTGGGCCTAACCTCAAGCTATCCGATCATTCGCGAATCCGAGACCACAAGGCTGCAGTCATCGCAACCAAGCGGGCGTTCGAACTCGCGAAACGTCATCGTCATCGTTTTCATCTTTTGCACACTAGCACGGCGGATGAGCTTCCTCTTCTTGAAGACGCATCGCCTTACATTACCGCGGAAGTATGCCCGCATCATTTATACTTCTCGATCGATGATTACGAACGCTTGGGATCGTTGATTCAAATGAACCCATCGATCAAAACAGTTCGTGACAACGAAGCCTTGTGGGCAGCTCTGTTGGCTGGGACGATTCAAGTTGTCGCAACAGACCATGCCCCACACACACTGGAGGAAAAAAACGCAGCATATCCTGCGTCGCCTAGTGGGCTTCCGGCAGTCGAGAATTACCTAGCGCTACTCTGCGACGAAGCAAATCGCGGTCGATGCACGTGGGAGCAAATCGCTAGTTGGACATCCGATGCACCGGCTCGCGTTTGGGGGCTTGTCGGTAAAGGTCGAATTGCAGTTGGCTACGATGCCGATCTTGCAATCATCAATCCTATTCGCGCAAAAGAAATTCGAAATGAGCTCCAATTCACGAAGTCCAAGTGGTCTCCATGGAACGGCGTGACTCTAACAGGTTGGCCCGTACGAACAATCGTCAACGGACAAACTGTCTACATCGACGACTGCGAGAGCGACCAAGGAAAGATTATCTCGACTCAACCCCAACGTCGTTTACGTTGCGATCATCATCGCGGCGGATTCTGGGCAACAAAGGACGGCATCGGTCTGTAAGCTAACGAAACGAATCTATTGGCTGTGCCTGTATTCAAACTAGCCAAGATTGACCTGTGAATAACGCACATGATCTTTTCACAAATTCATTCTTCTAAACAGCTTCGGGACAAAAGCATTTTCATGGAACGTCCCGAAAGAATGGCTATTCGACATTAACGATCTCGCCTTTTGCACGAGTCCCGAGTGCTCGCCATGCGGTGAGATCAATCTCGTTATTTATCGTACGCACCGAGCCATCCAAAAATGCACTGTTCACCATCCCAACATGAAAGCTTCGAGAGGTTAGAACCGCATAACTTGGGCGAGTCGTACTCGTTCCTTCTTGCCGAGAGTTGTAATCGATGTTGTAGTTGACTCCGTTGAATGTGTAAGGCACTTTTGTGTTGGGCGTTAATGTCGTTGTGAAACCGCTGTGATGGCAGTGGCCGTTGGCCCACTCCGTATGCCCAGAACCGGTCCCATCAGCAAAAATCCGATCCTTTAGCCCGCTTTCTGCAATGGTAGCCACTTCTGAGGGAAGCGAAGGTGTTGCGGTGGTTGGAGGTCCACCGTTCCTTGTGTACGCTTGCCATGCATGCACTTCGGATGCTAAAAGCGTATTGCTTGAGCCATCTGGAACGCCTGCAAAACCAAAGGAACTATTTGGAAAGGTGACCCCATCTCCGCCTTGGTTCGTAACCGGATCATAAACAAACCAAGTTCCAAAGTTGAAACCGTATGTGGTCGGGTAAAGGAAGATGCTACTAGTACTTCCAGTCAGACCTGTATCGCGAATAGTTGTTCCTTTCGGATCGGAAGGACACGCGTAGATAGGCACGCGGAATCGACTAATCTGCGGATAGTTCGACCAAGCAACACTCAAGTTAATCTCGTTGTAAAGATTGCCTTGTTCCAAGTAAGGAAGCAGACGACCATGAATACTCCACGAACTATTCGTTGAGATCTTAGGGTTGATACACATACTTGGCGGCAACTTCTTGTTCGCAGCCTCGTAGTTATGAACTGCCAAAACAATCTGTCTCAGATTACTGCTACACGACATCCGCCGCGCGGCTTCTCGCGCCGACTGGATAGCAGGGAGAAGCAATCCCGCCAAAATTCCGATGATCGCAATTACTACAAGGAGCTCGACCAGCGTAAATGCCGGTCGATGCGGAACCATCTTCAGATTTTGATGCACGGAAAACTCCTCGTTCTCAGGTGTAGGAACAGATTTCATAAAGCCTGTACCTACACGATATTTTCCTTGTAGCATCCATTCAATAGTTGAACAAAAAACGATCGAAGCGATCAAAAAACCGCCATGAAGCTAGTTCTTGTGAACTGCTTCATTCCCGCAAAGACCTCGCGAATCACGCTTAAGATTAAACGATTTCCGGCACGACAAACGGCGCGCGATATTCGCGTTTGAGGAGCTGATTCGCTTGGTCCGCATTCTCGCCGATGAAAACTTCTTTTTCTGGGTCGATAGAAAGCATCGGGCCGAGCTTCATTCCGCATTCATTGATATCTAGCGAATGAGCAGCCATGTGCTGCTTCATCTCGTCGACCATTCCACGCCATTCTTTGTTGTCTAGCTGATTTGCCTTGTCCATGTCGAACGCCGCTCCGGTTCGATAAGCAATATTCGCAAGATTACACCATCCGGTTGAGTAGTGGCCAACTTCTACATCCGTATTGAGGATGGATGCATCGCCTTTGCGAACAGCATCAATAAAGTTCTTATGATGCAGGCTATTGCCTCCACCACCTTTAAACTTCTTGATCTGTTTCCCGTCCTTATCATAGGCAACGGCGCTCCCGCGTTGGCCTTCCAAGCGACCACCCTCGCAGTACGCGACATAACCGCTGTTAGGACCAGCCGGCTTGGGAGGCTTGCTGCTTTTAGGTGACTCTGGCAAGTTCGAAAGACCGATCACTACAGGAATCGATCCGGTATCAAAGTAAACAAAATGAACGTTCGGAGTCTCGCCTGCATCGTTCCATACAACTCGCCCACCACCTCCAAAGATGCGCTTTGGAAGGGTGACTTTATCTTCGAAAACATTGTTCCGAAGATCGTCCAAAACGTGAACTCCCCAATTACCCATCTCTCCCGATCCAGTGTTCCAATCCCAGTGCCAATCGTAGTGTAGCTTCTCGCGATAGATTGGTTTGTCTTGAGCGGGTCCTAACCACAAGTCATAGTCAAGGTTTGGATCGATCGTGAGAGGCGTGTCGCGCTTGCCAATAGAAGCTCGGACTCCATAACGATTCACCCTCGCGGAGAGTATCTCGCCGAGCCCTTTTTCTTTGTGCAAGAATTGCTTGATCTCCGCTTGCATCGGATCGGACCGCTGCTGTGTTCCAACTTGACATACGCGATTGTATTTTCGAGCTGCCGCAACAGTTTGCCGGCCTTCCCATTGACTATGCGACAACGGCTTTTCAACATACACATGCTTGCCAGCTTGCATTGCCCAAATCGCGGCTAGACAGTGCCAGTGATTGCATGCTGCGACAACCACTGCATCGATATCTTTATCATCTAGAAGAGCACGCAAATCGCTAAATGTTTTAGCATCAGGTCCAATCGATTTAGCCGCATTGACTTTGGACGCATCTGGATCACACAAACCTGCGATCTTGATCCCATCAAGCTTAGAAAAGTATTGGAGGTGCTCTCCAGCGCGACTTCCGCAACCAATGAATCCAAGCCGAACTTCATTGCTGGATTGGGCGTGAGCTCTTGTGGAAATTGAAGTTGTGAGAACGCTGGCCGCTGATACGGTTTGGACGAACCGTCGACGTGAGAGGTTTAATGTCATCGCGAATTGATTACTTGGCAGGAGGGAAAACTTGGAAAGAACGCTCGCTCCTTATTGTAGCCTCAAAGAAGTTCAACCTGTAGAACAGCAGCAAAAGTTTAGCTGACTGTTGAAATGCCAATTCGAAAACGAGGTTTCTGCCTCGTAGCAAATGTCGCAAGACATCTGAAGCCCACCGACTGATCCCGCAACGTCAATTGGCGTTTCCAGCGACTTCCGAATTCTTACGAATGCGGCTACCTCATAATGCAGACTTGGCAAAGCACTACGCTTGGCTGGTTTCCATATCTTCTATTCGCGTGAAGATCATTCGCCCGGATTGTGTCTGGAGAGTGCTAGTCACAACTACCGTAACGGTACGACTGATGTTGTCGCGGCCGCCTTCGACGACCACCATCGTGCCATCATCCAAGTACCCGATCCCTTGATCTTGGCCTTCACCCGGCTTGACGACCTTTAGCTGGAATGCCTCGCCGGGCAAGAATTGCGGTCTCATCGCCTTCGCGATTTCGTTAACATTGATGACCTCTACATTGTGAAGCTTTGCGACTTTGTTCAGATTAAAATCACCGGTGACCAGCTTGCCATCCATGTGTTTTGCAAGAAGAACCAACTTCATATCGACCGGTTGACCGGCAAACTCCGGTAGCTCCCGATCAAACAACAAAAAATCCACTTTATCATGCGACCGAAGTCGATTCAAAATATCAAGCCCACGACGCCCTCGAACCCGACGTAGTTTGTCGCTGCTATCGGCGATGGCTTGAAGCTCGAGCAACACAAACCGTGGCATGATCAACTGGCTATCGACAATAGCAGTGTCAGCTAATTCAGCTAGACGACCATCGATCACCGCGCTTGTATCCAAGATCAATGGTCGAATCCCCTTTAAGTCGCGAGCAAACTCGACGTAGGGAATGATAAATCGAAAGTCGTCTTTGGTTTGGATAAGTAGAGAAATACAGCCGTAGCAGAGAATCACGGAAATCATTAGCATAATCCGTTCGGAGCCAGCTACATTCTTAAGCAATGGCCCAAGTCCAATCGACAACAAAAATGTGAGCAACATACCAACCAGGAGCCCGAAGTAGACCGCCGAGATGATCTCAATCCGCTTCCTTTCGAAAAACATATCCAGCGCGATAACAGCAGCGGCTGAGAGTAGGACGCCGCTGAAGATCATATACGGCATGTAAATTGGGCCGTCGGTTTCGATGTCAGCAGGGACCAAAAATGTCCCCACGCCGCCCGCCACGAAGATAAACACCATCCGCAGAATCAGCATGGCTCCAGTTTCGGCCTGACGCCTGGTGGTTGATGCTCTTGGGCTTTTTGACGATTCGTTGCTCAATGGATCCACTTTAAAATGCCCTTTCAAACTTGCCCCAATCGGACTCGATTCCGGGATTATTGTAACTACAACCAACCGGTTGAGAGAAGGCAAGATCCCGAACAACGTCGATTCAGATGCAAGACAACCTGAAAAATGATGACGATCCAGACAATCGTCAGGTTCAGGTTAAAGACGATTTTTCTCCTGGAAGTACTCTTGAATCGCCGCAAAAATAGAGGTGACCATTAACTTATTGCACAAATTGAGATAAGCCCATCGCCACGCAGACCCGTTTTGCCGCTGCCACCGAAGGTTCGCTAGTACCGCAGGTTGTTTGGGGGCCCGCAGGTTGTTTGGGGGCCCCCCCTTATCGATCGTAAGTGCTAGATCGCTTACACTTTCGCAACTATTGCAATCCGCTCCAACATTTAAATCGCCTGAACCATGTCCCGCGAACTCAAAACACTCCGCAACATAGGCATTATAGCCCACATCGACGCTGGAAAAACGACCGTCACCGAGCAAATGCAATACATGAGCGGCGCAAAACACCGCGCCGGTTCGGTCGACTCTGGCACCACCGAAACAGATGACGACCCCGAGGAGCAGCAGCGCGGCATCACCATTTACGCTGCCTGCATCACTTTTCGATGGAAAGATATCACAATCAACCTCCTGGACACTCCAGGACACGTCGATTTCACGGCAGAAGTGGAAAGATGCTTGCGAGTTCTAGACGGCGCCGTGGTTGTTTTTAGTGCTCGCGAAGGCGTTGAAGCACAAAGCGAAACCGTTTGGCGGCAGGCTACAAAGTACAGCGTACCGCGAATTGTTTTCATCAACAAACTCGATCGCGAAGGAGCTGATTTTTATCGCGTTCTTGAGGAGATAGGGCCTCGGCTGCACGCAGATCCTGTTGCAATTCAGATCCCGGTAGGGCAGGGCCCCTCACACACCAGCGATCCGTTCAAAGGAGTAATCGACCTTATCGATATGCAGATGATTACCTTCGATGCCGCAGATAAGGGCAAGACTTTACATGTCAGCGAAATCCCGCCCGAACTTTTGGAAGACGCTCGAGGATGGCGGAATGAAATGCTTGAGAAGCTCTACCCGCTCGATGAGACACTCTTTGCCCTTGCGATGGAAGAGAAACCGATTCCAGCCGAAGCGATTCGAGCAGCACTACGACAAGCATGTATCGACATCAAGCTGCAACCAGTCCTTTGCGGTTCGGCTCTTCACGGTGCCGGAGTCCAGCCACTCTTAGACGGCGTCGCATCATACCTTCCCAGCCCACTGGACCGACCACCTGTCGAAGGCGTCGATCCCAAGAAACGGGACAAGGTCCTAATCCGAAAGCCCGACCCAAAAGAACCGTTCTGTGGTTTGGTCTTTAAAATTCTACCAGCCAAAACCGGCGACCTTTATTGGATCCGAGTTTACAGCGGCTCCTTGGAAGCAAACTCACGAGTCTACAGCCCCAACCGAGACAAGAAAGAAAACGTCGCTCAACTCTGGCAAATTCATGCGACCAAAAAAGAACGTCAGGGCCAAATCAATATGCTTCAGTGTGGTGACATCGCATGCGCCATCGGGCCACGCGACGCAATCACCGGTGACACTATTTGTGACACGCGAGACATGATTGAACTTCCTTCCATTCAGTTCGCTCAAGCTGTTATCTCGATGGCTATTGAACCCGAGAATGCGACTGAACGCAAAAAGCTATCCGAAGTCTTGGAAATGCTCAAACGACAAGACCCAACGTTTCGTGCTCGCGAGAACGAAGAATCGGGGCAGACTCTTATTAGCGGCATGGGCGAGCTCCACTTGGATGTGATCAAGAACCGACTTGTCCGCGATTTCAACCTCAGCGTTAAGTTTTACAAACCACGAGTTAGTTATCGCGAGACGATTGGCAACGCCACCACGGTTCACGGACAATGCAATCGTATGGTCGGTGCAAGCCAGATGTTTGCAAGACTGGATGTTCGCTTCGAGCCACTTGAAGATCCTTCGGCGGAAGCCATCGTCTTGGATCGATCGCCACCCGATAAGATTTTGCCTGAAAATCTCCGGCAAGCTGCACTAGAAGAACTTCGTAATCGCGCGGCAGGCGGCGGCGTTATCGGTTCGTTCCCGCTGACTGGAATCAAGATCTCGTTGCTCTCCAGCGAAATAGCGGAAGTTGGCTCCGACGAAGTCGCTTTTCGTATCGCAGCCAACGACGCATTCGATCTAGGCCTTCAAGCAGGCACACCAACTTTGCTAGAGCCGATTATGAAGATGGAAATCACGACACCCGATGACTACATGGGTGAAATTGTCGGTGATTTACAACAACGACGCGCTATCATCGAAAGGACTGAGAATCGCGGCGCAGGAACACTCATTGTTGCCCTCGCACCACTCAAGGAACTCTTCGGCTACAGCAGCGCAATTCGCTCGCTAAGCCAAGGCCGCGCAAGCTGCTCGATGGAACCCAGCGGCTACCAAGCAGCACCAGCCCAAGACGCAGACGCCTTTGGTATGTAGCTGTTCGTACCAACAATTTCATTTCGAATCATCGCAATGCGTGCAATGCAAAATCGTTTATAATTAGTTGCTCGACAATCTGAGTACCAAGCTGTAAAAATGATCCCAAAATTGCTTTAAACTCGCTATTAAGGTTTCTATAACTTGAATTGCTTTTGATTGATTAGCAAGTGGGTCGATCGTTGCTATATTCCATTTAGTCTTCGCTGCCATTCCATCGGCAACTTCGATTTGATCGATCTGAAAAGATATTTCTGCAATCGTCGCACTTTGGTGACAGCAGCGTATCGTGTTACTTTTGAGTGCCCCGAATTAGTAATCGCCGACGCGCCTGAGTACCACCGTTTCTGATAATCGCTTTGCTGTGGGAACACCTTGAAAACTTCAACTTATGAGCTTTTAATCACGGACGAAATAATCATGACGGGACTTGGCATTACGATTCCAACACGAGTTCCGACTTGGAATGGATCTTTTACTTGGTAGATCTGTTGTGAGCCCGAAAGTTCGGCTCCAGGGAATGGATGACTCAACAAAAGCACTTGCGAATGATCAAAGCTATTCTCCGGTCGCAGCACTCGAAAGAAGAATTCAGGTAAGAACGGATAAAACCCGTGACCGCAAGCCTTTTCTGCGATGCGAAAGTAACACTCGAAGATTGCCGCAAATAAATCCTATTTCGATTTTATGTCAACGTTGCGAAGCCTCGATGATCAGGCGGCTGTATCAGAAGACACTTTCTGCCGAACAGCCTCGCGAATATGCCTTGGCGGGACAATATGCGAAGCAAGGCCGATTCGCTCGAGCAACTTAATCGCATAAAAACTGAGATCGATTTCCCACCAACGAATCTGAACGGTCGCACTTGCTTGATCCGCGTGGTGGTTATTGTGCCAACCTTCGCCGCCGGTGAGGACGGTTACAAACCAGTTATTGCGACTACCGTCAGGCGTATCAAAGTTTCGGTAGCCAAACAAATGCGTAAGCGAGTTTACCGCCCAAGTAATATGCCACACCCAAACCGTTCGAGCGATCACACCCCAAACAAAAATACTTGCCGACAATTGCAGTGCAGTCATTCCCCACCCGTAGATGGCGACTGTTACCAATCCCGTGATGGCAGCATAAACGACGGCATGTGCCATAAAGAAAATGGGAGATGCGTAACGAATCTTTTCAAGCCACATGTAATAAGGGTCACGAAGAATATCCCGGGCATATTTCTCGTAACGAGCAAAGGTCTTGCCGCTTCCGTTACTCTCGTGGACCAACCAATTCATATGCGACCAAAAGAAACTTACTAATGGGGAATGTGGATCTTCATGATGATCAGAGTGTTGATGATGAATTCGATGCCAAGCAACCCAACGAGCCGGTGTCTCTTGACCAGAACACATCGCGAGCGTCGCAATCGTTCGTTCGAACCACTTGGGTGCTCGAAAGCTTTTGTGCGTGAGCAAACGATGATAGCCGATCGGTATCGCAAGCTGTCCGAAAACCAACACGCCTAAGAAAAACGCTATAAATCCAGCCCAGCTAAAGAACCACGGAACGAACACTAACAATGCAAGACCGTGAAGAACCAGAAACGTCCCTGCATAGGGCCAATTGATTCGAGTCAAATCCGTGCCAGGTGGGGCTGGCAACCTCGTTCCCAGTGGCAGGGCATCTTTCGCAAAAGTCTCGTCCGCGCCTGATTGAACTCTTTCAATAGTTGTTGACAAACGACAAACCTCTTTAGCAATCTATGACAGTCCAAACCAGGAAGATCCCACGGTATGCGCTATCACATGAAACCAATAAGATACCATGATTTAGCATTCACGATACGGTCAACTTGAACTTAGACGGATGAAACTTCAACCCAATAAATGGTCTACACGTCAAAATCGGCCTGCTTGCGATATTTGACTGCTACTTGGGGGTACGACAACGACTAGGCGTTACACTTTAACAACATAGCCAACCGGTCTTACATGCTTACGTTTCTTCGAAGCTTTGACTCGTCATTCATCCTGCCTTTCGACAAGCGTTTTGTTTGATAAAGCGTTCGACAAAACTGATGATGATTTACCATCTCCGCATTCGAGGCTATGCTTGCACAGGAACTTCTTGCATGGGTCTTGCAAATGCAGGCACATTGCAAACGGCAGACTATTCGTGTCTGTAATTCTTAACCAATTGTTTATTTCCCTAGCATCTCAAACGTGTATGCTAGAAGAAACTTTAAGCTCAAGTCATCGGCGTCGGGTTCACTTCGATTCTGTTGCCCACCACCCTCACGGCAAACTTGGCGGCTTTGATTTTCGGGTTATCCAACCACGCTCCATCGGATAATTGAAATCGCCAAGCATGCCAAGGACACGCGACACACCCTTTTTCTAACCACCCGTCCGCCAAAGACGCACCCATGTGGGGGCAAAAGTCGTCGATTGCGACAAAGATGCCATCGTCATTAAAAATTGCGATCATTTTCCCATCGACAGGGAACGCGCGTCCCTCTCCATTGGGAATCGAATCCGTGTCTGTCACGTCGATAAAATCAGCCATAGTTCTGTTAGATTATGTTTAATCGATACAATCGCTATAAAGCCCGCACCTGATGGTTGTAGTGGATGCCTAGCGAAAACGGGAGCCCCTTGAAAAAGTCCTCCCAAAGCGACCTCAAGCCCGTTTGATTTCGTTGACGCGATGACTTGGCGTGGATACCGTAGAAGTGTGACTAATTCGATCGACGGAAATACGCAGGATCCAGTTTATATTCCCGCCAATCACGCTGGTGACGGACCAACACCTTCGTTGAAATCGGAAAAGCTTGTTTCAAGTGAACCATCGCAACAGAATCGTTTGAAAAGCGATGTCCCTCAAAGCTCGGAACCGCTTGCAGCTGGCTCTTTCCAATCCATTGCGACAGACTTTTCGTCCGATCATTTCGAGTCTATTCCGCAACAATCGCAATCCACTCAAGAGCCGACCCAACAACCCGCTGACTCCAAAGCTCCTTTATCCTCAGCCGAGTCCGATCGCACAGTCGTCAGTGCGTCGCCAATTGCTGAGGCTCAAGAATTCTATCCAGCTGGTTCGGTCGCATCTCTGGCGCGTGTTCTCGTAGGACAACAGCTCGACCATTATCAGCTCCATGAGCTTGTCGGTGGCGGTGGAATGGGGGCCGTATTCAAAGCCTCTGATACTCGATTGGATCGTATTGTCGCTGTCAAAGTAATTCCGAATCTTGGTCGCGACCAAGAGTCTTTGAAACGCTTCCGCGTCGAGGCACAAAGTGCCGCCAAACTCGATCATCCAAATATCGCTCGCGTTTATTATGTTGGCGAAACAGCGGCATGGAGCTATATCGTCTTTGAATTTGTCGAGGGGGTAAACCTTCGCGACTTGGTCATTCGAAATGCGGCGGTATCTATCGACGAAGCCATTCACTACACGATACAAATCGCACAAGCTCTACAGCATGCGAGCGAACGCGGGATAGTACACCGAGATATCAAACCCTCCAACGCGCTTGTCACTTCCTCAGACGATGTAAAGGTCGTCGATATGGGACTCGCGAGAACAACATCGCTTGATCAATCAACAAACGATTTAACAGCGAGCGGAGTTACGCTTGGCACCTTCGATTACATTTCCCCTGAACAGGCTCGTGACCCACGAGCGGCAGATGTTCGCAGTGACCTCTACTCGCTTGGATGTACTCTCTACTACCTTCTGTCTGGACGCCCTCCTTATTATCAAGGAACCGCGATCCAGAAGTTATTGATGCACGGAGAAACTCCACCAGAAGACCCCAGGCATTTCCGAGACGATATACCCGCAGAGCTATTGACGGTTATTCGCAAGCTCATGTCGAAGCGCCCCCGCGATCGCTATCAGCAACCAGTCGACTTAGTTTTAGACCTCCAGTCAATCGCTCGGGCTTACGACCTGCCAAAGTCGCAGATAGGCAACAACGCACCAGTCACAGCCCCTGTTGCGTCGTCGCGTTGGTTCCATCAAGCGTTCCCTTGGCTTGTAAGCTTGACCTTTCTTTTAGCATCTTCGTTCTATCTCTATCGAAAGCACTTAGATTCCAGCGATTTTTCTATCACCCAAGAAATTATCACTGAAGCGACTCCGATTGACGAGCCGCTTACGAATAATGCTGACAAGGTTTTACTCGACTCGACACAGGTTATAACGCAGGCCATTCCACAAGCGATTTCAGCGCACATTGCCAATTTAAATATCACGCCATCCCCCGTCGCGCCGACTCCTGTTATTGCACCACGCTCAGCTTCGAGGGCAAACCTCCCACCAAGCACCGAAAATATTGAGCCTCCAGCCCTCGGTTCAACTAATAGCGACAAAACCACTAACGAAACGGTGCTTTCTGTTGCCGCGATTGTTGATTCGGAGAACATGCTTCAGCAACCGGATGCTGGATTGGTTGTGCCTCGTCCGCAACCAACAGCAATAACAAATAATGAGCTTAGCGCTGATGAAATCGGATCTAAGTTACTCTCACCAGATGCAATTTACACCACATCCAATCAGGGTACTTTCGGGCTTTCAACGATTGGAGAAGGTTCGAATAGGACTGACCCGAAACTCAGTATGATAGGGACCCAGCCTACAGGTATTAAGGTTGCCATCGCCCCCCCCAACGTTGTGATCGTAAGACGAACGCCATCACCACCACAACAACAAATTGAAAGCTTCAGTAGCATCATAGATCCACCAGTGGTCGCAAGCCTTTCGGACGCGATCAATTTAGCTAACACCAACTTTGAAATTGACGAGATATGGATTGATGAAGACCAGATAGTGTTCGCGCAAGGCATCAAAGTTCGTAGTCCCAGACTAGTTATTCGTAGCAAAAGTGGGCAATTGAGTCGAATAATTTGGCATCCCGTCGCGTCACCGCAAATCGAATCAGAATTGAACAATGCTACGCCATCATCGATATACGAAGACGATGCGATGAAGTCACGTATCGCGATGATCGAATTGGAAAATTCCAAGCTTACACTCCAAGATGTCGACATCCAAGTTTCATCGCCAGAATCAGGCGAGGGGAAGTTAAGCTTTGCCTCGTTGACTGCCGGTAGCCAACTGAAGCTTGCAAATTCTGCTGTCACGCTTTTACCGAATGTGGGAGATTGGAAAGTAGCTTTTGCTTTTGTCGGAAGTAAACCTTCGAGTGATCCTCCACAAATTACGCTTGAAAATGCAATCGTTCGAGGCACCGGTAGCCTAGTTCAAATGGATGCAGGCACGCGGAGTGAACTTCGCTGGTCCAATGGATTACTTTCGATAGATGGATGGCTACTAGAGACTAACGGGGCGACCGTCGCATCGAAGACTCCGCAAACCATTCGAATGGACTTGCAAGACTTGACGATGGACGCTCAACTCGGACTTGCACGAGTGAACTTGACACATGACGATCCACACCCGCTGTGCATCTCGCGCGATGCGAAAAACTGTACCTTCATCTGCAGCGCCGACGCTCCGTTAGTTTCTATTGAGGGCGTATCCTGGAACGATTCAAGTGAGCTAACAGCGATTCTTCCAAGCTGGATAGATCTTCGCGGAGCCGATAATGCATACGATGAACAAGTCAATACGATCATCCGTTTACAAGGCATGTCCGGCATAACTAAACAGATAGGCTTTGAAGCAAGTTCGCTCGGTATCTTTTCAGAACGAGCCCCGGAAACAACAGTAAGGTGGTCCGACAGTTTTGATTCAAACAAACCTTTTGATCAACGTATCCCGAATGACTATCGGCAAGAAACTAGCACTTCTTTTAGATCGGGAATGCGAATCGATGCACTCCCACTTCTCCAGTAAGAATTAGCGAATGACTTTAGATAACGTTGATAGCTTGGAACACTCGGGGCCTCCAGATCGCTTCGTAACGCGACTTTATTTGTGGGCACAACTGGTACGTATTCCTAACACCTTTACAGCCGTCGCGGATGTGCTTGCGGGTGCAGCGATCGCGGGTGCATTATCTCCAGCAGCCATCAGCCAATCTTGGCCGATTATTGCCGCCCTCGTTTTGGTTGTCGTTTCGCTGTATTGGACAGGAATGATCTGGAATGATCTGAACGATGTGGAACAAGACCGCCAACAGAAGCGAAACAGACCACTGCCCAACAGCCAAATCTCCGTCAGTGCTGCAACCACGGCATATTGGCTTCTTGTGACTCTCGCATTCGGAATAACGGTTTCAATCGCAGCGACTCAAGGATCTTGGTACCTTCCAGGAGTCGAATTTAAAAACGATTTATGGCGCGGTTTTCGGTTCTACTCGCCTCTATTGATCACCGCTCTTCTTGCTTGCTGTGCAAGACTCTACAACAGTCGTTGGAAACTATCGACTGTGGGGCCAATTTTGATGGGAATGTGTCGATCAGGCAGCCTTTTGCTAGGCATCTCTAGCGGGTGGTACGTGGGAAGCTCGACAGTGTATGAGGTACCACATGGTTGGATGGCGGTCTTAGGCCACGGGCTCTATGTCGCCGGATTCACCTTCGCAGGGCGGCGAGAAGCAGAAGAAAACAATTCTCTTCCGGTCGCAATCGGCTGGATCGTTTCAGCAGTCGGACTCATCGCATTGGCATTCGCACCTTGGTTCGCTCCGAATGAGATACCACTACGCATGGACGCTTTACCGACTTATCCGATCGTCTTTGCTTTGATGGCGCTGCCTCTAATTCGACGAGCGTGGACTTCTATCGTTGACCCTAGCCCAAAGTCGATTCAACTCGCAATCAAGCAAGCAATTTTTTCGATTATCTTCTTCGACGCGATTCTTACTCTTCAGTTCGCTGGCCCCTGGCCAGCAATCGCGGTTTGCAGTCTTATTCTTCCATCCACTCTTCTGAGCAAATACTTTCGCCCGACGTAGTAAGCAACAAACAGCTTTCTATTTGATGCTTTCAATAATCGATAAAACAAATGACAAAAACACATTTTCAGAAGGAAGTAAACCGATTCGCTATTGCTTCCAGCTTAGTGCTGCTCGTGACGTCGTCTCTCACCAGCATCGGTTGCAAAGAATCCAAACCGAATCAAGAAAATCCCAACGTCGCTGATCCCACAACCGCAACCGATCCTTCAGTGTCGCAAACGACTACTACTCCTAATACTTCAGCGGTGATGGAAAGGTTGGGATTGAATGATTTAGCGATTGAAGCAAAAAAGGCTGACCCCAAAATTGCTGTCGCCAATGAGAAGGAGGAGAATCGCAAACGGAATACCATACTCGACAGGCAACGTCGATGGATTCAAGCACAAGAGCTACCGCGAGAAGTTTGGGAAGTTCAATATCTCGGCAACAAGCCAGTCGGCTACACGCATGAACGGACAAAGGGATCGGCGATTGGAAACGACGGCATTGTACGAATCGAATCGTCGGCATTAATGCGAATTTCAAAGGCAAAGGAGAAACTCGAACAGCGGCTAAACCTTACTTCGATCGAGCAATTCGATGGCAAGCTTCGCTCTTTCGAGATGGAGTTTACCCAGGGCGATAAGAAAGAAAAAACGATTGGAAATGTGGTGCTTGACCGACTGCGGCTCCAAATCGAAAAGAACGGAGGTGTTCAAACTCGTGAGTTACCCTGGCGACCGGAAATCGGAGGTCCATTCGCGATCATGCAATCGCTACGCAGACGTCCTATGAAGCCTAATGAAACGCGTGAGTTGGAAATGATTGACCCACTGCTTGGAGATATCGTCGCGGTCACTTTGGTTGCCGGTGATTATCTCAGCACTCCACGTCTGGACGGCGAGCAGATATCCATGCTCGAAGTACGATCCACCGCAGTCTTCGACAAGCAACAGATAAAAGCGGTTCTTTGGGTAGATGAAAAGGGAGAGACACAAAAATCGCTGGCGAGTCAAATCGACATTCGCTCTTTCCGTTGCGAGGAATCGATGGTTGCACGTATTCGCGACGCTATCTTGATGGAAAGCAAATCGTCCGAGCCAATCCCTTTAGCTGGTCAAACCAGCGGAATCGCAAGCTTGCCGGAGGTAACGTTCAAAATCACCCACACCGAAGGAGATGCGTTTCGCGTCATTCCTCAAGATGAATATCAAGTTCTTAAATCAGCAGCCCCCTTTGATGTAACTATCCGCGTCGCAAGACCACCCGTTCTGAAGCTTGATTTCAAACCTGTTTCTGAGCAGAAATTCCTATCGGATCCCTCCTACCGAGGCGGAACACCGATCTTGCAAATCAACGATATGATTATCAAGAGAATCGCAGATGAATCACTCGCCAATGACTCTCTAGGAACGAGTCCGGTGCAACGATTGGTTCTTGGAGTTGGAAAATGGCTTTCCACCAAAACCGAATTCTCTCCCGCCATGGAAACAGCATCCGAAACCGCTCGAGCCCGACGGGGTAGCGCCAACGAGCACGCTATCCTACTCGCAGCCGTTCTACGCTCACAAGGTATTCCATCACGCGTAGTAACAGGATTCCGGTATCGACCCGGCAGCGAACCAGCTGCACTTGAATATCATGCCTGGACCGAATTTGAATACGATAAGCGATGGCTAGCCGTCGATGCCATGCAACCCACAGGCGAGGCGAATTCCACCTACCTCCGAATCACCGAAAGCGCCATGTCCAGCTTCAATCCATACGAGGTGATGCTGCAAACTTTCGCTGTCCTTCCAAAGCTCACGTTTGCGATCGCTTTGCAGAAATAGAAAGCTGCTACGAGCAGGGATGCCTCGAAAGTTTATCGAAAACCTCAGAGCGATCTTCATAGACCCTAACGCGTTGGATAGTGTAGAATTTGGATGTTTGGCAAACATCTCTCGTTTCGAGTTTGGCCGCTCTGCGAAGTTCTATCTTGAATGCTCTACTCTTGAATCAGTCGCACACATCCGAGTCTTCCATTAACGCGTCCGAGATTCCAGGGCATTATGCTCCTATCATCGAGCTGCAGTCGATTACAAAATCGTTTGGACGATTTGTAGCACTTCGGGGTGTTACGGTGTCGATGCCGTCGGGTGTTACGGGTTTGTTGGGACCTAATGGAGCTGGCAAAAGCACTCTTATCAAGATCTTGCTCGGACTGCTGCGAGCAACGTCTGGGAAAGGCAGCGTACTGGGAATGCCACTTTCGGGTTCGAGTCGTGCAATTCGTCAGTTGGTCGGGTACATGCCCGAAGATGATTGCTACTTGCCGTCGCTATCTGGTGTGGAATGTGTCCAGTTCGCAGCTCGTCTCAATTGCATCCCAGCAGTCGAAGCCCTGCGCCGCTCGCATGAAATCTTAGATTTTTGTGGTGCTGGCCAGGAGCGTTATCGTAACGTCGAAACGTATTCGACTGGGATGCGACAGAAGCTAAAGTTTGCTCAAGCAATCGTACACGACCCGCCTCTTTTGATTCTCGACGAACCAACCGCAGGTCTTGATCCCGACGAACGCGACACTATGCTCGAGCGGATTCGAGGGCTTTCTAATCGGCATGGAAAGAGCATCGTAATCTGCACGCATATCCTGCCTGACGTGCAGCATGTGAGTGACTATGTAGTTATCCTGGCTGGAGGACGCGTCTCGGTTGCGAAACCGATGACCGAACTAGCACGACCAAGCGTCCCCGCGATGCAAATTCGAACGATAGGCCCAGTTGCAGTCTTACGCGAAGCCTTGGAACGGAAGGGTAAGATAGTAACGTTAAGCCAAACCGGGGTTTTAAATGTGCAAGGAAACACTGACGAGGATATTCGACTCATTTGGCACACTGCAGCCGAACACGATGTCGTCATTCGATCACTGTTGCCCGCGAGAAATTCGATGGAGACTATTTTCCTAGAAGCCATCCAAGCAATGCCGCAAGGAACAAATCATGCCAATTCATAACGCCGCCTACCGCAGCTGGAGCGGCCCTCGCGTGCGATGGTGGACACGTTGGACGACGATCGCTTCGATGGAGATAAAGAGGGCGAGTAAATCAAAACAGCTCAAGCGACTTTTGTTCGCAGTTTTGTTTCCACTCGTGTTCTTTGGGGTTCCGTTTTTCTTATTCGAACAATCGACTCGTGAGCCTGGTACTTGGCAAATATTCTCCCGCTTCGCATTAAGCATGCCTCAGGCCTCTATTCTTCGTGAATCGATCGCAGCGAAAGAACTGGGGGTCGATTTAGGCGAAAACGTTCAACAGGGGCGTCGTCGGTTTCCGCGAAACCTATGGATGGCACCTGCAAAGGACCCGACGCCCGAACAGTACGACGCCATTCGTCATGAAGTCTGGTCCTTCATGCTGCTCACATTTATGCGTTACCCGCAATCGATCTTGATGGTCTTAGTCGTCGGTATTGTTGCTCCGCCATTGATTTCACAAGACTTAAGAACTCGGGCCTATCTCATTTACTTCTCTCGGCCAATTACGCGACTAGAGTACATCGTGGGAAAGTTCGGAACAGTCGGTTTCTTTTTGTTATGCATATCGGCGGTGCCAGCCCTGTTACTGTATGTTGTTGGTGTTTTTCTATCGCCGTCACTTACTGTCGTGCTGTCAACATGGGATCTGCCGATTCGCATTTTAGTGGGTGCTGCTTGCTTGATCGTTCCAACGACACTCGTCGCACTTGCGTTTTCTTCGTTGACCCTTGAAAGTCGTTATGCAGGATTTGCTTGGTTCGCGATGTGGATCGTTGGACATGTGACCTACTCGTCACTTATCGCAATTCCTGCTTTGGAAGCGACACAAGACGGAAGCGTTTTCGAACCTGGATGGCGACTGTTAATGTCGCCCTATCAGGTGCTTGGAATCGCGCAAGCGTATATCTTTGGCTTTACGGTAGACGACTCCATGATACTCCCAGCATTCCTGCTGCTAGGCGTCGCATCGATTGTGTCACTCATTGTTTTGTTTCGTCGCGTTGCAGCACCAATGTATGTTTAAGTGCGAGACAGGAATGCCTCAAAAAATGGTTGTCCCAACCTGGACCGGGAACAATATTAATAGCTTTTAAGAATTAGCCCCAATGTCTCTATACAATTTTTTCAAATAACAAAACGAACTTACTTTTAAATCTCGTTAGCTTTTATAAATGCTTTTAGAACTCAAAAATGTTACTCGATTGTATGGAACGGTGATTGGCGTGAACGATGTTACGCTGTCTTTGGCGGCGGGGGCTCACGGTTTACTAGGACCCAATGGCGCGGGAAAGACGACGCTTCTAAACTTGATAACGGGTCAGCTGTCTCCGACGATTGGTTCGGTTCGAGTCCTTGGTATGGGCTCACGATCAAATCCAAATTTGTTACGACGAATTGGTTACTTACCAAGCACCGAGGGAATGTACGCCGACGTTTCCGCCTTGGAATGGGTTACGTATCTTACAAGACTCCAAGGATTTAACGCCTACGAAGCAAATGGTTTGGCTCTTCAAGCTCTTGAAAGAGTCGATCTCATGGAGCACATGCATCGCAATATCTCAACGTACTCGCGAGGAATGAGACAGCGGACGCGACTGGCCCAAGCAATCGCTCACAATCCGGACCTGTTAATTTTAGACGAACCTTTTAGCGGTCTTGATCCAATCGCGAGGCATTCGATGACCAGTCTCCTTGAAGGATGGATTGCGGAAGGAAGAAGTCTCATTATCGCCAGCCACGTCTTGCATGAGATCGAGTCTCTAACGCGGTCGTTTCTCTTGCTGGGTAGTGGGCGATTGTTAGCCTCAGGTTCTACCGATGATATGAATGAACTTCTTGCTGACGTACCTTCGGAGGTTCGAATCCGGGTGAATAAGCCACGTGAGTTGGCCGCCGAATTATTGCGAGTCGGACTTGTGGACGCAGTCAAGCTCATCGGAACAGAAGACCTTTCTGTATCCACTGCATTGTCTGCGCAACTTGGACGTTTCCTGGGTAAAGCCGTGACGGAAGGCGAGTATGCTGTTTCCGAGTTACACGCGGTCGACGACTCTTTGCAAAATGTTTTTAACTCGCTAATGAAAATTCATCGAGGCTCTGTATGAGTGTCGTCGACACGCGAAGTCCATCAGGAAATGCAGTCTTCAATTTGCTGGCTGGGACGATCCAACGAATTCCACCAGTGGTTTGGTTCGAGTGGAGGCGAGCGTTCACTGTATCGAGAATGGCTTGGATGCTTTCGCTCATGGCGTTTCCACCTGGGCTACTTTTGCTTGTACAGATGGCCGCGAGGAATGATCCTCGAGTTGAAGTGATTTCGATTCTGATTTTTATTCTTTGCGCCTGTGTCGTATGTATGATGAGCGTGTTCTTGTGGGCAACTCCAGTGCTTTCGTCAGAGTTAGAAGGACGAAGTTGGGTTTATCTTGCAGTACGACCCTACGGTCCGATGGCGGTGCTCATCGGGAAGTACATCGTCGCTGTGAGCTGGGCGATTCCTGTTGGACTGGTATCCGCAACACTATCGGTCTTTGTTTTCCCAACAGAAGAACCTGCACACTTGATTGCCGTACATGGTGGACTGGTGTTGCTTTCGTGTTTGGCCTACTCGGCTTTGTTCTTGTTGATCGGCGTAATCGCTCCGAAGAAGTGTATGGTAGCTGGCATCATCTACACGATTATCTTCGAGGTCGCTTTTGCGATGATACCTGCTGCAGTAAACATGCTTACGGTACAGTATCGATTGAGATGCCTTCTCATTCGATGGATGGAATTCGACAAGGCACTCGCAGAACGTAATCCAGTTTTTTTGTCATACTTTGGGGACGAGTCTTCAGCGTGGCACGTGGGAGTACTGCTGGGAATGACACTAGGCTACTTGATCGCGGCTGGAATCATTCTGAGATACCGCGAGTTCACGGCCGCTATCGAAACCGAGAGTTGAAAGCGTTTGACAGAGGAAGCTTTACTTTCCATCCACGTGAACTTTTGCCCAATAGGGATGTTTGCGGTCCGCCCGAGTTCGCACGTCTTCTAGCAATATCTCGAGGCTAGGCTGGACATCAAAGGTTTTTTTCTCACCTTTGAAATAGATTGAAATTCGTTTGCCAAAGTCGATTTCGCTGGAACTCATCCAAATGGTTGCTCCTTTTGCTGCAAGATTACTGATTAGATAACCATTATCTGCTGCACTCATTTTTTTAGCTTCGATTTTTGTCTTTCCTGGCTTAAAGAGAATCGGATTGACGATCTTCTCAGAGGTTAACGGATCGCATTCTAGCCACCAGTAGAAGCGGTCGGATGCGCGCGATGACCCGATGTCGAATTCCGCAGGAGGAGGCCCGCGACGGTGACTGGACAAGTTCATCCATTCCATGATTCGGGGTAATTCTTCCTGAAAGTGATCGCGACCGCGTCCTTGATAAACAGTCAACAAACAATCGTAGCGTGCAGACTTTAAAAACTCATCTAAACGCTCGCCATTTCGACGCATTGGTGGCGGTGCCCCATCTAGCTCTCCAAATACAAAATACAACGGGACGTAGCGGGCGTTCGCTGTGTACTGCGTGGGATACTTGTCGCAGTCGCCCCCGACCGCAATCATGCCAGCCCACAAATCCGGATGTGCGAGAGCAAGATCCCAAGCAGCATCACCTCCCATATGGTGTCCACTGATGAAGATGCGGTCGACGTCAATACTCGATCTTCGCATTGCATGGCGTAAGCAACGAAGAATACGAGCGTGCTCTGACTCTGTATATCCGTAATACGGTTGCTTAGGCTTTGCCCACTCAGGAGTAATCACAATGAATCCGTGTCGAGAGGCTTCTCCTAAACACATTCCAAACGCTTCGTTGTAATCGCCAACCCACCAATCAAGTTGCTTTTTTGCACCAACAAACTGCCCGTGAAGAGAGACAACACAAGGGTACTGTCGCTTTGGATCATATTCAGGAGGTAGCTGAATCCAGTATTTTGTTGGAATAACGTCAGGCGGGCTAACATTATCAACTTCGACGTAATGGCGGCCTTTTGGCAAAGGCGGAACGCTCGAATCCGGCTCGGGGAAGGGGAGGGGAGGGGACAGTTGTGCAATGAGCCTTGAAACGTATCGCGGAACTCCAGCTTCCATGTTTGCTAAGCGATCGCGAATACTTTCTCGCTCGCCTTGGTTGGGAGAGGCAAGATACTCCTGCACGAGGCTTCGAGCTTCCCATGCAGAGACCGCGACGGATAGATTCTTTTCTGCCTCACCACTTCCCATCAGCCACCCGCCGATTGCCATCGCTACGCATTGGTCCGGTGTCAGGGACTTGTCATCGCGAAGCCGAAGATAGTCTGCCAATCGAGGGCGACTGTTTGAGTTGAGTTTCTTATAGACTTCGTCAACGATCGGCGCGACCTGATCTCGCAGCTCTTGCGTTGGGAGAGCTGCAACATCTTTCTTTATCCAATCGATCGAGCTTTCAACATCGTTCTTAGCCGTCAAAATTTCACCAAGACGACGTTCAATCGTGAGTTGTGTTTCTGTTGCAAGTCGTTCCTTCTCGAAGCTATTCAAGATGGCTTCCGCGAGCAGAGGCTGACCAGCCGCAAGACGTTGTTTGGTTTCGTCGAGCATGAGCTGTGCGTTCAATTGATCAAGCTGCTTGATTTGTGACTTCTGGTTGTCGAGCTCCGGGTGCTGCTTGATTGCAAGGGTCAATACTTCGCGAGCTTCACGGTACCGCTGTGCCTGCTGATACAACGTTACGACGTCTAACCAAGCTTGCGGTTGTGTGCGGTCGATGTTGTTGAGAAGAATTTCGCGGAGCCTAGCTGGAGGGACCGCGTTCAGCCCGATGCGCATGTCCCATATGTAACTGCTAATCGCGTTCATACCCTCAACGCGAACATAGAGAGGCGAGATCTCCGTGATGCCTTGCAGCACGTCCTCGCGGCCTTTCGGCGTGAGCAACGAGTAAAGTCGTCGGCCGAATATATCAAACTCGGAGACTGTTAGAGCTGCAGAAACGGCCGCGATCCGAGCGTGGTTCCCGATCGCTTTTTCAGACGCATTTCCAGTTGTAATCTTTTGCAACGCGATTGGGCGAGGTGCTGGATTGAGCACTTTGTTTTGATTAACAAAGGTGAATCGCAACCCGTCATCCATCACGATGATAGGCTTGGCTGCAGCAGCATCAATCTGAATCGACGAAGGAGTGTTTTGATCAACTTGCGAAGTTTGCCCGATAAGTCCTGGCCCAATTGTCATGCCATTCTTGAGCGGAAGCATTACTTCTTGGCTGTAGAGACTGCTCGACTGATTCAGAACAAGAATTGAGACAATCAGCGTTCTGATAAGAAAACTTGTGCCTTGCTGATTTCTAAAGCACAAGAGCGAAAGACGATTGACGATCATTGAATCGGATCCAAACTCGGACCTTTCGCACGATGCCACAAACGACTCCCGGTTGATTAGCGACCGCCAAAGTATTTTTTCAAAGCGTCCGTTGCAGCGTCCTTGGAATTTTTCGTTGCGAGTCCCTGATGATGCTTTGGCAGTTTCATTGGGCTCTTTTTATCTGCGCGCCGCACGGCACCCGTCGCACTAGAGTCTTCTGCGTCATTATTCGCCTCAGGCTCGGAAACTTCGCTGTCTCGTGAACTAAGATCTATTCGCGAGGTATCGTCTAGATTGGTTGTCACCAGTTGAGTTTCAGGTTCGGGTGGTCGTTGACTGGAACGATCAAATTGATCTGGCTCACTAAGCCACGAATCAATGTCCAAAACCCCTGTTCCAGAATCGACTGTCTTAGAAATCGAACTACTCTCAGCGACGCGAGAGATTGCTTCTTGAACCGAATGGACTTCAGGACGCTTCGCACCACCAAGTCCAACTTCGATGATAAGTTGAAACTCTAGTTGTCCGACTTTTAGAAGGTCACCAGCCTTCACGATCTTTGCTCTCTCTGGCTCGAGAAGCACTCCGTTAATATAAGTTCCGTTTCTGCTCTTTAGGTCAGCGACCAAGACTCGGCCATCTTTCTGAACGATCGCGCAGTGCTTCCGACTGATGGATTCACTCTTAGGACGCAATTGGCAAGATTCGCTTCTTCCGATAAAGAATTTTTCATCTTTTACGGCGATCTCTTTGCCTGCATGCGCTCCATCCATTACTTTTAATCGCACTTGCATCTCAATAATCCTTTGATTCGCAAAAACTTGCAGGCACCCAAACAATTATGGAGCCTAGATAAGGTCGGTCGGCGTGCCCCTATCCGATTTTTCGCATTTAAAACATTACTATATGATCGGCACACGGGCATGCAATTTCAAGCCCAATCTTTCGCTAAGGCGAATTTCGCGGCAATAACCGACTTAATACGGGTGGACTACAAACCACAATCCGAATCTGCCGATTGCTCGCTAATGTCCCGTTTTCAAACTGATTTTTGACTAGCCGATCTCCGTAACGTCCACTCTTCCGTTCGGAATTTCTCATCGCAAATCGATCTGGCAAGTTGATTTACCGATTCGGTTTGCTCTTCGAACATCCAGTCGCAGTCCCAAATTTCATCCACACTATCCTGTAAAACGCGACAAAAATCGATAGCCCAGCTCCATTTTTTTGCGTTAATCTTCGATAAATTTTTCGCGTCGCAACAGGTGGATTCCGTCGATCCAAGAACATCTAAACCAGACAGATGCGGCGCCGCAACAGATGGGCTAAGGAGTAGGCTTCCGTGCTGAAGCAAAGCACCGCTTGTACGCCGTTGAGCACTTCCTAGCACCTTTTGATTTTGGTTATCACTTCCCACAATAATGTCGACACTTGAACGACGGTCAAAACACAAAAACGACGTTGGATTCATGCTGGAACCTTTTGCTGCTTGCTGCAACCCTGTTTCGAAGCCTTCGAAATGACGGTTATTATCGATAGTTGGTATTATTGGGGCAGCGATGGCACCCGTGGCTAGCGCCCTCGGTTCAGGGTTTATCAAGCTCGAAAACGTTTTTGCGTCGAAGCCTAATCCTGTGAGCCAGTGAACCGTCTTGTCGTGAACCGCATTATAAAGCGTTTCCGAATGCCCCAATCTGGATTTCTTAACATTGTTCAGCGAAGAGTACGTGTGATCGGCTTCTTTACGAAGCTTCAACTGCATCGAACTTTCAAATAGCCTCGGAACAGCCACCGAGTAAGTTATCTCATGATCATGAACGATCGCCCCACCACCGGTTTCCCGACGTACGCAATCAATTTCTTCAAGCCCCGGAATTGTTAGAAGATCGTCATGCGATTGAAAGTATCCTAACGAGAGTGTAGGAGAGGCCCATTGGTAGACTCGCAGGATGATGCAACCTTGTTCCGCTGCATAGAGAGCCATGGCTTGGTCCATTGCCATATTCCACGCTCCACTTGCTGGGCCATCGATCCAGACAAGTGCTTTTCCGCCGACTAAGTCAACCATTGGGGATCGATTCTCCGGGATGCTTTTACTTGCCTGTCTTTAGCTTCCAGAACACTGCTTTTGGTAGGCATCAAAATCCATGAGCGAATCAAGTTCGGAAGGGGATGAAAGCTTGACTTTCATGATCCAACCTTGAGTGTAGGGATCCGAGCCGAGAATCTCGAGTTGGTCTGGGAGCGAAGTATGGACTTCGATAACTTCGCCTGAGATTGGGCTGTAGAGCGGACTAACTGCTTTGACGGATTCCACCTCACCAAACTCTTCACCGGCGACGACTGCGACTCCGACTTTCGGTAACGCCATAAACACCAAGTCCGTGAGTTCCTCGACGGCGAATGCCGAGATCCCTACGGTGCCAACGCCAGATGAATCAACAGAAACCCATTCATGTGTTGCTGCATAACGCAATGCTTTCGGGTCGATCGTCATTTCTAAGTTGACTTCCTCGTGTAAAAGGGATACGAACAGATCTCTGCTTGGACCTTGGCTCCTCGAACGTCGATGACGACTTTCGAGCCGATGGCCGACTTGAAGCGATCAATATAAGCCATCGCAATCGGGCGGTTTAGGGTAGGGGAGTGCGATCCGCTTGTGACCAACCCAATGCTTGTCGAGCCGGCGTTTGTTGAGTCTGCAGAATCTGACGCCAACAAATCTGGATCGAGCACCGCGGCGCCTTGTCTGGCGGCTCGCATTCCTTCGATTAGCAATCCCACTCGTTTTTGTTTTGAGGGTGTCGACTGCAAGCTCGTCATGGCTTCACTACCGATGAAGCTACGCTCTTTAAGCGAGACAGCAAAACCAAGATCCGCTTGATACGGATTGACTGTCTCGTCAAGCTCGTGCCCATACAGCGGCATTCCTGCTTCAAGCCGTAACGTATCACGCGCTCCCAGGCCAACCGGAGTGACTCCAAGATCACGCCCCGACAGGAGAATGTTCTCCCAAACACGCATCGCATCTTCCGCTTTGACGATCAACTCCAAACCGTCCTCGCCAGTGTACCCGGTGCGCGAAATAATAGTTGGTTTTCCCATTTGCTGGGTAACACGAGATTTGTAGTAACCCAGATTCTCAATAGACGACTGAAAGAGCGGCTTACAAATCTCCATCGCCTTAGGGCCCTGGATCGCAATCATAGCTGTTTGGTCGGTAACGTCGGTCATGGTGACGTCAGGGAAGTCAGCGAGATGCGGCTGAAGCCAACGAACGATCTTGTCTCTATTCGAAGCATTCACAACAAGCAGAAAATACTCGCCACGGCCGCTCGGGCTTTCCAAGCAGGAAACGAGCACATCATCCAGCACGCCCCCTTCTTCGTTGCAAATCAATGAGTAGCGAACCTGCCCGTTCTTCATGTCCAAAACGCGCCGAGTTAACACGTGATCGAGAAGCTGATCGGCTCGAGGCCCTTCGAATCGAAGTCGACCCATGTGCGAGATATCAAAAAGTCCCGCTGCGGTTCGTGTTGCGATATGCTCGAAAACAATCCCCGAATACTGGATCGGCATATCGTAACCAGCAAAATCCGCCATCCGCGCGTTCTGAGAGCGATGCCACTGCGTTAAAGGTGTCGACGAAATCGTTGCCATTCGGAAAATGCCGCTAAAAGTAAGTAAAAGATCAAGGGAGTAACATCATGAACCGAACAGAACAACCACGCAAGCGGTACTTGCTAACCCAATTCACGATCCAAAAGATTGGCGTAAACACGGTACATCGGCTCAGATTTCATCAGGCCACCCGTTAGCAATCTTCTCTTTCAGGTGTTGATCGAAAATGGCTACTGAAAAGCACGTCCTTCCATGATGATTTCTTGGTTACGAAACTTCGAACGTGCAGCGATTCCCCAAGGTCGTTTTGAACGAACGGCCGCAAGGCAACGAGTGATTAGCTCAGGAAGATGATGGCGACTACGCTTGGGGTCCGATGGCCGAGTCGACCAGCGCGGCAGCTTCTGCTTCCAGTGATAAGGCAGCATTATCGGCTTTCTTGAGCTTCTTTCGCGAAGGCTTGGGTTCGCCTTCCGGCGTTTCAACTTTAGCCTTCACCTTTTCTTTATCCTTGTCTTTGGCTTTCTCTTTGTGTTTCATCTTGTCTGGGTCTTTAGCCTTGTCTTGGACTTTGACGTTGTCCTGATCTTTGGCCTTATCCTTATCGCCGTCTTTATCTTTCGCTTTTTCTTTCGTTTTGTACTTTGGCTTCTCTGGACCGTTCTTGTAAAAGTCGGACAACTTCGAAATGCGAAGCTGCTTACCCATCACCCACGCGCGACCAAGTACTCGAAAGATATCGCGAGGCATACCGCTTGGTAGATCAACAATGCTGTGATCATCCAAGATCTTGATATCGCCGATCAAAGCACTGTCAATTCCTGCTTCGTTGACGATCGCGCCGACAATATTGGCAGGCTTCACTCCGTGCGTAAGCCCAACTTCGATGCGAAACGATTCACGCCCTCCGTCAGAACGTGGGCTATCGGATCTTGATCCATCAGAACGGCGTTCTCCTTCGAAAGGTCGACTGCTGCGTGCTGGCCGAGCATCGACCGGCCTATCGCTCGAACTCTCGCTGCGACGATCTCGGAAGTCGGATTGCCGCGGGGCCCGATCGTTATCGCGTCGGTCGTTATCGCGTCGGTCAAAATCGCGACTACTGCCTCGATCAGGACGTTGTCCTCTACGGTCCGACGAATGTCGATCCGAGGCGTACGAGTCGCGAACATTGGGCTCGCGGTCGACAACGAACATCGACGTGCTGCCTTGAGTCATCGCAGCGATCGCGGCTGCTATTTGACTCGGATCGGATTGTGTTTCGTTTTGATATTCAGCGATCAGCGATTCAAAGAGCTTGAACTGCGGATGTTTCATGCCAGCCGAAATTTTTTCTTTGAAGCGGCGCTGACGAAGCTCGTTAATGGTCTTCGCAGTGGGAATCGGCATCGGCTCGATCGTTTGACTTGTGCCACGTTCGATGACTCGGAGGAAGCCTCGCTCGCTGGGTGCGACAAACAGGATCGCTTCCCCGCTTCGCCCCGCGCGTCCTGTCCGCCCAATACGGTGAACGTATGCTTCCGTATCAAAGGGAAGATCATAATTGATGACGTGACTGATTCGCGGCACATCAAGCCCTCGAGCTGCAACATCGGTTGCTGCGATAATATTGATCACGCCCGACTTGAGCTGATCAACAGTTCGCTCTCGCTGCGATTGAGCGACATCGCCATTGAGAGCTGCCGACAAGTAACCCGCAGCTTGAAGGTTTTCCGACAATTCGACCGTTCCCGCTTTGGTCTTGATAAAGATGATCACGCCATCGGTTTCTTCACATTCCAAAACGCGAATCAACGCGTCGTACTTGGATCGATGCGGCATCATGATGTAACGTTGGCGGATCGTCTCCGCGGTTCGTTGCTGCGCGTCGATCGTTACAATCTCTGGGTTCTTGAGATGTTCATCTGCAATTTTGCGAATCGCACTGGGCATCGTCGCCGAGAACAAAGCAATTTGTCGTTGCGCAGGTGTGTGCGACAAGATCCACTGGACATCATCAACGAAGCCCATCCGCAACATTTCATCTGCTTCGTCCAACACCAAGCACTTCAGTTCATCGATCTTGAGCTTTTGCTGACGCATATGGTCCATGACTCGACCAGGCGTTCCAACTACTACATGGAGGCCACGTTCCAACTGATTGATTTGCGTTGAGTAAGCCTGACCACCGTAGATGGGTGCAACGCGAAGCCCCTTCATGCACTTGGCATAACGCTTGAATGAATCTGCAACTTGAATCGCAAGTTCTCGAGTCGGCGTGAGAACGAGAACTTGCGTTTGCGAGCTTTGAAGATTGATTCGCGAAAGAAGAGGAAGCGCGAATGCTGCTGTCTTGCCTGTACCTGTTTGAGCTTGCCCAAGCACATCACGACCAGCCAACAAAGGCGGAATCGTTGCAGCTTGAATTGGAGTTGGGACTTCGTATCCGGCTTGTTCCAAAGCTTCGTGAATCGGAGCGATCAATTGAAGATCGCGAAAGCCAATCTCGCCGGTAGAGTTCCCTAACGATTCTGTCGATTCTTTCTCTGAGCTTTTCTCTGAGCCGTGGACGCTAGCCCCGGGTTTCGTCCCATCCAATCCGATAGTTTTGGCATGAACACTTCCTGAAGCAGCCGTTTCCGACGCAGCTACCTTGACGCTAGGAAAATCTGTACCCCTATCTAGCCTCGACGGCTCAGTTTTCACTGATTCATCATTCGACGCCGGAGCGGTCTGGGCTGTTGAAGATAGTTCGGTTCCGTTTTGCGGTTGGTCTGTCATCGATAATTTCAGGCTACGACTGTTTCAAGCTGCGAAAAGTTCAGGTTACTTACTCAAGACACGAGAGAATCTCGGACCCCGGATAGTAACCTGAAAAGCAGCTTAAAGAAGACCAAACCGCGAAAATGGGCTTCAAAACCTTTAGAATTCACGGTCTACGAGAATTCCTGGCTGCGGAATCGAGTATTTTCCGTTCTCATCAGCGACGAGAGGAGGCGTGCTTTCTTTCGTTAGTAACTCGATCTCCGGAGCGAATTCATGCTCGCAATTGAGCATGTCCTCGTAGGTAACAACTTGACCAGTATGAGCCGCCATCCGCCCCATGCTCGTGACGAGACTCGCCTTCACTCCACGTTCAACTTCGTTGTAAGGCAAGTCCTGGCGAATCGCTTTGACCAAATCGTTCCATTCCAATTGGTATGGGTTTGGCTCGCTAGCTGGGCACTTCCAAAGGAGATTTTCCTTGGTCATCTTTTGTCCGCTGTAGATTCTCGCCTTCGATGGAGCGTGTCCCGACTGCGAAATCACCGCGCAACCCTTGGTCCCATGAGCATAGGAAGCAAACTCTTGATGGCAACCAGGAATCGTGCGGCCATTTAAGAGCAGTTTCGTGCCATCATCAAAGGTGTACTCGACTTCGTAGGTATCGAAGTTTTGATCTATATAGTCATTGCGATAGTGACGCCCTCCAGAACCTTTCGCCTCAACAGGCCAAGCGTCTTTCATCCAACAACATTCGTCAATGTTGTGAATCAAAAAGTCGCTGAACGCTCCACCGGACAACCACAAAAATGCGTGAAAGCGAGAAATTTGATACATCAATTCGTTCGCTGGAAAATCAGCAGGCCTCGGAAGTGTCGCCGCCGATCCGGTTGGCCCGGCCATACGATAAGCTCGCAACATAGTGATATCGCCGATCTCGCCTGCTTTGATTCGTTGGAACAACTCGCCTCGTGACTCGCAGTGACGACACATGAGTCCAACACCGACCTTGAGGTTTTTCGCTGCAGCCTGTTCGCCCAAAGCAAACATTCTCTTGCTGGTCGGCCCGTCTACTGTGACTGGCTTTTCCATAAAGACGTTCAATCCTTTTTCGATAGCGTAGGTGAACATCATCCATCGAAATGCAGGCGGAGTCGCAAGAATCACGATGTCGCCTGGGCGAAGCGTATCCATGGCTTGCTTGTAGCCATCGAAGTCATAAAACATTCGGTCCTCAGAAACATCAACTTTATCACCATGCTTGTTTTTCAAGCTAGCGTGCCCGGACTTCAGGTTGCTTTCGAAGACGTCCGCCATCGCCCAAAGCTTCAGCGATTCATTCTCAACCGAAAGTGCGTTATCGGTTGCTCCTCGACCGCGTCCACCGACTCCGACCAGTGCGACTCGAATCTCGTCATTGGCTCCTGCATAAACGCTTGGAACCGAAGGGCTAACAATTGGGCTTACCATTGTTGCTGCCGCAGCGACGGTGGAGGAGGTTTTTAAGAAATTGCGTCGCGACTCAGAAAATGAAGCTGCAGAAGAAGCCAAATTGGACTGGCTTGCGACTGGCTCGGAAATTGGATTTGCGGCTGACTGTAATTGCGATTCGTTAGAAGGACTCATTGCGAGTAATGCTCCAGAGATGAATTTGCAGGGTACGGCGGGTGGGGGCGCTGTGACGCCCCGGAAAGGACATACGAATGCCACAGGTGAGCAATCGCAACAAGTGTACGATTCTAAGCCGAGCACGTTCAATATGCTACTCACGTCCCGCTACTGGGCATCTTTTGCAAATCGAAGTTGCTGACTTCTAAACCAGAAATAAGCAAGAATCCAACAGAAAACGGCCAGGCTGATCCACCGTGTCGGACCGCTCGCAAACACGATTGCACCGTTAAAAACCATAAAAAGCAAAAACAGATGAACCGCATTGGTTTGAAATTGACTTCGATTTGCGTACTTTTGGGGACTCATCCACGCCATTAAGACGTCCGCCAACCAGACCAACGAAAACAAATAAGAGGCGTATATCCCGCTTCCAAAACCACTGGTCCGCTGCGTATATTCCACCGCCACGCGATGAGACCACTGATGAAAGTAGTGAAAGGCCACCGCAACGTGAACTAGGTAGCTAATCAATCCGAGCGTCCAGTACCACCGAATCATGCGAAGACTTCGACATTCACGACACAAAGAAGCAAGAAGTGAGCGACAACTTGTATGTGACGAGTCACATGACTTCGAAGTGGCATCAACGGTAATTCGCTGCCAACGATCATTTCTTCGTGCCAGCAGAGAAATATATGCAACCGCATACCAAAACAAAGACAAACGTACCGTATAACGAGTCGCCGGATCGCCGTCACACAACGCAAGCATCAACACAAGAAGCAACACCGTCGGTACAAGAAGCATCATGCCCCACCTCCGTTTCAAAATTGCCCCCTTCGAAACGGCTACCGACCTTGCATTCACAACGCTTTGATTCACTTGGCCTCAACAAAGGAAAATAGGAATTTTGGGCGAATTCGAAGGTATAGATAACATTTCTTTGAAGTAGACGCGCGTGAAGCAAGACATACTTAGAAGTCAGAATTGACTTTCGTAGTCGGAACGCGAATACTTTAACCATGGTATCTCAAGTCAACATCGCAATCATCAGTATGCTGTGCTTCGCACTGGCGATGCCATCGTCGTGGACATCATCGGGCAGCTGCAACTGCGAGCCTGAAAAGGTCGCGAAGAGTTGCTGCGGGTCGGCCTCGGTGGCTCAGTCCAGTTGCTGTTGCGGTAGCACGCAACGAGATAACTCTGAACAGGGCGTGGTTCACGAATGCCGGATATCTTGTCAGTGCAGTGCGTCTAGTGTGGCCTTCGATTTGGCGATTGCCCCCACTTGGGAATCAAGCAAGTCGAACCTTTCTTACACTTCGTTTGTAGCATTTCTTCCCAAAGACGCATATCGGCTGCCACTCATATATAGCACTGAACTGCTTAGCCCGACTAAATCGCAACACTTCAGGCAGGCTTTACTTTGTGTTTGGATAATTTGATTCTGCATTGATCGAGTGAATTTTTAGAATTTATTTTCGTTCAATGAGGAATAAGATTATGTCCATGAAGTTTCTGTTAGTAGCCGCCATCTCGACCGCGGCCACGTTTACGACCTATGCATTAGGTGCATTCGATTCGAAGCAATCCGAGTCGCCCTGCTCCTGTTGTAAAGTGTGTGTTTGCGATACGTGCGTATGCGAAGCAACTGCTTGTGCTTGCGACACGGAAGAAGCCTGCTCATGCTCAACAGCCTGTGCAAAGCTTTGCTGTAACAAATAGATTGTAAAAAGTCTGAAATAGACTTTTCTCAACTATTGTTTCTGAGTCGCTCAAGCGTAGTGCTTGAGCGACATCAGAGAGTGAAGTCCGACAAGTTCGTAAACTCGAAATGCAATGGATAACTATCAGGAATCGCTCCACTTTGGTTCCCAGCCGCTGCGATAGGGTTTGCTGGTCATACTCTGGGCTGACTCCGAGTTCGTTATCAGTAGCTTTTCAGCATTCCATTTCAAAGTCTCGCCAGGCTGTCGAATTGCGATCGTGCCAAGCAAGACTGTCTCAGTGAGTGGTCCTGCATAACTAAAATCATCCGTCGTTTTGCCTACGCCACGTGCCGCGTCAGCCCACTGAACATAATGATCCAAACCAGGGAATGTTTGCAGTTCGGTCGATGCGAACTTTTCTTCCGGAAACAACTTGGGAGCAGCAACGTGCGGTATTACGATCGACCCTTCTGTTCCAACGATCACCGAACCAGCGGAAGGTAGCGGGTACGACTCGGGAATATCGCTAAACAAATCACGAGGCGGACGAACGCCAACCGAGTCATACCAAGTCACAGGAATTGTGGCTCCTTCAGTCAACTCAGTCTTGGGGAAAACGTAGCGCACTGTGGACGAGTCAGTCCATACTTCGGGCTGAATAGCCGGCCCGATCGCCCAGACACTTATTGGCGAGCTTAACTTCAAAGCCGTGAACACCGGATCCAGAATGTGGCAACCGAAATCGCCAAGCTGCCCCGTACCGTAGTCTCGCCAATGCCTCCAATTAAAGGGATGATAAATATTCACTTTGAAGGGTCTTTCAGCGGCGACTCCTTGCCAAAGATCCCAACGAAGGTTGCTTGGAATCGGATCTGTACCGTTTGGTCGTTGAGCTGCTACTCGCCACTTTGGGTTTCCGCTTTGCCAAGCGTGAACAGCTTTCGCCTTACCGATTTTTCCTTGATGAACCCAAGCCGTCGCTGTTCTATAAGCTTCATGGGAGTGAATTTGATTTCCCATTTGCGTCACGACATTGTTTCGCCTAGCAGCCAACTGCATCTGCCGAGTTTCAAAAACGGTGTGGGCTAATGGCTTCTGACAGTAAACGTGCTTCCCCAAACTCATGGCGGGCAGAGCGATCGGAGCATGCATGAAATCAGGAGTGGAGACAATACAAGCATCAAATGACTTCGATTCATCAAGTAAAACTCGCCAATCAGCGTAAGTGGTTGCTTGCGGATACGCCTCGACAGCCCAGCCCAAGTGCTGCTCAGACGAATCGACATTGCACAAGGCCACGACATCCACAGACGGACTTTTGGCAACTGAAGTGAGATCGCTTTTCCCTTTGCCTCCGGTTCCAATGCTTGCCACGCGGAGCCTCTCATTAGCCCCCATGACGCGTTTATAGTTCACAGCAGACATCGCTACCGCAGATGCCACGACAGCAGAAGACTTCAGAAAATCACGTCGACCAAAATTTGTTTGCATTGGGGGCACCTCGGTGGGAATGGAATGAACAAGTTAGATTGGGACAGGTAAGATTGGGGCAGGTAAGACTGGGGCAGGGGAGGGAGTATTGACAATCAGTCTGGGTGGGAAGATCCGAATAGATTAACGTCGGGTTCTCTCGATCACTCAAAGCGTGGAACAAACGTCCATTAGTATAACACTACGACGAAAAGTGCCGCTACTCAGCAGTCGACAAAATTCACAGCCAAGCCGCCTAGCGAAGTTTCTTTGTATTTCAGTTGCATATCGACACCAGTTTGCCTCATGGTTTCGATGACTCGATCCAGCGATACAAAGTGATGACCGTCGCCATAAAGAACAGCCAGCCGAGCGGCGTTGATGGCTTTGGCTGCTCCCATTGTGTTGCGTTCAATGCAAGGAACTTGAACGAGTCCCGCGATAGGGTCACATGTCAATCCTAAGTTATGCTCCATCCCGATCTCTGCTGCATTCTCAATCTGTTCGTTTGAGCCTCCCATGCATGCAGCAAGCCCACCGGCGGCCATGCTACAAGCAACTCCAACTTCTCCCTGGCAACCCATTTCGGCAGCCGACAACGAAGCGTTTCTCTTGTAAAGCAACCCGATAGCGCCGGCAGTCTTGAGGAATCGATGGATGCCTTGGCGACTCGCACCCGGATAGAAGTAGACATAGTAAGCCAACACTGCAGGAATGATTCCTGCCGCACCATTAGTAGGAGCGGTTACCACTCGTCCGCCCGCTGCGTTCTCTTCGTTGACTGCCAGCGCGAACAAGCTCACCCAATCTAATTGAGCCAATGGGTCGCTCTGTGTCAGCGTGCCTGGCTTTGACTCCGTTAAGAGCTTACTTGGAAGCATATCTTTCGACACGGCCAATTCGGCCAATTCTGATAAGGCAGATTGTTGAGACAACTTGCCGAATATACCCGGTGCTCGACGCGGAACTTTTAAAGAACCTGGCAAGATACCCGACGACATGCAACCGCGATCGATACAGTTGCTCATCACAGACCACAACAGATCAAGTTGCGAATCAATTTCCAACTCGCTGCGAAGAGTCAACTCATTTGCTTGGATCAATGATTCTATAGAGGCACTTGCACCTCGACACATTTGCAGAAGCTCTTTCGCATTGCGAAATGGATAGGGAACCGAATCACCAACCACGAGGTCCGACGACGACTTAGCGAAGTTGCGATCAAATTCCTCGCGCGAGTAAACGAAGCCGCCCCCAGTCGAAAAATACTGGTCCTCCAAGAAGCACTCGCCGCTATCGCGAAACGCTTTGAACTGAATTGCGTTGGGATGCTGTGGTAGCGTCTCGTTTCGCAGCCACACAAGATCTTTGCTTTCATCGAACTGAATATCAAGCTGCCCGTTTAAGAGCAATCGACCGGACTTCCTCGCTGCATCGACTGTCGATTGAATGACTTCTGGCGAAGTTCGGTCTGGCAAACAACCTGCTAGCCCGACCACGATCGCGTTATCTGTCGCATGCCCAACACCGGTTAACGCTAACGACCCGTAAAGCTGCACTTCGACGCGTGCGATCGACACATCCGTACCAGGAGCAACGCAAGATCTCTCCATGCATTCTTTGCTGAATCGAAAGGCGGCAATCATCGGGCCTACTGTATGCGAACTAGAAGGTCCAATTCCAATCTTAAAAAGCTCGAATATACTATTCATTAAAAAACTTTTGCTGTGGGTTCATCAACAAAGGAAACACTGAACCTCAATTCATCACTTTATAACGTACCACGATAAGCTAAGGAAATCAGTTTTCGTGATCCGAATTTCGCGAATGGAAAATCGCTACAATGCGAGAGTACGGATTAGGCAAGACCTAGAGTTTTGCTTCAAATGATGCTCCACATTGATTTCGATCAAAGCAGAAGGATACTGAAAATGTTTAATGCATTTCGAACTCGTTATCGAATTTTTTGTTTGTTCTATTACCGTGCTGTTTGTCTCGCTGCGTTTTTATTCTCGGCTAACTGTTCGCACGCAAACGAGATGCCTGCAAGTTGGATGGCTGGTTTTGCAAAAATCGATGTAACACCCAACGAACCGATTCGGATGGCAGGATATGGCAATCGAGATCGTCCCAGCGAATCCATTGATACTCCTTTGTTCGTTCGGGCAATGGCATTGCGAAATCAATCACTTCCTATCCATCTAATCTTCTCTGTCGATACTATTGGGCTTCCGGGTGAGATGACTAGCGCACTCGCAGAGCAAATCGAAAAGAAGCATGGACTGCCTCGCTCACAGATTGTCTTCTGTAGTACACACACTCATTGCGGCCCCGACTTGGCAAGCGAGCTTTCAAACATCTTTGCCAAAGCATTAGACTCCGGAGAAGTAACAGTCGGACTTCGCTACCGTGATCTATTGAGCAAAGCGATCCTGGAAGGAGCAGATAAAGCCATCGAGGACTTGGCTCCCGCGAATTTAGCCTTTGCACAGGGCTCAGTTGGCTTCGCTGCGAATCGTCGAGTGCTCAAGGATGGACGTTGGTCAAACTTCGGAGTTCAAGCCGATGGACCTGTTGATCATACGGTACCGGTGCTTCGCATCACCGACGAAAAGGGCACGCTCCGAGGAACGGTCTTTAATTACGCTTGTCATTGTACAACGCTCGGAGGAGACCACTTTGGAATCAACAGTGAGTGGGCGGGCTATGCGGCGAACCAAATTGAATCGACTCATAAAGGAAGTGTTGCGTTGTGCACCATCGGATGCGGTGCAGATGCGAATCCATTACCAAGAGGCAAAATGGAACATGTGCAACAACATGGTTTGTCGCTGGCTACGGAAGTCTTGCGGTTGCTTGCTAGTCCAATGACCGAAATTGACCAATCGGTTTCAGCGACGTTTGGCTATGCAGGGCTTTCGTTCGATTTGCCAACGGCAGAAGAGCTTGTGAAGCTCGCTGAACACGCAACTCCGCAAGTTCGTCGTAAAGCAGTTCATCTTCAATCGGTCCTAAAAGAGCATGGCCGACTACCTGCGACTTATCCAGTCCCAATTCAATCATGGAAGTTTGGGGATCAATTGACCATGGTATTTCTCGGTGGTGAAGTCGTGGTCGACTACGCCATTCGATTGAAAAAGGAATTGAATGCACCGAGTCTTTGGGTAACTGCTTATGCCAATGATGTGATGGGATACGTTTGTAGCGAACGAATGCGTCGCGAAGGTGGGTATGAATTTGATACCTCTTCGGTCTATTACAATCTCCCGGGCCCGTGGGCTGCTGGTACTGAGGAATTGTTTATAAAGCGAATCAAGGAAGTCACCGCGGATCGAGGGCGAACTGCCGCGCTGGCTCCCGATGCGGCCTTGAAGACCATTCAAGTTGCCGACGGTTTAGAGATCCAGCTTGTTGCTTCCGAGCCTTTGGTGATTGATCCGATCAACATTGCTTTTGGAGCCGATGGTAAACTTTGGGTTGTCGAAATGGGGGACTATCCTCTAGGTACTAACGACCCCAGCGCAGCGGGTCGAATCAAATACCTCAGCGATACCGATGGCGACGGGACCTTTGATCATGCGACATCTTTCTTAGAAGGACTCGCTTATCCAACCGGTGTTCACCCGTGGAAAGACGGGGTGATTGTATCGTGTGCGCCTGATATCTTTTTTGCACGCGATACCGATGGCGACGGTCGTGCAGACGAACAAGAAACATGGTACACAGGATTCCCGCTGGCTAATCCGCAGCATCTTGTCAACGGGTTCACATATGGCTTAGACAACTCGCTTCATTTGGCGAGCGGAGACAATCTTGGCGAGCTGAAGTCGATCCGAACCGGTGAAACCGTGAATGCCTCGGGGCGTGACGTACAGATCTGGCCAGCAACGGGTGCGATAGGAACAACCAGCGGACGTACTCAATATGTTCGAAGCCGCAATGATTGGGGCGAATGGTTTGGAAATGATAACAGCCGACCGATGTACCACTATCCAATCGAAGACCGATACTTGAAGCGAAATTCAGCAGTAAAGTATTCGGGCAATATGCAGTTTTTGTTTGATCCACCGAGTGCACCACCGGTGTTCCCACGGAGCGAAACCGTTGATCGCTTTAATGACTTATTCGCAGCCAACCGATTCACCTCCGCATGCAGCGCGATGATTTTGAGATCTTCTGCCCTTGGAAAACAATTCCAAGATGCAGCTTTCATTTGCGAGCCCGTACACAACCTTGTCCACATGTCGCAATTGAGCCAGTCGAATTCAAGCTACCATGCAATTAGAAGATCGGAAGAATCAAAAAGCGAGTTTCTTACATCTACGGATACTTGGTTTCGACCAACACGCATCGCAGAAGGTCCGGACGGAATGTTGTGGTTAGTAGACATGTATCGCGACGTGATTGAACATCCGGAATGGATTCCCGAATCTTGGCAGAAGCAACTGAATCTTCGTGCTGGTTCCGATAAAGGCCGCATCTATCGGATACTTCCAAAGTCAGCGAATGAGACACTACGTAACCCAGCGTCTGTACTTCCGAGATTGGATAAATCATCAACCGAAGAGCTCGCAAGAAGCTTGGAATCCGATTCTGGAACAATGCGAGATCTGACTCAGCAGCTACTACTCGATCGCGACGATACCAAATCCGACGACACCAAATCTACAGCACAAACGCTCGAGCAACTTGCACGCTCCTCCGACTCCCCCCAAGCACGACTACATGCGATTTGGAGTCTCGAGGCGATGCATGAGTTGTCCGATGACATTCTTGAGAAAGCACTTCAAGACAGTCACTTCGGTGTAGTGCGATCAGCAATTTTAATATGTGAACGCCGATTGGAAGGATCGAAAGCTTTTCTTTCTACTTTCAAGCTCTTAACCACGAACCCAGACCCACGAGTTCAACTCCAGCTAGCCCTCACGCTCGGTGAATCAAAAAGCCAGGAAGCTGGTGAAATACTCTCCGCCTTAGTTCCAGCCGCACTTCAGTCCCCTTGGATTGCTCGCGCTCTAATCTCATCAGCAACCTCGCACTCAAAAGTGTTGATCTCCGCTTGCCTTTCCGAGCTCCAATTAAAACCAGCGAAGAGTAACAACCAGCCAGCAATCGCACTCATCTCGGATCTACTAGCAACCGCACAAAGTAACGCAACGGATGTAGAGGAAGATCTAAAGAAAGCGATGATGGCATCGCAAGATGATTCGGACTGGACCGTTCCTCTGACAATCGCTTGGGTGCGCAGCCAGTCGCGAACAAAAAACGAATCCGATTCGGCGATCAAAGGTACCATCCAAAAAGTTTACAAGCGAGCTGTCGCTACAGTTGAATCAGAAGAGGCGGAAGAATCCGCACGCTGCACGGCAATTGATTTGCTCGGCAATGGGTTAGGGAAAGCAGAGAACGAGCAAGCGATACTATCGAACTTGCTGTCTCCGAGAGTGCCGTTAAAGGTGCAGCTAGCGGCAGTAGAAAGTCTGGGGCGTTTCTCCAGCGATGATCGCTTCAATCTCGTGTTTAGCAAATGGCCATCACTTTCTCAGAACGCACGCAACGTTGTGATGAGTGAGTTCATTCGATCGCGAGGCGGGCCCGAAGCAATCCTTGCTGCAATTGAAAGCAAGACTGTAAGCACAAGCGATCTAAGTCCAGCAATACGACAGCAATTGCAATCAACTGGCAGCCAGTCAAACCGCGCCAAAGTCAGTCGTGTTTTGGGAATCGATGCATCTGTTGATCGGAATGAATTGGTCTCTAAGTATCTTGCGGCTAACATCCAAGTGGTCAATGTTGATAATGGTCAAATCTTATTCAAACGATTATGTAGTGCATGCCACTTGCCAACAGAGCAAGGGCAAATGGCAGGACCGAATCTATCGAACCTCACCGATAGAAGCCCACGTGCCCTAGTCGAAGCAATTCTGAATCCCAATCGAGCGGTCGATCCTCAGTATCGTAGCTACTTGGTTCTTCTTGAGAACGGAGAAATTCGAAACGGGACGATCGCCGAAGAGATTGGCGATACCATTACACTCGTTCAAGCAGATGGAAAACGCGTATCGATAGCGAGACGCGAGATCGAAGAGATTCGGAATACTGGGCTATCGCTAATGCCCGAAGGCATGCAAGCGGAGCTAACTCCGCAAGGCATGGCTGACATCATTGAATACATTCGGTCGAAACTTGGGAAGTAAGATTTGTGCAGATTCGTTAATTCCGCAGCAGTCATTACTTCTTAGGTGCGGCTTCGTATCTTTGTTGATTACTGTCACCGTATTGGAGTGCTTTCATCCCCTTACGGCTTATGTTCCAATCAGCGGAATCCACGCTTGACGATTGTTGAAGGTTATCTTCACCACGTCGGCGAAGGGCTTCGTTATCGAGACGTTTTCCGTTGGACTCAAGGTACTCCGAGTTTGACTTGAGAAGCGCTTTGGCTTCACTGATTTTGCCCGCATCGCGAAGTTCTGTTGCTAGGCGATTTTGTTCGTTGGCGATTTGGAGGACACAGGATGACATCACTTCTTTGTTGATAGCCCCCGACGCGATCTCTTTCGATTTGGTGAATCGCACTTCGACACTACTGGTGAGATGATCATTGGTCTCAGTGATCATATTCTTGTAGTCAGCGGATACGTCCACAACTTTGCGCGAACGCTCAGCTTCGCCAAGTGGTATTTCGCATTCCACAACAAAGTAACGCTCTTGTTTTGCATAAAGCTGCCCAAGCTTGATGATGACTTTCTGGCCAGAAATTTCCGCTGGATATCCGAGGACCTTCACGGGGCGAATCCCTTCAGCAAAATCGGCTACAACAGAAATTTGTTGAGCAATAACGCTTTGCACATCCTGAAATTCGTTCTGGAAAACCGTAGTAAGGTACTCGGGATTTTCGATGAAAGCGTGGTTGCCGCTGCTGGCCGAAGCAAGACGTGTCATTAAGTCTTCGTTGTATCCTGAGCCAAGTCCAAGGGTGGTGACGCTGATCCCCTCGTTGATCAGCGACTTACCGAGATCTCCAAGCTCAGCCGGCGAGGAGGGCCCGATATTTGCCTGGCCGTCGGAGAGCAAGATCATTCGGTTCACCTGTTTGTTAGTAAGAAACTTCCGAAGCTCGACTGCTCCTTGCACTACTCCTGCGTGCAGCGCGGTGCTTCCTTGCGCTTGGATCTGCCGAATTTTTTCACGAATCATTGATCGATCAGATGCTTTGGTTGCGGGGACTAAGACTTGCGCACGGTCGTCATAAGTGATGATCGAAACAATGTCGCTGTCTTGTAGTAGATCGACGGCTTGGATCGCGGCCCGTCGTGCATTCTCAATCTTGGCGCCACCCATCGAACCAGATTGGTCGATTACGATGGCGACGTTAACTGGCAGTCTCTCCTTTGACTTCGGAATATCAAAACCTGTCAAAGCAATTCGCAGGTGATTTTCAGCGGCTTTGCTGCCGTCCACGTTAGCACCCAAGTCGCCATCGCCAATCACCATGACCGGGCTTGATAAAGCAACGTTCAGTTTGATTTGATCGCCAAACGAATGTGGCATAGGTAAGACAAACGAGGCAGCGAGCGACGCTAGCATAAGAAAAGATCGGATCAACATCGAATAAACTCCTTCAAAACAAGATGAGGTTGTGCAGAAAAGCTGAGCTCAGCAAGACAGGACTTTGATTCTTGATTTGCTCAAGGCTATCGACGGAAGCAATTACTGGTCCGACTCCCAGAAGCAGAAAGTTTTTTTTGAAATCGAGTTAACTCGACAACGAATTTCAACAAAAGTACGAAAACAGTCCACTACGGCAACCCGTGAGGATGTTGAACTCAGCGGAGTTTACTGCTCGTCTCGCGGAATCAATGTCGGAAACTGCCGATTGAGGTCAAACCAATCCGTCGAACAATTCGTCAAAAAATGATGTGGGGGGCTACTCTTGCAGGGATACCTGACCATCAGCTGACTTGGGTAAAGCTTTTCGGCCAAGTTGACTCAATCTTCGTACTAGATTTCCCCAGTGTGACAGTTAACTAATTGCTTGTGGTCCAAGTCGCTTCATCAACGTTGCAAGTAACAATCTCGACATCGCTTTGACGTTTCGATGGTAGGATTGCAACCATGCCAGTCTCGGGATGCTTCTCGCAATAGGCGATTGCGCGATCAATGCCCATGACGTAGAGTCCTGTCGCTAATGCATCAGCCCATGCTGCCGATGGATGGAGGATTGTTACGCTCAGCATCCCACTCGCAGGCCAACCTGTTCGTGGGTCAATGATGTGGCCGTATCGGATTCCGTTGTAGTAAAAGAATTGATTCGCAGGCCCACTCGTACCAATTGATTTGTTTACCAACCTTAACGCGCCGAGCTGGATTTTAGGTTGCTCAGGATGCGACACGGCAATTCGCCAACCAACACAACTATCAATATCGTATCGGTTCCCTTTGGCGATCACGCTACTTTGGCCACCATGAATCAAGAAGTCTTCAACCCCGCCACCCTTGAGGATTTCACTTGCACGATCGATTGCAAACCCTTTACCAATACCGCCAGAATTGAGCCGCAAACCTTCTCTATTGAATTTCACTATCTGATTCAATTGATCGAGTTCAACGTGCTGCATCCCTACCTTTGAAAGAGCTTCTTCGATTTGCTGTGGAGTCGGATGGTGTCCTTGTCGTCTTGAAAACCCCCAAGCTTCCGACAAGCTGGCAGCGGTCATATCGAATGCGCCTCCCGTTGCATCAAAGACGTCGCGAGCCAGTTTGATAAGCGACGCAACATCAGCTGAAACGCGCTCGGGCGATCGTTCTGCGTTTCTATTCAATCGAGAGAATTCGCTCTCTGGCTTGTAAACGCTTAACGCAGCCTCCAGCCCCTGGATTACATCAAGTGCAGAAAGAGCCGAGTCGCCACCATGAATGGGAAGCCCTTCATTGAGCATAACGTGGAACTGGCAAGCCATCATCCAACGACCAATCTCCAGTTGACGATGAATTTTCGTTGGCATTATGTAGTCGACTCTGAATATTGATAAAAATTAAGCTATTGAAATCGTATAGAATAACACTTGGGTGGTATCGCCTCTGAAAGAGTTTAAACCAAGATTAACCCGCGCCGGACGGATATGCCCGAAAGGGATTCAGGCTCGCAAAAGTGAGCAGCTAGGTAAGAAAAAAACAATATAATCGCATGCAAACCTTTTACCATGATTAGAAAATTTAGAGCTAAGCTAACCGGTAGCTGGTGATCTTCACGCGAGCCCTAAAACTGAGATTTCATTTACTACGCTCGTATGCCCATTAAGGTTATAATTCGAGTATCAGTAAGTGCCTCGTGAGAGGGACGATTCGCCGATGTACCATGTTTCAGTGGCTTCCTGTCGTGAATTACTTTTTTACAAAGTAACTAATATGCATCACCTTGGACACAAAATTGCTCGACACCGGACTTTCTTGCCCGAGCTATGCTTGTTCGGTAGTTTCTCGAAAAAGTCAGCTTTTTTCCTCTTAATTGCATTTGCTACTTCTACTTGCGTTTATGCACAAACAGTCATTCGCAAGCCACAGCGAGCGACTCCACCAAATCTCGAAAAAGATGACTTTCAGGGTGTTTTTTTTGAAAAGGTAGAAGAGCAACTGGTCGGCTCACCTCCGGAGGCGGGCGTGATGGCCGGTGCGACTAATTCGAGTTTGCAGTCGTCATCGGGCGGAGCGGCTTCCAACCCGGGATCGGCTAATGATGGAAATCGGAATGGAGCCGGGGCTGTTTGGAAGGAACGCATCAGTCCCCAGTCGATCGAAGATTTGGTAAAGGAAACCAAACTGCGACTGGATGGGGTGATAACAACGCCTGCGAAATTCAGCGCCGGTGCTTTCAAGGACGCCCGTCGCAATTTTACGTTGCTTGCGACCTTGTTCGCCGTGATCGAGCTTTATCCGGAAAAAGTCAAGTGGCAAGCCTCCGCTCCGGTGGCTCGGGCAAGATTCTCGCGAGTCGCAGCGAACACCAAAGTTGGATCAGCCCCTGCTTATAACGAGGCAAAGCTTCGGTTGGACGACATTAATTCGATGCTCAAAGGAGCAACCCTCACTGATCCATCGCCGGCGGTTGAAATCGCTTGGACCGAAATTGCCGATCGAATACCGAGTATGCAACTTCTCGAATGGGGCTTCCGCGAAAATCTATCAAGTAAGGTCTCTTCGGAAGATTCGTTTTCGCAGAATCCCGAGGAAATATTGAAGTTCGCGGAACTGATAGCCATGCTAGGTGAAACGCTGTACCAACCAGGAATGACCGACGGAGATGACGACGAATATAAAGCACTTGCGAAGAAAATGATTGACGAAGCTACCAAGATCACCCAAGCAGTGAAGCTGAATAATCCAACCATGGCACGTGAAGCTGCTGGCCAAATCGACCAGTCTTGTAACGCATGTCACAGTTCGTACCGATAAACTGACAAATGAAATCTCGGTCCATCGCAGCCAGATAATCGACGGCTTAATCCCGATAATCGATACGAAACCGGTACCAAATGCCTTGGTATTTACCGTAGTCCCTGCGGATCTTGGGTGATTGCTTGACACTCCCGGGGCGTCGACTTAGTATCGGATAGAAGCAAAAAGTGCGGTTTGAATTGTTTCTGCCGCAAATTCCCTCTTTGATCAACCTGCGCACGACCTATGGAACTTACAGGAATCCTTTTTCTGGTACTGGTCGTGCTTGGACTGGCATTGTTTATATTCTTTGCCGTCAAAGCTTTTTCCGGTTGGGGCGTCCTTTATACAGTAACGCTCAGCTTTCTTCTGATCTTCACGATTCTCTTTCTATATCTGTCGGCAAACGTCGCTCAACGCCGAATTGCTTGGGTAAAGGTGCATGACACGCTTAAAAAGGAAGCCCAAACTCTTACAGCACAACTGGAAGTTCTTAAGTTCGGAGAGATGAATCGCCCGACCTCCGACTTGAATAGCCTGCTCCCTTTGGTTAACGAGCTAAGCCGACTCACCGTGGATCGCGGTCGTGTTTGGAGAAACGCAAACGTTGCCGAGTTCAAAGCCGACACCGTTCGATTAACGATGGCACCGAATGCTCCGCCCGCACCTATGCCCGGCGGAGTGGCCCCGGCCGTTAAACCTCTAGCAAACGGTGATCTCCCAGCCGAGCTACTTGTCTATGCTTTCGGAGAGCGCCCGGGAACAGACGGCAAGAGTGTTGCTAGTGTTTATTTAGGTGAATTTTTTGTTGCCGAAAGTCAGGGAGGTAACGCTGTCCTCCGCCCTCTACAGCCTCTCTTGCCACAGCAGATTGCCGCAGCCTCAAGCGGGCAATTCCCCACATGGAGTGTTTTCGAATTGATGCCTCTCGATTCGCATGATGCATTTTCGGTTATCGGTAGCAAACGATCCAACGAAGCAGAATTCGGTCGAATGGATCCTGAAGCAATCTCGCGACTCTTTGGTATCCCTCTGGACCTCGTTGAACGATTCGAGAAGGATCCTTCTGCCTTTAAAGATGGGCCTGAATTGCGAAAGGCTCAGTTGTTGCGATCGTACCTCCGTGACGGTACCCGAGCACCCGAGAACGAACTTGCAGAAAATGTTTGGCTGCGGATCGAGTTTTTGAAAGAGCACACGGTTGATGTCGACAGCAAAGAAGAACGAAATGCTTCTGATGGTGGCTACTTTGATTCAAGCGGACGAACCGTCGACGCTCGACTGAAACGGCCAAGCGACAAAGGTCCGGTTCCGTTCATTGTCGGTCAGCAAGTAGTTTTCGCGAAAAAGCCTGCCGAAGAATTGATCGCCAGCGGCGTTGCCAAGCTGATCGAACCCATATTTGTCAGGCCTGTAAATGACTACATCGTTGGTTTCCGCGAGGCACGCAGCCGCCAGATTCGCGCGATCCAAGATGCAGACCTTGTACGCCGTGAGATTGCTCAAGGCGAAGCGACCAACAAACTCGGGCAAGAACAAATCGTGAGCCGCCAAGCGGAACGCCAACTGCTCGACGCCGATCTCGCCCAGTACACCAAAGAGCGCGATGTGATTGCTGCCGAGGCCGCTCGGCTGGAAACGAAAGTGGCCGAAGTTAAATCAGAACTCAGCCGCCTCTATCGCTCCAGCCAAGAGCAATATGATCGCTTGGTAAAGCGGCAGCAGCAACTCAAGCAAGCAATCCCCTAAAGCTTTGACTAACCCGCCCTAACCACATGAAACTAACAGTGGTCTGTATCTTCGTGACAAGTTTTGCTAAAAACTCTCGTTTCATCGGTGTACATTGGATTCGCAATTGATTCGAGACTCTCGACGTCAGACCTGAACAGACTAAGTCGCCGCCCCCAAAAGCGCTCTGAACCCTTCCTGGGGGTATATTGACTGTTCACTGAATCTGGTCGTTAAGTCGTCGAGCACGCGAACTACCTTAGGTAGTGAAAGTAAGCGAGTAACACTGTCCATGCCAAAGATCTCTGTTTGCATTCCGACATATAACAGTGCCAAGTTTATTCAACCTTGTCTTGAGTCGGTTTTAAATCAGACGCTCACCGATATCGAAGTAATCGTAAGCGACAATGCATCGACCGACGATACGACAGCCATCATTGAGTCCATAAATGATTCTCGCATCCAACTCTACCGGCAAACCCAAAATATTGGATCCTGCGAAAACTTTAACTTCGCAATTTCCGAAGCAAAAAGTTCGTTAGTCAAATCATTTTGCAGTGATGACATAATGATCCCTAACCTGCTGGACAGGCAGAAGGAGATCATGGATGCATATTCTCATGTTGGAATAGTCTCCTGCTATTCACTTGTCATTAACGCAGACAAAGTTCGATGGGTCTGGGAGGTCACCCCCGGCTACGAGACCGGAGATCGGATACTGTGCAATTCGATCAAAACGCTAACGAATCGCTACGGCGGACCATCATCATTCATGTACCGTCGAGAGGCCATCAAAAATCAAAGGTATGAAAAACAATATGGATATATTCCCGATGTGAAGCTACCAGCGATGATTATGAGAGCAGGCTGGGATTACTATGGCATTCCTGACGTCGGAATCAAATACATCTGCCATCCGAACCAAGAAACACATAGCGTAAAACATCGTGAGTCAGCCGAATGGCTCCAGCTGATGAATGATTTTTCGGTTTTTGATGTGACGGCGTTAATCGCCTTGATTAGCCGAGGCCTAGAGGAAGAACTTGAAACAATTGCCTACCAATACGCGGCATTATCGTCTGTGGTCTCGTTAAACGAAAGCTACCAGCTAATGCGACTCGCAAAATCGCCGTCTGCAAAAGAGTCAGCGCGAAGAATCTTTGAAAAGTTACTTCATGCGAAAATCTCAAGTGGTACAGAATGTTTAGAACCAGACTGGCGAGCATTTCTCATGAACAACAACTGATTTGTACAGAACTCACCGAAGCCCTCAGTCAATATGCATCTCACACATGTACATCTAATCATACCAACAGGTGCCAACGACGAGAGAAAAAATGAGCATTCCACATACTTTGGGCGATTGATACTAAGTTCTGCTCGCTTGACTTGTTGCCGAACGACCACTTAAAGAGCTTGAATAATCTCAGTCGTTGCCTTAGATCCCAGATCTGCATCCCTCTCTGCCACGATTCCTGGAGGCCTCGAATCTAATTCTAAAGCGATCAATATCTTGTAGGGCGGTAATCGTATTTTTAAGAATCAGAGCCTCCGACAAGATTCAACTGAAGCTGACAAACAGTATCAAGCAGCCTTCCGATTAAATGCCTTTTCGAAAGGAAGGATTTTGAGCAACCTTTCAAAAAAGCCGGATTTACTAGATTGAACTTCTCGTGCTTCGTGAACCGGTCGCCATCCACGCCAATCCGTTTTGTCTACCATGTCAAAGTATGAATTGACAAAAGGGTGGTCCGAACCAAAATGCCAAGGCTTCTTGGGGCCAGCAAAATGTATACACGCGGGCTTGGTTTTGATTCTTTCGAACGTCTGCTGATCGTAAAATGTGACAGAGTGACTTGGAACTTCAAAGACAGGAGTGGTAACATTCCACTTGTTATCTAGTTGTGTCCAACGATATCCAAGGCACGCGTTTGCCGCACATTGGTCTGCCCAAAGCAGATTGCCTTGAAAGCGAATACAGTAATCCCGCAAGGTGTCAGCGATCTTATTCTTTCGGAATTGATCAAGATCCATAACCAACAATCCCGCATTGAAATACGGCTGAGTTGGCGGCGTCTTACGTTCATCCGCATCTGGTATTGCTACAAGCCCGTAAACATAAGGCATCGCATCGCTGTAGTTACCCATCGCAATGCGATTGTCAATAAATGGGCAGTAAACATCTTGAGCGGCCGCGATGGGGTTACCATGTAAATCAATGTTGTATATCTGGCTGACGCTTTCCATGCAAAGCATATCAGGATCCAAATAGATTACGCGTGGCAAACTAGAGGGTAATAGCTCGCTTACGAAGAGGCGATAATAGGTCGCAACGGTAAAATGATCCGAACTCACAAATTGGTTCAGCAAGTCCTTTTCCGGTTTTAGCCAAACAATACTTGTGTTGAAAGATTCCCACGATGCAAGACATCGTTTACGGTTCTCATCCGAGATCCCGCCATCAATGATGTAGGCTTTCAAATGTTTGTTCTCACCGAGGGTGTCGATCACAGAGCGGACGGCAACTGCGAGCGGCATAGCGTAGCCGTTATCCGCTGCGACAACGATGGCGACTTCATCATTTGGCGATGTTGCTATCTTCATGAAATATCTAGGCTGCCTTGCAGAGAGAGTTTAAGTCCACGGGTATATGGCGAACAGTTCGGTATTGCTTTCTGAAAATCCCACGTACAGCAGGGATCGTTCCGCTATTCATTGCAAGCCAAGCACGGTGCGCCCATCGTTTTGCATCCCACTTAGTTTCATCGATGGAGCATGCCAATTTAAGTAAATCGTAACCAATTTTTGGACTACATCTGTTGTGTGAGGACTGAGCATATCCAAGGTGGCCGAATGCGGCTGTTACAAGGTGCTTAGTTAAAACATGCTTACGAAACTCTACATCTTTTAAAAGATCACCGTTTCTAAACGCTACACGTGCAACGCCGTCGTAACAAAGAACCATTCGCCCGGTGGTCGAAGCCGATGCGTGATTCTTCCGGTAACGAGTAGTAACTTTGGGGTCATAAACAAAGATTTTTCCTTGCCTTACCGAACGAAGCCAATAATCGTAATCCTCAACAAGAAATATGCTTTCATCAAACAACCCAACATCCTCAACAACACTCTGCCGGATTAACACACCAGAGGGTTGGATAAAGTTTCTGATGAACAATGAATTGGGGAAATGATCCAATTCTTCCGAGTTTGGGCCCCAAATAAACTCGGAACGTCCAGAATCACTGTCGAACATATCTACGCCAGAATAAACAATGTCCGCGCGACTTTGCGACAACAAATTAACCTTCCGACTCAAGTGGTCAGGAAGCCAACGATCGTCAGAATCTAAAAACGAGATGTATTGCCCTTGGGCCATCTTCATGGCCACGTTGCGTGTGGAACTGGCGCCCGAATTGTGTTCTTTGCGATGAAAAACAACTCGGTTGTGTGGCACCTTCTGCTGAAACGCGACGACCAGATCCACGATGGAATTTGGCGCCGCATCTTCAACAACCAAGAGTTCCCAATTTTTATAGGTTTGTAAAGCAATGTCATCGAACGCCTCTTGAATATAAGGTCGCGATTCATAAGCAGGGATGACAATCGAAACAAGTCCTTCGCGATCATCAGAGATCACACGAAGCTGTGGACACGGGGAACGGGATGTAGATTCGTTTGGATCGAGTTTCTCTGGCTTGGAAAATTCGATCCGCCATAAGTTATCTGAAGACTCAACCGTCAAGTGCTTGTGCACAACCTGCATAATTGCGTGAGCTTGAGTGCTATATCCCCAACCAAGAAATGATTCACACCCCGCATTCTTGGCATGCTCCAGAATTTCCTCCAACATCGGAGCGGGCAACTCTTGATTTAGGATAACGAGACCTGGTGGACTCTTCTCGCAAAACTTCAAGCCTGACAAGTCAACAACATTATGAAGCCTTATAGACTCGTCATTTTCAATAAACGGTAATGCAAATACATTTCCGCCATGATTAAAATTTGATGCTTGGTCAATCACAATATCGAGTACTTGAGATTTGTCCTTCCATGCAACAACCGCGTAGAGTAAGCGTGAATCTTTTCCGCCAATCACTATGATTGGTTGCTTTGACTTTGAGATGGTTTCGATCTGACCATGAATGAAGAGTTCATCAGCCTTTGACAATATCCAATTGGATGTTTGAGCGTTGCCCTTTAGCCCTCCCAAGCTTGACGTGTACTTAATGGGTTTACCTTGCAAGACTCGCCATGCATCGCGTAGTCGTAAAGAAAGAGCATTTTTCGACATGGTTAGATTTCATTTCTCATCGAGGTCACCGGTCTTTGGTCGCTGAGGTATTCCTCAACGACTGCGTGCAATTGCCTTGCCTTGATTACGCGAGGCGCCAAACGGAACCAGCTAATTGATTTGGACCGCCAACTTCATCTACGATTTGAATCACTCCGGGAAAGTCAGGTCCGTAATCATGGCCAGAAATAATCTTTGCACCAACGCGCTGTGCCCAAAGAATATCTTTCTTTGTTTCTTCGTAATCATGCATCGCGTCTAAGAATACTAACGACGGTGCAGGACCGTTGTATGTTTCAAAAAACTCGTTTTTATCGATACGGATTACTTCAACGTTCCCAGTTGAAACCAAATAATCGAGAGAGTGACATACAAGCCCCCACTGCTCATCTGGCGTTAGCCCCCAAGGATTCCAGCAAAAGTTATCGACCGCAAGTATCTTTTGCGTTGGTGTTTTGTAGCGAGCGATCCGCTGCGTCGTCTTACCCGCAAGGACACCGATCTCGACGATTGGGCCGGTATGGTTTCTTGATTCCTCCACAAGCTTACTTAACAGCGACCACTCGATCTCGGTTACCGAGTTGTTTTGCAGGGTCAGTGGTGGACGTATGGCCGCAGCGGCCGTTCGAACACAGTGTAAATCTGTTGTGTACTTTGGCGATTTCCCTCGAATCGCTCGATATCCGTCACGGACGTATTTGATTGCCGTTTGCGAACGCCCCGTCGAACTCGTCACTTGTTGCGTAACCATTTTCTGCTCTCACTCGTATATTTGGAAATTGTTTAGAATACCAACGCGCACCGTATCACCGGCGTGGCGAATGGAACCGTATTAAATCCAATTCCGCGAAGCAATGTCGATTTCAGCCCTGTAGGCGGAAAATTTCAAAAAGTCGCGGCAAACCCAGTTTCAACACTCCCCGGCGTGACTTGGTCCATCTGGTATTGATCTACACTTTCATTTGGCAGTATTCCACTTCATATCGGCCAATAAGCAAAGTCAAAGGACTTGCAGGCCAGGAATGTCATATCGACGGGAGAAGACTGCAATGCCAACCGACATAGTTGCACTGCTTGGGGTTCGAGCCGGCTCCAAACGCGTTTCAAACAAGAATGGTCGTGAGTTTGCAAATTCCAACTTACTCACTATCAAGATTGAAACACTCAAACAAGTTCGTGGACTCAGTGGAATCATTGTGAATTCGGAGTCACCGGAGTTACTCGCCCTTGCAAGGAAATCCGGAGCTGAAACGATTCTTAGAGACCCCCAATTTGCGACAGACCATGTCCTTACCAGTGATTACTATCAACATATTGCTGAAAACTGTTTATGCAACGTAATCCTTTCGGCTACGGTCACGACGCCTTTTGTTGAGCCGGAGAGTTACGAGTCCGGTATTGAAACCTTTCTAAGTCTTAGCGATTCAGACTACGATTCAGTCACTTCGTGCTTCCCGCTTAAGGAGTTTTTATACAAAGATGGAAAAGCACTAAACTATGACCCTGCCAAGCAGAAACTACGGTTTCTCAATCATCAACCGACAGAGAATGATTGAGTATAAGAACATAGTCGGAAAGAAGCCCTATTTCGTAAAGTTATCGAAAATCGAGTCGATCGACATCGATACGCCGGAAGATTTTTTTCTCGCGGAAACGCTTTATCATGCCCTTCGCATCAAGCATCCGGCTAACCGAATCGCAGCTTAAAATTCTCGAGTCAAGCCCCGGATAATTACTTTTGTACAAGTTACTTTTCAATGGTCGAAAGAGTCTGATTGGGCATAAGTAAATCCCGCCGATAACTGCGAGACACTAGGGACAAATTTGCTTTGATCTCTCTTACTAGGCGTTAACAAGCAAACACTCGCGTCTACCTTAGTGAAGGAAGATTTATGCCAAAATTTACAAAAATATGGTACGCGCAGAAGACTGGTCTATGGGATGAACTAAATCAGCACTTGCTTCGCGTCGGATTTGCACCAACGATCGACCTTGGTTCAGCCCATGATTGGTTTAGGCTGGCCTATAAAACGCGATCTAGAATTTATAAAATGAAGGATCAATGGAAAGGGAAGACCGTTGTTTGTGTTGGAAACGGCCCATCTTTAAATGAGACAGAATTGGACATGCTCAATGGAGCTTATGTCATTGGCACAAACCGAGCTTTTCATTTGCTAGATAAGATTTTACCAGCTGCATTTCAACTCATTGTGCAAGATAATCAGAGGTTGGCAGAACTCGAAGAGGAAATTAGACAACTTCGATGCAAGGTTCTTATTGGCAGTTGGTACTTTACAGCGAATTCGCGCCCCCCCAAATGGATCAGTCATTCGAAAAAAAACATTGCCGTATATCTTCCTAAACTTGACTGGCAGTACGACAACCAGAAACTCAAAGTTTGTGGTAGCCTTCTAACTAGATTTTCTGACGATCCAACCGGTGGTGTCTATTACGGTTACAGTGTAATTTTTAGCGCGATTCAATTTGCCGCATATTTTGGAGCGAGTAGGATTGTATGTATTGGAATTGATATGGATTTCTCAAAGGGGGTTTCTTTTCAGCCCGAAGTTCGCAATGTCTTTCCAACTTTTGACTACGATCTACATGGCAGGCCGATGTTCGAAATGATGAAAACGGTTTTAGGCAACCTCGGCATCGACCTAATAAACGCAACGCCTGGGGGGAAAGTCAATGCGATTACTAGACTCACACTTCGGGACGCGATGAGCTTGCCTCGAGCCGCATGATTACCAAAATCGCATGTCCAGAACCGCACTTGTCACTGTCGTTACTTGCAACTATTTGCATTATGCCTCTGCGCTCGCATCGAGTTGTCAAAGATGGCTCCCCAACCACGACTTTTTTGTAGTACTCGTTGACTCACTGCCGTCGGGAGTCAATCTTCCGGATAACATCAGCTATTGCATCTTCGCTGACCAAATTGGCATTGAAAACTGGGCTCGATTCTCTTTTCAGTACACTCCGTTTGAACTGGCTTGTGCGGTAAAACCCTATGCCATGCGTTACTTGTTTAACGCTAATTATACGGATGTCATCTATCTTGACTCGGATATTGATGTGTACTCGCCGCTTGAGACAGTGAGACAATCCCTTGAAACTAGTTCAATTATTCTGACGCCCCATTTGGTGACTCCGCTTCCAAATGATGATCGAAGACCGACCGAACATCTGTTTCTCAGCTCTGGAATCTTTAATGCGGGATTTGTTGCATGCCGGGCAAGCGCTGAAGGTCAGCGGTTCGTGGATTGGTGGGCCAACCGCTTACAGTCGGATTGCTTTATCGATCTAAAAAAAGGAATATTTGTAGACCAAAAATGGCTCGATCTCGTTCCTGGGATGTTCGATGATGTTTCGATCATTCGTACCCCTGCGGTAAACACCGGACATTGGACTCTCTCTCAGTTCAGTTTGACTGGCAACCACACAACAGATTTTCGTGTTGGGCAAGATCCACTGGAATGTTTCCATTTCAGCAGTTTGCTTCCAACGAATCCAAATGAGTTTTTTCGCGCCCAGAATCGGGTTTCCTTTGAGAGCATGCCATCCCTTGCCGAGCTTGTATCGGGCTACCACAAAAAGATTAAGTTGCACGATGCGCAAAATTACTCTTCGCTGACTTGCAGTCTCACCAAAATGACCGATGGCACCCCAATAAAAGCTGCGTGGAGAGAAGCGATTCGACGCAATGTTGTCGATTTTAGAGATGTTGCCAATCCATTCGATGTCGCCTCAAACCCGAAGCTTGTAGAGCAGTTTGGCCGAATCGAAAAGAAGGCCCGAAGATGGAGAGAAGATTGGCGTTTGGCTACTCAGGAACAAATTGACAAAAAGAACAAACTCAAAAAATGGAAAAACACTATTAAATACTGGCTCTCGAAGTTCAGGCGTTAGGAACCGTCGAGCACACACGCTTGTTAGCTCTCGCGTGACACGAGAACGCTGCGTTCAATCCCGACGTTGCTTCGACGGCTTTACAACAAAGGTTGTTAAAAAAACTCCGATGAAGAGCCCCGCTGCAAGATAAAGCAAAAATGGGATCGGTGTTTGGGACCACGACCAGTTATCCGTTAACGTGGTTCCAAAGATGGCTCCTAGTGTTGCAAACGGGAAGAACATCGCGGCTAATAAATTCAACCGGTGCGAAGCAAGTGCCATTTGATGACTTGCTTGAGCTTGCTCGTCTGCCTTCCGCACCATCGCGACGTCCATCGAGTTTTTGGCATCTTCATAGAGCAGATCCGCTGTGCGTGATAAGTCATAAGCCCGGTCACGATGATCAATAAGACTTCGGTCTTCAGTGATCGCCTTGCGAGCTTCCTCTAAAACATCTAACAGATTTCGAGTAGACCGAACGATCGGAGCTAGGCCTTCGAGTATCGGGAGATAGTCGTCAGCACTATCGGCTTTGCTTTCAAGTTGATCAAAGTCTTCAATACGTTTTGCATAACGATCGAGGTGTTGCATTAAAGCGACCTTTCCAGGGTCGCCATTGCTCGCTCGCCACTCGCCGCTAGTGTCACGCCAAAAGAGAATGCCACGCCGTTGGACCTCATCATGCTCAGGAACATAGTGAGCCACAATCAAATGGTTCTTCCCAGCAATCATAAACCGCTGCCGGCCCACCGATGTCCCCAGTCGCATTCGAAGCTCATCAGGAAGCGTCCAAGTGCTCGGAATCAAAAGCTGCGAAGGTTTGGTCATTTTGCCTCTTGAGTTCAATTGGATCGGAGTAACGGACCCCAAATATAGATTGCACGCATCAATTGCTTCGCCCCTACAGTCGTTTACTGATCCAGTGATCTAGGCCCGCACCCACGCAACGACCGCGATTAACCATTCGCGAAAATGCGAATCTCGCGCTGTCGCAACAGGAGACTCCGTCATAAACCCTATACTATAAATTCGAAAGTCCTGAAGCAATTCCCCCTGCCTCTATACCCTACATCTGACTCTAGGGTTTATATTCGTCTAACTTCAGCTACACTTGGTAGTTGGTGTAATGGTCAATTTGGAGTGTCTTGCTCGATTTAAAATTGAATTTCCAATTAAGGCACGACTAATTGGAAATAAAGGTTTGCCGTCAAGCCGATCGGAGTGAAAATCTGTGTTGAGTTACAACGGCGAATCTTGGTGAAAGCTTATGCATGCTCCGGTAAATGTAACAAATAAGATTTCCTACTCGCAAGTTTGGCTCACTTTTGCTCGAAACAGCCTCATTCGCGAAATGACCTTTCGGACGAATTTCTTGCTGGATTGCGTTTCGAGTATGTGCTGGACGTTGATGAATGTTGGGTTTTACTGGGTGATTTTCCAGCATGTGAACTCGATTGGTTCCAATTCAGGTTGGGGGCAAGCTGAGTTTTTTGTTTTTCTAGGGACAACTTGGATCATCAACTCGCTGATGCAAGCCTTCGTGATACCTAACGCCGAGGAATTCAGTGAGCTGATTCGAAGTGGTGGTTTGGACTTCGCTCTCTTGAAGCCGATTGATACGCAATTCTTGATTTCGTTCCGGAAAATTAATTGGGCTGCTCTTTCCAACATCGTGATTGGCGCAGTCTTACTAGCCGTCGCCATGACCAGCTTGCCCTGGCGCGAGTCGCATCCGTGGCAGTTGGCTTGGTATACGGTACCGCTTTACTTGCTGTATGTTGGGTGCGGATTTCTGATGCTCTATAGCCTTATGATATGCTTGGCATCGACGAGTATTTGGCTTGGGCGTAACCAAAGTTTGTATGACTTCTGGTTTTATATAACCAATTTTTCGCGTTATCCGATGGAAATATATCAATCGGGTTGGGGCTTACCACTTTGGGCTGTTTTTACATTCGTGGTTCCCGTGCTGGTGGTGGTCAATGTCCCTGCGCGAGTTCTTGCTCAGCCGATCACACCGACCACCACGGGTGACTGGTTGTTAGCCGGGTATACTTTATTAGCAAGTGTATTAGCCTACTTCATCAGTCGGCTTGTCTTTCGTACTGCTTTAGTCAGTTACCGAAGCGCTAGTAGCTGATGATTCGCGACGTGCAAATCGAGCTGTTGACGTCTTTGAAAATTAAGTGATAGCGTAAAGTATTTTGTGATTTGTAGCAGTAACGACACCCGTGGCTAGCGCCATCGGCTCATTTTTTCGGTTGATTTATTTCCCCCTTGCATCCATCAGAAATCGTTAATGCCTGCTGATTCCAATCCCGACAGGGCCCGACGAATACCTCGTTCAAGCCGTCTTCGATTCAATGAGTACCGCGACGAAACTCAAGTTCGTCAAAAGTCAAAGGACTCGAAAGAGTTTGGAGCGGAATATCACGGATCTCATCGTGGATCGACACTAGAGAGATCTAATCGAAGTTTTGCAAAACTCTTCGGCGAGTTTTGGAAAATGCTCGCTGGATATCGTGCGCGGATAGCGATGGGGCTTGCCATCCTGACGCTTACAACGCTACTGAGTCTGTTGCCGCCGCTGGCGACGAAAGTTGCTATCGACTCGGTCCTTACAACGCCGCCACTTCCACCGCCTGATTTCTTGCAACCTTGGATCGAAGGTTGGACGCCAATGCAATTGCTGTGGGGCATTGCGATTGCGACGGCTCTTGTGACTTTGGTTCGAACTGCGATTCATCTCTCAGGTCGGTGGATGATGACTCAAACGGTGAACTTGTTTACGGCTGCGCTGCGCCGTCGATTGTTCCAGCATATTTTGCAACTTCCATTGCATCGGATTTACAAACTGAAGAGCGGTGGCGCTACCAGCATGCTTCGCGAAGATGCAGGAGGGGTATCGGATCTGGTTTTCAGCATGCTCTACAACCCTTGGCAAGCGGTGGTTCAGTTGCTGGGAAGCCTCGTCATCTTGGTCATTGTCGATTGGCGATTGCTGGCTGCGGGGCTCTTCCTGCTACCACTCGTATATTGGTCACATCGCTGGTACATCCATTCGATCCGACCGCTTTATCGTGACGTTCGCAAGCAGCGCCAAGACGTTGACGCCACGACAACGGAGTCGTTTGGTGGAATTCGTGTCGTGAGAACTTTTGCACGTCAGCGCACCGAAACGAAGCGCTACATTGATGGGCAACATTTGCTTACACGGCAGCAGTTGATGGTTTGGTGGCGAACCCGCTTGATTGAGATCATCTGGGAAGTGTTAATTCCGCTCGCTTCGACTGGCTTGCTGATTTATGGCGGTTGGCAAATCATCCAAGGCCAACTTACGCTCGGCGATTTAATGATGTTCCTGGTTTATTTAACAATGCTACTCGGCCCGATCGCAACGCTTGCGGGTAGTGCGGTTCAGTTTCAAAACGGACTCGCTGGATTGGATCGCATATTAGATATCTTTGAAGTTTCACCCGAGCTTCCTGACAAGCCGAACGCCATCACGATCAACCGCGATCAAGTCGTCGGCAAGATGAAACTCAGTAACGTCGGTTTCCGATATCCGGGGAGCGAGACCTGGGTGCTTCGCAACATCTCAATGGAGGTTGAAGAGAACCAAACGATTGCGTTGGTGGGTCGCAGTGGAGCAGGGAAGACGACTCTGTGCAACTTGATTGCTCGATTCTACGATCCCGATGAAGGAGTGATTTGCTTGGACGGAATTGATTTGCGTGATTCGAAGCTGCAAAGCTATCGCAAGTTACTTGGTATGGTCGAGCAAGACGTGTTTCTTTTTGACGGCACCATTGCAGAAAATATCGCATTCAGCCGACGTGGTGCATCGATGGAATTGATTCAAGCTGCCGCGGTGGCAGCCGCAGCCGACGAGTTCATCGACAAGCTTCCAGATGGTTACGACAGTTTCATTGGAGAACGCGGAGTCAAGCTAAGCGGAGGCCAGCGACAACGCTTGGCCATTGCTCGGGCGATGCTTGCAGATCCGAAGATACTCATCTTGGATGAAGCAACAAGCAATCTTGATTCGGAGAGCGAACAACTTATCCAACAAAGCTTAAATCAACTTCGACAAAACCGAACGACCTTTGTGATTGCTCATCGATTGAGCACGATCACTAGCGCGGACCAAATCTGGGTCATGTCCGAAGGCCGCATCATCGAAAGCGGCACACATGATTGGCTAATGTCACAAGGCGGAGCGTATGAAAAGATGGTTCGGCTACAGACGGGCGATGCTATCGTTGGGGCTTAGAGGGACTAGTTATATCGTCTTACATCGTCAACTGCTTGTGCTTCTATCGACTTTGATAAGACGCTTGATTCACTTGGTTGGCTCGCGGTGGTAGGTCGTTTGATACCCCTCGAAAGCGTCGACTAGTCGACGCACTCCAAAGAATAGTGCCAGTGCGGTTGGCTGGAGCTAACGTTGAAAGATTGGTAGATATCCGAGATCCAACTGAAGCATGATGAGGTTGCATGCTGTAACGTAGACTGGGCTTATCTGGCCATCCCAACTACCGTCAGATCGTTGTTCGTTGGTGATGCGATCGTAGAGTCGGTTGCGGAAGGGGAGCCAAAGCTCGTCACCTTGGCGATAAACAACTTGACTGTAGTAAAGATAGGTGTAGTGCCAATGTCCGAAGGCTTGTTCTTCAGTGCCGATATCGTAAAGCGTTTTCTTGCAATAGCTGAGCATGTCTGGAACGTGCTTGGAATCGTAGTCGCCTGCGTTGTACAAAGCGGCAAGCGAGGCGGCTGTTATGGCTGGTCTTGATGAACCCATTTGCTTGCTTGAGTAGCTGATGCCCCCATCTTCGTTTTGACATGTGTACATATATCGTTTAGCGGATTCAATGATCTCGCTTGGCACCGGGATGCCTGCGTTTCGACAACCACGAAGACCTTGCACCTGGGTGATAGTCGTACTTCCTTCGTCGTAGTCGTTGCCATCTTTAGCGCTGACGTAGCCCCAACCGCCGGATGCTGTTTGAGCCTGACCGCAAAACGAGACCGACTTGCCAAGGGCTTTTACAAGTTCTTGACGGCGATCCATAAAGCCTTCTTCGCCGAGAACTTGCGAAAGGAACAGCATCGAAAAACCGTGTCCGTAGGTGTATCTGACATCGGAAGTCGGGTCGCCAATGAGCCCGTTATCGCGAGACTTGCTGAGCAGAAAATCAGTCGTTCGGCTGATGTTTTTTGCATAGGGGCCTTGCGTCGCAGTCGAACCGGAGCAGAGCAGGGCGGCACCCGCCAATGCAGCGATTGCAGTAGGGTAGGGAGGCGTGTTCCATTGACCACGCGAGGACTGCGAACGTGCGAGATAATCAAGCCCAGACCGAATCGAAGCATCCCACCGGGGTTCGCGACGGACAGCACTCGCCTCGGCCGGTGTTGGGTTTTTTGCAAGAAAAGCGGCACCGGTTGAACCCGCCAGACATAGCCCGCCCATGTTTCGAAGCATCCGTCGTCGATTCAACATATTGGGGCAATTCCTGGAATTGGTGTCTGGTATCATGTGCATTAACATAACGTTTTCTCGTCATCGATACACCGTTAATTTGGATTGAAAGTCGGAATTGATTTCACGCCACGAACCTGAATTCAATAAACAACTCTTTTAAACATGAACGAGACTGTTGGCCAACAAATGCGGCTGGGGTGATTAGGTTTTGGGCAGCGGCGGGTTTATGTCGCTTTTTGAAATGGATTGATTGGATGCGAGTTAGAAAACTTTTGGAGATTGGTGTGCCTGATGATTGTACGTCTCACGCGATCGGGGCCGTTCAGTTATTAGCGAAAAACGGGATTCGTGGGACTGCCGCCCAGCAGTTCATCGAGAAATGCCTGAACAATCCGACCGACTACTTAGAAGACCGCTCACTAGCGAACTTCGCGGAGGCCCTGCTTTCGCGTGAAGACGAACCGGCAGATCGCTGGCCGATTCGAGTCGAACCGATTGCTTATCAGACTTGGGGAGATGAGATCGACGACGCCTCCCATGCGCAAATGAAATCGGCATGTCGCCTACCGATGGCGGTAGGCGCTGCGCTGATGCCCGATGCGCACGTCGGTTATGGCCTTCCAATCGGAGGCGTGCTGGCACTTGAGGGTGCTGTCGTTCCTTATGCAGTCGGAGTTGATATCGCTTGCCGCATGAAGTTGTCTGTATTGGACATGCCGGCTTCTCAGTTCGATAAGCAGGTCGATCTGCTGAAGAACGCGTTAGAGAACGGAACGCGTTTTGGAATTGGGTCACGTCATACGACGCCACAAGATCATGCGGTGATGGATCAAGACTGGACGGTAACGCGGGTGACTCGTGAGCACAAAGACAAGGCAAGATCACAATTAGGGACGAGCGGGTCCGGAAACCATTTTGTCGAGTTTGGCATTCTTACTCTTGAACAGCCGAGTGACGACTTGGGGCTGCATACTGGTCAGTACGTCGCATTGATGAGCCACTCTGGTAGCCGAGGAACAGGCGCAGCTGTTTGCAGTACGTATAGCTCGATCGCGCAGAGTCGACTTCCTAAAAAGTTTCAAGAGTTTGGAAAACTAGCTTGGCTGGAAATGGACAGCGAGGCAGGGCAGGAGTACTGGGCTGCAATGAGCCTCATGGGTGACTATGCAGCAGCCAATCATGATGTGATTCACCGCTTGGTATCGAAGCTTGCCAAGACACGCATCGTCGCTGGTGTTGAGAATCACCATAACTTCGCTTGGAAAGAGATTCACAACAACAAAGAAGTAATCGTCCATCGCAAAGGAGCCACTCCCGCGGGCAAAGGTGTCTTGGGAGTAATTCCAGGTTCGATGGCGACTCCAGCTTATGTCGTTAAAGGAAAAGGAAACCATGCATCACTATTGTCTGCCTCGCATGGTGCGGGTCGTCGCATGAGTCGCACGAAGGCGCGTGACCAATACCGCTTTCGCCCGATTCAAAAAGAATTGCAGGGTAGGGGAGTGCATATTCTCTCCGCGGGGGCTGATGAAGTTCCATTTGTCTACAAGGACATCGAGGAGGTGATGCTCGCCCAACGCGAATTGGTGGAATCGATCGCGAGATTCGATCCGCGAATCGTGAAGATGAGCGATGACGGTGAGAGCGAAGATTAAGCGGATAGATTTCTACTCCGCACAAGGGAAGCTGATTCCGCACCACTTACGACGACGGATGCGACACTAATTAAAAATAGCTGCAATTAAGCCACCATTATGCTTCAAAACCGCCGGCCTTCCGACAGGCCTCCGAATTCATCGATTCTTAACAATAAAAGATCCCCCACAAAACTTACACGTGGCAATAACGATTTTACCGTTTTATTCTGCATAATCTTACTTATAGTTTTAATGTCGCCGCAGGGAGTGTGTTCGTTAACACAGCCGGCAATTGTTATTTTGAATTAACGGTCTCAAGAGGAATACAGATGTCTGCAAGCATATCCAAGAATCGATTCTTTGATTCTTTACGTCGTATGAAGCGCGATCGGGTTAGTACCTTAATCAAGAAACAACGTCGGTCGCTCGTTTTGGAACGGCTGGAGCAACGCGACCTGTTTGCAGCTTTAACCCCAGGAAACATCCTGGTTGTTCAGGCTGGTGATGGCACCGCTGCTCTTTCATCGAGTGCCGCAGGCATCACGCTGAAAGAATACACACCCAGCGGCGCGTTTATACAAACCATCACAGTGGATTCAACCGCCGGTAGCTCAGGTTTTACTTTGCGAGGAACCTCGACCACTGAAGGCACACTGAGTATTTCTCCGGATGGTTCTTTGGTGACGTTTGTTGGACATCGTGCGGCTGCGGGCACTTCGAATCCAAATAACCAAAGCGTTGATCGGGTTATCGGTAAGCTTCCAGTAAGCACCGGCGTCGTCAACACAAGTCAGGGCGTTGCAGGTATCTTTTCAGCAGATTCGGCACGTTCAGTTGTTACGAACGATGGCTCCGCGTTTTGGCTCTCCGGTGCGGGCAGCGGAACGACGGGTGGTGTTCAGTACGTAGCCAGTGGCACCGCCACGACTGGAATCAACCTAGGTGGCACTAATTCGCGAAGTGTTCAAATCGCGGGCGGCAATTTGTATGTTTCCGGCGGTGCTGCGAATCCTGGGCGAAGCGTCTTTCAGGTTGGATCTGGGTTGCCGACGACGACACCACAAGCTTTTGTTAGTTCGTTTCCACTTGATGCCAACTCCCAGTTTCAATCGTATTACTTTGCCGATTTGTCCGCGTCGGTAGGCTGGAATGGATCAGCTATCGACACAATCTACGTTACGAACACGGTTGGAGGGACGGGAGTTACCGCGAATCTTAATCTCTTCAAGTTTAGTTTCGACGGTTCAGCTTGGAATGCAACAGGTACGGTAACCCTTGCTGCCCTCCAGAACATCACGGGTTTCACTACCGGATCTAGCGTTCAACTGTGGGGCACAACCAGTGCCGCTGGTGGTACGGTTCAAACCCTAACCGACACATCTGGCTACAATGGAACATTGACGGCGACCTTTGCACCACTAGCAACCCCGGTTACCGCCGACACCAATACCGCATTCCGTGGAATAGTTCGAATCGGTGCGAGCCAAATTCTTCCTCCTCCTGTTTCGGTCATTTCGGTAGGAGCAACCAGCAGTACGAGTGCGGAGGGCAATAGCGGATCGACACCATTCACCTTCACTGTCAATCGAACTGGAGTGACGACGGGAACGTCTACAGTCCAGTGGGCGGTTACCGGCTCGGGAACGAATCCGGCAAATGCGGCCGATTTCCAAGGGAATGCTCTTCCATCAGGAACGATCACGTTTGCCCCCAACGATACGACTCCTCAAACTATCACTGTGAATGTGGCAGGGGACTCGATTGTAGAGCTAGACGAAGGGTTCACAATCACTCTCTCTAACCCAAACACAGACACTGTTCTTGGGTCTGCTACAGCATTGGGAAGCATCCTCAATGATGACGTTGTCCAATCCTTGGCTCCCGGCGACATCGTCTTGACAGGCATGAACGGGACAAACCCAGACCAGTTTTCCTTTGTGCCTCTTGTCGACCTCGCTGCTGGCACGGAGATCAAGTTCACCGATAACGCTTGGACGGGCTCTGCTCTGACAACCAACGAAGGCTTTGTAACCTTCACCGTTGGCGCGGGTGGAATCACCGCTGGCACGAAGCTTGTCGCAGATCTAGTGGTGCAGACAATACCCACTGTGACGCCAAGCCTAGGAACCATCTCATCGACAACCGGTTTCGGGCTGAACGCTAGTGGCGAAAACTTATTCGTCTTTCAGAAAGCATTCACCAGTCCACAGTTCGTGTACGGTCTCACTACATCACCTGCGTTCCTAACGACTGGCTCTACAACTACTGCTAATTCGTTCCTTCCGTCGAGCCTCAGTGAAGGTACAACCGCAGTTCAAGCGCTCGGCGTACCTGCTTCCGTCGCAAACGCGGCTTATAATGATGCAGTTATCGTTGGAACAGCTTCTGAACTCCGCGCCGCCATCGGTCAGCGAACCAATTGGATTACCGCAGCCACCGGCGCTACAGCGGGACTGCCACTAAGCACAGCCAACCTGACCGTCCAAACAGCAATCACACCAGCTTCGATTGTTGGTCGCAATGTGTTCTATAACAACACGACATTCTTCGGAACCGGTGGGGCCAACGCAGCCGATCCGCTGGTAAATCCGGTCAATGCAATCGATCCAACCAAGTCCGCACTCTTGCCAGGCGGAACAGCAACGGTCGCCAACTTCACGAACTACTCGCGAGGAATCAACGGACTGGTCATCGACCTGACCAATCCAGCGAACCTCTCAGCGATCGATGCAAGTAGCTTCCAGTTTGCAACTTGGAGCGACTTCACAGGTACGACGCCAAACTTCGTGACAATCACTCCAGCAGTGACCGTTTCGACGTTCGCTACTGGTGGTCAAGGAGGTTCTGCTCGAGTCAAGCTCACGTTTGCAGATCGAGCAATCGAGAACTCATGGCTTCGGGTAACTGTACTTGCCAACCCGCTTACGACTGGCCTATCTGCGAACGACGTCTTCTACTTTGGTAACGCTCGCTTCGATGTGAACGCAACGAACGCGACAGTGCAAGTTGGAGTCAACATTCTGGATACGAACCAAGTTCGCGGACAGAACGGATTGAATAGCGGAGTGGTGAGTAATGTGTTCGACGTAGATCGCTCGGGAGCGGTAAACGTATTGGATACGAACGCGGTACGCGGCGTATCTGGCTTCAACAGCCTCCGATTCTTCAACGCACCCGCTGGTTTACAGCTAGCCCGTTCAGCGTCATTTGCTACACCCGCGATCTCATCGCCCAATCTTAACCTTAACAAGAGAATGTTAACGGTAGCGACCGACGCCTTTTTCTCGAATTTCTGATTGTTTCCCAGCATTTTTGTTTTCCGTTTCTCATACTCCCAGTTAACATCGAGATCTTGCTTTACCCTTTGGAGAAAAGTGTTGTTATGAAAAAAGTTGTTTTAGCCGCAGCTATGCTGCTTTTTACCGTCAGTTCACAAAGTTTTGCCGCGATCGTTACGTCCATCGGTTCAACCTCGGTGCCGCAGGGTTCGTTCGGAGGTTTTGTTAATGTTCCAATCTCGATAAGCTCAAATTCGGGCCCAGTCTTTGTTGGGGCTTACTTAGTTGATTTTTCTGTTGTTGGTACACCTGCTAACAGCATCCGCGTTTTCACCGCAGCTGAATCGAACGGCACTCTGTTCAATGCGCCGGGACTACTTGGAGTTGGGACTTTTTTCAATGACGTTAATTCGACTTTTTATCGATCGAATGGTACAGTCGCTAACTTGTCCATACTTGCGGCTGACACAACAAGTTTCTCTGTTAATACAGTTGGCACCTTGGCGTTTCTGCCGGTAAGTACCAACTTAGCACCTGGAGTTTATTCGCTAACAGGATCAATCATCGGGATTCAAGATGGGGTAGGTAATGATATTGCAGGTCCATTAACTGCGGGGACCTTTGAGGTTACCACCGCAGTTCCAGAACCAAGTACAGTAGCCTTACTCGCGGCTGTTGGACTTGTTGGCGTTGCAGCACGACGTTTTCGCCGTTCTCCAATCGCTAAGACAAACTAACGTCGCCCCGTTTAAATCTCTTGATTAATTATCTATCAGTGGACTGTGATTTTAATCGCAGTCCACTTTTTATTTATAATGAGTGTCCAATCGCAAAGATTTGTTCTTCTTTTGATAAGCATCTGCGGGATCGCTTTCTCGTCTCCCAATCTTCTTGCTGACTTTACCATTACCTTGGACTTCCGCGGTAATTGGAATCCTTCGCAAAGAAATGCAGTCCAACAGTCAGCTGCATTCTGGGAATCGCTGATTGTCGGATACCGACCGACCGCTTCTTCGATGTCTGGCATAACTATTGCCGCTACCGGTTACTCTGACTCAGGAAGCGGTCAGTTAGGTGGGGGAAACATTAGCGTTGTCCAGCAGGAATCCGGCTTTGTTTTTGCAACGCAGGGTTACCTCGAATTGAACACTGCATACTTCCCGCTGCTGGACAGCTATGGACTTCTGAACTGGGTGATCAAACACGAGATGGCCCATGCAATGGGGTTTGGTACTCTTTGGATAGATAATGGCTTGTATGTTCAAGGAAGCGGACAATACCTCGGAACTAACGGCGTGCGCGAGTACCGCGGAGAGTTTTCAAACGCAATGAATGTTAACTATGTACCGGTCGAGCTTGCCGGCCCCGCTGGTACATCGAATCTCCACTGGGAAGAGATTACCTTCGGTGATGGTCTGACCGGGCGCGTAGATAGTAGCGGAAGGGACATGACGTACGAGCTCATGACTGGCTGGTTCAATTTAGGACAGGCACTTTTTGTTTCTCGAACAACATTGGGCCAATTTGAGGACTTGGGTTATGTCGTCGACTACTCTGCAGTCCCCGAGCCTAGTAGTCTGCTTCTAGGACTGTTCGTTATTGCTTGTCGGTTTTCAATGAATCGCATGCGCTACAATCGCGAGAAGTAATCATCAGTCGCTTCAATAAGCGACTTCTTCACAACTCCTTGCGAGACGACCGCAGGTGTGGCAGACGATCCTGACCGGGCTAGTTGTAAACTGGCTGGTGCACTGAAGTATCGGAGGCTGTTGAAGCCAG
>JAPLNI010000043.1 GCA_026692865.1 Planctomycetota bacterium
ACTGAGTCACTCGCAGCGAAGGCGCAACGGCGCGATCGAAAAACTGCAACTGACACCGGGGTCCTAATGTGTTCCGAGCTCGTCAAGAATCCAGTGAAAACGGAACTAACGAATCGCCAAGCAACTAGAAGAAAATGAGAATTGCCGCGCTAGCGGCTTACTTGAACAAATCCTCGCAGCGATCCTATGGACCGCTCCGGCCTTGATCCAGCTGGACCCTCTATCGGTCTTACCAAACCTAACCGACCAAGAAGAACCCGAAGCAGACTCGGCTGGGAAACTTTTCGATAAGAAATGAGTTGGCAGTTGGCAGTTGGCAGTTGGCAGTTGGCAGTGGGTAGTGGGTAGTGACTACTTCCAGCTCAAATCATGTAAGACCAATCGGTTGGTGGGCCGACCATGTTGTTTCGATTCGGGCATTGGTCGCAACGATTTCCACCAATCAATGCATACGCCTCGCGCATTGCTTCTAGGGTACTTGCCCAGATCTCTGCGCCTTCGCAAAACAGATTCTTCGAGCCGATGACACGGTCCAATCGAACATTCTCGATAATCGTCAAAAGGTCCGGGCGAATTCCGGAGAGCATCACCACGATGTTCCGCTGTTGAAGCCGTTCGACGAAGTCTTGTAGAATCTGAGTACACACGGCATCAGGGTTACGAATGCGTTTCACGCGAAAAATGATAACGCATAAAGTATTAGGAAGGTCTGCTTCGATCGATTCCAAGAGGCGTTCAAAGTCGGGCGAGCTTCCGAAGAAGAGCTCGCCCTCGAGATTATAGACTCTCAAAAGAGGGCATCGATAGTCATTCGGTTGGACCTCGCGAATCACACGGCGACTGGTTACCGTTAGCTCGCTCATCGTAATCTTCGCCGCTCTTGGCACATAGAAAGTAAAGGAGAGGAACACACCGATTAAGATGCAAAATTCGATCGAAATAAACACCGCCGAGAGAGCGGTCGCGGTGAGGATCAACGCGTCAAATCGTGTTGCGCTCCAATAGTATTTTAATGAACTCAAGTCGACCATTCTTGTTGCGGTTAGTAAAAGGACTCCCGCAAGTGCCGCGCGCGGAATGTATTCGGCATAAGGGGCGAGAAACAATATAGTGAGAGCAACACCCATCGCACTGAAGACTCCGGACCACTGCGTTGCCGCACCCGATGTGTGATTAATGTATGATCTAGTTAGCGAGCCTGATCCAGGAAAGCAGCGGAAGAAACTCCCCGCCATGTTAGCAACACCTTCACTGAGACATTGCTGATTCATATCGAGTTTCTGGCCCGTCTTGGCTGCAATGGATTTGGCCATCGCGATTGCTTCCAGGAGCCCAAGAAAAGCAATAGCGGCTGCACTGCTTGAAAGTTCGCGAGCAAGTTGAATGTCGATGGTGGGCATTTGGAAAGAAGGCAAAGCGCGCGGCACTTTATCGACCAACTTCACACCGGATGTTTTGCTTGGATCTAACATTGCCAAGATGATCGCAACGACAGCGATTGCTAAAAGTAATTCTGGGAGTCCCAGCTTCCATCGATTGTTGACGATCCGAAAACTAATAGCGATCACAACCGTTCCGACGCCTACAGCAACGGTCGGCCAGTGGATGCTACCTCCATCGGACATAGTCATCCAGAATCGGACCAGAAAATGGTCTTCATGGTTACCACGTGATTTAAGCCCGAGAACGTTCTTCGATTGATCCAAAATTAATAGTACGGAGGCACCCAGCGTGAAGCCAACGATGACGGCTTGAGAAACGAAACGAGATAGGTCACCAAACTTGAGCAGTGCGATAGCCGTCTGAATCATCCCGATGAGCAGGGCCATCATGATCGCAGCCGAGACTCTTTGCGATTCGGGAACCACAGCAAGTGCACTGAGCATGGCAATCGATATCGCGTTTGTCGGACCGTTGATCAACTGCTTTGAAGAATCCAGCAGGGCTCCTACGGCTGTCATTACAATTGCAGTGAAAAGCCCAAGCTCAACTGGCATGTCAAAGATCGTAGCGTAAGCCATCGCTTGCGGGACTGCCACTGCGGCGACCGTTAGACCAGCGAAAAGATCTCGTTTCAAGTAAGACAATCGGTAGTCCCGCAGCGACTCTAGGGCCGGAACATACTGAAACAAAAATGACTGAACGGGATGAGGCATGCTAAAAAAATAAAACTCGGAGTATCTCTGGATTGCAAGGCGGCACGCCTTCTTCGTAGGCACGAAGGGTGACTTTCCATCAGAAAGATTTTCCGCAGTATAATGCACCTGGTCACTTTGGTACGATAGCGATCCCGACTTCCTTAGCATAAAGTAAAATGGACTCTTCGAAGAAAACAGCTCGAATCATGGCTGGCGTTCCGACTCTGAATGCCTCTCTCTACCGTCGGATCCGATTTTTGGTGGGTGATCCAGTGGCTTTGCTAGAAGTTCCGGGCGTAAACGGAACTGTCGAGAGCAAGCTCATTCTGCGTGACATTGAGATCGAGCGAGCGAAACTCAAGGCCGATGCGCAGTCGTTTTACTCACCTAAAGATTTCGCTCCAGCGGACGGACTTTCAGGGGATCGCGAACTTGCGACCGCACAAGCTGCAGCCGAATGCTTGCGACGTTCTGGAGTCACTCACGTCATCGCCGATCGCAGTTTTCCGATGATTTTTGTCGAAATGTTGCGAAGACAGCAAATCGAGATTGCTTGCGACCCCGACTGGGGAATTCTGGATCGTCGACAAAAAGATGAACGCGAAATCGAAGCAATCGCGAGAGCACAGGAAGTTACCGAGATCGTTATGCGACGAGCCTGTGAAATGATCGGTAACGCGGAAGTGGTCTCGGAAGGGACATGTCTTGAGAGCGGAGCATTGCAAGCCGCGGTACCCGGACAACTTGTTTCAAACGGCCAATTGCTAACGAGTCAGCTTGTTCGAACCAAGATCGATCAATGGTTGCTCGAGTTCGGATTTTCAAACCCAGATTCGATTGTCGCATGTGGTCCGCAAGGAGGCGATTGCCACGAGCACGGTTCGGGCCCGCTTGTAACAGGGCAACCGATCATCGTTGACATTTTTCCTCGCGACAAATCGACACTTTATAACGGAGACTGCACACGAACCGTCGTGCATGGACACGTACCGCCAAAGCTGGAACGAATGCATGCAGCCATCCTAGCCGCGAAGTCTGCTGCAACCGAAGCTATCCGGCCGGGAATCACCGGTCACTCCGTTCATGAAGTAACCGCATCCGTTATAAAGCAACATGGATTTGAAATGCGACTTCCTATCGACAGCGACCCGATCGACTTTACCGCAATGACTCATGGCACTGGACACGGTTTAGGATTAGAAGTCCACGAAGCCCCATTGCTGGCCGAAAATGGTGTTGAGATCGTGGAAGGAGACGTGCTGACAATTGAGCCCGGGTTGTATTGCAAATCTCTGGGCGGCATCCGTGTAGAAGACATGGTCGTAGTTACTGCTAATGGTTGCCGTAACTTGAATCGATTGCCTCAAGGGTTAACTTGGCGAGTCGATTGAAATGTTCATCCCATGAAAACTTTGTCGATTGTCACCCGCTTCCTACTCATCCAACTGGTTCGCTTCTATCAACGTGGTATCAGCCCGTTGCTTGGTGCACGATGTAAGTATCATCCGTCGTGTTCGAACTATTTCATCGGTGCCGTTGAGAAGCATGGGGTCATCTTGGGGACGATTCGCGGCGTGTGGCGAATACTGAGATGCAATCCGTGGAGCAAAGGCGGAGTTGATTTGCCGTGAGGCACAGTGAGCAGAAAATACAAACTGTAGTAATCGAAATATTCTCGACCATTCGCGTTATCCGCGGGCAACGATGCTTTAATGCAGATTGGCCCGCGAATTGCGCGGATTCACGCGAATAGAATGCAGCAAAGTATAACAAGAGGTCGCGGTTTGATCCTACGCACGCAGTCTTGTTTGCAGTTGATTGGATACCACTGCGTCTCGGAGAGCCGCAGTTAATTGGGCGTTCTTAGAAAACAAGTTTCCGAATAAAAGCTAACTACTTCTGCAGGATCAAGTAGGTTCCGCTTTTTCCAGCGACTGCGATATCTACTTTTCCGTCACCATTGATATCCGAAGTTGCAATTTGCAAGCCTACTCCAACGTGCCCTTGCTCGATGACCGATTTATCAAACGTCTTCGTTGCTGAGTTGAATCGATAAGAGTTCATCTCAGGCATTTCTTTTCCTCCTGGATCTTTACCGTTGTGGGCGTAGTAACGCTTGCCAGTAATCAAATCGAGTTTGCCATCTAGATCGATGTCTGCCATCGCAAGAGCGTGCGGCTGTGAAAAATTCTTATCAATCAGTTGTTGCTCAAATTGGAGTGTTGCTGCGACGGCCTCACCCGAGGCTTGCTTTTCGGCTGCTTTTTGACGCCACCAATAAAGACCATAATCGTGTCCCATACCGTAAAGCATGTCGTTCAAACCGTCGCCATCGACATCATGGACCAACATCGGGATACTCGCATGGATATCCCAATCGGGGTGATACTTCCAAGCAGTCGTCCAAGGCGATTCGATTGGTTGTTCGAACCAACCGCCACCGGTAAGAATATCGATTTTTCCATCGCCATTTAAGTCACCGGCACCTAAGCCGTGCTTGTTACCGGTTTCGCTAATCTTAGTCGCGATAACTTCCACAACTGGCTCTCCCGCTTTGGGGGAATCAACTTTTGCAAATCGATATATCATCAACGGATTCTTGGGGCTCCAGCTATTGACGATCCACTCTGGCAGTCCATCACCGTCAAGATCTTGAAGCAATTGGGCTTCGTTCTGGCTAAGTTTTGTATCAATCAACAAATGGCGTTTCCAACTTTGACCAAGTCGAAGCGGCTCATCACCGGGATTCTCAAACCAAGCTACTTCGGTCCCGATAAAATCCCCTGCCACCACGTCTAGCCGCCCATCGCCGTTGATATCGTAGAGGAAGTCTCCGTTGCTTTTGATGTAGCCATTCCAGTCTTCGATGGCTCGCAGGGGCCGCGGAACAAAATTAGGAGCCGGATACCAGTTGCGTCCAGCGACAATATCCAAACTTCCGTTGCCGTCGATATCGCCAACAGCTACACCCTCATTGGCATCGAGTGCAAGTGGTTTAACATCCCAAGCGATCTTCGCCGGTGCGACTGCGGTGGTTACCTTGCTAGTTTCATCACCGAAGGTTGTTGATCCCATAAGTGTCGCAAGGTTAATGGTTGCAACTGTAGCAACGCGAAAGATTTTGTTCATTGAATTCAGCATGGAATAAATACCGATCTCGAATTAGGAGCACAGTGGAGAGAACAGGACGGAGTGAGAACAGCAGATAGAAACAAAGGGTGGGGAGGGAAACTTCGGCGGGAGGATCTTGTGAAAGATCCGCGACTAAATCTGCAGCACTACGAGTCGAAACTTGTATTACCGCAGGCTAGCATTATAGCTTTCCGAAGACGCGTCGTACCACCGGATAGGAGCCAGATAACGAATTTTCTGGCACTTAATGCTCATCGCCAGAATTATGCGTTGTTAGTATCTCACCTCTTCTCGGCGAACGCCGCCTAGTTTGGCTTTTAGTCGTACTCGTAATCAGTGAAATGGTACTCGCACTCCTACTCGATTCGAATTACTCCTTGAATCACTCCATCGAGTAGGAGTACGAGTAGGAGTACGAGTAGGAGTACGAGTAGGAGTACGAGTACCGCCGATGGCTGAGTACGAGTACGAAAAGCAAGGGATCACGAATAAAATCTGCTATCGGGAGGTGGCGATTAGCGGGGAGTTCCGTTAGCATTTCGGCCGAATGAGTATATAGCTACCAACGCTCCAAAACCTTGGCGGGTTCGTCTGCCGGAAGACCGAACGACGAAGTTCGTGAACTGGACATCACAAAACGCCTTCACTTAAAGTCTTCGCCTTAAGGAGTAGCGGAGAGGCCACTGCTGAACGGTTCTCGAATCGCGGCAAAGCTCTATTTTAGTCGTTAGCGATCTTCGCTGGTGATGTGTAACGCACGCCGGACTTCAAGAAGCTCCAATTGCTTGGTGTTGGGTGGACAGTGCCGAACCACTACGAAATCGGCTGCATCCGTGGGATCGTTTTTAGGCAATGGCGTAACGCTGAGAATTGAAAGACCTTTCGCATCGGTCGGCGATAACATGCGAAAGCTTTCACCAATTGATTCGATAGACTCACCCGGTCGCACTTGGAGAATTGTCGCTCTCGGCCAGCGCCGTTGCTGTGCTAGGGTAGTCAGAATAAGTCGCTTCGGGCCATCGACAACTGCGACCAAGTCGAATTGATCCATGATGCGTTTTGCGATCTGCGGCCAAGTGCGATTCTTGAAAATTGACAGACTGCTTGAAGCGGGTGAGAAACCATGTGACTGCAGCGATGGCCAATCAAAGAGCAATTCAAGCTCGCATTCACGAGCAGCCGACTCCAGGAGAGACGGGCTACTGGTGACTTCGGAGAACACCGAACGCCCTGTCTTTTGAAGTCGCTGATACGCCTCATCATACGCTTTGACAGGCTGTGTCCAAGCGAGGCGATTCTCGTTGCCCCCAGAAGAGCCTGAGGGATTCGTAAAGAAGCCACTCTTTGCGGGCAGACTGTAAATTTCACGAGATTGATCAAGGAAAACCGCCATCTCAGAACGTTGCGTAAGCGGGGCTTGATCGCTCCACTGTATTGACCTTCCTTCCAGAACCCACGATTCGTCCTCGGTCGGAAAAATTGTTCTCAAGAGTCGATTCCACTGCGTGATTCGTTCTTTGGATTGGCTTTCGTCAGAAGACAACAAATCATCCAGAGACCAATCGCTTGGTAACTGCTCTGAAATCTGGTTCGATAACGGAAGCAATTGAATCTGTTCTATGGGCACCGCTTCCTGTAAGTTTATCTTAGCTTTATCCTCGTCGTTGTTTAGGACTTCTTTCGGCGCAACAACTTGTTTTACAAAAGGAACCTGCTTCGAAAGGTTTGTTAATTCCGCTTCGACCGTTGAATTCGTTGCATCTACGTCTACCTTCTGAGTGGGATCGACCGAGGAAAAGTGAAGCAATTCAATGTCCCATCCGAATCCTGAATTGGAAAGTTGGCCCAGGAGCAACAGGACCTGCGAAAGCGGCTTTTGATCTACTCGCAGCTTTAAAACAGGAGTCGTCTTTACACTATCCCAGGGTTCGGGAACAATTGCTGCGGGATGCGTAAGGAGACCAATGTCAACGACTCCTCCTCCGCCAGTAAACTCGGGCGTAGCAGGTTCGAGAGTGGCAGCGTCGGAACTAAAACCTGTTGAACCCAATTCAAAAACAGGGGCGAATTGAGCTAAACCTGCTGGCGGAACCATATTCACTTCTTCAACAGGCGATTTAGCGGGTTCGGCTGCTGCCGTACGATTTTGGGCTGACATCCCCAGTTTTAGATCCGGTGCGACGGTGTCGGGAATTGAAGGCTCGGTAGGACTAGGCGTCGGAGGAGCACCCGCGATGGACTCCGGTGCAACACTTGGTTTTGCGTTTGGGTCGTTTGCGAGACCGTTCATGGTCGATTCATTGGCGTCGGCGTTTTCAAGCTTCCGATCGGCTAGCTTTCCATCAATTTCCAGAGGCACTGCAACTTTATTTGCAACCTCATTTGCCGCGACATTTACTGCGTTGTCACCAGATTCAGGTACCGCGACGGGAACGGGTGCTGGATTCAAGGCGTTATCAGGTTTGGTCGAAGTAAAGCTGCTCAGAAACATCATGAACAAGACTATCGCTGCGATACTGGCTGTCAAAGCGGTTGTGGCTACCAGAAGAATTACTCGTGTCCGGGCTGTCGATGGGCTGACCCAATCCGACGATGACTGCAGCGGACGCGATTGTGTGAGTCCATCTTGGATCACATTTCCCAGAGCGTCTGTTGCACGATGACCGAGCGGATGTGCACCTATGTCAATCGTAGGGTCGCCATACGGTAGGTCTTCTAATACAGGAGCGATCAAAAGTTCGTCTGGTAGATCCTCCCAATCCAGAAACCCAACGCCTTCGTGCGGAGGTGATGACTGACTGGGCTGCAAAAGCGGTATCGAATCGTTACCAGACGCCTTGTCAGATGCTTTACTAGGCGCACTGTCTTTAGACTTATTTGATTCGTGTCGTTGAGGCGTGATTGCGTCTTGGACTTTGGTTACTGCGGTCGAGTCGAAGCTCGGAGGCAGGATGGAGTTGTTGCCACTGGCCCAGGCTGATGGAGAAGGCTCCGCGGATGCTAATGGAACTTGAATGACACTTTGACAGCGCGGGCATACGACCGATTTGCCAAGTAACTCGGGAGTCCGAATGACAAGCTTTCCCTGGCACTGTTGGCATCGAATTCGAACGGGTTCCACCGATGATGATCCAAGGAGAAAAAAAGGAGTTGCCAGAGGTTAGTTGCTAGTTTGGAATGGGAAGCTGCGAATTGCTGTTAACTGAAAACTGCCAACTTCCCACTCCCCCAATCTTAGCAGATCGCGTTGGAAAGGCTTTGGTTTTGCTCGAATTCTGTCAGGCTTTGCATGGTGACGCGTGCGATTTCGTGCATAGCCTGTTCGGTGAAGAACGCTTGATGCGATGTAATCAGCACATTCGGAAAAGTCAGCAGTCGCGAAAAGACATCGTCGTTTATGATGACTTGCGAAAGATCTTCAAAAAACAGAGCACCTTCTTCCTCGTAAACGTCCAACGCTAAAGATCCAATTTGTTTTGTTTTGAGTCCATTGATGACCGCCGCAGTATCGACTAAGCCGCCGCGACTGGTGTTGACCAGCATGACTCCCGGTTTCATTTTTTGAATCGAATCGTGATTAATCAAGTAGCGCGTCGCTTCATTCAACGGGCAGTGCAAGGTGACGATGTCGCTTTCGCCAAAGAGTCGATCCAAGTCGCAATAACAGCCCAAGGCTAAGCAATTATCAGACTGCCTCACGTCATACATCAATACATTACATCCAAAACCGTGAAGGATTCGAACGACGTTTTGCCCGATAGTACCGGTACCAATGACACCCACTGTTCGACCGTGAAGATCAAATCCCATGAGACCGTCGAGTCCAAAATTGTTTTCGCGGACTCGTTGATAGGCTTTATGGATTTTGCGATTCAGCGACAGGATCAGGGCCAGCGTATGCTCGGCAACTGCGTGGGGTGAATAAGCAGGAACTCTCGCTACACAAATCCCGAGTTCTCGAGCTGCGGTCAGATCCAGTTGATTGAAGCCTGCACAACGCAAAGCAACTAACTTAACACCAACACGTTGAAGCGACTGCAATGTCGAGCGTTGCAAGTCGTCGTTGACGAATGCGCAGACAGCTTCAAATCCTTCTGCTAGTTTCGCGCTGGTTGGCGAAAGCCTGACTTCGAAATACTCGAGTTCATGCTGGCATTTTTTTGCAGCATCGGAAAGAAATTCTATGTCGTAGGGTTTGGCACTAAAGACTGCGCATCGCATTGGTAGATTGTCGACTTTCAATTGGTTGGATGGTGGTAATGCCACCAGTCGTAGTTTGGGGCCGTTATTCGGAATGGAGATTCGGACGGGACAGTGGTCGTATCCTACTAACTTTCTCGATGTGGCGACGTTTTATTGCTGGGTGTGTCGTAGCAAAAATCCTAAGATGGCTCCGATGACGAGTGCTGGCGGGACTACGATCGCAACCGTCATTGCGATTGCGAGCAAGTGCGATTGGCGTGCCGGTTTCGATTGAAATCCGCCTTTATTGCCAATTCCATAAGTCGACTCGGCAAGGAGCGGGCTTACCATATTTGCTCTATTGACAATTGTGTTTTGAGACGTCTCGAGCGAACGTCCTGTTGATTGCGAGGCGTTTGCGATGCTGGAATTGCCTTCTGACAGTCCAGCAGATTGCGACTGAATCAGCGAGTCGACTCCATCATTTAGCCCGTCATTATTCAAACCGCCGTTATTCAAACCGCCGTTTACGGATTGGGTGATCGTCATTTCTTGATGAGGATCAATCATTGGCGGAGGCGGTGCCATCCATGGGCCACGGGTTAGTCGTACCGATGTCAGCTCACGAGCGTCACCGGCCCACGGTTCCAATCTTGCAGCTACTTCGGCTGCTGTCTGTGTTCGCTCACGCGGATCTTTTTCCATAAGATCGGCGATGATATCCACAAACTCTTCGGTCAGATCGGGTTGGAATTTTCGCGGATGCCAAGGAGTTTCCGAAAGGTGCCGACGAATCTTGGATTGCGTGTCGCCGCCGGGAAAAGGTACTTTGCCGCAGATGGCGTAGTAGAGCGTGCAGCCGAGCGAGTAGATGTCGCTGACCGGTTGCACGAGGAGTGGAGTCCGAATTTGTTCAGGCGAAAGATAGTCAGCCGTGCCAACGATCTTTCCCGCGCGTGGATCATCCGAAAGGTCGGATGCGAATCCTGCTAATCCAACGTCCGACACTTTTGCGATTCCCTCGGGGGTCACAAGGATGTTGCCCGGTTTGACGTCACGGTGTATGAGTCCTTGTTCATGGGCATGTTGGAGTCCGAGGGCAGCTTGCATGATGATTCCCGCGGCTTGCTGGATAGGCAGTGGGCCTCGCGACTTGATGAGCCTTCGTAAATCCATTCCCGGAACATATTCGGCAACCAAGTAATGGACATTCCCGTCTTGCCCAGCGTCGTAGGCTCGGACTAGATACGGGCAGTCCAGTTGTGCTTGCATCCTGATTTCGCGGCGAAAACTTTGCAGCGTTTCCGGTGTCGCCTTGTGAATCGGGAGGACCTTCACCGCACACTCTCGTCCCATGACCTGGTGTACCGCTTTGAAAACCTGCCCCATACCACCCTGACCAATCCAGTCGGTGATGATGTAGGGCCCCAAGGAGAGCTTGGTGCGTCCTGAGCAAAGCTGGTCAGATTGATATCGAGTGAGAATCGACTGCTCAACCAAAAGGTCCGCAATCAGTCGGTCGGGAAGGCTGTTTGCAAGATCCGACGGATTATCTGCAAGGTTTTCTTCGAGTTTTGGGACCGCTCCGCTCGCTGATTTTGAGCCAACTCCTTTTTTTTCCATCGACTGTAAACGGTGCCGGGCAAGTCGACGTACGAAGTCTAATTGGGACGGCGTGACTAATCCGCTGGCTAAAAGTGTGCTGGAAAACGGGTTCTCGGTTGCATTCATGGAACTTACGGTATACTCGTTTAGTCGAACCGCGTTTGCGGAGCAGACGTGATTTTGAAACCAACTTATTGGAATTAGTTTACAGCGAATGGATGGCAGAGTCATTGCGATCGGCGATATTCACGGATGCGTTGACGCGTTACGGGCGTTAGTAGAATCGATACAACCGACGCCGGAAGACACGTTGGTGCTGCTGGGTGACTACGTAGATCGAGGTCCGCATTCAAAGCAAGTCGTCGATTTTCTGATTGGCCTCCGGGAAACTTGCAAGTTAGTTTGTCTGTATGGAAATCATGAAGAGATGATGGCGGACGTGGTTGTAGACGGGAATCCGCCTTACGATTGGCTAAGGTATGGCGGTGTGGACACCCTAGATTCGTACGGATTTGTTGGAGATCTTTCGGTTGTTCCTGTTTCGCATCGGGAGTTTCTCGAGGAGCTTGTCGAGTTCTATGAAACGGACTCCCACTTTTTTGTTCACGCAAACTACGATCCAACGCTGCCACTGGACGACCAACCGAGTGACCTTTTGCGATGGATAAAGCTCTCTGAGATCATCCCTGAACCTCATCGAAGCGGGAAGATTGCTATTGTCGGGCACACTCATCATCGGGAAGGGGAAATCTTTCAACTTCCTCATTTGATTTGCTTAGACACTTACTGTTACGGTGGAAAGTGGCTTACTGCGATGGATGTCGGGAGTGGCCAAGTTTGGCAATCAGACAAAAACGGGAATCTTCGCGAATTCATTTGAATCCAGCAGTCGATTTATGGACAAGTCTTCAAATGAAATCGACGAAATCGCCGTCCAATTAGAGGGTCTAGATTGGCATCAGTTTCGGAAGGAATTACTGGCTGAGAAGAGCGACGGTGAAGTAGCTTCCAACGCTCCTTTACGCAAAATCGTGATTGGGCCCTGCAAAGGGGAATCGATGATTGCTGCAGGCTGGAACGGAAACAACTCGATTGTTCTGGACGGTGATTTAGGCGACTACTGTTTAAGTCACTTCCACGGAGTCGAAGCGGATGTTCGAGGCAACATCGGACACTGTGGAGCCCAAGCGATTCAATCTGGGTCCATCATCATCCGGGGCCACGCTGCAGATGCAATCGCAGCCTACGGCACCAATGGACTCGTCGCTGTTTACGGGAACGCAGGCAAGCGGGCAGCCGTTGCGCTCGACGGCGCCGACGTTCTTGTGCGAGGTTCAGTCGGATCGCAAGCCGCTTACGCAATGCGTTCAGGTTCGCTGATAATTGGCGGATCGGCTGGAGCAGAACTTGGCAAAGGCATGCTTGGCGGAGTCATCTACATTCGTGGAGAACCCACAAGCATTGCTAACCATCTAAGCGAAGTACGGATGCGAGAACCCGATCGAATGCGGCTTGCTCTGATACTTCTCAAAGCCGGTGTGAAGTCCACTGGTCGCGAGTTTCGTGTGTTTCGTCCAGATGTTTGATCAAATGCGTTTCGTCCAAAGTCCTCTGCTTAAAATAAAAGCTCTCAGCTATGTCGAATTCAAATACGCCGAATTCAAAAATCGCTCCCGCATTGCATGCATCTTGGCAAATCGAAGTTGATTCAAGCAAACAAGCCTGCGTAGCCCCATCGCAAGATTTGCTTCATAAGTTTCTTACCCACAACTCCCTTTGGATTCGAAGCGATAAAGACTTCGCAACAACGCAACGAAAGTCGAACGCTCACGCAAGCCAAATGGCTTGGATAACCCCATGCGAGAACGCGAAAAAAGCAGAATTTGAGTCACCTTTAGATTCGACGACCGATCACGATTCGTGGGTCCAGATTGCTCTGATCGCTTTCAACGCAATGCCTTCCGCCATTGCGTTGTCCAGCTATGCTGCGATCGAACTGGCTTGCTATGAAATCACCGCCTTCGAGGACGAGGAAGCAAGCGACGAACCGAGTCTTGAGCGACTACGGATTCATTGGCCGCTGGACGTTGAAACTACGTCGCACATGTCATTCAAGATCGAAATTCTTCGAGCCCTCACGGAGGATGATAAACCGATCGGTCTTGCTGTCCCGATAGTCAGTTTAAGCGATGAATTTTTCGAATCACTTGGATGGCTACTGAACGTTAAGGCTGATTGGATTCACTGGTTGCTACCCGCAGCGGTCTTGGGCGACGATCACGAAGCGAATGAATATTTATTAAATGATCCGTTTATTGTCCTGGAGTCGATACAGAAATGGCAGACTAAATCCACGACAAGCGATTCAAAAACGCCAGCGATTGTGATCGATTTTCCCTGGAAAAACGGATATCAGGCTGCGGAAATGATTCGAAAAGGCGCAAACGCGGTCGTGCTGCCAGAATGCTCTGAAATCATTCAAATCGCAAAAAAGCAAGCGACCTCGCCTTCCACTCGAGATTTAACTTTTCCAGGAAGCTTATTGGGTGCAACACTTGGTTATACACCGAGTTCCTTCTTGCCACCCAAGTCTCAAACTTCCAATGAGATCAATTCCGATACCCCACAAGCCTTGGATGTCTTCTATCGCCAATTCAAATTATTCTTAAAATGGTCTGAATCATGAAAGGTAGGATGGATACTTCATTTCGGCTCACGCTGAGTATCTACTTGTGAAAGAGCACGAATAGCTAACCGCTAGCTAACCGCAGACCATCGCGATTGCATTTGTTGCAGACTATCAAACGATTACCATCGGCTTAACGAACACATTAACAGATCCATTTCATGCTTACTCCCAATTCAAAAAAGCGTTATGCGATCGTCGGTGCCGGCGCACTTGGAGGCTACTATGGCGGGTTACTGGCCAAGTCGGGACTCGATGTACATTTTCTAACTCGATCAGACACTGACCATATTCAATCGCGCGGGCTTCGAGTCGATTCGATCCATGGCGATTTTGTAGTGAGCCCTGTTCAAGCCTATTCGAGCGCACACTTGATGCCTCCGTGTGATGTAATCATCATCGCCCTCAAGAGCACGCAAAATCACTTGATTCGTGAACTCGTTACACCTCTTCTGAAAGAAGAATCTGTTTTCCTAGTGCTTCAAAACGGCCTTCATGTTGAATCGGAATTCGAAGCGGTTGCCGGATCGGGACAAGTGATGGGAGGTTGTTGTTTTTTGTGCAGCAATAAGGTTGGGCCCGGACATATTCGACATATGGATTATGGTCACATCGCGATGGGAGCATATCTTGGCGAAGATGGAAAAAGCCCGGCTGTTTCACAATCAATTCAAAATGAGATCCATCGTGACTTTCTCGAAGCGGGTATTCGTACCGAGCTAGTCGAAAACCTTCAGTACTCGCGGTGGAAAAAACTTATGTGGAACATCCCGTTTAACGGGCTAAGCGTTGCGATGAATGCTCCTACTGACAAAGTCATGACTAGCCCCGCAGCGCGTCAATTAGCAATCGATTTGATGGTTGAAACGCAAGCTTCTGCGAAAGTTTGCGGGATCGAGATTGCTGACAAAGAAATCGAACAGATGATTGCTTACACCGACTCAATGGTGCCATACGATAGCAGCATGCGATTGGACTTTTTAGCTGGTCGGACAATGGAGATTGAAGCCATTGTCGGACGTCCCTTGCGTGAAGCAAAACGACGAGGTTTCGTTCCAAAGAAGATCGAAATGCTGTACCAACAGTTGTGCTTTTTACAAAAGTAATCGCATGCTACTTTCGTCTAGCGAGGAGCTTTGGCTGACACAATTCGTGAGACATCAGAAAAGCGTTTAGTGTCCGACGCGGCCCAGCACGACAGCAGCAACGGTTTTAAACATCAGTTTCAAATCATTTTTAAAACTGCGAGTGGTTGCGTAACGAATGTCCATTCGCATCCAATCTTCAAAAGATATCTTTCTACTCTTAGCGATCTGCCACGAGCAGGTGATTCCTGGTTTTGTATCCAAGCGGCGACGCTGCCATTGCTCGCACAGGGCATCTTCATCTACAGGGAGTGGACGCGGACCAACGATCGACATCTCGCTGATCAGAACATTCCATAACTGCGGTAGCTCATCAAGCCCCGTCGACCGTAGAAAGTTACCGACCCGAGTCACTCTTGGATCGTTTTTTATTTTGAAAGCAGGTCCATCCCGCTCGTTCATCTCGCGTAGCTTATCCTTCAGTTCGTCAGCATCTACAACCATGGTCCGCAACTTCATAATCCGGAAGGGTTGGCTGTTTTGACCAGTTCTCCACTGCCAAAAGAAAACTGGTCCTTTGGAAGTTGCTTTAATCGCGATGGCAGTTGCAATCAAAAATGGTGCTGCGACGACAAGCCCGCTCGCAGCGCACACGATGTCCATCGAGCGTTTCCATCTTGGAAACGGCTTGGCGATCATGTGTAGCGAGCTTGGGTGCTGAGCCACCAAAACCGACCGTGTGGATGGTGCCAATTCATCGATATTGGCTTTTCCGTCAAAGTGCGTGATAGCTGCGGAATCTTCGCATCCTTCGTCGAAACGCAGACTCTTATCTCGCTCCGAAGAGCCATGAGATTTAAAGTGCCCCTCCGACAACGTTGGGTACACATGGATTTCGGCCCCAAAATGGATTTGCTCGAACGAGGCTAATTTGGCGAGCGACTCAACAACCGTAACGGCTCCATCGTAATCAGTTTGAGGCAGCACAATCACGATTGAACCATCGCGATTCACCCCTCGCTCGTCCGTTAAACGCAGTCGTGTCGCAAGAATGCGTTCCATCTCGGCAAGTTTGCCACTATCTAAAGCGCCATCTACGGAGCTTTGAATTAGCAACTTCAGCGACACGACCGAAAACGAGTGGCCATAGCGATCAGATCTTTGCCGCTCTTTGGTGATGGCAAGACTCAATCCGTGTTGATCCAAGAAGACCGAGTGCGCAGACGCAGTCAGCTCAAGTGGAATCGCTAAAGAGTCGAAGAAGGTTGACATAATGAACAACTGATTTCGATACTGTTCTGAATCGCAAACAAGTCCTATATTAGCTGGCTTACCTTCTGTTTGAAGAGGATTCCGCGATCGCAATCAAAGTTTTTAAGTCGTATCATTTCCAAAACGTTAAAACCGGAAATTAACGGTTCGATCTTCGATAAATAAAGCCCCCGAAAAAGGATTTTCCGGTGATTTGCTTGCCCGAAAATGAATTGGGCCGGAAAATAATGGCTCAAAGTTTTCTTCGGATTCTTTTATAAAAATCAAACTAACAAGGCTCCCAATTCATGCCCATGGAAAACTTTTCAAGCCATCAACAGAAGATTATCAAGAGCTATTATAAAAACCGGGACAATATCGCGCTCCAGCGCGTTCAAGAATTGGTTACCGAGTTGTATCTGTCCGAAGGCAAGAAACGCGAAAAAGTATGGGATTCAATCGCTTCGAATCTAGAAAAGATGTCTGTTCCACCGGACCGTATTTCACATCTGAGAGCCCAAAACAAGCCGGAATTGGTCGCGCAGTTGGTTCAAACTTTGGTTTAAAAATTGTCTAAAACTGCCCTGTTGAAAACGTGGGTTTTCCTGGCCCGCAAATTGAGCCTCGGGCGTTAGCCGTGGTCGAACGACATTCCACCTGCTCGCGCAGGGACGTCCAATGACGCGGCTGGTGCCAGAGGCCAAAGTCACATTGAGCCTCAGGCGTTACCGAGTGAAAGCGACTTACCAACCGCTTGCGCAGTTACGTCCAACGATGCGGCTATCGCCAGCGGCTCAGTGCTAATCAGACCGACGTACTACCGAGTAAACCTCCCCCTTACGTAATTAATGGATTGGGATTATTTTTTATTAGTTGTTCGGAATCGCTTTAAATCCGTCGAGTTTTTATGAATGATTACAGCCTAACCCACCTCAAACAGCTTGAGGCCGAGAGTATTCACGTCATTCGGGAAGTCGCTGCCGAGTTTAAGAAACCGGTCATGCTCTATTCGATCGGCAAAGACTCGGCGGTCATGACTCACTTGGCCTTGAAGGCGTTCTATCCCGGGAAACCGCCGTTTCCATTTCTCCACGTCGATACGACGTGGAAATTCAAAGAAATGATTGCTTTTCGCGAGCAATACGTGCGTAGGGAACTCGGAATTCAGCTCTATGTGAACATCAATCACGAAGGGCTGAAGCTGGGAATCGACCCGGCAGAAAACAGTGAGAAGCACACGGAAGTCATGAAAACCGATTCGCTCAAAGCCGCGTTGACTCAGTATGGTTTCGACGCAGCCTTCGGTGGAGCTCGTCGGGACGAAGAGAAATCGCGTGCGAAAGAGCGTGTATTTTCCTTTCGTGATAAATTTCATCGTTGGGATCCTAAGAACCAGCGGCCGGAACTTTGGAACCTGTACAACACGAAAGTGAATCCGGGAGAAAGTATTCGCGTGTTCCCGCTCTCGAATTGGACGGAGCTGGATGTTTGGCAATACATTTATCTCGAAAACATTCCGCTTCCGCAATTGTACTTTGCCAAAGAAAGACCTGTCGTCTTTCGAAATGGGACCTGGATCATGGTCGATGACGACCGTTTAAAGCTAAAGCCGGGCGAGAAGATCGAGCATAAAATGGTTCGTTTCCGAACGCTAGGTTGCTATCCACTTACGGGTGGCGTTGAATCCAACGCTACTACGCTACCAGAAATTATTCAGGAAATGTTGCTTACCAAGACCTCCGAACGGCAGGGACGAATGATCGATAAAGATTCCGGTGGTGCGGGCATGGAAGAGAAGAAGAAGCAAGGGTATTTCTAAATATGTCACATCAAAGCGATCTCATCTCGGAAGATATTCTCGCCTATTTGGAGCAGCACGAACGCAAGGAACTCCTACGTTTTATTACGTGCGGTAGCGTTGACGACGGAAAAAGCACGCTCATCGGGCGGCTACTTTTTGATTCGAAGATGCTTTACGAAGATCAGTTGGCTCAGCTGGAATCCGAAAGCATCACCCACGGAACAGTTGGCGGCAAATTTGATCCGGCCCTTGTGACCGATGGACTCAAAGCTGAACGCGAGCAGGGAATTACCATCGATGTCGCCTACCGTTATTTTTCAACGGCAAAGCGCAAATTTATCATCGCCGATACGCCTGGCCACGAGCAATACACTCGGAACATGGCCACCGGTGCGTCCACAGCGGACTTGGCGGTTATCTTGATTGATGCCCGGCAGGGTGTTCTTACGCAAACAAAACGGCACAGCTTTATCGTGTCATTGCTCGGTATTCGCCACGTCGTCGTGACGGTTAACAAGATGGACTTGGTTGGCTTTAGCGAAGCGCGATTCGAAGAAATCTGCAACGAATATCGATCTTTCGCGTCGCGTTTAGATCTACCTGACGTCCACTTTATCCCGATATCAGCCCTCAATGGCGACAACGTTGTGGATCCAAGCCCTCACATGCCTTGGTACCGTGGATCCACCCTGATGAATTTCTTGGAATCGGTTTACATCGGTTCTGATCGCAATTTGGAAGACTTCCGATTCCCGGTTCAGTTCGTCAGCCGTCCTAATTTAGACTTCCGAGGATTCTGCGGGACCATCGGCTCTGGAATCATTCGCGTTGGTGACGAAGTGATGATCTTGCCTTCGAAGCGGACCACCAAAGTCAAACGTATTGTTACCTATGACGGGGACTTGGAAGAAGCGTTCTCTCTTCAAAGTGTAACGCTAGTCCTGGAAGACGAAGTCGATTGCAGTCGCGGTGATATGATAGTTCGCCCCGGGAACGTCCCCAAGATTTCGCAGCAATTTGATGCGACTATTGTCTGGATGGCATCCGAAGGTTTAGTACCAGGTAAAACTTATCTGTTTAAGCAAACAGCTCTATCAGCGATCGGGCAAATCGATTCGCTGCGATACCGTGTAGATGTTAACACGTTGCATCGCTCGCCCGCACCCGACTTACAGCTAAACGAGATTGGTCGTTGCGCGGTAACGATCAATCAACCGATGTTCTTTGATTCCTATCGTCGCAACAAGGCGACCGGATCGTTCATCATCATTGATCGAATCACGAACATCACTGTCGGTGCGGGAATGATCACAGATCGAGATGTCGTTAAGGGCGCGAAGGTTGCAGCTTGGGAATCTATCGAACCAACTGTCGTTGGGGAAAGTGATGGAGTCACAGCGGTGACCTCGACCGAACGCGCCGCACGCTATGGACAACAGCCGGCCACGATTCTTCTGACGGGACTGAGCGGTTGCGGTAAGAGCGAAATTGCTATCGCCCTGGAACGCAGGCTCTTTGAGCAAGGTCGCGCTGTCGCGGTTATCGACGGCGAACAAATTCGACGTGGTATCAACCAAGATTTGGGATACTCCGTGGAAGATCGGAGCGAGAACTTAAGACGCTCTGCTTACTTGGCAAGGCTTTTGAACGATCAAGGACTACTATGCTTAGCGGCCTTCGTGGCTCCAAGCCAATCGATTCGACAACGCGTATCTGACGTGGTTGGTACCGATAGGTTTATCACGGTCTACGTTAAAGCCTCTGAGCAAGTTCGACGCAAACGTGATGCAAAGGGTCTCTACGCCAAAGCTGAACAAGGTCTACTACCAGACTTCACCGCCGTTCTGGCCAACTACGAAGTGCCCGATAACGCGGACCTAGTATTGGATACTGGCGAGCTAAGCTACGATGATTGCGTCGACAAACTAATCGCGTTGATGGTTGAGAGAAAGCTAATCCCAGCCCGAGACTAACGTGCCAGGCCCCACGTCCGAAACCAAGTAGGTGCCGCTTGCCGAGCGGCATCAATGGATGATGGGATTCGCCCGGCAGGCGAACCCTACTAACTTGGCAACTGCAAACAAAGACTAGTCCCACCACCATTGGTTGGCGGCTAGGTCAACTGGAGCGGCGGCTGTTTTTTGATCTTCGACTAATCCCGAATCGGCTTGCGTTGATTCACTGGATGCAAGCTTCCGCGCCGAGATGTGAACACCTCCTCCGATTGGAGTGAGAAGTCTTGAGCCTCTCCAAATTGCATTCACTGCGGTCTCTACGTTCGCAGGCGTTTGAGCTACTTCAATACCGAATTGCTTTTCATCACCGAAACAACTGAGAGCCCAATTTGCTTTTTGGTACAGATCTTGTTGCTGGATGAAGGCGGCACACACACTCAGGTCGAACATGTTACGCATGTCGTAAAACACGGGTGTGACCTCTGCGAGTTGCTCAAACTTTTCGGTGAACTCTTTGGTGAATGCTTTGCTTGCTGCATCGCCACCTTTGGTTGACTTGGAACGTTGTCCCGCGCGATCAACGCGTTCATCTTCGCCGACTAGCTTGACGCCTTGGCCTTCAAGTTTCAAGACAGTCGAATCAGGGCTTACTTTGACACCGCTGTAATCAGCCATAAAGTACCATCGTTGCATCGAATTGGCCGAACCACTGCTTGGATTGGCTCGTGCTACCCAGCTCTTGAGTGGAATCGCAGGTACTTCCAATCCAATACCGATCATTTTCATGCGATAATCTGCTTCGACAAGAGTTTGAGCGAAACGCGTCGAGGCTGGGATGCCATGGATCGAGACGGTTTGAAGCCCAAGTGCGTTCTTCATTCCGTTAGCGATCGCGGCAACATTTGCGTTGGCTGTGATGGAACCGATCGAGCTGTGGAAGGCTTGCATACGAGCCAAACCTTCTTGCGTTGGGTCGATCGAGCAACTGATCCAGTCGGTCTTTTCATGACCAGGTCCAAAGGTTCGAAGGGCTAATGCCAAATCGTCTACACGAATCGCTGGACGGCCCGAAAGCAATCCAACATTTCGACCCATAGCGTCTTGGATTGTTTCTTCAGCAGGACCCGCTATAACAATGTCTTGCGACCCTGGTAGATAGATCACATATTGAACGCGAGTAAGACCAGCTACGGTTTCAATTTCGTTGTCGAGAGCAATACCGGCATCGATTCGTCGCTTGACTTCTTTTTCAAGCCTCGTGAGAGACACTTTACGGAGAGCACTTGTCTTCACGTCCCCTTTGGCTCGACCTTGTAATGCTGCGTCGCGTTGAGCTTTAGCAAGCCGCGGATCAAACTCGCGAAGGCTTAGAACTCCATCTGGGTTGATATCGATACCGGCTACACCGGCTAGCGCAGAAGCGGTTCCTGTGCCACCACCTCCGCCACCACCGCCACCACCGCCACCTTGTCCAAGTGCAGAACCAGTGAGTCCGCAAGCGGCAACTAGGCCGGCGGTCATCAAAGCTGAATGAAAGAATCGACGCGACACGGCAAGACGAGCCATGGGAATGCCTCTGAGAGGTGAGTTTACTGGATAGATGCAATGGCAGAATTTCCGACACGAAATTCCATCACTTAAAGATAGTCACCGAATCACCAAGATGCAACAACTTAGCGGGATTCGGTGACCTGGGCAAAATTAGAATTGTCGGCTGTGCGCAGAATCTTTGTCACTTTCGGTTTTCTACGCAGAATTGCTAAAGTTCCCGTTGACCCTTCCCCGGGTCGCCCGCTATTTCCAAGGGGGCAGGGAAGTTTTTTAAATTATGGCAACACAAAAATCGAATCTTAAAAGCCGTCGCTGGAGGGGTACTGCGCCTCGACCAGAGTTGTTTCGGTTGGTATTTGCGGCTTTTGCACTCGCATGTCTTGTCAATTCTGCTTCGTGGGGCCAACAAGTCCAGTTCCCGTCAAGTGGTGCAGGAGCAGCACCTGGGTCGCTAAACACTAGCAACCCTTGGAACACAGCCCCACCCCCGACGGGTGTATTCCCACCTGGATCGGGTACATCCGGTTGGCCGCCACCACCTAGCAACACTGGCACTTTCGGCGCACCAACAATCTCACCAATCATGCCAACGAACGCTGGCGCAGCCAGCTCGGGCGTCTCGGTACGTCCTAATAGCTCGCCCTTGCTTCCACCGACTTACACCGGTGCCCCACCGACGCAACCTTTCAACGCCTCCCCGTATCCAAGTCCGACTTTTCCAACCCAACCTTATTCGGCTCAGCCCTACGCTGGGCAGCCCTACGCTGGGCAGCCATATGCCGGGCAGCCCTACGCAGGTCAACCCGGCACCCCAACCTATTATCCATCGCCGAGCAACCTTTGGGGGCTCGGAAATCTTTTTGGGACGATTCAGCCGCAACCCTATGCTTCGGCTCCTTCGCCCTATGGTTATCCAACGGGTTATCCGGTTGGGGCAGTTCCATCGGGAGCGTTCCCGACCTCTGCACCCGTTTTTTCAAATACTTATCCTCCGTCGGTCTACCCCAATGCTCAACCACCGACATTGTTCCCCAGCGGGTATGGAACTCCGACTCAGGTGCAATCTGGTGTCCCGATAGGGCAGCCCTATTTCGTACAGCCGGGCCAACAGCCGACAGTCGGGAACCCGAATACTTTGCAAACGCCGACGAGCCCCATGATGAGCAATAGTTTCACACAAGATCCGCTCGGCTACACGAGCCGGTTTTTTGTGACGCCTCGATTTCGACAGTCCTGGATCAACGGCAACAACGATCCGACATCACTGGAAATAAACGACAGCGAAGTTTCTGCCCTTTTTCAAATCCCACGATTCTTCGGTTCGACCCAGCCGCTCTACATGGCTCCGTCGTTTGCAATTCATCTATGGGATGGACCCCGAAACGGAACCGCAGATCTACCGGGATCGGCTTATAGCGCATTCATGGATTTTGGTTGGGAGACGAATCCGGCTCAAACATTTGGCCTAGAAACGGGGATTCGAATTGGCGTCTTCACCGACTTCAATACATTCAACTCCGACAGCCTCCGCATCCCTGGAAAAATTATCGGTCGAGCGAGGCTAACCCCAAACGCAACGGCTCGTATTGGGGCCTATTGGCTTGCACGAAATCGCATCAAGCTACTTCCCGCAGCGGGAATTCTGTGGACACCTAATCCCGACACGCGATTTGATATCTTCTTTCCCGAACCCAAATTGGCGCACTATCTCTCAACAATCGGCAACAAGGATTGTTGGTGGTATGTCACGGGATACTATGGCGGAGGGGCGTGGACAATACAGCGAGCCGACGGAAGCAGCGATGATATCGACCTGAACGACATTCGCGTCTGCCTTGGATTCGAATGGGGTCGCAACGAAGCACTTCGCCTTGGGCAGCGATGTTCGTTCTTCGAAGCTGGCTACGCCTTCAATCGCGAGGTGATCTACCGAGTAAGACCTCAAGATAATCTGGACGTCGACTCGAGCCTCGTACTCCGAGCCGGGTTCATCTACTAGACGCCCCAACACGTAGGACGGGACAATGGTCCCACACTACGGACTCTCACTTACTTCGTGAGTAAAGGACCAACGAGGCAGATCGCTGGAGATAATCCTAAATCCTGATGTTTTCATGTGTCTTACGACATCTGCTACCAATTAATTTAGACTGACAAAAGTTGAGAAACTAATCCAACTATAAAAAATGCCCGGGAGATTTCCCGGGCATTTTGAATTTATCCTTTGCGAGTTCTATTCGGAACTCACTACCAAGCGAAGTGAGCGAACGCCTTGTTAGCGTCAGCCATTCGATGGGTGTTTTCTCGCTTGGTGATCGCAACGCCTTCTTTGCGATACGCTGCAAGAAGTTCGTCGGATAGCTTGAGGTGCATCGCTCGACCCTTCTTATCGCGAACGGCGGCAAGGATCCATCGGAAAGCCAACGATTGCTGACGAGCTCGATTGACTTGCATTGGAACTTGATAAGAAGCACCACCGACTCGCTTTGAACGAACTTCGATGTATGGCTTCACGTTTTCGATCGCTTGCTCGAAGACTTCGATCGCTGGTCGATCTTTTACCTTTTCGCCAATTTCAGTCAGAGCGTTGTAAAAAACACCCTGTGCGGTGGTCTTCTTGCCATCGTACATCAAGCAGTTGATGAACTTGGAGGCCAACAACGAATTGAATCGAGGATCTGGTTTAAGAGAAGTGCGAGAAGCAGTGATTTTACCCATGGAAGCGAACTACTTTAAAATCCGGTGTATTGCTGACTGTCTAAAAACATTTGAGAACGAGGGCGAAAGCCTGAAATCACTAGGCCTTCTTTGCACCATATCGGCTGCGTGACTGCTTACGACCGGTTACACCCAGTGTATCGCGAGATCCGCGAACAACCTTGTAACGAACCCCAGGCAAATCTCGAACTCGACCACCCTGAATCAAAACGATCGAGTGTTCTTGGAGGTTGTGACCTTCGCCAGGAATATAAACGGTGACTTCTTTACCGTTGCTCAATCGAACCCGGGAAATCTTTCGAAGGGCCGAGTTAGGCTTCTTCGGAGTCATCGTCCTCACGAGGAGGCAAACGCCTTGCTTTTGCGGGCATTTTTCCAAAACAGGGCTTTTTGTTACCGTCTTTTGAACGACACGATTTCGACGAACGAGCTGATTAATTGTCGGCATAAATCAATTGCAACCAAACAAGATTGGATAGGATAATTACAGTACCAAAGGTGGGAGTCGAACCCACACGTCCGTTAAGGACACAGGATTTTGAGTCCAGCGCGTCTGCCATTCCGCCACTTTGGCTTTCGAAAGCGATTCCCGTATCAGGCAATAACAGCAAACTGGATTTTCACCGAGACCGTCTGACGGGGATCGGGAACTATAACCGTAGGGCCCATTACCTTTCAAGTCGAAATATGCTCTGAGGAGGAGATGAATTGTGATTTTCTTTTCGCTGGCGGAAATAGAGTCCCAAATATCCAGTTTGGTGAAGCACTAGGACCATCGTCCCGAGCGAAAACTTTTGACGAAACTTAGCTCTAGGAAGTGATTGTGGTTCCATCGTACGGGCGTGTTAGGCAATGGAGGCGATTTTTAAGATATCGCGAGTCGCATCTTGAAGGTTGCCGGACTCTGAAATTGGAATTCGCTTGATCTCCTTGATCGAGCGAAACCAGATTTCCTGCCTTCTGACAAACTGCCGAGTGTGAACCAAAACTCGTTCGATCGTGTCGGGCAGGGTCGCTTTGCCGCTCAGGTACTCGATCGGCTCCTTGTAACCTACAGCTTGCATTGCAGTTCTTCCTAGCTTTTGGTGTTTGGCCAAAAGTCCTTTAACTTCGTCTAAAAGCCCTGCTTCGAACATCCTTTCAACTCGTTCCTTCACCCTCTGATGCAGGGCGCTGCGGTCCCATCCGAGCACAAAAACGCGATTACAGTGTTTGTCGCCTATCCTTTCAAACTGAGTTTGCCAGTGACTCAGCGGTCTCCCGGTCAACATCGCGACCTCGAGAGCCCGTGTCATCCTCCGCTCGTCGTGAGGCAAAATTTTATGAGCGGACAAAGGATCTACGTGCATTAAACGACCACGCAAAGCCTCTAAACCGAACTCTTGTACGTCTTTTTGTACTGCTGCTCGGAAATCCCAGTCGGCTGGAGGTCCCAAAAACATACCGCGCAGAAGCGTTTTTAAATAAAGCGGAGTCCCACCAACGAACAAAACTTGACGACCACGACTCCTGATCTCGTCGGCACAACGATGCGCGTCGATGACGAATTGAGAGACACTATAGTCCTCAGTCGGCTCCACTACGTCGATCAAATGGTGCGGGATTTCCCCCAAAATATCGCCGGTTGGCTTAGCCGTCCCAATGTCCATGCCTCGGTAAACTGCCATCGAATCAAGCGAAATGACTTCAGCGTTCAAGGCTTTTGCAAGGGGAATTGCCACTCGGGTCTTCCCGGACGCGGTTGGACCAGACAGATACCACGCATCAAGCAGCGGTTGCTTAAACCAGTCTTGAGAGACATTTTGTTCGAACATATTCATAGCCATAACCAATCGAAAACTCCCGCCAAAAACTCCTGCCGACCCAGCACGCTCAGTAGCTTATTCTGCGAATCTCCCGTTTATGGATAACGGTCTCTCATTTATAGTGACGAGTCTACTATGCAATTGTAACGCATTCGCACACGAACTACCCGAGCAACCAACCGTCCGCTTCACATGACTCCTGGTGACATTTTCGACAAGCTGATGGTTCAAGTACACCAGCGAGCCCAATCGCTCCCTGAAGGCTCCTACACGACGAAGCTCATTCGGGGTGGTCCGGCGAAAATGGGAGCGAAAATCCTCGAGGAAACGCTGGAAACAGTTCTTGCGGCTTCCGAATGCGATTCGCACAAACTTGCCGGCGCATCCGATGACGTGCTCGAAAAGGCTCACTCGCACCTAGTCTACGAAGCGTGCGACGTGATTTATCACCTTTGGGTCTTGCTGGGTAGCCACGGCGTTACGGTCGAGCAACTCCGGCGGGAACTAGAACGTCGCGAAGGTGTCTCGGGGCTCGATGAAAAGAAATCTAGAAAGATAGAAGGAAAATCCTGATGACCCAGCAACCCACCAACATTCTTAGGATTGGAATCCCCAGCAAAGGCCGCCTCAGCGAACTGGCGTGCGAGCTCTTGCAACAAGCCGGGCTTCAATTTCGTCGGCAAGATCGTTCCCTTTTCGCTCGAGTCAGTGGACTTCCAGCAGAGATCACCTTTTTGCGAACAGACGATATCCCAGTGCTTTGTGCCGAAGGAGCGATTGACTTGGGGATCACCGGTAGCGACCTTCTAGAAGAGTCCGAAGCGGATGTTCTTGTAAGGCTGCCGCTGGGAGTTGGTCGGTGCCGACTGGCCGTTTGCATCCCCGCAGACTCCGAAGTTACTGATCCGGCTCAACTAGACGGCAAACGCGTCGCGACCAGCTTCCCAAATACCACGCGAAAATTCTTAGCCAAGAACGATGCGTCGGTGAGACTTGTCCAGCTACACGGCTCGGTCGAAGTCATGATCTCGCTAGGAGTCGCCGATGCGATCGTTGACTTGGTAGAAACGGGAAGCACGCTCGCTGCCAACCGGATGAAAATACTGACAGAGATCGGCCAATATGAAACCGTGCTGATTCAGAATCCGCAATGCAAAGACACTGCGACTGCAGATAGAATCGTTCGACGGTTAGAGGGAGTCGTCATTGCTCGTGATTACTCGCTTCTGGAGTACAACGTTCCGCGAACAAAACTGGCCGCCGCTGAACAGATCACACCTGGCTTCAATTCGCCAACGGTAAGTGCCTTAGAGGATCCCGCTTGGTGCTCGGTCCGTTGCATGGTCCGCCGCAAAGAAGTCATCAGCGTCATGGAACAGCTCGAAAACATCGGCGCGTCCGCGATCTTGGAAACCCCGATTAGCAACTGTCGCTTGTAAGGAAATTGTTTGACCGGTTACGGTCGCGATTGCCCGACTCTCAAAGCCTAACACAAAACCTCGCCGTTCTGAACTCTTTTCATGCATCTGCTCCTTACGAACGATGATGGTATCGAAGCCGAAGGATTGCAATCGTTAGCTGAATTCGTTCGCTCGCAGCCGAGGGTATCACGCGTCACGATTGTGGCTCCGATCGATGGTCGCAGTTGTTGCGGACACACCGTCAACACGTATGCACCCATACGAATACAAAACGTTGCACCGGAGCAGTACGCCATCGACGGGTGGCCTGCGGATTGCGTTCGAATTGCGATCGTTCATCTCGGACTGAAGCCAGATTGGATCCTGTCAGGAGTCAACCATGGAGGCAATCTTGGTCTGGACATCATGATGAGTGGCACGTGCGGGGCGGCTCGCGAAGGAGCTTGGCATGGTTATCACGCGATCGCCCTCTCACAATATCGCAGCCCTCGAGTTCAAGTCTCTTGGCCAACGAGTGCCGCTCGAGCTTGGTCGGTCGCTTCGCAAATCATCGCCGAACAACAAATCGCCGAAAAGCAAACCTCTCCGCACGAACTCGACAATTCAAATATTGCTAAGCCAGTTGGCTTTTGGAACGTGAACCTCCCGTCGCTGGAAGATTCAGCCGTACTTCCCAAGCCTATCCATTGCAAACCTGACCCATCTCCCCATCGATTCACCTTCGAGAAGAAGAGCGAAGGCTTGCTTTATCGAAGTTCTTATCAAGATCGCCCCCGGCTGCCTGGTCACGATATAGAATGTTGCTTCCAAGGCTCACCCACGATCTCGTTCTGCCAAAACGGGAACACGCTTTAGCCTTGGGCTGGGGAAACCTGAGCCGATGGCGCTAGCCACGGGTTTCGATATTGCCACAATTTACCAGTTGCCACCCGAGGCTAGCGCCATCGGCTCAGTAAAATTTCCCTTTTCATCAGCCCACCCTAGCACACCTCTCACCATCAACCACGGAGTACCTCTCATGTCTTTCCCCTCCCGCCGTACCAAATCTTTTCTAATTGCGTGTGCATTCGCTTTCTACTGTGCGACGCCCACATTTGCTCAGCAAGAATCCGCCTCGAAACCCACCGCCCGTGAAAACTCAAGCGAAACGGTACAGCTTTGGAAAGCCAAACCACCAGGCGAAACGGTTGAACTTCCGCCTGAAGCCGACACCACCAAACCGGACCAAGCCCCCACCGGTGGAGGCCGCGTCACTCGCATCGGCAACGTATCGAATCCGACTCTCGAAATCTTCCGACCCGACCCAGCCAAATTCCCGATGAATGGGAAGCTTACCAAATCACAAACCGCGGTCATCATTTGCCCCGGCGGAGGACATCGCATCTTGGCTTACGACTTGGAAGGAACCGAAGTCGCACGTTGGCTTGCCAACCAAGGAATCACCGGGATCGTGCTCAAGTATCGTGTGCCCGCTCGTGATCCAGAAAACAAAGCACATGCAGCCGTTCAAGATGCTCAACGAGCCATTCGCTGGGTGCGAAGCCAATCGGAATCGCTCGGAATCTCCGCCGATCGAATCGGAATCATGGGATTCTCGGCGGGCGGAGAAGTGGCTGCTCGAGCAACGCTCCTTAGCGACCGGGATCACTACCCAAAAGCAGACGCGGCAGCAGACCCGGTTGATCAGTTTTCGGCCAAGCCTAACTTCGCGGCCTTGATCTATCCGGCTTACTTGGTGGCCAAGGACCAATCGAAACTTCTTGAAGAACTCAAACCCGCATCTACAACTCCTCCGGTGTTCATGGTGCACGCATGGAACGATAACGTAACGCCGCTCTCAAGCTTATACCTCGCAGCCGAACTGAAGAGGGCGAACGTTCCCTGCGAACTCCACATGTTCTCCCTCGGTGGACACGGGTACGGACTTCGCCACGTCGAAAATGTTCCGGTCACCGATTGGCCAGGCCCTTTCGGTCAGTGGATGAAAGTATCCGGTTGGTTAGAAAAGTAGCCGCGCTGATGTAAACAGCTTCACCATCTGACGGAAGTATTCATTCGTAAATCCCGTCTTTTCGAACTCGTATTCAGCCATCGGCGGTACTCCTACTCGATTCAAATCACTCCATCTAGCAGAAGTACGAGTACGATTGAAAAGCAAAACCCGATGGCGTTCGCCGAGGAGTGTCATTTATTTCTTCACAAAATATCGCTGCAAAACCAGCAAAACGCGACAATCAAAAAGATTCTTGAAGATTCCATGTAGAAACGCGTTTGCCACTGCGATACTATCAAAGTAGGGTGGATCCGTACGGCGCTTGATTGTCGACACCATTAGAAAAGGTGCTTCTGCGTGAAAAGTCTTTTAAAAGTCTATTTCGCCTGGGCTTTGCTAGCTCTTGCGATCGGCCAGCTTCTTCCCACCACTTATTCGCTAGCAATCGATACCGATATGCGTCGATCGGCCACTTGGAATTGGCCCGTTCGAGAGCAAATCGATGTCAAGCTTGCGGACTACTTCAAGACGCGGACCGAATGGAATCAACCCTCGATTCAGGTCAAGGCACTCTGGGATCGCTTCGAGTCGCAATCACGCGGGCCTGGCTTATTAGACGCAGTAATGGCGACACTCGCCGCAGCCGACGCGAGAATCGAATTGCTGCTCAGCGGCCTCGATCCGACACGCAGCGAGCAAACCACAAGCGCGACCGTTGCCACCGCCACATGGATTGAATCCGAATTGCCTAGCTGGATTCAAAGCAACATTCACTTGGCAATCGCACGTGCCCTCGCCAACGAACAACTCTACGACGAATCGCTCGAGCAAATCGAACTGGCGGATATGAGCGAAGTCGTCGATCCTTCGACTTGGCTATTCTACAAAGCGATCTGCCATCATCATCTTTTGCAACGCGATGATTGCATGGCTGCTGTCACCAAATTGCTCGAACATGAGCCAGAACTCGTTTCGCGATATGCAATCACTGCCAAACTCATGAAGACCGACATCGAACCGATGAAGGAAGATTCGTTGGATGAGATATCGCGATTAATGAAAGATGTCGAACGACGATTGGAACTTGGTCGCACAGGAACAGTCGTGCGCGAACAAGAAAAACAAATCGTGGAGAAGCTTGATAAGATGATCGACAAAATCGAAGAACAGCTTCAACAACAGCAGCAGCAACAACAGCAAGCTCAGCAAGGTCAAGACGGTAAAGGTGGCAAGGGTGGCGGCCAGGGTAAACCGATGGACGAAAGCCAAATCGCAGGTGGCAGCGGTCCCGGTGATGTCGATCCTAAAACCTTGAAAGACCGAAACGGGTGGGGAGATCTTCCCCCAGCACAACGCCAAGAAGCCCTTCAAAACATAACAAAAGACCTCCCGTCACATTATCGCGAAGTCATCGAAGCCTACTTCAAACGCCTAGCAACAAGCGATCGGTAGGATCAACCCTTTGGACTGCGGTAACCTGTTACCGCTTTAAGACTTACCAGACGGTCTTCTACCAAAAATGATTCTGTAAACCCGGAATCATTTTTTTCTCAGTATCGCCACCCCGAAAGCTGGGCCGAGCCCCAGCACTCCAAAGTGGCTCTCACGCTAACTTCTTGAGTGAGGCTTCTAGCAGAGCCGAATCGCATCCAATTTCATCGCTGAGCGATTTCAGAAAATCTTGCATGATCTTTAGTCTCGCTGTTGCGATCAGACTTCCGGTCTTGGTTTTCATCGTTGCTGGCAACCTAAGCAGCTTGCAAAAAAAGTGGTCAACTGCAAACTGACGATCATCGGCTGTTCGAGTTACCGGAAAGGGTTCTTCGATGTGATAAAGATTTTGCTGCAAATGCCCAGTCGTCATCAAGCATCTAGCGATCCCGATCGCCCCCAAAGCTTCCAATCGATCGGCATCTTGTAGAACCATCGCTTCGATCGAATTACAAGCCACGTTCGCGGAGAAACTGTGCGAGAGAATCGCATGATGAATCGCATCCAGGTGTGCGTCCGAATAGCCGATGCCACGCAGCAAATCCATTGCGTGATCGGCGGCCAACCGTGAGGCAGATGACCTCGTTTGCGAATTCTTCGCAACCAGCACACAATCGTGCAACCAAGCGGCCGGAAGAACAACTCTGCAGTCCGCCGCTTCGAACCGCAAAATTTCCGAAGCGTTTCGCACAACGCGCTGCACATGATCGATTCCATGACCAGGATCAGCCTCTCGCATCGCCTCAATCGCAAGGGCTTTAAAAGTTGTGAGCCATTGGGCGTTCCAAGAATCAATCGTGTGCGAATTTTGAGCAGTCATCGATATTTTGAGTAGAACTTTGAATCTATAAACAGAAAACAGAAACTTAGCACGAAGCGTAAATGATTGGCAGATCAGAACAATCCACATCGTTCTTGGCTCATAGCCGATGAATTACATAGAACGAGCCGTTTCAATACGCTACACTACGCGAATGATACGACGCAAAAACCAATCGACGACGGCTGGAATTTGGATATTGACCATTTTCTGCTCCATTTTTGCAGGGGTGGGATTAACCATTTTGGTGACATCCTATCTGCTTCCTCACTGGGCACTTATACGATCAAGCAACTGGCCGCAAACTCAGGCCGTTATGGATCGAATCGAGATCGCCGAAAGTCGAGGTGATGATTCGACTTCGTATTATCCTAAAGCGGAATATCACTACACAGTCGATGATGTAATGTATCGCGGCTCTCTATTTTGGTTTGGCCAGAGCAATAAGACTAACAGACGTACCCTCGTTAAAGATGCTACGCGAGCGTTCTCTGCCGGTGACGAATTCCCACTCTATTACAACCCATCCAATCCTTCGGAATCGGTAGTCATTCGACAAATCGCGCCGGTCAGCTGGATCACCGCTGCTATTGCGTCCGTTTTTATCGCCATTCCGCTCGTTGTGGTTTATGCGGCCATCTCCGATTTGGCGAAAGCGAAGAAGCCGACACCAGTTTTAGGCGCGGTGCCGTTAAGCCTGTCGGGTAGTCAACGAATCGATTCCCTTGCTTTCCACAGCGACACTTGTCCCAACGAAATTGACGATCCGCATAACAATCAACCCTACATGGTAAAGCCAACCACCAATCAGCTGAACAATGCGATCCGCTTGTTCATCTTTGGCACGATTTGGAACGGAATTGTCGCAGCTTCTGCTTACGGAATCATTTTCGATGCTGGCGGTTTCGATTGGCTGCCGGCACTTTTCACAGGCGGATTCTTACTCGCTGGTATCGGTATCTTTTGCGGAGCGATCTACTGCTTGCTTGCATCCTTCAACCCCAAGCCGACAGTCGTCTGCAGTCAAAGCCAAATCTACCCAGGATCCGAGTTTGAGATCAGCTGGACTTTTGCAGGAAATACCGGGAGGATTAAATCACTGAAGCTATCTTTGACTTGCAGCGAAACGGTTACCTATCGCGCTGGAACAGATACTAGAACCGAAACGAAAGTTCTTTCCGAAGACATTCTGTTTGAATCGAATGACCCAAGCACATTTGCAGAAGGATTCGCTCTTACGAAACTCCCGATCACATCGATGCACACGTTCAAATCCCCCAACAATGAAGTGAAATGGACCGTCAAATTAGAAGGGGATATTCCTATGTGGCCAAACCTAAGCGAAGTTTTTGATATCAAGGTATACCCAACGCAGATTGCAAACTTCGCCTCACCGCAAGCCGCCGAAGAGGTGCTCTCATGATGCGATTTGAGCTAATGAAAGGGAACTCGGATTTTAGTCCCGGTTCGATGATCCAAGCACAGTCGTTCTGGGAATTCGAAAAAGCACCACGGTCGATAACCGCAAGATTGGTTTGGGTTACTGAAGGTAAAGGTACACAAGATTCGGAGACCGCGATCGAAGAATCCTGGATACCGGAGAGCAACAGCGGTTCGCGGCAATTGTCATGGATAGCTCCAAGGTGTCCAGCAACCCATAGCGGCACACTCATTCGAATTCATTGGCAAATGGAACTCGAAAGCGCGTCTCCAGAAGAATACGCGGAAACCTCAATTACTATTGAAGCAGCGCATCCGCATTCTTGAGGTAGCGGAATTCGTAAGAATTCCGAAGTCGCTGGAAGCGGTAACAAACCTGCGGTCATTAGATGTCTTACGACATCTGCTACGAGTTCGAACCTCCAGTTTTCAGTCTCGACAAAACTGCGCAAGTGCATAAGGGGACCCCTTATGCACTTGCTCTTGTACCCCAAAGTTGCGAAGTGTCATAGCACTCCAAGGGATTGCTTCCGAGCGATCAGCGTCCAATGGCGGTCGGAGGTTTGTTCGATGGTCACGGAGGTGATACCAACTTCGTTGGCGATGGATTGAATTTCTTCGATCGTTAGCGATGCGTGGAGGCTTTGACGAAGGAGTTGTCGACCTGACTCGGCTTGGTTGGCTGCGTGTTGTTCGACGATGTATTCGACTTGTTCGTTATCGAGCGGTCTCATCAGATCGCGGACGAATAACAAACCGTTGAGCCGAAGTACTCGCCAAGCTTCGCGGAGGACGTCGGCGGGATTTGGGACGTGATGAATGAGAGTGTTCGAAAAGACCGTATCGAAGAATTCGTTTTCGAACGGAAGCTTTTTGCAATCACCGTAAAGCAATTGAATTCGGTCGGTGAGTGCTGCTACCTCGATTCGGTAGCGTGCCAGCTCCAGCATCGGTTGCGAGGCGTCGGCAGCCATGATCCGAGTCGACTTGGGGAGAAGCTTATAAAGTTCAATGGGAATGAGGGCTGTACCGGTTCCCATGTCGAGTAAATCGTTCCCAACGGGTTGATTAGCGGCGAGATCTTCGGCGAATCGTAGGTTCACCACCAAGTGATCCATGGCGTCATATTCTTCAGCTTCCGCCCAAGAATCCATGACTTCGGGTTCGAGCGTGCGAGTGATTCTTGAGGGGGAAGTCATGGTTTGAAGGCCGTTTCATAAGGTTTTGCTGTAAAAATCGGAGCTGAATCATCATTTCCGGGCTCACAGAGCCGCTTGGAACTCCGTTGGACTTGCTGAAACGACTGACTTTTACCATACTTTTGCGAACTTCAATATCCGCAGATTCCAACCACCGGCGACGATTGTACGACGCCGGTTTTGCTTTAACGCAAATGGATTGGAACGGTCACACTGAGCATACGTGCTCTGCGATGACCTTGGAAAACCCTTTTTTAAGAGTGGCAAGTCTGTTCGTTCGTCAAGTACACGAATCGGCTACAAGCCAATAAGGAAAACGATAGTATGGCACGTTATACAGGTCCCAAGGCTCGTGTGAACCGACGATTCGGAGCACTTTTGTTCGAAAGTGCTGGTGCGGCTCGTGCGTTTGCCAAGCGTGAAAATCCGCCAGGTATGCACCCGAAGCCACGCCGAACAAGCAACTACGGTATCGCTTTGGCGGAGAAGCAAAAGATCAAGTACTACTACGGACTCGGCGAACGTCAGCTTCGACGTTACTTCGATGACGCAGTAGGTCGCAAAGGCAACACCGGTGAGACGTTGCTACTTATGTGCGAACGACGCTTGGACAACATTGTTCGACGCGTTGGCTTCACAAAGACTCGACCTCAATCCCGTCAAGGAATCGTACACGGTCACTTCCTGGTCAACGGAGTCAAGGTTTCGTCCCCTAGCTTCATTTGCCGACCTGGCGACATCATCGAAGTGCGTAATCGCGACTCGGTGAAGAACATGTATCGTGGCGTGATTGCGAACTTCCCACCGACCCCTATGGATTGGTTGAACTTCGACACAGAAGAGCTTCGAGTTACCGTTGCTGGCAATCCTGGTCCAAGCGATATCAGCTTGCCAGTAAACGCTAACATCGTGGTCGAATTCTTGTCGCGATAGTCGATTTAGTATCGTCATGGCGAGTTAGTGCTCTGATAAGTATTTCCGTTTTCTCGTACTCGAATCGTTAGTAATCCGATCGAGTACGAGTACCGGTTTACGCCTGAGTACGAGTAAGACCATGCTTGAATTGTGAATTTCTAAGCCGGACGCTCTTTTCTCCAGGCGGTGCTTATGTTGATCAACGGCATTGAAATTGTTGATACGTTTGCAGAAGCATTCGACATGACTGGCACGCGGATTATAATTACTGCCGCGGAACCACTTTGGGCTCGGCGAGCGGCAGAAGCAATGACCGGATTTGCAACCAGCGTGATTGGTTGCGGTGTCGAAGCGGGCATTGAACGCTTCTTGGATGGCACTCAAACGCCCGACGGACGCCCCGGTGTGAGCGTTCTCATGTTCGCTGTTTCCGGGAGTAAGCTGGAAGAACAACTCGTACGTCGCGTTGGCCAATGTGTGCTCACTTGCCCAAGCACTTCTGTCTTCGGATCGCTAGAAGGACCCAAACGAATCGCGATGGGCTCGAAGCTTCGCTACTTTGGCGACGGCTTTCAGATCTCGAAAAAAATTGGCAAGAAGCGGTACTGGCGAATTCCGGTGATGGATGGCGAGTTCGTCTGCGAGGAGAACGTCGCTCGAACAAGTGCTGTTGGGGGCGGTAATTTCCTGGTGCTTGCCGATACGATTCACGGTTGTTTGCATGCATGCGATGCAGCGGTTCGAGCAATTAAACATGTGCGCGGGGCAATCACGCCATTCCCCGGTGGCGTTGCCAGAAGCGGTTCTAAAGTTGGCTCGCGATATAAGATGCTCTCAGCCTCTACGAACGATGCTTTTTGCCCAACGTTGCGAGAAGTGTCCGAGTCTTTAGTAGGCAATCAAACCAGTGCAGCACTCGAGTTGGTCATCGATGGCCTCACACCCGAGGCTGTCGCAAAAGCTATGCGATTCGGTATCGAAGCGGCATGCGAAGTCGGACCTGCGTGCGGTGTCCGCCAGATAACCGGCGGCAACTACGGTGGTAAACTCGGCAAGCACCACTTTCATCTCCACCAGTTGCTGGCCGCTTAACTTCTGGTCCCCGTCCAGTCGCGACTCTGTCGCGACGACGCAATGATCGGGACGCAGAATGACGCTCTATCGAATCCGAGTTACTACTCACCAACACAAAACAATTGGTCGCCCATTCTGACGTAGAAGCGATTCTTCGAAACTGCGAATCCATACTGAGCAGGCCGTGAAAACATCGCCTCCAAACGTCGTCTTTCTTCACTTGATTCGTTTGCCGCAGCTTTCGTGTCGGCTACGATGTCATCTGGATTCCATAGTCGATTCTCGGCGAAGAACATTCGACACTGATAACACTGCCTTAAATCGTAGTAAGTAAAAACGATATTTTCATATTTAGTTAGTTTTCAAAAGTTAGTTTTCAAAAGTTAGTTTTGGAGTGCTCCGACTTGTCGGAGCTTTAAGACCTATCAAACGAGATTCCCTCTTGAGCGACATTGCTAAAAAGCAGAGTCGGTTATTTATTAGTGTCGCTTCCCCGAAAGCTGGGCCAAGCCCCAGCACTCCAAAATTTGGAGTGCTCCGACTTGTCGGAGCTTTGGGGAAATCGACTTGTGGCTAAGCGAGGACTTTACTGTCGGCGGACTACTTTAAGTCAAGTGAGTCTGAGTTAAGTAGCGGCCGCTTTGGAACGGGCAATACCAGCGTCGCACCGTAATACGTTTTTTCATAACCCTCGCCAGATTCTTCGTCTGCAATATCATGTGCGACGATCAGGATCAGGTTTCCTTCCTCGGGCGTGTATGCAACGCGGCCAGTTTCATTAGAGATCTTTTCAAACTTGGGGTCCATCTCGTCGGCGAGTTGGGCTCCGCGCGGGATGAAGCTAACGCGCACTCCTGGACGAGGCTTACCGTTTTTCAAAATCGCACATTCAATCACGTGATTCGCGGACAACTCTTGAATTGGAGTTTCGAGCACGATTTCAAGGTTCTTGTTGATCGGTATAGGCTTGCTCTCGCTAGATTTGGCGATGTCGTTGGGTGAGTTGGAAACTAACACGTAAGTCTTCGCGGTCTTCACGGCACGAATCGTCCCGTGAAGTGTGTCGAGAGTATGAAGGACCTCATAGATACCACTTTCCTGGCTGTCGAACTTGGCACTCCAATAACCCTCTTTGGGGGCCGATCCAAAGTCAACCACGCTAGGCTTCAGATCTACGAACTTTCCATTGGGGCTTTTTACGTTGAGCGTGCACTTGTCGATCGTGATCTTACTTGCGAGCTTGAAATCACGGTGGTTGTTCCCATGATTACCGAGCATCAGATCAACATAAACAACATCATTAGTTCTCGCGCCTAGGGAGCCTGATTGAACCCACGTGTCATGTGCCGAAGCAACACCTTGCATAAGGCTGATGGTTGTCGCCGTTGAGGTTACGATTACGAGTTGTAACCAGATAAATAAGCTTCGTCCGACAGAGGCTCGCTGTTGACGGTTGTGAGACGTTTGAATGAAATGCATTTTTTGAGTTCCTTGAAAATTTATTTCGTTAAGCAATGTTTGATCTTACTTGAGCGTGAGGCACCAGCCGATCTTGGTTTGACTAATCCTGGGGGATCGGCCACCGCCTCAGGCTCAGCAATTCAACGAGGATTTTTTAAAACGGGGCACCTTCCAAGGTTTCACCGCCGAACCTTGTGCCGAGTCCTCGCCAGATATCTCGATCGATGGTGTCCGAGATCGCCTGAACGCTTCCGTCGGCCATCGCAGCGCTGACCATTCCAACGTGTTCGCTCCGAGCCCCCAGGACTCCATAGCCGCAAATTTGCAAGTCTGGGATGATGCTGTTGGGATTGTGGTAATGGTGATAGCCAGTCCAGTACTCGCGACCGCTAATCCATCCGGCTCCGCGTTGCCCGGACCAACCACGACTAATGGCAACCGTCATCGCTTCAAACTGTGCAGAGTCGTCCGGTGTTTTGTAACCATTGGCAAGCCCCGGCGTTACGGGAGGCACCGTAGTCGATCCCCAAACACACGCAACATTGATCATGGACCTGCGTCGCTCTGACCGATTCCTCGGAGCTTGCACAACGTTGGTTGGCAGGCCGAGAACCGACTCGGAGAATGCGACAGTATTGCTTAGCCCATCGAGAATGGCATTGAATCCGATCGATGAATTAGTCCAAGCAAGTCCATCCGTTTCCAGTCGTGAATCATAAAGCGTTCCAACTCCCGTTCCGATATTAATGTGGTAGTTGACACCTGCGTAAAGATCGATCGGACCACTACCGCTTAATGTAGTAACCTGAAAAATATCGATCGTGGGATCACTCGGGCAACGCATAATCGAAAGCTGCGTACCTGCGGTTTTCACAACGTGGGGAGTTAACCTACCTGGGCAACATCCATTGGTGAGTGCCTTATCGTATTCGATAGCTTGACTCAGGTTAAACTGTTCAACGAATGGTAACAGTCGAGCTTGAACTGAATAGTTTCCAGCGTTGGAAGCTCCGTGCGCAAAAAAACCTGGGATGAGTTTATACGTCGCTTCATAGTTGTGCATGGCGAGTGTCAGTTGACGAATGTTACTGGAACATTTCATCCTTCTGGCCGCTTCACGCGCCTGTTGGATTGCCGGCAATAGCAGCCCCGCCAACACTCCGATAATCGCGATAACGACCAGTAGTTCAACGAGCGTAAAGGCTCGGTAATACCGAGTCGCTCTGCATTGTGTTTGCTTTTGTAATTTCTTGTGCATCTTCTATTCATTTTTGATTGATTGTTGGATATTTCTCGTGATGAACGCATCCATCAGTTGGCGCGTTACGTAAGCCCTCGTTTAAGGCGCAACCCGGAAGGCATGTCTGCCGAGACGTTCGCCTTGTAGGAAGAAGTCGTGATGATTCCTGCGTCAGTCCAACTGGATATCGAAGACACAACCGAGGCATAAGCTTCGATTGGTTCGGATTCTACGCAGCAAATCTCAGTAGCCTCTAGGCAATTGAGAGACGGCGCCTGAAAACCGATCATTCAGATCCGCGGCGAAAACCGTACGACTTATACTGGAATGCTTAAGAGGCTCGCCTTGGTGGCGGCACGGCAGGGTCATAATAGACAGAGAATGGTTGCTGAGGAGCAGGAAGCCCAAGCGTATCAGTCGACGGCAGGCTCAACCCTAGCAACATCGGTTTCACAATTGTCGTCCATGGCATCAAAGCAAAGTCCGTCGACTGGCCATGGCACTTCAGCACAAGTGCGTGAAGAGTAAGCTGAAGCGACACACGAGGCGAACTCTTCTTTACCGTGATGGATTTAGCTTTTGATGAATCACTTTTTCCGCCATCATTCGTTGCGGGGCAGCAACTTTTGATTAAAGGCTTTGTCGTCTCTTTTGAACAACAAGACGCGGACTTGGCGAGCTGAACGGGGACTTCCTCCGTCACGACAGCGTAACTTGGAGGTGCCACGTTGTTCGCTTTCGCCCACTCTGCTCGTTGTTTTGGGGTTCGACAGCAGCACTTGGTCCAGCAATGCTGAGCACTTCTGCAACCGCAAGGAGAATTCTCGCAGGGGAAGCGCTCGGTAGCTACTTCTGAATCCGTATCGTCCTGCTGCCTAGAGACGATCGGCATCGGCATAGCGGTAAAAACTGCAACGGCAAGGCACAAACTCGCAATAACCTGCTTGTTTTGCATGCGTTTTAGAGTCTTCGAAAGAGATCTCATACCGTCGCTGTTGGTGATTGCAGTAAAGCTTTTCTCTAATTGATCTATCGCAGTGTAATGAAACATGGAATTTTCTCAAGTTGTTAGGTGCTTAACTCGTGGGTTTTAATGCACGTGCGACAATTCACCTTTGGAGTGCTGTGACTAGTCACAGCTTTGGGGCAAGCGATCCAATGCAAAAGAAGACTCCCGGTTTACCAAGTCCTTTAAACCCAAAAAGCCGAACGCGATGGACAATCTAAAAAGCGGCGACGAGTCGCCGCAGTCCAA
>JAPLNI010000044.1 GCA_026692865.1 Planctomycetota bacterium
GCCCGCGATGTAACCGAACGAAGTCGACTTGAAAAACAAATGCAACTCCAAGCAGCCGAGCTATCCGATTTGCATCGGCGCAAGGACGAGTTCCTAGCGATGCTTTCTCACGAACTTCGTAGTCCTCTTGCCCCCATTTCGAACGCCGTGCAAATGCTGGGCATGCAGAAAAGCAATGAGAACGCGCTTCAGAAGGAAGCCAGAGGCATCATTGAACGTCAAACCGACCAATTGCAACACCTTGTCGACGATCTTCTCGAAGTGTCGCGAATCACAACCGGTATGGTGCAACTTCGTAAGGTCTCGGTCGCAGTCGGAGACATTATTCGATCGGCCGTAGAAACCGTTAGCCCACTGATTCTGCAACGTGGCCACAAAATGAACGTGACGATCCCAACGGAACGGATCTGGTTACATGCCGACGCGGCAAGGCTTGAACAGGTTTTGGTCAACTTGCTCACCAATGCCGCAAAATACACAGACCCTAATGGAACGATTTGGCTGAGCGCTGAGCAGTCTGGAGCTGAATGCATTTTGCGAGTGAAAGATACCGGTGTTGGGATTACGCCCGAGTTGCTTCCTTGCATCTTCGATCTGTTCACCCAAGCTGAACGTTCGCTCGATCGCTCTCAAGGAGGCCTAGGCATCGGGCTAGCACTGGTTCAGCAACTGACGGAATTGCATGGTGGTAAAGTCGAAGTCTTCAGTACGCTAAGGCAAGGAAGTGAGTTTGTCGTTCGGCTACCTGCGGAGTCGCCCAAGAGCATGGAGACCGTGCAAGTCGCCGCGGTTGTCCCCAACAAGCGAATTATCCCGTTGCGGATACTCATCGTGGATGACAATGTCGATACGGTATTGAGCTTTTCCATGTTGCTCAAGGAAACAGGAAATGAAGTGCGAACTGCACATGACGGTCCGACTGCAGTCAAGATCGCGATGGAATACATCCCTAATGTTGTCTTGCTCGATATCGGACTACCAGGTCTTAACGGATACGAGGTTGCGAAGCAGATTCGAAATCAGCCGAGTCTCAAGAATGTAGTCCTGGTGGCTCTAACCGGTTATGGCCTGGAATCAGACCGTCAAGCTTCGATGGAGGCAGGATTCAATCATCATTTGATTAAACCGGCAAAACTAGAGCAAGTTCGAAAGATTCTTGCGAACGTCGCAGCACAATGTAGTACAAACATACTTCGAACGGAAACGTCACAGAATCATTCGGCCATTGAGTCGGATTTTGAGGGCATCGATCGATCATGACCAGCAACCCTCGCAGAATTCTCATTATCGAAGATGATCCCGACGGTCGTGCAGACTTACGGAAAATGATCTTGTGCGGATCGGATCGGCGGTACGAATTTTCGGAGGCTGAGCTGGGCGCGACCGCTCTAAAACAAGTGCAGGAGAATGCCAACACGCCCTTCGACTGCATACTGCTGGAAAACCATTTGCCAGATCTAGACGCGCAGGAGATGCTGGCAGCGATTTGCGATGGCCGAGACTTACCACCTTCCCCAATTGTCGTGCTGACTGGCTCTGACCGCGAAGTTGGAAGGGAATTGTTGCGAGGAGGAGCACAAGATTACCTAGGGAAAGGTTGGATCACTCCCGAGAGCCTGACCCGCGCAATCGAAAACGCCATCGATCGCTTTGCGATGCTGACCGATCAAAGAAAAAACGAAGTGGCGTTGAGGGAAAGCGACGAGAAGTTTCGATCGCTTCTAGAATCGGCACCCGATGCAATGGTCATCGCCGATCCATCAGGCCAAATTGTATTAGTTAACGCTGCAACGCTGCGTATGTTTGGTTATAGGCGAAGTGAGTTGGTTGGCGAGAGAGTCGAAATGCTCATTCCGTCAAGTGCTCGTGAACGGCACGTCCATCTCCGCACAGATTTCATCGCAAAGCCTCTCACGCGAACCATGGGGAAGGGGAAACCGCTGACTGCATTGCGCAAAGATGGAAGCGAGTTTCCGGTCGAGATCGCCCTGAGTCCGATTTTGCTGGAGAGTGGCACACTAATCTCCAGTTCGATCCGAGACATTTCGGATCGCGTCAACAACGCAAAAGCGATTGAAGAAAGTGAATCGAGGCTAATGTTAGGTGTCGAAGTAGCAGGCTTGGCTCTAGCTGAGGTTGACTACACGACTGGATTGAATTACTTAACGACCGATGCAGCGAGGCTTTTTGGTCTGGCGCAAGATTTCTTGGTTGTCCCTCGTGAAACCGTACATGCCGCGTTTCACCCCGACGATCGCGACGAGCTCATAGTCCGAATTGCCGATTCGCTTTCGCCATCAGGTCGTGGCTGGTTCGCCATGGACCATCGCGTCATTTGGCCCAATGGCGAGGTGCATTGGCTGCGTGTTCGCAAGCAAGTTTACTTTGAGGGGGATGGTGACAAGCGACATCCCGTACGCGGCGTGCTTGCATTATTTGACGTTACGGCGGAGAAAAACGCAGCAGAAATCGTGCGCGCAAGCGGCGAGTTTGTACGCGGAGTACTCGATTCATTGCCTGAACATGTCGTTGTTCTGGACAACCTGGGCACAGTAATCGCGGTCAATCAACCGTCCGATCGGCATACGACGGAGAATGGTGCTACGCTTAGCACGGCCACTGTGGGAATCAATTATCTCGACTTGTGTCGTCAATCGATTGCAAAGGGTGGACCAGATGTTCATGGGATGATTGACGGCTTAGAAGAAGTGCTCAACGGGACGCGATCTGAGTTCAAGACGGAGTATCCCTGTCTAGCTCCAGGCCGTGAGGAGTGGTTTTCGATGCACGCTCAACGAATGCAATCGGAAAACGCGGGGGTCATCTTGAGCCATATCAACATCACCGATAGTCGAATCGCACAGCGCAGGCTTGAGGACTCTGAAACTCGCTTTCGACGACTATTCGAAGCAGCCCACGACGGCATACTCATCTTGGACGCTTCGACACATAAAATCACGCACGTCAATCCCTTTCTTACGACCTTGCTCGACTATCCGGCTGAAAATTTTCTCGGCAGGGAGCTTTGGGAGATCGGCTTCCTCAAGGACAAGCAAGCCAGCGTGCACGCCATGCAGCAGTTGGAAAAACTCGGATCGATTCGATACGAAGGACTACCGCTCGAAGATCGCCATGGCCAAAAGCATCCGGTCGAAATGGTAGCGAACAAATACGATGAAGGGATGCATCCCGTAATCCAGTGCAATATTCGAGATATCTCTGAGCGACGGAAACTGGAAAAACAGATGCTTTCTCAAGCCGCAGAGCTATCTGATTTGCATCGCCGCAAGGACGAATTCTTGGCAATGCTAAGTCATGAACTGCGAAGTCCGCTTGCACCGATTGCTAACGCGGTTCAGCTACTGGGGCTTCCTAATGGTGTTGAAAGTTTGCTTCAAAGGCAAGCACGTGGCATCATCGAACGTCAAGTAGGCCAGCTGCAACACTTGGTCGATGATCTGTTAGAAGTATCGAGAATCACAACGGGTCGAGTACAACTCCGACAAGAGCGGGTCGCGCTTCGTGGAATCATTGATGGCGCAGTTGAAACCGTCCGCCCATTGATCGATCAACGTAAGCATGAATTAAGCCTAGCCCTGCCTAAAGAGACACTTTGGCTTAATGCAGATGCTGCTAGACTGGAACAAGTGGTGGTTAATCTTCTTACCAATGCTGCAAAGTATACGGAAGAAAAGGGCCATATCTGGTTGAGTGTTCAAGCGGAGGGAGACGAATGCGTTCTTCGAGTTCGCGACACAGGGATTGGGATTGCACCGGCGCTATTGCCGAAAATCTTTGATCTGTTTACCCAAGCGGAGCGATCATTGGATCGATCTCAGGGTGGACTTGGAATTGGACTTGCTCTGGTTCAACGATTGACGGAGCTGCACGGCGGTCGAGTGGAAGTGCACAGTTCGCTCGGCCAAGGTAGCGAGTTTGTTGTTCGACTACCATTGATGGCCATCGAGTTAGCGGATACAAAACCCGTTTCCGAGGTTGAGGATCCGCATGTCGTTCGTCCCTTACGAGTCTTGGTGGTCGACGACAATGTGGATACGGTTCTCAGCTTTTCGATTCTACTGCGGGCATCTGGGCATGATGTTTTCACCGCTAGTGATGGCCTAATGGCGGTACAAGTTGCGAATGAAAAACGTCCCGACGTTGTTCTTCTCGATATCGGGCTACCAGGACTTAATGGTTACGACGTAGCCAAACTCATTCGCCAGCAAACGGGTGGCGAAGAGGTTGTTCTGATTGCTTTGACGGGATACGGTCAGGATACCGATCGCGAGCTGTCTGCCCAAGCAGGCTTTAATCACCACCTAGTAAAACCAGCTCGCCTCGAACAGGTCAAAGAGATCCTGGCAGCGGCTGCGGAAAAACGAAACAAGAATATGAGTAAGGAAAGCTAAACACTAGGCTCAAAACAGGACTTACTACCATTCCACCAGATACAAAAACTATGTCAACAATAGAATAATCGCTTCGTGTGCTCATTGTCGATGACAATCGCGATGGAGCAGATGCACTTGGGTTACTTGTAGAAGCGTTGGGAAATCAGGTACATGTGACATACGGTGGAATTCAAGCGCTCGATGTCGCATCCGCTTTCCAGCCCGACTTAATGCTCATTGATCTAGTGATGCCTGACATCGACGGTTGCGACTTGACGTCCCAGTTGCGTCGACTGCCGGCTTTCAAACAAACCAGGATCGTAGCTATAACGGGACTCAAAGACCAGAAACACAAAGTACTGGCCATGAAGGCCGGATGCGATTTGGTTTTGACGAAGCCAGCCGCGTTGGATGACATCAAGGCCGTGCTGGCCAGCGTCGATCCCGCATCTTCTGCGAATCCTCGACCTCGAAAAGCTTCCAAAGAACGATTGAGCCCTTCGCTAGAGAATCGACTTCCAATCGATGAGGCGCGCAAAATTCGAAGCGACCGAAAATCGAAAGCCTTAACTCAAACCGAAAGCGAAGCGGCAATCTGCGATGGAATCATCCGATTTCAAGAAGAGTATCTTGGTTGGCGATCGGACCAAGTGAAAATTCACTTCATCAAGGACATGCTGGTGGTTCGCATCCGAAGCGTTTTGACTCTTGCAGAGCGACAACTTGGTAAAACAGCATCTCCGGAAAAGGGACGAGATCTCATTAAGCAAACACACAATCAATTGCTCGAACTTGCACGCCCGATGTTGGAGTCCATTAATTATGAAGCCGTAGGCGTCAAGGTGCGAAGCATGCATCACGATATCAGTACCGTTACTGGCGAAGAGGTGATTGTTTTTTCACTCGAGGAGGTTCCTCGCTTTGAATTCGATCGGTGACTGAACATCGACCAACGCGACTGGCATGATGTCAGGATCTCAAAACCAATATCGACTTTCATCCCATCGTAATACAAATGAACAAGCTACGCGGGCCGTGATCGACTACATAGAGAGTTTCTACAACCCAATTCGCATACACACGTCGGTCGGCTTCGTCAGTCCAAACGAGATCGAAAAAAACACACTGTTCTTCTTCGAAAGAACTTGCCATTTGAAATCTGCCTTCGTCGGAGCCGCCGTCGGTCGCTCGCCAAAAGTGGCGACCGATGGCTGCGCAGATGAAGGCAGATTTCAATCCCCTGCCTTTGTTGGAGAGTCCTGAGTAAGCGACCCTTTAACAGAAAACTTTACCCAGAAATTAACACCGATCCACTGTCAACTTTTTGTGGGGAGTTCCAACCAGTGATTCACACTGACCCGGCGAACTAATACGACGCGCTGGTTGTTGATTAGGTTCGCATGCCATAAAAGCATGGGTTTCACGACCAAAAAAACAAGTCGTTCTTTTTTATTGAGGGCATCTAACAACATATGACAGATTTGTTCAATCCGAGCGTCTGTGGTACTTTATAAGTACAAGCCGCGAAAGGATCGTAACCTGGTGTTCATCCGAACCACACAAGTACCTTTAACCAAATGGCAGAATTGAAATCATTGATGAAAATCGATAGAGAAACTAATTTGGTTGAATCCATTCAACCCATGCTACCGATTCAAGAAACTTTTTCGCATGATTTTAGAAATCCGTTGGCTGCCATGCAGAATGCTGTCGACGTGATCAAATTGGATGTGGGAATCTCCAATGATTCTTCATTGATGCTGGAAATTCTCGACCGTCAAATAAAGTATTTGTTGCGAATGATCGCTGATCTAGCAACGAAAGACTCGGGTAAAAACTCGCAGCAGACACGATCGGCAGCTTTGAGTTCTTCTATTGCAGTAAACCAGATTGTCTCGAGAACCCGTGAGATCTTGGTGGTTGACGATACGAGGAGCATCTGCGTTACGTTTAAGCTAATGCTAGAAAAGCTTGGACATAATGTTCGAACCGCCTCAGATGGTGAGACTGCATTGCTTGCGATTCGACAGAGAATACCGGATATAGTTTTTTCCGACATTTGCATGGAGGGTATGGACGGGTTTGAGCTAGCGAGGAAGATTCGATCCATGCCGCAGTACAGCGGCATACGCCTGATTGGGCTAACGGGAACTGTTACGCATGAGTCGAAGACTGCTTCACTATCGGCCGGTTTCGATGAGCTTTTCGAAAAACCAATTAATTTTTCAATCCTTGCAGAAGCCCTTAACTTGATGGATCGACCCCGGTTCTCTGGTTCTTAGATAGGCTAATAGTATGGTGAGAAAAGGTCGACTTTGCCCTATAATTTTCGTACCTGGGTTCGATCCTTGTCAAAACTACGAAAGCCGTTTTCGTCTTGGAAAATGCTCTCATTCTCCGCAGGATGTAACTCGGGGTGAAGTTGTTTATGAGTGACGGTTTGAGACGAAGATTCACCGCGTGCAATCTTTGCGCATAACAGCTCGCCGTGCTGATTATCACAACCTTTCGGTCTTTGATGCCCCTAGTTGTCGTTTGAAACTCGCTTCCGCAATCTTGCAGTTGTGATCGCTCAACCATGATTGCCACCTGTTGAATTCAACGTCAATACGATCACCGACTTCACGCACTTTGGTTTCTCGAAAGCCAAGGGTGCATAAATATCGGTAGGAGAGCGATGATCGCTAGGACCACTATTAGAGCAGGATCAACGATCGCCCATACTCCGTGCTCGACTACCGCACGTATACTGGGAACCCTGGAACCTGCAAAAGTGAACACCAGAGTGGCAGGTAGTATCCCTACGTGTGTTGTCCACCAGAAGGTCGACAACGGAATGTTTACCGCACCGGCGCCATAATTGACCAACGTGAAAGGGGCATGGGCCATCCGCAGCCAAAGAAGATAAAATGCTCCGTCTTGAGTAAATCGTTTGCGGATCCTTCTCAAATAAACTTGCCATCGACGGTAAAGGAAACGCTTAACCATGAAACGTCCGACGAGATACGACAGCACAGCAGCCGCGGTCAAGCCAAGCTCGACGATGAATAGGGCTGCGACGAAACCGAATAGCCAACCAAAGACGATCGACTTGCCGTAGGTACCCGGAATCAAAGATAGAAGAACGTAAACGATGAGCCCTTCAAGAAAGCTGGATAGGGGAGCCATGGCGATTCCCTTCCGGAATGCATCTTCGCGTTGGGTAATCCAATTTAAGTTGGGCAAGCTTCGGATGCCGATGCCGATGGCAGCAACTGCGATGACGAGCACAACCGCGAATATCAAGCGGCGCGAAAGCCGAGGAACGTAGACCTGCGAGCCTAAACCGACCCTGGTACTATCCGTCATCGATTCATTCTCTTTGCGATACTGGAATGGCGTTGGGGATGGAGCCGCGGCGAAACGAATGCCGACTAACCATTTCAAATTCATCTCGTTCCTGGAAGTACATAAAATGTTCTATCGCTATCATCGCCTTGGAAATCTCGATTTGGTTGAGCGAGTTCTTTTCTTGCTCGCGACCGCGGCCTCGTCTGGACGTTGTTGTGCCACACTGCGCGATAATGATACCTCGGTCGCGATGCACACCAGGATAGAAGTCCAACGAGTTTCCAATGAAGGCCCGATGTAAGTGTCCGCCTAGGATCATGTCAACATGCAAATCTGAAAATCGTTCGATCGCTCGCTTGGAATGCGGCATATTGCTGTCGCGGAGATGGTCGGGAGCTGGAGCAAAATGATGGTGAGCCACAACGATTCTCGCCAGTCCAACCGGCGTCTCGCTAAAAACTTGATCGCACATGTCCAATTGCCATTTAAAGATCCTTCCGTTGCTGATCGCCGTACGCGGAGCGGTGGAATCCAAGCCTACGATTACCGCACCCTCAATCTTGAGCATGGGATTGAGTTCCTGTGAAATGATTTCGCGATATAGCCGAAGTGGATCTCTCAGACGTTCGATGACGCGATAGAGCGGGACATCGTGGTTTCCTGGAACAACTAACTGGGGGACTTGGGGTAATCGCTCAATATACTGCTTAGCGGCTTCGAATTGCGATCTCTTGGCCCGTTGAGTTAGGTCACCATTGATGATGATTGCGTCTTGATGCTGAGCGTTGGCCATACGCAGAGCTGCTTCGCCGACCTGCTCCAAATACGGAGGCCCAAAATGCAGGTCGGATATCTGAAGCAGTCGAATTGGTTTTTCGGTGTTATCCACGTGGTGTATTCTGCGAGATGAGAACGAATGGTGAAGATCGATTCAAGATCGGGGCACTATGTCAATGCACTTCCAACCTTCCAATTCAAAATTGATGACTTCTGTGCAAATGTCAAGCCAAACCCATTGTGGCAAAGGACTCTTATCACTAAGGTACGCTTAATGCATTGCTATTGTCTGTTACTTGATGGCCTCTCAGACTTCCGGAGGATGAGTGCACTTTCCGTCTCCACATTTGTTGTGGTTGATTGCAACCCTATTTGGGCTGCTTTCCATTGGCACACTCGTCAGAATAGCGATGCTCAAGGGACAATGTGACGAACGGACGAATTTGCATTTCAAGAGCGTCCGCTCGTGGTGGATATTGGCAATTTTGCTATCGGTCGCATTGCTGTTTGGCCACATCGGAGTATTGATCCTTCTTGCTGTCGCTGGAATCCTAAGTTTGAAGGAATTCATACAGATCCTCGGCTGGAAATCGGTAGGTAATCCAACTATTTGTGTAGTCTTTGCAATTGTACCCATCTACTACTCGTTACTGGCGTGTGGGTTTGCGGAACAAGTGCGATCCATGGCTCCAGTAGCGATTATGATATTGCTGGGGGCCGTCCGCGCTTGGCTTGGTTTGGTTGAGGGCTTCGTTCGAGTCACCGCCGCCATGATTTGGAGCGCGATGTTGTTTGTCTATTGTTTGTCGCACGCCTACTTCGTGATGACTTTATCCGATTTGCAAGTAACGTGGGCTGGGAACGCAGGATGGTTTCTTTACTTGATCGTCTTGACGGAGACCAATGATATTGCGCAAGCGATCGTTGGGCGCTCAATTGGCCGAACCAAGATCGCGCCTCTTACTTCTCCAAATAAATCACTCGAAGGATTCTTGGGCGGAATCGCGGTAACGACAGTCCTGGCAATTTTGTTAGCGCCGTGGTTGACGAGTTACATGCATCAATCTTGGAGCACTGGAACGATCCTGTCATTGGTGTCCGGTCTGTTAATTGCGACGTCCGGTTTTCTAGGCGATCTCAATAAGTCTGGCATCAAGAGGGACGCAGGAATCAAAGACAGCGGAACGATGCTGCCCGGCCAAGGAGGGATAATGGATCGTGTCGATAGCTTAACGTTTTCAGCTCCGGTGTTTTTCTACCTAGTCCAATTCTCTATTCAAGTCCGTTGAACAAGCTACATTAGCAATGATCGCCTAACATGGAACCTATCAAGAAGCCAGTCCAATCCGAGCTTGCCAATCCCGGCGAAGGTGAGAAATCAATTGAACGTGAGGGTAAGTTCAAACACTTATATGTGACCGTTCCCAACGTCATTTGCACCATACGACTGATCGGATCGATTTGGCTATTTGTGCTAGCGCTACTGAACAGCTTGGTGTTGTTTACGGGAGTCTTCGTCGCCCTCAGTTTGAGTGACACGATCGACGGCCGAATTGCTCGATGGCTAAAGCAGCGTTCTGACTTCGGAGCTCGCCTGGACAGCTTTGCCGATTCGGTACTCTATGGAGCGATGTTCTTCGGCTTGTTTTGGTTCCGAGGCGAAGTTCTCGCTCGAGAAGCCGGATGGTGGATGGTTGCCCTGCTGAGCTACTTGTTGACCACAGGGGCTGGGCTTTGGAAATACGGTCGCGTTCCAAGCTACCATACCTACGGCGCAAAAATATCTCAGTGGTTCGTGTTAGCAGGTGCGGTCTGCTTGCTGTTGGACTACACCCAGTGGCCGTTTCGCGTTGCAATGGTTTTAGTTACTTTAACCAACTTGGAATCCACTGCTATCACCTGGATTCAACCGAAATGGCAAGCTGACGTACTAACAATAATACATGTCTTGTATCCGAAAAAAGTACCTCAATAGTTGTTTTGTAAGCAAGTCCGATAGATCTCTGTGCTTCTCCAAGGCTTTTCTTTTGGAGGAGGAAGCCGTGAGACTTTTTGCAGCGGCAAGCTCTAATTCGCCTCACGTTGGCCGGTCGAAAAGCTGGTTAATAGCGGCTAAAGTGGTCCAGATCGCAGTAAACGTCCCCGGTCGGCTCGTCTGACCGGTACGCAAGGTTCGTTACCTAATGAACCTGATTCACGAGTGACGCAAGGTCACTGGGGGCTTTCCAATCGACTTACAACGGTTACTAGCTTACGAACCATCTTCACCAAGCTGCACAAGGCCGCTGGGGTCGCGTCTCAGTCAAAGTAGTCAGGTTTATCCTGACATGTCAATTGATCAGGACAACTTTTCCGTGATCAACTCCCGATTCAACTCGGCGATGAGCTTCAGCGGCTTTTTCGAACGGAAAGGTGCTGTCGATAGTGACTTTCAGTTTGCCGACTCCATAAAGTCGTATGAGCTCTCGAAGATCGTCGCCGGATGGATTGGCCAGCATGATTTGACCTGACTTCGACAACGGCCAAGTCAATATCGTCATTAAAAGGCCCTTCATACTCGGCTCTGTTGAGATGAAATGCCCTCGGTCCTTCAAAACTGCTCGTGCTTCAAGGTAGTGGGCTTTTCCAGACACATCAAAAACGATGTCCCATCGCTCATCGGACTTTGTGAAGTCATCTTCTTCGTAGTCGTAGAAGTGATCGGCTCCAAGCGACAGGCAGAACTCTCGATTGTGGTTACTGGCGATTGCGTCGACGTGACAACCATAGGATTTCGCTATTTGGACAGCGAACATTCCAACACCACCACTGGCACCGTTGATGAGTACGGATTGTCCACTTTTGATTTTTCCGTGGTCCCGAAGTGACTGAAGGGCCGTGGTACCAGCTAGAGGTATCGCCGCAGCATGCTGCATTGACATTGAGTCCGGAATCCTTGCCGCGACGGAGTCGGCGCAAACAGCGTAGTCGGCCAATGCCCCACCGCGGGTTTGGTCTAGAAACGCCATGACGCGATCGCCAAACGCGAACGAACTTTCGCTATCGGTCTCGACTACAATCCCAGCCACGTCATAGCCTGGAACTCTTGGGAAGCCGAATGGAATCAAGCCCTTCATGTCCCCACGTCGAAATCGGTAGTCGATTGGGTTCACGCTAGACGCCAAAACCTCGATCATCAGGTGGCCGCGCAACCGTTGCGGAACTGGGTGTTCGGCGGCATGGAGGACGTCAGCGTCCCCATACTGGTCGTATTGGACGGCACGCATTGTAAGTCCGCTTGAGGTTGAGCGTGTTAGGTTATCTTCTCGTGCATTTTGATTCATGTTTGTAATTTTCGTAAGTTGATGAAATGAATTTGAGTTACAGGATTCGTGCGTTACGAGCTTTACTTCGAACGTCCATTAGATTTTGATATTCTCAATTACTACTGAGTACTCACCACAGCGATCCGCTCGATTGACTCCATCGCAAGCAGCCTTTTGTTACCAGCCAATAGTGCTTTTGTGGTAACAAACAACCCCGAGCACAGGGGCTTGTTGGAATCGCTCACGAAGCACTTGCCGCCTGTGGGTTCTGCCGCGATCAATAAAAGCGCACCCAAGAGCAAGAAGACAAAAGCAGCTAACTCCAAAGCCGCCGCGCCGGTCCAAAGCGAAGATCGTAACGTTCGATTCGACAAGATCGACAAAGTGAACGCTGGCAAGCTCAATCGCGAAGGCTACCTAGCCAGCCAATCAAACGCGGAAGCTGCAACCGAGCGTTTCGACAAATGGGACTCCAACGAAAACGGATTCCTTTCGCGAGAGGAATTCCTCACAATGGGGAAGAAGCAACTACAGGAAGCCCTAACGAGATTTTGGCTCCCCTTATCCCCGGAGTACCGGGGAGCCGGGGGATGAAGGGTTCGTTCGCTGAGACATAAACTTAACCAATCGATATGAAAACCGTGCTAACCATCCGTCCTGTTTTTCTGTTCGTCGCATCACTAAACGGAAGACTCTCTGTAGCTTAGAGAAACAAGGCGGCAAAGGCAAGTTGACGGAATAACTGCAAAGGCTGTTTCTGGAAACGTCTACCATACGCCGGTTCAGCGGCACGTCGTGCGAGACTCGGTCGAACGTCAATATCGCTCAATAACCAGCTCGATGTCCCTCAGCATAAGGGTGTTCGTCGAACCATTCCCTTGCTCCTTGACTTTCAGGTACAACTAGCCTTGCAAAAGTCTCTGCCCGGAAGATTTTCGGTATCAACCACGGCGCCAACTTAAGGGCGGCAGTGCTTTTGTTATCGATTGATATTGAGGATTGCGTATGTCGGCTGGGGAACAAGGAAGCGCTGAGCACGTGGGCGAATTGATTTCGGCTGGTAGTTCGGACTCGGCAAGGTCCGGGTTCCTTGTCGTAGGAATTGGGGCCTCGGCGGGTGGTTTGGCGGCGTTTGAAGCGTTTTTTTCGGGGATGCCAGCAGGGGTTCAACCTGGGATGGCTTTTGTGTTAGTTCAGCACTTGGCACCGGACCATACGAGCCTTTTAGCCGAGTTGGTTCGTCGGTTTACGACCTTGACAGTCTTGCAGGTCGAGGACGGGATGCCGGTTGAGCCTAACCATGCCTACATCATTCCACCAAATCATGACATGGCTTTTTTGAATGGGACGCTGCATCTTTTAGATCCAGCAGAACCTCGTGGTCATCGATTACCCATTGACTACTTCTTTCGTTCTCTCGCCCAAGATCAACATGAACGAGCTGTAGGGATCGTGCTCTCAGGAACAGGTAGCGACGGGACACAGGGAGTTCGAGCGATCAAGGCCGAGTCGGGAATGGTCATGGTGCAAAGTGCCGAGTCTGCCGAGTTCGATGGAATGCCGCGAAGTGTGATCGCAACTGGTATAGCCGATTACGAGCTAGCACCGGCTGCCATGCTTCCCCAATTGATCGCATATGCATCCCAAGCATTTAATCATCGACGCGATTTGGAAATTCGTGTCGATCCCAAGTCGGAGGCGGCAATGAAGAAGATCTTCGTCCTCCTGCGTTCCCAAACGGGACACGATTTTTCGCTTTACAAATCAAGCACAATTTATCGTCGTATCGAGCGACGTATGGCGGTACAGCACATCGAAGTAATCCAAGATTACGTCAAGTATCTTCAGGAAAGCCCGGTTGAAGTCGAAGCCCTGTTTCGCGACATGTTAATTGGTGTAACGTCTTTCTTTCGCGACCCGGATGTATTTGAACTTCTTGAGAAGCAAATCATCCCTAAGCTGTTTGCGAACAAGTTAGCCGCAACGGATTTAGTTCGTGTTTGGATCAGCGGATGCTCCACGGGCGAGGAAGCCTACTCGATCGCTATTTTGATTCGCGAGTATCTCGAAAGTTCCAAATCTGAATGCTCCGTTCAGATCTATGCAACTGACATAGATAGCCGAGCCATCGCAACGGCACGAGCTGGCGTCTATTCGGTGAGCATTGCTTCGGATGTGAATTCCGAGCGGTTGTCCCGCTTCTTCTCGATTAATCCGGGCGAGAATGTTTATCGAATTAATAAAAACATTCGTGAGATGTTGGTATTCTCCGAGCATAACGTAATAAAGGATCCTCCATTTTCGAAGATTGATCTGATCAGTTGTCGCAATCTACTGATCTATTTTGGGACCGAATTGCAAAAGAAGCTGATGCCGCTGTTTCATTTTGCACTAATGCCGAATGGAGTTCTTCTATTGGGGACAAGTGAAGGAATCGGTGATTTTGGCAGCCTCTTCAAAGTACTCGACCGCAAGGCGAAATTCTATCAGCGACAGGGCGGCGTTCTTGTAACTCAACGAAAGCCGCTTGGAATGGCCGTTCCATATACCGCATTATCCAACGAGTCCAACATCGATTCGTCTTATTCCAAACTACGCATTTCTGTGGCAAAAGGGGCACTGGAACTTGCCTCAAAAATTTCGTTGAGAGACATCCTCGAAAAATCGCTCATGAAGTTAGTCGCCCCGTCGGCTGCACTCATCAATGCTCAGGGGGATATCTTGTATCTTCATGGACGGACGGGGATGTTCTTGGAGCTTACCGCAGGTGAGTCGGGAGTAAACAACATCCTCAGAATGGCTCGTGAGGGGCTTCAGCAGGAGCTCACGATAGCGCTCAGTCGCGTGGTCGTGTCGCAGGAGCTAGCTTCCGCTAACGGTCTTCTTGTAAGGACCAATGGTCATTACACGCGAGTCGACGTGAGTGTCTCGCCTGTCGCAGCACACTCTGCTACTGGTACGACGACTGATCTGAAATCGACATCGCTTTATGTAGTCACTATCAAGGAATCGACTGAAACCGAGAAACCAACGACCAGTCTACTGACGACAGACATTTCACGAGCGTTCGCTAATTCGCTCGATTCAACCCTAGTGCCGTCCGGAGATCCCGAAGCTCGGATCTCTGCTCTTATGGAGGAGCTTCACGCACGTGATGAATATTTGCAGAGTGCCCGCGAAGAACTAGAGAGCTCGAACAAGGAACTGAAATCATCGAACGAGGAGATGCAGTCAGTCAATGAGGAGATGCAGTCTACGAATGAGGAGCTGGAGACTTCCAAGGAAGAGCTTCAGTCAGTCAATGAGGAATTGGCGACTGTCAACATGGAACTGCAGACAAAAGTGATGGATCTTTTGCAGCTCAACAATGACATGAACAACCTCCTCTCGGGTACCGGGATTGCGACGGTTTTTGTTGATCATCAATTACGGATTCTGCGATTTACTCCAGCCGCGTGCGCGATCATTAACTTGATAATGAGCGACGTCGGTCGACCGGTTGCTCATACAGTCACCAATCTCTCGGGCTACGATCGGTTAGTCCAGGATGCTCAAGAAGTACTTGACAGTTTGGTTACCAAAGTACTCGAAGTGCAAACCAAAGATGGGAAATGGTATACCATGCGGATGCAGCCCTACCGTACCATCGACAATGTGATTGAAGGAGCCGTTATCAACTTCACCGAGATTACTTCGCTCAAACGCATCCAATCGGAACTCGAATCGGATAAAGCGAGCCTCCAATTCAAATCGACGCTGCTCAATGCGATCGGTGAAGCAGTGATTGCAACGGATCTTCAAGGTACGATTTTGTACTGGAACGAAGCCGCCGAACGCATCTATGGCTGGAAGTCCTCTGAAGTTATCGGCAAGAATGTCTTAGATGTTACCCCAGACGAAGATAGCAAGATTCACGCCTCGGAGATCATGGCAGTCTTGAAAAAGGGTAACAGCTGGAGCGGTGAGTTTCTAGTGCGTCATCGCGATGGCCATCGATTTCCTGTGAAAGTCACCAACACTTCGATTTTGAATGATCTAGGAAATTTGACGGGCATCATCGGCGTTTCAAGTGACATCACGCTGCGCAAAAATGCAGAAGATTCGCTTCGTCGATCGAATGAGTTAGCGAGGCTTGCGGTGGTTGTTCGCGATTCTCGGGACGCCATTACGGTCCAGGATTTGGATGGTAGGATCATTGCGTGGAACCCAGCGGCAGTAGAAGTCTTTGGTTGGACGGAAGCAGAAGCACTTAAGATGAATGTGCGTGATCGTATTCCCAAGTCTCTGCAAAAAGATGCACTTGTGAAAGAATATGAACTGAGCCAAGCTGAGATACTCGAACCCTACCGAACACAGCGATTGACGAAAGACGGTTCTGTGTTGGAAGTTTGGATTACCGCGACGGCGCTAGTGAATGAAGACGGTCATATGCATGCGATTGCGACAACCGAACGAGTACGTTTAGCCACCGAAAATGGGAAGGACCCGTAAGAATGAATGCCATAGCAAAGCTAGCAATTAGATCCCGAAATTGATAGAAATTTTGAGCCTGAGGCTCAATTAGGGTTTGTTTTGAAAAACGAATGATCCACCGGGTATGCAGGTGGGATTAACTGACTAAAGAATGAATCAACATGACGCGAAAATTAGATTCAAACTCAAAAGCCAATGATGCAGCACCAGCACTGCGCCGGCAAGCAGAGGCAATATTCGCAGCGAAGTCGATTACGAGTTCGGCAACGGATTTGCCCGTCGCTGCAGGTGGACTTTCGTCTGAGGAGACGAACCGGTTGTTGCACGAACTGCAAGTCCATCAAATCGAATTGGAATTGCAGAACGAAGAGCTGAGACGCGCACAATTCGAATTGGACGGGTCCCGGTCTCGCTATTTCGATCTCTATGAACTGGCTCCGACCGGATACTGCATCGTTAGTGAACAGGGGCTGATCGAGGAGACAAACCTGACCACGTCCAAACTGCTAGGCGTCGATCGTAGCCGGTTGATCAAGCAGCCAATCAGTCGGTTCATTTTCAAAGAAGACCAAGATCGTTTCTACTTAAATCACAAGCAGATTTTAAAGTCGGACGAACCCAGGTCGTACGAGTTGCGAATGGTCGAACCAGACGGGAATTTTGTTTGGGTGCAAATGGCTTGTGTCGCAATCGAAGACAACGAAGGGATACTGAAAGTTCGAATCGTCCTAAGCGACATCACGGATCGAAAACTTGTTGAAGAAAAGCTTCGAACCAGGACAGCCTTCTTCGAGGCGATGGTTGATTCGCCGCATGATGGGATTTTGGTTGTGGATAATAAAGGCAAAAAGATTCACCAGAACGCAAGGTTTTTAGCGTTGTATGATATCCCACCAGAGATTGCGAACGATCCTGACTATGCAGTTCAACTTCAGTATGTTTCTAATCGAACCAAAGACCCGCAGGCTTTCTTGGATCGCACGACTTACTATTATGGTCACCCAGAGCACATTGGTTGTGATGAGATTGAGTTGATTAACGGAACGGTGCTGGAACGCCATACGGCTCCCGCTCGAAATGAACATGGAGGCTTCTACGGACGTATTTGGACATTTCGAGATGTGACGGAACAAAAACATGCGCAGCAACTTCAAGCTGAGGCATTGGAACGATTGAGGAAGATATCAAGCCGTCTTCCTGGGGTCGTTTATCAGTTTAGGATGCGAAGTGATGGTTCCTCGTGTTTTCCATATGCGAGTGAAGGGCTTTATCCGCTCTATGGAATTCAGCCTACAGAAGTGATTCTCGATGCATCGCCTGTATTCGATCGGGTTCATCCTGATGATCTCGATGAATTGGAAGCAAAGATTGGCAAATCATCGAACGACCTCTCGCCTTTCCAATGTCACTTTCGACTTCTCATGGATGATGGAACGATACGATGGGTTTCTGCGAATTCACTCCCAGAGCGAGAAGCCGATGGTTCAACGCTTTGGCATGGCTATATGACGGACGTAACCGAATCTCATAAAGCAGCCATCGAACTCGAAGCAGCAAAATTTCAAATGGAAGAAGCTCAGGCGTTAGCTCGAATGGGCAATTGGTCATACGACCTTTCGACCTTCAGGATTGATTGGTCCAAACAGCTCTTTACTATTCTTGGCTTCAATATATCTGACGGGGAACCCACGTATCAGGAAATGCTCGACAATTACTGTCCCGAAGATGCAGCCATTTTAGATGAAGCGGTAAAAACTGCTATTGCTGATGGAACCCCATACTCGTTAGTTCATCGCATTCGCAAACCGCAATCCGACGTTCGATTTGTCCGAGGCTCAGGGAGAGCGCGTCGAGATTCAGCGGGGAAGATTGTCGGCCTCTTTGGTACAGCGGCGGATGTGACAGTCGAAGTAGAGCGAGAACAGGCTTTGCAAGTCGCGCGCACGGAAGCCGAAGCCGCTAATCACGCAAAAAGTGAGTTCCTGGCAAACATGAGCCACGAGATTCGAACTCCGCTGACTGCAATTTTAGGATTTGCCGACATGCTACGTGAAGACGGAAATCTAGACATTTCACCCGTTGAGCGTCTGCACACGATCGACACGATTACGACTGCCGGTCAACATCTGCTAACAATCATCAATGACGTCTTGGACCTTTCAAAAATCGAAGCTGACAAGACAACCGTCGAGAGGATCGAAACACCCTTAATTGAAATTGTTTCCGAGGTGGAACGCCTTCTACGTCCCATAGCCATTGGTAAGGGGGTGACGCTCGATGCAAGGCTATCGACCCCGGTTCCCGACCGAATCCTGAGCGACCCAACACGCTTGCGACAGATCCTGATGAATCTCGTCGGAAACGCTGCCAAGTTCACGGAGCAAGGTTCTATCGTCATCAACGCGAGCGTTACAGACCCCTCTGGGAATGCATGCTTGATTATCGATATCGAAGATACGGGGCCTGGAATGACCAGCGAGCAATCGCAAACGCTCTTTCAGGCCTTTGAACAAGCGGATACCACCTTTACACGAAAGCATGGTGGCACTGGTCTCGGGTTAACAATTAGTCGACGACTGGCAAAGCTAATGGGGGGCGATGTCAAACTTTGGCGTACCGAACTAGGAAAGGGTTCATGTTTCCGTTTGGTACTACCGATGACTCCGGCCGTGAATTCGGTTTTCGTAAAGAACATCGAAGTACGGCCGGTTTCTATTGTTGACAAGCCCCATGCGAAAATTTCGGTTCATGGGCGAATTCTGTTGGCTGAAGATGGGCTAGACAACCAACGATTGCTTTCGTTTATTCTCAAGAAATCAGGCGCATCGATCGACATCGCAGACAATGGACAAATCGCCCTGGAAATGTGGGACAAGGCAAACAAACTGAACGTGCCTTATGATCTTCTGCTGACCGATATGCAAATGCCCGTCATGGACGGATATCTGCTAGCAAGATCGCTGCGAAACAGAGGGGAAAAAATGCCTATCGTCGCATTGACGGCTCATGCACTTGCCGAGGACCGTCAAAAATGTTTGGATGCAGGTTGCGATGACTACTTGAGTAAACCAATCGATAAAAATTCACTCTTGGCTGTTTGCGCCAAGTGGATCGCCGTTCGGCGTTAATGGCTAGTGGAAGTTACTTGCCGGTGGAAAGAGTGGCGTGATCGACTACATCGAGCGATTTTACAACCCAATTCGCATACACACGTCGGTCGGCTTCGTCAGTCCAAACAAGTTCGAAAAACATACACTGTTCTTCTTCGAAAGAACTTGCTGTTTGAAATGTGCCTTCGTCGGAGCCGCCGTCGGTCGCTCGCCCAAAGTGGCGACCGATGGCTGCGCAGAGGAAGGCGGATTTCAATCCCCTGCCTTTGTTGGAGGGTCCCGAGTAAGCGACGTTTCGATGGAAAACTTTACCCAGAAATTAACACCGATCCACTATAAACTTTCTGTGGGGAGTTTCGAACTCATCAACATGCCCCAACCTTTGCCCAGAAGCATTAATGACAATCATGCCGGCATCAATCTGATCCCTCCAAAGATCTCCGCTGGGCTCGACCGCTATTCCGACACGCTCCAAAACGAAGTCTACGGCCATATCCATTCTTTTAATGATTCTCATCCGTGCAGTCCTTACAGCATTCGAAGCCTGGACTCCAAAGTATGTTAGACTTTCTGTTAACGAATTTCCAATAGTTTAGAGCTCCCATTTACAATGATTAAAGTCTTCCGCCACCACGCTACCTGCCATTCATCAAAATTCGGCCAATTGCCTTGGTAGAGCGACGGCCAGAATAAAGAAACGATTGAACTCGCATTGCTTGGGAGATGAAGACTATTGGCAAAGTTTGCATCGACGCTTTATTTTTGTTATGATGTCTTACATGTTACATCTCACCGACTGAACGAGGAGAATAAATGCGGCTAGTGGCGATCAAAAGTCGGTCGGCAGTGGAGCAAGTTGTCGAGCGAATCACAGCGGTCATCCAAGAGCGAAAACTCCGTTCCGGCGAACGATTACCGGGTGAGTTTGAGCTCGTTGAGCAACTTCAGGTCAGTCGGCCAGTGCTTCGGGAAGCGCTGTCGCGACTTCAAAGCCTCGGACTGGTCGACATTCAGCGCGGGCGCGGTACGTTCGTAGGCGATACCAGCAGCCTGGCTAACTGCGTGCGATTGTTACAAACAGCGGTAACCATTTCACCGCAGGAGCTCGTGTCGTATGCGGAACTCAGATCGGCCATTGAAGTCCAAGCAGTTCGACAAGCCGCTGAGAAAGCTACCGATGAAGATATTGCGGAGCTCTCAGGCCTATTGAAGAAACTGGATGATGAAGAGTTGCCGTATGCCGAAGCTCTCCAGATCGATTTCCGCTTTCATCGAAAGCTGATCGAGATCGCGGGTAACCCATTGATGCAGAACCTTATGGAAGTGATCTACGAATTCGTGCTAGCCCAAATGGTTCGTACTACACCATCGCAGCGAGTTAATCAACTTGGACGTAAATTGCACAAAGCTATTCTCAAGGCCGTTCGCGAACACGATCCAGATGCCGCCGAATCAGCGATGCGAAAGCACATGCAAGCCGTTCTCGATCGGCTGAAGCCATAGGAGTTTACTCATGCGCGATAACCCGAAAGTAGCAGGCGCACCCCTTGTGCCGTCCGTACGTATAGATTCTCTCACATACCAACAATCATCCCAAGCAGTCTTTCCTTCCATGGCTCGATTAAGTACTTGGTGTCGTTTCGTTACGGCACACGGATTATGGTTATTACTTTGTTTGACGGCCCATGGGAAAGAAGAATATACACCGGAGCAATTGGAGTTCTTTGAAAAGAAGATACGACCGGTGCTTGTCGAACACTGTTACGAATGTCATGCCGCTGAAGCTAAAATTGTCCACGCTGGACTACGTGTTGATCATCGGTCCGGACTTCTAAGAGGGGGCGACAGTGGTGCATCGGTCGTCCCCAACGAGCCTGAACAAAGTGCTATTCTTAGCGCGCTGCGATATGAAGATGTTGAAATGCCACCCAAGGGAAAACTCGCTGATTCAATTATCGCCGATTTTGAAGCTTGGATTAAGATGGGGGCTCCTGATCCGCGTGTGGCCGATGAGCTACCGGGCGCTCGAACGATCGACCTAGACGAAGGTCGTAAATTCTGGGCCTTTCAACCGGTTGCAGATCCTAGGCCACCTTCCGTGCACGACGAATCGTGGCCGCTGGACCCGATCGATCGATTTATTCGTGCTAAGCAAGAAGAGGTTGGTATTCAATCCGTCGTCGATGCGGATCGTTACACATGGCTAAGACGAGTAAGCCTCGATTTGACGGGTCTTCCGCCGACGCACACCGAGATCGATGCGTTTATTCGAGATAATTCTCCGCACGCTTGCGCGACAGTCGTTGATCGATTGCTTGATTCACGAGCCTACGGTGAACGCTGGGCACGGCACTGGCTGGATCTTACCGGCTATGCCGACATGATCGGCACCTCGAACAGTGTTTTTGCTGAACACGCTTGGCGTTATCGCGACTACCTGATCGAAGCATTCAACAGCGACAAACCATTCGATCGTTTCGTTCGCGAGCAACTCGCGGGAGATTTGATAGAGGCGTCTACGCCTCAGGAGAAAGCAAATAACATTACGGCAACTGGTTTTTTGATGCTAGGTGATGTCGAGATTGTCGAGCCGGACAAACCTAAGATGGAAGCCGACCATATCGATACGCAGGTCAGCAAAATCGGAACTGCATTCCTCGGCATGACTTTAGGCTGTGTACGCTGCCA
>JAPLNI010000045.1 GCA_026692865.1 Planctomycetota bacterium
AGCCATGAGTTCTCGATTGCTCGATCTGCAAACGTGAGCTTGACTCGAGATGAACCGCCTTGACCACCAGTAGCGAACGTCGAAACAGTCACTGCCGGGGTGATTGTCACGAAGTTTGGAGTTGTACCTGTGAAGTCGCTCCAAGCTGCAAACTGGAAGCTCGTTGCATCGATCGCTGAGAGGTTCGCTGGATTGGTAAAGTCGATGACCAGTCCGTTGATTCCTCGCGAGTAGTTCGTGAAGTTGGCTACGGTTGCGGTTCCACCTGGCAAGAGTGCCGACTTGGTCGGATCAATCGCAAGGACTGGGTTCACAAGCGGATTGGTTGCGTTGGCACCGTTAGTTCCAAAGGCCGCTCCAGCGTTGTTGTAGAACACATTACGACCAACAATCGAAGCCGCCACTGGGGCTGGTTGCACGGTTAGTGTAAAGGTCACTTCTGAGAACAGACCGGCTGCATCGGTGACTCGAATCACGATGTCCGATGTACCAGATTGACCGCTAGCGGGTGTGACCACCAACGTTCTGTTTCCATCAGTTCCACCAAAGGCAACGTTTCCAACTGGAACTAAGGCTGGGTTAGATGAAGAGGTTACCGAAAGCGTAAGTCCGCTCAAAGCAGTCTCTGCATCAAAGACCGTTACTGGTATCGCTGCCGTTGGTGTTTGGAAGGCTGTTGTTTGGTTTCCAATGTTGGAAATTGAATTCTTACAGACGCATCAAGTGGGCTTGCAAGTGTTGATTCCGAAGACTGGAAGAACCAACCGTTAGTTCCATTGTCCCAAGGCAAAAATGCCCAACCATGGTTTTCGGTACCATTTACCCAAGCTTGAACATCGCGGGCCATTTCAAAGCTAACGAAACCAGCTTGCGCGTCAGGATTTAAGGTGCTATTTCCAGCTTGGGCTGTAATATCACCGCTTGCTTCTACTCCGTTGGCTTGGATTCCATCAGTAAAGGTTGTCCATACAGCGTTCTCGTCCCAAGTCTGCAACATTCTTCGCATCGCGGCACCGTCACCCATACCGTTGCTGCCGAAAGTTGCCAGTGTAAGAACGGCCGAATGGATCACCGAATTTGGTGGCACTTGACCGATTGCATTCCCGATGATTTCGTCGAATCGCAAAAGTCCCTGCTCCACTGTCCCACCAGCAAAGTCGGAACCAACAGATCCTGCTTCCCCTAGCGAATCCACCGTTGAAGGACCAATCGACGTGTCTTTCGTCCCTGCATATCCGTTCAATCCTTCTTGGAACACAACCGATGTCGTTCCGGCTGGTACCCATTCGATTCGCAGCATCGGACGCTGATCGGCAACGGCTGCTTCCGACGGGCTAAAACCCCACCCGTCGGTACCGCCAACGTGTGGTTTCATAAACCAGCCAAAGTTGCTTGCTCCCGATTGCCATGCTCGCACATCGTTTAGAACAGAAACGGATGTCAATCCTCCACCGGTGACACCGGTCGTATTGACTGCACCCCAAATCGACTCCGGAGTAAGTGTGGCTTCGATTCCATCTGAACTTATTCCGTCAACCAAGCTGTTCCATGATGAAGTTGTATCGCTCCAATTTTGGAGCATTCGATGCATCACAGCACCATGGCCCGAGTTGTTCGTATTTACTTGGAGTGATGCCGAAGTAATGATCGCACCGGCTGGAACCTGTCCTAGAGCCGCTCCAACGATGTCTTCGAAGCGGAGCAACACTTGCGTTTCGTTTGGTGCAGTTGTCGAATCGGAGAAGTCTACGAGCAAGCCTTCTGCCGCGTTACCGCCTATTGGTAACGGTGCGTTGGGATTGTTTTGAGCAAGCTGAATATCACGAGCTCCAGAGTAGGTTCCGAAACCACGGTCGACGCCTTCTTGTAATTCGAGAACTCGTACCAAGCCAATATTGATCGATTTATTGACTGGAGCACTTACTTGCCCATCTCCATCAACTAATGCAAAAGTAGCCGTTCGTGTCCCGGATCCACCTACGGTCACATCGCGATAGGTAATCGACCTTGCAACCGTCTGTGCGTTTGCTCGAGTCGCATTTGCATTAAACGTGATGACAAGAGGAGCTCCAACTCCTCCAACAAAGGAACCTACCTCGACACCACCGACTGAAACGTTGGAACCTGAAACGCTGACTTGCCCTGCGCCAGTTCCCACGTTCCGAATTTCGATTCTGTCATTTGCATTGCTGTTTTGCGAGATCGATACGGTCAGCGTTCCGCCTGTGAGATAGGCTTCTGTACCCGAGAATTGAATTCTTCCATCGATTCCAACACCTGCTTGGCCGCTACCATATTGCGTAACCCCAGCCGATGTGATCAATGCAACATCCAAGTCGATGTTGGTGACGGAAACGTTTGCTGGGTTGACACCGTTGTATTGCAAATCAGTACTAATGATCGCATCAGTAACAATGTTGTAAGCAATGTTTCCATCAACTAGAGCGTCGCCGACCCCAGTGATCGTCACGATCTGAGGAACATTCCAATCGGTAGTGGTGAATGTCAAAGAACCTGCTGAGACGGTTCCCTCTGCAAGATTGCTTGAAGAAAGCGTAAAGGATACCGCCGCAGACGGTTGAGATCGGAGGACTACGCTAAATGTCGCAGTCCCACCACGCTCCGATGTCGTCAGACCTGTCGTTGGGGTCACTGAAACACCAATCGTGTCATTGTCGGTATTCACTAATGAAACATCAGGAATCGCAACCCCTTCAAATCTCACATCCGCGCTCGTTGCAGAGGTTACGACCGTGTAATTGATGCTCCCATCGACGATAAAATCGTCCTGTCCAGTGACAGTAACGTTTTGTGGAGTACTCCAATTCAAAGGTGTGAAGACAAGAGAACTTGCACTCAAGGCACCTTCGGTTAAGTCACTCGAAGAAAGTGCGACTGTAACGTCCGATGTTGGAGGAACCGAAAGAACAACACTGAACGAGGCTTGCCCACCCGCTTCGGTTGTTGTCAATCCGCTGATTGGAGTAACGACAACTAAGTCTCCCGAAACGGTAACAGAAACCGTGGTCGACGATGTTTGGCCGTTCGTGTCTGTTATGGAATAGGTGAAGGTATCAACCAAAGATTGCCCTGGCGCTAACGCAGCGATTGCTCCGCCTGCAACAGTCGGATTGTAGTTTACAGTCCCGTTGGGGTTAAGCGTGACCGCTGCTCCGAGTTGGCTCGTTGGGCTAACCGAAGTCACCGAGAACGTATTCGTGGTCAAGCGTTCAAGCGGACTTGCGAACGGCAAGAATAAAAACTGGACATCGCCAGCCACTTGTGCAAACGTACCACTTGTTCGTACGGCAATTCTGAAATCGTTCCCGATCGGCTCGAACATGGTTGCTTCGTTGGCTGGCATCTGTGTCGATACCGCGTTGACGAGTGCTGTGGTTGTTCCGGTACCGATAGCAAGCAATGTTCCTGTCGTTGGTGTTTGGCCAGCGACACTTACCGTAACTGCTCCATTTGGTGCTACCGTAGCACTAACGGAACCAGTCGACTGAACGAGTGTTCCTGCAGCGATTCGTCCTGCAACAAGATTAGGTGTCGAAGCCGGGATGTAAACGAAGCTGAAACCGTCGTCTTCCAACGTGGCAACCCCAGTCGTTGCATTGGTTGTTACGCTATCGTTGTCCGTATTACGAACTTGCCAACGATTGGTTCCCGGAATGGGTCGAACCGACATGATATTGTCATCATTGCTCGCGGTGATCGCAAACAAATAGCCACTGGTTTCGGAGTTAGTCGCCTCGGGAATGGTAACTTCCCAAAGACCGGCCGCAGTCCGAACAACATTTGATGCACTAACGCCAATTCCTAACCGCAATTGCCCAAGGTTATCGACGTGTCCGCTGGTCCATCCTTCTGCAAACGGAAAAAATCCAGCCCCGATCGGTGTATCTCGTTCCCCGTCTGCAAGGCCGCGATCCGTTGCGATTACATAGCTTGTCGTACTGCCGCCCAAGACGTTTCCGTAGCTGTTAACTGTCCCCCACGGTGTCGTATTCTCAGAGGATGTGCCTAAAAGTATTCCATTGGACTGTTGAATTCGCACCCCGTTTCGATTGAGCGTTAGATCGCCTAAGTTCAAAGGAGTAACCACAGTGATGTTATTCGGAGCTGCCGATGCCTGAGCGATCGCCCATGCAGATGTCGCATCGGTAGTGGCAGCGACGTTTGCAGAGATGTTGGCGGCTGCAACTGAGAACGCGGAGTTTTCAGGATCGAAGTCGTTCGCCAAAACCGAGATTGTCACAGCCGAATCCTTCGCCGTCGACGCCAAGTCAGGAACCGCCTTTGATCCCTCAGTCACTCTACTTACAACTCCTGTCACAAGTGCCGAAGTTACACTACCAGCATTATTGTCCGTCGCCGTTACTGTGAACGAATAGGAACCAAATCGATCTGCGATTGGTGTGATCGTCAACGTCGATCCAGTAACGACAGCTGTTACTGGAGCATCAGCAACCATCGCAACCGTATAAGTAATCGTGTTAGTTGTGTCGTAATCTGCGAAGAAGGTTGCAAGATCAAATACTTGAGCCGCACCATCTTCTACAAAGCTTTGATTTGGAATTACCGAAGTAATGTACGGTGCATCATTTACACCACGCAACGTGATAGTTACTGTAGCCGACGATAAAGCAACCCCATCGGTCGCTTGGTAAACGAATGTATCGACGACGTTCTCCCCCTGCGCTAAGCCACGCAATGTCGTAAAGTCGTACGCATAGTTAACGGTCTTGTCGGCATTTACCGTAACCGCAACACCATTAGTGCTGAGACCACTATTAGGTGCTGCCGCTGTACCGAGTTGCGAAATTGTCAATGGCGAACTTGTCGCCAATTGATTCTCAAACGGGATAAAGAACACAACGAAGTCGTCATTCAAAAGGTTCGTAGCTGTTCCTTCGAACTGCGTCTGACGAATTAGGAAATCCGTTCCGTTCGGGGCAGCTTGGTAGGTGAAGTAGACATTCGCACCGCGAGCCCGATCATAATCTGCGGACTCAATCACAAGCATGCCACTAGTCGGAGTGTGGCCGGGTACGCTCATGGTCCAGTTACCATTGGAAGTACGCTGAATTCCCACATTACCGAATGACTGAATCATTGGATTCGCTGAGGCCACGTCACCCCGCACGTGACCACCGATCAGCCCCTGCGCGCTTTTTGGTACGTACAAAAGATTGAAACCTGCTGTAACGTCCGCATCATCTTCTCCACCAGCAAAAGTGGATGCGTTGTCTCTAACCACTACTCTCCACTGATTTGTTCCGGCGATCGGCGTTGCTCGTGAATAATTGTCACTATTGCCCGAACCGATAGAAAATAGAAAGCCGTCTTGGCGCGAGTCTGTAACCCCAGCTACAGCAACCGAGTATTCACCAGTTCCGGTTTTAGTTACAGTTAACGGTGAGCCAGGTATCTCCACGAAGGGCGTTCCTGCTGTATTAAACGAACCTGCTACCCACCCCTGATAGGTAGCGGGAGTAACGTCACCGCTTTGAACGGAGAACGGGAACCGAGCTAGACCAACCGGAACCATGGTTTCACCATTGTTGGCGGGACCGGAGACCATCGAAACGAATGTATTATTGTAGTTCAGTACGGCTAGATTATTGGACGCGTTACCGGTTCCGTTCGGTGTAACGATCTCACGAGTCGACGCTAGAACGATCCCTTCTAAACGAGAATGCGGCAACAAAGACGCCGCGCCATTATTCAAGTTGTCCGTGTCGTAAGCTACGTTTATGTCGCCGTAATTGGAACTCGGTAAAAAGTCCACGCTACCCACAATCAAACTCTTTTGCGGCGTAGTTGTGCCAGGTCGATCAGGGAAAACGTAAGTCGCCGTGTTCGCGGTTTTATTCGATGCACTAAAGTCGATATTCGCACTGGATACTTCTTGGTTGACACCGCCATTATTATCATTACCCAACACGTTCAGAGTGATCGCGGGAGAGTAAGAAGAATTCGCATTGGTTCGGTCGAAGTTATCGTTGAAAACGTTCGCTGCCATCAATTGTCGCAGTTCCAACGACTCGAGAAGGAGCTTTCGGTTCTTCGCAATAAGCGATTGATGCTGTCTTTTCATGAGCAAGGAATGCTTGCTGCCGTTGTCGCAAATCGAACTAAAAGCCCCTTGGATCGCCTTGAAAACCATCTAAACTACTCCAGCATTTAAGGATAAAACATTCCGCTGAAACTAAGGCTAGAGATCAAGCCTCGCTTCGAAGATCACGATCGAATGACTAACGCAGATATTCAAACACGGGAAAGTTAACGATCCATGAAGCGAATGCTAAGATAGAGCGAATATGCGACATATTCTGAACGCCAATCGATAGAAAAAACCTGAGCCGATGGCGCTAGCCACGGGTGACGCGCGGAGATCAATGTTTGAATTGTTGGGAAGCTTAGCGGGGGGAACCCGGAGCTAGCGCTCACGGCTCAGGGTAAGCGACTTTTTCCCTTGCATGACATAACATCTAATAAGATCTTAAGTAGCTGAATTCGTAAGAATTCAGACGTCGGAATGAACGACATTAAATAATGACACATGTCTCACGACATCTGATGCGGGTCTAAAAATCAACGTCGAAGACTATGTTAGTCTAAACTGCCGTGTCAGATAGGCAACCCACCCACTTCATTGCCTCGAATTAAACGATCGATGCAAGAACGCAAACATCGTTACCGACTCACGGTTGAGCAATCTGATTTGAAGTCGATGTCGAAATCAGTCTGACTTTTCACGACCTCAACTTCGACTTTACTCTCAGGACCGTAGCATTTAGGAATAGAACCGGACGCAACAACTAAATCTGGATCGGCACCTTCCTCTTCCCCGATATTTCCTTCGTTCGATCCCGATTCGCTTGGCTTACGCTGATAAAGCTGAACAATTTTCTTGCCTGGAATAATCCCCGATTTTGATGTGTCAAACATGAGTCGATAAAAGCCTTTACTATCGGTGCGTCCAATTGAATAGGTTCTATCCTCAGCCGTAACAAACCGAACTTCTACGTCCGGTACCGGATTTCCATCGAGCTTGATAATCCCTGATATATCGACGAGGCCCAGCGCTCCATAATCTGGGTCTGAACTGCCACCACAACCAGAGACCGTTGCTGCGATACAAAAAATGGAAATCAAGAAGAAAAAGAGGTGCGGACGAATTTGCATGTTTTGCATAGTGTGTATTTCAGGACATCTAATTCGAATTGGTTTACCGATCATCACTCGGTAATGGAGGTCTAACGTGTTGATAAAAGCTTCGCCTTAACACTCAAATGAGACAAGTAAACCAGCACAAGATCTAAAGAAAAGGACAGAGGCGAAACGCGGGAACGAAATCAACATTGCGAGAGACTAAGCCGTCATGCTGGGTTAATCTGCGAAGTCGACTTGTTCGCGACCACCGCGAGAGCCAACTGCACGTGAAACCTTGATGTCAACCGTTTCGCTGACGAACGTTGTCGAACCATCAGCTTTTCCCATCGTGACTCCACCAATGTGGTGGCTACCGAAGGCGACCACCATGTAATGCCCACTAACAGAAGGTCTTAGACGCTGAATGTTCACTTCGGGGTGAAAGCTTCCACCAGCCTCACTGAACTCAGCTCCGGCAGTGCCACCCTTGCAGTCACAGGGATCGACTTGTGGCGCTCCAATCGCCCAAAAATCTGTCGCATTGCCGTCTTTGCTGAAGGCTGGATTCGTACGAGCTTCACCAATGAGCACCGTATTAGCTAACCCATCGCTAATAGATGCCAGCTTTGTCTTGCTACATCCGTACATTACGCCGTTTAACTCGACGGTTTCAAAAGACTTCGTGCCGACAATAAAGCGGTCACTGTGATTGTCTGCAGTAGCATCGTTACCCGTATTGCACTTATACGAACAAGGAACCCTCCTCGCGATTCCGTTGTAGTCTCGCGGACTGAGTTCTATACCACTTGGACATCGGAAAGTTGGGATCACTTGCTGCAATGCTCGATAGTTTGGACTTGTAGTAACATCCCAATTCCCTCTTGTTTCGTCAAAGATAAGGGTGCTGTATAGGTCGCCTTGTTCTATTTGAGGAAGAATAGCCGCAGTCCACAGAGTCCCGTGAGTGTCCCAGCCGGGTGGAAGTACCCTGTAGCCACTCTCATAATTAAGAATCGCCAACGACAGCTGCCGAACATTGTTCGCGCAAGTCATTCGTCTCGCTGCTTCGCGTGCTTGCTGCACGGCTGGAAGAAGAAGCCCTGCGAGAATGCCGATGATGGCTATCACGACAAGTAATTCAACCAACGTAAATCCCTTGCGATGCATCGTATTGATTACCTTCTGAGGTTGACAGACATGTCGAATACGACGACCGTCTGAATGAATGAGTGTGCCCTCAACTTCTGGGCGATAGGTTAGCAGTACGACCCAAGTTTGAATAAAGGCTTGGTACAGATTCAGTGAAGATTCAATGAAGTATTGAGAGGGTCGACGGATAGAACATCGACATAGCAAGCGGTTAACTACGGACCACTTACTTGCGAGAATTAGAGAGGTCAGATTGACCGATGATTACTCGCGATTGAACTGGCGGAGCAACTTGTTGTGCTTCGTTTCTTGCGCGACGCAGTGCGGCTTCGATGGAGATGTTGACGAACTTCTGTTTGATATCAGGAGCTACTTTTGTCATTCGGCGAGTAAGCTGATCTACTCCTTGCGGATTGCGTTCTGCAGCAATCGACAACTGCGAAATGAAACGCAGCGTCTCTGAGTAGTTGTAATCAGCACTTCTAACAATCAACGGGCTCAGTGTCTTTGCAACCAGATCCGCTCCCATGTTGTCAAGCTTCAGGAAGACATCCATCTGTGCAGTCACTTGGGGCTGCCCATCAGGACTAGAAGAAGAGTTGCTATGAATGACAACTACGGTTCGACCTTCTAACTTGCGACCGGTGAGGGTTCCTTCGTAGTCGCCCGTGCCGTAATAAATGTGGAGCGTGTCGCTGCCGTAGACGAGCTCCGCTTTGCAATCTGTTCCAGCCGCATCGTTTCCTTTGAACACGTAAGGCCCCAGTCGTTGCACGGTGACCTTGGTCATCCCCATCAAATCCCAAATCTCAACCAACACCTCCGGATAGCGCACCAAAAACTGAAACAGATCGTCATCACAAAGAATTGTCTGAGTCGGCATCCGACGAAATATCGTTGGCGAGTCGAGCACGGGCTTGAGCTTTTTAACCGCTTCCGGGGTGAGTGCTTGCAATGGAATCTCGCGAAGAGCGGTCTGCTTGGCCTCGCGAGTCGAGAGGCCTTCCGGAATGATAAAATCTTCGGCGTATGCGCAGGTCGCATTCGGCAGAAACGCATACAGAAAAACAAATAGTGTGCTTGCAACAAAAGCTGCCACTCGAGTCTTAGCGTGGGCTATTGGACATGCATTTCTCCCTGAGCCGTAGGCGCTAGCCTCGGGTGCTAACGGTACTGACGTAGTTGCGCGGACACCCGTGGCTAGCGCCATCGGCTCAGTGTTTTCGACGCGAGTCGTAGCCTGGGCTAGTGGAGATGCATTTTTCCCTGAGCCGTAGGCGCTAGCCTCGGGTGCTAACGGTACTGACGTAGTCGCGCGGACGCCCGTGGCTAGCGCCATCGGCTCAGTGTTTTCGACGGCAGTCTTAGCCTGGGCTGGTGGAGATGCATTTTTCCCTGAGCCGTAGGCGCTAGCCTCGGGTGCTATCGGTACTGACGTAGTTGCGCGGACACCCGTGGCTAGCGCCATCGGCTCAGTGTTTTCGACGGCAGTCTGAACTTCTCCAGCTCGTCGTTGATGCCCACGACGATTTATTGAGAGAACTTCAGGCATAGATGACTCGGCTTTTATGAGACAAGTTAAGCACGGGATTAACACCAGCAATTGCTAGCAATCCTTACTCGAATTCTTCTAATCAAATCTCTTGGAAATCATCGCGAGACAACGACCTTACGATCGCCAATCTAACGAAAAGATCGATCACGAAGAATATTTCGGCAGTTGTTGATTGCTTCGCTGAGGAGAATTTGAAGGAAGTAGCAAGAACATTGCCAAGTTGGCCTTGAGGAAAAATCGAAATTTCTCCATTCTCCGCGATGAGTCGCGATTCCGTTAGGCTGAGGGTATCGAAATGTCGCCGTGAAGTGCTTGAGAAGCAAGTTTCACAGCGATTTGCACAACTGATAGTTGCACACTTCGTTTTTGGTTTATTGAACATCCCATAGATGCAAAAGCAGAACACACCACTGATTGATGCGGATTGGTTATTAGGACCAATGCCACCCAGTAGAAGCTCGCTTCCACTGCGGATGCGGCAGCGCGTTGTTGCGGTGTTCACTGTGTGTTCGGTTTGCCTTTTTCTTATTCTGGTCATCCCCTCGGCAAGTCGCTGGTGGGTTCGAGATCAACTGCTTCAACAGTTTTATTCTGCTACCACTTCATCCGAACAAGAACTAGCCATTCTTTCACTCGCGGAGATGCTACCGGATAGCTCGCATCAATTAGTGGAAGCACTCGGTTGCGTTAACCCAAAAGCTTCCCAAGTCGCTTATGAAGCCTTGCAAGCGTACACGCATATTTTGCTTATTGAAAAAAACGACGATCGCAGAAGCAGCGGACTTGCGCATGTTCTTGATATCATTGGTCAATCGATTGCGAAGCTTTCTAAAGATCGAAAGCAGCCGGGCATTGCGCTGGCCAGGCAGTTGGAAGCAGAACTTCAGCAAACGCCCTTCAAGGGTAGTCGCGTACTGACGACCACCTGCCAACAAATACTTCGAAGTGAGTCCGAGTCGGGTTCTCTGCAGACTAGCTCGGCCGGGACGCAACTAGCCAGCACGACTAATGCAGGATCGCCAGTTGCGATCGATCGCCCCGTAAGAGCTTCCCTGTCCGATTCCGCAGTGATCCATCCAAGTCTCCTTCAAAGCCAAAACGCAACTGTCGTTTCGATACCACCTGCCGAAGTTGTAAGGAGCGCTCCTTTACCAGACATTGCCCAAGATCGGTTGGCGGCATCCAATGATTCGCCGAACCCTCAAGAAACTTCAACGCAAACGAGACCCGATTCCGCGACGATTACTCCAGTTTTCAAAAGCCCTCGATCCCAGTTATCAGGAAGCGTTCGGATCGAAACGGCAAGTCTATTGAGCACACCTGCAATGGAGCAAAATGATTTGTTCTCCGAGGAAACACCTGGAGTTGCTTCACCTGAAGCCACATTGTCGGGATCGCAAACGATACCGGATCCTGAACCAGATGCGACTACTGAATCAGCCGCTGAAGAGGTGGTCGGCATCGATCGTCAAAAGACAGAAGACTTGATTGCTTTACTTGGTAGTGTCCGAGCGAAAGTCGCTTCGGCTGCGTTATATGAACTTGAGAGGCGTGGAATGACAGCAACTCAGTTGGAGATTGCGGTCGATCTTGCGCGCGGAAATTCGGAGGCTAGGCTTGGAGCACTCGAACGATTGATACACCAAGAAGAATTCGATCCAACGCCTTGGCTCGGATGGATTGCAGCCGATAGAGATCGCGCTGTTCGTTATCGTGCCGTCAGTGTTTTAGGTAGCCTAAATAGCAATTCGTCTCGAACCAAGCTTCGGTTGCTTCTTGCACGCGAACGCGACGAAGAGATCACTCGACATATCCAGCAGATTCTTCTGAGTGGTACCAACACAAGTACCGCAAGATCGTCTTCTCAACGAACCACCAGACCTTAGGGTAAAGACCGTAGGCAAGACACACAAATAATAATGATCAGGGTCAAAGCCATGAACAATAGTAATCAACTTCGATTAAGATTTCCATCGAGTGCCGTATCCATCTTGAATGCTGCACTAAGCTTCAGCGCAACGTTTTGTTTTTTCAATGCAGCAACGCTGGCGGCGGATAATACTCGATACGTGATCGAAGACGGTTGCTCGGTACACAGTGGCCCCGATGCATCTCTCTACGCAACTCAAAAACTTGCCAAGGGAGCAACCGTCGAGGTTTATCACGAAACTGCGGATGGATGGTCGGGTATTCGACCTCCGGTGGGCAGCTTTGACTGGGTCGCGGCAGAAGCGGGACATCTCCTACCAGGCGGAAAAACGATGCAAATCGTTGGAAAGCCGACTCCGGCCTGGATTGGAACCTATGAACCCATCGCACGAGACGCACTCAAATGGCAAATCGAATTGAAACCGACGCAAAAGGTAGTGGTCGTTGGCGAAGCGATTCAGCCCCAACAGAACGCAGCTGATAGAACATGGTTCAAAATCCAACCTCCACAAGGTGAGTTTCGCTGGATCCAATCAGACAAGCTCGCATCGAAACCGCTTCCCGTAGACGAGTTGTCCAACAATAGATCTTCGAATGTGGTCGCGGCGACTGGACGATCGGGCAACTTTGCATCGCGAGAAAACGATGAAATGTCTCAAGAACTAGGTGCGGTCGTGCAAGCTGGCGCGATCCAACGAACCAACAGTTCATCTAATAACTACCCTTCAGTCGCTCGTAAGACCGGTTCGCAAAACATCGCCCCAATCCCTGATGCCAACGCAATGCGATCGGACCTACCAAACACAGCAGAACTGCCGGCTCCCGTTAATAAGTCCACCGCCGACAATATGCCTTCGAACAAACCGCAATCTCAGGACTCATCACCACGCTCGCTACTAAATGGTTCCGGGCAAGCAAGCGGAGATAACATTGTTGAAAGCTTTAATTCAGACGATCCGTCTTCCGGCATCATCGTTGGTGAAGAATACTTTGATGGTCAAATTATTGATGGGCAAGTGTTCGACGGCGAAATGATTGAAGGCCAAATCATAGACGGCGAAGTATTCGAAGGAGAAGTAGTTTACGAGAACGGATCGACTTGCTGTGATTCGTGCGGCGTTGCAAATGGTTGCAACTGCGGAAACGGAAGCAACATGGATTCGATGCAGGGGTTTTCCAATCCCAAACTACGAGTCCATCCGATTGGAAAGATTTTAGGACTTGTTGGTCTATCAATTGCCGAGGCAGAAATCGTGCAACCAGAATCTAATTGCACGACTTGCGGGCCGGGTACACCCACCATGTCATTCGGTGCTAACCCACCAAGCCCATCGCCAAGGTTTAGCGAACGATTTCAACATCTCCCAAGACCTGGAAGACGCATGCGTGCAACTTTTGGTTCTAGCTGGATCGGAGACTCAGGATACTCCGATTCCGAATTCGCATCCGATGCGAGCTATGGAAATTCCAATCTTATTGGCAGCCGCCCATGGCATTCGCCTGCAATGTCTGGAGCGGGGGTCTCTGGTGCAGCACCGCCAAGACTCAATGCAAATCCTGTATCGAGTATTTCGAACATTCAGAGCCGAACCAACTCCGATAGTCGCAAACCATTCGGGTCCACAGATATTTCTTTAGTCAGTAACGAAGACCTCGACTCGCTTCACTTTTCGACACCAGAGATTCAACAAGCGATGCTGGAACTGTCCTCGATCGTTGCTCGACCGATGGACCAATGGTCCTTAATCGGCCCAATGAATCAAGCTAAAAACTGGATTGATAACGCCAACGACACGATCGCGCGTGGTGAAGCAAGATTACTCTTGGATCGCATCGAAAGATTCGAAGGGCTTCGCCAACGATCGATGGTAGCAGCCGGGACCATGAACTCGAGGAGTGTAACGCCTGGCCTTTCGGCGAGTGCACCAATCGCATACGCAGGCTTTCAACGTCCTGTAAGCGGTATTGATATGCCAGGATCAACTCCATCACCGAACGCTCCTCCATTGGACCAAACTCGAAACCCAGATGGGACACCGGCTAGCGATGCTTCTGGCTGGCTAGTGGAAGTCTTCTCGCAACAACCTGGCCAACCGGAGTTCGCTCTCACCGACGACGCCGGAGGTTTGATCGCCTATGTTGTCGCATCGCCTGGAATGAATCTTCGCCGGTATTTAAAGCAGCCGGTTGGAATCTACGGAGTCAAGGGCTACTTGCCGAATCTCTCAGCGCGACAAATCACGGCCGAGCGAATTGTTCGCGTTCGATAGTTCATCCGCTCTGGTATCTGGCAAGCTGTTGCAAGGTCAGCATCCGTGGATAGTGCCATCGGCTCAATGCTCAAAGTATTGAGCCTCAGGCGTTAGCGGAGTTCAAAAGACTACTCACCCGCTTGCGCAGGAACGTCCAGCGACGCGGCTAGCGCCAGCGACTCAGTACTCACCGGTGCAGGGCAGGGGACTCCTCGGCAAAAGCTCTTTGTACCATTCGAAACACGGGAGTAGCGGCGAGCGTGGTGACTATCGCCATGACCACGAGAATTGAAAAAAGCTCGGGACCGATCAGTCCTTTTTCTTTAGCGATGTTGAGCAGAATCAACTCCATCAATCCACGCGCATTCATCAACGCACCGATTGCTATAGAAGTACTGCTACTTTCGCCGCAAAGTCTTGCAGCAGCCCAGCACGCAACCCCTTTACCGAGACTCGAAACCGCTAACACAACAATAGCAATACCGATCAATCTCGGCGATGACACGAGATCGAGTCGCGTATTCAGTCCTGAATAAGTAAAAAATAACGGAAGAAGCAAACCAATGGTCAATGGCTCGAATTGCAATCGAATTTGGTCGCTGATGTTTCCGCGAGGCATCGCACATCCCATGAGGAATGCACCAAATACGGCATACACTCCGATTCGATCAGTAGTGAACGCTCCTAGCATCACAAGCAAGAGAATCAAGCTCACCAAGTTCGCGTTTAATACGCCTTGCTCCTCCGCTGATTTAGTCAAATATCTGAGTATTGGTCGAAGTATTCCAAGAACAAACATCGCGTAAACAATGCCGCCTCCGATTGCGGTAATCGCGCTGAGCCAGTTGCCGTCTTTGCTCGACACGACGATCGCGAGAACACACCATGCTGCAACATCATCGATCGCTGCGGCTGCGATTGCGAGCGTGCCTAAAACTGTTCCCGAAAGTCCATTCTCGACGATGATTCGCGCGAGCATTGGGAACGCTGTAATACACATGGATGCACCCATAAAAAGCATCGCTTGATATAGAGTAACTTCGCTTGGAAAAAGTGTTCCTTCTGCATGTAGCCAAATCGCCAATATACTACCGAGAACAAAGGGGGTAAGCATCCCAGAAACTGAAACCGCGACGGCGGTTTTCCCTTTGTTGAGAAAATGATCCGCTCGAAATTCTACTCCGACAATGAACATGTAGAGAGAAAGTCCAACTTGGCTTACAGAGAAGAGGATTCTCCTGGATCCCTCAGGAAAGATCATCTGATAGGTCTCAGGAGCAACTAGGCCCAGCAACGATGGTCCAAGGAATACACCAGCGATCATCTCGGCGACGACTTGTGGCTGCCCAAAGTATTTCGCAACCCACCCAACAGCCTTACATGCAGACAAAATGACCGACAACTGAAGAAAGAAAAGTACCGAGTATTCAAACGGAGTGTTTGGCACAACGAACATTCAGACATCCTGACGACAGAGTAATACTATAGCAACGTGAGCATTGTAGTCTGAATTCAACCAGATTGAGAGAGAGAACTACCCCTGGCGGGTTTGGCCGCCATGCGTTTAAGTACGTTCCGCTTGCCGAGCGGAAGCCTTGGGATTCGCCCAGCAGGCGCACCCTCCAGGTTGGATGCTGGGATTCGCCCGGCAGGCGAACCCTACTTATGTGAACCTAAGTTGAACGCTCTGTGATGCATGTCGGCTATTTCGAGAAATGAAACCCATGCAAATCGTACTTATTAAAGATAACTAAAGATGCTTTGCTGATTCGCCTGAACCAATAGCCGTAGATTGGCTTCGTAGGCAGCTTGTCTCGCATTCAATTCGGTAACGAAGCTTGCAAAGTCCACATCACGATTGTCCGATTCCTGAATCTTGAGCTGCAACATATTATCTTCGGTAAGTGCCCTAACGGAGTCGATTCGTTGCAGTCGGATACCCAATTCCCCTCGTGTGAACGAAAGACGATCAATGTCTCGATCGATCATCTCGCTTGCGCGTCCAACCTCGGCCGTGTTTCCGTCTGCGATAGCTTTTCGAAGTCGAAGAATGCTGTTGAAGGCTCCTTTAACTTCTTGAGGATTTGTGTCGCGACCCGAGATCACGTACTCGTCTAACAAGACCGAACCGGTCGCTTGCGATGCGTCTCTTGCTGTCAGTCCAAGGAGCGTAGCAGCACCACTTCCGTTCGCAGTAGCAACCGACACAGGAACACTAATCGGCGGTGGGTCAGGTAATGGATCTGGAGGAATGGGTACCGGTGCTTTCAAAACCAGCCCATTACCCGTCGGATTTAGAGATGCTGTTATCTTTAGAAGTGGATCTGCATTATCCACACTGTTGTTGATCAAATCGATCGCATCTTGAATAGTTACTGCACTTTGAAGATCAATGCCGAATTGAGTCCCATCACTGCGAGTAAATGTCAGGTCGTTACCTTCGGCAAGCTCGATTCCATAACCGTAATTGAGATCCGACAGTCTTGTTGCCCCTGAAAAAGTTTTGAGCCCAAGCTGCGACGCTAAAGTACCTGTCGACTCGGAAATAGAAAAGTCGGTGCCACTTTCGATAGAGCGGATGCGTATCGAACGGCTTCCTGGTGCAATATCAGCGAGAACGCCTGCGCCTGACGAGTTAATCTTACTGAGCAGGTCCTCTACATTGGAGGTCCCAGCAAAATCAACTACGTGTGTCTTATCGCCCTGGCGAATAGTTAACCCACCACTAACGTCCAATCCAAGTCCACCATTCAAGTCAGCCAACCGAGTAGTTCCTCGGACGACAGGATCTAGGTCGCCTCCAACGATCGGCAAAACAGGAAGAGCATCTGTCGTAGCAATACTAAGATCCGATGCGGTTTTTCCTGCACCCACATTCAAAACGCGAAGTGTACCTGGAAGCCCATCTGCATAGTCGATTTGTAATCCATTCGTGGTGAGGGTCGCAAGTATCGGTCTCCCGTCGATAGATGTCGCATTGATCCTATCGATGACATCACCAAGAACGGTTGCGGATTCCAAATCGATTGTCTCACGATTCACGCCGTCGGACAACTGAATTGCAACGGGACCAACACCGCGACCGTTGAGTAGATCAGACAATCGCGTTGATTCCGTAACTACCGGATTGAGATCAACCACACTAGAAACCGATTCGCTTATTAAGCCGAGTGCATCTTGACCAGTAAGATTGTGCGCAAGGTAACTGTTGCTGTCGGCGATAGAAAGCAAGTCTGTGTCATTACCATTAAATCGAACCGAGCGTCCATCCAGACTGATCGGCTGCTGACTTACATCGCCACCGGTAAAAAGAAATCGGTCTTGAGATTTTTGGTTGCTGATACTTGCGAGGATTGAAAGGTACCCATCAATTTGCGCAAGCAATCCACTTCGATCCGTATCGCTAAGCAAATTCGACGCACCTTCGATTCCGATCGACTTAATCGCATTAAGGATATCCTGACCGCTTGCAAGCGCAGACTCGGTTGTTTTCAAATAACCTTCCGCGCTACTCAAGTTCACTAACTGCTGTTGCTTGGCTCGTTGGCTTTCTTGAATTCCAAGAACCTTGATTGCCGCCGTTGGGTCTTCACTGATTTTTTGAAATTTGAGACCGGTAGAAAGTTGTGTTTGAAGCTTTTGTAATGATGCTTGGTCGGATTGGATTTGATATGCGGCTCTACCGCGAACAAGTTGATCGCTGACACGACCTGCGAAGACTGGGAAATAAGAACTTAACATAGTCTAAACGATCTGCATGAGCGTGTTAAGCATTTCGTTTGCTGTCGCGATCACTCGACTGCTGGCTTGAAATGCACGTTGATAGAGCAGCATTTTGATTCCTTCTTCATCCAAGCTGACACCGGTCAATCCCAAGTGCTTAGCGTTGAGTGTTTGATAGAAGTTATTAAGTCCGTCGCTAATGCTCTGCTGTGAATTTATCGATTGACTTGTCTCGGTAACAAGCGATTTATAACTATCTGCGACAGAGACTCCGTTAAGCTTGGTACTCGGCTTTGACAACGCTTCGGCAAGCCTGAGCGCATTGGCATTGCCTTGTCCCGGTCCGTCGAGACTAATCGCCAATAACGTAGGATCCTTTACAATATCACTTCGAACGGCGATGTTTTGTGCTGAGTCGCCCGTAAAAAAAGTGTTGATTCCTAAGCTTGAGAGCACGCCCGAAGTGTCTTTACTAAAGGAGAACTTGATCCCCTGCGAGGCTGAGCGAATTTGAAGCCGACCATCACTGGACACCGATGCTTGTATCCCACCGACTGCGTTTAGTTGACTTACCAAATCAACAACCGTCGTATCATTGTTCTGCCCGTTCTGACGAACTTGAATATCAAAGGACTTCGATTCACCACTTTGCGCGTCACTGACACTGATTGTAAAAATGCCATTCTCGATATCCAGGTTTTTCCCTGACAGCTCGAGCGATTTGGTCACGTCCGAGATGACCGCGTCGCCGATGACTTCACGAAAACCAGAGGCACCTTGCCCTTGCGAATGAACTCGATTGACTTCTGAAATCACATTTCGTGCGACTGAGTTAAGGCCTTCCAAAAATTCCCCCGAAGCTCCATCGCGTGAATCATAGAGCCCCTTGAGCTTACCCCCGGTAACGCCCAGCGGCGCATCTGTATCAGCCAATCGGACTTCCTGAGCATTGGCGAGCGATCCATCAATATTGAACGTTTTCACTTCTCGTTGAAGACCGTCAGCGACTAAGTAATCACCGCCAACGAGAACTGTGACGGCTCCGCTTTGCTGTTCGAAAGCTTCAATACTTACGAGACTTGACAACGCATCAAGTGCCTTGTTTCGCTCGTCACGCAATGCGCCTGCATCTGAGCTGGTTGATTTTCCACCTTCAAGTTCCACGATGCGTTTATTGATCGCAGCAATCGAAGATGTCAGGCGGTTAATATCCTTGGTGACTTCCGTGATTTGGCTATTGGCAGTGCCAGCAACTTCTTGAACTTGAGATGCAATCCCGTTGAGCCCTGTCGCTAGCTGGACGCCACGCTGGATCGCGAGAGAACGCAGTGCGGCATCGCCTGGTTGATTCGCTACGTCTTGAAGAGCATTCGAGAAGGTGCTCAAAGCGTTCGCAAAGTCGGTGTCACTAAACGCGGATAACGCGGTTTCTAGCTGACCATTTGCATCTAGGAGAGTTTGGCTTTGAGCAAGTTTTCCCTGCACGTCTCGTAGCTGCTGTAGAACAAAGTTGTCGACTTTTTGTTGGACACCGACAACTTCCACGCCTTGCCCAACGATGGAACCACCAACGCGTACACCGCCAGATGGTGCTTGAATTAATTCTTGCCGAACGTAACCCGGTGTGCCCGCGTTGGCGATGTTGTTGCTTACAACCTGCAGCCCAAGCTGATTCACGCTAAGAGCGTTCGCTGATCCCTGTATGGCACCGAAGAGAGACATAATCCGTTTGTCCGTCGATTAAAAGTGGTGCCTAGGAAACTATGCCAGCGAACATCACCGGAAAGCCACAGAACCTTGCATGTAGGAATTTGTCGGAGGTGATTAGGGAATAAACGCGTTACTCTTTTTCAGTCATTTGGCTATGCCGCGGCATCCATCAGTCGTCCGCCTGCGAGCTCGCTGTGACTATCAGTACCGCCATACGTTGCTCGCTTAGGACTTCCGGTTGAAATCAATTCCAAGATCGAAGTTGTGTAAGCTTTTGCTTGGAACCCCGTAAGCCAAAGCGATGTGCTGAATTGATTGGTACGCTTCAGTTGAAGTCCCAAGTCTTCTAACTGTCGAAGCCAAGTCGGGGACGCATCCGCTCCCAACCATCGCACCAGCGCGGTCATGCTTATTCCCGAGAACCCAAGTTGATAAGCTCGCCCGATGATTTCATCACGCTTTTGATGTGCGTCGACCATCTGAATTCGAATCAAATCACCAGCAGGTTCGATCTCCAAGAGTATCGTGAACTCTCCCGTTACGTACGCTTCTTCCGCCCGGGCCAACCATGCTTCCCATGCGTCCAAAGTCGATCGAAATTCATCCATCCACGCGTCAATAGAATTTTTTAACTCCGACATCGACGACATTTAGAATGCTCCCGTTAACATACACAACCGCAATAAGTCTTTGGAAGTCGCTTTTAAGGACTCGTCGGATAGTATCGTTAGGTCGAAGCAGGGAACTTGAATCGATCTTCCCGAAATGAAGGATTCGGCAAACTGGGAGGTTTACCCTTTGACTCGAAACATATCTTGATAGGGAAGCAATATTCCACCGTCGATCGTAATTGTTGAACCGGTCATGTAGTCGCTGCGTGGATCGCATAGAAAGACGACTCCATTGGCGATATCTTCTGGTTTCGCCAATCTCCCCCACGGTAGCTCGCTCGCCTTGGCTTCGAGAACTTGGTCGCTGAAGAACTTCCTTTCGCCAGGTGTATCGGTCCAACCTGGATGAACAATGTTGACACGTATTCGATACTCGGCCAATTCCACGGCCGCTGTACGAGCCATCTGATCCATCGCCGCTTTTCCCATGTTGTAAGCCATCGCACCGGGATACGCTTTGTAGGCATGAGGCGAACCGATAAAGACCATGCTGCCTTTGGTTCCGTCTGCGATCATTTTGTTTGCGACCGCTCGAGCCAAATAAAAGGGCCCCCACATGCATACTTGGATTGTCTTTTCGAAGCCAGGCATATTGGCTTGGTAGAATAACTCGCGATCACTGTAGGCGGCGTTGCTAACAAGAATATCGATTCCACCCCAAGCCGCATGGACTTGGTCGACCATCGCTTGCACCGCTTCGCCATCGCCCACATCGCAAATAGCGGGCATCGATCTGACTCCCGCAGCGCGACAGGCTTCGACGGTTTCTTCTGGTGAACGAAGATCATTCACTGCGACATCAGCACCGCAATTCGCAAGAGCTGTCGCAATGGCCGCTCCGATTCCTCGACCCGCACCGGTGACGAGAGCTCTTTTTCCTACGAGTGTTTTTTGGTAGGGCAGGGAAGGGCTTGCCAAGTCGCTTTTTTGTGGGGCAGGGGGGGCAATATCGGAAGGTTTAGTCGGCTGGGTCATTCAAACGGGCCTTTTTCTGAGAGCTACAGGGATCGGAGGCAAGTCGTTCGGGTTGTCGTTTGCACACCTTTGGAGGTACAACGTTAGAATATTGCCTTTCCAGCCGCTTCGCACAAGTTGGCGTTTCGCCTAAACTTTCAAAGCGACGTTTGTTGTCGCTTACCCATTATTCATCTCATTGGAGCCAGGAATTCCTATGTCCGTTGCTGTAGCCGCAGATCCCTATTTTCAAGAACTATTCGCCGATCGCATTGGTGGACTGCAATACGGCAAAGGGAACGAGATCTATAAGTTCGAGAAAATCAAGCGTGCTAAACGCAAGGCACTCGCAGATTACCCCGACAGAGGACTTGTCGATTTTGGCATTGGCGAAAACGACTCGATGGCTGCTCCCGAAGTTCGAGCCAAGATGGCTTTGGAGATCGATCGAGTCGAAAACCGGGGCTATGCAGATAACGGTACCGATGATTACAAAGCAGCCGTAGCTCGATTCATGAAGCGTCGCTTTCAAGTCGATCTAGATCCAACCAAACAGATCAATCATTGCATCGGAAGCAAGACAGCTCTCGCGATGCTACCGGCCTGCTTTATCAATCCGGGCGACATCACCATGATGACCGTCCCTGGTTATCCAGTCGCAGGTACTCACACAAAGTATTACGGCGGAACGGTTCAACGACTGCCACTTCTTGAAAAGAACAACTACTACCCAGACTTCGATGACATCGCCCAAGATACTTGGGATCGGACAAAGATGCTGGTCCTCAACTATCCCAACAGCCCAACCGGTCAGGTTGCGACACGCGAGTTCTATTCGAAGGTCATCGACCTTGCTCTCAAGCACAAGTTTATCGTTGTTCAAGATGCGGCTCACATCTTGCTAACCTTCAAAGGCGATGCGTTGAGTTTCCTGCAAATACCCGGCGCGATGGAAGTCGGTGTCGAAACCCACAGTCACAGCAAAGGCTTTGACATGATCGGATGGAGAATTGGCTGGGTCTGTGGTAACGAGAAAATCGTTCAAGCATTTGCTGACGTTAAAGACAACTGCGATAGCGGTCAGTTCTCTGCAATCCAGCGGGCAGCGATCACGGCACTGGATGATGATTCCATTCCCAAGCGAATTCACACAAAATATAAGCGACGACTTGAAAAGCTTGTAGCTATACTCAAAAAGTGCGGATTCAGTTGCGATACGCCCGGTGGTAGCTACTTCCTTTACACGGCAGCTCCGAAAGGAATTGTCGGCGGTCCAACGTTCGCCAACGCCGAAGAAGCCTCTCAGTACTTGATCACCCAGCACTCGATCGTGACAGTACCATGGGATGATGCAGGAGCCGCCCTGCGTTTCGCAGTCACCTACACCGCCGAAAGCGAAGCTGCGGAAGACGCTCTCATGGAAGAAACATTGAAAAGAATTGGTAACCTAAAATTCATTTTCTAGTAGAACTAGCCACTAGCCACTATCCCCCCCTCAAACTTCAAACCTCCCTCCATGGCTCCTAAAATATCATCCGTTTCTGTGTGGCTCATCTGCATCATCGCATCCATCGGATTCGCGTTCGATATATACGAACTGTTGATGTTGCCATTGATCGTTCGTCCCGCCTTGATGGAGTTGGGTGGGTTCGCTCCTCAAACCGAGGGGTTTATTAAATGGGTGAGCTTGCTCTTCTGGGTGCCTGCGATGTGCGGGGGGATCTTTGGGCTTCTGGGTGGATACTTGACAGATCGGTTTGGGCGACGACGAGTCCTTACTGGAAGTATTCTGCTGTATGCGTTCTCGGCCTTTGCGGCGGGTTATTCAACGAGCCTGCCAATGTTGTTGTTCTTTCGAACAACAACGTTTATCGGAGTCTGTGTAGAGTTCGTGGCTGCGGTTGCGTGGTTGTCTGAACTCTTTGACGATCCCAAGCAGCGAGAAAAAGTCCTCGGATACACACAGGCCTTTTCATCGCTTGGTGGTCTTCTGGTCGCAGTCGTCAATGCGATCTTAATTGAATGGTCAAAGACTCCCGATTTTTTACCCGCAATCGCAATGCCTGACTTTTTGAATTTTTTTGGCGGCGAAATCAAAGACCCTCATGCCGCTTGGCGGTACACATTGATGAGCGGATTAATCCCGGCCATCCCGCTGATTATTATTCGTCCGTTCCTTCCTGAGTCACCCAAGTGGGCGGCTAAGAAAGCAGCAGGGACATTGCAACGACCAAATATCGCTGAACTCTTTGCTCCGAAACTTCGCCGTACAACGTTAGTGACAACAGCCATGTTCGCATGCAGTTATGGTGTTGCCTTTGGTGCGATTCAACAATTGCCACAAATCATCCCAGGCGTTGATGCAGTGCAGCAAGAAATCGCCGCGCGGACCGAGGGCAAGCCGAAGCCTGACGCGATGCGAATCAAAGGACAAACCGAACAAGCAAAGGCCGCAGAATACACCAAGAGCCAAGAGTTTGGCGGACTTGCAGGCCGATTCATGTTGGCTGCTTTGGTCACCGTGATCGTCAGCAGACAAGCTCTCCTACGAGTCTTTTTGGTTCCCGGATTAATCCTCATGCCGTTGATCTTCTTGGGTTTTGCACGAGGTACCGAAACAACATTCTTCACGATGGATATCAGCTGGATTCCAGGCTTCCATGATTTCAGTATCTCGCTACTAGGGATCGCGATCTTTGCTGCAGGCTTCTTCACCGTTGCACAGTTCAGCTTCTGGGGGAATTATCTTCCGCGAGTCTACCCGCTTCACTTGCGAGGAACCGGCGAGAGTTTTGCCGCTAACATCGGTGGCCGGATGATTGGGACGTCGTTCGCGGCAGTCACTCAAATCGGTTCAGGACTCGCAATCCTAGAAACGGTCGTGCCGAAGGGATCCTCAAGCGCTCAGAAAGTTGCATACGTTGCTGCAGCAGTCGCAACGCTTTTGTACTTAGTCAATCTGATCCTTTCGTACTTCCTCCCTGAGCCTGAGGCAGAGACATCCGAAGAATAACTTTAGAGAGCAAAAGTAACGCGTCCTGGGTGCTACGATGCGCCGATCGAGAAAATGCTTTCCTGAACCGCAAGAGAAATGAATATGCTTATTCAATTGATTCCAGTCAGCGCTACGCGGTTGATTCGACGCCAACTGCGCTTGTTTTTCCTTTATTTTTTCGTTTTAACGAGTCTGTGCGCAGCGAACCAATGTTTTGCTCAAGTACCCAAACTAAAAGAGATCCAACAAAGCCGACTCCGAGATCTCGATGCACATTGCCCTATTACCGCACCAGAATCGCTCAACGCCTGGAACTCTCGCGCGAGCGAACTCAAGTTGCAGGTTCGAGTCGCTCTTGGGATTCATCCGATGCCTACACTCTCGCAGAAGCCTGCCGTCATACATGGCTTTCGAAAAATGGATGGGTATACAATTGAAAAAGTCTACTTCGAAAGTTTAGATGGCTTCTATGTAACCGGTTCGCTCTATCGACCGCTGAACAATTCTTCAAATGCAGACTCCAAGGGCAATCAGAAACGAAGCCCCTTGGTTTTGATGCCGCATGGGCATTGGGAAGAAGGGCGCTTTTACAATGCAAAGCCGAACGAAGTAAACGAACTTCTTGCAACGGGGGCCGAGCGATTCACCAATGCTGCGATCAATCATATGCAAGCTCATTGCGTACAGCTCGCTCGCATGGGAGTGATCGTCTTTCAATACGACATGATCGGATATGCTGATAATCAGCAGATATCCTTAGATCGAGCTCATCGGTTCGGCATCAAAGATCAAGACGTTCAATCCACTGATGATGGGTGGCCGTTCTTTAGCCCGACGGCCGAAGGATATCTTCAGTCGATCATGGGCCTACAAACCATCAATACGATTCAGGCGATTAATCGAATCGCCAGCTTGCCCGATGTCGATCCTGCAAAAATTGCGATCACGGGAGCAAGTGGCGGTGGAACGCAATCGTTTATCGCGATGGCTGTTGATAACCGACTGCTAGGCGCATTTCCTGCCGTCATGGTGAGCACGGGAATGCAAGGTGGATGTACGTGTGAGAACGCGTGCTACCTCCGCACGGGGACTGGGAATGTTGAGATCGCTGCTTTGTCTGCTCCGAGATCGCTTGGACTTACCAGTGCCAACGATTGGACCAAGACTTTTGCGGATGATGGGTTTCCAACGTTGCAGTCGATCTATTCGCTCTTTGGCAAGAAAGAGAACGTGACACACTTTGCCGCGACCCATTTCCCGCACAACTATAATCAAGTAAGTCGACTCGCCATGTACGCTTGGGCGAATAAGCTGTTCCAACTTGGACTTGCCGAACCCATCTTCGAGCGCGACTTTGAGTTGCTCCAAAAGCCTGACCTGACCGTATGGGACGCATCGCATAAAGCACCCGAAAGCGGGCCATCGTTTGAACGAAAGCTACTCAAAGCTTGGGGAGCACAAATCGACAAATCGTTTGCAAGTGATACCCCCAAAGACCTTGTCGATGGTTGGCGGACGCTTCTTCAACCGGCTATACCACTTTCGAAATCTCTTATCGGAGCAAAGCAAACTCGATTGGACCGCGAAGAAACAGACTTTATCGTCAAAAACAATGATGGCATCATTGTTGGTCGAGCGAGACTACTTGGTCAGCCTGCCGCGACTGTAACATCACCCGTAGAACGTATTGTTTTGCGTCTCGAAGAATCCAATGCCAACGCATCGACCGACAAACCAACCAATTCAACTGCAATTTATCAGCTAACGATTCGGGATCCGTTTTCGGACGACTCAACGCTCGATAATGAACAAGCCTTGGTAGCAAACCCCAGACCCTCGGCAGCGTTCACCTACGGCTACAACCCACCGCAACTAGTTCGCAAACTTGCAGTCGTATTAGCCTTATCGAAAGAAATTCGAAACTCAATCGATTTGCCTCAGCAGTTGACATACGACAGCGAAAACGAATTTCTGGCTGTCGCGTCTCAGCTACTAGGAGGGCGGTCCATTGAATCTATTCAGCATGCGAACACTAACGAGAAGACCAAATTTTCATTCAAATCAGTCGAATCGATCCGCTCGCCAAACTTCCTACCAGGTGCACTGCGCTATCAAAATCTAGAAGGGCTGAAGAAAGCGATTAGTCCGATCAAGTAGCTCGATCATTCGGCTTTAATCGACTCCCGAGACAATTCAGCCTCAGGCGTTAGCCGAGTTCAATTGACTTACCGTCCGCTTGCGTAGGAACGTCCAACGACGCGGCAAACCGATTTACAGCGAAGTCGCTTCCGTCATCGCCTCGAACTCAATGAATTCATTAGCACATCCGAATTCTATCGTGCAGGCAGAAGCAATTTGCCTTCCGAGGCCATTTGTGGAAGCCTGCCGAAAAAGTCCGGGTAACGAAAAATTTTGCTGCATTGTCGATTTTACAAAGCGATTGTACTCAGCGACTCAAACCGAACGCCCTCCTGCGAGCTCTCACGTCCACCGCAGAAAATTCTTGTTGAAAGGAAAACTTTATTCCGGACCATTTGTGGTCGTTCTCCAATCAATCCAAACTTTCGATCTTGCCGCGCACGTCCCCTATCTTCTATAACTTGCGAGGTTAGGGAGATTTGAGTGCCGGCTTTCGAAGTTTTTCGAGTTGGCCCGGGTACATCGAATCGTGATGTAGAATTGTCGCCTAGAAACTTTTTTAGTTTTGAACTGGCTTTGGAACACATCTTGCTTTGAGTAATCGCAGAAACGTGTTCATGCCACCGTGGCAAGTAAAATGTTGCTGAATTCCTGCTGATTTATATCTCGGACTTCGGTAGCATAGGAACAGTTGATATAGAACGTAGGAGTCGAAAAACGTTAGGCAGAATAGCTTCAGAAGTCGATATGCTCTGTTACCGCTTCGCAAAGTCGAATACCGAAACAGATCAAACCAGATCGGCCACGGACAGCTTTTCTCCGACATGGACTGCGAGCGAACGAAAGACCTTTCGTAGTCCTGTTACGTTTTCGGCACCGGAAAAACATTTTTCCAGTGCTCACCCAAGGAGATAGTTAAGCGATGCAAATTTCTAGCAATTTTTCGACCGCGGCCATTGAAGCTCTTCGTGGCGGTTCCAAAGCCTCCGCCTCCAACGCATTGGAAAGCTCAGCAAGCGCGTCGGGTATTGTTGCTCCGGCAGATCAGATCGATATTTCTAGCGAAGCACAAAGCATCCTTTCCGGAAGCAAGGTTTCCGGCGATATTCGAACCGAAAAGGTTGCTGACATTCGTCGACAAATCGCTGCCGGCACCTACGACACAGACGAAAAGATGTCCGCTGCTCTCGATAAGCTTTTGGGCTCCTTTAGTTAACTTCCCCCGCTTTTGAACGATTTATACTGAGCCGATGGCGCTAGCCACGGGTTCCCCCCGTATTCACCCGATGGCGATTGTCACGGGTATCGAGTACGCCAAAAAATTACCGGCTAGTGCTTCGTCCAAATTTAAAACGGCGATTTGTGATCGTAGCAGATGTCGTAAGAAATCTGAAAACACCGATTTTCCTACCGTTTTCACCAACTTCTCAATTCTTGCGAATTGAGCTACCTCAAGAATCAAATTGGGACACTTCACTAGCACCCGAGACGAGCTTAAGGTGACTCAGTGAGCTCAGCGGTCGCCATCATGGAGTAGAAAATCAATTTGTTGGCAATACTTGAAATGGCCTGTAGAATAAGGTACGGCAGTCGTCCGCAAACGATCGCTAACTTTTCTACCCCGGATGAACAGCCCGAACGTGTCAATTCAAATAAGCTCGCAAGAGACCTCCGAAATTCCTGACTCGCAAGCTTCCGAATCTTTAGGAAGCGTGCCTGTCTCGATGTCGCCAATCGAGCGTTTCGAGGAGTATCTGCAGAGCCGTGGGCAACGAAATACCGAACAGCGACGCTTCCTGATCGAACGAGTCTTCAGCCACCACGAGCATTTCGACGCCGATCAACTGATGGACCAACTTCCTCGGAAAGGGAGCCCCAACTACGTATCGCGACCGACTGTGTACCGAACACTCAAAGAATTCGTCGATGCGGGTCTTCTACGAAGTTTTGAGCTCAACGGTCGCAGCGTTTACGAGCACGACTACGGCTATCCGCAGCACGACCACTTTTACTGTACAAAGTGCCATAAACTTCTCGAATTCCGAAGCGAAGCCATTACGCAGCTCCTCGAGGAAATCGCGAAAAATCATAAGTTTCGAGCTCGGGGACATCGACTAACGGTCAATGGAATCTGTGACGAATGCTCGAAACAACGATCGCGAGTGAGAAGAAGCCAAGACCGAGTGTGAGGCTTTCTTTGGAGTGCTCCGACTTGTCGGAGCTTTCGGGCGTGCGACTCTGGTGCGTTTGCCGTTGGCTTAGCTGGTGGAGGGAGAATTGAAACTGCCAGAACGACCCTTTGGAGTGCTCCGACTTGTCGGAGCTTTCGGGCGTACGACTCTGGTGCGTTTGCCGTTGGCTTAGCTGGTGGAGGGAGAATCGAAACTGCCAGAACGACCCTTTGGAGTGCTC
>JAPLNI010000046.1 GCA_026692865.1 Planctomycetota bacterium
AAGGCCTTGCTCGACAACTTTTTTGACAGCTGCAATTTTGTATTCACGACTAAATGTTCGACGTTGTTTCATGGTCAATTCTCCTGTCATGGTTATCATGACATAAGGTGACCCACTGTCTACCAATCTTGGGGAAGTTCATTCAACAGTATTCTAGACTATCAACAAGTATTCGCGTCTCTACGAGGCGCAAATAGATTGAATACTAAGACACTCCTCACTGATCGCCACCATTTGACTTAAGTTTTTATTCGTAATCCGCGTTTTTTCGTACCCGTACCTGTACTCGTACTCAGCCCTCAGCGGTACTCCTACTCGATTCGAATCACTCCATCGAGTAGGGGTACGAGTACCATTTCATTGAGTACGATTGAAAGCAAGTTTACGAACAAGCCTCACTGCATAGCTTAATAAAGCACTAGAAACTTCCGTGTAGGTACCATTTATTGTGAGTTAGGTCGTGATAGATCCACCACCATTGGCCTTGATCGGTTTCAATGCGATAGTAGTCGCGGCGATGCGAGGCCCCGGACCACCAGCCACTTTCGATTCGCTCGGGGCCGCAAGCTTTTACGATCTCATGACGAACTCCTTTGAATAGCACTTGCGCAATTTTCGCTGACTGAGAGATGGCTTCCTGAGAGTTGCTGATCGCGGCTGTGGCAGGGAATGTGGCAGTGCTAACTACGATCGAATGAGGAACCGGATAAAGTTGAAGTGGTCTTCGCAGCGGATCGCTGATTGCAGGCTCGGCGGCGGCATGATTATCTTTATCGTCTATCGATTTCTTGTTTCTGGCATTAGATGATTTTGCTTTAGATAACTTTCGTTTGGTCACTTGTGGGTTACCATTCGATCGAACGCCAGTCAAAGGCCGCCAAGTCACCATCATTTCGGGCTGTGAGTGCGAATGGACTTGGGGTGCTAGTACACCTCGCCGACCGAGTCGACTACTCAAAGAATCGACCAAACGTGCCATCGTTTCTTGGTGATTCATTTGATCCATTTCGAAAAGGTCATTTTGCTTCCACAAAAGCGGGCCTGTCAGTGTCGCTTGAACAGAGACTGCGTGAATGTCTCGCAATCGCGAAGAGCTTTGCCGTTCTAGTTGTCCCTGAATGAGCGGCCAAAGATGCAAGTGGTCGGCTGTTGGTCGATAGAGCCCCAGTGCCATCACATGAGCCGGACCTTTTTGACAACGCAAACAAGCAACACATCGCAATGCTCCTTGCCCATGATGCTGCAGTCGCTGACATAGCTCAAGAGTCAACCGACGCAGGACTTCTTCGATCGTATCACGTCGTGATGTAGCGAACTCAAGCGACTGCTCGCACGTAAATTCAGGCTGACACTTGAAACAATTTAGCGACTCTGACTTGTTCGCGATAACCGCATCTAAGCGATCGATCAAACGCGTTCCAAGTCGGCTTGCCAAACCATGTCGCGGCAGTTGACGCAATTGCCCAATAGTACGAATCCCCAACCGACGCAGTGCAACAGCGGTCTTCGCTTCTATGCGCAACGCCTCGACCGAAAGAGAATCAATCAAAACGCTTTCAGCAATATTTTTCTTAGCACTATCTCCTGAGCCGTAGGCGCTAGCCTCGGGTTTCGATTTTCCATCTGGCTCAATCCTTCCTGAAGCAACACTACTTTGACGCGCGTCACCCGTGGCTAGTGCCATCGGCTCAGCGTTCAGACACTTTAATCTCCATTCCAATAGCCGCCGCGCGACCTGAGATCGCGATCCGTAATTTGCGAGAGCCCAAGCAGCCCCGAGGGTCGAATGTAAAGCGGCCGTTGCGAGAATCCCCTTGCTTCTTAGCCACTCAAGTACCAACTCGATCATTTGATCAGCACCACCGAAGAACTGGTCCAAACCTGTTGCATCCATCACCAAGCCCTGTGGTTCGTGCAGCAGCCGTCCTGACCAAAGCACTTCATCCAGCATCTCGATTCCAACCATGGGACTAAACTGCCAAGCCTCTTGAGCCAGCTCGCACAAAGCTTCCAAGTCTTCCTGGGGATCGTGATCGAGAATACGGATTTGGGGCGCGACGGCAGTGGCTTCGCTGATCGACATGCCCGGAGAAATTCCTAACTGCCAAGCTAGCGGATCCGCCGCCGCGACTCGTAAACCACGATGCGGATCGCGCACTTGAAGTATGAATGCATGCTGAGTATCTCGATACTGAGCCGTGATCGCTAGCTCCGGGTTCTCCCCGGCATTTGAAATGGTCTTTGAAGCAGTATTTGAAATTTGAATACGGGGGGAACCCGTGGCTAGCGCCATCGGCTCAGTGGGCTTAGGTGCAACATCTTGTTTTTCTGTGTCGCTAGCTTGCGCGATTGCGTTTGGCTGGCTGGCTTGTGTTTGCTGGGCGAGGAGACGTTGGCATGGCCAATTGGGAAGCCAGACGTATAGAACTTGTTGAGGCAGCGACATTGTTTCTCTCCACGGTTCTTTCCACTAACTTTCTTCCTGTGATCGTGCCGCTTTGCGTATCGATCATCAACATCCAATGCTGACCACTGCGACCCCCACGCATTCGCAACGACTCTAAATGAATCTGACGTGCCCCCCCCTGAGCCGTGAACGCTAGCTCCGGGTTCCCCCCGGCATTTGAAATGGTCTTTGAAACAGCATTTGAAATTTGAATACGGGGGGAACCCGTGGCTAGCGCCATCGGCTCAGTGTTTTGTGATGCAGGTAATCGATTCGCCCGGTGATTACATATTCCCCATTGCACTTCGGACCAGCTTGGCTGCGATCGAGCCGATGCGGGACGCAGAAACAACCCGAGTGCACCATTTTGTTCTGCTGCTAATTGAAATCGACGAGCATTCAAATCCGACAGCTTATCCAACCGAGCCACTACAGCAGCAACCGCCGAGGACCGTAGCGACTGATCGATCGCCCACATCGCATCGTCAAAGCTAGGTGGTCGCAACACAATGATTCGCTCCAGCGCAAGCCCCATATAGAGAGCCGCCGGTGGATAGAACGACTCGTCGGAATCGATCACGACAACATACTTGTTGCTCTCCTGCATGGCATACCGAGCGGCAGTCAAAGCCAGATAAAGACTCCCGTTTCCAAAGCCTCCACCACCCCGATCGCCACCCCGACCACCACCATCAACCCACTCGACAATCGTTCCCAATAAGTAACCACCCCCAGGAAGTGCGTTATCCAGCACACTGCACCCGCTGGAAATAGTCCCCTTGCCGGTTAAGCCAAGTGAATAGCCGCCGCGCCCTGCAGTTTCGATAGCACGTATTTGCTTGGCCAGTGCCTGAGTGTCAGGCCTCTGCGTTTCAGACTTACGCGAAAGTGGGCTGGCAGCGGTAACGGCGGTCGACATCGATTTCGGGCTCCAGATGGTTTACACAAAGAAGGTGTACTTGTGTATCGTTTTTTTGTAATGCTAGCTAATGAACATTCGAATGTCCACTCGAAAAAATAGCGCGCGTACACATGAAATTCGAATTAAGGTGTACAAACCACCGAGGACACCTTTGGTCATTCGCACGAGCTTTTTTTGAAAAAGTTTCCGGAGATGGGGCCGGTAGATGGGCCTAAGAAAGGCCCAGGATAGGACCAAGACAGTCGCAAGATAGGCCGAATCGTCGCCAGTGATGCAGCGCCGCTGTACCCTCGCATTTGATAAACTTCAGCTTACAAGTTGAGTTTTCGGATTACCTCTCCCAAGTAGGACTTGATTTTTATGAAGAATCTCTGGATGACCATTTGTTGGGCGACTGCAGCGGTTTACGCCTTCGGCACGCTTGGATCAAACCTCAACGCGCAGTCGTATGATCCACCTTGGGCTAAATTGCAGCCGACTCGAACAATTTCGTTTGCTGCAAAATCAGGTGCGAGCGATACCGATAACGGCAAAGAGCTAGTCCGCGCGATCGAGAGCTTAGTTCCCGGGGATCGCTTAGAGATTGGTTCGGGAACTTACAGTGTCGCCCGCTTTTGGGATCTTAATGTTTCAGGAACAGAAGCGGCACCAGTTTGGATCGCAGCCGGCAAAGACCAGAGCGTGATCGTGACTCGCCCTGATAATCGCCAAAACATTCTGAACGTCGGTCAAAGTAAGCCCGTTCAGTTCTTATGCTTCGAAGGAATCGAATTCACGGGAGGAAGCCATGGCGTTCGGCTTGGGCAATGCAACAACGTCTGGATCAACCGGTGCCATATTCACCATACGCATGAGGTTTGCTTAAGCGCGAATACGGCCGATACCCATCATCTATACATTACTCGAAACACAATTCACGATGGCGGCGGGACGGCCGAGGGAATGTACCTTGGAGGCAACCACGGCGATGTCATCATGAGCGAGAGCACGATTGCGTTGAATCATGTCTTTAACTGTCGAGGTAACCAAGGCGACGGGATCGAAGTCAAGCAAGGTTCGTGGGGTAACTTGATTGCCGAAAACCATGTACACGATTGCAACTATCCATGTATCACCGTTTATGGAACCAACGGCAAGCAACAGAATGTGATTGAACGCAACATCTGCTACCGAAGTCAAGACAGTGTCATGCAAGTGCAAGGCGAAGCAATTATTCGTAACAATCTATTGATCGATGGAAAGAATGCAGCGTTTGCAAGTACCGATCATCAAGGCAAAACAACTAACATTCAGTTTGTTCACAACACGCTCATCAATACGTCCCATGCGTTTCGTGGCGGCTAGTGGAATGCTCGAGACAAGATGGTCATCGCTAATAACATCCTCTACTCACACGAGCAGAATGCATTCCATTTCGCGAACGGATATGAAGCAGTCGTGATCTCCGGAAGTGTGGTCCTAGGAAACGGACCGAAGCAAGGCTCACGAATTGGTCGTGGGCTTGAGGATTTCAAGAAGCTATCGTGGGATGGTAGCGATCGCGATGCAACTCCCGCTACAGACTCGCAGTTCACCAATGGTGCCCTGGAGTATCATTTGACGATAGATTTATTTGGGAAAGTAAGAGACCCGAAAGCCGTTATCTCTGGTGCAGTAATCCCGTGATTACCATCGAATACTTCCCTTCATTAGTTTTCAGTTAACGCGGTGGAGGCTTGTCACAAATCCACCTACACGGCTTGGTTATGATCATATTTGATGTAATGATTGGGCTAGAAAAGTCACGCAAGAAAATGATCTCCTTCTATACGGTTTCGAAAGATAAACAATTATTTTCTAAACATCTAAACAAAAAGCTCCTTTCTAATCGGTTTGACTGAGGGTTCGCATTCGCGTTCCCATGGATACACTCATTGCAATTTCGCTAGCGTCTATGTCACATGGGAAGTAAACGCCTCCGATTTTTGCACCGTGGATAGACACGCCGGAGAGGTTCATGTGCCTCATGTCTTGTCCACGCAAATCACACTCCTTGAGGTAGGCTCCGGTTAGAACGATTTTGGTCAAGTCTACTTTTCTCAAATCCGTACCGCGAAGATCGGTGTTCGAGAAGTCAATTTGTTTATGGTCAGCCGTTAATCGCCGAAACGTTTCGAGATCACTAAGTCGCAAGGCTTTAAAAGCTGGGTCAGATAAATGATTTGGAATAGTCATGATTGAAACCTGTCCATCCGGGTCTTGTTCTCCAACTGAATATTAGGTCACAAAATTCGGTGGAGCAGGAATTTTAATAAAATTTTATCAGCAGCCCGTTTCGGGCTTTAGTGGAACGAGAATGTTTCTCCAGTCCCGGTCATTCTAGGCAGACTTTAGCGATCTCGCCTTATTGCTAGATAGCCGATAGATAATCTAGATAATCGCAGTTCGGTAGATTGCAATTGACATATGCCGCTAGAATTGCGACGCAGCTTTCATGAAAGCACTACAGGAGGCAAGGGCCTCCTGTAGTGGGATTCTAAACCAAGTTTAGAATCAAATGATTATCGATTTTATTATCGCGTTACGCTTATTGAATCTCTGGGCGTTCAGCGCGTCCACTGGGGCGATCACCACCGCGATCGCCTCGCCCGCCACCAGGGCCTCCAGGTCCACCGAATCCGGGACCGCCAGGGCCACCGGGTCCGCCGAATCCAGGGGCTCGTTCGGGGAACTCGAACTTTTCACCCTTCATGGAATCGAACTGTGTGCGTTGTTCGCTGGTTAGCACCTCCAGCATGGACTCTCCGGCTTTCTTTCCCATCGCTTCCATTTGCTCACGCACTTGACCTCCGCCTCCGCCTCCACCGCCCATCGCTTTTCGTACGGCATCCATCGTTTCTTGCATGTTGGTAGCTTGAACCTCATCGAGCTTGGTAAGCTGCTCGGGGGTCAACTCCAAAGCGGCTGCAAGCACAGGCGATGTAAGAGCTCGACCTCCATCGCGTTGGATCAAGAGACCAAGGATTCGGCTGTTTTGATCGGGATCGAGTATGTCTGATACTTTGCCTTCGATTTCGGCGCGCATTTTCTTCATGCGATCTGTCATTTCTTTCATCTGTTCGGCTGATGGAGGGCCTCCAGGACCACCACCAAAACCACCAGGTCCGCCTCGCTCTGGACGGCCACCTTCTGGACGGGGGCCGCGACCTTCTGGACCGCCTGGTCCACCAGGGCCTCGTCCGCCTCCCATCGAATCTCGCATGGAATCTCGCATGGTTGCGAGCGACTTCATCTGCTCTTCGTCTATCTTAAGTTCCTTACGGACTTCGTCCATGCCGATCAGCGAAGCAATTCCCATGCTGCCGCCCATACCACCGCCGCCCATCATGCGACCTCCAGGACCTCCGGGACCGCCACGTCCCATTCCGCGATCGCCACCAGGACCACCGGGTCCGCGTTCTTGAGGCTGACCACGATTCTCGTCTTGGCCGTAGATGTTTGATGTGAGTGCTGTCCCGAGCGGGGCAATCAACATTCCGCAATAGAGAACACGGAAAAGAAATAGATGAGTGACTCGCATGACGCTTTCAATCCTTACGATGAGAGATTTGACTACTGAGAACCAACTTAGATTGACTATCGCTTGGCAAACTGCATAAAAATCGGATCGACACTGCCTTGCCAGCGATCACGATAACAAATAACCCTCTTGGTTTCTTGAAGTTTCGCGTGCTTTCGGCAATTTCGAGCGGTATGGTTGCCCATGTGTAGATCCAAAGTCCCCTGCATTGCCTATCTTCGGGTATCGAAACCCTTTATGGAAAGGATTTTAGATCCAGGCCAAGCAGCCTTCGATTTGGTAGACTTAGCTGCATGGATAATCAATTGTTTCAACAGCCCGTTCGCTTCCAACCGCTGTTTCGACCCTATATCTGGGGCGGCCGAAACTTGGAAACAAGCCTTCAGAAACCGATTCCACTCGAAGGAGTCTGGGCTGAAAGCTGGGAAATCGTAGACCACGGAGCCGACCAAAGCATCGTCGTGGGGGACATAGCTTCCGAAGGTCTCACAACGCAAAGTTCCGATCCAAAATCTGCCGTGAGTTCGCTTGCCGGGAAATCACTTCGTCAACTGATTGAAATGGCTCCGGAGTCCGTTTTAGGAGTCGGTGCTGATTCGCAATCGAAATTTCCACTGCTTCTGAAATACCTTGATTGTCAGCGAGTGCTCAGTATCCAAGTGCATCCCAACGATGCCTACGGAACAAAAATGTTCCCGCCCGATCTTGGAAAAACCGAAGCATGGTACATCGTCGATGCGTCCGACGACGCCTTGATCTACGCAGGTTTGAAAACCGGTGTCGATCGTTCGGCACTCGTGCAAGCGATCGCTGACGGTCGCATTGAAAGCTGCCTCCATTCCTTTCATCCCAATCGCGGTGATTGCGTCTTTATTCCCGCTGGTACAGTACACGCACTCGGAGCCGGATTGATCGTCGCGGAGATTCAACAAGCCAGCGATACAACCTTCCGGCTTTACGATTGGAGTCGGGTCGGTGCCGATGGAGCCCCAAGACCGCTGCACATTGATCAAGCGCTCGATGTCATCAACTTTGATAGCGGCCCAATTAGCACAGTTGTTCCCAAGCCAACCTCACACCCGGGCCGCACGAACCTGGTGACTTGCGATCGCTTTGTTCTCGACAAAGTAACAGAAGATGTGCAAGAGCTTTCACTCAATGGTCAATTTGCAATAGCAACCGTAGTTCAAGGAAACGCAACTATCGAAAATGGGAACAGCCCCTGTCAGTCGTTTAAACTTTCGCTGGGACAATCCGTTCTCCTACCCGCAGCCATCTCAGCGATCAACATTTCAATGGCCCCAAACTCAATCCTACTCCTAGCAACTCCACCGATTCGCTGAGCCGATGGCGCTAGCCACGGGTGTTAAGACTCGGTATTGACATAACATTTCGACACGTTGCTTTTGCTCCCTTTCAAATGTGATTCACCTGCACCCGTGAAGCTCGGCATAGCGATGATCGTCGCGTGTTTGCGTGTGGAGCGAAAGTGGGCCTTGTGCCCACGTTTCGCAATATGTTTGTCGTGCTAGAAACGCCACACGCGCGCGAAAGCGGTCGAGGGCCTTGTGCCCAATACCGCTAAATCGAGATTTCAATTTGATCGGCGAATGGGCCGTTGGGCTTGGGTGGACCACGGTCGGTATCGTGTTTGGTTGGCCAAGCGTTTGTACGCTTTTTCAGCTTGCGTGGGTTGATGCGATCGACTCGCGGTGGCAATTGGTCTCGGCTGATCTCGCTAATCAATTCTCTCAACCAGAGTCTCTTCATTGGACCGCTTTTCTTCGCCTCTGGTAATCGGGCATGCAAGATATCAAGCGTACCGGTAAATGAGATGCGCATCGGCTCGACGCCGGCCTCCTGGGCGCCCTTCAAGATTAACGTCCGTACAATAAAGTGGCTGATGAGCATCCCAAAAATTTCTTGACGAACCATCTCAGGGCTTTGACTACGCAGCATCGTGCCATAGCGCATCGCGACTTTCCACAGCGAGACGACGCGAACTTTTGGGAACGCACCATGAGAGGTTTGATTGGAAGTTCGACCGAAGGCTTCACGATTGGAATTGGTATCAGGGCAATCCAAAAACGTTCCATCGATGCCCATCAATCTCAGGCTCTTATAAAAAGCAAAGCTACGCTCGTCGGGTGATTTTGCAAAAAGCTTAACGACCGCTTTTGTGAGTTGCTCCAGGACTGCTGCGGAGAGTTGTTTCCTCGCGGTGGTCAAGTTGGCCCGCAGCGGAATGGTAAGTCCTGGTTTGGCCGCGAGGCGAAAGATCTGGCGATACGACTTGCCAGCGAAGAGTCCCATCCCGACAACCAACCAAATCAAATGTCGATTGGTGATCCGTTTGCAATAACGAGTTTCCAATTGATCGCCGATGGCACGATTAATTAACTTCTGCGGGAGGACTTGTTTGAGCCCTTGCTGCCGAGCGGAATCATTAACCGATAGCATCCTTGTATCGCACATGTCGCATTTCCTTTGCGGGATTGGGTTTAGGCACCACAATCATGCTAGGAAATGCGATTTTTTTACTATCTCGATTTAGCGGTATTGGGGACGAGCCCACCCGTCGCGTTGTGCGTTGAGGGAGTGCTGGCGTCTTAGCAAAAAAAGAGCCGCTGACACACCTATTCGAACTCAGGAGTAAAAACGGCGCTCCTGATCAATCCCAAAACTTCACGTCATGATCCAATTTTAATAGCCCAGTTTTAATAGCCCAGTCTAAGAGAGAGAATCTAGCGCTCACGTCGATTGATGCACGCTAACCCTAATCATTACTATCAATAACCCGGGTTGTACTTCGACATGACAGTAACAGTCGTTAAAGCGATTAACCTTCGGGATGTACCGTATAGGATTCCTCTTCGGTTGTCTTGGTGTCTGCGATCCATTGAGGGATTTTCGATCCAATAACAATACCTAAAATGCTCGTAATTAGGCCAGCCAGTTGTGCTGGGAATTCTTCTCCCCAGGTGGGTACTAAGTTTAAAGTTAACCAAGCACCTACGCCCAGCGCGATACTTAACAGAGCACCCTGAGTGGTAGCTCCTTTCCAATAGAGACCGAACGCTAAAGGAACAAAGGCACCGACAAGTGTGACTTGGTATGCGGCTGAAACCATATCGTAGATGGATGTCCCAGCCATCGCGATAGCGTACGTCAAAACCAATGAGGCGAACACAAAAATCGATACACGCATTGCGGTCAATTGGTGTCGATCATCCAAGCTTGGCCATAGGTGTCTAAGAATGTTTTCTACAAAGCTGGTCGCTGGTGCAAGTAACGTTGCCGAAGAAGTCGATTTGATTGCCGATACCAAAGCACCGAAGAACAAGACTTGTGCAAAGAAAGGCATATGACCCAGTATCAGCGTTGGCAAGACTTTTTGCGGATCGCTTTCTAATAACGTCGTCGCATTGTCTGGCATGATGATCAGCGACGAGAGGACAATAAACATCGGTACGAACGCAAAGGCTAAGTAACACAGTCCACCGATGACGGCGCCATCGCGAGCGGTCTTTCCATCTTTGGCAGACATCACGCGTTGAAAGATATCCTGCTGTGGAATCGATCCAATCATCATCGTGATGGCGGCGGCTACAAAGAACAACCAATTTTTGACGGTGGGTTCTGGGAAAACATGAAAAAGATTGCGTTCGCTCGCCAGTGCAATAACCTTGTCAGTGCCACCGGCAAGATTAGAAGACACAAATGCGATGTAAGACAAACCGATTACAAGAACGATCATCTGGATGAAGTCCGTGTAAACCACGGCGAGCATTCCACCCATGATCACGTAGACCAAAACCAGTACGGTTCCGATGATCATTCCCACCGGAGCGCTGATCGCGTCCCCAGACAGGACAGTAAAGACCAACCCGAGTGCAGTGATTTGTGCTGCCACCCAACCGAGATAACTGAGGATGATGAGTAGCGAGCAAAGTATCTCGATTGAAACTCCATAGCGATTTCGGAAGTAGTCGCCAATCGTTAGCAACTTCATCTTGTAGAGTCGTTGCGCGAAGAATAAACCGACCAGCACCAAACACATCGATGCACCGAAAGGATCTTCGACGACTTCCCCGAGTCCTCCACTAACGAATTTAGCAGGAATCCCAAGTACCGTTTCCGCTCCGAACCAAGTCGCAAAAGTGGTTGTTACAACCATCATCAAAGGCAATCGATGGCCGGCAACCGCAAAGTCCGCAGTGTTCTTTACTTTCGATCCCGCCCACGCGCCGACCGCTAAGGTACCTACCAAGTAAAGAATGACGAGAACGAGAAGTACTGTGTTCATTGAGCTTGAATAAAAAGGTTTGTGTGGTGTTTAGATAGTGCTTTTAGCTGACGCGTTTTATACAGTTTATAAATGTACAGAAGCTGTAGCTCATCGGTTAACGTCGATGACCAGACAGCAACTACCTTCAAGTAACCGCAAGCCGAATTGAGGTTCCCACAAAATCGTGATGCAACCTGCGATTGGTGTCAAATGATGCGAGAAGTTTGACCTGTCACCTTGCAAATCGGGAGTATATCTGAAAAACCCTACGAGAAAGAACGGCACTTCCGCAAGATTTACCGATTTATCTATACTGTAGCCCGCTAAACCTTTGCGGGCATCGGGCCCGAGGCCCTCGACCGCTTTCGCGCGCGTGGATGCCCTGCGTTTCTAGCGCACCAAACCTATTGCGAAACGTGGGCACAAGGCCCAGTTTCGCTACACGCGCACACAAGCGACGGATCGGGCTCGTCCCCGTTCCGTCGCAAAGGTTTGGTGTGCTACACGCCACGCCTACCACGTGCGCAAGCGACGGTCCGGGCTCGCCCCGGCCGTCGCAACCGGTTTGGTGTGCTACGATGTTGCACGCCAAACCGTTTGCGAAACGTGGGCACAAGGCCCAGTTTCGCTACACGCGCACACAAGCGACGACCATCGCTGCGCCGCGAGTCAAGGGTGCGGGTGAATCACATTTGAAAAGGAACAAAAGCAACTTGTCGGAATGTCATTCCAATACCGAGTTTTAACACCCCTTCTCTGGGCTTGGCTACGCGGCTGAAAATCTTGGATTTGATATGCGTTTCTCGGTACGTGTTTTATGTACAATGGAGTCTCAACGATTGAAAAAGCCCTGTTTTTGTTTTGCCCTCTCCCTGCCCCTCCTTTCTGTTGCTTTAGAAAAAA
>JAPLNI010000047.1 GCA_026692865.1 Planctomycetota bacterium
CAAAAGTGGCGACCGATGGCTGCGCAGATGAAGGCAGATTTCAATCCCCTGCCTTTGTTGGAGGGTCCCGAGTAAGCGATCCTTTAACAGAAAACTTTACCCAGAAATTAACACCGATCCACTGTCAACTTTTTGTGGGGAATTTCATTGCATCTAGCATAAGTTAGGCCTCTCGAGGAGTCTGTGAATGAGAAGCGAAAGGTTGTTTCGCATCTATTTCTTAAACTCACGACCAGAGACGATCGAGAGATTGGGAGGATACGTCTCTTAGCAATTCATCTACTTACTTTTTGCGTGGGGCAGCCAAGACAGAAAATGCGGCATGGGTTCATTCATCGTCGTCATTGGCTTCGGAAGTCGTGATCGCCCATTCTGGGTATGGTTGGTTTGGCCGCATCGAGTTCCAAAGGATTCGATTGAGCAGATCTTCGGGGGCTTTATCAACTTCGGCGAAATTGATGGTGATGGATTGTTCTGCGAACATGCGTTGAATTGGATCTGCAATCGATACCGCAGGGGAGTTTAATTGATCAAGCGGAATGTTGCTTGGGACGGAATCATACGGAGTTAAGTTCGCTACATCCTGGAAGCAGTCAAACATCGGTGTAGCCCCAGCATCGAACTGATTCATAGGAGGCAAGCCTAGTATCTGTTCGATCGTTCGAAGGATGCTGGTCGTGTTGTAGCGAGTGCTTATGGTCTGTTCACGCTTTGTGTAGGGACTTACGCAGTAGGAAGTTGTTCGGTAACCGCTAACATGGTCCCAACCTGCTTGGGGATCGTCCTCGATAGCGAAGATCGCCATTTTGGGCCAGAACTTGGAATGGCTTAAGCCTTCTACAATTCTTGCAAAAGCGAGATCATTGTCAGCCATGCTGGAGGCAGGAGTTGGATACTTTGCAGATGTGCCGCTTGTGTGATCGTTTGGCAAGCAGATGAGGGTAAGATTCGGATAGGTTCCTTTTTGTTCGAAGTCTTCGAGTTCTTTGAGGATGTAGTCCGCGCGGAATTGGTCGGGAACTTGCATCGCCCATCCAACATATTCATCAGGCGAGTATGCTCGGATACTTTCGATCGCAGGCTCGCTGGCAAAAATCACTTCATCAGCTCCTTTCCATGTTCGATAACACGCCATGAAATTGGGGGTTCCCTTTTTCGCTGGATCGCGATAACGCAACTTGGGCATCATGAATTCGCCGTAGTTCCGTATCGACTTCTTGTGGAGTACCGCGTTGTCCCAGATAAAACCTGCAGGCGAGTAGGCTAAGGCGTCCGATTCGTCTTCGCCCATTCCGTCTGGGTAACTCCTTGGAAACCCAGCGAAGCTCTTTTCCAGATACGCAGTCGACAACGCCGATGTGCTCCAATTATGGCCATCGGCGCTCAAAATGCCGCAACAATAGGCGTTATCTAAAAGCACGAACTGCTCGGCAATACGATGGTGATTTGGAGTAATATCTCGACCGAAGATACACAGCCCTTTGTCGCCATTACCGCGTTCGATATCGCCTAAGACTTGATCGTAGGTTCGATTTTCTTTAATGATATAGACAACGTGCTCGATAAGGCTGGGTTCGCCAATTCGCTCCGGAATCGGTCGAGCCGGTTGGTTGGCTCTCGGAGGCAATGCTGCGTCGCGAATTGCGTTTCGGCGCATGTTTTTCGCGGATTGTTCCGAAAGCGCCGCTAACTGTTCATTGTTGGGAACGGGGACGATACTTACTGAGCCGTTATGTTGATGTGAGTTGAAGCCTTCGCTACGCTCCTTCTTTGACGGTTTTATTGGAAGACCTTTTAGGTTTGCAACGTCGATTTGTTTGCGTAATGGATCATAAACGATCGCGCCTGGATACCATCCAACTGGGATGATCCCTTGCAGTCGCGAATCGCCTTTGTCCTCAGGATCAAACGCCATGACTGCAATTGCATTTTGAGAACCGTTTGCAACGAACAGAGTGTCGCCAGCGGTGTTGAATGCGAGAGCATTTGGAGCCGCACCATAAAGATCGGATTGCTTTGCATTTACCCAGATTGTTTCAATTACTTTGTCTGTATCTGTGGACAAGATTGAGAGATTGTCGCTGTTGGTATTCGCGCAAACGAGGTACTTGCCATTTGGCGATAAGGCTAGATCGGTAGGGCCGATTCCTACCATGCATGTCTCGGTTTTACCCGTTGTCAGATCGATGATCGAGATGGAACCTTCGTTCGCAATGTGTCGAACTGAATCAACACGTACGGTTGTTCCGCGGCCTGCCGGTCCGGTTAAATCTCCCTCATTTGGTACTCGGCCTCCCCAGTTACTCACATAGGCTTTGTTGTCGTGGATCACCACGTCATATGGGGCAACTCCAACCGGATAGGTCTGTTCAACAAGCCCGTTTTCGACGTTCACTTGTAAAAGCGAATTAGATAGGTTTCCACATACGAACAGCTTGGCTTCCGATTCATCTAAGGCAAGTCCACTCGGGATTTCTTGGGCCCGTCGAGGTGCATTCGCGTTTGGAAGCGGAATGGAATGTGAGGGTTTGTATTTCCCTTCAGCATCCGCCGAGAACACCTTGATCGAGCCACCGACATTGCTCATGAAAACTTTCTTACCATCACGACTGCAAATCAGTCCGGTATAGCTGACAAGTGCGGCTGTGTCGGGCTTTAGAATGTTCGTCGAGGCGATCTCTGGCTCCGACATTTGGTCTTTCGATGGGAAGTCAACAGTTTGTGTGACTTCATGACTGTCTGGGTTGATAACAATCAGCTTGTTCGTTTTACCAGAGGTGAGTAGCGACTTTCCATCCGGAGATAGCAGGAGAACTTGTGGTCGCATCCCCTTCAATTCGATTTGAAATCCAGCTGGAGTTATGGATGTTACTGGAGTTTTGATTTCAGCCGCGAACAACGTTGGATCAATTGACTCTTGAGCTAACGCATTCCCAAAAATAAAGGAGCCAATCGTTACGGCGACTGTACTTATTCGACGAATCCCTTGAAGCAAGTTGAACCGCAAGTGGTACTGGGAAAAACAAGAACATCGAATCGTGTAAATCATGAGCATTCCAAAAGGTTCGTGTCACTGGGAGGATAGAGTTGTTTGTCGGTTGTCTGAGCGCTTATGCCAAATAAATGCAACCATACGTCGGCAAACCCTTAAAGATCATCATACCCATCGCGTGTTAAGTTTGTGTTAGTCAAAAGCGATTGATGATCACACATTCTTCGCACTTGACCACACGCATTATTCTGTGCCGTCGGAAGTGCGATTTCTACTCCACCAAGCGGCGAGTAACGATCCAGAAACATTCATAACCGGAGCGAACAAGGCTGGGGCGATTGCTGCTGCGGGAAGCTTCAGCACTTTGGTTGCGAGCATGGCTGCCATTCCGCCGTTCTGGAGTCCAACCTCAATCGCGATGGTTCTAGAATCTGCTTCGTTGAGGCTCGCAGCTTTTGCTCCAAAGTACCCGAGGAGATAGCCGATGAGATTATGCAAAAGGACCGCAAGCAGCAACAACCATCCGACTTCTTGAATCGCTTGAGACGAGTTGGCCGCGATAATACCGCAGATAAAACAGATTGCGATCATCGAAAGCGTTGCCAAGTACGACTCTAAAATGGCGTCTTTAAAGCGTGATCTCTGAAGTAATGCGTTACAAACGACCCCCGCAACAACGGGAACGACTACGGTGAATAAAATGCTCCAAAACATATCCAGATAATTTATTGGCACTGATTTTCCAGCAAGCAAGTACATCATCAAAGGCGTCATGATCGGTGAAGCCAGCGTCGAACAAGCGGTCATTGTCACGGACAAAGCAACATTCCCTTTGGCCAGATAGGTAATCACATTCGACGAAACTCCACCAGGGCAAGCACCGACAAGTATCAAGCCAGTTCCAATCTCTGGGGGCAATGCAAAGAGCTTTGCGAGTGACCACCCCAATAGAGGCATTACCGAAAACTGAAGTAGCATTCCCATAGCAACACCTTTCGGCATACGAACGACTCGAACAAAGTCGCCCGTTGTTAAAGTTGCTCCCATTCCAAACATGGCGATTTGAATCAAGTAAGTTAGTGTGTTCACTCCTTCGATCGGACCGATGTGCAGAAACCAACTCGGATAAAGAATTGCCACAAAAACGAAGCACACCACCCATGCGGCGAAAGCGTAAGTGCGCATCCGCGAGTGAGAAGCAATCGCTAACGAAGCGAGTAAAGTCGCAGTTGCCACCAAAGGAGCCAACCACTCGCGATTGGTCTCGGCAATCCAAAAGCATCCCGCGACAAAAGCTATCAGAGTTGCGACACCTAACAGCGCAAGGCTGATTTTATCAATTGCATTTCGAAGCAAGGTAGAGCTTTCAAGATCGAGAGGATTGCGACAAATCTAATGCGACATCTTAAGCGATACGACAGAAGCAATTAGTGCTCGAGGGCAGGAATCGTCGGAATTTTGAAGCTCTTTCGGCTCAAGTCATTAAATATGCTTCGTCAGAAGTCTTGCTAATTATGCTACGATAACAAAGAATGAAATTGAATTGCCATCGAGAGTGTTTTTCTATCCTTTAGGACTTTGTAGTATGTCTGACATAACGGAACCCAACTCTGAAAGCATGCCCGATGCTGATGATAATCTTGCTATAACTAGCGACGCTCTCAATAGCGAAGCTGCAGCGGCGAAGAAAGAAGAGCTTCGATTAGCGATGAAGGCCTTTCGAAAAAAGCTGAAGCTAATGAAGTTGGATGACGAGTCCCGACTTGGGCGAGGGCCTATGTCTGGCGGCGGTCGATCAGGAGTTGTGGCGATCACTCCTCCCAATCAGTTCTCGCGCGAGGTTTGGGAAGAGTTGGTTGAGCAGGGAAAGCTACGACGCGCGGGACGCGGAATCTATGAGTTGCTCGATCTCTAATCAACGATCGTAGATGTGCGTAAGCTGTGCGAGTTGGGCGGATAGCTCTGGCGTAAGCGCTGTTGCTTCCATTCGCCATCCCCAGTTTCCGGAGGAAGTTGCAGGTGTGTTCATTCGGCATTCACTTGGCAGTCGCAAAGCATCTTGCATCGGAATGATCGCCAGTTGGGCTGTCGATGCAAATGCGACTCGAATAAAGTCCCATGCGACATCGGTTAGCTGATGACCGAAGTAATCTTGAATTCTGGCTTTCTCTAGATCCGATCGACCTTGGTACCAACCGAGGATCGTGTCATTGTCGTGGGTGCCGGTGTACACAACTGAATTCTTAATGTGGTTATGAGGCAAGAATATACTGCTGCGGTCTTGCGCGTTCTCGAATGCGAATTGAAGAATTCGCATGCCGGGAAAATGATTGTTATCGCGCAAGAATTCCACTTCTGGCGTGATCAACCCTAAGTCCTCGGCAAGTATCGGTAGCTCTCCGAGTTGCTTATGAACTTCCGCGAAGAGAGCCATCCCGGGAGCTTTGATCCACTCGCCATTGACTGCCGTTTTCTCTCCCGCGGGGATTGACCAACCGGCCTCGAAGCCTCGGAAATGATCGACGCGCAAGATGTCAACTAACTCTCTCGTTCCTTTGAACCGTCGTATCCACCACTGAAACTCATTCGCTTCCATCGCCTGCCAGTTGTAGACAGGATTGCCCCACAGTTGCCCGGTTTCACTGAAGTAATCCGGCGGAACACCAGCGACTAAAACAGGACAACAATCTTCATCCATGCGAAAGGATTCTGGTGAAGCCCACACATCCGCGCTGTCTTCGGAAACGTAAATAGGCAAGTCACCGATGATAGAGATTTGCTTTTCGTTTGCGTAGGACTTCAGTGCAAGCCACTGTTCGAAGAAAAAGAACTGAAGCACCTTTTGAATATTTATCTCCGCAGCACACTCAGCTTTCCATCGGACAATTGCTTCGGGGGTTCGCCTTGCGATGTCTTGCTCCCAATAGCGATTCCAAATAGATTCGGGCGATTGTTCGCGAGCAGCCTTGGCATCAAAGTGCTCTTTGATCGCAGTGAATAGAGCGTAGTCATCGAGCCACGACGCATGCTTCTTAAAGAAATCTCCGTAAGCATTGAACCGCGAATCAAAAACGGTTCGCTTGAGAAACGTCCTAGCTGCCTTCATCAGCAGCGGATACTTGAAAGCGATTGCTCCACCAAAGTCAACATGGTCAGTGGGAAACTCGGGAGCGGCTTCAATGTCGGACTGCTCCAAGTCGCCCGTGGTAACCAGATGGTCTAGACTGATCAACATCGGGTTTCCAGCAAAACTGGAAGACGAAGCATACGGCGAATCGCCATACCCTGTTGGTCCGAGCGGAAGGATTTGCCAAAGTCGCAGTTTCGATTCGACTAAGAAGTCAATCCAGCGAAAAGCGGACGGTCCGATATCACCAATGCCATACCTGCCAGCTAGCGACGTTGGATGCAGTAAGATTCCTGCCGACCGCTCATAGTCCATACGAAAACACTCTTTCGTTTAAAAAATCGCATGCTATTTGGAAATGAACAGCAACCCCGAGGCATCAAAACCAACGATAAAACCAAGGTCACAAGCGAAGCTCAAGACCTTAATTCATCCGAGTTGCGTTGTTTCGTCGACTTTACTTCGGTGCTTGCTTTTCAGCAAGTTCCGCTTCGAGCTTTGACACAAAGGCTTGAATGTCCGGGCTGGCATCCGGAGCAGCCGCTGCAAGCTTTGCCGATTTTAGAGCCGAATCTAAATCGCCTAGGAAATGCTGCAGGTGAGAGATTGTGTCGTAAACGGTTCCCACTTGGTTGGCCGGGACCTTGTCGACAAGCTTTTGCGTGCTCGATAAAAGTGCCTCTGAAAACTTACGATTCTTAATATGTCCATTGCTGACTAGTTCAAAAATCCCCCAGTTCAAACCGTTGAGCTCAAGTGGACGGGTTTCAAAGAACTCAGCAACAGACTCATATGACGCGAGAGTCAAATCATCGTTGGGCATGAATTGTAAACGAAGCTCAAGTTGCATGAACTTCGCTTGCTTCAAGACTCGCGGTGTCTTGGTCTCTTTCACAAACGCGTCGACTGTCGAAAGGATTGACGAGACAAGCTTTGGTGAGAGCTCTTTTCCATTGGCCGATTCAATTCGCATCGAAATTGCTTCTTGAAGGCTTTCAAGTCGCTTTTCGTCTTCGTATTCAACAGCGAATACCTTGCGGTCCCACGATCCGTCGACCACTTGCTGTAACGGCTCATCCATTTGTCCTGGATGGCCAATCCATTCTACTATCGAGTCCTTGCCAACGATGAAAGCGACTGGGATTCCATTCAACTTCGCTGCTGCTGTGTAGTCATTATGTGTAGAGCCGTCTGGGTCAGCTGTTAGTGAATAAGCTTGTGTCAGTTCGTTGAAGGTCATCACGTTACCGTCTTTGCCTTTGGCTTCACGCGCGAGAAACTCTTGAACAGTTGGAATGTCTTCGTCTGTCACACTAATGATTTGGACGTCTTTATCAGCGAACTTTTTCTGAAGCATTGCAAGGTGTGGCATCGATTGAATACAAGGCCCGCACCAAGTGGCCCAAAACTCCACCACATAAATCTTCCCCTTTTCAAACTTTGTCACAGGAGCTTTCGCACCGGGGACGCTTTTGTGTAACCAATCGGAGATGTCCAGCGCCGGCGCGTCGGAGCCAATTGACAACCGCGTTTCGGCAGACACAGGTTGCAGCAGCAAAATGCATCCGGCAAGGAGAAGAACAAATACGGATAATCGTCGAAAGAGTGGCAACCAAGTCATGCCTAGAGGCTCCTGAATTTTTAAACCGGGTACGTTTTATGAATCTGCTAGCGTATCCCAGATGAATAGCATTGAAGCAATCACCGAGATGCACGATCATACACTCCGGCATCATTCGTCACCACGTCGACCCTGAATTCCGGACGCCGTAATTCCAATTTGTTTCAGAACCACAGGAGTTTTGCTTGATCAGCCATCCCTACTACGAAACAGCCCTCGCAGCGGCTCAGCGCGCTGGGGAAATCCTTCGGAAATACTTTCGAACGAAAGTCTCGATACAAGCCAAATCCGCAGTGGATTTCGTGTCTCAGGCCGATCTGGAGTCAGAATCGTCCATTGTAGAAACGATCAAAACCAGGTGTCCCGATCACCAATTTCTGGCCGAGGAATCCCACCGAGACCGGTTTGATGCGGCTGATTTATGGGTCATCGATCCTCTGGACGGGACGAGTAATTTTTTACACGGAATCCCACAGTTCGCCGTTTCAATAGCTTACGTTCGTGGTGGGATCTGTGAGTTTGGCGTTGTTTACAATCCAATTTCTGACGAATGGTTTACTGCCCAGCACAACCAGGGGGCATGGTACTCCGTTGGCTGTCCGGCGGCAGATCGTAACATGACACGCCTGCAAGTAGCCAAAGATCTAGCCCTGAGCGATACGATGGTTGCGATCGGTTTTTATTACGACCGGGATAAAATTATGGAGGCAACGCTGCGATCGATTAGTGATTTCTTTCGACAGAACATTCATGGCGTGCGCCGCTTCGGTGCAGCCGCCTTGGATCTCGCTCAACTAGCACGAGGCGACTACGGAGTGTTTATGGAGTACAAGCTACATCCATGGGACCACGCAGCAGGGGGGTTAATTGTCTCAGAAGCGGGTGGAAAGTTAACAAACTGCCTCGGTGCGCCACTCAACTTCAATGGCCCAACCAGCATACTTGCGTCCAATTCAATCCTTCACGAAGCAGCACTAGCGATAGCGAAACGAAACCTTGTAAACGCGACCAATTTATAAGCCGCTGCTTAAATTCTTCCTTACAGCTTTCGATCATAAACGCGATAAGTTTTGATCAGTTCTGCTCCGGCTCTCTCGAGCGAGCCTCGCGACAGATGGTTACTTTCCAAGACCCACGAGAACTCACATTCATGGATGCCTCGAGCTACCACGTCGGGCATCATGTGATCGAGTGCGACTAGTCCAAGTCCCCAGCGTTGGAATTCGGGAAGGATATTGTTGCTCATCAATCGAACACGCTTGATACTCTTGCGACCAAAGAGAAGCTTTAAAAAGCCAAACGGGAATAGCTTTCCATCGATTTGTTTGATCAGTGGATTAAAGTCCAGTAAACCGAGGGCGATTCCAACCGGCTTGTTGTCGACTTCGATAATGGTCGTGCAATCAGGATCGATAAGTAACTTCATCGAGCCGGCGATATGTTGAGCTTCCGCAGGTGATAGCGGTACGAATCCCCATGTCGATACGAGTGCCTTGTTATAGATCTCGACAAAAAGAGCTGCTTCTTTGCCTAGTTTGTTTTTGTCGGCTTTGCGAAGATTAAGATTGAAACGGCGTTTGACTTCTTCAATCACAAAATAGAACTTTGGGTTCAGATCCTTGATGTTCGCCAGTCGGCCCTCAAAGGCGTAAAGGTCTTGCGTTTTCTCGAATCCATTTTCCTGTATCAACTTTTCATAATACGGCCAGTTGTAGGTCATCATGAACGATGGTGGCGTGTCGAAACCTTTGACTAAGCAACCAAGTTCATAATTCAGCGAAGGATTGCAAGGCCCTCGCACGTCGGTCATGCCTTCACTGCGAAGATATTCCGCTGCGGCGTCGAATAATAACCGAGCCGCCTCCGAGTCGTCTTCGCAATCAAAGAAGCCAAAGAAGCCTCTTTTCTCCTCGTACCGTTCGTTATGACCATAGTTGACAATCGCGGCGATACGGCCCACCGTAAGACCATCGCGAAGCACAATAAAAGTTCTCACCTTATTGCGTTCATAGAATGGGTGCTTCTTAAAGCCGACTAGCTCTTGTTGATTGCCTCGAAGCGGTGGAATCCAGTTGGGGTCGCCTTTGTAGAGCCGCCATATCAACTCCATGAACTGGCGTTTTTGGCTTCGCGTCGTAACGATCTGGATTTCATATTTGGGCATACAGAAGTACTTCTAGATGAGAAATGTAATGCAAATAAACGACCAAGTCACTTTAACTACATCGAGCGAAGCTTCTCGAGAGCTGCTTCCGTCGAGACGCGTTGATTGATTAGTTCGTCTAATGACTCTCGTTCTTTCTTAACAACTTCTGCCGGGGCTCGTGCTACGAACGACTCGTTCGAAAGCTTACCTTCTTTCCCTTCGATTTGTTTAACCAAATTCTCTAAGAGCTTCGTGTTGCGAGCGATCTCGGCACCTACATCGATAAACTTCCCAAGGTCGACGTAGACATCCATGCCTTCCAACGGCATGTGTGCTTGGACGTTGGGAATCGTCGGAGATTCGCTCCACTGGATGACCGTTGCGCCTGCCATCGATTGCAAGAATGGATGCATCGGTGCGAGGAGTTTTTCTGTCGCCGCATCGCAACGGACGTAGCACTCGAGCGATTCTCTCGGAGCGATGTTTTGTCGCGATCGAATCTCACGAATTGCTCCGAGTAGCGCTGTGAATTGGGCGAACTGATTTTCGATTTGCGGTTGGACATGCGGTTTGATAGCTGTCGGCCAATCTGACAGCATGATCCACTTCGAATCGTGGTTCGTGCGATTCTGTAAGGTACGTTTGGGAAGAACTTCCGCCATGTGTTGCCAGATGGCTTCTGTGACGAACGGTACAATCGGGTGTAGCAAGCGCAGCATGGAATCAAGAACGAAACGCATAACGCTCTGTGCGATAGCTCGTGTGTCCGCATTCTGCATTCGCGGTTTAGCGATCTCGACATAGAGACTACAAAAATCATCCCACGCAAACTCGTAGGCGAACCGTGCTGCTTCGGCATATCGATAGGCTTTCAAGCTTTCCGTTACCTGATCGGTCACAGTTGAAAGTCGTGACAAGATCCATTGATCTTCCAGAGGCAGAGACGCGAGGGGAGCCGCTTCAACATCAATCTGGCCATCGGCAGCCGATTCGAGATTGATCATTGCGAATCGTGATGCGTTCCAAAGTTTATTCACAAAGTTCCGAGCAACTTCAAATCGTTCGCTAACGACGGGTGCCTTTGGAAGAAGTTTGTCGGCTTCTTTTTCTGCCCACTGCGTCGAAAACTCTTTGCCGCACTTGTCACATTTGATTCGATGTTTTTGACGGTTCTCTTTGGTTTGGTTGACTAAGGCTTCGCAATGTGGGCATTCGTACTGGACTGGCATGCGAACATCTTGCGTGTCGGTAGCGAGCCAGCACAAACCAAATCGCAAAGCATCCGGACCAAACTTATCAATCACGTCGATCGGATCGACTCCGTTCCCTTTGCTCTTGGACATCGTTTCACCGTACCCGTCGAGGATCTTTGGGTGGATGAAGACTTCTGAGAATGGGATTTGGTTTAGGTTGTTCAAGCCCATCAAGACCATTCGGGCGACCCACAAGGTGATGATGTCGCGCGAAGTGATCAACGTATTGGTTGGATAAAAGTAAGCGAGTTCCTCGGTCTTATCTGGCCAACCCAACGTCGAATGGGGCCAAAGAGCCGAGCTAAACCACGTATCCAAGACATCTTGCTGCCGTACGAGTCCTAGGCTTTCGATCTTCGTTTCCAGTCCTGGATCTTCATCGCGAATACAAACGTGAATCACATAAGACGCTTGGTTAGTTTCCGTGCGAGTTCCTTCCGGTACTTCCAAGTGCGACTTGACGAGCCCAGACTTGGATTCCGAGAGTGCAAGCAGTTTAGTCAGCAACCCTTCGGCAGCCGATTGAGTTTCAAAGGACTTGCTCCAAATTGGAATTTGATGGCCCCACCAAAGTTGTCTTCCAACGGGCCAGTCACGTTTTTCGCCGAGCCAATCGAGGTAGCTTTTTGCGTAACGTTCAGGGAAGATTTTTACTTCGCCGTTGGTGACTGCATCCATGGCGGATTGTGCAAGTTTGTCCATACGAACAAACCATTGGTCGGCTAGGTAGGGTTCGATAGGTGTCTTGCTCCGATCGGAGTGAGCGAGATCGATTTCGCGATCTTCCGTTTCCGCGAGTAGCCCAAGGGAGTCCATATCCGCAACGACTTTCAATCGTGCTTTCGGCATGGTCAAACCTGCATAGGGTCCGCCGTTGCTGTTGAGGGTGCCATCCACATTCAAGATATTGATGAACGGAAGGTTCGCTCGTTTTCCGACTTCGTAGTCATTCGGATCGTGAGCCGGAGTGATCTTTACGCAACCGCTTCCGAGTTCCGGTTTGGCCCAGACGTCCGCTACTAATGGAATCTCTCGATCTGCAAGAGGCAAACGCAGCATACGACCTTCGCTCGCCATCATGGAAAGCGTAACGAGTTGCGGTAACAAAGATTCGCGTCGTGATTGGAGATCATCGATTTGAGTTTGAATCGCGGCTTTATCTTTCAAACCAGCCGCAGCGAGTCGCTCCTTTAAAGCTGCTTCGGCTTTATCCAAAGCCGAAGCAGGGTCCGGATGAACCGCAACAGCCGTGTCTCCTAGCATTGTTTCGGGACGGGTGGTTGCGATCGTTACGTGAGTTGGTTCGCCTGGCTTCGGATTGATTACCGGGTATTGGAAATGCCAGAAACTTCCTTTGACTACTTCGTGGAAAACTTCGTCGTCACTAACCGCTGTTTGAAGATAGGTATCCCAATTCACAAGCCGCTTGCCGCGATAGATCAAGTCCTTTGAAAACAAATCGTGAAAGGTTGTACGAACGGCCTTCGCGCATCGATCGTCCAGCGTGAATCGCTTTCGTCGCCAATCGCATGAACAACCCATTCGCTTTAGCTGCCCCAGAATGCGGGCTTCATATTGAGCTTTCCAGTCCCAGATGCGCTGCACGAGTTCCTCGCGTCCGAGGTCATGCCGCGTTTTGTTTTCTTGTTCTTTGAGACGCTTTTCGACAACAGCTTGGGTTGCGATTCCCGCGTGGTCCGTCCCAGGCATCCACAAGGCCTCGTAGCCCATCATGCGGTGCATTCGAATTTGAATGTCTTGCAGAGTGTTATTTAGAGCGTGGCCTAAGTGAAGTGCACCGGTTACGTTCGGAGGCGGAATAACAATCGTGTAGGGTTTCTTGTTTGGATTGACTTCGGCGTTGAAGCAGCCCTCGGATTCCCACTGCGAAAAAAGTTTTGCCGCATCCTGTGCGAAGTCGAAGCGGTTGGGAATCGCGGCAGCCGCAGAATCGTTCTTGGTTGCGTCGTTCATGAGTTGAATAGATCGTTGAATGTGCGGAGGCTTTTCGCCTCCAAGTAGAATATAAAAAATTGATGGTCGTCGTGGCTTTGACCGACACGACAGTTTGGATTGTGCTTGGTTTGCTTCTTCGCATACGTCTTGGCTTACTTCACCGCTTCGTTCTTTATTGGCGCATTGTGAAGTTTGTATTCAACTGCATCGATCAAGGCTAACCAGCTAGCTTCGATGATGTTTTCACTAACACCAATGGTCCGCCAAGTGTGGTGATCGTCACTGCTTTCAATGTTAACGCGAATTCGTGCAGCAGTTCCCGCTTGTCCATTGACCACACGGACTTTGTAGTCCACCAATTGCATCGAATCGAGAATCGGATAAAAGCTTGAGAGCGATTTTCGAAGAGCCGCATCTAACGCGTTGACGGGACCTTGGCCTTCTGCGGCTTCGAATCGAATTTCGTCGTCGACTTGGATTTTAAGGAGAGCTTCTGCGTACGCTTCGGAAGCGGCGACATTGGTATCACCGGAAACGATTTGATACTTGATCGTCTCAAAGTGTGGCTCGAAAGTATCCGAGCAACGTTTGACTAGCAGATCAAACGATGCTTCAGCCGCTTCGTATTGATAACCTTGGTTCTCTCGTCGAACGACTTCGGCCAAGATTTTGTCGAGCAGTGCACGATCATCTTGGAGCTGATGCTTCATGGTGAGGGCCGCGATGTTTGATCGGCCGGAGAGTTCACTGACTAAGATCCTGCGTTCGTTACCGACCAGTGCTGGGTCCAGGTGTTCGTAAGTGTGAGCGGCCTTGTTCACCGCATGAACGTGCATCCCGCCCTTGTGAGCGAACGCGCTTTGTCCCACAAAGGGTTGTCCGCTTCGGAGGGCAAGATTCGCTGTTTCATAGACGTATCGCGATAGCTCTGTGAGATGTTCCAATGGCCGACCTCCCAGCACTTGGAAGCCTGTCTTTTTGATTGCGAGGTTTGCCATCACGCAGACTAGGTCCGCGTTGCCACAGCGTTCACCGATACCGTTGATCGTCCCTTGTACTTGGTTGCAACCCGCCTCGACGGCCGCCAAAGAGTTAGCCGTCGCAAGATCGCCGTCGTTGTGACAATGAATGCCGATCTGAACCGGTAAGCCGGCGAGTGCAACTTTTGCGGCTGTGACAATTTGAGTCACTTGCTCTGGCAAAGTTCCACCGTTGGTGTCGCAGAAAACAACCCAACTCGCACCGGCTTTGGCTGCGGTCGCGACGGTTTTTAGAGCGTACTCGGGGTTCGCACGGTAACCATCAAAGAAGTGTTCGGCATCATAAACAACTTCTGCGTGTCCTGCTAAGAAGGCGACGCTTTCGCCGATCATGTCCAGATTTTCTTGGAGGGAAACGCCGAGAATCTCCGTTGCATGAAAGTCCCACGACTTACCCACAACCGTAATCACTGGAGACTTGGCTGCGACAAGTGCCTTCATGCCCGGATCGTCGGCCGCTTTGATTCCGCGGCGACGTGTCATTCCAAAAGCGGCGATCTTGGATTGCCGCATGTCCATGTCACGAACCTTTTGGAAGAACTGCAAATCCTTCTCATTGGAAAGAGGATATCCTCCTTCGATCATTTCGATTCCAAACTCTGAAAGCCTCGCAGCGATATTCAGTTTGTCTTGCAGCGATAGCGACACTCCTTCTCCTTGCGTGCCATCGCGAAGGGTCGTGTCGTAGATTTGGATCGGTCTCATGTGGTATTTTTGGGGTTAGAGTGAGCGGACGTTTGGTAGAACCGGGACACCGCTACCTTGACGCACGTTCACTAAAACTGAATGTTCCTCAAGATTCAAACGGATTTTACACGAATTATGATTTCTACATAGCATCTACCAACAATAACGTACCAGTGGGATGATGAGACTTGAGCTGTCGGCGCTCGCCGCGACGTTTGACGTTCCTGCGCAAGCGGGTGGCTAGTCTTTTGAACTCCGCTAGCGCCTGAGGTTTAATTTGAGGGCCGTGAATAATCCTAAATACCCAGGTAAGATGACAGTATCGATTAATCCGGCAAGATGATGCCTCACGTATCGGTGCTTTGTGAGGCGATATCAATCGCGTTCACAAGTCAGTTGCTTTCGCGACCGGAATTACCTATCATTTAATTACCCGCCCAACCCCGCCCCTTTGTGAACTCAAATCTGGGTCAGCAAAGTCTAACTCTTGGATCATGGAGTTTCCTGCCTTATGAATTATTCAAGCGATTTCTCGAACAGGGCGCACCGCAATTTCGATCGGCGTTTGCTTCTTCGTGGTGCGGGAGCAGCGATTGCACTGCCGCTTCTCAATGCGATGACGCCAGCACATTCGGCTTTTGGTGCAACAGCATCTGCAGCGGCTAAGTCTCCGGTCCGATTGGCGTGGATTTTTTTCCCCAACGGCACGAATGCACGAGAGTGGCTGACCGAGGCAGAGGGCGATACGTGGAAGGTTTCATCGAGTCTCGAGCCACTTACAAAACACCGTAGCGATGTATCGGTGTTACGCGGGCTCGCACAAATTAATGCGTCGGCATTAGGCGATGGGCCCGGTGACCACGCACGAAGTGCTGCTGCCTTCCTCACGGGTGCTCACCCACTGAAAACGGCTGGCAACCGCATCCGAGTCGGTCAAAGTATCGATCAAGTTGTTGCAGAAACTTATGGTGCTCAAACGCGGCTTTCGTCGATTGAACTGGGTACAGAAGATGGTCGCAGCGCCGGCTCATGCGACTCGGGATATGCGTGTGCTTATTCGAACAACATTTCGTGGCGTAGTGCATCCCAACCAATGGGGAAAGAGATCGATCCGCGAAGGGCCTTCGAACGACTTTTTGGATCGACAAACTCAGGCGCGAGCGACGAAACAGCGCGACGACTTGCGATGCGTAAAAGTGTTTTGGATTCGGTCCGTGATTCGGCTCAGAAGTTGACGAATCGCCTTGGCCGCGACGACCGACAAAAGATCGACGAGTACTTCAATAGCCTCCGAGAAGTCGAGCAGCGGATCGAACGAAGCTCCTCGCCGATCTCGCTCGAAGGTTTGGATGTGGCTGTTCCAGCGGGTAAGCCCGAGGATATCACCGAGCATATCCGGTTGATGTACGATCTCATGGTTCTCGCTTTTCAAACCGATGCGACCCGTGTAGCGAGCTTTATGCTTTCCAACGAGGGAAGCGGACGTTCGTTCCGGATGATCGATGTAAAGGAAGGCCACCACCAGCTTTCTCACCATCAAGAAAAAGCCGACAGCATGGAGAAAGTCGCTCGTATCGACCGCTACTATTGTGAGCAGTTTGCCTACTTCATCGATCGGCTGAAAAACACGCGAGATGGTGAGAACGGAAACCTGCTCGACAACTCGTTGGTCGTTTACGGCGGTGCAATATCTGATGGAAACAAACACAATCATTACGACCTTCCGATTCTATTGGCAGGTCGGGGTGGTGGAGCTCATGCAAGCGGACGATTCCATCAATTCGAGAAAGATACGCCGCTCAACAATCTCTACCTTACGATGGCTCAGTCGTGCGGAGTCGATATCAAAGAACTTGGCGATAGCACAGGGACGTTGCCAGCCCTGGCGTAGCTAATCGTGCTTTGCAGGCACAGAATCATTGTGTCTGTGGTGATACGCAGTTATCTGGACGTTACGCAGCAAGCTTTCTTGGCTCCGGAATTAGCGTTGCATGTTGATTCGATGCAGTGCGTTGTGGAGAGCTGTTACGATAGTCTTGCAGGATAGTGATAATTGTGGAGATCGACTGCTCGTTGGTGATTCTTCCTTCGCAAATGTCGTCGATTAGTTCATGGCGAAGAGTGATGAGTCGATGTTCGATGGATCGAAGGATACCTTCGCGCATTTCTTGGTCGCCCCCATCGGCACTTTGGCTGTGATAGAGAAGTTCTAGCTTCCGAAGCTCCGCAAAATAATCGGTTGGCTTTCGACTTCTGGATTTCCAGAAGAGCCCATAGATTGATAGGCCGCCGGCACTCATCGCACCTAAAATGCTTAACGCTTTATTCACGCCCTCCATCATCTCGTTAACTACCACCGGTTTGTCGCGATCAAGATATGCAACAGCACCATCGTGAATATCAAATGGCGACGGAATATCACGCGGTGAAATCGATCGAGTTCGACTTTGGAACTCTCCTTCGAAAAGAGTTTCCATGAGTAATTCAACGGTGTGACTCGGGACATCCCGGCGAGCAACCACGATCAAACGAGCTCCCAGTGTCTTGCAATCCAACTCGGGCAATCGCCAATCTCCATCGGCATGCCCCAAATAAGTCAGCATTGGAATCGTGGTAGCTTCTAAGAATTGGCGTTCGATCTTGGCCGAGTTGTAATGTTTGGATCGGAAGGTGTCGTTCAGAAAAGCTTCGGTCGCGGCGATAGGAACAATCTTGTAGTTGGCTGCTTCGACTAGCAACTGAACGATTATCGAAGGCAACGAACCTTGAACAAGCATGCATTCGGGAAGATTGTCTATCAGCGAGGCCTTTTCTGAATCCTTGGCTGCCGTGATAGAGCTTACGAACGAGATCAAGTCTTTCTTTTTGAATTCCACCGGCGTGACATCGCCGGGCGCAGATGCGGTCGGCAGTTTTAGTCTTTCATAATCGAGCGCCTCATGAGCGAACAACCACTCGGTGCTTCCTTTTTCGCCAACGCCAATTCTCTTTCCTTTGAGCCACTCGCCAAGCCTTTCTTGCCCAGAGAAATCGCCTCGGACTAAAACATGAAATGGCTCGATACCGACAACGCCGAGCACTTGAACATCGTCATCGCCGGATACTGAGATGCAGCTATTAACGAACGCAACATCAAGCTCCCCGGACTTTAGTAATTCGATACACTCGACGGATCCTGGCGTGGGCTCGAGATTCAAAGTCAGCCCGGTCTTCGAAGCCTGTTCGCAAAAGTAGGAAGCGATCTCAAATCGTTTTGTCGATGAGGGGCCCGCACTCACTCGAAGCGCTTGATGCATCTCTTCGCGGTACATCCGTGAGATAAGAAACCCACAGATCATCGCGCAAGTAACGCCAAGACAAATAGCTATCAAGCGTTTAGAGGTTTTTTGAAGTATCGAACGGATATAGGTCATCGCGAGGGAACGTTCTAAAAGGAGGCGTCGCATGGAAAACTGTGTGGCAAGCTGTCTAAATGCAATAGAAAGTTCCGCATTTCATGTCCAGTTCGGTTTTCAATTTGAATGCTTTGAATCGGCTTGCTTTGCGTCGTTTAGGAGCGGTTGTCTCGATTTACGAATAGGACTCGGTGCTTTTACTCGACACTTTTACTCGATACTTTTACTCAAGTACTTTTACTCTAGGCCATAGAGTCCAGCTGGGGGGACAGCCATGCCGCCGAGCTGGCCGAGTCGACGTAGAGGTAGGAACCGTGGTTCGACGCTAAAGAAGAGCGATGTGTTGCTTCGACTTACGTCAATATTAAGCCCGACTTGTGTCAAGAACGATTCGCCAATTCGCGTGATCGATGCGGAGTTCCCGACGTTACCGACTTCGTCAAAGTCGAAGGTGGAACCACTGGCGATAATCCACTTCTCATTAAGTCGATAATTAAAGTTTGTGTTAGCAACCAGCGTTTCGACTGGGCCGCGAATAGCTGTTAGACCAACATACCAATCGCCGCGACCGGGACGCGTCAACATGATGCCTCCGCTGAGTGTACGTAGACCTTGATCAAACAAATCTGCGTAGCCATCGCTTAGCAACGAAACACGATCGCCCACGTGGAACCTCGCGTCGTAGTTTAGAGCCCCAACGGTCTGACCAAAATTGTCACGATCCGGATTTGGAAAGAGAATCCCTTCGACATCGAACTCGATCAAGTCCGTAATGCGTTCTCGTCCGGGCACGCCGCGTTTTGTTTGCCATCGTTGGTCTAGCCCCACTCGAAATTGCATTTGGTCTTCAACGACTTCTTTTGAAGCCGCCGTTACGTAACGCTGCATACCTTGTCGAATGGCATATGCACGAGAATCTAACTGATCTGGGAGGGCTCCACCAAATGTATTTGCGACCATCCTGCGTCGAAAGTGCTCCTGAGCGTTATCGTCCAGCGGATCATACAAAGGAAATTGAGAAGCGTTTTGGCTGCTATCTGCATAAAAGAACTCCGTATTGAACGATGCCTTGTGAGCGATGCCGTTTACGTTAAACAAGCGATTTTGAATTTCCGGGTAGACCTTCCAAAAGGGTAAAGCGGAACGAACGCCTGCTTGACCTGTCAATCGCGTGATCGATTGTCCTGTTACGTCTTGTCCCCAAGTCATGGCTTCGCCATTGATGTAAGGAGTAACCTTCATCGGTCCAAGTTCAAGTGGTAACGCTAATTCTTGACGTGTCCCTGCGCGAATGCCTTCCGCGTTCACTTCCCAGGGCATCAGATTAAATGCGGCAAGATCTTGAGGATTCAGTGGAGTGCTTAAGACTCGTAACCTCGAGTAGCCCACTTGCGATTGCGAATACCATGTTAAGCGATCAAAGATCGATTGACCGAGAACGTAGTAATCCAACCTCGGAAGTTGCTCGGTCTCTGTGAAGAACGGATTGACGCGAGCTTGTGCCACCAAATCCAGCATTTGATTTCCAGCATATTTGCGAAGCCGAATATTGGTGTCTTGATCTTTGTTTTGATCCCACGCTTGTTCCATGTACTGCTCAAGGAAGTTGCGATCGCTTATCCAACCAAGCTCGGCTGTTAAATCGAGATTTGGAGTTAGTAACTGACGATGCTGCATGAAAACTCGAAAACGAGGGTCCTCTTCCGGAACCAAACCGAATCGGCCTTGACCAAGCGTATCAAGACCTTTATCCGATAGCCCCCACGCATCGATTATTCCAGTAGCTGGACCGGGTAATAATGTTTTGGGTACGTTGTATCGAAAGGTTGTGCCAGGTGCGAAGCCGCGTTCGGACAGGTAATCAGTTGAAAGCAACCAATCGGTTCCATCCGGCCCATCGATCCCTAGCAAGTTGTAGAGATCCCAATCGAGCATGATTTGTTGGCCAAAGATATCGTCGTTCTTGATCTTCGCAGCCCGCAAATAAAAGTTTGGAGCGTCAATATTAGTGTTCATTATTGGCCAATACAAAACAGGAACACCACCAACATAGACAAAGTTATTGCGTGCGGTCGCTTCCATATTGGTTTGACCGGTTCGAAGCGCGGCGGCCTGTTGACTGGGATCGGTTCCAGCTCGCGTGTCTTGCAAGATGAGTCGATCCGATTGCAACCAGTAACTTGGAACGCCGAGTCGACTGCTGGTCATTGCAGCGTTATATGCAAGAAAACTTTGTCGCGAACGTTGTTCTAGTACGTCTGCTTTGAGCCTTACAATTCCTTCATACTGAGGTGCTGGAGTCAAGATCTCCGCGCCAAGGACCATTCCGGTCTCGGTTTGTACGTTGTAGTACATCCGCTCGGCATAGATCGTTCGTTGACCTTGTTGGAAGACAACGTTTCCTTCCAAGTAGACTTCAATGGGTGTGCCGTCGAGCTTATTTGCGATCAGCCGCTGAAAGTCACCGGTCCAAATCAACGCGCGATCGGCCTCGATTAAAACGGTTCCCAAATCCATGGGACCGGTGCTTGTTTGAACGCTTGCGCCACCGAACTTCAATCGAATGCCCCGCGAGATCGCTACGACCGATTGACCCGAGGCAGAACGAGGAATAGTTTCGATTTGCGGGTCAATTTCTCCGCGACCACTAAACTCGAATGTCTTTGCTCCGACACGAGCTGGCGGGTCGGAAACGACCGGCGTTATTCGGTTTCCAAGTGAGTCCAGGGGGACTTGTGTTCGAGGAATACTTTCTCCGGTAGGAACTTGGAAGACTGTCGTCGATTCGGATCGGTCGAGCGTGGGTGGAATGTCGCCGTCGATTACGATTCCACCTAGCGGCATACTCGATTGCACACCGCCGGTTCGCTCGGGTGTGATAACTTCAGCGGATGTAGGTGGTAGCGATTGCGACTGCACTGCTTGTGGTTGGAATGCCTGCGGGTTCGGTAATGATTCGGGAGAGCTAGAAAGAGTGGCTTGAAATTGAGTCGGAATTACCCAGTTGCTATCGCCAGCGCTGGAAGCTTCCCAAACGAGACTTGGTAGCTCTTGGGTCACCTCGTTCCATGTACCAACATCCAATTGCGGTAACGAGTAGCTATAGACTCTTCCCATCCACTCGTGATCTTTTAACTGATCGCTGTGGTTCCATTGAACGGTAACGCCGTTGGAACACTTGATGATAGTTTTATAGATCGAACGACTCGCCGCAGTCGATTTCCCTGATCCGTAGGCGCTAGCCTCGGGCGTATTGGCGTAAGTTTTACCAGTGTTCGATGTAGTCTCAAGCGATGACTTGGGTTCGTCGATTTCTATTTTTTCAATCCAGATTTGTAGTCGTTCGCAGGTCACCGAGAAGTCGCCTTGCTCGATCCGACAATCGCCTAGAATTTCATAAACGTCATAGCTGCCGCGTCGCTGTCCGCTCCCAAATTTGCCGGAGATTCGTACAGGGAGTCGCGGTTCGACTGTTGGAAAAGCAATGTCGGCGGCCGCCGCATACTGACCGATTGGCAGATTAACGAAAACGCAAGCAATCGCGATCGCTATCATCGGAGTCATCACGCGCGCGAAGATCCTTCGACTTGCTTTCAGGATACGCCGCACCACGCACGAGCCACGATGAGAATCGCGTCCGCTTGCTATGTGTTGACCATCGATTAACGATGGGGTTGGCCGATGGCGAAATTCCACTCAGAATTCATTTCTTGTGGGATGTATCTGAATCGTTCGATTGAAATAAGCCGCTGCAGTTAAGCCTTTCCAATCGCGAGCGCTCCGTCGCTCTGGCAAGATCAACGCAGAAAATCCCCAATTGCACCTTTCGGGGGGCTCGGGGAGGCTTTCTGCACTGGCTTCCTAGCCGGGACTATAGAATTCTGTCGATTTTGTCTCAAGATGAACCCAAACGGGTTGGATTGCCCAGATTGTCACGCAGACTAGCTATCTAGCCAAGATTCCCAAATTACTTAAATGCCCTTACCGGTTTCTGGGAAAAGTTTAGAGAGCCGTAGACGAGAGTGCTTTGTCGAAATTACTTTTCGGTTAGCAAGATTCGTAAGAATTCAGACATTGACGGGAGCAATTGTAAAAGCTGCAGACTTCAGATGTCTCACGACATCTACTACGAGCTTTTCATCTGGACGAAGCACTAAGCAGAGCCTTCAGGCGAGGAGAGGTTGGGTGAAGCCTGAACTACTGGCAATATTCTAAGATATGCAAAGCAAAGCGAGTAGCCGACGGCAAAATTACGCGGCTCTGCATTAGGCGGGATCTGTAAAATATGCCCGATGAGGGGACTGGTGGGGTAAAGGAGCCGGCGATAAAATCCGTTCCCTAGAGATTATCGATTAACACTGTGTCAATCCAGTTTCACGTCACGAAGCTTCCTGGTAACTTTCAAACCCAGCAAACGCTGGGTTTTTTTGTAGTCCCACAATTTTGCTCCCACCGCGTTTTTGGTGATCGAGTGTTTGAGACGAGTTCTCCCATCCATTCATTGAAGCTATTTAGACAACTTCGGTAAAAACTGTGGGATCTGGTTACGACTTGCATTTGCGCAAAGAAGACACTCAGGTTGTACCCCTAGGCGACCGCATCCAGGCTTGGAAGTGTTCGCTACATTCTGGTCAAGCTGCATCCTATGTTGCTAGTGTGAACCGTGATTACGACGACCTATCGAAACATGCATCGTCAGAGACCTTGGTAGAACTCCGCCTGATGCGTTCCTACTGGGCCAAGCAGCTTCTCAACGACAGACTGCATCCCCAATTTTTGCAGTCCTGCAACTCGCAAGAATTTGAAGATACGATTCAACTGCTAATGCAAATTCGATGCTTTGTCACAAAGCAGGCGACTGAATTGCTCGTCGCGACCAACACTCGTATCGGCAACGATGAAATCGCAGTTCAGCTTTGCGAGTTACTCGCAGACTTTGGCGATCCAACTTCAGCCAGAAATGTAATCAAGGAGATCGACTCGTCAGGAAAATGTCTGCGGCGACTAGGTCCTACCGTGAACATGATGTTTCGGCCGATTCGAAAAAGTCGTCGAAGCTTTGATCCTACTGAATGGCTTCGCGATAAGTCCATGAGCGAAGTCGAGTTCATCGATGAGGATCCGGATCATATTCGAATTCGAGGAATAGAACTTCGATCAGGTGATTTGGGAATTGTCGAGTTAAATCATCCAGGGGACGGAATCCTGGAAAGCTTTTTAGTCGACCCTGGCTTAGCCCCCCATGCGATGCTTTATGTAACACGCAGGAGTCGAGACGCATACAACAACATAATTTTCCAACCTTCGCTTATTGAGATTTATGAAGGTGGATGGCGAAGCCTACCTGTGACTACAGGTCTGTCGCCACACTTTTCGTGGTACTCGCAATGGGTTCGCCCACCCGATCTCCCGGATGCCGTCGGTGAGATGCTTAGCAATGCACTCGACAGCATGGAAACGATTGCGTTTGATTTTCAATCGCGTCGAGTTCCTCGTGGTGGGGTATTCACTCCTGAATTTGGCAATCCATCTGCGACCTGCACAAACCTAATCAGGATTCCATTCGAGCGATCCGGCATAGACTGGTTACCCTACGAAACGACGCCTATTGCGGCCGGCGCACAAGTGAACTTAGCCAAGATCGGGATTCATATCCCAGACGGTATCCATACACCAACAAACATCCTTCGATCGAAGGAGTTCTCGATGGTTGGAATTGTTGATAATGGTTCACCAGAATGGTCATTAGCGCAGCAGTTGGTAAACGGTAGACCAGAACACATCGATACCATTGGGGGCATGATTTCTCAACGAGAGGTCATGCTAGAAAATCTTCCGAATTGGCGCAGTATCGGAAACTGGCGAAGTGCATGCGAGGCCGCCAAAGTCTCGGTTGCTCAATCGAACGGGATTCTTGGAAGCCTAGCAAGGACTTCGTTCGGCTACACAAAGGAAGCGATCCCTTCCTCTGCATCAGACACGACAATAGCTTTTTATCTTCGAAGCGAATTCGTCTCCTCAGATATCATCCGAAACGTAATCCAACCGGCGCTTCTGCAATGGTTATCGCAAGGCGGTTCATCTCGCCTTTCAGATCTTCGCACAGAATCCGCCTTTCGCTCACTCCTTCGCGATGCGATTGAAAAAAGCGCATTAGTGCGCGAAAACTGGTACGGTTCGCGAATAATTCTGTAGAGCCTATTTACGATGAAAATTTGACCGGAATAATCGTTACGTGAGATTCCAATGACGAGCGTACTCTGTGGCATAGGCGTCCAGCCTGTGTTTTCGCACTTCACAGGCTGGACGCATATGCCACATTGATAGCTATTCACTGAGGTCAGTCAAATCAATACCTTGGATTGGCCAACCAAGTGCTCTTTGAAGCGTGAATTGAGCAACGTTGTAGTCAGCCACTACGCGCACGTACTCGCGTTGAGTCGCCGCCAAAGCCTGAATCGACTGAAGCACTTCGATGGGAAGTCCTTGACCATTTTGAATTCGATCCCAATTCTTGGTGAACGAATTTTCCGCTGCTTCGACACCGTCTTTTATCACCTCGATTTGTTGTGAGCGGGCGTGGACTTGAGCAAAAGCTTCTGTGACTTCGCGAGCGATTCGATCCATTTGGGCGATCTCTCGCAGGCGAGCTTGCGTGATGCGCGATCGCGATTCTTTGCGAATTGCCTTTTCGCCAACACCGAATTGCCTCAATTCCCAAAACGCAACGGCGTCAGCATCTAAGCGATCTCCGAAGTCACCCAAATTGCTTCCCAAGCCGCCGCCGTTGAGCCCATAACTTGCCGACAACGCTACGCTCGGCACTAGCGGTGCATTCTTTTCGCGATTCAGTCTTTCAACCGCTTCACCAACCAAATGTCGCGACTCTGCTAACTCGGGACGATTACTTAGTGCCAGGGAAACGAGTTCTCGAGGTGCCGCGTTTCTATCCATCAATTCAATCGGTGTAATTTGCATTTCCGACGGAACAAGTCGTTGCACCGAATCCCACCGAATGAGTTCAGCTAGCCTTGTGGAAGCTACTGCAGACAACTCCTCCGCGCGTATTAGCTCGCTTCTTCGAAGTGCAAGCTCCGTTCGAGCGCGATCAAAGTCGGATTCGAGTCCTTCACCGACTTTGGCGAACCTTTCTGTGCTGGTCGACAATTGCTCTGCATGATCGACAATGTCACGCGCGATCGCGAGATCCTGTTCGCATCGCAACAAATCCGTATAAGCAATTGCCGTAGCAAGAAGAAGATCGTTGGTGGTTGCTTTCGCGCCTGCTTGTCGAGCACAAGCGGTTCGTTGAGCAATTCTAGGCTGAAAGATTGCGTCAGCAAAGTGAAACTGAGAGATGAGACCAGGAACGGCTGGTGAGCCCGCTCCGACAGCACTCGCTCCCAATCCAGAATAGTATGACCCGCGACTTGTGTTGATCATCGTCCCGGCAACGTCTTGTATTTGCCCTTCGTGTTTGTGGTAGTTCATACCCGCTCGGATCGAAGGTAGCTTGAGCGCGTTGGCGCGATCTATTTGTGCCAAGGACTCTTCGATTCGAGCTTGTGCGAATGCGATCTGCGGATTCTTTCCAGTGGTCAACATCAAGGCCGTGGTGAGGTCGATGCTTTGCGTATCCACACTCACTGGATAAGCTTCTTGCGGACGAGCCTTTCGCTCAGGATTGTTTTCGCTTACCGCTACCGAAACATCATTCGCGTTTGGTAAGCCCGACGAAAGGACAACCGCAACGGAGGCGGGTACAACATTCGAGGGTGATGTAATCTGCCCATTGATATGAACGTCACTATCATGTTCGCTAGTCGCTTTTGCTGCGCGATTTGCTACTGCGAGATCTGAAGCGACTGATGCTTGAGAAGCAACGAACTTTTGCGAGGACTCTAATTTTGTTCGCGTGGTAAGCGTGTTGGCTGAGCGACATCCAAGCGTGTTCGAAAACAGACAAAGCGCTACCAGTATTCTGACGAATCTATGTGGAAGGGTAGCCTGATTCGGATGACCTCGGACGTAGGCGTTTGTGAATGCTTGGGGCTTCAGATGTCTCACGAAATCCGCTACCTGCATGCGCGATCGAGGTGTTTTCAGATGCTTCACCATGGCATTGTCTCGAAGCTTCCTTGATACGCAGCCAACAAATAACCCAAATGAAACGAAGTCTCAATCGCCCGTTTCCAAGTAACAGAAGTCATGTTGTAAGATATCGGATCGAAAGCTACCGATTAAACCGGAATAATCGATTCGTCCATACAGGTGCCGAAAGACTAAGCGGGTCGATTGCTACAATCGGTACATTTATTTGCTAGCCATTTGAACGCTCTGCCCGTCTTGGAACGCTGCAGCATTAGCAACAATCACATTTTCTCCGCCAGCAAGTCCGCTAGCGATCTCAACATCGGTTGCAGATCGAATACCGGTTTTGATTGGTGTCCGTGTCACCTCACCTGCTTCAGTGACAACCATGCAGTAGGACTGGCCATCGACAACCACGACAGCAGCTTTCGGCAGCGTCAATGCATCTTGCTTCTCAGCGACCGTTAACTCTACGTTGGCATACATCCCGGGCCGAAGCGATCCGCTCTCGTTTGGCAAATCGATTTCGCTTCGTAGTGTTCTGGAGCCAGATTGGAGTGCCCAAGCTGTTCTCGTAACGTTCGCCTCAAAGACGCGTCCGGAAAGCGATGGCACTTTAATAAGTGCTTTACGGCCGGACTCGACTAGAGCCGCATCTGTTTCTGGAACGTCCATGAAGATGCGAATCTTGTCGGTCTGGACAATGGTAAAGAGTGGCTTGTCTTCGCTTGACTTAGCCGCTTGAATGAGTGCACCGAGGTCGAAATTGCGTTCGGTAATAACACCATCGTAGGGCGCACGGATCACTAGGTAGTCGCACATGGATCGAATTCGTTGCAACTCCGCTTCGGCAATCTTAAGTTTTGCTTCAGCAGCCTTAAGGTCAGCTTGCGCTTTCGCAATTCCCACGACAGCTTCATTTTTTTTCGCTTGGGCTGATCGGATCTTCGCTGCTGACCCTGATCTAGTCGCGTCGGCTGCGAGCATCTGCTGACGCGTCTCGTCGGCAAGCTTTTGAGTTACCGTTTGCGTTGTGGCCAAAGAGTTGATTCGTTCTGATTCGGATGCCCATCGCTGATATTCCGACTCTGCTTTTTGTTGGCTGGCAATGAATTCATCGACGTTCGCCTCTGCTGATTTCGACGCTGATTTGGCGACTTCGACAGCCGCTTCAGCCTGAGCGATATCAGAGGTTGCTTGAACAATCATCGCTTCTTTTTGCATTCGTTCATCTAGCAACTCGGGCGCAGTCAAGACGGCAAGAACTTGCCCAGCCTCCGTCACGTTCCCTTGTTGATCTCTCTTCGGTCCATTGACTCGATCACCGATGTCGACCAATTGCTGATCGATGTAACCTGACACTTTCGCGAGAATATGCGTTGTGGAGAACGCTTCGACTCGACCTGGTTGTTCCGTCTTTTGAAGAAGCAACTGCCGGAGGGGTTTTGCAGTAGTCACTTTTGGCAATTCAGTAGTTGCAGTGGCTCTTTCGGAGAACGAATCGACCTCCAATGGTTGCCTGCAACCAAAGAAGCCACTAAGCGTCGTTACACTCAAGAGTGCGAATAGCGATCGACATAGATAATTGCCTCTTGAGTTTGGAAAATAATTCATGTTTAACATTCGTATGTGATTCTTGATTGATTTATTTTTCTGAGAGGATGGCTTCGTCTGCATCATAAGGATGCAACGACCCAGACGAAGTTCCGCGACCGGCTTGTACCCAAGCGAATACTGCAGGCAAGACCCACAATGTAGAAAGCGTTGCAGCGATTAAGCCTCCGATCACAGCACGCCCCAAAGGTGCAGTCTGTTGGCCTGACTCGCCAATTCCAATTGCCATCGGCAGCATACCGGCAAGCATCGCACAACTGGTCATTAAGACCGGCCGCAGGCGATCCAAAGCAGCATGCTCGGCAGCTTGCCAGGAGCTCTCTCCATCGCGTCTGCGTTGTTCTGCAAAAGTGACGACTAAAATTGCGTTCGCCATCGCAACGCCAAGTCCCATGATGATTCCAATGAATGACTGGATGTTGAGTGTAGATCCGGTAAGCCACAACATCACCCCTGCCCCTGCGATGACCGCTGGAGCAGTTGAGATCGTTACTAGTGAAAGTCGAAACGATTGAAAGCTTGCCGCAAGCATTAAGAAGATCGCAAGCACTGCCAAGACAAGCCCCACGCCGAGCCCGCTAAGCATTTGATAGAGCGGTGGTATCTGACCGCGTAATTCATAACTCACACGTGCGGGCTTCAAACCCAGTTTTTCTTGTGAGTCTTTCGCCGAATCGTCTTCTTTCTTGACTTGTTCCAGCAGGCTAGACACTTCGCGGGCCACCTCTTCGAGGTCTGGTCCGACTACGTTTGCGGTGAGAGAAAGCTCGCGTTTCATGTTGTAGCGATCGAATTCGCCTGCTGTAGTCGATTGGCTCAACTGTGCAACATCACGCAGCAACAGCGGCCCCTCCTGGTCGCGGTTGAGAACTGGAACCGTTCCCAAATCGTTAAGCGACTTCATTGCCGGTTGTGGGATTTCAACTTGGACCTGATACCCAACACCTGTTTTTGGATCTGGCCAATAATTGGGAACAACGAACCGACTCGAAGAAGTTGCCGCAAGCACAGAGCGACTGACTTGATCCATGGTGGCTCCTGCAAGTCCAGCCTTCTCGCGATCAATCTTCACATCGATCGTTGGATAATCCAACGCTTGTACAATTTGAACATCGCGCAGTCTCGGATGCTTCGTCAAAGCAGTTTGAACCTTGGTCGCAAAATCGCGATTCTCGGCTTGCGAGCCACCGCGAACCGCGACTTCGATCGGTGCCGAAGATCCGAAGCTCATGACTTCACTGATGATGTCGGCTGGCTCAAACGAAAATCGCACGTCGGGAAACTCGTTACTGAACTTCGTCCGCAAACTACTGAGGAGTTGCTCTGTACCGATACCTGAGTTGGGCTTGAATGCGATTCGAAAGACGGCTTCTTCGGGGCCTCGCATGAATTGGTAGACCGAGTTGATCGGAAAAGAAGCAGGAACTGTACCGACATATCCAAGAGTGAGTGCGATGTTGTCTTTGCCGTCGCTCCCTTTGGTTTTCTGTTTAATCGATTCTAGGACTCGTAACGCAATCTGCTCGGTAACTTCGATATGGGTCCCGTCCTTTGCACGCATGCGTAGCCGAAATTCACCCGCATCGATCCTTGGAAAAATATCAATACCAATCGCCGCAATCGATACCCAAATCGTGATGGCACACAAAACCAGGTAGCTAGGCACTACAATCCAGCGCATAGAGATCATCAACTGGGTCCAGCTTTGAAAGCCAGGCATTGAGAAGACTTGACGACTCTCCATCCTTGCTATTGGATGATCGTTCTTCAACAACCAAACACACAAGATGGGAACCATCGTGCTTGAAAGGATATAAGAGCCTATCATCGCAAACCCGACGGCAAGTGACAGCGGGTAGAAAAGCTCTCGCGGCGCCCCCTGCATAAAGAATGTCGGAACGAAGACAGCCAGAATACATAGCATTGCCAGTAAACGCGGAACTGCGGTTTGTCGGTTTCCGTTCAAAACCGCGATTGCCACCGAGGGCTGCTTTTTCATCTGCGTGTGAATGTTTTCGATCTCCACGGTGGCTTCATCGATCAGAATTCCAACCGATAACGCAAGGCCTCCGAGGGTCATCAAGTTGATGGTTTGTCCAGTTAACCATAGCCCCACAATCGAAAACAAAATCGCAAGCGGGATATTAAGCACCACCACGATCGCACTGCGCCAGTCTCTCAGAAACACGAGCACCATCAGACCGGTAAGTAACGCTCCCAAAAAGCCTTCAGTCGCTAAGCTCGATATTGCACCGGTGACATACGGAGATTGATCAAACTCGAAGGCGACTTTGATATCGTCAGGCAATTCCTTTTGCATCTTGGGCAAGGCTTGCTTGATCTCGCCAATCACATTCATCGTGGATGCGTCAGCACGCTTCGTTGCTAAGATGTAAACAGCTCGCCGACCGTTGACGAGAGCATAACCGGTTATCATGTCGCTTGCGTCTTCGATACTACCGATGTCTCGCAAGTACACCGTCTGGGGACCAGTCTTCAGCGGAATCTGCCCCAGCTCGCGTACATCGCGAATCATCGCGTTAGTTGGTACCGAAGGATAACTATCACCGATTCGAACATTTCCCGAAGGTGTAATTGTGTTCCCTTTGGTAAGTGCTCCAATCACATCATCCGGAGAGAGGCCGAAGGCGCGCAAGCGGTCTGGGTTCGCGCGAACGACAATACTTCTTGCAGATCCTCCAAAAGGTGGTGGTGCCGAAACACCAGGCAATGAAGAAAACATCGGACGAACTTTGAAGAGCGCCTGATCTTGTATCTCAGCGATCGTTTTCGTTCCACTTGATAAGACAAGATAGCCAACAGGAACGCTTCCCGTATCGAAACGCATCACGAAAGGAGGAACTGTTCCGGGAGGCATCATCGCTCGCGATCGGTTCACATAGTTGATTGTCTCGGCCATCGCCTGAGCCATATTGGTACCAGGATGAAAAATCAATTTCATCAGTGCCGTCCCTTGTACGTTTCGGCTTTCTACATGATGAATACCGTTGATGTAGAGAAAGTGGTACTCGTAGTAGTTCGTCAGAAGCCCTTCCATTTGCGCCGGGTCCATACCACCGTAGGGCTGACATACGTAAATCACCGGGAGATTCAGCGATGGAAAAATATCGATCGACATTCGCTTTATCGGAAGTTCTATCCCGCGTCCTTTAAGCCACTCGTCAACCGATTTGGGACGAACGACAGCGAGCCCAACAAGGACAATCGCAATCAATCCAACGATGACACTTCGTGGCCGACGAAGTGCAAAATTAATCGGGTTCATGCGTGAGAGGGAATTCCTAAGGCTGGGCAGTAAAGGCGATCGTAGAATGGGACCACTGTCCCGTCTGTCTATCCCGTTCAGTTGCTTGCTTGTTTGCTTGTTCGGGACAATGGTCCCAAACTACAAAATGTGTTTCTCAGCGTGCTACTAATCTAAGAGATGCTGTCGATACACGCTCTATTATACTCACTCGGAGGCGAAAGCGCTTGACAGTTTGTATTGGCTTACTTACTTTACAAGGACGTTTACGGTGACGGGTGAGGCAGTTTGTTTCACTCGCGAACAGGGAACCCGGTGCGATTCCGGGACGGTCCAGCCGCTGTGAGTTATCGGCACGGTGATTATTTCACTTTGCAGGTTCGATTTTCTTCTACAGGAAGTGCCATTGCTCGATTCGTTCGAGTGAGAAGGCTTTGAGATCGAATGGATAACGAGTCAGAAGACCTACCGCAAATGATGGTGAACACGTGCCTTCTCGGATTGAGGCATTCGCCGCAAAGCTGATTTTTCGATGCTGAATCAAATTTCGGTTGCTCGACAGAGCATTCGCAAGAATCACGTTTTTGATTTGATGTTCGGGTTGCTTTTGCCTTACTGATTAGTCGACAACGATATCAGTTTCGAACGCGGCCAGAGTCGTCTCTTGGAGCCATGCTCGAATAGAGACCTTATTCGATAGGATGCTTTCAACAATGGGCTTTCGACTTTTGTACTCGGTGGTGTTTTTTGTTACGCCTGCTTTTGCAAGCGCTAACCTCTTAGTGACGTTTGAAGATAAAACGTTGTTTTCTGGGAGTGTCTCCGGCGGATCCTTTTACAATGGCAATAGTGGTACAAATCAACCGAACTCCAACGGTTGGATGAGCAGCGGCGTCTTTTTTGGCAACACCTACAGCGACATTACCTTTCCCGGCGATTATTGGAGTGGCTGGAGTTACAGCAATGTGGTCAATCCAACATCCGCAAGCTATCTAAACCAGTACGCTGCGTTTCCGGGAGGTGGGTCCAACGGTAGTGGTGGTGTAGCCGCCGGACAAATGTATGCAATTTCTTATAGCGATGGCGCCTTTTTCGATCTGCCCGCTGGGATGCTTCTCCAATCTGTTGATCTGGCGAACGGGACATATGGTGCCATTTATATGCGAGACGGTAACGATGGACTTGGTGGTGGTTACAAGTATGGTGGCCCTCTCGGAGACAAGCCTGATTACCTCAGTGTGACGCTAAATGGGTATGACAGCATAGGGGGCAGCGGAACTTTGATTGGGTCTGTGACTGTGGATCTTGCAGACTATCGATTTCCTGACAACAGCCAAGACTATGTTCTAAGTAATTGGCAGAACGTGAGTTTATCAAGCATTGCCAGCGCGAGGTCCGTTAGTCTCACCTTCTCGTCATCTGACGTGGGACCCTTTGGTATCAACACACCGACCTATCTTGCACTCGACAATCTGCGACTTGCTGCTGTTCCAGAGCCGTCGAGTATTGCTCTTGTTTTCGGGCTTGTCGCATCCTCAGTGATGATTCGACGGCTTTGGGGGATGTGATTGGCTAAGGGGAGTTGGCTTTTTGCAAAGTCGCTTTGTGAAAGGTAACGAAAAGCGTCACCAGGGAAGTCTGCGGTAACGAAGAGAATTCTGCACACTCTCCGAATCGCTGTTGAATGTTGAAAACTTCAGGCGACACCTGTGAATCGCTCGCAGATGGAAAATTTGCCGATAAAGATCTGGCTGTGGGCTAGAATCTTTTTTAAGCAGCCCTGTGCAGCATCGGTCAGGTGACGAGTTGGATCGATGCTGAAGGATCCGTTTGCTCCGTCATTATCGCAGACGGATCCAGCTAATTAACAAGGGTCTAGATTGAGGATAAAAACCAACCTTGTTTTACGCGAAACTCAGGAAGCTATTGAGCTGTTACCCGAAAAGCCCAAACGCCGTCGAGCGGCAAACAGACCTACACCGCAAACGGCAATCAATACAATCGAAGAAGGTTCAGGAACTGCCGTTGTATTTCCGACTGCGAAGGTGAATGTGCCGATGTCGGTCAACTGTGTCCCACCGCCAACTGGATTGGCGAAGCCTTCGATAGTTAAATTATAGATACCCTCTTTAGTGAATGACCAGTTCGCGTGATCGTGAGCCCCGACTGTAATATTGTATAAGTCTTGAGCGGGATTTATGCCGTTGTTGGTTTGAAAAAAGACGGTTGGAGTAAACCCTCCTTGCCATAGGGCGAACTCGCCACCAACAGGACCGTTAAAGCCGGTTAGCCGAAAGCCTGCCGAAGCAAAATCGAGAGCGTCTAGCTCCACGGCTGCAATACCGAGAAAAGGTAACGCACCAGGAGTACCCTGAGGAAGTGTCCAGACCGGATCGGTCGCACCTGTGCTTAGGAACGGAACAGCCCCAGGGAATGTACGAGCCGTATCGGCTACACGAACAAAAACCTCGCTGGGAACATATTCCGCATCCACCCCTGCCCCCAATGCAACACCATTTAGAACTGCCCCACCACCAAAGTGATAGTGCAGAAAGAGTGAACCATCGAGCTCGACGGCTAACCCCATGTCACCGTGCCCGCTCGAAAATTCGACCGACAAATCGGCATGTACACGACTTGTCAACAAGCTTGCCGAGGTAAAAAAAAGGGAAATCAATGCTCTACTTATACTCATTTTTAAATACTTCTCCAAGAAAACTGTCTTCGGTAAAAACCATATACGGTTTCAAGATTATCCTTAATGCAATCGTTATGCAATAAGGAATCTATAGGAATTAGGTAAAATTGGCATTTGGGTAACATTTCCATATGGATCGCAAATGCAGCTTCGAACATGACGCAAAACACGTAAAATTCTGAAAGCCGACGATCCGAAGCGACTTCCTGCAACATTTGGCTTGACCGTCGCGCTGAACAGCCGTATCTTTGATCTTTAATTGCAAGAGCAACGAAAGTGCCGTTCAGGCATCTTGACGGTATCACTTGCGGGGAAGACGAGAAGATATGGTAAAAACCGAGATCGAAGGGTGTTCACCTACCGCACGTTCAGAATCGCCTAAATCATGTCGAGGATTTACGTTAGTCGAATTGCTTGTCGTGATCGCTATCATCGGTGTGCTTGCGGGACTTCTTCTGCCCGCGATTCAATCTGCACGCGAAGCAGCCCGGCGTGTACAATGTCAGAATCATCTTCGTCAGATCGGAATCGCATTACACAATTACCACGATACGTATGGCTCGTTCCCGCACAGCTCTTTGGGGATTGATAACAAGAATGGAAATTGCGGAAGCGGTTTTTACAGTTGGCTAGCCGCGATTCTTCCGCAGGTCGAACAGAACACGCTTTACAACTCGATCAATTTTGGCGTGCCTCTCTCGGATCGTTGCTCGTATGTGGGAAGCTCTGACTATGTCAGCTACTCGATTCCCGCTGCGAACACCAACGCGAAGGCAGCGGCTTCCATCGTTCCGGTTTATCTCTGCCCAAGCGAACCGATGAATCGAGTCCGAACGACCCAGATTGGGCGGACAGCTCCCTCAAGTTATGTCGGAAATATTGGATGGCCTAAGGGATCTTCCTACCCAGTTGCTGACCCGGCAAATCGTGCAGGGAATTTTAGGACCGAACAACAAAATGGAATTATCGGTCTAGTCAATCCGGCCGTTCCTGACCCTTGGCATCGGACGCTTACTCGTATTCAAGACATTCAAGATGGACTCTCAAATACGATCTCAGTGACCGAGCGAGTTGTCTCCGACTTCGCCTCCATAAGAAGCCCATTTGGTGGAAGCTATCCCGCACCTAATACCAACGTTGCGATGCTTTCGTTCTGTGGCGGATCAGAATCCGCACGGTCGTTGGATCGCTGGGTCGCTTTCTGCGGATCGGTATCGGCAGCAGATCAAAGCTACTCGCTACATCACGGTCAGTCGTGGCTCTCTGGCTGGAACTTAAGTGCCAATCACTTCATGACGGTCATGCCTGTCAATAAACGAAGCTGCCATATCTACGGCGGTGAAGACGATGGTAACAACATCATCACTCCGAGTAGCCACCACTTCGACGGACTGAACATCGTCATGGGGGACGACGCAATTAGATTCATAAACAACTCGATCGATATGCGTGTTTGGTGGGCTATCGGCGGCAGTAATGATGGCGAATCAGTTTCTCTTGAATAGTAAAGCGGCTGCCTAGTTGATTGTAGACAATGATCCCCATATCTCACAAAGCAAACGTTTGGATCTGTGTCTACCTGTTAATCTCAGTCCAGTGTGGTTGCAGTGCAAAGATCTCCTCGCCCAGCAAAGATGATCTTGCAAAGCTTCTTGGAAAACTTGACGAAAACGTTGTAGTTTTGGGAGGCAAAATCGTTGCGAGTGAAGATCGACTTGCAAAGGAACCCTCTCAATTAACAGGCTCGCAGGCTTCTACAGGGCGACTGTGGATTGTCGCGAGTCGAGACGCCCTTCCTTGCCCGTACCCTCGTGATCAAGCGTCCTTAGAGACGATGCGCACCAACACTCTCGACCCAAAGATCCGTGTCGAGCTCAATGCATTTCCAGCACGTGTTGCGTATGACATCTCCGGTGAGCTAGGCATCGCCCCGAAGAGCTTGGAACTGCCCTTGGAAGGTACGCCACAAACATCCAAAGGCCGTATAAGTGAGTGGTCCAACGAAGACCATCAAATTCGAATTCGCGATTTTCGAACGACCGTTGGATGGTTATCCATAGTGGAATCATTCGAGAGTGCCGATTTTTAAGTCATTGCAACGAACCGCTCGGCAAGCGGTACGTACCACTTACGGCAAAACCTCTAGCTTGACTGGCTGTGAAGTGACATTACCGTCGATTGCACCTGTAAGAAAAAAGTCTCGAATTCCTAGCTCGGCGATCGCGTCGGCGGTAACAAAGAATTGCCGCTCAGATTCGTCTTGACGAACGAGCAATCCATTGAGCCCAATATTGTCAACATAGACTCCATGTGGCATGTTGCGACCGGCCTGTTCTTTGCCTAGCGGTATCTCTTTTGTGAATGATTCCTTACGATCTGCCTTGACGATTAACGAAATTGTTTCGCCTCGTTTGATCTGAATTGTCGCTCCGTTTTGATTCCCCTTGTCAATGCCTTCATGCACAATTTCCAATATCGCTTGCGGTCGATCCTTAAGAGTCAACTTCCCCGCGACCCCTGCATTCCGCTCGACGATCCTTCCGTCAATGGTTGCACGAGCAGTCACACGCGGCGAGACGCTCATGGCAAAATCAGGAGCACTCGCATCGGCCCAAATGTTGCCTGTCGCAAACCCCAGACCTGGTTGAACCCGGACAGGGAAATTGGAATGAACGCCTTCGGGTAACTCAGCAATTTCAAACACGACTTCTCCATCGTATCCGTCCTTGCGATCCACGATCACTTGCACCTCGCGACCGGAGCCACGTAGGAGCGGAGCTTTAATCGCTTCGACCGAGGCAGCGAAGCTTGGGTTCGCCGGGCGAAGTCGTAATCTATACTTGTAGCCCTCTCCACCTTCATCACGAGCATCACGAACGCGAATCAAGTATTTCCCATTCGCTGGTGCTTTGAACATTAGATAACTGTCGTCACCGCGACTCTGCGATGGATCATCATCGTTCAGATAGTACAAGTTAAAGACCGGCAGCCCGTTCGCAATCGGAGATTCATCGCTGTCGAGTGGACGAACTATGTAAGCCGGTTCTCCCATCGCATGGGTTGTTCCAGACGTACCAAAATAGGCCCACCGATTTCCGCGTCCGGGAAAAACGTTGAACCCCGAATCGGATCCTCGGGGTGCCAACCAAAGTCGTGATACTTCGCCTGCCGCATACAGATACTCACCCAATTTCATCTCTTCCCAAGCGAAAATTCGAAAGTCATCGTTCTGAATGCTATTCTTACCTCGGAAGGTAAAGTACGAGTCGCGAGTCGCTTGGAGGCGTGTTCTTAGAATCGGTTCTGCCTGTTCGTCTCGCATTTCAACGACCGTGTCGAGTTTACTCTTGAGTCCACTTGTGTCGGTTTCTACGACCCACATTTCCCCCTGACGTGCATCAAACGCAAACCAATCCTCTTCGCTTTCTTGAGAGATCTCCCCTGTTATCTCGGAGCCACGCAGCAACTGAATCGGAGCTGTTGAATCAGTAACGCCAGCAAGCGATTGTTCTTTGCGAGCAGCACTCTCTTCGATCATCTCCAACGCCCCCACGTCAATATAAGTCGGCTTAACTTCTTTCTCTCGGCGAGCGGACACACCGTCGGCGTTAAGTTTAGGAAGCTCGCGATAAACCAGCTCACCATTCATCAACGAAATCATCAATGACTCGCCATCGACTGCAACCGCGAGATCGCTGGCTGTCTCACCTAGAGGCTCAAGCGTTGCGAATTGGCTCCAATCGGATGTGCGAAGTACCTTCACGTTACCCACCTCGCTTATGACAACCAATCGTGAGCCGTCCTGAGTCAAAGCCATATGCGTCAACGGTGATTCGTCAACAAATCGAGTCACAACAATTGGATTGATCCGAGGAGTATCTTTAGAGACAAGCTTCCATACTCGAAGCCGATTATCCGCGCTACCGGCAATTACATGCGATCCATCGCTGGTCACTGCGACCGAACAAACTTCAGCAGTCGGTTGGCTCATCGTATCCAAACGCACACCTGATGCGACATCCCAGACTTTGACCGTTTCATCGGCGCAACCACTGACAAGAACTTTTCCATCTGGCGAAAAAGCGAGCGAGTAGATCGCCCCGTTATGCCCCGAGAATCGTTGCTTAACCTTTCCGGTCGCGATGTCCCAAACTAGAATTTCTCGATCGTAACTGGCTGTTGCAATCGATTTTTCATCAGGTGAAAAAACTGCGACTTGAATCACATCCGTGTGACCTTCCGAAGTAAAAATACGATTACCGGTTTCGAGATCATAAATAGCTGCTACCCCATAGAGTCCCGTAACGCCTGAAGCAGTAAGAAGTTTACTTCCGTCGCGACTGAAGCGAATCGAGTTGATCTTTCCAGGCTGGGATTCAAGCTTACGGACCTGTGATTTTGTTTCCGTGGAGAACAGGGCAACATCGCCATAACCAGCAGTTGCATAGGTCAATCCGTCGGGTGAAATCGCTACAGCCGTAACCGGACGCTTTGCGTCTTGCGCGGTCGGGAAATCGGGCGTTCGCAGCTCGCGGCGCATTGCGACTTCTCCCTCGGGGCCCTTCGCCCCTTGCTCGATCCAATTCGCGAGTAGTGCCAACTCCTCTTCCTTAGGTCGCTCCGCATCATCAGGTGGCATCACCGGATCCATCTTGCCAGATGCCATCAAGAACATTCGACTGCTTGAAGGAACCCCGGGAGTCAGCGCGGGTCCGGATTCGCCTCCACGCATCAACGCTGTGTAGGTTTCCATTACCAGTCCACCTTGAGCTTCATCGGCTGTATGGCATGCGATGCAGTGCTTCTGCAACACTGGCATAACATCTTTGACATAGTCGACCGCGTGGGACGCAAGCACAAATGGAGTCACCATGAAAAGCGTTAGTACAACCGTCAGTATTGCTTGATTGGCAAATTGGATTTTAAAATTCATGATCTTCAACAAGCGTAGATGTTAATGATTAAATGTGAATTCAGCACTAGCGAGAACGCTCCAGAAAGCGTCCTCAATAGCTGTTCTCCTCTGATCGCCGTACTCTTCCATCACAGCGAGTAGTTTTGATTTTTCATCTTCAGTTGGTGTTCTCGACAAAGCAACCAGAAACAGTTCATCAATAATTTCATCGTTGGTTGCCTTGCTATCGATTAGCTTGGCAATCGCGTTGTCTTCGGCAGCAAGTTTGGGATTTAATGTCTCGCCATTGGACATGTGCAGAACTTGAACCATCGTTGGTTCTGAACTTCTTTCACATTCACAAGTGATCTCGCGAGTGTTACGGCCGAAGGTTTTTAGAAAGTAAGAATCGACCGCCGAATCATGTAATTGGATAGCGTGAGTTCCTTTGGGATACTCACTTGTCTTTTGAAAGTCCGCACCCGGAAAAGCAATCTGCGTAAACGCAGTTGATGTTTGAAGGACTTGATCAATCGAATCCAAGAGAACTTCTGCAAGCAATCTGCGTGGGTAGTATCGACTGAGGTACTTTTGTTCAAGGGCATTTGCAAGAAGGGGTTGACTACTGCGTCCGTATGTCTCACTCTCGAGAATCGCTCGCATCAGCTTCTTCAAATCGAATTGGTTCGACGCAAGATGTGCTGAAGCCGCAGCCAAAAGTGGTTCGTTCGAGGCGGGATTACTTAGTCGAAGATCATCCACCATTTCAACTAAACCGCGTCCAAAAAAGTTGGCCCAAACTCGATTCGTGATCGAACGCGAGAAATACGGATTGCTCGAATCGGTCATCCACGCAGCCAATGCTTTGCGACGATCATCAGGATTATCAAAATCGATCGGAGTGGAATCTAGAGGTGCAGGTGGCAGCGCCTTGCCGCTCTTTGGCTGAATCAGCTCACCTTCGCTTGCGACGTAAAGCGTTCGAACACCGTCTCCATTTCTCAAGTCACCGCCCCAACCTTTGGCTCGCACTCGCGAGAACAAATTTGCCATCGAGTAGTATTGATCGTTGGTCCATTTTTCAAGCGGATGGTTATGACATTTTGCACAACCGATCGACAATCCCATAAACGCTTGACTTGCATTCTCGGTCATGTCTTCCGGCGTTTGATGAATCGCATAAAAGTTGGTTGCTCCTTCCGCATCGCTGTCTCCTTTCGCAGTTAGGATTTGACTTACGAAATGATCCCAGGGCTTATTCTCGCGAACTGAATTGCGAATCCAACTGTAGAAAGACTTCACGGCGATCGGTCGCAGCTTTGTCCCATTGACGAGCAATAAGTCGCTCCATTTGTATGCCCAGTAGTCCACGTATTCATCGCTTGCGAGCAGACGATCAATCAGCTTCGCTTTCTTATCCATTGATTCGTCCACTCGGTATTTTTTCGTCTCCTCTGCAGTTGGTAGTCGACCAATCGTGTCAATCGTAGCACGTCGAATAAACGACTCGTCGCTCGCGGGCGGTGATGGCGGCAATCGAAGCGTCTTCAACTGCTGAAGATTCAGATCGTCAATGAAATTTCGGCGTGGTGCTTGAGTAAAAACTTCATCGGATACTTCGTTAGGATAAGGAACAGTCATCCGCGAAAGAGCGACTTGCGAACCGAACCAAGCCAACACAGCCGCTTCACCCGAACCACGAACTTTAACTTTCCCATGTTCGTCAACACTCGCAACCGCCTCGTCGGTAGCAGAGAACTTCGCCCAGTGCGAAACATCCGCAACGCGACCATCGTTGTAATGAGCACTTACAAGAACTTGAGAAACATCGTCGGGCTTTAGCAGTACGTTTTCTGGACTTACCGAAATATGCGTGAGCCTTGGATCTGAATCTTTGGGGCCGGGTGCACCTTGAGCAATCCATTCGGCGAGTATTCGATAGTCGTGCGATTCGGTATCTAGCCGGATACCACCTTTGTGAGGCAGAGCCCCCGTTGGTTTGGCAAGCAGCAAACTTTTTCCCGGATCGGCAATTTCAATGCGACGGCCTCGCACTTCACGAGTGATCGCATGGAAGTCCGCCTCGCTATCGTAACCGCGAAGCGATAATTTGAAGCCTCCTTTACCAGCTAAAGCTCCATGGCAAGCTCCTGTGTTACAGCCTTGCCGAGCGAGAATGGACTGAACATCGTTACGAAAACTCCATTCCCGCGTTTCCTCCGAATCGGCGGCGCTAGCCCCGTGTGCTATTGGTACGGACGTTGCTGCGCGGTTACCCGTGGCTGGCGTTATCGTCTCAGGCCTTTCGGCTTGAGGCTCGGAAGCTGACGATGATTCGTAACAGCCGACGATCAACAAAATCGTCAGCAGACAAATGCGATATGAATAAATTCGTAACATCGATCGTAAGTTCTCGCTTTTAGACTTGTAATTGCTGCCGAGTTGGGTCTGCAATTATTTGATTGTTCAAAGTTTTGACCACGAACTATTTGCTTAGGCAAACAGCTCGCGGATCTCTCGCACACCGAAATCAACTAGTGGGAACGGTCGGCCACCGGGTCCGGGCATTTCTGCATGAAGGTCCAACCCCATGGCCTTGAAGATCGTTGCGATAATCTCGCCCGGTGCAGTAGGTCGGTCGGCTGGGACGGCACCAATCGGATCGCTTGCTCCGATAGCTCGTCCACCCTTGACTCCTCCACCGGCAAACGTACAAGAAAAACATTGGGGCCAGTGATCTCTCCCGCCAGCAGGATTGACTTTGGGAGTCCTACCGAACTCGGCAAGTCCTGTAACAAGCGTATCTTCAAGCATGCCGCGTTGGTGAAGGTCTTCGATCAAGGCCGAGTAGGCTCGATCATACATCGGGGCGACAATGTTCTTCATCCCTTCAATGGTCGTGAAAGGCTTACTGCCGTGAATGTCCCACGTGATCTCATCGAAGACAGTAAGAAAGGTGTTGATCGTTACAAAGCGTACGCCCGATTCAATCAATCGTCGAGCAAGCAAGCAGCACTGCCCAAATCGATTCATCCCGTATCGCTCTCGCATCGTAGTCGACTCTTGAGTTAGATCGAATGCTTGTCGGGCTTGAGGGCTGCTCATCAGTCGATAAGCCGCTTCAAAATTTGCGTCCAGCATCTTTGCCGATTCGGTGGCTTCCAATGCGGCCATCTGACCTTCGACGGCCTCTCGCATGCGACGACGTCTATCGATTCGCACATCGCCCAGCGAGGCAGGCGGCAGCAAATCGGGAACTTTGAAATTGGGTTGGGACGGGTCCGCCATCAGCGCAAAGGGATCGAAAGCTTTGCCTAGAAAACCACCAGCCTGCCCGTTTGGAAGATTCCCACCACCCCGCCCCATCGTTTGAGGAAGAACCACGTGAGCCGGAAGATCACTCCTCCGGCCTTTGATGTATTGAACGACAGCACCAGCATGAGGATAGTTGACGCCACCCGTGAACTGACGCCCGGTTTGCAGCATCTGCCAACCTGCGTCGTGAACGGCCGCAGCAGTGTGATAACACGAGCGAACGATCGAGAACTTGTCAGCAATTTGAGCATGCATCGGAAGAATCTCAGAAAGCTGAAAATCTCCTTTGGTGCTGATCGGCTTGAATGGGCCGCGGACCTCGGCCGGGGCGTCGGGCTTCATGTCGAATGTGTCGAGTTGACTTGGTGCACCGAGATTAAAAATCATGATGCACGATTTTTTGTCTTTGGATGGATCGACTTTCCCTTGTTCGGCGGCCGCCAGGAGTTGCGGCAATCCAAAACCGATCGCACCCAACGTTCCGACTTGGAGAAAGTCTCGTCGAGTTGTTCCATTACAGTTGTGTGATTTTCCGCGTCCAATCAAATTAAGCATGCTCGACCCTCAGCAAATCTCATTAAGGTGCTTCCAGCTTCCGCAACTCGTGTCGATCGCAATGGCTTCGAAACGAATTCGACGGAGACAGATTACATGTATAAGAATATCCAAGACAATCAAAAAATGCTTGCAATGAAAGCGCATTTTCTTGTACAAATTGCGCATGAGCACAAAAATCACCTTTAAACGAGCCGCGTTTTTTAGTCGAATCGCAAATTCGGCTTCGCTACTGCATCTGTTCGACTATTTGCCCGACGTTTTTTTATACGTGAAAGACGTCGAAGGTCGATTCATGAAGATGAATAGAACGTTCCTGCTTGCGAGAGGACTTGCCAACGAGGAGGAGATTCTTGGCAAGACCGACCTCGACATTCACCCACTGTACTGGGGGCAACGATATCGCGACGAAGACCAAAAAGTCATGCGTTCGAAGACTCCGTTGGTTGACCAAGTCTGGTTGATTCCGGATGTGAATGGTCTTCTGGAACCATTCGTTTCGACGAAGATTCCACTCTTCGATGATGCAGGTGTTTGTATCGGTATCGCCGGAATCAGGCGTCCATTGAACCCGATCGAATCAACATCAAGCGGAGACGGCCACGGTATTCAAGCAGCCATCCGAAACATGAACGAGAACTTCTCGTCATCGCTCGAGATGTCGCAACTCTCCAAAATCGCTGGCCTCTCGCATAGCCAATTCAACCGTCGTTTTAAAGCGATTTACAAAATGTCGCCATCAAATTACTTGCAACGAGTACGCGTTCACGAAGCCTGCCGAAGACTCGTTGCAAGCAATCAACCAGCAAGTGAGATCGCTCTCGAGGCAGGCTTCTATGATCAAGCCCATATGACAAGAACATTTAAAAAGACCCTCGGAGTAACGCCTATCGAGTTTCGCAAAGTAAATTAGACGCGATAGTTAATTTGAATTTTGGCAAGAATTTCAGGCAGTCCCGAATGACTTTCAAAGCTACTCGCATTTACACCGAATTGCATAACCGAGAGATAAGTCTTAAAGCTCCGCCGAAACGGAGCACTCCAAACATTCCAATTTATTCGCGTAGATCTGCGTTATTCGTGGGCAGAGGAGACAAGGGAGGTTAAGCCTAAATCAGTAGTGAGTAAAGATTCTGCCTACGGAATTTCCGGATGTCCCAGTAATCGGTGCTAACGAGTTTTAGTTGGGACACGGAAAGCACGGACGACACGGATTTAATGTGATTGTTTCGCATTCTCTAAGGAGCACAAACCATTTCCATGCCCTGTTGCAAAAGTCTTCTCCGTGTCGTCCGCGTCCTCCGTGTCCAATACCAATCACCCCAGTGAGAAATCGACTAGCGGGACACGGACAAATCGGATCGATCAAAAGAAAAGGCTTGCGAGATGGAATGCAGTGGGTTCACGGAGACCGCTTAGATAGGTAACCGAGAGATAAGTCTTAAAGCTCCGCCGAAACGGAGCACTCCAAATTTGGAGTGCTGTGACTTGTCACAGCTTTCGGGCGAGCGATGTTAAGAAGAGAAAGACTCTCGCGTGACAACAGAACCGTTTGTTTAGCAAAGACATTCTCGATCGACAA
>JAPLNI010000048.1:0-42616 GCA_026692865.1 Planctomycetota bacterium
GGTTGAAGAAACGAGGACTCTGAAAATCGCATCGATTGGTCGATCATGGAATTGTACCGATTGGGTTGTTGTGGAGATTAACGTTTCGACTATTCGTTTGAACCCGATCGCTGCTTCATCCGTTAAGAAGCCATCGAACTAATTGCGTTATGGGAAGATTTTGCCTAGTCGTTTAATAATTTGACATCGGAGTCATTTTGTTCTACCTATGACGATTGTCACGCCTCTGTGACAACGCTTAGAGAGTGTGACCCGAATAAGAAATTAAAAGCAAGATGGGCTTTGGTGTACCCCGCAAATCACGATATACTCTTTTTGGTCGAGGCGATCGAATACGAACGGTGGTGGAGCAGAAAAGCTCATACGAGATAGGGGCTGGCGAGAGTAATCGAATACGAACACCGTGACGCTGAGTACGAGAGAAATCATGGACAAAGTGCTCGGTTGGGCCTTTTTGATTTGCGGCCGATTCTTTCACTTGCTCTCGGTCTACGTAAGCGTCCGACAAATAAACCCCTAATATTCCTCTCCGAACAATTCAACGGATGACACGATTCATTGGTCTGATTTTCGCGGTGCTTTTATCGAATGCGCACCCAGTCCTATACGCTTCTGATGCGGACGTGATTGTTTACGGCTCGACCCCTGGAGGTTTCTGTGCAGCCATCGCCGCCGCCCGTGAAGGGGCCTCTGTCATACTTCTGGAACCGACTGACCATGTGGGAGCCATGAGTACTGGCGGGCTGAGTCATTGTGATTCCAACCAAATGGTGCGCAGTACGTTGATGGGGCTGTTTGATGAATGGCATAAACGCATTGTGAAGGACTATACGGATCGTGGACTTATGGCTCCTTACGACCCAACGCTAAAGGATCAGTCGAGGTGGGTGTTCGAACCCCATGTCGCGATGCGAGTGACAAAGAAAATGCTCGACGAAGTTGGTGTGAAAGTGCGGGTGAATGAACGCCTCCAATCCGTCAAGACGGAAGACCGCCGCATTGTCTCCCTTATCACCAATAACGGCACGTTTAACGCAAAGATCTATGTCGACGGCACATACGAAGGGGATCTTATGGCGGAAGCGGGAGTCGACTGGACGCTCGGGCGAGAAGGACGTGATGAGTTCGACGAACCGTTGGCAGGTAAGCGGTATCCAAAGAAGAAAATGGACATCAACGGCTTCGACGACCAAGGTAAGCTTCTGCCCCTACTTACAACAGACGATGGTGGAAAGGAGGAGGACGGAGACAAAAACATCATGACTTACAGTTTCCGGCTGTGCCTGACATCGAACCCGAAGAATCGGGTACCGATGCCGAAACCCGAGAAGTACGATCCTGCCCGCTTTGAGATCATTCGCCGATATTTGAAAGCTGGCGGTAATGCCAAACAAGTTGGATTCGATCTTTATCCGATGCCGGGGGACAAGTTGGACGGTAACAACTCGATCGGGCATCAATTCTCGATTGGACTAATCGGTGGTGGGAATGATTGGCACACAGCCGACGAGGCTGGGCGAAAGGCCATATGGGAAGCCCATAAGCAGTACACCTTGGAGTTTTATCAATTTCTGACAACGGATCCTGCGGTTCCTAAAAACATTAAGAATACCTACGTTGGACTCGGACTGTGCAAGGACGAGTTCGCGAGCTATGACCACTTCTCACCGGCCTTGTATGTTCGTGAGTCTCGACGCATGAAGGGACTCCATGTCATCAGCCAGAAAGATATACTGAACCACCCAAAGAAGGACGATCCGATTGCGATCTCCTCTTTTCCCATCGACTCGCACGACTGCCAACGGATCGCATTTAAAGGTGGGGGCGTGATTAACGAAGGGACGATTTTCCCGGTTCGGAAAAAAGAACCCAAGCAGGGTTACGCTTATCACGTTCCTTACCGCTCGGTTCTTCCTAAAGCCGAGCAGTGTGTCAATCTGCTTGTGCCCGTTGCCCTATCCTGTACCCATGTCGGCATGTCTTCGTTGCGAATTGAAGGAGCGTGGATGGTCATCGGCCAGGGTGCGGGCGTTGCGGCAGCATTGGCGGCGAAAGAGATGGTAAACGTTCAAAAGCTACCTTATGAAAAGCTCAGAACGCGGTTGTTGGCCCAGGGGCAAGTTCTCGAGTTACCAGCAGCAGAACCAGCTACAGCAAACCCTAAGGAATGATACCGATTCTTTCGAGGCCGTTTAGTCACGGCGAGGTGCTTTGCCAAAGTATGGAAAATCATCCCAGCCATCATATGCGAAGTCGAGTCTTGGGTCGTGAGTTGACTTCATCCATTCGTTGACACGCTCTCGGTGCTGTTGAAGTGCGGGAGCATACTCGGCTTGGCCAGCGACATTGTTGAGTTGATTTGGGTCAACGCGTAGGTCGTAAAGTTCTTCAGCGGGTCGCTTGCCGAAGATTAGCGCGATTTGTTTCGCGTAGGCGGGATCATTCTGGTGAGCAAGTAAGAAATCTTTCACCATCGTAGTATCAACATCGCCAAAGGGACGCCCATGAAGAAACAAAATGTCCGGATCGCCCGCGGGCCAACGGTCGGGACGAAGATTACGAAGGTAGAGAAAGTCGCGCGTTCGCACGGCTCGTACCGGGTAGCTCATGTTGTCATGACGGACATTGGCGTGTCGCTCTCGTTCGATAAAGACTGCGTCGCGAGCAAACGAATCGGGCTTTCCAAGCAAGATGTTCTTGATGCTGTGCATACTCATCGAAGGTGGGGCCGTCTGTCCCGCGAGTTCGAGAAAAGTGGGGCCAAGATCGCCGACATTGACGAAGTCATCCACCCTTCTTCCTGCCCTGAGGTTCTTGCCCCAACGAATCGCCAGCGGTACACGCGAACCGGCGTCGTAGCAATTGGCTAGTCCTCGCGGCATCTGCCAACCGTTGTCGCTGGTGTAGATAACGATCGTGTTATCGAGTTGTCCCGCTTTCTCAAGCACCGCGATCGCTCGCGCGGCTTCCTCGTCTAGCTTCATCACGCCGCCATAATAGTTCATTAAATCATCTCGCACTTCGGTACAATCTGGAAGCTCCGGCGGAATCGTTAGTTGGCTGGCATCGAGCTTCGCTTTTGCATCAGCCAGAAACGGCAGCTTGCCGGCTTTCGTTGCCGTATCGGTGTTACCTAGCCAGAAGAAGAAGGGCTTGGCGGAATCATGATTCGAATGAAACGTGGCAAAGCTCGCAAACTTCGGTCCCACTGGATTCTCGGTCCAACCAGACTCTTCATGATTGCCTGGAGCCCATGGCTTGCCTGCATAGCCGATTTCATAACCGGCTTCGCGCAGTAACTGCGTCACCACAGGTGTGTCCCGTGGAAAACCACTCCACAGATTCGCTCGCTCTCCAAGCTCATGTGCCTGCCTACCAGTAAGCAAGCATGAACGCGTCGGCGAACAAGAGGGGACGGGATTGAATGTGTGAGTAAAGAGCACTCCTTCACTCGCGATACGATCAAACGCAGGCGTCTTTGCCATCGGATCGTCGAGGATTCCAGCCGTCGGATAACGCCAGTTGTCGGCCAAAATAAAGAGAATGTTAGGAGGCTCTGCCGCATGGAGGGCGGGTGCAATTGCGATCAATACCACGAAGAGATAGGAGAGTTTATTCATGTGCAAAGCCAGATGTTTCTTTCACAAAGCAACCGGAGGTTTCGGAATTCTCAGGAACAAATTTATAGCAAGATAATCCAGCTCTGCGTGACCAGGCGACCAACTTTGATTGGCTAATAGCTACTGTTGCAATAGCAGATTAATCGCGCTTCGAGATCATCGAAAGCATTACGACGTCAGACGCTCCTCACTAATCTCCACCAGCTGACAGAATTTTTTATTCGTAATCCCTGTCTTTTCATAATTGTACTCAGCCATCGGCGCTACTCGTATTCCTACTCGATTCAAGATACACCACGAACACTCCACCGAAAAGGAATTCGTGTATCACTGGGTCGATCCGATAGTTGGCGAGGATGCGCCTATCGATTGTCCTCCGAACGACTAAAAGCTTCATTTTGCATCCTTAAACCTCCGCCCCTTCTCGGGGAACGCTACTTAGTTTTGCTTTCGTTCGCGTCAATGGAGCTTAACTTTTGGTAGATACAGTATCAACTCGGAGTGAGAATTCCATTTGCTTGATTCTTGGGAGTTGCATTGCACCGTCGCGATCGGCACAGAAGAGGGGGAAGCGATCTCCGTGTCGCTCGCGGTGAGTGGCCATGGCGATCTCGGGTGAATTGTTTTGAGCCGACAAGTGTCCCAGGCAAACCCACTGTAGTTGGTTCGCATCACAGACGTCGAGAAGCTCGGCTGCGTCCTTGTTTGAAATGTGACCACGCTTTCCCGAAATGCGATCTTTTAGGTGCTGTGGGTAAGGCCCTTGGCGTAGCATCGCATCGTCGTAGTTGCTTTCAATCAGCACTGCATCCAAGGTACCGATGACTTTTTGAAGTGCGCTGAAGACGTGCCCCAAGTCGGTAAGCAATCCGAATCGCAGGCCGGATTCGACGTCTTCAATAACGAAGCATACGCCGTCGATGGCATCGTGAGGTGTTCGCAGGGACTCGATCCGTAGCGAGCCTAACTGAAAGGGTTTTCCCGAGTCGAAATAGTTTGGACTTCCGATGCAACCTGTCGAAGGCTTGGCTCGTGTCGCGTTCCAGGTTCGTAGGTTCGCGTGGACAGGCAAGCCAAACTTACGGTGAAACACGCCGACGCCGCTGATGTGATCGCAGTGTTCGTGTGAGAGAATTACTGCAGCGCAATTGCGAATGTCGTATCCATATGAAGACAAACGCGACTCGGCTTTGCTGCCGCTAATACCTGCGTCAATGAGCACACACGTATCACCACTTCGAACAAACACGCAGTTGCCGGAACTTCCTGATTGCAATGTGATTACTTCCATCGCCGAAGTTTAACCAGTCACGCCGTCGATTGGAAGTTAAGGTTGTCATCGACAGCTTGGAAAACATAAAGACCGGTTGTAGCGACTGGAAACCGTAGGCTATTCTCGCTCAGGCATCAGCGTGGAAGTCCACTAACGGTTTTCCACCATACCGCGACACTTTCCTTAGAGCTATTGTGTGCAATCTGTCCATTTTCATTTTTAAAAGGCGAATTTTGCTGATTTTCAAAGATACCTTTGGGTCTGCGACGGTGGGGGTGAGCGGTGCCTTGCGAGCGACGCTTTTTGAATCATGCTATGACGAAACATGAAAAATTTACACTGTCCTGTTGTGGCGTAAATCATTGAAAGAAGTTTGTCGATTCGAAAATGGGAAGTCGTTATCGGCTTGATCGGGTCTGCGAATATTGTCGTGGCGTCCATGTTTTGGCTGTGGATGGCTTCCAATGGAGTAGCTGTTCGGCATATAGATGACCTTCTATCATAGAGTCCATCTCGTATCGGTTTTCCACTAAGTTTGGCTTTTGCTGTTGCCGGGGCACTCGGGGGATTGATTGCTGTTGGCTTGGCAGTTTGACTTGCTTGGCGAGCTTTTCCATCTCGAAATGAATAGACGCTCTTGGAACAAATCGAGTACGAGTCAGATCGCATCCACCGTTTCACTGACTTCGATCATGGCAAGTATTTATACCAGTCAGATTTAATCACAAACCGAAAATGACCATTCGATGTGAGATTGCTCAGGCATTAAAAAATGTGGTTTGAGCGTCATTGACTAATCGCTTTACGTGCCAGGAATTGCGATAGCGATGATTACGGCTAGCGTTAGGAGACTTGCTCCAAGGAATCGTATTCGAAGTGCGGTTGTGTTCGCTTCCGTATCATTACTCGGCCCCGATCTACCGATTGCCCAAGCTAAGACGACTGCCCACATGCCTCTCGTTGCAAATACGATGTTTATTCTCGCGGCATCGCCGAAATACGCTAATGCTCCAACGATCATGAACGCTTGAAGCATTGTCAGCAAAGATATCAGAGCGACCCAACTCGTTATTTCGCGATCCTTCAATTGATGCCAATCAACCCAAGGTATCATTGGCAATGAGATGATGCTGACAAACCAAAACGTGATTGGCAAAATGCGTCCCACTCCCCATGCTGGTGCCCAACTTTGAATCAAGACATCGAAGTGCGCATAGAACATTGAAGCTAACAGTGCTAGAACAATTGTGATAAAAACATGTCGCGGTCGGCCTCGTCCAGTCCACTGAATCAAACCGACACCAGTAGCCGCCATCGCAGCGGCGATCCACATGGAGATGCCTAGTTTTTCGGAACCTAGCACCCACAGAAGAAGAACGACCATAAAGATCTTCAAGCCAAACACAGGTGTTGCGACGGATATATCGCCGTGACGTACAGCCGCAAAGGTGAAGAGCAAGCCAAAGACAAAAAAGAGAGCTAACAAAAGAGGTTGCCATAGTGTGGAGAGTGGTTGGATGCTTCCACCAAGGCTTTCTCGGAATGGCCAAAAGAATGAGAATGCAATTGCCAAAGTTTGGTTGGAGAAGAACAAAACCGTGATTGCCCCGGCTCCCTTTTTATCTGCACGAGGTCTTGCCGCTCGCTGGACGCAGAACAGCGAGGCTACAAACACAAGGCTTGCTAGTAGAGGGATTATCAAGTGCATTATCGACCAACTTCCAGCCTCAGATTTGCAGGCTTCCATTCCACATAAAACCGACCAGTTATACCGTGCTTATCGTTCATTCGTGCATGCCACGGCCTTCCAAAATGAGTGGTGTATACTTGTCGATTCTTGACTCGATCGTCTTGGACTGCTTGGCTGCCGAAAAGTAGAGGAGATAACCGCGTTTTCTTCCTGGTGTCATTCGTTCCCATGCAAAGCGTAGTGCAGTCAGCGCGCTGAGTTTTCTTTCAAGTTCAATCGGAATCATCAGGTCGTTCTTGGCTGTTAAGTTGACTTTTAAACCCGACCTTTCGACTTCGATGGCTTCTAGGAGGTATTCTTTTATGAATGGTTGGAGGTCGCGAACGGCCTTCACTGATGTGAATTTGATGACGCGTGCTGCTTGACTGTTTTCTCCCGGCTTTTCCAGAATACGTTGCGAGTCCTTGAGGAGGGCGCCTTTGAAAAAGCTAATCGTCGCACAGCTCTTCAAAGCACTCACGATGGTGATATTGTGACCGTCGAAAGTGTAGCAAGGAACTTTCCACTTGAGTTCTTCAGTCAATCCGCATTCGAGCACAATCTTTCTGAGCAGTTTTAGTTCCTCCTTCCAGTCATGAACTTTGCATTCTGGTGTACCGCACAGTGGGCAACGCCCGCACCCTTCTTTTAGGTAGAGATCGATTCTGGGATTTTGTGGGTCCATGTGTACTTGGTGACGTTAGGTCGATCGCAAAAAAACGTTAGGGTTTCATTTCTTGAGTTTTCACTACCGGGTGGTATGGCACCCTGTATCTGCTAGGATCAAGAAGAGCTTGTATGTTAATCGTTGAAGCCACGAAAATTGGCGTAACCCCTGCAGCATTTCTTCCTTCATCTTCAGTACTTTAGCTCGAAGCGACGTGATTAGGTAACGGTGGGGGGATTCGTTGCCCAGATTTTTCAGATTAGAAAGAGAAAGTGATTATTAACCGAACATACGATGGCGATTGAATCAAAAACTTCTAATTCGCAACAACTGTCAACGGTTCCCTTGGTAGGAGTCGCAGTGAATGCTGCGCTGGCAATACTAAAAATTCTCACAGGTGTATTTGGTAACTCCTATGCATTGATTGCGGATGGGATAGAGTCAACTTCCGACATTGTAACGTCGCTAGTTGTGTGGGGGGGCTTAAGGGTAGCCATTACACCTGCCGATGATCAGCATCCATATGGTTATGGCAAAGCCGAGGCGCTCGCAGGGATAGTTGCTGCGGTGGCGTTGCTTGGCGCAGCGACAATCATTGCAGTTCAAAGTGTTCGCGAAATTCTTACACCGCATCACTTGCCGCATTGGTCGACTCTTATTGTCCTGATTCTTGTTGTTGCAGTAAAAGAGTTTCTGGCTCGGTGGGTTGGCAAGATCGGGTCCGAGGTCGATAGCACGTCGCTTCAAGCGGACGCTTGGCATCATCATTCTGATGCGTTGACCTCTTTAGCCGCCTTCATAGGCATCTCGATTGCTTTAGTTGGTGGGCCTGGGTACGAACCGGCGGATGATTGGGCCGCCTTGGTCGCCTGTGTGATTATTGCTTACAGCAGTTTTAGGATATTGTGTATGGCTGTTAAGGATCTACTGGACGCATCACCTCCAAAGAAATTTGAAGAGCAAGTGAGAATTCTTGCCTTGGGAGTCGATGGAGTACAGGCTATAGAGAAATGCAGGATCAGGAAAAGCGGTACAGCGTATTTTGTGGAGATTCACGTCGAGGTAAATGGGAATGAAACTGTACAACGAGGGCACGACATTGGCGGTCATGTAAGGAGCGTGCTGCGTGAATCAGATCTGAGGATCGCTGACGCATTTATCCATATCGAACCTCATACAACAACGCGAAGTTTAAGCATGCGCTAAGGTTACGGGCCTCCCCAGGAATTGTTTACTGCAAGTTCTAGATATGGCTTTTAACATAATTATCAAGAAGGTGCCGGTGACCGAGGTCGGGTACGATTGATACGCTAACGCTAAATTCGGTAAGTCCGTTTCAGCAGAATGGGCGGCTTCGATAAACGACGATTAGCGCAGTTTTGTTTTCGATCAATCGGAGTTATAAAGTCTAACAACGCTGCAAGTTTACAAGTCATTCTAAATGAAAAACGAAGAGTTCTGGCTAGTTGAAATCGGTGTCGGGATGGGGCCTGTGGCTCTTGGGATGGAATACGACCGGTTGCTGCAGGTCCTACGTGTTCATCACATCGATACGGATAATCTGTTGCTCGACACAAATGGAAAACTTTCCATACCTCAGATGAATAGTCAGTTGATTTTCTTGCATGCTGAACCTCGGATTTTGTGTCAGATCGTCGTGAATGATGATCGCATTCGATTTGGTGGATTGCCAGTTATTGGAAAGCGAGTGCATGAGATTCTTGGGATGTTTAAGGCGTCTCGAAAAGAAACTCTTTGGTCTATCGATGGGACTACCGATGGAATCAGCAATGGCGATTCGCACGCAAGTCAAAGCGTTGAATCAGCAACGGCGAGTCGTGAACTGCTTGCGAGCGGTACACTATGGATAACATCGCTTGGACTGGGCATGACGTTGCGGAATGGATTGATTGAAACTGTTCATTTATGCGACCCGGCGGATTCGCCGAGTGATGGCGTAGGTTCTTGGACGAAAGAGCAGCAGCGGTTGTCCGAAGTCCGAGAAATGCCGATGGGATCTGGGGCAACGCATAGTGAAACCAAGCTTGATCAAACGAAGTTCCGAAAATCCATTGTACGATCGATCATGTTCATGGCGTTATACGTTTCGTTAGGTCTTGTTATAGTGTGGGGAATACGTTTACAACGAAATTGGGATGCAGTACCCGATGTGCCAGCGGTGGTTTTCGCAGTAGACCCACCTCCTCCAGTTTTCTTCCCAGACAAGATCACGGTAATGTTCATAGACGCGTCGGGTGGCGAACGTCGGGAAACATTGGACCACACTCAGTTCTTGACGACACCTCATGTGGGCGACGAAGTTAAATTGAAACTCTTACCTGAAACGCCCGAGATAGTCCTTGGACCAGTAGGCTATCGTAATGTCGGTTTCAACACTGCATTCCCCTATGGAATGGGATTACTTGCAATCGGTTCCGTTTTGCAATTGGTTGTGTTAGGCACGAAGGCTGCTCGACGTCGGAAATCGGCATTTTAAACAGGTAAGTTCGACTCTCTGAGACGCAGCTAAGTGCAGATGATTTTAGAACAGCGGTGCCTTACCGGTAGCGCGACGCCATGCAGACAATTGTCCCAAGTGAAGGTTCGTGTGTGCCACAAGAAGGAAGGTTGCCATGTCTCCAACGGTCGGTAGTGCCTCTTCGAAAAAGCCGAGCTTCTGTGGTTTACTTAGATCCTCATCAGTTGCTGCTTGGTACAGGTTGGCTGCATGTCGAAAAGCAGCCTCGAATGTTTTGAGAAGGTCTTCCTTCGAGGGATAGTCATTTCGATTTTGCGTCAACGGCTTTTTGGTATCAGCCTTCTCATTCCAATCAGCGGGGCAAACTCCTTGGCCTCCAAGTAGGTTTGATGCGTAGTCTGCAGCGGTCGAAAGGTGCATCATCAACCACGCGGGGTGGTTAAGTCCAAGGGGTTGTTGGCACATCGAGGAATCGTCAATGTCAGCAAGGATTTGCTTGGCGTACTCGACTGTTGCGATCATATTGGCGGTTATGCTGTTCATCGAATCTCAGTGCTATAAAAGTAGAGTTAATGGGGTGTGGATTACGCATGCACGCATGGGGAGTGTAACCGATTCATTGAAGAGTCATAGGCTGCGATGATTCGTCCTAGTAAGGATCATGTTTAACTGCTAATCGATTACTCGTTCAAGGGGGCATCTTCTGTTTACTAAGTATTCGAGCTTTTGACGTATCGATTGTAGTTCGTCTAGGATCTCGAGAAGTGACTCGCTTACATCGATTTTTCACGATGATCTATGATTCCAATCGGTCCGCTGTAACCGCTTTCCACGACAATACTGCTTCGCGTTAATCGATTGACTTCCAGTGATCCAGGTCTCTAAGGGAAACATTTTCCGAACGCAGCTAGGAGCATCGGATTACCCCAGACTCGAACTTGCAATGTCAACAGTAGCCAGCCGATGGATGCTTCCTTTCTCAAAAGTCGAAGCCACCCACGCGAAGTCGCTGTAACAAGAATATTGCAATCGCCGCGGATACCATCTTGACTTGCTAACATTGATGGAACCGAGGTGAGGTTGAAGCCGAAACCAAGTGGATCAAAAACTTAGACTATCTACTTGAATTTCTGCTTCGTTATAAGCGATCATTTAGCAAAGTATCAATTGGCTTTATTCAAATCAAGAATTGGGCTAGCTGAATTCGTAAGAATTCAGACATCAATGAAAACAATCGGAAACACCGAAGGTTTCAGATGTCTTACGACATTTGCTACAAGTGCAAACGCCAGGTTTTCATCTGGACGAAGCATAAGGCTTTGTTTCTAAAAAAGTCTAATCTTCAAATTCATCCAGCCATGCTGCGACGCAAGCATCGCTGGGCATTCGCCAATCACCGCGAGGCGACAATGACACGCTTCCGACTTTGGGACCGTCAGGGACGCAGGATCGCTTGAATTGATTGGCGAAGAATCGTTTGAGAAAGAGCTTGAGAGTCTGACGTATCTCCGACTCGGAGTAATCGCGAGAAAACTTGGCGTGTTCACTTAGCAGCAGCATTCGATCGGGGCTGGAACCCGTTCGAATGAAGTGATATAGGAAAAAATCGTGTAGCTCGTAGGCTCCCACTGTTGCTTCGGTTGACTGAGTTATCTTTCCATCTTTTGAGAGAGGGAGTAGCTCGGGCGAGATCGGTGTCTCAACGATCGCTAGAAGAACGCGTTGCGTTTCCCCCTCGAAGTAATGTTCTGCAACGTATCGCACCAAAAATCGAACAAGCGTTTTCGGAATGCTGCAGTTGACGTTGTACATCGACATGTGGTCAGCATTGTAAGTCGACCAACCAAGAGCTGCCTCCGAGAGATCACCTGTTCCAAGCACAAACCCGCGACTCATGAGCAGTAGAGTCCGCACGCGAGCTTGTACATTCTCGAATGTCAGGTCGCTTCGATGATGGTCGGGTAGATGCTCGATGGTCTTCTGAAAGGAATCGACGGAGTGGCCATCGATTTCAATTCCGAATGGCAAGTGCTTGAGGTCACGAAAGTTTTGTAAACAATTTTCGCGAATGTCAATTTCTTCGCTCTGGATCTCAAGCAGTCGCATCAAGTCCGCAGCGTTTGTGCGTGTGCCTTGCGAAGTACCAAAGCCAGGCAAGCTGATTCCGTGAATACGCTTACGATCAATTAGCATTCCATCAGCCATTCGCACAGCAGCCAGCAAAGCGAGCGTGGAATCTAAACCTCCTGAAACACCGATTGATAAAGGGATCGTCGCAGGTATTTGCGAGACTCGTTTGGAAAGACCCGCACATTGAATTTCGAAGATTTCGTGACAGCGGTGCTCGAGTTCGTCGGCTGCGCTGGGAATGAATGGGCTACCAGCATACTGACGCACGAGTGGGCTTCGTTCGCTGCGCAAGGAGAATCCGATACGACGCGGCGAGTAACCTTCCGGGAGAACCCTCAACCCATCGTGAAAGGTACCGGTCAATCTGCGATCGTGATCAATACGCCGCAGGTCGATATCGGTCGTGATTGTGGGGCCTTTCCCATCCCCGAATTTTCGTTCGACGAGCATGCTTCCACCTTCGGCAATCATACAGTGACCTCCGAAAACGATATCGGTGGTTGATTCCGAAGGGCCGCTACTGCTGTAAACGTAAGCTGCAATACAACGGCCTGACTGGCTGGTTACTAAGTTCGATCGGTAGCGTGCCTTGCCAATCGTTTCATTGCTCGCCGATAGATTCAGAAGCACATTCGCACCGGCAAGAGCTTGTAGCGAGCTAGGTGGGACGGGCATCCAAAGGTCTTCACAGATCTCGACACCGATCTGCGCTTCACCACATTCAAACAAGAGGTCGCAACCGATGGGGATTTCGCCGAGCCCGTCAATCATGATGGAGTCTGGTACCGATTCCGAGCCGCTATGAAACCATCGCTGCTCGTAGAATTCGAGGTAGTTTGGTAAGTACTGCTTCGGAACCAATCCCAAAAGCTTCCCATTGGCAATCATCGCAGCGACATTCAGCAATCGACCTTGCACGACCAACGGTAATCCAACGGCCCACAACTGTTGCACACCATGCGACGACGCGACGATTCTCCCGAGTGCTTCCACCGACTTTTCTAGCAGCAAAAATTGGCCGAACAAATCACCGCACGTGTATCCGCAAATCGATAGCTCCGGGAACACGATTAGATCGGAGTCACTCAACGTCGCAGCGCATGCGAGTATGCTTGCCGCATTGGCTGCAGGGTCCGCCACAGTCACTTCTGGAGACGCGGCTGAAACGCGAAGGAAACCTAGCGGATGCATAAGCAAATAAGCTTTGGGGAAAAGGCGTAAGCGTTCTATCCGGAATGGCTCGCGCGGAAAAGGATCGCTCTCGAGGTTCACAGTTGGTCCAGTATAACCCACGGTTGGCGTTGAAACCGGGCGGAGAATTACAGGCTTAAGAAAAGACGGATTTGTGGTGGAATCGTAAAATCTGAGCCGATGGGGCTGGCTATGAAGGGTGAATCTGCCTCAACTTGCTAGATCTCCACGCAAGGCGCGTTCGCGATTCAAGAAAAAAGACATTTTCAGTCAGCCCCCATAATTGATGCTTTCCGAACTATCTCAAAAAGCCTTGGGGAGTCACATTGCATAGCCGATCCGAACCGCACGTATTCAAACGTCAACTAAGTGGTGTTGACGCAGTGGTCGGTGTTCCTATATGTTCACTAAAGCGCGAGGATGGCGAAATGGAAACACGGATGTGCGGACCACTATTTTGTATCAGGAACTCGGACGGAAATGTCCGAGGGAAACCAGCACTGGAGGCCGGCATGTTAGTACTATCACGAAGCGAAGGCGAAGGAATTACTTTTCCGGACATGGATTTGAAGGTCCAAGTTTTACGAATCACGGGAAATCGAGTTCAAGTGGGGATCGATGCGGACCCCAAAATACGAGCCCTTCGAAGCGAGCTCGCAAGTTCCGATTTGGGGCAAAAATACGCGCGAACAACCAGCAAGAAACAAGGCAAGACGCAAGCGTGCTGCGAAATTCAAAGCCAAATAAACGCGTTACAGCAAACCCTGGATATCGCTCAGCAGCAATTAGACCGCGGCGAACCAAAACGTGCCGTGTGGACGCTGGAGCAATTCCATCTGTCTGGAAGCGTAACCAAAGTATCCGAACCGTCGCCTGGATATAGCGTTGCAAAGTCTGATGGGGCGGTTGCGCCCGGAGAACAACTGGCATGCTAAGCGAGTTTGCGGTTGCGACGATGGACAATCAAGCGATCGCGTAAGATTTCACGAAATTGCGACATTACATTGAGGTTGCATTGCCGCAATTAGTGGCTAGCAAACTCGGCTAGGCTGCACGGGCAACCGCTGCGATTGCTAGTCGTTCGAGCCAATTGGCCTTGCCATTCAAGCCTGCTGATCTTAGGCCCCCAATTGCTTGGATGCTAAAAGACCTCGCCATTTCCTTGGTGAAGTCACTTGCTCCAAAGCGATTGATAACGATCTTGAACTGCTCGAAGTTTTCGCTGCTTGGGCTGCTGCACAACTCAAGGAGATTCTCTCGCTCTTGTGGCGTGGCACTACCCAATGCGTGGATCATTGGAAGCGTTGGCTTTGCCGCTAAATAATCTCCACCGACCGGTTTCCCAAGTCGTTCCTTCGTTCCCCAATAGTCCAGCCAATCATCGTGAATTTGGAATGCGAGCCCAAGATTCATCCCGTATTCGTACTGGGAGTTGCAAACCGCTTCGGAAGCACCCGCGGCCCATGCGCCAAGTTTACAACTCACGCCACAAAGACTGCCGGTCTTGGCTCCGAGAATGTCGAAGTATTCAGGCTGTTTCAGTTCGAAATTTTCTACTGCCAGATTCTGACGAATTTCGCCTTCGCAAACCTCTTTGGCCGCCTGAGCTATCCACCGGCCAGGTATCGTTGATTCGCCCTGATTGGCAAGGAAATATGCTTGGGTAAATAACCAGTCACCGGCGAGAATACTGATTTGGCGATTCCACTTGCGATGGACAGTTTCGCGGTGACGTCGGGAATTCGCTCCGTCGAGAATGTCGTCATGAACGAGAGTCGCTGTGTGTACCAATTCAACTACAACTGCCAATCGGATCGCTTCATCGGTAATTTTTCCGCTAGCTTGAGCGGCAAGTAAAAGGAGTGCGGGGCGCAGTCTCTTACCGCCCATCTCCGCAACGTGGTCCAGGATTGCCTGGATTTCTCGGGTCTCGTGACGCAGTTGTTCTCGAAGCAGCGTTTCAACGCGAGCCAACGGTTCGCGAATCGTTGCTGTAACAAGCTTTAACTCTTGCGAGTAATCCATAGCAGGAGTCTGTTCTTTAACGCCTGGGCTCGTAATGAATCGGGTGATGTTTTCGTGAATTCCAGCCAACACGTTCGGGGCGTCGCTACTTTTGCCCCAGTCGGCAACCGCGATTCTACCCGCAGATGTGACTTCACGCGAACCTCGATTCGAAGACAATTCGTTAGCAATAAACATTTGGCTTTGCATACATTCCCTTTACTCAGGATTTCCCGACACTATCTCTTAAACAATCCCCGTGAACCACCGTCTTTCAACCACAGTCCGACGTGAGTAATTTCCATCTTTTGATCGATTGCTTTGCACATGTCGTAGACTGTAAGTGCTGCGACTGATGCTGCGACCATCGCTTCCATCTCAACACCAGTCTTTGCAAAAACACTTACCGTCGCAGTCCATTCCAGTTCATTCTCCGAAACCCATTCAGCAGCCAGCTCAACCTTTTCCAAGGCCAATGTATGGCACAGTGGAATTAACTTCGAAGTTTGCTTTGCCGCTTGAATTCCAGCAATTTTTGCCACAAGAAGCACTTCCCCTTTGGGACCTACGCCTTTCTTGATCGCTGTCGCAGTTGCCTCCGCCATCGCTAAACGGCTTTTTGCCACCGCAATGCGGGAGGTCACTACCTTTTCGCCAACGTCGACCATGGTTGGCGAGCCGTCAGCACCGATGTGGGATAATCCAAAGTTGTTTTTCATTAACGGGCAATCCGGAAGGGGCATAAAGACCTGATCAGGAAGCCTAAACTCTGCGAATATCTCGCGTTCGATAGGGCTTAACTGGAGCGCAGGCTAAAAGATAACAAAAACCGACCAATCGACACGGGCTCGAAACAAAGCGTGCGGGCTTGCACTCACTCCGTCGAATATTTCGCTAAACACTTGTCGGTGTCGGTATGTCGCTTCGGCGTTCGTAAGTGCGGTCGGCTGCAATTCCCGAAGCGAATTGATTCAGAGCGATGTTGTAAAGCCTGCTGCCACAATCGGTTGGGTAATTCCCAGTGACGCACGCTTGGCAAAGATGGTCTTGAGGGAGTTGGATAGCTCGAGCGATCGAAGACACCGGTAAATACCGAAGCGAATCACAACCCAACTGGGCTGCCATGCGTTCTTCCGAAGCACGAGTGAGTTCGCCATTTTCGAGAAATTTGGGTGCAAAGAGTTCGTCGATCGTCGACATATCTATGCCGTAAAAGCAGGGGGCAATGATGGGAGGGCAGGCAACGCGCACGTGAATTTCTTTGGCTCCGCCCATATCTCGGATTCGATTGAGCAAGACCTTCATCGTGGTTGACCGAACGATCGAATCCTCGACCAGAAACACACGCTTTCCTTCTAGGACTTCTCGAAGCGGTGTGTACTTGCTGGCGGCCTTTGCCTTACGAGCTCGACCACCTTCGATAAAGGTACGACCGCTATATCGGTTTCGGATCAATCCTTCACGAGAGGGAATGCCTAGCTGAAACGCCATCGAATCTGCGGCTGCTTTGCTTGTATCTGGAACAGGTACAACAATCGTGTCCGCATCCAATTGCACCAACCCTTCCAATCGTTCGCGATTAGCAAGCTCAACGCCAAGCTCGGTTCGCGAAAGATAAACACTGCGATCGTCCAGCGTACTCGCTACGTTGGCAAAGTAAATCCATTCGAAGAAGCAGTGCTTGGGTGTCGGGGGCGGCGTGTCAATGTATCGCTCAATGCGAATACCGTCGGGTGTAACAAGGATTGCATGTCCAGGCGGAAGGGACTTAATGGAATCGCGTGAGAACGACAGATTTAGCAGTGCGACGCTCTCACTGGCGGCTGCAAAAAGCGGTCCCTCAATCGCGTAGCACATAGGTTTAATTCCCAGTGGATCGCGTGCGACAAGCATCTCACCCTTAGCATTCAGAAGAGCAAGCGAATAGGCTCCATCGAAGTGTTTACAAGCATCACGAACGACTTCGATGAGAGACTTATTGTTGCTTGCAAAATCTGAAAGTTGCTTACCGAGCTCATGCATTATTATCTCGGTGTCGGTATCGCGAGCCAAATGATGATCGCCATCGCGGGTGAGTCGATCTCGTAATTCGCCGTAGTTTGCAAGCTGGCCATTGAAGCAGAAGCTAAACCACTTGTGCTTGTGGATATGTTGCCGTTCGAAAGGCTGAGCGTAGGAGCGATCGTCTTGCCCGCATGTCGCGTATCGAACGTGACCAATCGCTGCGCTACCGGCATATTGCTGCATCAGCGATTCGTACTTGCCGCGATGGGAAAGCCGAAAGACTTCGCTTACCGACCCAACATCTTTAATCGTGTCTAGAATTAGCGAACGAGACGCGTTGTATGTGGTCATTCCCGCTGCGAGCTGGCCTCGGTTTTGAATGTCCTGAAGCATTCTAGGTAGCAGACGCGATATCTCGTTGGGACCGCCTTCGGTGCAAAGAGGACTTTCGTCGCGGCCCTGTAAGTGATAGATCGCGGCAACGCCACACTCGTGATGCAATTCGCTCATCGTGTAAACTGACTTGGCTGACGACAACGGCTCAATGAAAACAACTTTTTCACCAGAGCACCAAAATGCTCCCCGATGGATCAACAAGAGTCTATCCTGAGAATCCGAATTGGCCAACCGCCGATTGCCAGTGGGAGCAGCCATCTTCAAGATCGTCGATAACCGTAGCAGATGTCGTAAGACATCTGAAGAGGCAAACTTTTACGATACTTCTTGTCGAACGCCGTCGGGTTTCGCTCCGGATCGTACTCGTATTAAATGAAATGGTACTCGTACTCGTGCAATGGTTCTATCGAATCGAGTAGGAGTACCGCCGTTGGCTGAGTATGAATACGAAAAGACAGGGGTTTTCGATGCAAATTCCAGAGCGAATGATGGCGCCCAGTGGAAGTGTCCCTTTTCTGGTATCTCATCACTCGTCTGAGGAATTACGACCAGCGGACCCAAGATCCGTATTGGGCACAGCACGAACTGATTTTGAAGCCTCAAAACACCTTCACCAAACAACAGCTCGTTTGGCAAGTTCAATCCCGCTCGGGAGAGGTCGGGAAATGTTGGAGAAGATGCCAAACGAGCTGTCTGAGGGTTTTCATGCTTTTTCGAAGCAACAAATTGCGTCTCGCTGAGACGCAGTAGCTTCCTAACAACCCCGCGTATAGGAAAACGCGGCTACGTTCACTACATGATCTTGGAGGTGTCTGCACCTGGCATGGGAACCCAGTACTTGCCTGGTTCGGTTGGCTGAATCGGAGCTGGGTCTTGGAAAGTCTTGAGGCTACCGTAGTCGGCGAGAGCTAATTTGCTGTTCAAGCAATCGTCCCACGAAAGCTTCTTACCGGAATAGGTTGCCATGCGACCCATGATGGCGGTCATTGTGCTGTTTGCACCGTAGTCGCCTTCGTTAGGAATCTCACCTTTTCGAATCATCGCGAACAGGTCATGGTGCTCTTGCTCCCAACCATTCTCTCCATCTGGAGCCGACCAAACGACAGTGTTGTTTCGATCGTAGATCTTGCCGCCGGAAATATTGCACCAGCCTTTGCTGCCGTGAGCAAACTCTTGAACGCTCTGCCAGCAACCTGGGATGTGTCGGCATTGCGAGAGCATCTTCACGCCGTTGGCATATGTATACTCAACCGAATGGTGATCGTAGATTTCCCCAGTGTCTGGACCGGTGCGAACTTGACGACCACCTTGACCTTGAGCTTCTACCGGATGCGAATCCATCAACCAGTTAATGACATCTAGATTATGGATGTGTTGTTCGTTGATATGGTCTCCCGAGAGCCAGTTGAAGTAATACCAATTGTTCATTTGGTATTCGAGTTCCGATTGTTCGGCTTGTCGATTGCGAACCCAAACTCCATCGGAATTCCAGTAAGCTCGTGCAAGAATGATGTCGCCAATTGCGCCATCTTTAAGCTTTTCGATGGTGGCTTTGTAGTTACTTTGATGGTGACGTTGTAAGCCAACTTGGACAGCGAGTCCCTTTTCTTTGGCTTTCTGATTCGCAGCGAGGAACTGTCGAACACCTGGTGCATCGGCGGCGACTGGCTTCTCGCAGAACACATGCTTACCAGCATCTACTGCTGCAGCGAAATGGAGTGGTCGAAAGCCAGGAGGAGTTGCAAGAATGACAAGATCGCAATCGCTCTCGAGCACTTTCTTGTAAGCTTCGATACCGATCTCTTGCTTGCAGTTATCATCAAACTTTGTTGGGTGCTTACCTTTGATAGCACGCACCGCTTGCTTCATGCGGTAGTCAAACACATCAGCCATCGCAACAATCTTTGTTGGACCTTCAGTGCTAAGAGCTTGCGTTGCCGCACCAGTACCACGTCCACCGCAACCAACTAACCCAATTTTGATTGTGTTATCACCAAACGAGTGAGCAGCTCTCGCAATTGGAAGCGTTCCAGCGACCATCGTACCTGCTGCAGCAATCGCGGAAGTCGCCTTCATAAAACCTCGTCGGTTATCCACGTCAGAAGTCAAAGAACCGTTAGAACGTTGTTCAGTCATTGTTTTAGAAATCCAAAGGTAGGGGTGCAAGCGTTTGTCGCGTTCGGAAGCTATCCCTTCGAAAGGTTTTGCTACTTCAGGATCTAGTGGCACAGGAGAGGTAGGAATGCCAACCCAAAGAGCAGCTTTAAAGGGACCGATTTCGCCAATGGTTTGATTCTAACTCCTCATTGTGGGGGCGACAACAGGGTAAATTGTTAAGAAATGCCAAACAAACTCCCAAAAGGCGATTTCCGGTGACTTGCGGATCATTTTTCCAGCTCCGTGAAACCCGTTGCAAAAGGCTGGTCAGACCTGTATGTCCGTTTCTTGGGCACCAGAAAAGACAGATTGACCGTCACCAATCCCGCCGCCGGTGTTTGTCCAAGCGACGATCGAGCTTGTCCCAAATCGTCGCAATAGGTTTGGTGTGCTAGCTCGAGAAGGCGTGTACGATATATCTAGCAGGAATCAAAAAAGCAAAATCGGGAATTGCAAATTGCAAGCTTCGGCTTGTTAAGTACTCAGGAAAGAAATTATTGTGAAAGCAACATCCTCTCTGCATCTTTCGCTCGCTCTCATCATCGTCTGTTCGTTTGCGTCGCTTCGTGCCGATGATGCGGCGAGCGTGACGCGATGGGATTTTGGTTCGGAAGCCGCGAATAACTCTGTTTCAATTGCTTTTCAAGAGCATGGCTCAGTGTCACGCGATCAGTCTGGACCGCGGCCGCCTGAGTTTCCAGATTTCGATGCGAACAACACCGCAATACGACTCGACAAGAAAGGTGCTCACCTTTCCGTACTAGACCCAGGTGTAGAAAGCCGATTCGATTTCACGAACGGTGATGCGATCACTTTGGAAGCATGGCTGAAGGTAGATCCATCATCGGAAGGCTCTAGCGGCAGTTCGCCTCTGTCTATCGTAAGCAAGGGTCGAACAGGGAATCCAAAGATGGCTCGTGATAATCAGAATTGGGCCATGCGATTAGTCCCAAGCGGTGGCGGAGAATCGAAGATTGGATTTTTGTTTTCGACAGGCCACGGGGCTGGCGATGTCCACTGGCATCGTTGGACTTCGAACAATAAAGTCGACCTGAGTCACGGCTGGCATCATGTCGCAGTCTCTTATCGCTTTGGTGAGCCGCAATCGATTCGCGGATGGATCAATGGTAAGCCGACCGATGGTAAGTGGGACATGGGCGGAGAAACCACCGAGCAGCCCGTTGTTGACAACGATGATGTTTGGATCGGATCAGGCACTTCGGGCAACAGTTTCGTTGGGCTTTTAGACGCAATCGCGGTTCATCGCGAGATACTGAGCGAGAAGGCGATGGTTGCCCGATTCAATCGCGTCGGTGGTGATCGAGTCGCAAAAGCAGCCCCCGCCGTCATGCCCAAAATAGATTTAATACTAAAGGATCGCGTGCTGGTCTCACTTGCCGATGGTTTACCGAAAGCAGATCGATGGTTGAACGAAGGGGAAGAGTGGCCCAAAGAAGACATGCAATGGATCGGTGACGAGTTTCTTTTGGCTCGTATTCCCAAACGCTACGATGCTTGGGGGATTCGCGACAACTGGAAAGGTCCGCTCCTGATGCGAATGGTGTCCGATGTGGAGCTACCCTCCGGAAGCCATCGATTGATGCTTCGAGCCCGAGGACTCGGTAGGCTTTGGGTCGATGGTGTTCTGGTTGCAGAGACTAGCCCGGTTAAGCAAAAGACTCGTGATGGTGAACAACCTGTCACACTCGTTGCGGAACCTCCACTCCCTGGCTTACGAGCCCATGGATATCACCAACAAGAAGTTTTCGGTGATTTGATTGTCGATGCTAACGTTGCCGATTCGAAAACGCATCGTGTCGTGCTAGAGCTTATTGTCGGAGGGACTGGTCAGCAAACGACAACCGGCGAAGTGAGCGTTGCTGTGCAGTTGGATGGAACCAACACGTTTGAAGTTCTAAAACCATCCCGATCGAGTCCTTTGCTGCTCACCAACCTCGCGGTTGAAGATGCACTAATTCGTATCGAAAGATCATTGTCGACTTACGATGACAATACGCGAAGAACAAAAGCTGCGTCGATGGATTCGTTCTGGAGCAATCGCCACGAATTAGCAAGGCAATCCGTCGCAGAGCGAGCTGCAAATAGTTCACTTCAAAATACATCCCCTGGTAAAGCAATTGCTAACGAAGCAGATTCGAAGACGCACGAATCTAAGATTGATCAATTCATCGCAGATAAAATTTCGAAAGCGATCGAAGCGGGCTCCAAAACGGATGTGAAACTTGCAAAGCAATTTCACGGTACGGTACTTCCAATCTTGCGTGACCAATGCTTTCGATGTCATGGAGAAAAAGAAAAGGGCGGACTGAAGCTCGACTCGAGAGAATCGGTGTTGCGAGCTGGTGAATCGGAACTGGTCGCAGTCGTTCCAGGAAAGCCGGAAGAGAGCGAGCTCATAGAGCAAGTTCGCAGCGGTGCGATGCCGCCGACGGGTTCGCCTCTTTCCGAAGAAGAAATCCAACTCCTTGAGAATTGGATACGCGATGGAGCTGCTTGGCCTGCTCCATTGATCCCTCAGGAACAAGTCTCGCAACCACAGATCATTGACGACGAATCGTTTTTGCGACGAGCGTATTTAGATACGATTGGGCTTCCACCCACATACGAGGAAGCAAAAAGTTTTCTCTCAGATAAGGATTCCGATAAACGTGAAAAGCTTATCGATCGTTTACTCACCGACGAACGGGTCGCGGATAACTGGATCAGCTATTGGCAAGATATTCTCGCCGAGAATCCGTCGCTCCTAAATCAATCACTCAATAGCACCGGTCCTTTCCGATGGTTCTTATATGATTCGCTTCGTGACAATAAGCCTATCGATCGAATGGTTACGGAGCTGATCCTGATGCGTGGTAGTGCTGAGACGGGCGGTAGTGCTGGGTTTGCACAAGCAGGAGAAAACGACTCACCCTTTGCTGCCAAGGGGCACATCATCGCCTCGGCATTCCTGGGGATTGAGCTTCAATGCGCTCGTTGTCACGATTCACCCTACCACAGTACTAAGCAAAGCGATCTTTATTCGCTCGCGGCAATGTTGGAGCGAAAGTCGGTAAAGGTGCCAGCTACCAGCCGCGTTCCCGAAGCGTTCTTTGAGAAGAAGGGACGCGAGTCGCTCATCAAGGTCACAATGAAACCCGACGAAGTGGTTGAAGCAAAATGGCCTTTCGAAGAAGTTACCTCCACCAAGGATGATCAGGAGATTGATTCGCTCACGACCGATCCCAAGGACACTCGCGAACGATTCGCGGCCTTGGTCACTGCTCCAAGCAACTCGCGATTTGCAAAAGTGATCGTGAATCGAGTTTGGAAACGGCTTATTGGAGCTGGTATCGTCGAACCGGTCGATGACTGGGAAGGCCGTTCCGCAAGCCATCCAGAAATGCTGGAGTGGTTAGCCGATGAATTCATTACGCACGATTACGACATCCGACATTTGCTCCGAACGATTTTGACGTCGAAGACCTATCAACGACAAGCCAGCGGTCAAAACTTGATAGCAACTGCCAAGCAACGCTTCTTTAATGCTCCTGACCGACGACGGCTGACAGCCGAGCAGATAGTCGATTCGTTGTTTGCTGCGACTGGCAACAAAATGGATACCGAGATACTGACTTTTGTTCATGACGGTCAGCGACCCTTGTCGAACCGCCAGGATTTAGGACGTCCAACTCGAGCGTGGATGTTTGCAAGTCTCAACAACGAACGCGATCGTCCAAGCCTGGCTCTACCGCGGTCCAGTGCGGTCGTTGATGTGCTAGAAGCATTTGGATGGACTGGCTCAAGACAAAAGCCGATCACTAATCGCGAATCCGACCCCAACGTGATCCAGCCTGGGATCTTATCGAACGGATTACTTGTTTCAGCCCTCTCCCGAGCTGCAAAGGACTCTGATCTAGCTCGCATGGCATTACAAACTGATGCACCGGAGTCGTTGATCGATGAGCTCTTTTATCGTGTTCTCGTTCGCAAGCCGAAACCCGCTGAGAAAGAAGCGTTTGTGAAAGCCCTTTCCAATGGTTTCCAGTCGCGTGTTCTTTCGGATGCAGATGTAGTAATGCCGACTCCTCCAGCACCGCTGCCGCTAGTGACTTGGTTCAACCATTTGCAACCCGAAGCGAATAAGATTCAACAAGAAAACGAACGACGCGTGAAAGCAGGTCCAACTCCGGAACCCCGTCTGGTCAACGAGTGGCGAGCCGCTTATGAAGATTTTGTCTGGAGCCTCATCAATCACCGTGAGTTTGTTTGGGTCCCGTAAAGATGTTACATTCAAAGTAGCTACAGATTATCGTTCAACAACAAATCAGCCGCTCCCTCGTCAGTATCTCCACTGGTATTTCCTCCCACCCTTCCTTCAATCAAGTTACTAATCATGAACAATGACTTGTTTTCAATCTCGATTTCACGCCGCCAGGGACTCGCAGGCATGGCTGCTGCGGCCAGTGGATTATCTGGTGGCATCATTGGCGGATTAGCATTTCCGCAAAGCGCTATGGCTCATCCAGCAGGGCTGCTTTTGCAGGGTAAGGCCGACCACGTGATCTCGATTTGGCTTGGTGGTGGTATGGGGCAGATCGACACTTTCGATCCGAAACGACAAGGAGATCCAAGCAAGAAGACTCCGGGCTCGTACTACAAGGCTATTGATACGGCTGTGGAAGGTGTTCAGGTTTGCGAACATCTTCCAGGAATGGCTTCGATGATGGATCGCATTACAGCCGTACGTTCGGTTCATCATGAGGTCATTGATGAGCATGCAGCGGCTACAAATCGCATGCATACAGGCCGATCTGTTGGAGGAACAGTCACCTATCCTTCACTTGGATCGATCATCGCTAATCAACGTGGCGCGGCTGTCGAAGGAGCTCCACCCTACGTTTTAATCGGTTATCCCAACGTGACTCGCGGCCCTGGATTCTTGGGTGCAAAGAGTGGTTATCTATATCTTACCGATACTAGCCAGGGGCCTGCTGGACTCTCGCGGCCTACCGAAATCACTGCGGACCGGCAAACACGTCGTGAGCAGTTTCTGCAAACTCTTCATGCAAGTGCCGATTCCACTGCCGACACGCGACTGCGAGACTACGATGATGCAATTGCGTTGAGTCTGAAGCTCAGTGGCCCAGAATTCAACCAAGCGTTCGATCTCAATCGCGAGTCTGGAGAGCTCAGAAATCGCTACGGTGGTGAGTTTGGTCAACGTTGCTTGCTCAGCCGAAGATTGGTCGAGCGAGGTGTGCGTTTCATCGAAGTCTCTCACAACCTGAATTTCTTGAACGGCGCTGGTTGGGATGTTCATAATCAAGGAATACTTCAGCAGCACGCGCTGATTCAAGAGCTGGATACGGCGGTTGCTACGTTAATAAATGATCTCCAGGAGAAACGTTTGTTGGATAAAACTCTGATCGTAATTACAACCGAATTCGGACGACCGCCCGAGTTTGATAGCGGTGGAGGGCGCGGGCATCAAGGAAAAGCGTTCACGTGTGTCCTTGCTGGTGGTGGCTTGAATCATTGCGGTGCTTACGGTGAAACCGACGAGCTTTCGAAGAAGATTGTTTCGAGCCCCGTTTCTGTGCCCGATTTCTTTGCCACGATCTGTGCAGCAGTCGGAGTCGATTACAGCAAGAACCTCTATGACGGCGACCGCCCCGTTCCCATCACCGACAACGGAAGTCCGATTGCAAAGTTGTTTGCGTAGTTAATGTGGTGTAACACCTTTGGAGTGCTGTGACTAGTCGCAGCTTTTGGGTGAGCGATGCTGAGCAAAGAAAGATTTTCCCGTCACAACTGATCCGTTTGGTTAGCAAGGACTTTTTAGATCGACACCCGACAGATAATTCTTAAAGCTCCGCCAAGTCGGAGCAGTCCAAATTTGGAGTGCTGTGACTAGTCGCAGCTTTCGACACCCGACAGATAATTCTTAAAGCTCCGCCAAGTCGGAGCAGTCCAAATTTGGAGTGCTGTGACTAGTCGCAGCTTTTTGGCGAGCGATGCTGAGCAAAGAAAGATTTTCCCGTGACAACTGATCCGTTTGGTTAGCAAGGACTTTTTAGATCGACACCCGACAGATAATTCTTAAAGCTCCGCCAAGTCGGAGCAGTCCAAATTTGGAGTACTGTGACTAGTCACAGCTTTCGGGCGAGCGACTGGGCAGCAAGGAAAATGCTCAAACGCACCAACAACACCTAAGCCGTGTATTGAACCTGGTTTTTGAAACCGGTTTTTCGGGGGCAGACGAAGAATCCACTGTAAGGCTTACCAGCACACGAAAGGCGTGTGCTAATCTGTTCCCATACTTATAAAGGGATTAACGTCTATTGCGATTAAGTTAAAAGCGAATATTTGCGAAATCCTTTGCTAATTTTGGGTTCACTCAGGAGGTTAATAAGCATGGAAAACTCCGCTAACCATCTAGGCCAAGAATCCGCTTCACCGGACGAGCATACTTTGCTTGTGCAACAACTGTTTGTGAAGCACCAGCAACCGCTGCTTGCCTATGTTTTATCGATTGTCCCCAATCTTCCGGACGCTCAGGATATTGTCCAAGCTGTGTTCCTGGTTGTTACACGAAAGGCAGCGACATGGACAAGTGGATCTAATTTTATTGCGTGGGCATGCTCAATTGCACGTTATGAAGCGATGCATCATCTACGTTCGGCGAAGACTCGTGGCGCAACGCTTGACCATGATGTTCTCGATTTGCTTCACTCGGAAGAAGTTGTCGATGATCGATTTACCGAGCAGATCGATCTATTAGCGGATTGCCTGCAACGGCTTTCGCCTCGTGCAAGTGAACTCATCTTGCTTCGCTACCACTCCGGACACATGCCCGAGGCAATCGCTTTATCTGTCCAGTGGTCAGTCAACGCAGTTCGTGTTGCGTTGACGCGGGCCCGGGTTGCACTTCGCGAATGTTTAGAACGCAATCAAGCTATGGAGGCACATCGCCAGTGAAATCAAATCGGTTGGATGAGCTCTTTGAGGCTTGGAGCGAAGGGCGTTTAGCTCCTGAGGAAGCGAGCGAATTGAGCACTTTGTTACGGACTTCATCACAAGTTCGAAAGCAATTCCGCGAGGCTGGTTCAATGCACGGATTGTTGTACGCAGCGGCAGCGTCGATGGCGGTCAACCGCGCCGCGACACCGCAGTATGTGTTTGAAAGCTCGTTCCAAACGAATCTGTTATCTTCTGCGTTTATACGTCAAGCAGTATTCGCGATGTTATTTGGCATGCTCGCCGGTGGCTTAGGTGTGACGGCGGTGTGGGCCTACTCGTCATCAGTATTGGCTACAACATCGTTGGCTGCAACGTCGCAAACGGTTGAAGCTTTGGTTGATGGCGACTTCGAACGTGAGTCGCTAACAATAGGTAAGGGATTTCCTGTCGAACTAGGAAAGTGGTCGGGAGACGATGCTGCTATCGTACCGCGATTATATGCAAGCTTGTCGGATAACTTGCAAGCCTTGAGATTTATTGCCGCGGGGCCTGATACAGCGACTATTGGCGGACGAGCTATCGCGTGCGATCAATTTCAATTAATTGACGTAAAATCTTTACGCAATCACGGCAATGAATTGCATGACGCGGTGCTGGAGTTGTCAGCAGATTTTCTTGACAGCCGACCACATGGTACAAATCCGTCGATCACTTTTTATTGTCAGTTGTATCTATTTCGCGGCGACGCACTTAGGACACACGAAAATTGGCCAGCGATGATTAGTGAATCGATATCGAGCGGGTCTGCACAGACGACAACACTTGGTGAGAGCGCATGGAAGACCGTTACGGCGAGATGCTTCACTACCGATGAAGCGGACTTCGCAGTCGTTCACGTCTCTGCGATGCCAAACCTTCGCGTACCGATGCCAGAGAATCTCTTTGTCGATAATGTTAAACTTGTCTTAAGGACCCAGCCGAAATTGCCTGTTCGCGTTGTTCATACACCCATCGCAAACGAATCTCGCCAGGACACAATGCTGAACCGAAGCGTGATCGCTGAACCGGAGATATCCGAATGATCGATGCCTTTTTAGTTTTCACTCACGCCTGGAGACTCTTTTCCCAATCTCTAACTTTCATCTTTTAATCTGCCAACTATTCGACACGCTTGACGATTAACACTAGCCCTTGATACCTAGATGAACAGACATCACTTCACTCCAATTAGCCTTCCCGCGTGCAGGCTAACCTTCAGTTTGATTGCAGTGATCCTCTGGACTTCCCCAATCTTTGCGCAAACGCCTTTTCTCGTTCGTTATTGCTTCGATTGTCATGACAAGGATACAAAATCAGGCGGTTTGGATCTTTCAAAATTGCCTGAGCCCGATTCGCAAGCGATTTCATTCGCGACTTGGATAAGATTGCATGATGCCGTTTCCCAGCATGTGATGCCTCCACAAGATTCGGCACAACCCTCGGAGGTTGAGCGGAGTGAGTTTCTTGCGGCTCTTGCAAGTCGGCTTAATGATATTGATACGAAGTCAACAAACAAGTTTGGGCGAGTGCGATTGCGTCGTATGACACGCGAAGAGTTTGAGAATACGCTCCAGGATTTGCTCGCTCTATCGAGACTCGATATCAAGGAACTGCTACCTGCCGATGGACGCGTCGCGGGTTATCACAAGATAGCGAGTGGGCTTGATGTTTCGCCTGCGCATTTGTCGGCATACGAGGAGGCAATCGAAGTGGCGCTCGACGCAGCGATTGCAACTCGCAGTACGCCTCCTCCGCTTTTCAAACGACGTATTTATCCTGCTGGCTTGTTCAAGTTTGGAGCGAATCTAACTCAAGGCCAATTCGTATTGCTGAAAGATAAGTCGCCTGACCCTGCGCTTCCGGTGCGTGGTGGTTTTGAAGAGAAAGAAGGGCATGTGGGTGATCAAGGACCAGATCTTGAAGATCGCAAAAAGCAACTCGAAGCATTGATAGCATCCAAAAGCAGAAGTGCGGTTGGACTGCTGAATCCAAATCTCGCAGGTTATGAACCGGCGCTGAACGTCGCACCAATCTATGCTGGTACGTATCGAATGAAGATATCGCTGTGGGGATTTCATTGGAACCAAGGGCATCCCGAGCCGAGCCTGTCGCCGCAAGCCGCCGTGCTGCGGGCTCACAAAGAAGGAAAGCAACAAGAAGGTGGGCGTTTGTTGAGTGCTTTCACCGTCCCGTCGCTAAAATCCAATGAAGCGGAGATCATCCAATGGGTTGATGCTCATGAGTCGATTGTATTTGATCCCGTTTCAATACCATGGAACGGGCTACGAATTGGACAAGTCGCTGGCCGCGCGTCGAAACATGTTGGTCCTGGTGTCGCAATCGATTGGTTCGAGATTGAGGGCCCGATTAACGAAACATGGCCGCCGAAGAGTCACAAGCGATTGTTCGGTGATCTGCCGATAGAGTTGCTCTCCATGGAAGGTGACATCGTGCCTCCGCGTCGTGAAGCTGTGCGTGGTATCGGTGGCTATTTGCCGAACTACTATGTTGACATTCCACCGGCTGAACGGAAGCCACCTATAGAAACCGTACGGTCTACTCAACCGATCGATGATGCAAGAAAGTTGCTGAAAGACTTTTTGCCTAAGGCATTCCGCCGTGACGTGGAGCCTAATGAAGTGGAGCCCTATCTTGGATTATTTCAAGAACGGATTCGTGCCAAAGATTGCTTTGAGGATGCCATGCGTCGAGTCTACGTAGCTGTACTAACTTCGCCCGACTTTCTATTTCATTTGCAAGATGAGAGAGATGTTGCGTCTTATGGGCTAGCTTCACGCCTTTCCTATTGGCTGTGGAATGGACCTCCCGATGATGAATTGCTTCAAGCTGCACGAGATGGTTCTTTGAGTAATCGAGACGCGCTCGCGAAACAAGTTGATCGATTGCTTGGTGATCCACGAAGCAATCGGTTTATTGAAGACTTCACCAATCAATGGCTTGAGCTAAATCGAATTGATGAAACTACGCCCGATCCGGTGCTCTATCCTGAGTATCGTTTTCTGCTGCACGAAGGGATGTTGGCTGAGACCCGTGCGTTCATTCGAGAGCTGATTCAAGACGATCTACCGATTACAACGTTGCTCAAGCCGAATTTTGCGATGCTCACGCAACGACTTGCCGAGCATTATGGAATCGATGGTGTTTATGGGGTTGAGGTGCGGAAGGTTGCGTTGCCGAATCAAAGCGTGCGAGGTGGTTTGCTAGGGCAAGCGGCGATTCACAAGCTTACCGCAAATGGAACAATAACGACTCCGGTAAAACGCGGTGTTTGGGTGATGGATCGTTTGCTCAATAGTCCTGCTCCTCCTCCACCTCCTGGTATCTCAGCGATTGATCCTGACTTGCGTGGCACGACGACTATTCGCGAGCAATTGGACCGACATCGTGCCGATTCCAATTGCGCATCGTGTCATGCGAAGATCGATCCACCCGGTTTTGCACTGGAAGCATTTGATCCGATTGGGGGATTGCGTGCGCGTTATCGATGTACTGGAAAAGGGGACATTCCTCCTGAGAAAGGCCGCAATGCTTGGCGAGTAAGTTACAAACTTGGCCCAGCAGTCGATGCGTCAGGAGTCTTAGTAAACGGTCGAGCGTTCGATGGTCCGATGGCTTTGAATGAACTTTTGATTTCTGAACCCGAAAAACTTGCCGCAGCTTTCGTTTCGCATCTCACACGTTATGCAACAGGAACTGATATTCGCTTCTCTGATCGATTGGAGATTCTTCGCATCGTCGAACTAACAAAGTCCACTAACCATGGCGTTCGGTCTTTGATTCATGAACTAGCGAAGAGTCGGCTTTTTCAAGATAAAGCGATGAAACACGCACACTGATTTTTTGAAAACAATTGAGTTACTTTCCCCGATCTTTCAGACGAATCGCAAGAACCATGATCCACCGCCGTAACTTTCTCCGTGCTGCTGGTGTTTGTGTTGCACTGCCTGCTTTAGTTCAGGCTGCCGAAAAGCGACCACCGAAACGCTTGCTTGTGATCCACGTTCCTCTAGGGATGATGCCGCAATACTTCTTTCCCAAGAATGGAGAAACTTCGAGCCCATATTTGGAACTGCTTGCAAGTCATCGCTCAAGCTTTACGACGTTTTCGGGGCTGTCACATCCTGGGGTCGATGGCAATCATCATGCTGGGCAATGTTTTCTTACGGGAGCACCCCATCCCGGGCAACCCACGTTTCGTAACACGATCTCGCTGGATCAATTAGTTGCAGAAAAGATTGGTGGTCATACTCGCTTTCCGTCGCTTGCAGTTTCCGTTCGGCAGGGCGAGCACTATGCCGATTCGATCGCAGTGTCTCGATCAGGAGTGACCATTCCTGCGGAGACGAGTGCGGAGAGATTGTATCGACGGTTGTTTGTAGCAGGAACAAAAGACGAAAAAGCAGCCACCATGAGGCGCATCGCGGCCGGGGGAAGCGTTCTCGATCTGATTTGCGAAAAAGCAAAGCGACTTGAGAAATCTACAGTAGGAGAGGATCGTGCGAGACTCGAACAGTACATGCAGAGCCTTCGAGAAATGGAAGTCAAACTCCAGCGAACTATGGAATGGGAGAATCTTCCTAAGCCGAACGTTGACTACTCGCAGCCAAAAGACATTGCCGATGCGAATCAAGTGATCGCGAAATCAAAATTGATGTTCGATCTGATATGTCTCGCGTTGCAAACCGACAGTACGCGAGTCGTAACTTTGTCGCTGAGTACTTTTTCGGTGGTCCCCCACATTCCCGGCGTAAAGAATGAAACACATGGACTAACGCATCACGGTAACGAACCTGAAAAAATATCCGAGTTGCGAAAGATTGAGGAGGCACAGATTACAGCGTTTGGTGAGCTGCTGACTTCGTTACAAAATGTCCAGGAAACGAATGGTGCCCTGCTCGATCACACGCAAATTCTGTATGGAAGTTGCCTTGGAAACGCAAACTCTCATAGCAATCGGAATCTACCTCTGATCTTAGCAGGCGGTGGTTTTCGTCATGGATCGCATCTTGGATTTGATGAGAGCAACAATACTCCGCTTGCAAAACTTTTTGTAAGCATGCTCCAAAACCTCAACATTGAATCCGATTCGTTCGGAGACACTCGCGGTTCGCTTAACGGTCTTGAAAGCAAGGCATCCTGACGGCCAACCATCGTGGTATTCAACATCAATTGAAATAGTCAACCGTAACAACTAGCACCAAGAAAGCTTCCTCATCATGCTTCATTTTCGAAAGCCTCTACCGTTACGATCATTCGCTCTTTTCGCTGTTCTTGCCGCTTTGAATGCGAATTTTACTATCGCCGAAGTCGCAGCCGAGGATCAACTCACTTTTGTTTATCCTTATGATCCATACAATCAAGGAGCCATGGATTCGCAAGTTACGGGATGGCCGCTAAGCGATGATCAACTAGCCTTCTCGCTGCGACCGGAGCATGAGCGTCGTCCAGGGCGTGAAGGGAATAAGCATCTGCCAAAGATGTGGCCCGTTACTCCTTCCGCTGGCTTTTGGGGAGGAACCAGTTGGATTGATACCCATGCGAAGTTGGTGCAATATGTTCAAGCGAACGCAGGCCCTTGCGATGTGCTACTCGTCGGTGACAGCATCACACAGCAATGGGGAAGCCCGCTGGATAAAGGAGCACTCAACGACGCATGGATGAAGCACTTCGCGAAACTTAAGACGATAAACATCGGGATCGGTGGTGACAAAGTCCAAAATGTGCTTTGGCGAATCGATCATGGAGGAGTTGCAGGGATCGAGCCTAAGGCCATCGTACTGATGATCGGTAACAACAATATGTTCTTCGCCCCAGAGACCGGCGTGGAAGCGGTTGTCGAAGGTGTTAAGACATGCACTGCAAATCTAAGAAGCCGATTTCCAGCAGCCGATGTCGTTGTTGTTAACATTCTGCCAGCTCATCAGCCCGGCAATGCGTTTTATGAGAACATCACCAAGACCAACGCGGCACTTGACCAATTGAAGCTCGATCGCGATCCAAAGATCCACAAGCTTGATTTGACGACCGATTTTCTAATGCCTGATGGAACGCTTAAGCAAGAGCTATATTCGTCTGACAAAATCCATCTGTCGTTATCAGGCTATGCAATCTACGCCGAGCGACTTAAACCTTTGCTCGATAAAATCACTTCCCAATAAAAAACTATCGCAGATCTCATGCAATTTAATTTAAGGACGCGCGTCATAGCGATAGATCGCCTCTTTCGTGCGGACGATGAGGTCTTCGGCGATCGGGATGTGGCTTGCCATGATCTGTTCGTGCAGTTCTGTCTTGGAGATCTCTTGATACTGCTTGCCTGTCGCGAACACGATGACTTGTCCTTCATGGCTAGCGATAACGATTTGGCTCCCGGCAAGGAATGGCGAGGAAGAGAACATACCACCGATACGGTTTTTCCAAAGCAGCTCGCCATCGTTTACAGAGCATGCTGACAAGATTCCGTTGTCGCTGATCATGTAAACAATCGTGCCATCGGAAACAAGTGAGGGCTTGGTCGGGACGCCCTTCTTTTGTCGCCACTTAATGTTTGTTGCAGTAACATCGCCGCTTCCTGTCGGGTCAACAGCGACTAATTCTGGTGATGTGTATCCGGTTGAAAACAAAATTAATCCCGAGACAAACAAGGGCATCGGTGTGTTACTAAAACCGTTTCCGTAATCGGCTCGCCAAATCTCGTCGCCAGTCATGGGGTCGTAAGCAATCAACCACTGGGCACCAAGAATAATGGCCTGAGTTTTGCCTGCAACATCAATAACAAGTGGCGTGCAATAAGCTTTTTGAAACTCGGGATTGGTTGCACGCATCGGTGGTCGATCTTTCTTCCAAGCGATACTACCATCCGCAAGCGACAGCGCCGCGACAAACTGCTTGTCGATCCCGTCGCACGCAACCAGCAACAGATCCTTGAATCGAACGGGACTGCTCCCAGGTCCCACGCTATCATCGACGGCAAGTCTCTGAGTCCAAATTGTCTCGCCAGTCTTTCCATCTAAACACCAAGTTCCATAACCACCAAAATGAAACACGACTCGGCCGTTATCGATTACTAGGGGCGTTGGCGAGGCGTAGCTGTTCATCGGGTGAATGGGGCTTGGATCTTCGATAGTCGCCAACGACTGTTCCCAAAGTGGCTTTCCAGTCGAAGCATCCACTGCAACCGCCAGCAATTCAACAGACCCTGCAACATCCTTCATTTGCGATAGAGATACATTTGCAAGTGCTGCCTCCCGCTCGGCTGCAGTCGCTTGTGTCACCAACGAAGAAGTCATCCAGAGAGATTTCCCATCAGTCACCGGAGACGACCAACCGGTCCCACGAATCGGTGTTCTCCAGCGAACCTTTTCTTCCTTGCCGATCGCCGAAAGATTCAGCGGCCCCGCTGCAACACCCATCCCATCAGGACCACGAAACTGAGTCCAATTGGGTTCTGCGGCACTAGACAATCTAGTATCGAAGCAAACACAGCAGAGGGCATTCACTACGCAGATAACAAGCGAATTCAAAGCAACCCCAGACGCCAACCCATTCAACAGGTAACTGTGGCAGCCAACCCGCATTGTAGACTCGTACCAATACATCGAAGCCATTATCTAATTTCCTCTGATCAGATTCACGAAACCATTTCCGACGCTATTATGAACAAAGGGACGCTCCGAAGATACCTCCCAAGTTGTCAAAACCCAGTTACGAATCCCACACTTTACGATTTACGATACAGAGAGCTTAACGAGATGGATAAAGAAATTCGGGGCGTTGGATCAGTGATTGCTTTGTTGTGGGTGGTGCATGCGATCGATTGGATGGTTCCTTTCGACCTCAGTGTCTTTGGTTTGGTACCTCGGACAGCGACTGGTTTGATAGGGATCGTGACCATGCCGTTTCTTCACGGGAACTTAGGGCATTTGATGAGCAACACTGTTCCGCTGGCGATTTTATTGTTTATCGTGTGCGGCTTACGAAATGACGTTTGGGATGTCGTTGGGAGTATTGTAATTGTCGGCGGTGTGTTGTTGTGGTGTTTTGGTCGCGACGCGATCCATGTTGGGGCGAGTGGTTTGGTTTACGGGTTGATGGGTTTTTTGATTGCCAGCGGATTCGCAGAGAAGAAGTTCATACCAATCGTAGTGTCGTTGGTCGTTGGCTTTTTTTATGGATCGAGCCTCTTCTTTGGAGTGCTCCCAACCGCTGGTGCGAGTGTCTCGTGGGACGGGCATCTTTGCGGAGCGATCGCAGGTGTGTTGACTGCCTATGTTCTCGCGAAAACCCCCGAGATTCCTCAGGCGAATGCTTGAAAAGGTTTGGGTACTAAGAAGTTTAAATCGCGTTTTTGACGCTGGCTTTTAAGCCGGTTGTTTTTTTGTTGCGTGATGGTCAGCTTGTGCGATTCCTGCTGCTCCAAGGTATCCCGCGTCGCCTCCTAATGAAGCAAATTCGATGGTTGTTCCTTTGAAGACGTATTCGAAGGTCAGTTGCTGAAATGTTTTTTGGATGCGAGATAAAAAGCGTTGCCCGATGGGTGACTGCGTTCCACCAAAGTTCATTGCTCCGCCGAGCACCACGAGTCCTGGATCAACCATGTGGACGATTGTTGTGATACCGATTGCAAGATAATCGGCTGTAGAATCAACGATCTCTAAAGCGAGTTCATCTCCCTTGGCGGCCGCTTCATAGACGGTCTTGGCGGTAATCTCTTTGATCGAATTGGTCAGTATGCTTCGCGTGCCGCTTGAGATGCGTTCTTTGGCTCGCATAGCGACGGCACTTGCGCTAGCGTACGCTTCCAAGTGCCCGCGACCACCGCCCCAAGCGCACAGTCTTGCGTCCGGGCTGGGGTCGATAATCAAGTGACCGCATTCGCCACCGAAACTGCTGTGACCAACGACTAGTTTATTATCGATAATGATTCCGCCACCAACGCCCGTTCCAAGCGTTAGCAAAACCATGCTGCTGTATTTGGCACCCGTGCCCACCCAAAACTCGCCCCATCCAGCGGCGTTAGCGTCGTTAGCAAATGAAACACCGATGCCAATCTCTGACTCCAGGCAAGCAACAATCGGGAAATTATGCCAATGAGGGTGATTCGGTGGAGCGATCAACATCCCCTTGGGAATGTCTTGCGAGCCCGGTGTTCCCAATCCGACGCGTGCAACATCGTCAAGAGTCAAACCCAGAGAGTCAAGCATTTGCTTGCTGGCTTCGACAACTCGTTTCATTGCATCAGCTGGGCCGCGAGGTTCTTCGGTGTCGATAATCGTGTAGCCGAGCGTGTGCCCTACGTTGTCTACAAGTCCGATCTTTGTGTTGGTTCCGCCGACATCGACGCCAAGGAACAAAGGACGTTTGGCTTTTTCGAGCGCAGTTATCGGTTGCTTCGTGCTCATGGAGGTTTTTTCCGTAAGAACCAGGACTATGGACGATTGGCATTATAGGCCACAATAGCCGATGTCGACAGTCGCGGACCAGTCCAAGAAACGGGCTCCTCGATCTGGACGACTAGTTTCGCTCGGAGAGCGGGACCTATTTACACATTGCGACCAGTTTATTCATCTCTTCACTTCCCTATGCCAGATTCGAAAACCGATCCGAAAATTCTTGTCACCGCCGCGCTTCCTTATGCGAACGGTCCTATCCACATCGGGCATTTGGTCGAGTACGTACAAACCGACATTTGGGTAAGATTCCAAAAGCTCATGGGCCGACGAGCGATCTTTATCTGCGCGGATGACACGCATGGTACGGCTATCATGATTCGCGCGAAGAACGAAGGAATCTCGGAGGCCGAATTGATCGCTGCGATGCAGCAAAATCACCTTCGAGACTTTCGTGGCTTTGATATTGAATTCGATTATTACGGCAGCACGAACAGCTCGGAAAACTACGAGCTTTGTTGCCAAGTGTGGGCGGCCCTTCGTCAGTCAGGATTGATCGTTCAACGCGAGGTAAGTCAACTTTTTGACCCCGTAGCGGGTACCTTTCTGGCCGATCGTTTTGTGAAGGGAACCTGTCCAAACTGCAACGCTCTCGATCAATATGGCGATAACTGTGACAAGTGCAACGCGACCTATTCGCCAACCGACTTGATCAATCCGAGAAGCACCCTTTCGGATGGTATCCCAGAAGTCCGATCAGCCATGCACCTGTTCGTCGAGCTCGAGAAGATGCATGAGTTTCTTAACGAGTGGACTCAAACAGGTGACCATCTTCAAACGGAGGTTGCGAACTATCTCAAAGGGCACTTCCTTCAAAAGCCACTTCGCGACTGGGACGTGTCGCGACCATCGCCTTACTTTGGATTTGAGATTCCCGACTCGCCAGGTAACTATTGGTACGTTTGGTTTGATGCTCCGATCGGCTACATCGGATCGACTCACGCATGGTGCAAACAACATGGTGAAGAGTTATCTGACTGGTGGAAAAGCGAATCGACGGAAGTGCATCATTTTATTGGCAAGGATATCACCTACTTTCATACACTCTTTTGGCCGGGCATGCTCAAGGCGGCTGGCTTCACTCTTCCTAAGCAAGTCCACATCCATGGCTTCTTGACCGTCGGTGGTGAGAAGATGTCCAAAAGCAAAGGGACCCTCGTTAAAGCCGAAACGTACTTAGACCACTTAGATCCGAGCTTCCTGAGATATTTTTATGCAAGCAAGCTCTCGGCATCGATTGATGATATTGATTTAGACATTAACGAGTTTGTTGCAAAGGTGAACTCCGATTTAGTTGGAAAGCTAGTGAACCTTGCAAGTCGAACCGCACGATTCATCGAGGATGTTGGGCTTGCGCCCGTCTATCCACATGATGGAGGATTATTCAAAGCGGCCGCCGCTGCTGGCCAATCGATCGCAGATGCTTATCAAGCCAATGACTACGCACGAGCAATGCGAATCATCATGGGACTGGCTGACGACGCAAATGGCTTCGTTGAGAACGCAGCTCCTTGGACTTTAAAGAAAGACCCCAGCCAGGCATCCAAGCTTCAAGACGTTTGCACAATATGCTTGAACTTGTTTCGGCAATTGTCGGTCTATCTTGCGCCTGTCTTACCGAGAATCGCAAAGCAGTGTGGCGAGCTGCTGAATGACCCGATTGTTCATTGGGATCAAAGCCAATCGCCATTGCTCAATAACAGTGTCAATAAATTTCAACACATGCTTCAACGCGTAAAAATAGAGGATGTCCAAAAGATGATTGAATCAGGCCAAGAAAACACTCCGGCAGAAGAAATCGCCGCCACTCCGGTCTCGCTGTCCGATGTTGCTCCGACGCTTATCGATAGCGGTGATGCGTTGATTGCCGAGCCGCTCGCAGAGACTTGCTCGATCGAAGACTTTATAAAGATCGACTTACGTGTCGCTCGCGTTCTCGCAGCCGAACATGTTCCCGAAGCGAAGAAACTTCTCAAACTAACGCTCAGCCTAGGTGGTGAAGACAAGCGAACCGTTTTCGCCGGCATTAAAGCCGCCTATGAACCGGAAAAGCTTGTCGGTCGTCTAGTCCTCATGGTAGCCAATCTTGCTCCCCGGCAAATGAAGTTTGGACTCAGCGAAGGCATGGTCGCCGCAGCCGGTGCTGGTGGAGTGGAAGTTTATCTTCTTTCACCAGACTCAGGAGCAGTCCCCGGTCATCGAGTGCACTAAACGAATCGTAGGTAATCGCATTAGCGGAAGATTACACGCCTTCTTGAAAGTTGTTAAATCACATTTCCCAAACTGTAGGGTTTATGTCCTAAATTGCGATACATCGAGCGTGATATAATTCATGCTCACCAGTACGATGCGTCTTTCTTTTGGGGTGTGATATGCTTAAACAAGAAGGTTACGATTTCATGGGGGCCGCGTTTGAAGTGTATAACGAACTCGGCTACGGACTGGCAGAAGAAATCTATCAGCAGAGCCTTGAGGTTGAGCTAGTAATTCGCGGCTATACTTTCATAAGTCAAGCGGAGATTGATGTTTACTACAAGCAGCAAGTACTCAAAGTAAAGTATCGCCCCGATCTGGTTGTTTTTGGACAGATCGCGGTTGAGTTGAAGGCGACCAAAGAGATTTGTCCCGATCACGAGGCTCAGCTTTTCAACTACATGCGCGTTTCAAAAAAGAGAGTCGGCTATTTAGTAAACTTTGGACAGGCAACAGGATTGCAATGGAAACGATTTATGCTGGATGATTTGCGTTGAATTATTTGTTAATTCGGAACACTGATTTTCACTAATTGACACTAATTAGAGTCTGAAGGTTTGTTGCATTTGGCTTTAGATAGGTTACGCGTACTTCCTTTGCCTTTATTAGTGTTTATTAGCGTAGATTAGTGTTCTTCGGATTTTTGTAGGACGATCTTAATGAGCTCTACGGCCAAGCTTGAACGTCGACGGGTGCTGCGACCTGCGGATCAATGGCAATCGAAACCGCGTTGGCAGTCGTTTGCGTCGAGTTTGTTAGTTCATCTTACGTTGCTTTTGTTGCTAGCTTGGCTTTGGACGCCATCTGGAAATGGGTCTGGTGCGGACCGTGATCGTCCTGTCGGTATCGCGATTATTCATCAAGCAAGTGGTAGCACCGAGTACTTCTTGGAACCGGGCGGTCAGGGCAATTCCTCTAAGAACGAACCTGCTTCGGCAAGCGAGTCCAGCACGAATAGCAACACTGTTGCGAAAGCAGTTGAAGCAGCCAGTTCGCAAGCCATCAACCCTGTTACAGTTGAATCACTACTCGGCGAGTTTGCCGCGTTGGATGCGACAACGGTTCAAACCAGCGCGAACTCGGGATCGGCAGGCACCGGCACGAGCTCCATTGGGAAATCTGGTCAAGGAAGTACGGGTACTGGAAGTGCAGGCGTGGGTAATGGTCGCGGCTCCAAGGGGTCGACTAAGACGCAGGTTTTCGGAATCGAAGGAAGTGGGAACTCGTTCGTTTACGTGTTCGATCGCTCTGACTCGATGAACGGTTTCGAAGGTGCACCCTTTCGCGCCGCCAAAAAAGAATTGCTTAAAAGTCTCGAGTCGCTTAAGAGCATTAACCAGTTTCAGATCATCTTTTACAACGAAGCACCAAGTCCTTATCAAGGCGCGCTCTCGGGAACGCGCAGCCTGATTTACGCGACCGATAACGAGCGCGCAACGGCCATCGAATACGTCAGAGGAAGCAATGCGATCGGAGGAACCGAGCATGTTCCAGCTCTGCGACTGGGGGCATCCATGAACGCAGACGTCCTGTTTTTTCTCACTGACGCAGCCGATCCAATACTGAGCGACGGACAAATCAACGACATTATCCAGCGATGTACCGCTAGAGGCACAACCGTCCACTCGATCGAATTCGGCAGCGGCCCCAGTCCAGGTCCCGGCCGTTGGATCGAGCAGCTTGCAACTCAAACTGGCGGCCAGTATCGTTACGTCGATATCGTGCAAATCGAACGCTAACAGCTCATATACTTCAGAACTCTTTATGTAGAATCCGTCGTGATGTTCCCTGAGGCGTTGTACCACAAAAATGAGCGGTTACGGGAAACTTTTTCCCACGGTTATGCGATATCGTTTCATTTTTGTAGCATCTTGAACTAAACCCATCCATGAGCACCGTAGATAAATCGGGAGACCGCGTTAAAAAGATGTTCGCGGAGATTGCTCCCCGTTACGACCTGCTAAATCACATGTTGTCACTCAATATTGACACACTTTGGAGAAGCAGAACCGTAAAAGCTCTTCAGCTGAATCAAACAGATCCGGTTCTGGATGTTTGCACGGGGACTGGCGATTTGGCTTTAGCGATCGCAAGAAAGTATCGCGGGGTCTTTCCGGTTATCGGAAGCGATTTTTGCTTGCCAATGCTTCAAAGAGCGCGCAGCAAACAGACAACGACCAATCCCGGTGATCTGAACCTTAGCTTTATCGAAGCGGACACTGAACAGTTACCCTTTCCGGACAATAAATTCCAGGCGGTCACCGTCGCCTTCGGAATTCGAAATGTTTCCGAGACGAAACTAGGCCTGTCGGAGATGCTTCGAGTCTGCAAACCCGGCGGAGTCGTTGCGATTCTTGAATTCTCACGACCGACTTTTCCTGGCCTCAGTCAACTTTATGACGCATACTTCCGTTGGGTCTTGCCGAAAATCGGGCAAAGCTTGTCGAAAAACGACCAGTCGGCATATAGTTACCTCCCAGCGAGTGTTCGCGAGTTTCCAAGCGGTCGGGCAATGATGGACTTGATGGAATCGATTGGTCTCACGGATGTAAAGCAAACACCTATGACCTTCGGAGTGGCCACGCTCTATTTGGGTACAAAATGAATCATCCGATTGTGTTGGCTATGACCGGTGCCAGCGGAGCCGCATATGCCGCGAGATTGCTTCAGCAGTTGGTGATCGCTCAGAGGAAAGTACATGTTGTATGGAGTCCCTCGGCTGCGACCGTCGTCGCCCAAGAACTATCGGTCCAGATCTCTAACGATCCCAAATCGGTCAACGAGTTACTCAAGTACCGTTGGCCAGGATTAGAAAACCATTGGGGTGATGCGACGGATTTGAGTCAGTTGACCTCTCCGGAGCAACTCGTGATTCACCATTATCAAGATTACATGACGCCGATTGCAAGTGGTTCGTTTTTAACTTCTGGAATGGTACTGTGCCCATGCTCCGGTGCGACACTTTCGGGTGTAGTTCATGCGGCTGGGAACAACTTGATTCAACGTGCCGCTGATGTCCACTTGAAGGAGCGTCGTAAGCTGATTTTGGTTCCTCGAGAAACACCGATGTCTGTTTTTCAACTGAAGAATATGCATCGCGCGGCTCAAGCGGGAGCCATCGTTTTGCCGGCCATGCCTGGTTGGTATCACGATGTAAGATCGATCGTTGATTTGATCGACTTTATAGTTGCCAGGATTCTCGATCACTTAGACGTTCCGCACCGTTTGATGCAACGTTGGGGAGACAAAAGTTGAGCGATGATTTCATTGATCCGTGACTTTTTAGAGCTCATTCGTTTCAGCCACACGATCTTCGCGTTGCCCTTTGCGATCCTTGCGAGTACCTGGGCGTGGATCCTCTCCTATCGTCAACAGGACGCAGCAAGTTTTACCTGGCTTCACGCCGCTGGCATCTTGCTGTGTATGATATCGGCTCGTAGTTTCGCGATGGCGTTCAACCGATTGGTTGACGCTCGGTTTGACGCGGTGAATCCAAGGACCGCTGGGCGTCACATTCCTGCCGGTAGATTGACGCACTGGAGTGTTGCAGTGTTTGCCGCGCTAACAGCAATCACCTTTATTCTTAGCACATTGATATTCTTGCCAAACGCATTGCCCATGTTCCTTTCGATTCCGGTTCTGCTCTTTTTGGCCGGATACAGTTATACGAAGCGGTTTACATCACTGGCCCACTATTGGTTGGGAGTCGCTCTGATGTTGGCTCCGATTTGCGCATGGATTGCGCTCCGGGGGGACGTCGTCTCCGCAACTCCGACTGACTTACTGCCAGCTTCCCTGCTTGGTCTGGGCGTCTTGTTTTGGGTGGGTGGATTTGACTTGATCTATGCTTGCCAAGATGCAGAAATTGATAAAAACCTAGGCCTTAACAGCATCCCTGCTCGTTTCGGCGTGAACCTTGCTCTTCGGATCGCTGCAGTAAGCCACGCAATTATGCTGATACCGTTAGCAATTTTGCCATGGGCCGCGTCTTGCCTCACCTTGGGCTGGATATACGGCCTAGGCCTTGCGGTCGTCGCTGGGATTTTGATCTATGAGCATTCGATAGTTTCAGCGGATAATTTAGGACGCGTCAATGTTGCCTTCTTCCAAGCAAATGCGGTTATCTCAATCGTTTTACTCACTACAGGGACCATCGACGCCTGGATAGAATAACGGGTGCATCGCGTAAACCATTGATCGCAACACGGTGATACGGCAAGCCGATACGATTATTAGAAAGTCCT
>JAPLNI010000048.1:42641-45598 GCA_026692865.1 Planctomycetota bacterium
GAAAGTCCTAAGAAAACAATGAACATCGAAACAAAAGCACGACTACGAAAGATTCGCGATAAGGTCGAAAGCGGTACTCGGCTCAATACGGATGACGGAATATTTCTGTATGACCCATCAGTCCCGCTTCAGGAGGTTGGTCTTTTAGCAAACTACGTCCGCGAAAAGATTAATGGCAACGTCGGTTACTACAACATCAATACCCATTTGAATCCGACAAACGTTTGCGTCTACCGTTGCCGTTTTTGTGCTTTTCGTTCCGATCTGCGAGACCCCAAGGGTTACGTGATGAGTGACGCTCAGATCCTCGCTCGTGGTAAAGAAGCGATCGATAATGGTTGCACCGAGATGCACGTAGTTGGCGGGCTACATCACAAGTTGGGCTACGATTGGTACCGTGGCATGATCTCGCTGCTCCATGAGGCTTACCCGCAACTGCACTTGAAAGCGTGGACAGCGGTCGAGATGAGCTGGTTCGAGTTCCTGACGAAGCGGCCTCTGCGTGATATCTTAGAAGACCTTCGCGAGGCTGGCTTAGGTTCGATGCCCGGTGGTGGAGCAGAGATCTTTCACCCAGAAGTCCGAGACCAGCTTTGCGAACACAAAGCGAACTCTCATAAGTGGATCGAAGTTCACCGAACGGCTCACGAGATTGGTCTCAAGACCAACTGCACCATGTTGTACGGGCATGTAGAGTCGGCGTATCACCGCATCGATCACCTCATGCGATTGCGAGAGCTACAGGACCAGACTGGTGGATTTCAAACGTTCATCCCGCTTGCGTTTCACCCCGAGAATACGAAATTGTCAAACATCAAAAAGCCATCCGCGTTGATGGATCTGCGTACGCTCGCGATCTGTAGATTGATGCTGGACAATGTGCCGCATGTGAAGGCCTATTGGATCATGCTTGGGATTGCAACGGCTCAAACAGCACTGGCTTACGGAGCAGATGATATCGATGGAACCGTGCGACATGAGCTGATTTACCATGACGCCGGAGCGACCACGCCCGAGCTTTTAACCGTGGACCAAATTCGTCAATTGATTATCGAAGCTGGTCGTGATCCGGTTGAACGTGATACAACTTACCATCACGTACATCGCAATCCAGATAATTGGAGAGAGTGGAGCTCTGGCGAATCGGTGGACAAAAATTTCCGACCAGCGCGTCCACAAGAAGAAGCGGTCGTTGCAGCCGTATAAGCTTCTTCGGCCCGAGAATAGGTTCGGTACAATGTTGAAAAACTTTAGCATCAAAACCACTTGGAATAGCAATTTCAAGAGAGCGTGGATCCTCTGCGTCGCAAGTCTTGTTGGCCCTGGCATTGAGTACGGATTACAAGCAGCCGATCTCGAGCCGACATCAATATCGCTTGTGAAACCCGAGCGAGTCATCATTCAGGAAGCAATCGCGTCGCACGTCAAACAAATGTTTGCCGAAATGTCTGATGATGGTCGCGAGGGCTATCGTGTTCTAACGGAGAACGCTTACTTGCAGCCCGACTTTGATTCGGCGGTTCTAGATAAGCTCCAAGAAGGCAATTGGGAGTTACCTTTTACAGATACAGAACCTGCCGCAAAGCGAGATGAAACATTGCGGGCCTTCGGGATCTCGATGCGTCATGATGACCCATCGAAGCCACTCCAGTACGTAGTCAAGCAGTCCCCGGAATCGCCCGAGCAGCTCCCCAATCAATCGTTCGTCATGAATTGTTTCGCTTGTCACGGAGGAAACACATTAGGGGCTACTTTTCCTGGAGCACCCAATACAACCTACGCTCTTGAATCATTTACGGAGCAAGTTCGCCGAATCAAGCTCAAGAACAAATTTAAACTTGGGCACATGGACTTGGGGTCCATGTTTATGCCTCTCGGATCTACCGTTGGAAGCAGCAATGCGGTGATGTTCGGTGTCGCCTTGATGAGCTTTCGAGATAAGGATTTGAACGTTCTGACCAATGCACCAGCTGAGATGACGCACCATGACATGGATGCGCCACCGTGGTGGCATTTTTCGCGCAAAAGTCACATGTACATCGATGGCTTTGCAGACAAAGGGCACAAGGGATTGATGCAGTTCATGCTGGTCCGACAAAATGGCCCGGAGAAATTCCGAGCGTGGGCATCCGACTTCGAAAAAGTTTACCAGTTCATCTCGCAGGTGAAGCCACCCAAGTATCCGCTATCGATTGATCAAACTCTTGCAGCGAAGGGGCAATCTGTATTCAACGACAATTGTGCATCATGCCATGGGACTTATGGATCGACGCCAGAGTATCCCGAGTTGAATATTCCGATTGACGAGATTGGGACCGATCGAGTTCGTTGGGAATCGCTCACGCCAGCCTATCGAAAGCATTATGGTGATAGCTGGTTCGCAGACTACGGCAATCAAAAGACCTACGATTCGCCGGAAGGCTACACAGCTCCGCCGCTCGATGGCATTTGGGCCTCAGCACCCTATTTCCACAATGGAAGCGTCCCCACACTTTGGCATGTATTGCACGCTGCTGATCGACCTGAGGTCTGGAAACGAACAGAGCAGGGCCTTGATACAAAACGGATTGGCTTTACTTTTGGAAGCGTCGCCGAAGTCCCAAAAGGTCTGTCTGGTTTCGACCGTCGCTGGTACTTCGACACGCGGGCGCTCGGGAAATCCGCCGCCGGCCATCTTTATCCTGAAGGTCTAACTGAAGACGACAAGTCGGCACTGCTAGAATATTTGAAGACTTTATAGCCGTTAGTCACGTCTGAAATCTCCTCCGAGCCGGAACACTCCAAATTTGGAGTGCTGTGACTTGTCACAGCTTTGGGGCGAGCGATGTTGAGAAAAGAAAGATTCTCGCGTGACAACAGAACCGTTTGGTTTGGCAAGAACGTTTTAGATCGACACCCGAAAGATAAGTCTTAAAGCTCCGCCGAGACGGAGCACTCCAAATTTGGAGTGCTGTGAC
>JAPLNI010000049.1 GCA_026692865.1 Planctomycetota bacterium
GAGTCGAACCCACACCCCCCGCATTACAACTGCGGTGCTCTGCCAATTGAAGCTACGCTGACAATTCTAACCGAACATGAAGCCATAATAACCACCTATTAGCGGGGTTTTCTTGCAACCGTGGCTTCTTTTTGACCATAATCTCTAATATCCTACCTGTGGATAAAACGTCAAGGGGTTCCTCAACCGCGCTCAGGTAACTCGCTCCATGGAAAATACGCACGAAGACTCGCCCGTAGAAGATTGGTATGCAATTGATAATGCCGCCGAAATACCCTCGCCGGCACTTCTGATTTACCCAGAAAGAATCCGCGAGAACCTGACGCGACTTATTGAACTGGTTGGAGACGTCAAAAAACTACGACCGCACGTCAAAACGCATAAGCTTCCGCAAGTGATCGCAATGAAAGGCGAAGCTGGGATTTCGAAGTTCAAAGTCTCCACCATCGCGGAAGCAGAAATGACTGCCGCTGCTGGAGGCGATGATATTCTCCTGGCATATCAACCAGTTGGCCCCAACGTCGCCCGTTTGATTCAGCTTATCAAAGCATTTCCAGAAAGTCGCTTTTCGGCGATTGTCGACAATTCGGAAAGTCTTAAAAACATAGTTAGTGCGGCCAAACAAGCCGACGTTACGGTCGCTTTGTTTCTCGACCTTAATATAGGGATGAACCGAACCGGAATAATGGTTGGTCAGGACGCGATCGATCTATATCGCCAAATGGAATGCTCATCGAACATCGTTACTGCTGGCTTACATGCCTATGATGGCCACATTTATGATTCCGATTTCGATCAGTTACAGCATCGAGCCGAAAGGAACTTCGCTTCAGTTCTTGAAATGCGAGCAACGCTTCGCAATCTCGGGTCAAAAGTCCCCACGATCGTAGCCTCCGGGACGCCTACGTCGCGTTTCATGGTGCGATATCCCGACGTGGAGGTAAGTGCAGGGACGCCCGTCCTGTGGGATTTTGGTCAAGCGGAGGTCTCTCCTGATCTCAGTTTTCTCAATGCGATTGTCGTGCTTGCAAGAGTCATCAGCCGGCCTACTGCGAACAGAATCTGTCTGGATGTAGGACATAAATCGGTCGCTTCCGAAATGGCTCACCCGAGAATTCGATTCTTTGGACTCGAAAACGCCACGGCCATTTCACACAGCGAGGAGCACCTTGTACTGGAGACGCCTCGCGCTGGTGATTTTCCTGTCGGCACGGTTCTCTACGGAATTCCAAGGCACGTTTGCCCAACAGTAGCTCTCCACAATTTCGCTTGGTGCGTTGAGAAACGGATTGCCACTGAAAAATGGCCCATTGTGGCGAGAACGAGATGCATTAGCATTTGATCGAAGGTGACAACGCTCCTTAATCTTCATGAATCTTCTCGAAGCGATCATGCAAGAGTTAAATGTTTTTGACACTCTTCGCGATTCGCCGTCCTCATAACCAAAGCTTTAATCGTAATTCCTGTCATTTCGTACGCGTACTCAGCCATCGGCGGTACTCGAATCGATTGCACGCCAGTCGAGTACGAGTACCGGCTTACGCCTGAGTGCGAGTACGAAAATGCAAGACACTGAAACTTCGAGCGGGATAATCTCTAACGCTGCGGCTTATAAATTATCCGAGCTTGTAAGGTTCAATTGCTCGCAAGGCGAAGTTTGACTGGTTAATTCGTAGCGTTCTTAAACGAATGTGTTCACCGAGCTATACTCATGCTGCACGACACGATGCTCCGTTTTGTGCGTATGGCTGATTCGTTTTTTGACTTCGCAACACGCTTTGGATTTTCCTTGAACTCCACAACCTACGTTGGTACAAACGCCGTTAACAAGACTGGCTCAGAAAAGATTCGAATCTGTTGGATCATTCCCACACTTGACCAAGGTGGAGCCGAGAAGCAACTTTGCCTTCTCGCTCATGGCATTGATCGCGAAGTGTTTGAACCGCTGGTGATCACTCTGACAAGATCGGGACCGCGACTGGAAGAACTGCAAGCTGCAAATTGCCCCGTAGTTCATATCGATAAAAGAGGCAAGTTTGACTTTGGCGCACTAGGTCGACTTGTTCAGATTATCACAAAATTTAAGCCTCATATCGTACACACTTGGATCTTCGCTGCGAATTCATATGGTCGTTTGGCTGCAATCCGAGCGAAAGTGCCAGTAGTTTTTGGTGGAGAACGATGCGTTGATCCATGGAAGAAGACTTATCATCATTGGATTGATCGCTACCTTACAAAGCGAACAACCGGGATCATTACCAACTCGTCTGCAATAAGCGATTTCTATGTTGCTCATGGTCATGATCGATCGAAGTTTCATGTCATTCACAATGGCATACCGGCTCGCGAGCCGTCTCCGCTTACGCGATTGGAAGCGGCGAAAAAAATGGGATTAGATCCTAGTCGACGTTGGATCGGTGCGATCGGTCGACTGTGGCAGCAGAAGAATTACAAAGACATGATTTGGGCGGCAGAGATGCTTCGCGTTCGCTACGACTCGACGACATTCGTGATCATTGGTGAAGGCCCCGAACGACAACGACTGGAACACTATTGCGATCAAGTGCGAGCCGCACAGCAAGTGAAGTTTTTAGGTCATCGCCAAGATGCGAACCAGTTGTTGCCTCATTTCGATCTGTTTTGGAACGCGAGCCTCTACGAGGGCCAATCGAATTCGATCCTCGAAGCCATGCAGGCCGGTGTCCCCGTGATTGCGAGCAACATCGCTGGAACTCGCGATCTCATACAGCATGAAAAAACCGGTTTGCTCTTTCCAGTCGGTGACGTTGGCGAACTGATGAAAACCTCAGCTCGCTTGCTCGACGATCCCAAACTACGCTTGTCACTGCTCGAAGCCGCCAAAAAATCCATCGAAACCAACTTTAGTGTCGAAAACATGGTCACCAAGCACGAGGAACTCTACAAGTCAGCGTTGCAACGCTAACTTGATAAAACTTCATTTTTCTTGAGCCGCCGGCACTAGCCGCGTCGTTGGACGTTCCTAGGCGAGCGGGTGGTTAGTCTTTTGAACTCGGCTATCGCCTGAGACTCAGTTTTCATCGGCCCACTGAAAGTTTCCCGTGCCATGAAACTGACCGCAGTTAACTAACCGTTGCGCAAAAAGTCGACCGATTTGCCGCTCGTTGGCAAAACTAGAATTTCCTCTTTGAAAATTCTTTGCTTTAGTCTGGAATTCCCTCCAATTAGAATACGACATCGGTGTCGGTACTGATTCACACTATCCAAATTTTAAAAATCTTCAAAAGCACCCAAATAATGAGATCACTCAAAGCCGCAATACTCTTCCTGGTAGCGGCATACTCACAATCTGTTCTTGCTGATGGTCCTGCAGATAACGTTGCCACTGCGGTCCGTCCGATTCCGCCACCGGGTATCACGGTCGAAGCAGAGGATCGTGAATCACTCCAGTCAGAATTGAAACAACTGAAGTCGAAGATTGCTGATTTGCAAAAGCAGAAGAAACGATTAGCGGTACAAAAGTACCTTCCTGATGTCGAGATTTTTTCAATCGCCGTCGAGCGTGCTCTTCAAGAGGATGGTTTCTTCGACGCAAAGGATGTTATTCGCGCTCGAGATCTCCTTAAGGAAGGCGTTCGTCGAGCCGATGCGTTAGAAAAAGAGGAAAGGCCATTCCAAGATATGAATCGAAGCCTTGCTGATGTTCGTGGCTTTCGGTCCAAGATCGATGGATCGGTGCAGCCTTACGGAGTGGTTTCGAATCTGGATGGAGTTAATCCAACAACGCAACCAAAGTTACGAGCTGACGTGTGGTGTCGTGGTCGAAGCGAGAAAGGACTTGAGCTGCAATTTCTTGCGACGCGTATGACAAGTTCCGAGCCGTTGCCAGCACCTGGAGTCATTATGATTCATCCTTTTGGTCGCTACTGCAACGCGAACAAGCTTGCAGGAGAAGTCGATACATTAGAAGCTCTCGAGCACGCTCTTCAAGAGTATTCGATCGACCCCAAGCGTGTTGCCATACGAGGCTTCTCCATGGGTGGAGCAGCAGCTTGGCATCTCGCGGTTCACTATCCGGATAAATGGTTCGCGGCCAACCCTGGAGCAGGCTTCGCAGAGACTCCCGAGTTCCTAAAGGTTTTTCAGTCCGAAGAAGTGAAGCCCTACCGTTTTGAAAAAGCACTTTGGCAAATGTATGACTGCCCGATCTGGGCTCGCAATCTTCGAATGCTTCCCACGGTCGCTTACAGTGGGGCGATTGACAAGCAGAAGCAAGCAGCAGATATCATGGCTGCCGCCTGTTGGAATCTACCGGAACGGGAACGCTTTGAACTAACTCATATAGTCGCTCCAAACGTAGCCCATAAATTCGATCCTACGGCTCGCATCGAAGTCGAAAAGCGACTCGCGGCTCTCGATGCAACACGAAAACAAAACGATGCACCCGAGAAGATTACCTTCACGACGACAACGCTCAAATACAATTCAGCCCATTGGGTAACCATTCATGCTCTGGAAGAACATTGGAAGCCAGCCACTATCAAGGCTCAGTTCAGTGCCAACAAAGATTTTATTCGCGTGACCGCCAGCAACGTGAAAGATTTTTCGATTCATTTCCCAGCCGATCAGGTCCCGTTGAATCTGAGCGATATCTACGTAGAAAAACTGAACGATGTCGATAGCTTCGAAATGTTTAAGCTGAGTATAAAAGGGAATGCTCGGGAGTACTTTTTTGCAAGCGTTCCTCTCAGGTCCGATCGATCTTGGGGAGTTCGAATTCGTCGTGATGGCGACACGTGGGAACAGGTTTCTCCCATCGAACCGGCTTCCGATTTGCTTGTGAAAAAGCATGGCTTACAAGGTCCAATCGATGATGCTTTCATGGGTCCATTCCTTTTTGTAAAACCGAGTGCGGAAGGGCGGCATGCTGAGGTGGACCGTTGGGTTGATTCCGAATTCACGCGAGCTGTTCGTGAATGGCATCGCCAAATGCGGGGCGAGGTAACCGTCACTACATCTGAAGAACTTAAGCCCGAAGACATTGCCAAGTACAACCTGATTCTCTGGGGCGATCCAAAGAGCAATCCGACTATCGCTAAAGTCCTCGACCAGTTGCCGCTCAAATGGGAAACCGACCAACTCATGATCGGTAAGCATAAGTTTGATGCACGAAACCACGCACCGGTGATGATCTATCCGAATCCACTCAATCGGGATCGCTATGTTGTCATCAATAGTAGTTTCACTTATCGCGAGTACGATTACCTCAACAACGCTAGACAAGTACCTAAGCTTCCCGACTGGGCCGTGATTGATCTGTCGGAGCCTCCGAATGCTCGCTGGCCCGGAAAAATTGCCGCGGCTGATTTCTTCGGAGAAGCCTGGGAAGTTAAGCCTGCCTCGTCGCTTTATGAATAAACGAGTTCAGCAGTTTGTTAGCCAAGTTTGAGTAAAGCAGTTGATCTAATTTGTCGATTGGCGTAGAAAATCAAAAGAAACTACGCCACAATTGACATCGATGAACGTAGACTTCCTTTTTCTGATGACCCCAAACTCACAATGCTTCCGACGAACCAATACTCTTACGATGTGATTGTCATCGGTGCCGGGCATGCTGGTACAGAAGCAGCAGCAGCGGCAGCACGTGTTGGCGCCAAAGTCGCACTTTTAACGACCAGCCTTGATACGGTTGGGCAAATGTCTTGCAACCCGGCCATCGGCGGAGTCGCGAAAGGGCAGATTGTTCGCGAGATCGATGCCCTGGGCGGCTTGATGGGTGAAGTCATTGACAAAACGGGGATACAGTTTCGCATGCTGAATAGCCGCAAAGGCCCAGCTATGCACTCTCCACGAGCTCAGGCTGACAAGAAAGCCTATCAATTCGAAGTGAAAAGACTCATCGAAGACGAACCCAATATCGATTTGCGTCAGGAGTCGGTCGAGGACCTGGTTTCGGAAGATCTTGGCGGCAAGCAACGCATCACGGGCGTTCTCGTTCGCGGAGGAGCTTTCTACAAGGCACCCACGGTCGTTCTTACGACGGGGACTTTCCTTCAGGCGATCATGCATACTGGCGAAGCGAAAACACCGGGCGGTCGCGCGGGCGAAGGGACGACATCGGGTATCAGTGGAGCTCTTGGGCGGCTTGGGTTTCGCATTGAACGTTTCAAGACAGGTACACCAGCAAGGCTAAATGGTCGAACGATCGACTATTCACAAACGCAATTACAACCCGGTGACGAAAATCCACAGCCTTTTTCATTCCTAAACAAATCACCTTCGCAAACGCAGCTTCCATGCTGGATAACGCACACCAATGACGCAGTTCATGAGTTGATCCGAGCGAACCTGCATCGCGCGCCGATGTACTCGGGGCAGATTAATTCAACCGGCCCTCGCTACTGCCCTTCAATCGAAGACAAAGTCGTCCGTTTTTCAGAGAAGAACGCACATCAACTTTTCTTGGAACCAGAAGGACGCAACACCCACGAAGTGTACGTCAACGGGATCTCAACCTCGCTACCTCGCGACGTGCAAGACCTCATGTTTCGACTGATCCCTGGCTTAGAAAAAGCCCAGATCATGCGATACGGTTATGCTGTTGAATATGACTATTGCCCACCAGATCAACTAACCCCCAGCCTTGAAACAAAAGCGGTCGGCGGATTGTATTTCGCTGGCCAAATCAATGGCACAACCGGTTACGAAGAAGCCGCCGCGCAGGGGCTTATGGCAGGTGCAAACGCAGCCTTGGCGTTGCAAAAAAAAGACCCTCTAGTCATTACTCGTGACATGGGATACATCGGAGTGCTTGTCGATGATTTAGTAACGCGTGGTGTTGATGAACCCTATCGAATGTTTACGAGTCGTGCTGAGTATCGGCTGCTGCTTCGGCAGGACAATGCAGATCGTCGGCTGACACCGATCGGATATGAGTGCGGGCTGGTCAAGCAATCGCGATTCGACATTTTTCGGGAGAAGCTCGCCGCGATGGCTCAAGCGACCGAACTGCTTCGCTGCGTTCGTGTTGGTGATGTCACTGGCGACAAGTACCTGCGACGCCCAGAGATCACGTGGACCGAGATGGCTCAGGAGTACCCGCAATTACAAATCGTTGCACCGGAAATCGGGACACAAGTCGAATACGACTTGAAGTACTCGGGTTACGTGTCAAGGCAGCAACTGCAAGTAGACCGCCAGCATCGAATGGCCGGCAAGCGAATCCCGGAAAGCTTTGACTACAACCGAATCATCAGTTTGAGATTCGAGGCCAAGCAGAAGTTTACTCGAGTTCGACCGGTGAGCCTTGACCAAGCTGGTCGAATCAGCGGAATCACTCCTGCCGATATTGCACTGGTTCTCGCACATCTAGAAAACCCAAAACTGGGAAGCAATTCTAAGCAAGATCCAGCAGCAAGGCCTTGACTAATTCGTGGGCCACCGGAAGATACTTCATGTCGCTTAGGCGGCACAATCGTGTCTGGGAGCGGCTCTCGCAAAGGGGAAGCGTGAACCGGGTCAGGACTTAAGTGGAGCAGCCATAAGCGTCGTACTCTTGTGCGAGGGCCACTCCCAGACACCTTTACCTACAATTTAGGAATTGGCCGTCGTTGCGGCATCTTGAGCATCTTCATCTTGTCGTCAGCATTTGCTGACGGTGGGTTTGGATTCGGTGGTCGCTTTTTCGGAGGCGTTAGGTCGGTGTAAGAATCCGCCCACGTCCATCCGATCGGTCGATTCAGCTCTTCATTTGCTAAGTACGCCCAAGGCGTTCCCTCGTGATCCTTCACGACTCCGCTTAAGAGCTTTCCTGCAAACTCGGCTTCCTTTTCCAGCTTACTACTGACAGAGATTTCTTTGCTCGGAACCAAAGTCCAAGTGTTGTTTCTCGGATCTGTGACCTGCATTCCTCGCTTGGCCTTAGCGAGCATCAAGTTATAGGTTTCGTTCCGAACTTTAGCTGCGAGCGAGATACCGTAAGAAAGGTCGTAGCTTGCAAGCCATCGCGATGATTTCTCAGAAGATCGAGCGTTTTCACCTAGTTGTAGCGTGCTTACCAGAGAGTTAAGTCCTGGTTCGAGTCTTGCGGATTCTTGTTGAGCGGTTGTCAAGTCACGGATAAGTGCCGCGTCATCAGTGGCCACAAACCGCATCTTTGGCTTATCAAGAACGCCAGCCCGGGCCATTTGTGCAGCTTGAATCAACGCAGAACGCAGAGGGCTCTTGGAAACCTGCTGCATGTAAGCTGCTTCCGTTAGGTAGTCGGGCTTGTACTTTGCCATCTTCTCTGGATCAAAGAACCGCTGCATATATGAGGCGAACGCGTCCGTTTGCCCCTTGCTCAGATCGCGGTCGTAACGGCGGTTTGGGTGAATCGTAAAATACATCCCACCCGTCTCATAACAGGCTCGAGAAATGGCATAAGGCCCGAATCCAGAATCTAGCATCGGCTCTTCATAAAAATTATCTTCGTAACCAAGCGAGACTCGCTCAGGAAGGATCGTCTCGGGGCCTTGATCGATTTGTGCCCACTGAGGCGACTGGTCAAACTTTGGATCCGGGTCTACGTACTTAATGAAAGTCGCTGTACGCCCGAATGGGGCTGGAACGCCGAGAACGTAGATCGGAATTGCAAACTTTCTACAAAGATCGATCGTTTTGTCGGCTCCTTGAACATCGTCTCCGCGTTCGTCAGTAACGACAATCAGCATCACATTTCGTTCGGGACCTTTATCACCTTTGGACACTCGAAATGGTTTGTATCGTTCGGCAGCGAGATACAACGCGGAGAAGGTCATTTCGACCCCTGAAGAATCGAGCTCGATCCCGTCGATGGAACTTCGAATCGTGTCCAAGTCGGCAGTCGGTGTTTTAGTCAAAAGCTGGACTGTTTCACCGAATGAGATTACGCTGGTCAGGAGCGGTTCATGTTCAAGCTGTTCAGCAGACGATTTCTTATTGCGCGATTGCTGAGCGATTCCGAGTTCTTCATAGATGTGATCAAACCGCTCTCGAATTTCTGCTCGTCTTCGCATCAACGACGTGGACGCATCAAACAGCCAAACAACGATCGTAGGCCGCTCTTCAATAGAACTCAAAATTTCGGCAGTAATACGATCGATTGCCCCGTCGGTGCCATTAACGCCAACGCCCGTGCTACCACGAACCGTTTTCGGAGACTGCACTAAACCCGTAGCGATTTTGATTTGAGTAGGTAAATCAACCTTCGCATTGATCGTTGGTGGAGTGACTTCAGGAATAGCGATTTCAGAGACATCCGAAACCACTGGAGCGATGCTCAACGCCATCTCCGCAGTGCTCGTAGAGTTGCTCCCGACCTTCACTTGGGGCGTGTCCGAAACGGCGAATTCTTCAACCAGGTTAAACTCTGGCTCTTCCAAGATTGTCGGCGTGGAGCTGATTAACACCGATGGAATCAAATCCGGATTCATTACAATTGGAATTGCAGCCAAGCCGACCAGAAGCCCAACATGGACTAGCATGCTGGTGAAAAACGCCTTGGTCTCGGTATCGAACCAGCTTTCCGAAGCGTCATCATCTTCTTCCAAAGCGTCGTCTTCAGAAATAGCTTCGCCAGCGATAACTGTTTCGGAAACTCCGTCTGCACTCGTAACTTGAGCCGACGGCGAGCCGTGCGGCGCCGTTTCGGCAGCAACTTCCGACGGGTTTTCGTTACTAGCGGACATTTTTGACTCAAAATTAGCAAAATCCGTCGTCTCCTCGTGGGAGAGGTCGTCATTTTGGTGATCAGCAACATCCAGTCTTTTTAGCACGCTTGCACCCTAACCGATTGCTGGGCTTGAAGTTTCAACGACAACATCCGAGTGACATCTTGGTTCGGACTATCCATTAGAGTCGCCTTCCGAATGAATTGTCGCCTTAAATCCGTCCTGAATCAAGCAATCTACTAAATAAAAGCCACTTCCCAGCCCACATTTCTTCGGCAGGGAAACCCACGCAACAACGAAAAGTTCAAGAAAAACACTAATTGACATGAACCAACTATCCGACGATAACCTTCGTAATCGCTGCCAAAAGTCCTCTCTAGGACTAAGGCCAAAATGCAAGCTTCCGGAGAGGTGGCAGAGCGGTTTATTGCACCGGTCTTGAAAACCGGAGACGTCGAAAGGCGTCCGTGGGTTCGAATCCCTCCCTCTCCGCTCTTTCTTGCTCTTCGCTCTTTCTTGTCGAACGCCTGGCAGCAGTCAACGTTGCAAACCTCGATTGAGACATCAAATTGATCGAGCAATCAAGCATCTCCGGCCAGTAGATTTGGAGTGTAAAGCTGATTTGAGCTATTTCTAACCTATTTCTTCGCAGCGGAAGCTATCTAGCCGATCTAGAAGTGGAAGACTCAGCCGTTGATGCAGACCCGGGACGAAATCGGGAACGTTCCCGGCAGCGGCTTTACGATGCGATTTTGAGTCGCAATGACGCTCGGTTGCTTGAGAGTACGGAGCGAATGGGGCGGTCTGATATCCAGGCGGACACCGATCGGTTTCTTCGTTCCTCGTCCAGCCATTATCAAGGGCGTGTACGCGGGTATATTTCAATGACCGAGAAATAGGCAGGATTCTTTGAAACGGCAGGCACTCTCGGCTTTCACAAAGGTTACCCACCAGAAAATTCTTCAGACATGTTTGAACAGGCCTTTAAGAATATCGACGATGTCCTTTGGAAGGATGCTGGTTGTACAAGCGAGCTCGACTACACCGAGCAGACCTCTTGGCTGCTGTTTCTGAAATATCTTGATGGCCTGGAACAAGATAAAGCTGACGAGGCGGCCCTCGAAGGTAAAAAGTACGTCTACATTCTCGAGAAACCTTATCGCTGGGAATCCTGGGCAGCACCGAAGTCCAAAGGCGGTCAGATCGACCACAACAAAACCACAACGGGTGACGATCTTCGCGACTTCGTCAACGGGAAACTCTTTCCCTACCTCCACGGCTTTAAGCAGAAGGCCACTAGCCCGAACACCATTGAATACAAGATTGGCGAAATCTTCAGCGAGATCAAGAACCGCATTCAAAGCGGCTACAACTTTCGTGAGATCATCGACCACATCGACGAACTGCGCTTTGGTTCTCAGGTCAAGAAGCACGAGCTATCTCATCTGTATGAAGCAAAGATCAAGAACATGGGGAACGCCGGGCGCAACGGAGGCGAGTACTACACGCCCCGTCCACTCGAGCGTGCCATTATCCAAGTCGTGCGCCCGAAGTTAGGCGAAACCATTTACGACGGTGCTGGAGGATCGATGGGCTTTCTTTGCGAAGCCTTTGATTATCTTCGAAAGCAGAATCCCAAACGCACCACGGCGCAGGATCTTGCTCTCCAGGAACGCACCTTCTATGGCAAGGAAAAGAAATCTCTTGCCTACGTCATTGGCATCATGAACATGATTCTGCATGGCATCGAAGCCCCCAACATCATCCACACCAACACGCTCGCCGATAACATCTCCGACAAGCTGTGTCGTGAAAATGACCTGATTCTTTGCGTGCGAGGATCAACCACTGGCAAGATGAATATTGCCGCTTTCGATGCTTGCATCGGGCGCGGAGTAGCCGCGATTCGTGCGAAACAATATCAGCCTTGGATCAATCATTTCATCAGTTCAAAGACCGACGAAATACATGGACTGGGGACTGGCGCGACTTTTCCCAATATTTCAACAGCCGCATTGGCGAACCTCCCGATCAATGTTCCCCCTCTAGCCGAGCAGCGGCGGATTGTTGGGATTCTCGACGAAGCGTTTGAGGGCCTCGCCATCGCCAAAGCCAACTCCCAGCAGAACCTCCAAAACGCCCGAGCTCTGTTTGAAAGCCACCTGCAAGCCGTCTTCACCCAACGCGACGTCGGATGGGTGGAGACGACGCTCGATAAGATTTCGACCAATCTCGACAGCAAGCGAATTCCTATCACGAAAGGCGTTAGGTCGAGCGGCGAATATCCGTACTACGGAGCGTCGGGAATCGTCGATTACGTCGCGGACTACATCTTCGACGGGGATACGCTCTTGATTTCGGAAGACGGCGCGAACTTGCTCGCACGATCAACACCAATCGCGTTCTCCGTCATGGGCAAATACTGGGTCAACAACCACGCCCACATTCTGAAGTTCAACGAGATGGCGACACAGCGGTTCGTCGAGTTCTACTTGGGCAGCATCACTCTGGATGAGTACATCACCGGAGCAGCGCAACCGAAGCTGAATCAGAAAGCTCTGAATTCGATTCCCATTCCCAAGAGCATCGACGCGCAGACGAAGATCGTTGACAGCCTCGAATCCCTTTACCAGCGCAAGCTCGCCGCGCTCGACGAGTTGAAAAAGTCGCTGCTGCACCGAGCCTTCAGCGGAGAACTTTAACCCAAGAAACACTATGACTATTCAAACCGGCGGTAAACAGATTCTACTTCATGGCCTGTTCCTCATTCTGGCTGGGCTGGTCTTTGGCTTTGCCCCGCCCTTGACGCCGTATCCACGGCTCGCACTCGGAGCGCACATCCAGTTTGTCACCAATGGCATGTTGTTTGTGTTGCTGGCGATCGTCGTGCTCAAGGTGCCCCACCGCGCCGGCACAGGGTCGGTCCGGGTGATGTTGGTGTCGGCGTGGCTGACGTGGCTCATGGCCTTGTCCGAGGCCGCCAATGCGTGGTGGGGTGCCAACCAGATGCTGCCGATCGCGGCCAAGCAGGCCGGAGCAACGGGGGCGACTGCCTGGCAGGAAGCCGTGGTGAAACTGTGTCATCTCCCCGCGGCACTGGGGCTGATCCTCTCGCTATCTCTGCTGATCATCGGCATCTTGAAACACCGCGAACCGGCTGAATAGGAAGATCGCCATGAACAAAGCCGAAATCCGCGCCGAACATATCGACCGCGTGCTCTACAAATTGAAAACAACGCTGCTGCACCGAGCCTTCAGTGGGCAACTTTAGGGACTTCCCATGACCGACGAGACACCACAATCCGAAATCATTTTTTACCAGACCGAAGATGGGCGGACCCGCATCCAATGCCGGTTTGAGAACGAGACGATATGGCTGACTCAGTTGCTCATTGCGGAGCTATTTCAAGTCACTGTCCCGACGGTCAATGAGCATCTCAAAGGGATTTTTGAAGATGGCGAACAGGATGCTGTGGCAACTATTCGGAAATTCCGAATAGTTCGAATGGAAGGCAAACGAGAGGTTTCCCGCGAAATCGAACACTACAATCTCGCCGCCATTCTCGCCGTAGGCTACCGCGTCCGTAGCCTCCGCGGCACTCAATTCCGACAATGTGCGACAGCTCGTTTGAGCGAATATCTGGTGAAGGGCTTTGTCATGGACGACGAACCGATCGAAGAGGATCCTTGCGAAAAATGCGGCGAGAATCCATGCGTATGCGAGAAGGAACCGCCGAAGCCATGCAAGACGTGCGGGCTACGGCCTTGCGAATGTCCGCCGAAGGTTTGCTCGAAGTGCAGTCAAACTCCGTGCGCGTGTGAGAGCCAGCCCACGAAGAAAATCCTAATCAAGCTCGCAGATGGCAAGCACCGCAAAATTCAGCACATGATGTCGACAACGTTCTGGCACCCAGACGGAACACCGATGTCGGCCCAGCAATTCATCGAAAGCCTCTACGGTAAGTATCCCGAGTTCTTCCGTGACGAAGCCGAACTATGCGATCTTTGGAGTGCTCCGGACATGCGTTCGAAGCTATTGGGAGGATTGGAAGAAAAGGGTTTCGGTTTGGACCAAATGATTGAGATGCAGAAAATCATCGATGCTGAAAAGAGCGATCTATTCGACGTCCTAGCTTATGTTGCTTTCACGCTTGAGCCGCTTACTCGCGAAGAGCGAGTAGCAAGAGCCCAACTAGAAATCCAAACTCACTTCGGAAGCAAGCAAGTATTCCTGAACTTCGTTCTAGCGCATTACGTGAAAGAAGGCGTTGGCGAACTGGATCAGAAGAAACTCAGTCCGTTACTCAAACTCAAGTACAACCACGCCATCAAGGACGCGATCGCCGATCTCGGACAGCCCGAAGAGATAGGAAGAATATTCGCGGGCTTTCAGAAGTACCTGTATGTGGAAGTGGCTTGCGGTTGAGTCAGGTGGGGATTAAGTGCAAAACGTCTCACTCATTTGTTAGTCCGTGCGTAAGCGTCCGTTCGGTGGACCGGTAACAACTAGATGACGACCGCCACCTGGGAAAATAGACTATAGTTCTGGATTACTCGAGATAGAAAATGAGCTTTGGAACTCCCCACAAAAAGTTGACAGTGGACCGGTGTTAACTTCTGGGTAAAGTCATCTATTGAAGAGTCGCTTATTCAGGACCTTCCAATAAAGGCAGGGGGTTGAAATCTGCCTGCATATGAGCAGCTATCGGTCGCTAAATACTCCGCAGCCAGCCGTTGGTACTTCTTTTTCGATTCGGGAGTGCCTTAGGGACCTAAGAGATGGTCCTTACCCGCGATTGTGACTCGGGCCGCTCCCGAAGAGTGTTTCCTGTAACTTGTTAGAAGCATTCAGATTGCTCCTTTTCTTACCAAACCGGGAAAGTTCCCGATTTGAGGTTTGAAAAAAGTGCGCACTGAAGACGATCTTCAGGTTACGTTTTATCAACGAATCGCTTGATATTCTTAACAATAGCGAAGACTGGACTTGAACCAGCGACCCACGGCTTATGAAGCCGTTGCTCTAACCAACTGAGCTACTTCGCCAAAACTTTTGTGGTTTTCTGAGCGGAACGACCATCTCGGTATGCCACTCCAAATTCAACACCTTTAAAAATAGCTGATACTTCGAGAACGGGCCATCCCAACTCGAACTGAATATTGAGCTAAAATCTCCAGCCAATCAGGGCTACGTGAATTTTTTTCTTTCGTAATTCTATCATGACGAAAATTGCCGTAAAGCAGGATGTTTTGATGGCTCCGGTGGGCTAGTTCGTAATCGGGGGAGGCATTCGAGGCGAATCGGTGTGAAGTCCAGACTCGGGTGATCTTTACAGATTTACGTGGTTGCGATGTTCTTCATCTTTGAAAAATTTTGACGGTGGGTTCGTTGCCTGAGATTGAGTGATGCTTTGGTGGCGAGGCTGACGGTTAAGAAGATTTGGATCTGCCTGGGAACGCATCTTCGTGAACGCGGCAACCTGATGTGTTCCAACAACTTGGGCGTGTGTCGCTGACTGAAAACGAATGATCCTTGGTCAATATTTTCTTATTGTTTCACATCACAACGTGTCTAAGGAGACCTTCAATCTGACATCGACCCCGGTTAAGAAATTCTTGGGTTCAGCCTTGCAGCTAGGCGGGCTGATGAGAAATGCAAACAAAGTAAAAAGAGAATCCGTTCCTGATAGAAGCCTTCAAAGCTTGCTAAGAACGGTTAGAATCGGGTTGCGATGTAGACGTCCCCGCCCAGGCACTCAGTAACCGATATATTTTATGACAGATCTTTTTCAACGCAAAACCGAAATTCGCAAACAAGCACACGAGAACCGGAAGAACCAATCGGACAAAGATGGCTTGTCGGTTTTGATTGTTGATCGATTCATCGCACTTCCAGAGTATCTGAATGCTAAGACCGTCATGTTCTACGTCGATGTTCGTGAGGAAGTAAGAACCAGACAGGCTCTTCCAGCAGCACTCGAGAGCGGAAAACGCATTGTTGTTCCTTACTGCAAAGATGGTGAGTTAGAACTGTTTCTGCTGGAGTCGATGGATGAACTCGAACTGGGCATGTATCGCATCCTCGAGCCCAAGAACGATTTACGAAATGTTGCCGCCAAGCATGTTCAACCGGAAGATCTCGACCTAGTCATGGTGCCGGGAGTTGCCTTTGATCGCAATGGTGGTCGAACAGGTCATGGAAAGGGCTATTATGACAAGCTTCTTCAGCACGCTCGCCCAGACGCACCGCTGATCGCACTTAGCTTCGAGTGTCAGTTGTTCGATGAGATTCCGTCTGAGAGTCACGACATTTACATGGACAAAGTTGTGACTGAAACCAACACTTACGTTGGACGTGGGCGAGTGTCATCATGAGTAGCTTGCTACCTGTAAACTCAGACTTAGTTGAAGACACATACGCAGAAGCGTTTCGAAGTATCTACGGTCGCGTGCTGGTTACCGCGGGCAGCCGTAAGTGGCTTGACGCGGCGATCATGGCGGCCACTGGGCACGCGAGTAGTACCATCTTGTGCGATTGTGAAGCTGGTATTGAGTCGTGTGTCGATGGTTCGAGTCCTGATCAGATAACGCCTGACGGACGCGTTGGAGCGTATCTCCAGTTCCATGTCCCACGATTTCGCAAGGACCGTGTCGAGCACTTGGAGCGAGTAATGCTCGCTCGAATTTCGCAGAACATCCTGACATGTCCAACGACGCGATGTTTCAATGCACTCGTGTCTGACCCTTACTTCAAGCTTGGTCGAAAAATTGCTTTCTTCGGCGATCGACATGAGTTCCGAGACGTGCGTTTTGGAGAGCCTGGTTGGGTCATTCCAACGCTTGGCGGGGATTTCTTTTTGTCGCGTCGCTTTGGTTATGCAGACGGACTGATGGGTGGAAATCTTTGGTTTTTGGGGGCCACCGAAGAGGCTGCGATTGAAGCGGCTGAGAAAGCCGCCGCCGCCGCCGACGCTTCGCCGGGGGTGATCACAACGTTCCCCGGTGGTGTTGCTGCTAGCGGAAGCAAGGCCGGTAGCAGTTACAAGTTTCTGATCGCAGGGACCTACGCAGAGTTTTGTCCAACACTCAAGGACAAACTCGGCAGCGCTTCCAAAGTCCCTGATGGTGTTACATCGATTATGGAAATCATCATCAACGGTCGCGATTTGGAGGCTGTTCGGCAAGCAACCTATGCGTCGATTAACGCATCCGTCGACACCCAGGGACTTGTACGCATCTCTGCTGGTAATTACGGTGGAAGACTCGGGAAGTCGTTTATCTATCTGCATCCAGAACTTCATCCGACTCCCAGCCCTGCTTGATGTCCGCAGTGCTTGATATCAGCATGCATGTCGAAGTCTTATAATCTTACTTTTGTATCCGTAGCCTTAACTGACAAATAAAACATGGCAAAAAAGAAAGCTGCTTCTGCAAAGAAGCCCAGTAAAAAATCGAACAAGAACGTTACCGGAAGAATCTTGCTGCGATGTGGAGAAGCCCTTGTCGAGGACACACCGGTTTGGTCAGCGGCGGAGCCCGAAGTCATCATCGGTGAGCTCGACGGACCCGTAGGCCACGCGATTGCCAACCTCATCGGCAATCAAGTGAAGGGGCATACGAAAGTTTTCGCGATTCTCAATAGCGATGTCATGGTCAAGCCCGCGACGGTGATGGTAAGCAAAGTCACCGTCAACAGTGCGAAGTACACCAACATTTTGATGGGAACTGTTCAAGCGGCGATCGCACACGGAGTTCTAGACGCTGTTCGAGCAGGCCACATCCCCAAGAGCAAAGCAGAAGAGCTTGGAATCATCGTTAGTGTTTGGCTTGAACCGTCGATTGTTGATGCGGACTATGATCCAGAGCTTCTATTCAAAGTGAATCGTGAAGCAACGACAAAAGCGATTGCTAAAGCCATGAGCGGCGAACCGAACATCGATTGGCTGTTAAAGAATCAAGACTCGATTCCTCACTTCTTCCACCAGTTGGCTCTGGATAAAAAGCTTTAAAATCATTCTTGCCCTAGTTTTCGTGTAGCCGAAACCTTGCTGCGTCTGACGAAGGCGCAGTGATTTTGCGACCGTAGAGAAGCGCCGACTTGGATGATACTAAAGCTGCTTTCCGCCCATGAGGTGTAGGTGCAGATGCGGGACTTCTTGCCCACCTTCTTTGCCGCAGTTGATTACGATTCGATAGCCCGAATCGGCGACTCCAGAGATCGCTGCCACTTTGTTGACAACCGCAAACAAGTGCGCAACCAGCGGGAGATCTTCCTCCTGGACATGCTCCAAAGATTCAATCGGCTTTTTTGGAATGATGAGCACATGAACTGGAGCTTTGGGGAAAATGTCCAAAAAGGCGAGACTCAAATCATCTTCATAGACGATTGTCGCGGGAATTTCCCGGCGAATGATTTTTGAAAAAACGGTTTCCATGAAGCATTTATCCCTAAAAACATTGCGAAATGGGGGCGACCTAGACAAACTCAAGATCGATCTCGTTGACGTTTTGATCGATCAGAGGTAATTTATAGCCAATTAACAGAGGTTTATCCCGAAACGATAGCGCCTCCAAGCGGTGATCGTCGGGAGATTTAACACAACAATACAGGATTTGAGAGACAATGGCAGGAACAGAGCGCCAACGAGAACTTCGACGACGAAAATCACGTGCAAAGAAAGTTACCAAGTTGGCTGAGAAGTCAAAGAAGGCTTCCAAGACTGAGAAAGCTGCAATCATCGTGAAGCTTCGAAAGCTCACGCCAGGCGCAGACACGCTGATCGCTGCATGGGGTTTGAACGAGAAGGCTTAATTGTACGACGAGTAATCTGTATGAACGTAAACGTCGGACTACAAAAATCAGCCGCACAATTATTGTTGCGGCTGTTTTCGTTTCGGGTTGCCGCTTCCTTTATCTTGGGCAGTCTCATTGCGTGCCTAGCTAATCATTCGATCGCTTTCGCAGAGTCGCCTGCAAAAAGCTCTAGCGTTAGTCCAAATGCACCAGGATCTGTTCAAGCGTGGCCCACCTACCGCGGTAGCGACAGCACATCAGTTGCCGATGCAAGCGATTTGCCTACGTCGTGGTCGGAAACATCTAACGTCAAGTGGAAGACGGAAATACCTGGCCGAGGATGGTCTTCACCTATCGTTTGGGGGAAGACAATCTGGATGACAACTGCCACACCCGATGGGCTCGAGCAATCGCTTGTTGGCGTCGATGCTGACTCCGGTGCAACAGTTTGTAACGAGTTGGTCTTTACCAATACGACTGTTCAGCCCGACTACGACAAATCGAACTCGTACGCATCGCCAACACCCACGACCGATGGAGAGCGGATCTATGTTCACTACGGAGCCTACGGGACCGCTTGTTACGATATCCAAGACAGATCGCATCCGAAGCAACTTTGGCAGCGACGCGATCTACCTTGTAACCATTTTCGTGGAGCAGGAAGTTCGCCCATCCTCTACGAGAATGCGCTCATTTTTCATATGGACGGCTTCGATCATCATTACGCGGTTGCTTTGAACAAGATGACGGGTGAAACCCTTTGGAAGTCTGATCGCAACGTGGACTATCAGACCGATGATGGCGATATGATGAAGGCTTTTTCTACGCCTTTGATCATTCACACTAAGGATAGGGTGCAGATGATTAGCCCAACTGCTAAAGCTGTTTTGTCGTTGAATCCGGTCGATGGCTCAGAGTATTGGCGAGTTCGATACAAGGAGCATTCGTCCGCCGCTCGACCCGTGTTTGATGGCGTACGAGTTTATCTGAACTCGGGCTTTAGCAAAGGAAAACTTTTAGCGATAGATCCAAACGGCAGTGGAGATGTCACGGCAGATCATGTTCTCTGGGAAGCAAGTCGCGGAATAGGCTGCAAGCCGTCGCCTACCGTTTATCGGGACTGGGTGTTTACGGTTGAAGATCGCGGCGTAGTGACTTGTGTCGCTAAATCCGATGGTAGCATCGTCTGGCAGAAGCGAGTCGGCGGAGATTTCAGTGCGTCGCCACTGGTTGCAGACGATCATCTGTACTGCTTCGACGAAAAAGGAGCCGGCTACGTGTTTGAAGCCAATGGTTCAGGCAACTTGGTAGCCACAAACACTTTGGAAGATGGCTGCAAAGCTTCTCCGATTGCACTCGGTCGTGAAATGATTGTTCGTTCCAAAGCACACTTGTATTGCTTACAGATTCAATAGTCGTTCGTAAAACTTACCACTTGATCAGGATAATTATGAATATCTCGAAGTCCTCTCGCAGTCCCGTTCTGCTTTCCATTTTATTGGCGGCCTTTGCAACTACCTATGTACAGGCGGAAGCTCCAGCCGGAAAGATTGCGCTCGGAGCCTCGATTTCGATGACGCCTCCTGCGGAATGGGAATCCGTTCCGCCGAAATCGAACATGGTTCAAAGCGAATTCCGAGCACCCAAAGATCAAAAAGAAGATACAGCACGTGTGACAGTGATGAGCGCATCCGGCGGGATTGATGCCAACATTGATCGTTGGATTGGGCAGTTCGATGGTGCCAAGAAAGACGAAGCAAAAATTGAAAAGATGGACGTCGCTGGTGCTACGGTTCACATGGTAGACATCGCTGGAACTTTCAAGGACAGCATGGGCGGTGGTCCTTTTGCTCCGGGCCCTATGAAGAAGCGGGAAAATTATCGCATGATCGGTGCGATCGTAGAAACCAAAAATGATGGGCTCGTTTTCATCAAGATGACTGGCCCCAAAACAACCATCGAGGCGTTGGCGGACGGTTTCAAGAAATCGCTTACAAGTCTAGAGAAGAAGTAATCAAAGAAAGAAATTTCAATTCATGGCAATGAAGCACTCGCCTCAATTTTTAAAGCTCGCTACCGAAGCACAATCTCGCGTTCAGCGTTGCTCGGTAGCCGATGTCAAAAATTGGATGTCCGAAGACGCCGAAATGAAGCTGATCGACGTTCGGGAGGAAAGCGAGTTTGCAGCAGGTCACTTGCCGAACGCGATCGCAATGGGCCGAGGAATCATCGAACGAGATATTGAGAATCGGATTCCCGATCCAGCCGCGAAGATCGTTCTTTACTGCGGCGGTGGTTATCGATCTGCACTCACCGCGGAGAGTCTTCAAAAGATGGGCTACACCAATGTGGTGTCGATGGATGGCGGGTGGAGTGGTTGGAAGGAAGCTGGGCTACCAACCGAGTAAGCTTAATATTAAAGGCTTATTCTCGAAGTTGAATTCGCCTTGTTGCTATTCGCTCATCTTCTTCAAGATGTTTTGATCGAAGTAATTGGTTGACATGCCGGCGTCCACGACAAGCGTTTGCGATTGGATACCGGATGACCTTGGGCTCAACAAGAAGATTGCGGTATCAGCGGCCTCTTGCGTTGCGAGGCCTCGGTGCCTTGGGATAGCTTGCTCGGCAAATAGATACGCGTCGACGTAACCAGGGATTCCGGCTGAGGCACTTGTCTTAAGCAGGCCCGCTCCAACGGCGTTGAATCGCACTTCGGAGAATCGGCTAAATGATTTCGCTAAGAACGCGAGGCTAGAATCGAGTGCGGCTTTTACCGGAGCCATAAATCCGTAACTTTCGCTTGCCATTTTCGTGGTTGAGATACTGATTGTGACAACGGATGCATTCTTTGCTAAAACGTCCTTTAATGCGTTCGCGATCGCGATGAAGGAAAAGCAGGAGATGTCGATGGCTTGCAAGAACTGCCGCCGAGTAGTCTCGTGGAAGGATTTCATTCCTTCGCTGTAGTCTGCAAACGCGATCGAATGGACGATCCCATCGATGATACTAAAGCGTCCGGAAATCTCGTTGGCGACCCGGTCGATTTGGTCTTGGTGTTCGACATCGCAAACAAAAATTTCGTAGCCACTCAGCAATTTCTGGAGCTCCTCGCGTCGCTTCTCAGATCGCACTACAAATATTGGATTCGCGCCACACTCCATCAGCGACTTGGCAATTGCGTAGGCAACACTTTTGCGGTTTGCGACCCCGAAAATAACGATGTTTTTGTTGGCAAGCTGAAGGAAATCCAATTGAGAATTACTTTACTTCTTAAGAATTATATCAGAACGGAAAACCCGAACGCTAAGCGTTTCCGAGAGCGAAAGCAAGCCCCGAACTGACAAGCGACCAAGGAACTTATCGAAATTTCGTGAAGTCCAGAGGGCAACTCAAATAGTGGTTTCGTGTTTTGAGGGCGGCGAGTCTTGAGTTTGCGAGTCTTGAGTTCTGGACGACGAGGGACTACTCTAGGAGAGCGCTCCTAGCGATTTTTTCAAGGTCGTGAGCGGCTTGCTGTGTCCGTTTTTCTCTCAGTTCGAGAACGCGATTTATGATGTCCATCGTTTGGCCGATCTTTTGGTTCGGGTTGATCTTGTCGGCAATTACTGCGACGCTCGTCGTCGCTTGGATGGAGCAATCGAAGCGAAAGAAAGCCTTGAGTGCGATCGAGGCAAGGCAGAAAAAGCAGAATGATCAAGAGAATCTAGGAGACTCGATGGAGAATATCGACTCGTTTCCGGCTGAGGAAAATTTTGAATTCTCGGAGTTCAACAAATAGTAGCCTAATGCATTGGCTTCAAGCCAGTTCTCTTACAACTCTCAAGTATCTGCGTCTCGGAGAGACATTCCTGCGTTTAAAAACAAAGACTACGTTTCGGTTTGAGTGTCCAGGATGCCAAGTCCGAAGTCTTTCGGGGGCTGTTCTCTTCCGGTGAGGGCGGGAGGATCTCCTGCCACAGATTGGCTTGCAACTTTCTCTTTGGGAGGCTCATCGCCGCCGTTACTCGATACGACGACACTCTCGCGAGTAGGCTTAGCGGCATCAAAGTGAGGACGATTGACGACGCTTTCTTGCTTAGGCAGATCTTCAATGGGTTCGTCTTCCTCGAAGTAATCATCGTCGTATCGCGATTTGTAGCCTGGTACTTTTGCGCGTTGCAACTCCAGATCGTATTCAAGGATGACTTGCTGCTGAATGAGATCTCGGCAGGCTTGATTGATTGGGTGTGCAATGTCAGCGTAGAGTCGGTTGGAACCTGACTCTTGATCGCGAAGATCGCTACCGCCACGGAGACGCGATCCACATTGATTGCAGAAATTGCTTCTCAGGTGGTTTTTGTAGCCACAACGATTGCAGCGGCCCGTAAGTTTGCGGCTTGGCATCGCAACGAAAGGTCCGGACGTTCCCTCAATGATTTTCAAATCTCGAATAACGAAGCAATGATCAAAAGTGACCGAGCAGAACGCTCGAAGCCGGTCTTCTGACTCTTCCATCAGCTTGATTCTAACTTCTGTGATATCCATTCGCTCGATTACTCCTTCCGAGTGTGGTCGGTATCTCTTATACGCGTCCGCCACGCGAATGATTTTCTGACTCATAACCGATGCAATCGTTATGAATTATCTGAAACGGTTTTCTGCCTCGACCCTATCCGATGCACCTGCTCTGATATCGTAGCAGATCGCCAATCCTTCACGTGATATGTGCGATACAAGTTTTCGGCGGCGAACGAAGCCATTAAGTCCTTTGCCGTCTGTTCATCTCGCATTATCGCGAACATCGCTGACCCACTTCCGCTTAGTGTAACGCCTAGAACACCCGGAGACGAATCGATTGTTGTACGAATTTTTCCCAGCCACGGGTTCAGCTGGAATGCCGGTCCGGAAAGTCGATTCCAAAGCGAATCCACCAGCAACCCTTTATCCCCAGCACTTAGCCCTTGAAGTATACCAGTCGCGGATCTCAGTGTTAACACTTCGCCAACGCGATCTTGTGGGGGAAGATCTTGTAAGATGGAGGGGGGCTGAGCGATTGTTGCAAGTCGATCGAATACGGCCTTTGTCGAGCAACCCATCTGTGGATGAACAACAACATAATCGAGAGCCAAATGCGAAGGAATCGCTTTCACGATTTCGCCACGACCGGTACATCTGGCATAAGTTAGTCCAGCGTAGGCTGTATCCAGAAAAAAGTTAATGTCAGAACCAAGCCCTGCGGCTAGCTCACTTGCCAAAGCATGATCGTATCTTCCCGTCCAAGTCAGCATTCCACCAACCAGAGTCGCTGCTGCATCGGCACTGCCTCCTCCAAGTCCCGCTTGGGCGGGGATTCCCTTTCGCAAAACGACATTCGTTCCGAGCATGGCTGCATCGGAGTCTCGAGACGCAAGCCGTTGCTGGAGAGCTACGAGGGCCTTGCATACAAGATTTCGAGAATCGGTTGGTATGTCCCAGGCAGTATCTTCGGGCGATAGTTTTTCGCAGCCGCCGATCGTAAACGGCTCAACCGCAAGTGAGATTTTTCCATCTCTTCTTGGTGAAAAGATTAACTGATCGGTAAGGCTGATACTTGACATAATCGAGTCAAGGTCGTGAAAGCCGTCTAAGCGTTTCCCGAGGATTTCGAGGAAAAGGTTCACTTTAGCCGGAACCGTAATGACCCAGTTGCCATCCCTAACTTCTATCAACATTCGATAAATTTCTTTTTTCTGTACGAAATCGAGAGCTTGCTGTCACTAATGTATCAGTGAGATTGCTTGTAACGTGACCTGAGCTTTTTTAGGTTGTCTGTACGCATTTCGCATTGTAGCGAATCCAAGGTGGAACTTGCACTTACGCCCAGTCCTGTTGATTTCGAGAAGACATCGATGCGTTTAACACTAAGAACTTTATTGGCTTATCTCGACAAAACCCTCTCGCCAAGTGAGCTTAACGTTCTCGACGAGAAGATCAAGCAAGCCAAAGTCGCCAACGCTTTGGTTGAGAGGATAGGGACCGCTGTTACCGATACGAGCCTTCCACCGATGCGGATCGATGCTCAAGGGACGGCCGGTGATGCAAATACTGTCGCCGAGTATCTGGACAACACGCTAGACCCAAACATTGTTGTTGATTTCGAGCAAGCGGTCCTAAGTGACAACACCCGGCTTGCTGAAGTGGCCGCGTGCCATCAGATCCTCTCCTCTCTGTTGGCAGATCCTGAATCGGTCTCCATGACAACCAAGCAAGCCTTAAAAGACGCGATTCGAGCGCGCATCGAATCAAAGACGAATACGAGTGGTGTTGATGAGATAGTTTCGACTACATTGTTGGCCGGCACCGACCGGGCCATTGAGTCGACGGGATTTGTATCGAAGTCGTTTCAGGAGAAAACCGTTCGCGGGATTGATCTAAGCGATGCTTCCGAGGGGCACGTTCCAGATTATTTGAAATCGAACCATCATAGCGGCTGGGGGAGTTTGATAAGCACCGCATCACTTGTTGCCGCTGTTCTCGGGCTTGCTTGGGTTTCATTGGGGTCTTTTGAAAGTGTCCAAGAGTTATTCGTTCCGCCGGAGAAGCTCGCCAAGTTGGATACCGAAAAAGCCGCTGAAATAAATATCGTCGAAGAAACTTCTAAGGTTGATGAGGTTGTAAAGAATTCGGCCAACGAAGGTCTTCCAAGCAGTGTTCCTGCAAATCAAGAAGTAGCATCGATACCAGTGGCGAATGTTGATGGAGGCAGCACTGTGACTGCTGCTTCTGGTGAAACTCCTAGTCCTTCTATTGAAGCTCCATTAGATGTAACAGCGGATTTGGCTGGAGGTCGTGTCGCAGGCGTTGCAGAAGAGCCAATTACTGGCGAAGCATTGAATTCGGTTGCAATGGCTGATGGAACTCCTATCACTGAAAATTCCGTGACCGAAGTTCCAAAAGAGTCACGTTCTGAACCTGAGCTGATTTGGCGTCCAGAAACAAAAGCAGCATCCGAAGCAACGATGTTTTTGCTGAAAGCTGTTGAAGAAGGACAAGCGAGACTTGAGCTCGTTGCTGCGGGCGACAAACAGCTGATTGGGGATCGCTGGCTGACCGTGACGGGCAGTCGAACGGATTGTTGGATTGAGCCTGGCATTCGATGGAAGATCGCCGACTGTACAGATCTGAGCGTTGATAAAGTTTTTGTAAATGAAGCGGCGGTCGTTCAGCTTCGACTGGGTCGGGCTCTCGTCGCATCTACACCGAATTGTCAAATATTGAATTTAGAAACCATGGATGGAAAGATACGACAAATTCATTTCAACGATCCGAACGGAATCGTCGCCGTCGAAGTTCGACATCAAACGATTCCCGGAGCTTCCGTTGGTGAATACATCGACAGCGATAAGAATTTGATTGGTATGATGAATACGGTAGTTACTCTGATGGGCGTCGTAGGTGAAGCCACTGTTTCCGAAGACAGCATCACAGTAGAGCGGCTGGGCGTAGGCGAAACGATCACATGGATCGGAATAGATCCACTGGTAAGAGGGGCTTTGAAGTCGATGCCGTGGTGGTTTAAGAACTCAGCTCCATTGCATGCTGACATCGCAACGGCGAGTGACTTCCAGCAAGTTCTCGTTGACTGGAAGACCAGCAACGAGGAGATCTTGAAGATTGCTCCAAATCAAAAAGCTCCCCAGAAAGGGCCTCAGAAATCGCAAGTTGCTTTGCTCAGTTTTCTTGAATCCGTATCGGCTAAGCGAACTTCTCCAGCCTACGTACCCGCGATACAACTTCTGTTACTTTGCGGCAATTACACTCATCTGTTTGGTACAGCTGGCGTTCTTGCGGATCCGTCTGTCAAGTCACACAGGGCCTCCCTAATCGACACGTTTGAACAATCGCTAGGAGCCGATCCTGGTCGCGAATTGAGTCTGAAAGAACAGCTTGAAGCAATAGATCCAGCAAGAGCCAGTCGACTTTTGCAACTGGTATCAACTCCATCGGATGATCAACTGGAACGAGGCGTAGACCGAATTCTCGTCGATGCGATTTCAAGCCCTTATCTTGATGAGCGTGTTCTTGGCATTCATCAGTTGGTGCGAATCACCGGACGAGACTTAGGCTACCAAGCCGACAGGCCGACTCCGGACAGCGTTCAAGCTTGGAAAAAGCTTTTGAATGCAAACAAAATCCGCTGGCCAAAGCCGAAGAGTTAGTCGAGAAAGTACTAATCCATAAACTTAAGTCTGCCCCGATTGCTTGGCTTAGTTGCACTATTTGGACTTCTCAGAGATGCGCACGGAATTTGAATGAGTCATGCTTTCTTCGTTTAATAGCGTGCTCCAGTTCGAATTGGGAGAGGGCTTTGGTAACGATTCATCGATTGAACGTTGCGTGTGAAGGTATGCTAAAGCCAAGAAATGAGCCGTGACGGGTGCAGTCATAAACAAGAAGAATGTGATTAAAGTTTCATGCACCGAAATCGTTCCTGCAGCAGCCCACAATTGAAGCATCGACGCGACCAAGCATCCACCAACACCGAGCGTTGTCGATTTCGACGGCGCATGGAGCCGTGACATGAAAGATGGCAGTTTCAGTAAGCCGAATGACCCAACAAATATAAAAAAAGCCCCGACAACAATGTGCAGCGCGATAAGTGCTTCAAAAAACGAATTCATAATCTTTTTGTATGTTCTTCAGCGAGAACCCAATGCAAGAAACAAATGATCGTATAAAAATCTACTCAATGATGTCGCCCCGAAGTAAAAAACGGCAATAGGCTATTGTCGAGATGAAACTGAACATTGCCAGCAGCAACGCTGATTCGAAGTAAAGCGTTGTATTTCTTTGAACACCGTAAAGGATGATTAGAGCGATCATATTCACAACCATCGTGTCCCCGGCGAGCACGCGGTCAAGCACTGTTGGACCCATCGCGAGACGCCAAAGATTCATTAATAGCGCGATGGAAATCGCTGCGAAGCCAAATAGTACGGCGTAGCCAATCATATGAGTATCCTCTTTAATCTTTTTTCATATCGATTCTTCACCGAATCAATTAATGAATCAGCATCTTCAAGATCGAGGCAATGAACAAGAAGAAAACGATTGTCATCAGAAAAATCACTGCTAATTGTTCCTGGTGTTAAGGAAACAATTGCGGCCAAGGCCGTTAAAGCCTCGGAGGAAACGATCTCTAAGGGGACGCTTACCCATCGGCTGCGAATCTGCGAAGGATCTTTGAATAGAACTAACCAAGCTACCTGTACGTTGGCCACACCAATGTCCCACATGACAATCACAACCAGCTCAAAAACGGTGAATGGATTTCTAAGTGTCTGTCGCTGAGGCCAAAAGCTGCTTGTGTAGATTGGCAACGTGATTCCAAGCAGGAGTGCGACAAGCAAGTTGCCATTGGACACGCTATTCTGCAACGCAAGCCACAAGAGTACCAACGAGACAGTTGTCCAAGGATGTGGAAGCCATCTCTGCAGGAACGACTTTCTTTCTGGCGATGTGGATACGGTTTCTTCCATAGATTATTTATCCTTGCCAAGTACCGAGTCCACGTACTTTTGTGAATCATAGAGCTGCTCAGCTGTCTCCTTCATAAATACACTGACGGGACTAGCGAAAACAGATAGCATCGCAATGAGAGCGAAAAAGCATCCAATAGCGACCGATTGCAGCACAATACTCGACGCAACTGGCGATGGAATGGAATTGACTTGAGGTGATGGATTATTGGAATCGAATAATGCAACGTCGAGCTGCGTCGTATTACATTTCCAAAAAAGCAGGCTACCACTTCTTGCCATCCCTACTAACCCAACAAAACTGGTAACGAAGAGAATTAACCAAATCCAATGCCAATTCGGAAAGCCCTGAGTGCTCTTTAGTACGAGGATTTTGCCGATAAAGCCTGACAAAGGAGGAACGCCGGATAGGGCGACAGCAAAAGCGAAAAACATGCACGCGATGATGCCTTGGTATGGAAACTTGGGGCTCTCGACAAGAGCATCTCCAAAGCCCGGTCTTTTGACAATGACTAAATCAACGATCAAAAAGATACCAGCGACACATAGAGTTGAATGGATCAAGTAATATAAACCAGCACTAAGAGCCATCGAATTGGAGCCGGATATCGCCACAAAAAGTGTCCCCATCGATGCCAGAGTAGCGAAGCTCGCCTGCTGTCCAAGGCTCCGAGAAGCCAAGACACCGATACTTCCAATCATCAATGTTGCCAGGGCTGCGGGCAATACCCATTCCAGTCCAACGGAACTCAACGTAAAAAGTCGGACTATCGAATAGACACCGACTTTGGTCATGATTGAGAACAATGCTGCGGCAGGTCCTGGAGCATTCGCGTAAGTTCCCGGCAGCCAAAGATGCAACGGGAACAAAGCGGACTTCAATGCGAAAACAATGAAGAGTAGTGCGCCACCGACGCTCAAGATAGCTTGGGTTGCAGCCGGCGTCTCATGAATCTTACGCGACAGATCCGCCATATTCAGTGTCCCCGTAGCGCTATAGATCAGTGCTATCGCGATAAGGAAAAGACTAGAACCTGTCAGATTCATAACGACATATTGAATGCCGGCGCGAATTCGCGTCGCGCCTCCACCACCATGCACCATCAATCCATAGGATGCGATCAAAAGCACTTCAAAGAACACGAAGAGATTAAATAAGTCCCCAGTTAAAAAAGCTCCGTTGAGCCCCATCAATTGGAATTGGAACAGAGGGTGAAAATGTCTTCCCCGATTATCCCAACCAGTGATGGAATACAAAAGAACGAACAAACCAATCACGGCGGTTAGTAGCAACATGGTTGCAGAAAGCCGATCGAGAACCAGAACAATGCCGAATGGTGGGCTCCAGTTACCGATGGCATAAGTCCGGATAACACCGTCGCTTGCCAAACCAAATTGGTAACCACCCACCATTAAAAGAGCGACTGAGCAACCGATAGAAAATATACGAGCGAGTACGATGTCGTTGCGAATGGCAAGTACTATTAACGGAGCTACTACCGCTGGAAGCAGGATTGGAAAAATCATCCAGTGGTTCATCGGCGATCCTTGGAAACTGTTTCTTCCGGTCCAAAGAGGTCGACAAGATCGCTACCGCTTTCGAAATAGCTTCTGACGGACATCACCAATATCAGGGCAGTCATCGCAAATGAAATCACGATAGCCGTTAGCACGAGTGCTTGTGGGAGCGGATCTGCGTAAGTGCCGGTTGGATTCACGATAATGTCAGGTTGATTCACCGTTAAGCGACCCGAAGCAAAGATAAAGAGATTCACTGCATAGGTTACCATCGTTAATCCCAAAACAATGGAGAACGTTTGTGCTCTTAGCAGGAGGTAGATACCAGCGGCAGTCATCGCAGCCACGGCTGTCGCAACTAATAACTCCATACTTGCTCCTTCAGCGTGTTCATTGCTTTCCGTCCCCGGTCATTCGCCCGAGATTGGAGAGGTTTGCAAGCGCCAACATTACACCACCAACAACTGTTAAGAAAACGCCCAGGTCAAACGCCGACACGCTTGCCAGTTCCACCTTGCCGATAAAAGGAAAATCGACGTATTTAAATCCGCTGGTTAAAAACGGCTTGCCTAGAACTATCGAACCGATTCCTGTGATCGCAGCGATTAAGCCACCGCCACCAATGAGTGCGTGGTAATCAAAATGGACTCTTTCATCCGCCCATGCAAATCCGCTTGCCATGTATTGCATAATAAGTGCGATCGAGACAACCAAGGCCGCAATGAAGCCTCCTCCCGGTAGATTATGTCCGCGTAGAAAAATGTAGCAGGCAACGAGAATCGCAAGCGGCAGCATCACCCGCGTCACCACAACCATCATCATCGGGTGTCGGTTGGGTGAAAACCGAAGTCCCGATGTCCACTTAAGCAGTGTTGCGGAAAGTGGACCTGTTAACATCCCATCCAGCATCGCGTAGATCGCCATCGCCGCAATTCCAATAACAGTTATCTCCCCGAAAGTATCAAAACCTCGGAAGTCAACCAAGATGACGTTGACGACGTTGGCACCTCCTCCGAGAGGCTTGGAATGCTGAATGTAATAGCTTGATATGGATTGGAAATCATGAGTCATCATTGCCCAACAAAGAAATCCAACGCTCGCACCAACTGCCACCGATAGCACAATATCTCGGTATTGCCGCCAAGAAATGACTTCGTTGATTGCTTCTTTCGGAAGGAAATGCAGTGCGAGTAACATCAAAATCAGGGTGACGACCTCCACTGCAATCTGTGTAAGCGCGAGATCTGGAGCAGAGAGGTAGATAAAGGCTATGGAGCTTATAAGCCCAACGATGTTGACAGTTAGCAATGCAATTAATCGGCTCTGATGCTTCCACGCCAAGACAAAGCATGCGACGATCACCAGAACCCATCCGACGAACATGGACGTATTGATCGGAAGCAACTCACGCTCCCCGCGTTCGTAGCTGGACCGAGCAAAAACTACGCCCCCTAAAGCCGACGCAGCCAAAACGAACAAGAACAGCATTCGGTGCAGTGACCCATTAAAGCTTCGATCCGTCGTAATTCTCGCTAATCGGACGCAAGCGTTCAAAGAGAGATCGTAGAGTCCTTTCGCATCGGGAAGCAGCGCTTTGTTCCAAATAGATCGTACAGGAACATACAGCGATAAAGCAGTAGCTCCACAGCCAAACGCAAATATTGACATCATCAATGCTGGAGTCCAACCGTGCCAAAGCGACAAATGAAACTTAGGCGACTTCGATTGCAAAGCAGCATCGCTTGCCAAGCGTGTGATTGAACCGGCCCAAGCCTCTGGAAACAAGCCAATTAAAATTGCGAGCACTACTAAGCATGCTGGAGGCAACCATAGGCCACGCGACGGATCGTGCGGCTTCGCAGGATAGTCGTTCCGAACAGGGCCAAAGTAAGTGTAGAGAAGAAAACGAAGCGAGTAGGCTACTGAAAACACACTGGCAAGCATCACTAATCCAGGGAGCAGCCAAGCTACACCGATCGCAGTAGCATGCGTGACCTCCTCCAGCATCATCTCCTTCGATAGAAAGCCATTCATTGGAGGGACACCCACCATCGATGCTGCTGCCAAGGTTGCCGTGATAGCTGAGATTGGCATCAAGCTGGCCAGTCCACCCAATCGAGAGATGTCGCGTGTTCCCGTCTCGTGGTCAACAATTCCCGCATTCATGAAGAGAGCTGCTTTGAAAATCGCATGATTGATTACGTGAAACACACAAGCCACTACCGCCATCTCGGACCCGAAACCAACCAGCATTGTCATGATGCCAAGGTGGCTGATCGTCGAGTAAGCAAGGATGCTTTTGAGATCATCTCGAAATAGTGCGATCACAGCAGCTATCAACATGGTGATCACTCCTGTGCCCGCAACAACGTAGAACCACGTTTGCGTACCTGCTAATACGGGCCACAGTCGCAGCATCAAGAAGATTCCTGCTTTGACCATCGTGGCTGAGTGAAGGTACGCGGACACCGGTGTCGGTGCCGCCATCGCATGTGGCAACCAAAAATGAAATGGGAATTGAGCACTCTTGGTAAAGCAACCGATTAGAACCAGAGCAAGAATAGACAAATAATACGGCGAGCTCCTTATCTTTTCTCCTTCTTTTAGTATCTCAGTTAATTCAAAAGAACCCGCTACCTGCCCTAGCAGTAGCATCCCCGCTAATAGTGCCAGTCCACCACCGGCTGTGACTGCCAAGGCCATGCGAGCGCCTTGCCTGCCCTCTTGCGAATCACTTTTGAATCCAATCAACAAGAACGAGGAAAGACTGGTCAATTCCCAGAACACTATGAGTAAAAGAATGTTATTGGAAAGAACAACACCAAGCATGGCTCCTTGAAACAAAAGAAGGTACGCAAAGAATCGCCCTAACGCTTCCTGCGGACTTAAGTAAAAGCGAGCATAAACGGTTACAAGCAAGCCTATCCCAAGGATCATTACAGCGAAGAGTAACCCAAGACCATCAACAAAGAAGCTCGCATTTAAATCAATCTGTGGAACCCACGGCCAACTTGCTTGGGGCACTGTACTTTGACTTATGGCGAAAATGTTCGTAAGCAGAAGAACTAGTGAGAGAATCGTCACCGAACTGGCTGCAATTGCACTCTCGTTCTTTCCCAAACGCATCATCAATGCGGGAAACACAGCCCCCAAAAGGGGCAACAGAACGATCAACGCAATGCTCATCAACGAGTCTTTTCCCCTGCGGCCGTGTTGACCTAATACATGTATCGAACAACAAAAACTACTAGTTCAAGTGTAGATAAAAAGCCTTCTGACACAAGCTCCCGAACGCTTTCGATTTTGACTGCGTAGAATTTTTCTCGCTACTTTTTTGCCGGAAATAGTTTCTGAAAATCTACCATAGCGTGCCAAGCGATTGTTTTGCTTTATTACCTTTGTCTCGAAAAGAGCCTTAGAGTTCGAATAGTCTGGTTCTAGTGCGTCGTTCAGACGAAGAACACGTGACTTGTAGCAGGCGTCCTAAGACATCTGAAAACGTCAGCTGTTGCCATTGTTTTCATCGACATCTGAATTCTTACGAATTCAGCTATGCCAATTTTAAGTCGGACAAAGCACTAGCGGGCTACCAATTGGAAATGAACCGATTGCATTGGGATAAAATGCCAAACAGTAACTCTCGCAGTTTAAAGGTTTTGGCCACTCATATTCGCAATTTCCACCAGGGCAAGTCATTAATCCAAGTTGCTCAAGTTAGCCCAATCGCGTTATTGTCCGAATCCAACGAAACTGTGGGCTATGGTACAACTACTAATTCACCTTGCTACACAAATGACTTACCATGATAGGAAAGCCGATCGACTGGCTGAATGAACGGACTACTGTTATTTTTGTCGATTTACAGGATGACTGAACTAGTCTCCTTTCCGGTTGCTCGTACGGGACTATGGTCCCAGCCCTTTGAAGGTGAATCGACCTTGCCTGAATTTTCTGTTTTCGCCATTCTAACGTCTTTGGTGTTAAGTGTGTTAGTTTCGGGCATGGAGCAATCAAATGTCAAGGAAGATGTTTGCTGAGATTTTTGAGA
>JAPLNI010000050.1 GCA_026692865.1 Planctomycetota bacterium
AATCCTCGCAGCGATCCTATCAACCGCTCCGGCCTTGATCCAGCTGGACCCTCTATCGGTCTTACCAAACCTAACCGCCCAAGAAGAAGAAGAACCCGAAGCAGACTCGGCTGGGAAACTTTTCGATAAGAAATGAGTTGTTGGTTGGTAGTGGGGTAGTGGCTACTGCCTACTGACTACTTCCAGCTCATATCATGTACGAACAAGCGGTTGGTGTGCTGCTGCTTTTGATTTCTTCAGGCGGCGGTGACAGCAGGCCTGGTGTCATGCAGGTTTGTGGCCGGGTCTCTTTTTGGGAGGACAGTTGGCCATGGGACTCGGAAAACCAACGACCTAGGGCGAAAACCACCCTTTCTGGTGGTTTATCTCCCCTCCGAAGATTCGTTCAATCCGGGAAAAGCCGCCTGTCGCGGCAACCACATGGGGGGTGTGTGGCGTTTTTTTGAAAAACTGTTTGATCGCGGGAGGGAGTTGAACAACACTTGTATCAGGCAGGGACGACCGACACCTCTCGCGATGGCTGATTCTTCAGCAACCGAGAGCGGTGACCTACCGAGGGATCGATACAGCATGACTTTTTTGAGAAGCCGCTTCTCGTCTGTTAGATCCTCACAATGTGTACTGTCGAAACTTCTTATAATCGTGTCCGCAGTGAACTGGCCGAGCTTGGTCTGATCGCTGATGGACTTTACTTGGATTGCATCGAGCTGTGTATCTCCGATTATCCCTGCCAGGGTGAGCTTGGGTACTTGTTCGAGCATGTTGGCGGATGGGCGCGGTTGGGTTTCAAACCGGGTGTAATCTACTTGCCAAGTGATCTCTCGGCTCATTCGCGACAAGCTGGGCACACCGTCTTGGATACGATCCGTCACGAGTACGCTCATGCTTGGTGGTATGTGGACCCTCGATTTTTTCGCGACGAGTGGTTTGTGAATACCTTTGGAGCTCCTTACAGCAACGGCAATCCCAAACCGTTTCAGCAATGGCAAAGAAGCGTTGTCCAATCTCGCAAATACTGCAAAGCAGTCTCACGATGTCGCACCGAGTCGGGCGTTCATCGCATCTGGGACAAATGCCTTCACGAACAGTTTATCTCCGAGTATGCAGCGACAAGCGCAGCCGAAGACTTCGCAGAAACGTTTATGTTCTACTTGAAGTACCGAAAGTCACTCGACCGCTTCCAATCTCGACCGACGGTCTATCGCAAAATCAAAGCGGTTGAGAAAGCGGTTCAAAGAGCTGCCAAACAACTTGGCTGGGGACACCAGAAGCACTGGAGAATCGCCTCGGCGTAAAAAATAAGTGGCTAGGGGCTAGGGGCTAGTTTTTCTAGCCTTAGTAGTGTGATCTTTAGCTGCTGGGCTGCCGCGTTTTTGATTTCTTGTTGCCTCGAGTTTCCGATTCGCCCTAGGAGCGAACTGAGCATGTCTTCGGCTGATTTACCTGTTGCACAAATGATAAAGATAAAACCAAATCGCTTTATATAGAGTTGGTTTGCGAGAGCGAGTTGCTCAATCGTGTCATTCGAAGCAGATGCGACCTGCGACTGTTCCGACGAGGCGATGGCTTGCGTGTTGGTGTATTTTGCTTGAAGCGTTTTAACGTCGCCGATTTGCGGATGAGCGGCGAATGCTTGTAGAAAGTCAGCTTCCTCTAAGCTTTCCCAAATGGTAGTGACTTGAGAAAGCACATGATCAGAGTCGATAAAAGGGCGGCTGGCGATCATTCTTGCAACCCATTTTTCAGCGGCGCAGCACTGCCGAAGAGTAACTGCGATCTGAGATTGGCTTTGATCGTTCAAGAAGTTATGAAGCATAATTTTTATGATTTACCGAACAGCACTGGTTTTGTTTGCGAGTTGAGTACTTCTTCCAACACAGTCTCCGCCGATAGCGATGAACACGGAACCGAGTTTATAATGCCAATTGAGTCGGGACGCAGGAAGCCGAAAGATCGCTCGAGCCCCAAAAATTCGGCGGCGTCGGCGGTAATCATTCGCAGAATTTGCTCGGGTCGAATCGACGAAAACTCTTGCGAAACCTTGCGTGCCTCTTCCAATATACTGAGATCAGGATTAGAGGCCCGCGAGTCTGTTCCCAGAAGCACGCGAACACCTTGCTCGCGCATCTGCTCCAAAGGATAGGGCTCGTGGCGAAAGTGTTGATGTGTTCTCGGACAAAAAACGACAGCCGCCGTCTCTCGATGCTTTGCCAACGCAAGCCGTGAATCATGGTCCAGGTAGTTCCCATGTATCAGGAGCGTCTTGGGAGCTTGCACGATCTCATTAACATAGCCAATCATCGGGAGGCGATCGGCCGTTGAATTCCCGATCGGACCGACCATCATTTCGAGCATCTCCTGTAGAGGTCCGCTTCCCTTTTCAATCCACTCAATCTCCTCACGAGTTTCCGCAAGGTGCATCATGAGTGGCAGATGAAAGCGGCGGCATCGCTCGACAGTGCGGCAAACTAGTCTTCCGGTGGTCGTATACGGCGCATGCGGACTCAACCCCATTCCCAGATTCTCATTCGCGCTTTCACTGCGATTTTCATTCAATTTATCACGGTCGACGCACTCACGCATCATCGATCTTGCCGACCGCCAAGTTTGCTGGCAACGAAGGTCGGTTGTATCCATGAGTTCTGCAAACGGGATTTCATACAACCCATCGACCGCATTCGACAAGGCGCCGTGGACCACATTCAAAGCCAAAGCGGTCCCTCCACGGATTGCTTCTTGAGCACCTTGATGATGGCGATCTAGTGCTGCTTGTTTCGCTGGAACCCCAGGGATTATAGAGCTGAGCATGCGATGTTGAACGACTCTCAAGATCCATTCGGCAAAGTTCTTACCGGCGGCGATTGGAGTGGTGAGATCGCTGAATTCGAGATGAGTATGTGCGTTGATAAATCCAGGAAGCAAACAACAGTCGCCCAAATCATGAACTTCGGAGGCGTTCCCGTTAAAATCCTTCCATTCGCTGACACTCGCAATTCGATCACCTTCGACTCGAATGACCCCATCGCGAATGGGTTGCCCCTGACCGGTCCAGATCCACCGTGACCGGATCGCACCGTCGATTGTCGCTAGTGTGTTATCGATCATACGCGGTACGGGATGATCTTGGGCAACGTGGGTTTTGGAGCTTCGACCTTTCGCAGGTACTCACTTTGAGCTTCGTCCGAATCGTCTTCGTTAGACTCTTCTACGATCGATTCAGCCGTCGAATCAGCTGCGATTGACTTGTCTTGGGTCGACTTTTCTTGTGTCGCAGTCGACGTAACAGCATTAGAAGCTTTTGGCAACTCAGAAGCGATATCACGCTTTCGTTGAAGCACTTGAACGTATTCGGCACCGAAAAAGAAGATCGACATACCGTAGTAGCACCAGAGCAGAATCGCGATGAATGATCCAATTACCCCGTAGGCCGAAGTGTATTTCATCCCAATCAAAAAAAACCCCAATATCACTCGTCCTAGTTCCCATATAATCGCAACCAGGATTCCACCACGAATAGCTTCATTCCACTCGACATGCTTTTTGGGTAACCACTTGTAGACCATCGCAAACAGAGCAGCATTGGCGAGCACGACAAAGGCCAACTGCATCCAATTAAATACGATCGACAAGCTCGGGATAGTCGAACCCGCAAATGTTCGAATTTGTGCGAACACCATCCCCGCAACAAAGAGCGCGACCAACATACCCCCAAGCCCTACGAGCATGGAAAACGCCAGTAACCTGTGTCGCAAGACTCCAAGCACGGTTGTCTTGAGCGTCTGACCGCGTATCGATTGGATTCGCCAAATCCGATCAAAGCCTCGATCAAGTTGCGCAAAGACCGCGATCGCTGCAAGGATTGCGGCCAGGATACCAAATGGACCACCGACCAAGGACTGGCTTTTGAGTTGGTTTAAAACTTGCGCGACTTGTTCTTCGATCACTGGCGACCCATGCTTGGCTACCGTTTCCAGCAATTGCTCTTGGGCTCCTTGTCCAATCTCGGTGAATTCAAGAAGCAATCCGAAAGCCGATGTCAGCAGCAGCAACATCGGAAAGAGCGATAGAGCTAGATAGTAGGCGACAGCTGCCGCTAGGGAACTCGCATCGTCCTCGCTCCAACGCATGGCAGCGTCGCGGAGGTTCGGAAAAAGACTCCAAAGCCAGCCTTTGAGTTTCGGAGCAGGTGCGTTCGGGACCTGAGGCAGCAACTTCCGGTTGTTGTCCAACGCATCATCGACAGGTTTATTTCGAGGCGGCTCAAATCCCATTGGATGCGAGTGTACTGATATCACTACCTCCAAGTCAACAAAACTCCTAGGTTTCCAGGGGTTGGGCATTCAGAAAGTACGTTCCGCTTGCCGAGCGGAACCCACTTGTGATTCGCCCGGCATGCGAACCCTACTAGGGGTTACCAACTTCCGTCAATGATCAATCTCTGCTTGAATCCTTGCATGGGGTCCGCTTCCGTGTAATCATAGACCAACCATTTCCCGTTGACTCGATAGAGAACGATCTCCAAGTAACGCGGTACATTCAGTTGAAAATCTCGATAATTCCCTTTGAGAACGACATTGAGTGCGACCTTCGCACGGCGTGCGTTTTGTGCCCCAGAGAACTGGATTTCAAATATTTTGGTGATCTGGAAAGTCTCGACTTCTAAGCTTGGTAAGCTCTGCTTTGACGACATCACAATCGAGGTTGGATTCGGATAAATCGCTTCGTAAATCGCAGGATGATCGTTTCGCTCTAGTGCGTTTGCTGTCTCAGTCAACGAAGCGATCACGCTCTCTCGCTCGGTGACCACGACGCTTCCTAGGTAACTGAGCCCGCAGCCGAGCAGGCCTACTGCAACGGCTCCCCAAACGAGTTCTTTGCGACCAGTTTGTAAACCTGCGATGACGAATCCAATAGCCAGGGCAAGTCCGAAGCCGAGAGTGACCCAAGGATTTTCAAGGATGAAATCGATCATAAAAAATCTGAGCTAGTGCCGCTTTTGCCAAGGATTTCTAAAAACTTACTTGTCGCGCCCCTAGTTTGACCTAAGCTTCTCCGATCTGAAATCCCAGGTCGACTCCTCTAACCGTTTTTAATCCTCGTAATCGTTGCATCCGTCATGATCGAAACACTAAGACGCTACTGGATCGGTCTGCTTGTATTGGTCTTGATCGGGCTCCATGCGTCGATTGTCGCAGGCATCCGAATCCAAGCCAATCAAGTGAAATCAGCAGAATCGTGCGAAGTTGATCTCGGAAGTTATTTCATCCTAGACACACAGCGTAACGAAACCGCAGGAATGCGACTCCACGCGCTCGTCCCAGTCGATCATCGATTGCAAAGCCGGCAGCTGATTGATATCAATCATTTTCAAGTCCGACAGGCGATTGAAGAGTACTGTAGGCAAGCCGATCCGCTTCTCCTGACGGATCCGTTCTTGGTGGAGCTGAAAAGCCAGTTATTGGACACTCTGGTTCAGACCGTTGGAGAGACGGCAGCCGTCGATGTAGTCATCACCGATTTCCAACCAGCACGAGACACGAAATCATTCGCATTCAGTGCACCGGCGACGCCTGCCACGCAACGCAAACGCATGGTGATCACTCGACAAGCAAGTGATGAAGCCAGAAAGGCTGCTCATGAAGCCGAATCACATGGTGCTGATGCACATGGTGACGACAGTCACGGGGGTGGACATGACGGTGCCGAGAAAGCGGACAGCCATGGCGGTGGTCACGGCGGCGGGCATTAGAGCGATTCGGTAGACGTCGCCTTGTTTGCAAAGCGTGTATCGTGAAATGAATTTTATTGAGCCTGAGGCGCTAGCCGATTTCAAGCGACTTACCACCCGCTTGCGTAGGAACGTCCAGCGACGCGGCTATCGCCAGCGGCTCAACGCTTAATGTCGAGACGCCGCTGCTTGAATGCTACTTCCACTTCGATTGCACTTCTTCTAGCGGGTAGTCGATCACAGCAATCCCGACTTCATCTTGCATGATCTCCCAAAGCCTTGCGTAACCTCGATTGACTAACTCGGACCTTGTTCGAACGAACTCGGAATCGAGAGCATGCATCGAGAAATCACCATCGACTATTGTTCGTGGTTCGAACCGCGAGTCGGAGATGAACTGCGAGAGCAAAGCGTTGCACCGAAGATGGCATTCGCGAGAAGTATGGAGCGTTTCTGGGTCGATCTCGCCAATGACAAAGCGTAGATAGAGTTCGCTATCAACGATATCTTCTACTTCGGCGTTGCAGACACGGCACAGATAGCCTTGATCACATCTTGCCATAGATAAAGTCCAAATGGTTTAATAACGCGAATCCATTTTTTCGGATAGTTATCGCGTGGCATCGAACTGGTTATTTATCGGTTTCAGCTTATTTGCTGCGACGCGGCAGGAATTCGCGTTCGACCCATTTTGTATCAACGGTACCATCGGCGAATTCGGGTTGAGCAAGAACTTCGCTCTGAAAACCAGCCGTTGTCTTGATTCCTGTGACTCGCAATTCGGCCAAACAACGTCGCATGGTTGCGATCGCTTCTTTGCGTGTTGGACGATAAACAATCAGCTTGCCAATCATCGAATCGTAGTGAGGCGGAACGGTGTAGCCGGTGTGAGCGTGAGAATCGAATCGAACTCCCATGCCACCGGGAACATACATCGCTTGGATTTTGCCAGGGCAAGGCTGGAAATTCTTGTCTGGATCTTCGGCGTTAATTCGGCATTCGATCGACGCGCCGCGGGGTTTGATGTCTGACTGCTTAAATGGCAAAACTTCACCAGCAGCAACCAAAATTTGCGTCTTTATCAGATCGATCCCGGTGACCATCTCAGTCACAGGATGTTCGACTTGGATTCGAGCATTGACTTCGATGAAATAGAATTCGTCGTGTTGGTCGACGATAAATTCGACGGTGGCTGCGTTGAAGTAGTTCGCGGACTTCACGAGTCGTACGGCCGCTTCACACATGGCGTCGCGTGTCTTTTTGGGAAGTCGTGGTGATGGGCTTTCTTCGACGAGCTTTTGATGCCGACGTTGTACCGAGCAATCACGTTCGCCTAAGTGAACCACGTTTCCATGCTTGTCGGCAATGACTTGGACTTCGACGTGTCGCGGTCGATCGACGAATCGTTCAAGGTAGACGCCACCGTTTCCGAAAGCTGCCTTGGCTTCGGTTTGAGCTTGCGATAGAGACGTTTGCAGAGACGCTTCGTCCATGGCAACTCGCATCCCTTTACCACCACCGCCGGCGGTTGCTTTGATCAGAACCGGGTAGCCGATCTTTTTGGCCGCTTCGACTGCAGCCTCGTGGGATTCAATCAGCCCGGGACTTCCGGGAACGACTGGAACATTGGCCGCGATCGCCATGGCTCGAGCTTGTGCTTTATCACCCAGCTTTTCCATCGCATCGGGCGAAGGACCAATGAACTCAAAATCGCACGAGCGACAAACTTCATTAAAGTGCGAGTTCTCAGCCAGAAAGCCATAGCCTGGATGAATCGCATCAACGTTACCGGCTTCTGCTGCAGCAATTATTTGATCGATTTTCAGGTAGCTATCAGCACTTTTGGCCGTGCCAATACAAAAAGCCTGATCTGCAAGTTCCAGGTACTGAGCACCACGGTCGGCTTCACTGAAGACGGCCACGGTTCCGATGCCTAACTCTTTACATGCACGGATGACTCGAAGCGCGATTTCGCCTCGGTTTGCGATAAGGATTCGTTCGAACATGCGTTAGCCGCGGGTATCTACTTTGAAGAGAGGTTTGCCAAAATCGACGGTTTCTTCGTTTTTGACAAGGACGGATACAATCTTGCCACGAATCTCGGCGGGAATTTCATTGAAGACTTTCATCGCTTCGATGATGCAGACAACTGAGTCAGGAGCGACATCGGAACCCGCTTCGACAAAATTCTTCGCGTTCGGATTGGCGCGAGAATAGAACGTACCGACCATCGGTGATTTGATCAGCACGATATGCGGGCCATCGATTTCGGCGGCCGGCGCCGAAGGTGCTGACGGGGCTGGTTGCGAAAAAACAGGTGCAGGAGCGTACATCGGCTGAGCCAAAGGCGCACCAGCCGGAGCAACCTGCCCGCCGCGACAAAGTCGAATTCGCTGAGCCGATTGACGGAGGTCGATTTCCGCCAAGTCATGTTCTTTCATAAGCTCGATCAGCTTACGAATTCGCTCTACGTCAAACACTTCTTCCGTTTTCTTAATTGGTTCGGCCATCCTCGTAGGATACCCTTTCTTGTTTATTCGTGGCTTGTTTATTCGTGGCTTGTTTATTCGCTGGATAAGTTTTATTGTTTCTGGGACGGGCGGCGTGCCAGAAATCTATTTATCTGTTAGTAGCGATGGCTACAGGTAACACTGGCTGCAGGTAAAACTGGCTGTTGGCCAAAGTCACCAAACTCTCTACGTCAAACTCAGTCGATTTGACTCCAAATCACGCGGGAGGCTGCTGAGTAGTCGGCAGCCATCTCGCGTAACCAATACATCATCTTCAATTCGGACGCCACCTTGACCAGGCAAGTAAATCCCAGGCTCAACGGTCACCACCATTCCGACCTTCAAGGGCCGATCCTGACCTTTAGCCATTCTAATCGACTCATGCACCTGGAGACCAAAACCATGGCCTAAACTATGCGTAAAAAATTTCCCAAAACCGGCCTTCGCAATCACCGACCGAGCCGCGTTGTCGATCTCGCTCAGAAGGGCTCCTGGCTGGATGGCCCGAATACCTGCTTCTTGAGCTGCGAGCACCGTATGATAAATGCGGTCAATTTTTGGCGGAAGGGCACCTGTGACCAAGACTCGGGTCAAATCGGAAACATACTGTCCTTCGCGAGCCCCCCAATCGATCAACACAAATGGGGATTCGCAAAGCCGCCGCTCTGAAGGCGTCCCGTGGGGAAGAGCCGCTCGGGGGCCCACGCCCACAATCGTACGAAACGAGCTCGAAATCGCTCCGTTTTGTCGCATCTCGTTCTCGAGAAAGTCCGCCACCTGCTTTTCAGTCCAGTTCCGCGTCCCCGAAAGTTCTCCTGAGCCGTAGGCGCTAGCCTCGAGTGACGTCCTACAAGCTGCAGCTGAATCCACACCCTTAACTAACGTCATCGGCTCACGATCACCCGACAAGAACTGACGCAGCCCCAGAAAACCGCTTTCGGCGATCTCAATCGCGCGACGAATTAAGCCCAACTCGTCTCGGTCCTTGATCTCTCGCAAGGATTCGACAGCCCCAGAGCTGGTCGTAAATGCAACTCCCTTCAGCTCCGAGGAAAGCTTATCGAATTCGTTTTTCGAAACGCGATCCCCTTCGATCAAAACGGTCGTCGGCTTTTCGGCTCGCAAGACCTTGACCGTCGCTTTCAGGATGGAAACATTCGGCTTGCGAATAACGACTTCCATGTCCGGGCATTCCTCGGCAAGCTGCTGGGAGAAGCGACCGTCACTCACAAGCAGATATCGATCTTGGCTAAGCCAAAGGTAGCTCGAGTCTCCCGTAAAACCCGTCAGATAGCTGACATTGACCGGACAAGTCACCAACATCGACGAAGCGGAAGCTTTCCGAACGAGCTTCCTCAGTTTTTCACGACGTGACGCAAAGTCCATTCGTTAGGCTTCCACGTCGATCTTCACGCCACCAACAAATCCTGCGGCAAGATTAAAAAGCACCGCACCAAATGCACCGCCGATGAAACCAAAAATGCCCATAAGAACCGGCATAATAATTAGCCCGAACAACCCCGCCCCAATACTGGTGCCAAGAGGTGCTGACCCCGGAGCTAGAGCAACTCCGCCAAGAAGCATCAATACCGCGAACCCCGCCCAAATGAGACCGAAGATCGCATAAAGCCCGCCAAACATTTTCCCGAACGAAACAGGATCGATTCGGCGAATCACCATCGACCGAGTCCCCATCGCGGAATCCATGGGCTGATTCTCAAAACCTTGACTGGCGCCATATGGATTGGCATTTGACATAATAACTCAACCTTATCTAGAAGCTGAAATGAAAGCATTCTCGCGACACGCATTCTAAGGGCAAACTGTCCGCGTGAAACCAGGAGATAAATAATTGGTGGCTGCTTGTAGTCTCGTGCAATTTACAGCCGTAGCAGATGTCTTAAGACATCTGAAGTAAGTAACTTCCTCTGATATCTCAAAAGACGTCTGAATTCTTACGAATTCAGCTACGTGCGAACTCAGATTAGACAATTCAGATTAGACAAAGGGCTAGGCTTTCGATCTTGATACCAAAAGTCATTTCTGACAGAACATGCCATGGCTTTCTGGGCATTTACCCTTTATCGACCGGTTAACTTTGCGAGCAGCGGGAGAAGCTTCACACAGGCGGTCGGTCTGGGCTGATGAAACCTGAGCCGATGGCGCTAGCCACGGGTTTCGATTTTGCAACAGTTTACCAGATAGCACCCGAGGCTAGCGCCTGCGGCTCAGAAAACATACGATTTTCATCACCCCGACGTCCGTCGGCACGTTCTCCATGATATTCCTAACGATATTACCAATACACCTAAACAAGTTTGGGAAACATCCAAGCGATCATCAAGCGAACTTGTCGAGTCAATTCGTTTTGATTCGCTTTGCGGCGATCGCTCTTGCCGTGATATGCAGCTTGGGAGTGTTCTCGGGTTGCGGCAAGTCGGGATTGTTCCATGGGGCGAAGAACTATGGCTTCGTGCAACGCTTCGGAATGGCGGTACCGAATGTGCCTCTGGACGGAAGCGTACCTGTGGCCAATCCAGTCCCGCTCGCCGAGCAAGACCCCGAGTTCATCTGGCTTCAAATCATCGACACAGTGGATGATTACTTTCGAATTAAAACCGAACAGCGATTCGAACGATCCGCCGAGCGTTGGCAAGAAGGTCGCGTCGAAACCTTTCCAGAAATCGGTGCGACTTATCTAGAGGCATGGCGCAAGGATTCGCTCCCTGGATTCCAACGCCTACAAAGTACCTTCCAAACAATACGTCGAACGTGCCTAATCAAAGTCACACCAATGACGACCGGTTATTCGATGAGTGTCGAAGTGATCAAGGAACTGGAAGACGTCGACCGATCTGCATCCTCTGGCGAAGGATCGGCTGCCGTTCGTCATGATGGAACAATTGTTCGCACGGACTCGGCTCTCTTAGGTCAACCGATTACATTAGGATGGATCCGTCAAGAAAATGATACGGAACTAGAGCAAAAGATCCTTCGTGAAGTCCTCGGGAGGGTGTCAGAAGTCAAACCGCCCCGTCGAAAGTTGATTCCACACAACAAATGACAGTTGAAAGAACAACAGTTCAAAAAACAACAATTCCTAAGACGACAGTTGAAAACGCGACCGTAGAAGTAATTAACACGGATTCCGAAAGTAAGTTCGCTTTCCCAGAATCAGTCGCCTATCGCAATGGTGCTTGGTTGCCATGCAAAAATCTCCACTGGAGTGTCACTGACATCGCAACGACTCAGGGAGTGATGCTGGTCGAACGGCTACGTACAGCCGGCGGTCGGTTGTTTGATTGCACGCTCCATGTCGGACGACTCGGGACCAGCGCTGCACTTGTTGGACTTCAGTGCAACGATTTGCTTTTGTCACTGCCTGATTTGATTGAAGAACTCGTCAATCAAAACCAAGAGTTCATTCAGTTCCACCAAGACGTTGGGGTCGTCGTCCTGCTCTCTCCGGGTGACCCGGGGCATCAAAGATCTACCCAACTATCGCCGACTTTGATGATGCATCTGACTCCGATTCCCTTCTCGCAGCTTCACAAGTGGTACGAGCACGGCTGTCGACTTCACGTGTCAGAAACGCGAAATGTTCCGCCTGAGTCCTGGTCGCCTTGGATTAAAACGCGTAGCCGGCTTCAGTATTATCTTGCCGATAATCCGGTCGATTCGACCGCCGGTAAGCAAACCGGTTCAGCTCTAAAGCCAGCCTCTGATTCGATAGCCGTTTTGCTTTCGACTCGCGATTACATCACGGATACGAGCATCTCTAATCTGATTCTTTTGGATCGACAAGGGAAACTTCGAAGTCCCTCGAAATGCGATATCCTCCAGGGCGTTTCCCTTTCGAAGGTTGAATCCTTAGCCGCAAAACTCGGACTTGAGTTGGCTTACTGCGACCTTACCGTCGATGACTTTCGTGAGGCTCAAGAAATTCTGATGACAGGAACGACCGGCTTCGTTTGGGCTGCGATTGAATTTGAAGGTAAAATAATCGCTGATGGCAAACCAGGGCCGATTTGCAAGGCAATTCAACGCACTTGGTCTGAAAGCTTGGGATTTGACTTTGTCGCTCAGGCGTCGGATGTTGCGAGAAATGTTAACATCATTACCGAGCTTTCATGAAGAACTCGTGAAGGATTTGCAAATTCATTTTCGTTTGCAAGCAATATCGGCTACAGTAACACTGGGCTTTGTAAGCGACTGCCCGGTTGCGGCGAGAATGTCTCCAAGTGAACAAAAACTGCCTTTATGGATCGACTTAAAGCAATCGCAGACGGACAAGAAATTGATTCCGTGCTTCATGAAGAGCTCCTGAACGTCGATCCCATTCTTCAGGTGCGCGATTTCAACCTTTGGTATGGTAGAAAGCAGGCCCTCCACCGGATCAATCTGCCCGTTACCAAAGGAAAAGTCACTGCGTTAATTGGCCCGAGCGGTTGCGGCAAATCGACGTTGCTCCGTAGCGTGAATCGTATGAATGATCTGATTGATTCAGTACGAATCGAAGGAGACATGATGCTGGCCGGCGAGTCAATCTTTGGTCCGAAGGTCGATGTGATTGAATTGCGGAAGCGAATGGGAATGGTTTTTCAAAAGCCAAATCCGTTCCCGATGAGCATCTTTGAAAACGTGATCTTTCCACTGCGAGTCGACGGAGAGCGAAACCGCAAAACGTTGATGGATGCTTGTGAATTCAGCCTCCGAGCTGCTGCGCTTTGGGAGGAAGTCAAAGACAGACTCAACGACAATGCGGCAGGACTATCCGGCGGACAACAACAGCGGCTTTGTATTGCGAGAGCCATCAGTAGCGATCCAGAAGTCTTGCTTCTTGATGAACCATGCTCGGCCCTGGACCCAATCGCAACCGGCAAAGTAGAAGAGCTGATCGACGATCTCAAAGGGGATTACTCTGTGTTGATTGTCACCCACAGCATGACCCAAGCCAGCCGCGTAAGCGATTACACCGCGTTCATGTATTTGGGACGTCTGGTGGAGATGGGACCAACCGCATCGCTATTCACCAAGCCGCAATTAAAAGAAACCGAAGACTACATCACCGGTCGATTCGGTTAGACCGCAAGTATTCTACGATAGCGAGCGTTGAGAGATCATCTCTGATTCTTCAGAGATACTACTGCGGGTTTCTCAATACCCACAGCTAGCGCCTGAGGTGATGAACAGGTCATTTTTCCTTAACCGCAGGTGCTAGTTTTAAGTTGCGATATTGCCTTAAGGGCAACGCCCGGTTCGTTTGCATATGGCATGAGATAATCAGTTATATCAAATCGGGCTTGAAAGAAACCGCCATCGCCAATCCATCGCTCGCCCCAAATGCGTGTTTGAGGTCGGCTTTGAAATCGCGAAGTAAGAAGGTGATCAGCTTGTGTTTATCGGGCGTGTCATCAATTACGAGTACTATCGGTTTGGCAGCATGCATAGTCATAATGATGTCGACGAGTAAGCGACTTTGTAACGATTCATAAATGCCCTTATTCGCATCGCTAGTATTGAGCTTGCCTTTCTCCTGACGAAGCCGCATTCCCGGGTGTTGCTCGGTTTTGCAGTCTTTTGCAATGCTCCAGCCTGCCAAGTGATTCAGTCGCCAATTTGCTTGGTAGGACATAATTGAAGAATCCAAGTGTATGGCTGGATGAAGCGTTTGTGTGAAGAATCGTAATCATTTTGAGGCATAGAACGGAATAGGAACCAATCATGGCTAAATGGTCTGGTTGTATGGAGTGAGTGCGGATTGCCGTTGAGTTGACCTAGGGGATTTTGCTATGGTCGAAGAGCGAACGCGAGTGAAACGTGAAGCAAGCCTAAACTTGTCGATTTTGATTTAATAGAGAGGGAACAGCCAAGTCGAATGGATTCCGACGGTTGTTTGATACATCCAGATAGACTTTTACTGCGAGGGTTTTCGAGAGTTCTGCTACTCGGAGTGATCTTGGCAATCGTTAGCGGCTGCGCGGCACAGAAGTTCGTTTCGTTGCGTGATAATCCCATGAATCCGCTTGCTGCCCAATTAAATCTTGTGTCCAAGACAGGTCCGCAGGTTAGCGCTCGCACCGAAACGCTGCTGCATCACTATGCATTGCAGGATCTTTACAAGCGAGAACCAGAAGCTTGTTTAACGCAGCTTCAGGATCTCGCAGTAAACGAAAAGGGCGCTGAGAAAATTTATGCTGTTTCCGAGCTGGCTTACATTCTTGGAGTCCGCGCGGAGAAGTCGAAGACTATGAGCAAGGCATTGGATATGTATTCGGTTGCGGTCAGCAACGCGTACATCTATTTGTTTTGCTCGGAACTGGATTACGCTCGTAATCCTTATGATCCACAGTTTCGTGGTGCTTGTGATGTTTATAATTCCGCATTGGAAGCGACGCTGCGATTGGTGAATCGGCGTGGTGGGTTGAAGCCTGGTAATACCTATCGCATCGAAACCACCGAGCGAAAATACGGTGTACGAGTGATGGCGACCGGGTCGTGGCATGATGAAGACTTCGAGCGTTTCGAGTTTTGTAATGACTATAAAGTAGAAGGCCTAGATACAACCAACGTTGGGTATGGAATCGGTGTTCCGCTCATTGCCGTAAGGAAGAAGCACGATGCTGCCGAGGCGGCTGAAGGTTATTATCCGGAGGGCTTATCGTTCCCGGTTACCGCTGTCTTGCGAGTAACTTCGCCATCGGTCAGGCCTCAGAATTCATCTTCACATCGGTACCCGTGTGTGCTGGAGCTACATGATCCGCTCGTTGCAACGGATATTCGATTGGCCGATCGTCGAGTGCCGCTTCAAAGCGACTTGAGTACACCGCTGGGATTCTTCTTGGATAACCCACAGTTCCGCGAGCAAACCAACGGGACGCTTGGGTTGATAAATCCCAATAAAGTAGAAAACCTTCGTGGTATCTACATGTTGGAACCATATGATCCGCATCGAATCCCCGTTGTGATGGTGCATGGACTGTGGTCGAGTCCTTTAACGTGGATGCCGATGTTCAATGATTTGAGAAGCTTCGAGGAGTTGCGGCAGAATTATCAATTCTGGTTCTACCAATATCCCACAGGCCAACCATTCTGGATCAGTGCGACTCAGATGCGTTCAGACCTTGCTGATTTAAGGATGAAGATTGATCCCGGAAGGCAACACACCAGCATGGACCATATGGTCTTAGTCGGACACAGTATGGGGGGGCTGGTAAGTCGGATGCAGACGCTTCAGAGTGGCGATGAGTTTTGGCGAGTGCTAAGCGACAAGCCTTTTAGTGAAGTCAAAGGGAGTGAGCAAGAAGTCAAAGCGATGCAGGAAGCTTTGTTCTTTGAACCCAATCCTTCGATTCGACGCGTCGTTACTATCGGCACACCGCATCGTGGAAGCGAGTTCGCTAATGATGCAACGCGATGGCTTAGCCGCAAGGTCATCAAGCTTCCACAGTCGATCACGGACGCAGGAAACAGTATCGTGCGACAAAACCCAGGAGTCTTCCGAGATACCGAGATGTTGACAGTGACGACAAGCATTGATTCGCTTTCGCCACAATCGCCGATTTTTCCGGCGATGCTTCGAGCCGCAAGGGCTCCTTGGGTTCGGTACAACAATATTGTGGGAGTAAAATCGGATAGCAGCGTTTTCAATCGGCTTCATTCACCAGGGGACGGTGTTGTAGACATCAATAGCGCTCACCTTGAAGATGTTCCGGACGAAATCGTTGTGGAGTCTGCTCATCAAGATATTCATCGTAAACCTCGCTCAATCCTAGAGGTTCGACGCATACTTCAAGAACACTTAGAAACCTTGATTCAAGAACATCGCATGGCAACGCAACCAGCCGAAAACTATCTACTTGGAAAAGTGGGGCGATCTGACACTCGCGTCGTTCAAGCAGCTTCATTTCAGCCACCAGAGATAAGCAATGTTTCTCAAGGCGGGGCTTTACCTAAAATCGATCAGCTTTCCCTACATCCGGCTACGCAAAGTATCGGAATTGCAAAACCTGCACCGGTCGTGTCTGCCACAGCTACCGGCAAGACGCCTGTCGATAATTAGTAGGAAGATGTTTGTGAAGAAGCTGTCACGCGACAATAGCGCGTCACGACGAGATCCCCAATCATCGAAAAATACAACTGATGGCAATCGAGACTTTCTCGCTTAGAAATTCGGTATTTCTGAATTTTCTTACTCGTACTAACTAACGGAATTTCCAAACTGAAAAGTCGCAATCACCTACGGTTCAGGAAAACCGGCCCGTAATATTGCAGACAGTTTCTGCTGGAGTTCAGGGCGAACGATTTCGATCAGCTCAAGGGCGGGTTGGTTATGAAAATAGATCATTGCAGTTCTTCCGAAGGTGGTGGTTCCTTCTGGGCAACTAAAGTGCGTTGCAAGCCTTGGTCCCACCGCGATTTTCCAGAGTTCAACTAGTTCGACATTGCGCAACACGTTGTGCTCGATCAAAACTCTGCCCAGTGGAATCGATTCGGACAGGATTGCGTTTCGGGGGCTTTCCTCGAGTGAATCTAGTCTCAGTCGAACGACTCCGTAGAGAATGATTTCTTGATCAGATTCTCGTCGAAGAAGGATCTCTCGGATGTAAAAATTTCCATCGGTCCATGATTGCAGCACCTCGACTGTGATGCGGCACAAATGAAACGCTTCGACGGTTACGGTCATGTGTTCATTGTGTGAAAGCAGTTGTTTATACGGCTGCGGGAGATCCAGTGAATCACATCTTTTGAATGATCCAAGTTGGTCCATGTCAGGGTCGACCAATTGAATCAATTGAGCTAAATCGACAATGGGTGGTCTGTCGCTTGCCGCTTGTGAGTCGTGTTTCATTTCTATGTCGTTCTCTTTGCCGCTCTCGTTAACATTCAACGGGTTTACGTAAACTGGTGGTGGTAGTCCGCGTTCGATCAGCGTTTGCTTGAGTGCTTCGTCGAAGGGAATGCCTTGTGCGAGTTTGGACTGAATCTGCTTTCTGATTTCCTTTTGATCCGCGAGAGAATGACGAAAGAGTGTTTCCTGTTGTCGTTCTTCTTCGGTAGGTTCAGGGGAAATCCAGTCGGGAGGATTTAAAACTTCGACTTGCATATCGTCAAAATCGAGGTGCATGTGTTCAATTTCTGTTTCCTCAAAGGTAACGACTTCGATTTCAATTGGGTTCCCGTCTTCGGTGGCCTCTTCTTGGATTTTACCTGCGATGCGTTTCAAACGCTCGACAACAATATCGGGATCTTCCGCGGCTTCGGCGTTGAGCGGATACTGGCGAAACCCTTGGGTGAATTGATCTATGATCGATTTGATGAGACCAAGTTTTTCGGCAAGCACATGAGGATCGCGATGCTCCCAGTATCCGGATTCATCAGTGACGCTCAGATTGCTACAAAACTCATCTTTAATGCGACTCAGCAATTCAACGACGGCAATGTGGCTATCGATCGACCCTCGCTGTGTTTTCAAGAAGCAGATTTCCGGTTCATCGGAGTTTCCGATCGGCGTACCTTGCGACTCCATGATCAGGGTCATGACGGATACAAAGGAACCGTTTGGAGATACCAGTAAGCTTAGCGGCTCGTGCTCGGCGTGCATGTTTGCAATGATCCCTCGCAGGGACGATTTGCCGGGAGCACGCGATTTTGGAGATGCAATATCGTTGTCATTTTTCGAATTGCCGTCGAGATCGGACAGGAGCTTGTACTCGCCACCCAATTCAATAATCCAATCCTTTACACAGCTTTCAAAAGCGGGGTACTGAGCGATATCGTCCAAGCTGCCTTGATAGAAGATGGTTATTCCCACGCTCGCGGTCCTTGTATTTCAGTCTGCGGAACTCCGGAGATTTCCGGGACGAGAATTATAACCATTTCAAAGTCGCTCGTTGCTCTGTGGCGGATGCTCGGGTGGAAAACCGATCGGAGTCGCTGACAGCGATAGATTTGTGAAGAGTCAATTGTCCGCTCAAAATCGTCAATCGACTTGGGATTTTCGGCTGGGAGAGCGATTTGCATACTTTCATTCAAGACAGGCCCCGGTTACTCTGGAGCAATCCTCTCACGACAATTCAAAAAGTCTCTTACGGCCCAGATCCTAGGTTCGCATTCATTACGTATGGCCATTCGCGTTGCATTGCATCATCGGACAACTTACGAGTACTCCAAAACGATCAATCTTGGTCCCCAAACGGTTCGCTTGCGACCGGCTCCTCATTGCCGGACGCCCGTTTTAAGTTATTCCTTAAAGGTCGAGCCAAAAGATCACTTCTGCAATTGGCAGCAAGATCCTCAAGGCAATTATCTTGCCCGACTTGTTTTCAATAAGCCGACGAACAAATTTGAAGTAACCGTCGACCTCGTCACGGACATGTCGAGCATCAATCCGTTTGACTTTTTCCTTGAAGAGTATGCTGACTTCTCGCCGTTCGTGTACGAGGAATGGTTACAAGGGGAGCTGCTTCCGTTTATGCGTTTAGACCCCAAAATGACGGGGCCCAAGTTTGATGCTTGGGTTGCATCGGTACCCAAGGGCAAGATTGGTACGATCCCATTCTTAATTGATTTAAATCAACGACTTCAGAGCGACATCAAATACACAGTTCGTCTCGAGCCTGGTGTGCAAACTCCGGAGGAGACTCTCGAGAAAATGCTTGGTTCATGCCGAGACACCGGTTGGTTGTTGGTGAACATTCTTCGACGACTTGGTTTCGCGGCTCGCTTTGCTTCGGGTTACTTGGTGCAACTTGCTGCCGACCAAAAGTCGCTCGACGGGCCAAGCGGACCGACAGCGGACTTCACCGACTTGCATGCTTGGACGGAAGTCTATTTGCCTGGAGCTGGTTGGATTGGTATGGACCCAACAAGTGGGCTGTTCTGCGGCGAAGGTCATCTGCCTTTGGCGTGTTCTCCAGAGCCACTAACGGCGGCTCCAATCAGTGGTGCAATCGATCCGTGCGAATCGGAATTCAGCTTCGAGATGAAGGTAACACGAATCCACGAAGACCCGCGTACGACGAAGCCTTACAGCGATCAACAATGGGAGTCGATTGACGCTCTTGGCGATGCGGTCGACAAGCAGTTAATGTCCGATGATGTGCGGCTGACTTTTGGTGGTGAGCCAACGTTTGTTTCGATCGATGATATGGAAGGTGCTGAATGGAATTCGGCAGCCGTAGGGCCCCACAAGCGAAAGCTGTCTGCGGAGTTGCTTAAGCGATTGCGAACGCGTTTTGCGCCGGGTGGTTTGCTCCACTATGGACAAGGCAAATGGTATCCTGGCGAACAACTTCCGCGTTGGGCCATGGCTTGTTATTGGCGAGCCGACGGTCAGCCTCTTTGGCAAGATGAAACGCTGATCGCTGACGAATCGCGTAGCTATGGCTTTGAATACAAAGCGTGCAAACGATTCGCAATGAAGCTTGCAGAAAATCTTGGAATAGAACCGTGCTGGTTAATGCCTGCTTACGAAGATGTGCTCTACTACATGTGGAAAGAACAACGCCTTCCAATCAATGTGAGCCCACTCGATTCCAAAGTCGAAGATCCCGAAGAGCGCGCACGACTTACGAAAGTCTTCACCAACGGGATAAGTAAACCGGTGGGACTTGTCATACCTCTTCGACGTCAATGGGAACAATCGCAAGCGACACCTGCTGCCGGGAAACAACCTGGTTACAAGTGGAGTAGTGGGCCGTGGCCAGTTCGTCCTGAAAAGCTCTTTTTGATTCCAGGAGATTCGCCAGTTGGCTTGCGATTGCCGCTGGACACTTTGCCTCATTCGGGTCCTACCGATCCATTGAATTGGGTGCCAGATGATCCCTTCATGGGCCGGCAATCGCTGCCGATGCCGCCTACATTAGTGCGTCAAACTCAAAACTTCGGAGTACGAGGCGGTACTTCAGAAAAGGCGAATGAATCCACTGAAGAATTGAGACTGGTGGAAACGAAAAAAACTGAAAAGAAACTAGTTGATGACTCGAAGGAATATGGTTCTTACAACGTAGTCAAAGACCCTGACGACATTGATCTTCCGGAGTACCCGAAAGATATTTCGGACAAGCCTATTCACCGGACTGCCATGTGTATTGAAGCTCGCCAAGGCAAGCTCTATATCTTCATGCCGCCAACGGAATCGCTCGAAGACTATGTCGAGCTACTTTGGGCTTTAGAGAAGACTGCCGGCGAGTTGCGGATGCCGATCGTTTTGGAAGGCTATTTGCCACCAACCGACTATCGATTGAAAGTACTCAAAGTCACTCCTGATCCTGGTGTGATCGAGGTCAATGTACAACCCGCATCGAGTTGGTGGGAATTGAAGCAAGTCGTCGAAGGTGTCTACGATGACGCTCGGCATACGCGGCTAGGAACTGAGAAGTTTGACTTGGATGGCAAGCACACGGGAACCGGTGGTGGAAATCACATCGTCATGGGTGGCCCGACTCCCGCCGACAGTCCGTTCCTACGACGCCCTGACTTGCTGCGAAGCATGGTCTCCTATTGGATCAACCATCCATCGCTGTCGTATCTTTTCAGTGGTCGATTCGTTGGACCTACCAGTCAATCTCCGCGACCTGATGAAGGCCGCAAGGACGCGACTTATGAGCTTCAGTTGGCGATGGATATCATGCCCAAGCGAGGCGACAATGCTCCAGTCTGGCTAGTCGACCGCATCTTGCGAAATCTTCTGACCGATTTGACTGGCAATACGCACCGAGCTGAAATTTGTATCGATAAACTCTGCTCGCCGGACAGCAGCACAGGCCGGCTTGGTTTGGTTGAGCTGCGAGCCTTCGAGATGCCGCCGCATCCTCAGATGAGCCTCTCCACTCAACTCCTCATTCGATCCTTGATCGCAATGTTTTGGAGACAGCCGTACACGGCACCACTCGCTCGTTGGGACACGCATCTTCACGATCAATTCTTGCTGCCGCATTTCTTAGAGGAAGATCTCACCGAGATCATCTCCGATCTGCAGCACGCAGGAATGCCATGGGATTCGGCCTGGTTCAAACCCCACGTTGAATTCCGTTTACCACCAATTGGATTCGTCCAATATGACGGAGTCGGAATTGAACTTCGTCAAGCGATCGAACCTTGGTATGTACTCGGTGAAGAGCCGGGTGGCGGCGGAACCGTACGCTGTGTGGATTCGTCGATTGAACGAATCCAAGTCAAAACGACCTCGTATGATCCGAAACGACATCAAGTTTTAATCAACGGTGTTGTTTGTCCACTGCAAGCGACCCGCGTCCCCGGCCAGTATGTTTGTGGAGTTCGATTCCGCGCATGGCAACCGCCATCGTGCTTACACCCGACCATCCCAGTGCATACGCCACTTGTGCTCGATTTAGTCGATATGCGAGCCGGACGTGCCGTCGGCGGGTGTTCCTATCACGTTTCGCATCCAGGAGGTCGTTCTTACGATGTGTTCCCCGTCAACGCGTTGGAAGCGGAAGCGAGACGAGCCTCCCGATTCTGGCCGCACGGTCACACGCCAGGCCCGTTGGTTGGTCGAATTGCCAAACCCAACCCGGACTTCCCGCTAACCTTGGATTTACGAAGAGAGTAGGGTTACTCGAACGTAGCAAACATTTGTTGGCGACATAGCAGATCCCTTTTGATAAAATCAGAAGGTTTGGTTTTGTCGCCAGAATGGTTTAACCGAAAAGGGTTTTAAGATGTCCCCTGCACTCAAGTATGCTCCGCGATACACTTGCTCTGATTACCAAAAATGGGAAGGTCGTTGGGAACTCTGGGAGGGCGTCGCAGTATCGATGAGTCCGAGTCCGTTTGGACTGCATAGTGCGATCACTTCCAGGCTGATTCATGTGCTCGTCACAGCGATTGACGCAAGTAGTTGCCAAGCTTCAGTGCTCAACGAAATCGATTGGATTGTCGCAGACGATACCATCGTAAGGCCGGATATTGTCGTCGTGTGTGGCGGTTTTCCTGAGCGGCATGTCGAATCGGCGCCAGCAATCGTCGTTGAAGTTTTGTCCGAGACGACTCGATCGCGCGACCTGACGTACAAACGAGAACTCTATCGCTCGCAACGTGTCGCAAACTATTTGATCGTTGATCCAGACAACGAATCTATCGTTGTTGATAAGGTCAACTCCGATGGTGAATTACAAACAATCGAAGTCACCGATTCGCTCGCAATATCAATTTGTGATGATTGTCAGATCGAGTTGCGGATCAGCGATGTTTTTCGCTGTTGAAGTCGTCTGTGGAACTTGGATGGTGAGTTTTGTTGGCAAGTCATTGGCTGATAAACTCGAATGGATTCCACTTCCATCCGAAGGCTTATCCAATCTTGCGAACGAACTCTCTAAATTCTTGCGGCCAGCTAGATTGAAACGCGAGCGACTCGCCTGTACGCGGATGAGTAAAGCCAAGCGACTCTGCATGAAGAGCTAGCCGTCCGTAAGGCCACAAACGATGTTCCGCAAGTTGTGATTTGTAGCGTGGATCACCAATGACGGGGTGACCAGCTTCGGCCAAGTGGACACGAATTTGATTGCGACGACCGGTCTCGAGCTTCACTTCCAAAAGCGTTGCATCTGTCCATCGCTCGCGAACCGTATAGTGCGTAATCGCGAGCTCACCGTTCTCGGATTTGTTGGTCGAGTAGCGGCTCAGGTTTTCGTCAGTCGCTAAATAGGACTTGATGGTCCCTTTGTCTTTTGTCACTACTCCAGAAACAATGGTGGCGTAGGTGCGATCTGGTTTCCGGTCAGCGAATTGGTCTCGAATGCGTTCTGCGATCGGTATCGACTTGGCGAAAATGAGTAGTCCCGAGACGCCGCGGTCCAGGCGATGCACGCAATAGGCTTCCTCTTCAGGGTCTGTTTTTTGCAGATATTGCGTAACCATAGAGACGAGTGTTTTTCCCTCGCGGTTCTTTGTTGGGACAGTTAGCACACTCGCAGGTTTCAAGACTACCAGTAAATCGTCGTCTTCATGCACGATAGAAAAAATGTCTGATGTCTTTGTTTTGCGTTGGCTTTTCAGTGGAACCGGTGGTGGTAACCAGTCGACATGGATTTGCTGACCGCGTTCGAGAATCTCATGAGATTTGTTGCGAATCTTTCCGTCAACTTTGACGCCACCATCACGAATGATGCGTTGGCATTCGGCTTTTGGGAGTTTCAGCGCACCCTGCAAGACAGCCAGAAGCGATCGCGCTGGATCGGGAATTTGAGCGGGGACACGAAAGCTTTGTTGAGGCATGGTGATTTCGGAGGAAATTATTGAGGTCCCACTAGTCTAACCGACAGGAGCACAAAACCGAAATGCAAGGTAAAAAGCTTTGGAGTGCTGTGACTCGTCACAGCTTTGGGGCGAGAGATCTGATGCAAAAGAAGATCTCGCGAGATTGATCGTTGTTGGGGTCGCGGGGATTTACTTAATTGGCAACCGATAGATAAGTTCAAAAGCTGTGACGAGTCACAGCACTCCAAAGGAGGGATTCAGTGATACGCACGTCTTTTTACTACGCCACCTTGTGTGTCGAGTACCGGGAGCGTTACCACGAAAGCAGTTGGATCGATGGAAGAAATGAGCGATTCGAGTTTGTTTCGCTCCAGACGAGTCACAACACAGAAAAGGACTTGGCTATCGAGTTGGCTGTAGCCGCCCTTGGCTAGAAAAGTGGTGATTCCACGTCCAAGTTGTTCGAGGATAGCCGTTCGGACTTCGTCGGGCGATTTAGTTACGATCAAAACTCCGTTGTAAGCTTCTAGGCCGTGAAGCAAGTAGTCAATCGTTTTCGATGCCGTGAAATAGGTCAGCATCGAGTAGAGAGCAGCTTCGATATTGATGACGATGGCTGCGACCGAGAATATGACCACGTTGAGAAGCAGGATGATCTCGCCGACTGTTGCGGGCGTTTTTTGGCCAAGAATAAGCGCGAGAATTTCGGTGCCGTCTAAAACTCCTCCGGCTCTGATTGCTAAACCAACCCCTGCACCCAAGAAGAACCCTCCGAAGACTGCACTCAACAGTTTGTCATCGGTCGCTGTGGGATACGGTAGAAACGCCAGACAAAGAGCAAGAGCGAGAATTGCGATTGAGCTCTTCAAGGCAAACGTACGACCGATAAGCCGATAGCCTAAAAAAACAAAAGGGACATTCACGAGGACAATAATCGGTGCAAGCGGGATTTCAAAATAGCCCGCAATGAGCATCGACACCCCAGTGATACCACCATCGATAAAGTGATTAGGGAGCAGAAAACTCTCTAGACCCATCGCAGAGAGGATCACACCGACTGCAAGTGTTAGCCACGCTACTAATTGCTTCATTCAACAGGAGTCCCAATGAAAAAACCTCGTCAACAATGACGAGGTTCTAACATAAGACCGCAAGTTTCCTAGTCGTTCTGCATAGCTTGTGTCTCTGTGTGGAGACGATTACCGATTGAATGTCGCTCCGAAAGTCCAAGCGGGTGAAACGATGTTCTGGTCGTTCTCATTCTGTGGTCCTTGCCCTGGGTTTGAACCACGCCACACCCCGCGTCCAATGTAAAGGACTTGTCCACCCATTCGAACATTGAATGCTTTGGTGAACTGGTATGCGGCTTCAAAGCGAACGTCCATTCCGACGACGAACTCAGTATTGTCGCGACCTGCGAAAGTACTTAGCTGTTGGTATGGATTACCAAGACCCGCAGGAATGGTACCTGCTGCCGTGTAGATGAAATTGTAGTTTGAATAACCTTGCGATTGATAGTTGGGACCCGCGAAGAATCTACCATCATTTGAAAAGGTCATTCTATTGACAGGTTGAACATAACGATAACCTAGCTGTGCCGTAACCATTCGATTGTCAGTACGAGTCGTTTCCTGAATGAATTGCTCGGCGTTGGGTATAGCGAGTGGACCTCCAGTAGTGTTTATGTAACTGTGCTGTTCGTTACGAGCGTAATCGTTGAATCCGATGTAGCGAAAGCCAATCATAGGCTCCAAAATTCCGCCGTAATGATACGGACTGAGTCTCCACGTTCGGTTAAATTCTAAATTGGTAATGGTCGCTACGTTCAAGCTTTGTCGAACGAGAATAGTTCCATCGCCGAAGTCTGGATCGAACGGAAATCGAGGGCGAAGAGGTGTAAATCGCTCTACACCATCGGCCGGGATCTGTAATCGAGGGTCCCGCCGATCGTTGTACACGTTAGGACCGCTGATGCTGGTCCAGCTAAATAGCCAGCCGGTATTTTTCTCACCCATGAAACCGAGGTCCCATCGGTTCCCCCAAGTCATGTCAATCTTGGAAGATTGCGATCCGTTAATGTTTGGACGCGTCAGTCCAACGTGCATTCGATCGTAGGTTACGAACCAACCTTTGTTGGCACGTTTCCTCGGATGAAGTTCCTCCATTTGTTCGACGTCCACTGGTGCGAAGAACTGCCAGTCCGGATTGAAGTCCAGTGACTCGGCAAAAGGGTGGTAATGCTCCCCTGCGGAAGCAATGCCGGACACGGCCATGGCCGCAATAATGAATAGTTGAATACTTCGCTTCAAGACCAACATAGTAACCTTCCACCGTTTGCACTGAGGCAGAGTGTGTCCGTGACATCGTTTCTCGCACGTCAAACCTGTATCGACGATTCAGGTACGAAAAACGCATTTATTCCGGTTGTGCTGGTAGTATCGGCGAAAGGAATCGTCCGAGTTGAGTCGGTTTAGGTAAACCTTGACGGAAATTCGGGCTATTCGCCCGGGTCCTCGACCATTTGGCAATAGCTATCATACCTGCGGACTGATATTCGATAGTCGGCCAGGGCATCTTTGACCGCGCAATCAGATTCGTGAAGGTGAGTGCAGTTCGGATATTTACATGAGGAAGCAAACGGGCGCAGGTCTCTAAACAATCCTGCGATCTCAGTGGGGCTAATGTCGTAGAGCTGAAATTGTCGGATGCCCGGCGTATCCACGATGGAGCTTCGGACGTTGCCACCGAGCGACAGTGGAAAAACCTGAGCGGTTGTAGTCGTGTGTTTGCCTTTTTGGTTTTCTGCACTGACTTGTTGCACACGTTGCATCAAGCCTGGTTCGATTGCGTTGAGAATCGATGACTTTCCGACGCCGCTTTGACCAACCACAACGCTTTGTCGTCCTCGCATCATGCTTTTCAATCGTTCCATTCCCCAACCGCGTGCCGCGCTGACCATCTCGACCCGGTGCCCCATCTGGGCGTAGGAACCGATCAGCGGCTGAAGCTCGGCTGGATCGATAAGGTCACATTTATTGATGACAATACATGCGTCGAGATGATTTTGTTCGGCGGTGATCAAGAAGCGATCAATTAGATTAGGTTTAATCGTTGGCTCTGCCGCACTGGTTACGATCATGATTTGATCGACGTTGGCAACAATCACATGGCGACGATTTCGGCTTGTGCGTGAAAGCGTTCCTCGACGAGGTTCCACGCGAACAATCAGGCCTTGTTGCGATTGCTGAGTCGAAGTTGTCGATGCAGTTGAAGATGCAGTTGAAGTTGTTTCGCTATCAATTCGAAAGGTAACCAAATCACCTGCAACGACCACGTGACGTTGATCGGTGGCTAGGCTTTTTAGAAGCCTTCGAATTGCGCATCGGTACTCCCGTCCATCGGTCCCGAGAACAATGCACTCGAGTCGATGAACGCGGAGGACTTGCCCCTGAAGAAAATTTTGCCCTGCGGTTGCATCCCCAATCGATAATCGGACATTGCCGACATCTCCATCAGGCGTGGAAGCAGCCGATTGAGTCGATTCACCCACCACAGTTCGGCGACGTGTGTCTCGACCTTTTCCCGAGATACGCTGCGCCGAGGGGGTGTCAATTTCTTCAGCGGAACCTTCGAAATCGCGAGTGAGATCCGCTTCTTGACGCGTTCTTATTTCGCGCTTTTTTCGGAACTCAACTCGGATTTGTTTGCCGCTACGTTTTGGCATGCGTGCAAGTTACCCTTGGCTGTGAAGTCCGCACTCAGTTTTGGCAGACCCGCTCCAGCGACCAGACCGTTCGTCTTCGCCAAACGTGGTTTCGCGTGTGCATGGCCAGCAACCGATGCTCATGTATCCTTTGTCGTGCAGGCTATTATAAGGAATATCTTCCTCCCTAATCATTTTCCAGACTTGCTGTTTTGTCCAATTGGCGAGCGGGCTGACCTTTACCAGATGAAACTTTTTGTCCCAACCAACTATTGGAGCGACGGCGCGATCAGGACTTTGGTTACGTCGAATGGCGCTGGCCCAAGCGAGCATTCCTTTGGCAGCTTCATGCAGGACAGCTAGCTTTCGATCACCGCAGCAACGGTTTGGATCATGCTTGTGGACTGGTCCGCCGTTGATGCGTTCGTATTCCTCGACCGTGTTGATAGGTTGCTTCATTTCGACGGCGATTCCATACTTTTGAAGGACTCGCTCGCGAAGCTCAAGAGTTTCCGGAAACTGATAACCTGTATCGAGATTGAAGATAGGCGTTTTCGGCGAAAACTGGGACAGCATGTGGATGATGGTCATCCCCTCGGGTCCAAAGGCGGTCGCCATCGTGAACTTGTCGCCAAATCGATCGACAGCCCATCGCAGAATCTCTTGCGGAGTCGCGCTCTCAAGCCTGAGGCTCGTTTCGGCTAACTCGGCTAGAAACTCTGGAGTCGGTTCGGACCTTGAATCGGTAATCGCGGAACCATTAGTCTGGTCGGTAAGATTTTGTCCGCTAAAAACACCATCGTGGAGGATTTGCGGTCGCGAGTGATTCGAATTTGAAGCGGGCATCCCAATCGATGAAATCGTTGGCAGAGCGGATTTTTCGGCGGCGGGAACATTCGTCATGTAGAGACGATCCTAAGCTTATTCGGGTCTTGAAGTTGGCTTCAAGCATAGGCGAGTACGACGAATAGTCAAGCTATATCCACCTTGGTTAGGATTCGGCGGCTAGGCCTCTATTGAGAAAGTGGAGAACGACTTGAGAATCAGGTAATCGTCGGGGAAAGTATGGAGAGCTTGGACCAAGAACTGGCGTTCGCGTTGTTCGACGTGGACAAAGCTGATCGCACCCATGGGAATGCGGCCGCTGGAGCCAAAGTTTTGGAGCAAATCGTGTTCGTCGGGTTCGTTTGTTAATTGCTGGTGGACCATCCAGAAGACACCTGGACCGACTTGTTCAAGCTGATATTCGATCTGGTACTCAACGTTTCGTCGCGTTTCGACCATTCTTGCGGTGCGATTTCGAAAAAGATGAGCCGCCATTCTTCGCTTCTGGGGTAGTTGCTGTTGGGCGGAGCAGACAACTTCTGTTACGGTCGATTGATCGCTAGAAAACGTGACGACATGCCCATCACTGGTGATGTCAATTTTAGCTCGGTAGTTCGCACGCTCGTAGGTGCGTGAACGATGTAGTGTCATCAGTTCTGGATGTATGGATCTTCCCAAAACAAAGAGAGCGTGCTCTGCGACTTTGGGACGAATGGATAACATCTTTGTACTACCCTAAGAGGGCACTCGAAAAGGAATACGGCGGAAAGGATTATGGTATTGCTGTAGCAAGACCATCAACCGTCGGATCCGAGTATAACGATTCTGTGTTGATAATTCCAAGGTCAAGTCGCAGTTTCTCAAACGAAGAAACGGAATGAATAAGTTTCTCGTAAAAGTAGGTATAATGGAGTTGACAAAGCATGTTGCGGACTCACTGTATAACTGCTCGCATTGCTTGGTGATCGTAAGCGAAACAGACTCGCTCATTCGATGTGTAAGAATTGTTAGGTGCCAATAGAAAGTAGTTTCGATGGATATCGTCATGGTCAGTTCCGAAGCGATTCCATTCGCAAAGACAGGCGGGCTTGCTGACGTTGTTGGCACTCTTCCGTCACGACTTGCAGGGCTTGGGCATCGATGCAGCGTATTCTTACCTGCCTATAGTCGTGTGTTTCAAGCAGGCGTTGCCGTTCAAGACGCAAAGATTGGCTTTGTTGTCGATATGGATGGCAAACCGAAGGCCGTGCGTCTACTGAAAGCAACAGTAGGAGACCCAGCAGTTGACTTCTACTTCATCGATCAACCACACTACTTTGAGCGGCCCCATCTTTATGGAGATCAACACTCAGATTATCAAGACAACTGCGAACGCTTTGCATTCTTTTCCAGGTCAGTCGTTCGTGCAATCGAACGAATAGGTCTTCCGGTCGATGTTGTGCACTGCCATGATTGGCAATCGGGCTTAGTGCCTGCGTATATGCGGACACGCATGGGCGGTTTTGAATGGTACAACCATGCTGCATGCGTAATGACGATCCATAATCTCGCTTATCAAGGTCGTTATTGGGTCAACGATATGCATTGGACTGGATTGGACTGGCGATACTTCACGATGGAGAGAATGGAATTTTATAACGACGTCTGCTTCTTGAAGACGGGTATCACCTTTGCGGACATGGTCTCGACTGTCAGTCCTAACTATGCACAAGAAATTCAGAAGCCGGAATTGGGCTGCGGCATGGATGGCGTGCTTCGCGGACTGGGTGATCGTTTGACTGGGATTGTCAACGGCGTGGACTACCAAGTTTGGGACCCGATGCGGGATACGTTGTTGCCACAACCTTATGGTGTGGAGAATTGGGAAGCTGGAAAAGCAGCTTGCAAAGCTCATCTTCAAAAAATACTTGGGTTGTCAGTCGACCCAAAGGTGCCAGTTATTGGACTTGTAGGGCGTCTTGCGAGCCAAAAAGGTTGGGACTTGGTTTTGGAGTTGATCCAAAAATCGCTTCCATGCAATAGCGTGCAGTGGGCAATTTTGGGAAGCGGCGAGCATCGCTTTCAGTCTGCCCTTCAAGAAATCGCTAAGCGTTCTCCCGAGCGAGTCGGTATTCGAATTGAGTTTTCAGACCGCATGGCACACGCAATTGAATCCGGAGCAGATATGTTTTTGATGCCAAGCCAGTATGAACCTTGTGGCTTGAATCAACTATACTCGTTAAGATATGGAACGGTTCCGATTGTGCATGCGGTAGGCGGGTTAGTCGACACAGTGACGGATGTGTCTGATTACACGTTGCAAGATGGGTCCGCTACAGGTTTCGTTTTTTATGATTACGCACTCGATTCTCTCTCAGAGTGCGTAGACCGTTCGCTGGATACGTTCACGCGTGAGCCAATGGTGTGGAAGCAGATTGTTGAAACGGGGATGCGACAAGATTGGTCTTGGACCAAAAGTGCACTCCACTACGAAAGTCTTTATAAGCGAGCTTGTGCCATGCCGCGGATGACAGAGTAGCAGACGATTGAGTAGCATCAGCAAATTTTCGAAGCTAGACTAACGTGTACTCGCTATAAACCCTTGACATTAATCCTACTGAGAGAAACTTTCATCGAATGAGTGAGACACGTTATGACTGGCTTGCAGATAGATGGGTCATCTTTGCCCCGCATCGATCTCAACGCCCCGACGAGTTTAAAGACGCACTCCTTTCGCCAAGTTCTTTCGTTAGTTGTCCTTTCTGTGCTGGTTGTGAAGAGCAAACACCGGCAACTCTTCTTCGGCTGCCGAGGCAATCGGCTGGCTCTAAGCGAAATCGGCCTTGGCAAGTCCGCGTTGTTGCGAACAAGTTTCCGGCGCTTACTCCACTAGCAGATCTGCCCCATGCGTTGCACGCCGTTGCAGTCGGTCACAGCGATCACAGAACCGGGAATCGCGTTGAAGAGTTCAGCGACGACATGGACTATCAACTTACGTCACACATGTCAGAGCAGGGTAGTGGCTCGGATTTAGATTTTCTCGAGAGCACTTCCGAAGATAATCAAAGCTGCGACGATCCGCTCTTTTCAAGGCGAAGCATTCTTGGTGCTCATGAAGTAATCATAGAATCACCCGAACACTTGCACAGTCTTACTCAGCTTTCTGAATCGCATACGCAATTAGTCTTCGAAGCCTTTCGACGACGACTCGTCCACTGGCGTGCTCATGATTCTTTGCGCTACGCTGTCATCTTTAAGAACGTTGGCAGTGATGCGGGGGCTTCCCTTACGCATTCGCATAGCCAATTGATCGCAACCAATTTCGTGCCGCCCGATGTGACGCGATCTTGTCGACGGTTGTTGCTCTATCGTGAGACCTACGGAGTAACGTACTTTGCTGACGTACTCACGAAAGAACTTGCGGCTGGCAAGCGTATCGTGCTTGAGTCGAAAAACTTTGTGGTGCTAACACCGTTTGCGTCGCAGATACCTTACTTCATCTGGATACTGCCAAAGAAGAAAGAAGCCCGATTCGAAGAAGTTTCCGACGAGGATCTAAATGAGCTCGCGCTGGTAACGCGTCGTGTGCTGCAAGCGATGGAGACTCTTTTTCCGCAAGCTGCCTACAATTTTGTTCTTCACACGAGCCCCTTTGATCCTTGTTGGGACGAAGTCTTTCAATGGCGGATGGAGATCTTTCCGCGACTAACCAAAGTCGCCGGCTTTGAATGGGGGTCGGACTGCTTTATCAATCCGGTCTTGCCAGAGGTTGCTGCAAGTGAGCTTTCTAAACACTTGGATGGTTAGCTAGTAGATCTCGTCTTGCTAAGACAGGGTGAGAGAGACGAAAGATTTGTTAGTCACCCATCAGTTCTCTCCAAGATCTGACGAAATTCTTCATTTAAAATCCGTCTCTTTCCGTGCTCGTACTCGCACTCAGCCATCGGCGGTACCGTCTCCTACTCGATCGCGTGATTTGAATCGAGTAGGAGTACGAGTACCATTTCATTGAGCACGAGTACGATTGGAGGCGGACTTCGATGACGTTCGCCGAGAATAGACTGTCCTTAGCGGATATTTACCCAGGCGAAATCGCCGCAGCTAACTCGATTTGTTACTCGATTGGCATTTTCTTATAGCCGAGTGTCGTAAGAACAGCGAGCATTTCGTCGGTCGTGATGTATCTTCGACGATGAGTCACTTTGTACGAATCGATTGCCTCTGCCAAATCTCGTCCGTCGGGCGAAAGGTCTCGATATGAATTTCCGAACTGGCGGCGTTCGTTGTCTTTGCTCGATGTCCGTTGAGATAGGCGGTCGACAAACTCTTCCGGTGCCTTCGTTACAACCGGAAAATCTGGTGCGCTAATGCCATTGGTCGCAAACGAAACATTCGACATGTACCATCGTCCTTTGCTAGGTGAAACTATTCCCGACTGTCTCGATTCGACGTCGCCAATCGAAGATTAGGTCACTCGGTACGGTTGTCAAAAAGCAATTTAAATTTTTTTGAAAAGCCATCGCGATTGCTCGTGGGACGCGAACCGTGTTCGAGCGACTTGCCGTCCGCTAGCGCTGGTGTCTCCACTAACGACGCTAGTGTTAGCGGTTCGACGCACAAAGCATTGAGCCTCAGCGCTAGCCGAGTTAAAACGACTAACCACACGCTTACGCATGAAAGTCAAACGACTTGGCTATCGCCAGCGGCTCAATTCGCAGGCCTTGGTTAACTTTGGCTTGTGCCTACTTCAACAAAGAAGCGACATCTCAAATTGAAAGGCATCGATTCAAATCTGTTTTCGGTTTTCTAAATGCTCAAAGAACGCGAACTATCCGAGCAAGGCTTTTTCCATTTGTTGTCGGATGATAGTCAGCCGTTCTAGCCCGCCGCCAGAAACCTCTGCGGTGGTCCAGCCACAAAATCCGATGTCATCTAAGCCTTTACGAACTTCGCTCCAAGGCACGTCGTCATCTGCAGAAGTGATATCGACAAATTTGTTTTTCGCTCGGCTGAATCCTTTGATGTCTAGCTTTACTGCGCGACGTCCGAAGGCGTTCAACCATTCGCGTGGCTGACCGTATTTCCAATGGTTGCCGATGTCGTAGTACATTCCAACCCAAGGGCTATTGAAGCTATCGACGAAAGCGATAAACTTTTCAGCGGTTTGTTCGGCGGGTGCATCGTGGTTGTAATGAATCCTATTCCACACATTCTCAATCAGTATTGACTGGCCAAGAGACGCAGCCAGAGGGAGAAGCTTTTTGATCTCGGCGCGCGCGCGATTATCTAACTCTTCCGGGCTTCCATCTTCACCGCGACCGATGACAATCAGCACGGCGCTTCCTCCGATGGCATGAGAGACATGTAAGCAGTGATCGATGTTTGCGACACCCTTTGCTCGTATCGATTCGTCGGCTAACGTGAGTCGAGACTTCCAGTGATCGTGATTGATCGCGTTGTGGGCGAAGACACCTGAATTGCGCACGGCATCACGAGCTTCTTCTACCGAAAATAATCCTGCCTCATCGAAATCGACACCGTCAAACCCTGCTTTGTCGGCTAGCTGTAATCGCTCTACGATCGACAGTTTCTTACCTTCCACTTCTTTGGCGATCATGGTCAGCTTGCAGGAAATGAGAATGCGTTTTCCCGCAGGCGGATTGACAAGGTTGGAGCTTCCGTTGGTTGCCTTAGAAGCACCATCTTCAGCTGCTAACAATCGAGAGCTGGTTGCAGCTAGCGGTGCAACTATCGACGCCATCGCAGTAGTCGCAATAAAATTCCTTCGTCCCAAGTTGAGAGGAGCTTTGAGAGGTGCGTTCGGTTTTTGAATTGAGAGGTTCATTGGCCACCTTGTGGGAAATTAGCATTCGATATTGAAAGAGGAACTCGCAGACGATCCGAAAATCCTTCTGATTTACGATCACTTTATGGTACTCGAATTCGCTGAACAAATCTGGCACTTCTCGCATTTCTCTGTGTCTCAGCGCTCTGATAATCAGAGACGAGCAACGCAGTTAAATAAACCAACAGGAACGGGGGGAAGTGAAACACAGAGTCGCGGAGGGTATAGAGGAAATGGCGGCGATGAGCAACACATATGCTTCAAACCTAGGCCTACAAAATCTCGACCTATAGGTCGCTTCTTAAGCAATGCTGATTAGCCATGGAAATTCCGCTGACAATCGCTCCAACGATTCCGACGAAGCCTTGGTCTGTGCCGCAAAGATAAAGATTATCGAGATGCGTCGTGCCGTCGAGCTGTTTCTTCGTTGCACCATAGACGGCTCCGTTATCGTGAGATGTAAAGCGTCTGATAGTCTTTGGCGTGAAGACATCTGTATCGATCACGTGGCGTCGGAAGTCGGGAACAAATTGGGCCGCGGCTTGAGTGCTCAAGTCGTACCATCGCATCTTCTGTTGTCGATATGCTCGTTCGTCCAGCTCCATCCAGCGACCAAAATGGGCGATCGATGTTTGCCTTATGAAGCCCGCCTCCAACTCCCCTTCGGTGTCGCCGTAAAGATAATTGTTTGGCGAGCAGAGGACACCAGTTCGCACATCGCAAAGATCCGATTCTGGTTGATGCCAATGGAATTTGTCCGAGTCATTGAAAAAGACAATCGTTTTATCGAAGCCTGCTTTCTTCGGCTGGCAATCTAAGACGGAGATAGATTCGATGAAGGTTAGTTCGCCCGTTCGATCTACGTCAACCACCGAGCTGTCGCTGCAGAGTCGCATGGTTTCGACAACACCCGCGCTGCTCAAAATTCTCTTTGCGGTGAGTTGCGTTCCATCCTCAAGGGTTACCCCCATCGCATGTCCGCTATCGACATCGATTCGCTCGACACCACTACGCAGCTTGAGATGTCCACCCAATTCACGAAAACGTCGAACAAGATTCTTTAAAATCAATCGAACCCCTTTGAACGGCCTTGCAAAGCCTTCCAAAAAGATGCTTCTGAACATGATGCAGAATTGACCATAGTCCATATCATCTTGGCGTGCGTTTCCATACCACATCAACGGACAGAGAAGCATCTCGATCAGAAGTGGATCGGCGAAGATTCCACCTAGAACTTGACGCGTCGAGATTTCGAAGTCCTCTTGTTTTAGATCGTCATATTCGATGAGTTCTGAAAGCAGGCGATCAAACCGATCGATTTGAGTTGGAAAATGGGTAGCGATCTCAGAGCGTAGCAGTTGAATATCGTTGTTGAAGTTCAGCTGAATATGGGGAAACGCAACAGCCGAGCCAGCTTGTGGGGCGAGTTGAAAATCGTCCCAACGAAAACGCAGTTGCTTAAGAAGTCGCGCGAGTGGGCCTTTCTTGGCACCTTTCTCGGTGAAGTTGGTCATCGCATGGAGACCAACGTCATAGTTGCGACCGTTAATGCGGTAGAAGGAATTCAAACCGCCGATGGTGTAGTGCTTTTCTAAGACGCAAACACGCTGGTCATAATGAGCTAGTCGGATACCTGCAGCCAGTCCGGACATCCCAGCACCGATGATGATTGTGTCATATTCGGTGGTGCTCATGAACGTGAGTAGATCCTTTGATGTTGAATCGATAAGGCAAAGCTATGCCTTGATGATGTCTTTCATCTTCGGTTCTAGATACGAAACCGTGCTAGCCATACTCGCAAGGTTTGTGTATTCGTCCTCAGGAATCTGGACGCGGTGTCGTTTGCGGAGTTCCATGACGATGTCTAGGAAGTCCATGCTGTCCAGTTCCATCTGTTCACGAAAGCTCTTTGCGTCTTCAAGATCGGATAGATCTTCGTCCGGAGCAATTTCGCTGAGGATGTCTAGGATTTCGTCACGGATTTCCGCTGGCGTCATAGTAGTGTGCTAGTTCTAAATTAAATAAAGGTTTTGATTATCGGTTGAGGTGCCAAAACACGTCTGCGTTGCTAAAAACGCCGTACGATCAAGACTGAGTTGATCCCCAGCATGCCGAATGAATTGTTTAAAATGTAATCGACCCTAGAAAGTTCTTGAGGTTCTTGGACAACCAGACCATTCAAAGCACAATCGGGATCGAGATTTTCTACATTTATTGTCGCGTGGCAAACGCGATCTTGGAAGGCGGGTAGATTACCAGCCAATTCAAGGGCTCCGGCGGCTCCCATTGTGTGGCCTATGAAGCTTTTGGTGTTGTTAAAGCGTGTTCGGTTACTGGATCCGAAGGCCCTTCGCAGAGCGTCACACTCCTGAGAGTCCCCGCTGCTGGTTCCGGTGGCGTGCGTGCTGACAATGTCGATTTGGTCAGCCGCCAGACCTCCTCTAGCCAATGCCATCGCAATGCACTGGGCCTGTCGCTCGGGGTTGGGGAGAACAAAATCGGTCGCATCCGTGTTGATTGCGTAGGAAACGATCTCTGCGATGATCGGTGCATTGCGAGCCTTGGCGTCCGAAAGCCGCTCGAGCACATACATGCAAGATCCTTCGGAGACAACGATTCCATTACGATCACGATCGAAAGGTCGCGATGCTTGGCTCGGATCGCTGTGCGAGGCCAGTGCCCCTTGCGATTTGAAGGAAGCGAAGATGCCAAAGGTGTGAATGCTTTCGGAAACACCACCTGCGATGGCTATGTCGCATTCGTGGAGTCTAAGCATTTGGACGCCTTGGATGATCCCAGCATTTCCAGCAGCGCAAGCCGCGCCGATTGTGTAGTGCGGACCGGTAATCCCCATGTTCAAAGCGATCTCACCGGCAGGATTGTTGGCAACCGTGCGGGGATTGTGGTGGTGCGACCAATATTGTGTGTCGTAGTCGAAGGCCTTGATCGAGTGGATCTCGTTTTCGGTTTCGACGTTGCCGTGCTCGGTAACACCGACGTAAATTCCTACTCGAGAGCGATCCACGTTTGACCAATCCAGGCCGCTGCGAGCGACTGCTTCTTGAGCTGCCCACACACCGACCGCGCCGGCTCGTGTGCCACGTCGAATGTCTTTTTTGGTTTGGTATTTTGTCGACTCAAAATTGCAGATCCCAGCGAGCGTCTTTCCAACGTAGCGAATCTCGTAATCTTTCACGCCACTTTTGCCCGCGAGCAGGTTTGCGCGATATTCCTCGAGATTATTGCCGTTTGGAGACGTAAGCCCCACAGCGGTCATGACAACGCGCTGGTCATCGGGGAGTTGGCTTGTTTTATCGATTGCAATCATGTGCTGATTCGTCGCGTCGGAAGCATGTGAAAGAGACCTAGAAACCTAGCGATCTTGAAGCGAAATGACAAGCCTTCAGCGAAAGGAAGTCGCGAAGTTCCTGACTTTGCAAGAGAATAAACGGCAAGCGGCGGTTGGTCACGTTGTGGCGAGCGGATAAAAGCTGAGCCGATGGCGCTAGCCACGGGTGACGCGCGGCGATTAATGTTTGTGTTGTTAGAAAGCTTACCGGGGGGAACCCGAAGCTATCGCTCACGGCTTAGGAGCCCTGAGGCCATTGCCGCCAGGCGCGGGTTTTGACGTTCCAACAGGTCACTTTGTCGGCGAGATCACTGATCGAGATCCAGATCGACTGCCAACTCGGTGGAAGCGTTGCAGAATCTTAGCGGCATTTCGCTTCGGATATCCGTGAGGGCCATTCCGGTCTTCCCGGATAGCAAATCATCCAAAAACCGCCCCACAATGGTCGCTCGCCAACCTTGCAAAAGCGAGGGCGGCGGGACTTCGGTCGCACGAGTGTCCGTCCGATAAAGAACGAAATCGCGAAGATCGTCCGCGGTCCCTACAATCGATGGGGCTATCTTTTTTGATCGACAAATGTATGCCAAAGCGGCCCCAAGAAACTGTGTAAGCATCCCGGAGGGCTGACCAGTGCCATACCGCTCACGACGCGGCCAGTGCGGGATCGGTTCTTTGCGAGCCACTTCAATGACCGCGACGATATCATCCAACGCAGCCTTCAGGTGCCGGTGTTCCATACCTCGAAGGCTGGAGATTCGCTTCGGATCGGACGTCCCACGACGAGCCAACTCGACGAGAAGGTCGTCTCGAAGGACGCGACGAGGCGGAATATCACGAGATTTCGCTTGTTCATCTCGCCACAACCACAGGGCCCGTGCGATCGCAAGGCAATGTCCATTGAGCGAGTGAATACCACTCATCCGATGCCACTGCTCCTGTCGTTCGACGGAAGCAAGATCCGCCTGCCGCGAGGCGATTTCTTCCTCCAGCCACTTCAATCGGCCTTGCTTAACCAATTGGGCATGAAGCAAACGGTATATTTTCGGTAGGTCGAAGACATCTTGCGAAGCGTACTTGAGTTGACGATTCGACAAAGGTCTTTTGCGCCAATCGCTTCGTGTTTCTTCTTTATCGAGTACTTCGCCCGTGAACTTTTGTACCAAGCTTCCGTACGAGGCCGGGTAATCGTAGCCCACAAACCCAGCCGCCAGTTGAATGTCAAAAAGAGCCGGAATGGTCTGCCCGGTCGAACGATAATGAAACAGAATTTCTTCGCGACCTGCATGAACGATGACAGGGCGGTCTGACGTCAGCAGAAGTTGCCAAAACCGATCCATGGGCCCGCAAGTCAAGGGGTCGATGACTGCGAGCACCTCGTCGGTTGCGACTTGAACAAGGCACAATTCGGGGCGATACGTGTCTTCCGCAACGAACTCGGTATCAAAAGCAATTAAGGCAGCGGTTTCCAAATTGCTGCACAGCTCTTGCAATTGCTCGGACGTTGTTACGTAGATGGGGTTCACACGTGGCCAGTTGATCTGATTTTGCCAGGAAAATATTTCGAATTCAATGGAATACTTTTAACGCGTAATGGCTTCTTAATCAACCGCCGATCGATCGTTGCTATAAATCGACGGTAAACTTTAACGAATGGGTCGTTCGCGAACCTCATGTTCTCTGGAAACGGGGCAGGTCTCAAAAATGCAGAGCACTCGTAGGGGCGCCCTTGTTTTTGAGGCCTGGCACTTTTTCCCCATGAACTAGTGTGGCGCTGCGATAAACATCTCGTTATCAACGATCGCTTTCGAAATGTTTTCTTCTTTGAAGGTTTGGCTGTACTGTTTGGGAAGCGTAACCGTGAAGGTGCTTCCGCGACCGAGTTGGCTTGCCAAGTGGATCTCACCGCCGAGCAGTCGACAAAGCTCGCGAACGATCGATAGACCGAGTCCTGTTCCCGAGTACTCGCGAGTCAGCGCGTCGCCGTCTTGGGTGCTATTGATCTGTCGAAACTTTTCAAAGATCGCCTCGTGATCGTGTTCTGCAATTCCAACGCCCGTGTCGATCACCGAAAACGAAAAGAAGTCAATGCCGTTCTCGTCGGGTCCGCTGTCGGCTACTCCTACGCGAATGATTCCGCCTTGAGGCGTGAACTTAATTGCGTTGGAAAGCAGGTTTGTTAGGACCTGCAACAGCTTCGCTTGGTCCTGTAGCAGTATCAACTCGGGCTTGCTCGCGTGTGGCAACGATCCTGATGAGATATCGCTTATTGCTGTATCAGATCTTGCCATGTCGCTATCAGGGAGTTGGCTTTCGATGGAGTCTGGTGGGATTGGGATAGCAATCGACGAGTCGATCTCGATTTGCAAATCAATGTTCTTATCATCTGCTAGTTTGCGAACCACATCACATTGACCTTCGAGAAGATGAATAAAATCGAATCGTGATGAACGAACCTCCATCTTGCCGGCTTCGACCTTGGCCAAGTCGAGAATATCGTTGATCATCTCTAGAAGTAGTCGACCGCTCTTTTGAATGTTTGCTGCATACCGCTTTTGTTTGTCGGTCAATGTATCAAAGCCTTGCAGAACATCGCTGAAGCCGAGGATGCTATTGAGTGGTGTTCGAAGCTCGTGACTCATACTCGCTAGGAAGTCACTCTTCAATCGATTGGCTTCGTAGAGTTGGAGATTGACTTGAGCGAGTTGATCAACGCGTTTATCGAGTACTTGATTGACATCCTTGAGTTCAACTTGAGCTTCCGTTAGGTGTCGAAGCATCCGATTGAAAGCTTCTGAGAGCTCGTAGAATTCATCATCCGTGTCGATCTCAGAACGGAGCGTTAGATTACCGCGAGAGACTTCGTCGCTCACATCACGCAAGTATCTCAGAGGGCGTATGACAAGACGCTTAAGAATCCAGTGCACGAAGAAAAGGCTCAGCGCAAGTGTCGCCAGTGCAACCGCTGTTACGATTGCGTAGCTCCAGATGGTCCACAGCCAAGTATCCGCGTAAGGCATCTTCACTCGCAAAACGCGAAACGGAAGTTCAGAGGCAGCGTTCATGGAACTGCTGTTCTTAATGGCGTGACAATCGACGCAATACTTGCTGAAGGTAACCGGATAGTAGTAGTAATAGAACTCGCCGATGGGACCGTACTCTTGAAAGACGCGGCTTGACGAATTGGGGCCAGCCAATCCAAACTCGGTTTTGAGAGGGGTATTTTCGGAAGACTTCTCACTCGAGCTAGCCGACTCTTGCGATTGAGTATCGGCTGTTTTGGAAGTGTCTGGTGAAGCTTGGTTCGAAAGCTCCGAAGACTCCAACGCGTTGGCTTCCTCTTCGGCTTTCAATGCCGCCTCAATTCCATAGAGGGCTCGAAGGTCTGCTTCCGATTTGGGGACTAACCCACCGAGGTCGTCATACTCGCGTCCGTCGTCCAATCGAAGTAGCTCGAACGTGGTTTCGGAAGGCAAGAAATCTTTTCGAAGCCAACTTAAAACGGCAAGATTGTTGTCGCGAATCGATTCGTCCAAATCACCGCTTTGAGCAGCCGATGTGGCGTTGCTTTCGGCGAACGAAGGTTTCGCCTCTGAGGGTGCCGTTCCATCTTGCGATTGGTTTTCGGGGTTCGCACTTGGTGTGTTGGGTTTGCTGAGTTTGACAAAGGCTTCAGCATGCTGAATCAAAAAAATGGATTCACCAAAGTCGCGGGCACTTTGCCGAGTCGTCTCCATCACCAGAGTTGAAGCAACGACTTGAATGACCGAGGTCGAGAAAAGCATGGAGATCAGCAACGCGAAACCGAGAAAGATCAAACACTTTTTCTCCAGGCTCCAGGCGCCTACCATGTTTCTGAAGAAGCCTTTGGTCATTTCGCTTGTCTTTATGATTTAATCGCTAAACTCGACCGGGAAGAACACAAGATTCCGGTTTTTTAGCTTATCCGAAAAGCTTATTTGATCGCTAGAGTCGAAAAAATGACTCAGGTGGGGCACCGCAAAGTGAATTGGAGGTTTTTTTCTATATTGCTTGCGGTACCCATTTTATCAAACTACGATATTTGATTGAATTGTAGCAGATAAACCGGTCGTACCGGTCATTTTGTCCTTTCGTATTGTCCTAGCGCCGGTGAATTGCCGGTAAGTCATCGTGTGACCCAGTCAGCCAACTTGGTTGAATAGAGGCGATGAACCGCGTTAATAGTTCAGCCGATTGTCCCTTCCGTTAAGTACATCTTGGAGTCTTGGTTAATGTCAAAGCCCTTTCCTTACTGGATTCGACTGTTCGTCGTTTCTTCCCTGTCAGTCTTGTTGACATTTAATCCTGCGTTTGCAGGCAGGATTCTGCACCGATTGCACGGATGTGCACAAGCCCCGAGTGCTTGCTGCGAGCCTGTGACCACATGCGTGGCCCCGGTCGCGTGTACGCCTTCGGCACCCGTCATTATTGAATCGGCTCCAATTTGCGGATGCGATACTGCTACAGCTGTGATCGATGTGCCAGATTGCGGATGCGGTGTTCCAGCCCCTCCGTCTGAGATTACGTCCTCAGGCCCCGAAGACAGCGCTCCGCCGAAGGTCGCACCGACCGAACCCGCTCCGACCGAACCCGCTCCGGCAGCTTCTCAGGTTTCACCAGTTGTTCCTGAACCAGCTCCCGCGGCACCTGCCGTCGTTGAACCAGCTTTCGTAGAGCCAGCGATGCCTGCTCCGGCACCTGTTGAACCAGCTCCAGCGCCACTTACCGAGCCCGCCGTAGAAGCTCCAGTAGTTCCAGCTCCAGTAGTTCCAGCTCCAGTAGTTCCAGCTCCAGCACCGGAAACTCCAGCACCGGCAACTCCAGCACCGGCAACTCCAGCACCGGCAACTCCAGCACCACTAGACGATTTGTTTGGTACGCCGGCCCCAGCCGACGCGCCGGTAAAGCCAGCGATTGAACCCGAAGTCCCAATGGAAAAGCCAGCCGCACCTCCGGCTGCCATCGATGACCTCTTCGGTGACGCACCGGCCCCAACTCCAGCTCCAGCTGCTCCGGCAGACCTATTGGATGCGGCACCTGCTCCCACAGCTCCAGCCGACCTTTTTGATCCTGCTCCAGCTCCGAATACCGCCGCCCCGAGTCAAACCGCCGCTCCAATTGATGATCTTTTCGGAGACGCAACTAAGATGGCCGCGCCGGCAGCAGACGCGCCTGCCACGCCAGCTCCAGCTAGCGGGCTAGACGATTTATTCGGCACTGAACCCGCAGCCGCAACGCCAGCCGCAGATGCTCCGGCCGTAGATGCTCCAGCCAACAAACCAGCTGAGAAGAGCGATTTGAACGATCTCTTCAACAGCAACGAACCGTTGACTCCAAGTTTGGATTCGAGCGAAAAGACAGAAGAACCCGCAATTGGTCGAACTGTATCAACCGACATGCCAACCGCGACTAGCAACGTGAATGATGCTGATGTTGATGCACTCTTCGGAACGCGTGAAGCCGCCAAGTCGATCGAGAAGTCAGATTCGTCCGCAAGTTTTGACGCGATCTTCGATTCGCCAGCACCTTCAAAGGCAAGCGAAGCCGCCCCTGAAAAGGCTTCGGAGAGCTCGTTGGACTCAGATCTTGATGATCTGTTTAAGACCAGCTCGTATAACAGTGTTGATCGCGAGTCGTTCCGTGGAGCCGAGTTCCGAACCTGGAGCGACAACACGGGCGATTTCACTGTTAGTGCACGGCTTTCGTTGATCTTCCCGGATCGAGTTCGTCTGCTCAAGGACAACGGCAAATTCTCGACAGTTCCACTGAGTCGCCTTAGCCAAGCCGACCAACAATATGTCGGTTGGGTCGCAACCAGCCTCCAAAAGCCAGGTGCAACCAAATTAGTCAACACTCAGACAAATCCAGGAACGACCTCCGCAGATTTGACTCGATAGTTCGTTAGGCAGACGCCCTCAATAAAAACCGGTTCAGCGTAAAAACGCGGCCGGTTTTTTTGTTATAGCTGCGTCAGCGCGAAGGGTTGTGACCAATTTTAATAAACCGGATAGCATGAAACTTGAGCCGCCGGCGCTAGCCTGAGCTGCTAAGAATTCCGGGGTGTCGCGTCCTTTTTTGTTATGTTTTGTCCCAGAAAAATGAGTGAGTCCCGATAGGGACGGCAGCAATCGCGGTCCCAAGCCTGTTCGCTATCGTCCCTATCGGGACTGCAGAGCAGATTGTGGAGAAATCGAAAACCGTGGCAAACGCCATCGGCTTCGGTTTCATTAGCCCAACCTCGGTTCAGCTTGGACACTCGCTTTACAGGGCTGCTGATGCCTTTTGGCTGTTGTCAGAAGCAACCGGTGCTTCGGAGACTAGCACTGGTTTATTCGTGAGAATCGTCGAATCGATTTTGGAAAGAAGTTCGTCCAATTTCGTAAGAACTTGGTCGTAACGCGATTCCAAATGCTCGAGTGTGTTTGCTTGTGTGTGCACGTTTGCCAGCCTTCAAAAAGCAAAACCAAGGAAATTATTTTGTTTCCAACGTGCTTTTCGACTCGTCCCGTGCTGCTTCGATTGGGCAACCAAAAAACGACCGCTCGTTGTGATTGCGTGAAGGATTCCGGTTATTCTGGTTCTAGTGGAAGGTCCCGTAGCCCGAAAATTTGGTTTAGACTGAGCACTAAGCCAACGATTGAGCAGTACTTATCCATACTGACGATTTTACCTTGTCTTACTTAGTTATTAATCGTCGATATATATAATGTGAGCGAGCTTAGGTTGAGAGGGCATATCATTTGGGGCAGTCTACTCGACAAATTCATCGCATTTCTGAGCCATTTATTGCTGGATTTTCAATCCATTTTAAATTGAAGTTGTAGCACTAGATCGATTTAGGCAAGTCCGCGATACTTAACACACGGACGGATGCGGTTGTACGGATTAGAGAAGCGTTAATGTGACCATGGCGATTGAAACAGCACCCGAAAAAGCCCCAATAATAGTTCCAGGACACGAAAGTCATCCCAACCATGGTGGTCACGATGATCACCATGATTCGCAGCGGAGAGATATCGGTTCGCTGCAAGGCTTGGTTCCCACGGAGATTACGGGAGCGACCTTTCCTTCGCTGTACCTAGTTCGTTCGTCTTGGCTAGCCCGGACGGCAGCTCGAGTTACATTTGGGATGCTTGTCGTCGGGGCTATCGCGTTAGTTTTTGTTCCTTGGCAGCAAAGTTCTCGAGGAACCGGAACCGTCATCGCTCGCGATCCGCAGAAGCGACTGCAACCGGTTGTCGCGATGGCAGATGGCGTAGTCGATTGGATCAAAGAAGGCTTTCAAGAAGGGAGCCACGTTATCGAAGGCGAAGAGCTAATGCGGCTAACGCCTTTCGCAGATGGTGAAAAAAGAAGTGTAGAAACGCAACTCCAAAATCTGGATAACAAAAAGCAAAACCTTGAGAACAATGTTGAAAATGAGAAGGTAAACATTGAATCTCGTAGAGCGGCGGGCGTCGCTGATCTTAAGGCCGCCGAGTCTGACATCGTTGCATCGACAGCCAAACTTGAACAGGCTAAGGCGATGGTCGAGGAAGTTACTGCGGAGCATAAGGGCAAGAAAACCAAATTCGATGGCGACGTAATGCTTTTGCCCAAAGGCCTCAAGTCGCCTTTAGAGGTTGCTCAATCTGAAGCTGACGAAAGAGCAGCATGGCAAAAAGTAGGGAAGGCTCAACAAGCCGAAATCGAACAATTTAGTTTTTTGCAGTCTAAGCAAGATGCATACAAGAGCAAGGTTCAAGAAGTAGACATCAAGAACAACGAAGCACAAAACAAACTACAAGACGGGCTGCAAAAGATTGCCGAAGTCAACAAAGAGATCGAAGACGTAAAGATCAAGCTCGGTCAATTGGACCGGCTAGCAGTGAAGGCAACTCGAACTGGTATCATTCAATCGCTTCACGTGAATTCGCGAAGTGATAGCGTAAAGAAAAATGATGTACTGTTTGAGATTGTTCCAGAAACGGATCAGCTGGCAGTAAAGCTCACAATTCGCGGGAACGACAGTCCATTGATTCATGTGGGCAATGAAGTTCGGCTGCAGTTTCAAGGTTGGCCTGCGATTCAATGGGTCGGCTGGCCAAGCGTTGCAGTGGGAACTTTTGGTGGTCGCGTAAACAGTATCAATCCGGGGGGTGATACCAAGGGTGACTTCGATGTTTACGTCACTCCGGATGACTCGCAAGTTCCCTGGCCGGATAACCGATACCTAAGGCAGGGAGTGCGGGCCAACGGATGGGTACTGCTTAGAACTGTCCCGCTTGGTTTCGAATTATGGCGTCAATTAAACGGATTTCCTCCAATGATCGACGATCCGACCGGCAAGGGCTCCGGCGACAACAAAGACGACGTCAAAAAACCCAAATTACCCAAGTAGCATTTCTTTCCCTATGCGGATTTCTTTACAACGAGCACTCGCTCGTTGCTCAAGTCATAAAGGAAGCAACAGGCAGAAATCCTGCGACACTTCAGTCTGCTGAGGTACCAGGGGCTATTTCGGAGCAAGCTGAAGTAATACGCTCGCAAGTGCCGCAGCAGACTGCGACCGCAGAGAAGAACGCAGAAAAGAACGCAGAAAAGAACCCTGAGCAAAACGCTCTTAATCGCCTTGAGAGCACCCTTCCTTATCGCGGTCCTCTTCGCGAAGATCCGAGCTACTCGCTCGTTCCTGCTCCCGTGAACAGCGCCGAGGCGAAACAGCTTCAGTTGAAATTGAATCAGGTTGAAGGCTCGATACAAGATCCAGCGGCCAAGGCGCGGGCAACTAGCGATCGCACGTGGGACTCGCACTCGGCCAACATTCCCAATTATGTTCTACCATCAGAGCCCGAGTTCTTCACCAGCTTTATATCGGATACGCTCGGCGAGGAAAACCAAAACACGCTTTTGCTTGCGGATGTTGTTGCGTCGGTGTATCGCGCTTTTCCAATGATCGAACAAGCAAGACTGCTTGCGAGATCCACCGCTGGCGAACAACTCACTGCACTGGGCGCGTACGACACGAAACTGGAAGGATACTCGCTCAACCAGGGGATAGGCTACTACGAAACTTATCGACAAGGAATTGGCGTTGCTCGGCAACTTTGGTGGGGCGGCTATGTCGGAGCAGGTTATCGACTGGGACGTGGTAGCTTCGAACCGTGGTACAAAGAACGCGAAACAAACGATGGAGGAGAGTTCAAGATCTCGATGATCCAACCACTCCTGCAAGGGCGTGCGATCGATGCCCAGCGGGTTGAGCTCTTTCAATCAAATCTTCGAAGACAAGCTGTTGGACCGGAGGTTCAGGAGAACATTCTCTACGCTTCACTCGAAGCCGCAAATGCATACTGGGCTTGGGTCGCTGCGGGAGTGATCTTGACGGCGAACATCAACCTTATGCAGCTTGCTGAGGTTCGCGGTGATCAGCTCAATGAAATCATGAAAGCCGGTCAAGCGAAAGGGATTGACTTAATTGTCAACGACCAACTTATTGCGGAACGTCGACTAAAGGTAGTTGAGAGCGAGCAAAAGTTCTGGCAGTCTGCGGCAAAACTTTCTCTTTATTTGCGAGACGAAGCAGGCCAACCTATTGTTCCTTCGCCTGATTGGTTGCCAGAGAGTTTTGCCGCAATCGACACGATTGAACCCGCTACGCTCGAAAGGGATTTCTATGACGCCTTATCGCGTAGACCTGAACTCCGGTTGATAGATTTTGCTATTCAAGAAATTCGATGGGACCTAGAACTTGCAAACAACCAGTTGCTACCAAACCTCGATTTTACGATTCAGAATAGTCAGGATGTTGGCGCCCGTGCTTCAAGCCTCGGTGACAAAACGCCATTTGAACTTGAAGCAGGAGTGATCGGCGAGGTTCCTATTCAACGACGTAAAGCTCGTGGAAAAATAGAACAGTCGATCGCAAAGACGGAGATGCTCCAACAAAAGCGACGATTCCAACAGGATAAGATTTTGATCGAACTTCAGAATGCTCAGGCTGGTCTGTTCGCTGGTCTTGAAAGTATTCGACAAGCACAAGCCGCACTCGACGCATCACGGCAATCGCTGGACGCTTATCGAGAAGCCTATCGACTGAATCAAGTGGATTTGGTGTTCCTGAACTTAGTCGAACCGAAAGTGACTGAGAATCAGATCAAACTCTACGAACAACAGTTGAAGTTGTTTATGTCGTTAGCAGCCAAGCAAGCGGCCCTGGGGCTCGATCCACTCGAACAAGCCATCGCGCTGCCGAACTACTTGAAGACCCAAAAAGAAAAAGACCGCGAAGAATTAGAAGCCAACGCTCCCAAGGCAAACGAAGGTAAATAATTGAGGCGGACTAATGACGGGCTGCTGAAACCTGAGCCGATGGCGCTAGCCACGGGTTTCGATTTTGCCACAATTTGCTTTTCATTACTCCCAGACTCATGTTCTCATGGCGCGTGGGAAAGTCGTAAGAATTCTGCTAACCACTAAACGCTTCTAAGCCAACTACGACGCTGCATTCTTCAAAATATCTGGAACCGACTTGCCTTTAACCTGGTAGACGTACTTCAGGACTTCCGCGACGGCTGCATATTGCTCGACGGGGATTGGGCTTCCGATATCGACTGATTTAAAAAGCGCTTGTGCGAGTGGCTTTCGTTCGACAACGGGAATGCCACTTTCTAAAGCGATCTTTCGAATACGAGCCGCAACCAGTTCAGCACCTTTTGCAAGAACGATCGGTGCCTTCATCGTCTTGGGGTCGTATTGAAGCGCAATCGCAAGTTCGGTTGGGTTCGTTACAACGACATCAGCTTTGGGGACGTCGGTTTGAAGCCGTTGCGAAGAGATCTGTTTGGCGATACGTCGACGACGAGCCTTCACTTGAGGATCGCCTTGTGTTGACTTCGATTCCTCGCGGATCTCCTCGTCGGTCATCATCAAGTCTTGCTCGTATTTCCACTTCTGAAAAGCGTAATCCGCAAGCGCCAGTCCAACGAGTGATCCTGCGACCTGTCTCGTTAAATCCATCGTGGTTGACCAAATGAATCCACCAACTGCCGGAGCCGACATGCTGGCCAAGTTGAGGACTTCATCCCAACGATTCCACACGCCAACAATCAGCAGGATGGAAACAATAGCGATCTTAACGAGCCCAAATCCCAGCTTGGCTGCATTGGGCATACTGAAAAGCCGTCCGATCCCTTTCAGTGGATCAATACGTGACAAATCAAAGCCGATTTTATCAGGAAGCCAAAGAAATCCTGTTTGAGCCAAATTGACAACGATCGCAGTCAAAAAAACTCCACCCATCAATGGCAGTAACGCCGCCCCGGATCGTTGAAGCATGCCAACCAAAGTCACTAGCGGAGTTCTGTTGTCGGTCTCCCAGTAGAGCGGCTGCTTGAGTTGATCAATGATCAAATCCATCAACGTGCGGACCAATTGCGGACCGATAAAATCTAATGTCACAACGCTTACCAGAAGGATGACGGCGGAACCGAGATCTTGGCTTTTTGCAACGTTACCTTCCTCGCGAGCCTTTTGGCGGCGATAAGGCGTTGCCTCATGTTTTTTATCGCCTGCTTGTTCGGACATGTTTGTCTTTCAATCACACTCTGTGGTGTGCTACTGCGTTGAAACTGTAGGTTCTGTTCGTGCTGTTATCTGGCTTCATTTGAATATTCTCGTTGATTTGTCTTTTCAAGATCCTGTAGGGAAAAGTTCGGCGGTACGTTCCAACCAACCTACTAACTCGCTTTGAAAGACCCAGCCAATACTTCCGATTGAAACAGTTAGCATCCACAACAAGACCGAAAGGTTAATACCGAAACCGATCGCCATGATGTTCATCTGTGGCATCGTTCGGCCAATCAATGCAGTAATTAAATTTGCTAACAGCAATGCGATCGCAACTGGGGCTGCCGCGCGAATGCCTATCGAAAGACTATGGTGAAGCAAATCATGAACATGCATCAGCCAATGCTCTTCCGCAGCAACAGCTCCTGCTGGATAATACGCAAACGAATCCATGCAGCAGTTGAGTAACTGACGATGACCACCAAGAATGAGAAATAGCGCCATCGCTACCCATGAAAGCATTTGATTCAAAACGGCAGTCGTTTCCTGAGACATTGGGTCGGCTGATTCAGCGATATCCATACTTGCAAGCGAACTCATCACTTGCCCACCGACTTGCAATCCGGTGATGACGACTTGGATAGCCGAGCCGAAGAGCATCCCTAAGAGCAACTCCTTGGCAATTTGCACTGTCATGACCAACAGAGACGATGGAAGCGGTGAGGCATTTTCCATCACCAACGGTGTTAAGCATGCTGCGAGCATTATCGCCATTAAGGCTCGTATCTGCATTGGAACGTTGCTTCCAAGTAGTGGTGGCATCAGCAAAAGCAACATTCCAATGCGACTCAACACACATAGAAACGTCCACATCAACGGATAAAGCATGCCTAGAAGTTCGGTCGTCATAACGCGCCCTGGCTATCGCTGCGAGATGTGATTAGGAATGTCACGAAACAGATCTCGCGAGTATTCCACCATGCGGTCTGTCATCCACGGCAGACAAAAAATCATCGCAAGCACAATTGCAAAGAGCTTCGGAACGGTACTGACCGTTTGATCTTGAACTTGCGTGAGAGCCTGAATCAGACTGATTATTAAACCAACCACCATTCCAACTACCAAAAGTGGCGCTGCGAGGATCAGCGACATAACGATCGCAGCGCGAACCAAGTCGAGAGCAGCTTGTGGTGACATGGCGAAGGTTGCTTATAAAAACGGCGAATCCGAAGCGAAAACACAGAGAGTACTTTTAGCCGTTTCGCATTGCCGATCGCAATAGCGGAAAAATAAGCAGGATAGGTAAATAGTGGCCTGATCAAAGCTGAGCCGTTGGCGCTGGCCACGGATTTTGGGTTCGCCACAATTTCCACGATAGCACCCGCCACTAGCCCCGCTTCCCCAAGTAGATTTCCGAGAATTTTTTAGCGGTTGTGTTGAATCAGGTCTGGCTGCCATCAGGTCGTGAATTCTTCCATTGCTTGGCTAAGAATTCTAAAACTGAATGTAGTGGAAACGGACCGGGGCTTTTCGCGGTTTTGGTTCGCGATAGTTTGGGCGGCATGTTCATCCGTCAAGCTTTCAGAACTGTTCAGGGAGAGAAGCGAGCCTATGGCACCAGAAGGAGGAACGCGTGCGAGCTCATTTTCTGGTCTGCTTTGTAGCTTACGTACTCTGGAAAACCCTCGCACAGCTCTGTCAGCGAGCTGGTCTTGGAGAGGAACCACGACATGTAATCGCGGAACTCGCAGAGCTTCGTCCGGTCGATGTCGAACTGCCCACCGCCGCGGGAATCGAAATCTGTACCCGATGCGTTATGCGACCCGTCGGATCAATTCTTCGACGTGCAAGATTACGAACGCGAATCGGATGTAACGAATATGGGGATTAAGTTGGCAGTTGGCAGTGGGCTAGTTGCTGGAGCTTTTTGGGAGGTAATCGTTAGGAAACACCGCGGGCTTACTGCTCTGTGCGTTTGGGAATGAATCCTACGCCGAATGAGATTGCCATGAGGGACCAGAACGCGATTGTTTCTGGTCGTCGGAGGTCGTGGAAATCTAGCACATGCGGTGTCCGCTCGATGGCGTTTGGCTTATGTTCGCCGTGATCAGCAAAACCGAGTGGCCAAGATTCGTGTAACCAGCCTTCGTAGTTTTCGACCGCAAGGCGCCTTTGTTTCTCGAAGTCCTCGAACGACTCGTGCCACGCGCCAAGGTTCTTCGCGAGCCATGGAGTCTTGTTGAAACTCCAGTCGCTATTGAATCCCCAGTCTACGACTAATTTCAAACCAATCACGATCACCAGCATATAAGCCGAGATCTCGAACCTTGGGAATCGGTCCAAAAGTCTAATAAAGATAGCCGCCGCGAATCGCATCAGGACTACTCCAAGAATGCCACCCACGATGACGACCCAGAGTTTACTTTGTTCAGAGCCAGCAAGTGCCATCGCTGCCAAAATGGAATCGACCGCAAACGCGATATCGGTCAGCTCAATAACAAGGACCGTACGCCAGAAAGCTCCTTCGGCTCCTTTGACCACATTGCATGTTTCGCCCGCTTTTTCAGGATCCGCATTGGCTGGTGGTTTGTCGTCCAAGCCGAGCATGCTTGTCCCGACTGGAACCCGTTGTTCAATTTCGATGTACTCTTGAGTGTCGCTTAGCTTGCTTCCGGTCCTCGCATCGATCAGCGAGGGCTGACCATCGGCATCTAAGACTACTTTGTTATCTGCCGTTTCGTGCTGGTCGAAGAACAAGTGTTTCACCGCAATAAAAATTAAGTAGCCGCCACCCAAGAGCTTTACGAAAGTCCATTTCAGGAGGAAGCTGGCCATAAGGATGGCGATAACTCGGAAAACGAACGCCCCTATGAGGCCGTAAGAGAGAGCCCGAGCTCGCATTTCTTTGGGGAGTCGTTTCGCGAGAATTCCCAAAACAAGGGCGTTATCGATGGAAAGAAGGCCCTCCAGCAAAATCAGCAATCCAACGATAATCAAGTCTGGCCATTCGAAGGATTGACCAAAAACCATCAATTCCGCGAGTAAATTTGGGAAAAACAAAGGCATATATCGCTTGTATCGAGGAAGGAAGGTTTTGCTAAGGATTGGTTAGGATATCCGACATAGACCAAACGCCGAAGTAGCAAGCCGAAGATTTGGCTTGTCAAAATCGTCGCATGCACGGGGCTACGTGTGTTCCGCGACCTCATCCTGTGGTGGCAGCAATCTAGCCCACATTACCAATAAAGCGGCCGTTACAAAGTAAGCGGCAGCGAATTGGAACATCAGCGGACGGTGCTGCGGAGCCAGAACCCAGTCGGGATCAATTCCCGGGAAATCAACCGGAAAGAAAATAGCGTTGGTGTCCAGTGGAGAATGAATAACCCCGAATAATGTCAAAACACCCGCAATTGCAAAAAGTAACGCAGCCGCGTTCAATCGGCGATCAATTGCCATCGCAAGAGCCGAAGACCAAAGCAGGGCGGTCAGGATGAACCCATTCCCAAGTGCTTTCGCGGTGACGATCGATTCATGAAGTGTTCCATTCTTCAATTGGTCCAGCCCGATCGGAGCCATCTTCGGCTTCTGCTGGTCGTCTAGAACCAGCGATGCCACTCCGTTACGAGTTTCTACGACATAGTTTTGCAAGGCGGGATCGCTAAAAATCTGCCCGACGAAGTGGACTGACAGCAATGCCAAGGCTGGTACGCAAGCCAATGCGATGGCTGGGTAATGCTTTTTGGGTGTTGCTGCGAAGCTTTGAGCGGTGATTTCAAGCCCGATAAAAATCAAGATCGGGTAAACGGCTGCTTTTGGGACGTACGTATAAAAGTAACCATACAACCCAAGCAGGCCGCCGATGCCGATCACTAAAGCAGTAGCCAAGACATATGCCGCGCGTCCTCCCATGGCTTTGTAGGCTGGATGACCGATATAAGGAGTCGATTGTGCAACGCCTCCACAAACAGCGGCCGCCAAGGTTGCGAAGGCTTCTACACCGATGACTTGGCCAGTCGAATAGTGGTCGCCTGCCGCAGCGGCGCTCTCGGTGCAGTCGATTCCACCGACGACAGTGCCTAGAGCGAATGGGAGAACGATTGGCAAATAGACGGCTGCCTCGCCAAGTGTCCCCCACCAGCCAAATGTCCAAGCTTGCATCCACTCGGTCGGAACCAATCCTATTGCCGGATCAAAACTACTTGGTGGCGAATGCAACAAGTCAAATCCCAACATCAAATAGTAGATCAATCCGCCAACCAACAGCGCTGCAACAGTGCCCGGAAGTTTCAATGGCAACGGTACCATCCCAAGAAGCGAGATCAACACAATCGCAAGTGCACTCATCCCGACAATCGGCATCGCCATCACTTCTAAGAGTGGCAAAAAACTGATCAGGACTAACGCCACCGCGGTTAGCGATCCCAACAACCCGGCTCGAGGAAGTGTATTTCGAACCCAGTTCGATCCTGTAGCACAGAGCAGCTTGAAAATACCACTCATGAAAAGGCATCCAATGCCGATGTACCAAGCGTGCATGGCTGCCGATTGAATGTCATGGTCCAGGCTCTTGGCCTTCAGAAAAGCAGGCCCAATTACGAACAGCATGATTCCGAAAATGCTTGGTGTATCCAATCCCAGTGGCATCGCAGTCACCTGATTGTTGCCTGTCTTCTTCGCAAGTCGAAAGGCCATGTAAAAGTAACAAAGATCACCAACCAGCACGCCAATCGCAGTCCCAGGAATCATGTATCGCAGCGAGAATGACGCTGGCAGACCAAAGATGTCTAGCAGCGAGACAATCAAAACCATCCCTGCAATATTGTCTAGAAGAAGACCAAAGAATGCGTTGATATCACCGGGCATAGCCCATCGGTAGCGGTCGGACATGAAGGCTCCTGCTGAAGGATGCTTGTTTGACTGGTAAGAATCATCGTCATTGAAATCGCCACCACAAACTCAACTTTACAGATGCTAGTCTGCGGCAAGAAGAAAATAAAGTGCGGGGGCAGTTGGCAGGGCTTTGAACGAGTGTATTACTGAAAACTGAAAACTCCCGCATAATCGCTACCTTCAGAATTTTTTCATCGTTGGGAGACAAATAGTTCAATAATATTCAAAGCGGATCTTTTGACTTGATAAGAAACGTGAGGCAAACTTTGTCAGCTGGTTGACATGGAAGTCTCGCGCCCGCTGCGGTCTCAATCCCGCAGTTAAAGTGGCTTTAGGTCGCCACAGTTACAGGGTTTCGCTGAGAAGTACTATTTTACCTCCGGCTAATATTCGTCTTCCGCAATCCAACCTTGGAAACAGTCCAGGGGTTGGATTGCGGAAGAATTTCATGTTTGTGCTTATTTCAGGATGGATAAGTCATGCGAATTGAGAAATTTCTAGTCGGCTGCGTAGTTATTGTCCTCCAGTTTTCTGCTGCGAGTAGCTTCATAGGTGACTATGCCTTTGCAGTCAGCCCGGCCGACTCGGTTGCCAATGGCTCGAGCGTCCTGGTTACACCCAACATGCAATCCGGCCAAGTCGCCATGCATGACGCACCGGCTCATCATGTGCTTCCCTATTCGAGTGGCGCGGTTGAACATGGCTTCAGCCCATTCATGCCAAGTGGCCCATCGAGAAGCAGCGATCTTTTGGGGTTTATGCAATGCGATCCCCATTCATGCCCTAATGTTTGGGCAGGATATGAAGCTCAGCGTCAAGCGGCCCTTCGACGTAAATGCACTCCCCACGGACATTGTGGTGGATGTGGCCATGGATGTGGCTCGTGCGGAACGGCTGCCTGCGGTGCTTCTTGCAACTGTTGCGGAGTCGGTGTTGTAAAAAACCGGTATCGACATGGCTCGGTCAAGCCGATTGGCTGCGGTGATTGTGGTGGAGCCCCGGCTTCTTGCGGATGCGATTCTGCACCGAACGAGTTCTCGGCAGTATCTGCACCCGCACCTAGTCACGATATGGCTTCGTCTGGCGTTGTGCCTTCCCTTGCCCCGCAAAAAAAGTTCGTTCGCTAAAGGCAATTTCTTCGAGCAGCCACCATTCAGCTGTCGCCTGTCAATTCGATTGGGCAAACTATGACGGCTAGTTGTATAAACCTTCGGAATTACTCTTCGGTTGTCGATAATCCCTATACCACGGATTGGGAGAGGGTCGAAGGTGAAGCTCGAGTTTGCCATTGATCCTGCGACATGTGGGGTCATGGCATGACGATGGAGCGGCGTGCCATGACCTTTTTCGTTTGTGGACCCGCGCGGAATGTGCCGCAAAACACTTTGCGTTGATAGTGGTATTCATTCCAGAACGCATGCGGCGAAAGTCTTCATAAGTCTTTTGTTTTCTTACTCGGAAGTTTCGCAATCGAGTACGAGTACTACTTCATTGAGCACGAGCACGAAGTAACGGAAAGCAAAAAGGGTGCTCGCTGGATCACACTGGCTAAGTGAGATCCATTCGCACGTGTTGAATATCGTGAGCGACCAGCCATTCCAGGAAGACTTCTTGGTCTTCACTGATTTCTATCTCGGCGATCGATTCTGCATCAAGTGGCGAGACGATCCGAACAACGCCATCGTCCAACCACATGGCCGCGTCCTGACGACGAATCCAGTAGTCCTTTGGGCCCAGGACGGGTGCCCCAACCGCATCGCCTGGTGTCATGAAGTATACGACTTCCAAACGAAACCGCTCTGGCATGGTTAGCGGCTTGACGTGCGGTTGATCGACCGCGATTACTTGGAGCATTTTTAGGTACAGATTCGAATACGAAAGTAAGATCGGCTTTGTCGAGACGCTTTATAAAAAGATGTAGCCCTCTTCGCCGTGTTGTTGAACATCAAGTCCCTGACGCTCTTCGTTCGTAGAGACTCGTAGCCCGATCGTGATGTCGACAAGCTTTAGCAGGATTGCTGAGCCAATCGCTGCAAATACGATCGTTACGAGAATAGCTCCAATCTGAGCCGGCAGTAATGGTCCACCCTCAAGTAGCCCAAGCGGTTGACCATTGTTCAAGTTTAGGCACGCTCTTGTGGCGAAGACGCCGGTCAGGAGCGCTCCCAAGGTGCCTCCGACTCCGTGGATACCGAATGCATCAAGCGAGTCGTCGTATTTGAAGGTTGCTTTCAACACGCTACAAGCCAAGAAGCAAACAACCCCAGCCGAAGCACCCATAATCAAAGCCGCCATCGGTTGAACAAACCCGGCTGCGGGTGTAATGCATACCAATCCAGCGACGACTCCCGAGCTCGTTCCCAAAAGCGATGGTTTTCCTCGATTAACCCATTCAATTAATGCCCAAGCTAATCCACCTGCCGCTGCTGAGAAGTGCGTGACTGCAAAAGCACTCGTCGTGATTTCGTCTGACGCTAATTCGCTACCCGCATTAAACCCGAACCAACCAAACCAAAGCATCGACGAACCGATTGCCGTGTAAGTTAAATTATGTGGAGGCATTGGCTCGCGACCATATCCCAACCGCGGTCCGAGCATCAAACATGCCACGAGCGCCGAAATTCCCGAGCTAACATGGACTACTGTACCACCGGCAAAGTCGAGACCACCAATTGGGTTTCGTGATGAGTTATCGGTGTCTGGCGTGAATGCCAGAAGCCCACCATCCCATACCCAGTGAGCTAGAGGGCAGTAGATAAATGTCCCCCAAAGAATCATAAACACCACCATCGCGCTAAACTTCATGCGTTCCGCAAATGCTCCACAAATCAAAGCTGGAGTGATGATAAAAAACATCCCTTGGAAGAGCATATGCGAATACAAGGTAATTGGCGTGTCGACACCGCCGACTTGGAAGAAAGGAGTTGTGGCAGACTGCGTTTCCTCATTCCAAGTTCGTTGAACACCATTCATGAACAAGTAGTCGGTGCCACCTATAAATCGATCGACCGCACCGCCGTTTCCGAACGCTAACGAATAACCGTAAATTGCCCAAATGACGGTCATCAAGCACATGAGGAACATACACTGCATGATGACGCTAAGAACATTTTTCTTGCGAACCAGTCCACAGTAGAACAATGCCAATCCGGGAGCCGTCATAAATAACACCAGAGCGCTACTGATAAGCATCCAGCTGTTATGTCCAGCGATGGCTGCACCTTTAGTATCGGCTGTCCAAGCCGGCGATTGTTGGGTGGCAGCCGAATTGGCTGCGACGGTTACGGGCGCGTTTAACTCTTGAGCGGTCGCTATCGAAACTAGAAACTCATCGTTACCTAGTTGAATGCCGAACACTCCAAAAGCAACAGATAGGAAAATCAAAGCCTTTGAAAGCAGTTTAACGTCTATCGCACCCATCATTATTCAAACTCCACAAACCGTTGAAACGGATGAAAGGCTGGGAATAATTGGAACCACCAGCCAGAAGAAGAAAGCTTCCTGTAATCATAGAAAACTTATCGTAGGCAATCATGAGTTGGTCGGCTAACGCCTCAGGCTCAAATGCGACGAGGTTTTGTAATTCCTGAACAAGGAAAAGCACTCCTGCAAATAGTTTGCCCTCGAGACTGGGAAATTCCTAGGGGGCGTGCTTCTAACGGAACGAAAGTGAATACGATTCCTAGCTGGGATATTCTCTTCGTATTCGAATTTGTTCGTTGAGCACGTTAAGAATCGGAAGGGGCTTGATAAAAACTAGCGCTGTGTAGTCTTCACAGACGCGTTTCACAGACGCGATTGTCATGATCGGCTCGCCTGCAAAAAGGATGGTGCCTGAAATAACGTCGCCGCATCTCACGCCAGGCATCGCCCCGCGGATACGAAGTCCTCCTTGAGACAATTCAATGACTTCCGCCAATTCCCGCTTGCGAGCAGCTTTAAACTTTCGGCCAGAATTGACCGGATAGACGATTCGATAAAACTCTCGCTGGTTCTTCGTCGCGGTAAGCATTTTTGAAATGTGAAAAATGGGTTACTTTTAGTGTTACTGCCGTACTCTAAATCGGTCGTTTGAAGTGGGGTAATCTCAAACCATGGAAATATTCAAATCGTAGATTGGATTTCGAGTAGGGACGAAACCTATGCACATTGGCTGATATCAAATCGTTGGAGCGAGGCGAAAAATCTAACGACTTTTCCGGTTGCAACGGCTTTGAGTGTGGCATTATCGGATCGCAATCAGCAATGCGATTCCAGCAATGATTCGATAGATTGCAAACGGCATAAAGCCGCGCTGACGCACCCATGCCATAAACCACGCGATCACCGCTAAAGCGACAACGAAACTGACCGCAAACCCGATCGAAAGTACGCCCCAATCTTTTCCGGTCATCGCGATCGGCGATTCCAGCATGAATTTCAGAAGCTTGAACCCGGTCGCCGCGAACATGACGGGGATCGACAGGAAGAAACTGAACTCAAGCGCCGTTCCTCGTGAAAGTCCCATAATTTGTCCACCGGCGATGGTTGCCATGCTTCGGCTGGTCCCGGGGAACGCAGCCGCAAAGATCTGCATCCCGCCGATAACAATCGCCTGGCGAAGGTTGATTTTTTCAATCGAGTCGGTCGCACCACGATTGCCAAACATTTTGTCGACAACCCACATGACAACACCGCCGATCAGAAGTGCCCAGCCCATGACCTTAAGACTTTCCAAGTTCTCGCCAATCTTTTTGTCAATCAAATAACAGGGGATCGCGGTCACAACAAAAGCGATTAGTACTAGGACCATTGGATGTCGCCATCGTCTTAGTCGCTGGTCAGGATTTTCATTCGCAGGCTTTGTAGAAAAAAAATCCTGAACGAATCCAAGCAGTCTTGAGCGGAAGTAAACGACCACAGAAAGGATCGCTCCTAGTTGGATCACGATCGCAAACATTTTCCAATATTCACTATCCCGAGGCAGCCCTAGAAGTTCCTGGGTAATGCGAATGTGTGCGGTGGAACTGACCGGCAAGAATTCGGTTAGACCTTCGACAATCCCAATTATTACAGCGGCCAAGTAGTCATTCATACCGCTTAGTATCTTTCCGATCGCGCCGAAACACGACCGGAAATCGACCTTTTTTAAAAATTCTGTAGCCATAAAGTTCCGGTTAGGCGGATCAAGCCGTGTGGTGCTGGAGAGAAAAAGCAAGAGAAAGCTGCGGGCAGAAGTGGCTTGAGGAAGTAGGGTGGAGCGACTATCATTGGGCCCTGCGCGTTGCAGGAAACGCTTTATTATTTTCGATTTCTAACTTTTGGCAAAACAATGCGGCACGTGATTTCCGCGGTAGTTCAAAACGTTCCGGGTGTGCTTGCGCACGTTTCTGGGATGTTGGCATCTCGCGGCTACAACATCGATTCGCTCGCTGTAGGCGAAACAGAAGACTCAGCACTCTCTCGAATGACCTTCGTCGTCGTGGGGGACGACAAGGTGGTGGAGCAAGTCCGCAAGCAACTTGAAAAAATCGTCACGGTGGTGCACGTCCACGACGTTTCCTCACAAGATTACGTCGAACGCGATCTCATGCTCGTCAAAGTCGCAGCTGAAATCGGTACGAAACGAACCGAGATTCGTGAGCTGGTCGATATCTTCCGAGGGCGAATTGTTGACGTCGGGTACGCTGACGTCATCGTCGAAATATCCGGACAAGAAAGCAAAGTTCAAGCCTTCATCGAGCGGATTCGGCCGTTTGGGATCTTGGAACTAGTTCGTACCGGTCGTATTGCGATGGTCCGTGGCAGCCACACCCCCCAGCAAGAGTTGCCTGACTCTGCCTCCGAGGTGGAATTCGTCGCTTAGCACGGTGAAATAGGCTTTCCGCTTACTTTGATTTCCCGCTGATTTTGACAGGCTAGAAGCTTATCACACCAAATAAACAATACTGTTTTTACTTTACTCTCTGTTTCTGAATTAGGCATTTGATCGACTATGGCCGCTACCATTTATTATGACAACGACGCTGATCTCTCTCACTTGAAAGGGAAGACCATCGCCATCTTGGGCTACGGTTCCCAAGGTCACGCGCAAGCTCAAAACCTTCGCGACAGTGGTTTGAACGTAGTCATCGGGCAACGTCCTGGTGGAAAGAATTACGATCTTGCAATCAGCCACAAGTTCGAGCCAATGTCGATCGAGGACGCGACTAAGAAAGCGGACATCATCAACATTTTGTTGCCTGATGAAGTCCAAGGCGATACCTACAAGAACTCGATCCTGCCGAACCTCTCGCCAGGCAACGTCCTGATGTGTTCCCACGGTTTCAACATGCACTTCGGCCAAATTGAACCGCCAAAGGGTGTCGAAGCGATGTTGGTTGCTCCAAAGGGACCTGGCCATTTAGTTCGTAGCGAATACGAAAAAGGTGGTGGAGTTCCAGGACTTTTGGCACTATGGCCAGGAGCAAGCGAAAAGACCAAGCAATTCGGACTTGCTTATGCTAAGGGAATCGGTGCGACTCGTGGTGGCGTTATTGAAACAACTTTTGCTGAAGAGACCGAAACCGATTTGTTCGGTGAGCAAGTGGTCCTTTGCGGCGGTGTAAGCGAACTGGTCAAAGCCGGTTTCGATACGCTAGTAAACGCTGGTTACCAACCAGAAATGGCTTACTTCGAGTGCATGCACGAGCTGAAATTGATCGTAGATTTGTTCTACCAAGGTGGACTCAGCTACATGCGTTACAGCATTTCGAACACCGCTGAATACGGCGATTACACTCGCGGTAAGCGGCTGATCACCGATGAAACTCGAGCCGAGATGAAGAAGATTCTTACCGAAATCCAAAATGGACAATTCGCTCGTGATTGGATCCTTGAGAACCGAGCAGGTGCACCTTCCTTCAAGGCGACTCGTCGACTAGAACGCAACCACCCAATCGAAAAGACCGGCCAAAAGCTACGAGCTCTCATGAAATGGATCGACGCTAAAGTCGTCGACTAACTCCCTTTGGACTGCTGTGACTTTGTCCCTGCTTTTTGGGAGTTGTTTCAGATCGATCGAATGGCTCTCTCTTCACTACAAATCTCGGGATCGCGAACCGTTAGATAAGTCTTAAAGCTCCGACAAGTCGAAGCACTCCAAAGCTTTTGACTGCTGTGACTTTGTCCCAGCTATTTGGGAGTTGTTTCAGATCGATCGAATGGCTCTCTCTTCACTACAAATCTCGGGATCGCGAACCGTTAGATAAGTCTTAAAGCTCCGACAAGTCGAAGCACTCCAAAGCTTTGTCCCAGCTTGTTCGAGTTTACCCCTTCTTACACAGCCGAAACGGAAATGGGAAATGCTACTTCAAGAGCTAGGGCTCATCTGACTTTCGCCCAAATGCTTTCCATCGCGAATTTCACCGAGAATGCGTTTGCAATTGCGGAGTCATGTTCCATTTTTCGCAAGAGCGTTATACTTCACACCCGAAGTTCTGCTTACTCACTCCTTCTCGACCCAAACCCGCAGCTATGAACACGGACGAACTACGCGAAAAGTATCTCTCTTTCTTTCAATCCAAGGGCTGTCACCGTCAAGGCAGCGACGTATTGGTGCCGACATGGGATCCGTCTGTGCTCTTCACGCCTGCTGGGATGAACCAGTTCAAGGATCACTTCCTGGGTAAGGTTAAGCTTGACTTCACGAAGGCGACGACTTGCCAGAAGTGCTTGCGAACGGGCGATATCGATAACGTAGGTCGCACGGCTTATCACCATACGTTCTTCGAGATGCTCGGTAATTTCAGCTTTGGAGACTATTTTAAGGAAGAAGCGATCCATTGGGCTTGGGAGTTTTTGACCGACAAAAAATGGCTTGCGATCGACCCTAATCGGCTCACGGTCACTGTCTATAAAGACGATGACGAAGCGGCTGGAATTTGGAACGAAAAAATCGGTTTGCCGACTAACCGAATCGCAAGACTCGAAGAAGACGAAAACTTTTGGCCAGCAAGCGCTCCAAGCCAAGGTCCTGACGGCGTCTGCGGCCCATGCAGCGAAATCTACTTTCAGCTAGATAACGGTAAATCTGTCGAGATCTGGAATTTGGTCTTTACGCAATTCAATCGCGTGGGGAATCCGCCAAACAATTTGCGGCCGCTACCAAGCAAAAACATCGATACTGGAATGGGACTTGAACGAACGGCAAGCGTGCTACAGGGTGTGCCGAGCAACTTCCATATTGACATCCTGTTCCCGATCGTGAAAGCAGCTGCCGAAGTATGCGGAGTCAACTACGAATACGACAGCGACGCAGGACGACGCTTGCGAAGAATCACCGACCACGTCCGAGCTTGTACTTTCGCGATCCATGAGAACGTTTATCCGGGCCCCAAGAAAGCGCGCTACGTCATCAAAAGACTGCTTCGAAGAGCCGTTCTGGATGGTCACCAACTCGGTCTGCGCGATCCATTCCTCTATCAATTGGTTCCGATCGTTGCGGAGATGATGCGAGGGCCCTATCCAGAACTTGGCGACACAATTGAAAGAGTTCAGTCCGTTATGAAACGCGAGGAAGCTGATTTCCTTGGGACGATCGATGGCGGCTTGGATCGCATTCATCGCATGTTCGACGAGATGGAATCGGACAACAAAGTCATGGTGGATGGTCGTGAGGCAGCCGGGCTTTATCAAACCTATGGCGTACCGCCAGAACTCCTTCAAGCACTGGCAGCAGAAAAGAATCTAACGTTTGATTGGGACGGCTACCGCGAGGCGATGGACGAACACGGCGAGGTCAGCGGCGACGATCAAAAGGAGCTCTTCAAAACGGGGCCCATCGAATCACTCAAGGAAGCTGTTCAAAAGAGTGATTTCCTTGGCTATCAGTCAACGTCTTCTAAAGCGGTCGTCAAAGGAATCATCCTCGGACCGCCGAAAGAAGATTCACTCGTTAGCTCATTGCAAGCTTCTGCAGCCAAAGACACGATGGTTCGAATTGTCTTGGATCGTACTCCTTTCTATGGCGAAAGTGGCGGGCAAGTCGGTGACAAGGGAACTATTCAAAGCGATGGGTTTGTCTTTGAAGTCGTCGATACGCAGCGAGCCGGAGATCTTGTGGTGCATGTGGGCTCGCTCAAGTCGGGCGAGATCAAAGCGGGTGAAACCGTCGATGCGATCGTGGACGTTGCGAATCGAGACGCAATCCGTCGGGCTCACTCGGCAACGCACATTTTGCATCATGCTTTGCAAACAACCCTTGGCGGTCACGCGCAGCAGCAGGGAAGCAAAGTCGACCGAGATTGGTTGCGATTTGACTTCACCAATCAGGAATCGCTCACGGAAGACCAAGTGAAAAAGATCGAGGAGATTGCCAATTCGTGCATCGATCAGAAGGCACCGGTGTCTTGGAAGTTGGTTTCGCTTGCTGATGCTCGCAAAGAAGGTGCGATGATGCTGTTCGGGGAAAAGTATCCGGACCCAGTGCGGATGGTAACGATGGGAGATTTCTCTCGCGAACTTTGCGGTGGTATTCACTTGGACAACACGCAACAAGTTCAGACGCTTGAGATTTTGAGCGAGGAGAGCGTCTCGGCAGGTACTCGACGTATTACCGCTTTGACCGGTTCACGTGCCAATGAGTATCGCGCGAATGTTGAAAAGGTTGCCAACGAAGCGTGTGCTTTGCTTGGGTGTTCGGTCGAAGGACTCGCTGAGACCGCCGCGAATCTAATCACAGCAATTCGCAAATTGAAGAAACTTACCACAGGAACTGGCGGCGAAGCGGCACCGGAAAAAGTTGTTAAACAAGCCGTTGCACCGAAGTCGTCGGCAAGTACTTCAGCAAGTTACTCGATAGCTCGCAATGCCGTTCGAAATGTATCACGAGCGATAAATGTTCAGATGGAAGAAGTTGCAACTCGCATTAAAACGCTTCTTGCGGATCAAGACTCGCTTCATCACCAACTTGCGAACATGTCTGAGGGAAGCACGATGACCATCGATGACTTGCTCAGGCTTTCGGAGATGGTTGGAGACGTTCGATTGGTTGTCGCCGAGACGCCTGGTGCAAATCCAGGAATCATGCGGCAATGGATCGATCAACTGCGCAAAGATTCTGATGTGCCAGTAGCAGTATTGCTGGGCAGTAAAGCGGATGAAGACAAAGTCACACTCATTGCCGCAATCAGTCCGGCCCTGGTTCAGCGCAAGTTGAGTGCAGGAAAATGGATTGGTCCCGTTGCAGCAATCGTCGGTGGCGGCGGTGGCGGCAAACCGGATCTCGCACAAGCTGGCGGAAAGCATCCCGAGAAGCTTGCCGACGCAATTGCAACTGCAAAGCAAGTCTTTAAAGACATGTTGAAGTCATGAGAGTGTTTGAAATAGGCGGCGGATAATTCGTAGCTTGGGACCATTGTCCTGAGCGAGCATAGCGATTGGTTGCCAGTCTTGGAGTGGGCCGGTGAAACCTGAGCCGATGACGCTAGCCCTGGGTTACGATGTTGCCACAATTTGCCGGATAGCAATCGAGGTTGACGTCAACGGCAAAGGAAAAATGCCCATTTCACCACCCCAGTATTGGAGAGTCGTCAGCATGTATAGCAAGAATCGACGAAGTGGCTTGGCAGAAGACTCGGGGGTTCGTGTTGTGACCGTAACACGAATCCTTGTTTTGGTTTCGGTAATCGTTACTTGTTTCGCATCTGCGACATACGCTCAGTCGTTTCCTGTTCAACCTAATGCAGAAGATTTAAATGTCGTCGAATCGAGTAAGAAGTTTACCGAGTCTTACGGGATTGCCGATTGGATGGGGCCGTTGGCTCCGATCGCTTTATCGCCTTTTTTTGGTTTAGCGTGCTTGTCAGGGATTGCAACCTTTGGACCGGAATGGCTCCAACAACGCAGCATGTTTGGTGGTTCGAGCATGCTCAACAATCCGTTGCTCTTTTGGTCGATGGCTGTCCTCACGATTGTGACCAGCCTTCCCAGGCTTTCAAAAGTCAGTAAGCCGATCGCTCTGGCAGCGGAGAAGTTGGAAACGTATTCAGTGATCATCATCATGATTGCAATGAGACTCTTAAGCGGTAGCGAGGACGGGGGCGTGGAGTCGGTGACGTTCGCTGCACCCGGATTTCTTTCGGCTGGGATAGCAACGATGCCACTGGATCTTGTGATCGGTCTCGTCACGGCTGTAAACATTTTCGTAATCAATGGAGTCAAAGTATTCTTTGAGTTCATCGTTTGGTTATCGCCGATTCCGACTATCGACGCGATCGCAGAGGTTGCCAACAAGATGCTGAGTGCTTGCTTGATGGCTGTTTATGTTTGGAGTCCTTTGCTTGCAACGGTTTTGAATCTGATTGTGTTAGCCGCTTGTGCGATGGTCTTTCTTTGGACGCAGCGGAGGTTGGCTTACTACATCGACATGATTGTCTGTCCGATTGCAGCGATCGTTTTTGGTAGTTGGGCATCATGGCGTTATGCGGAAAATACCGAAGGGAAGCTCGCCTTCCTCGCCAAGAAGTGGAACGGACTTCCCGCTTACACGCGTCTACGAATCAGGGGCTCTGTGATCGATGGATGGACGGTCACGCGATGGTCCTGGTGGAATCGGATTCAGCTTTCGTTACCTGCAGCTCCATGCAACGCGACGCCGGGACTATTTGGGCAGCAGGTTCGCGTCGGCGATGATCTCACGCTGATGATGCTGGATGAAAACCCAGGCACTCCAATGCACGCGAATCAGGTGGTCCAACCCATCCAAGGCTGAAAGATTCGGTGGGAGATGAAGTGTCCCGATTTTCGGCTATTTTTCGCCCAAAAACCGATGAGAATTCCGAAAGAATACCGTGAAGAGTCAAATTTATTTTGAGATTCATCTTTGAAACGGTACGGTTGATCTCTATAGTTCAATTCGCAAAGGAGAAATACCTTGCGACCTTCCCCGGTCGTCTTTTCGGCAGAGGGACCATCATAATGCGTTGGCCAAGGTCAATCAGGGCAAGTGCAGTAGCACGCTCGACTTTCGCCAGTCTCGCAGCGGCTCCGTTCTTGCCGCCAACGGTCGGGGATTTAAGCGACAAACGGGTCGGTGATTCGAAAGAGTCATCGACCCGTTTTCGTAGAAATGCCTTACTTTATTATTCTACTATTTTACAATTCCCATTTTTGCGATGCCCATTTCCACGAACTCAAACAAAGTCGATTGGAATCGATTGCCCTATAGATTGGGATGTCCGGTGTGGACATGTAAGGAGTGGGGTAACGTTGTCTATCCGAGCGGGACAGCGCAGTCGCAAAGCCTAAGATGGTATTCGCAAATGTTTGGAACGGTCGAAGGTAGCAGTACCTTCTACGCAATGCCATCGACTGAGACGTTTGAGAAGTGGGCTTCGGAGTGTGTTGATACTTTTCAATTCTCATTTAAATTTCCGCAGCGAATTACGCACGAAGCAGAGCTTGTCGATTGTGATGGTGTGACAAGAGAGTTTCTGCAGCGACTGAAGATACTTTACGAAGTTGGTCGGTTGGGGATTACGTTTGTGCAACTTGGGCCTCGTTTTTCGGCACGCTCACGCAATGCACTTGCCACATTTTTGAAACGTCTCCCGCAAGTTTGTAAGTGGGCAGTCGAAGTGCGTCATGGTGATTGGTTCGATGAGGGGCCGAACGAAAAGTGGCTCGATAAGTTGTTAGTAGACCTCAACGTCGATCGCGTATTGTTTGATTCGCGGCCGCTATTTAGTCTGCCGCCGACCGATCCTATCGAAATCGAATCGCAAAAACGCAAACCTAAGACTCCATTTCGAACCACCGTAACCGGCAAGCATCCCTTTGTTCGCGTTGTTGGTCGCAACAAGCCGGATGAGGTCACGACTTATTGGCAGGAATGGTCCAAGCAAATCGCGGCATGGATCGTGAAGGGACTTGAGCCGTGGATTTTCACTCACGCTCCTGATGACGCCGTGGCTCCAGAGCTTGCACGATGGATGCACCGCTTGATTGGTGAGGAGGTCGCGAAGTTGGATCCGCTAAAGGACTGGCCCGAGCTACCGACGTTGATCAACAAAGGCATGATGCGACCAAGGCAAATGCCGTTGTTTTAGGGAGTATTTGTATCACCCTGAGTGAGCGCTAGCTCCGGGTTCCCCCCGGTAAACTTTCCAACAGTTCAAACCACCAATCACCGCGCGGCACCCGTGGCTAGCGCCATCGGCTCAGGATACGGCTCAGGTAACGCTATGTTGGGCCTGGAGCAAGCTCCACCGGGTCGATGACTCGGGTTGGGAATTGCGAATCGGGGCTTAGCATTAGCGAATCGATTCGGATTTGATCTATTGCAGCTTTCACTTCGCCGCGTAACTCGATTTGGATTTGGATTCCTTCTTCAGCAGATGTCATGCGATAGAGGCTTACACGTTGCCATGTTTTTGAATCGGTCGACTGAAGATTGACCAATTGCCCTACACCCGAGCCCGCTGTGCTGTCGTAGACGAGGATACCACTCTGCGGTAGATCACTGCACTCGGCGACCCGCACTAGCATTTGGATGTGGACTAACGAGTCTGGCGGGAGTTCGATGCGAGGGCTTGAAAGCAGCATGGATGTTCCCGCGTAACCGCCTGGGACAACGCCTGAATCAATCGATTTTGCTTCCATGTATAAACCCGCCGAGCTATCCGATCCGGCGTTGCTGACGACTTGCCAATCGCTCTTTACACGATCTTCTAGCCGCCGAAAAACGGACCAGCCTGCTGTGAGCATTTGATTTTGATCGGCATCATTGCCGGGAATGCTCAGCGGTTGCCAATCGCGATTGGCGAGTGTTCGTTGTGTTTCCCAGTGCAACGGAAGCGACATCGCGGAAGTAAGTAGCACACTGCTTTGCGGCGAAGCAAAGCTTTCACGAGCACGATCCCAAGACGCGCGAAGTAATCGTTGTCCGCGTCGCCATGCGGCATCGGCCATAATCATCGTTTGATGAAGATCGCTTCGCATCAAGTGTTGGGTCGCAGTTCGCAAATCAGCTTCGGCTAGACTGACTTCTCGCCATGCAGGACTATTGGGAAGGACTTGTTCTGCGACGAGTGCCATTTGAACTGTTTGAAGAGCTTGTTCTGCCATCGACAAACGCGACTCGCACATCGACAAGGCGGTATCACGAATTCGCGTTTGAAGGTAAGCAATCGCTCGAGGGTCTTCGGTCATCACCAGCATCTCGATTGCAGTTGGTTGAGGAATCACAAGTTTCCATCCCTCAGGAGATGGTTGGATAGCGATCGATTCGAGCCTGCCTCGTGTGATTCGGTACGCAGCAATCGTTTGTTCCTGTCGTGGAAGAGTCAGCTCTAGTGACTGGCGATCCGGTGCTGCGAGAACCATCGAATCATAATCCGCTTGATAACACAGTGTGATTAACTGCGATCGGGGCATCGTGATGCGGTGAGCAACATAATTCAGAGCAGGTGAAAGCGGGATCGGTGTTGCTGGTTCACCACTTTGAATCCAAGGAGAAATTAGCTCCAGTTCTGCCGCAATTGCTTTGTAGCTATCGATGCGCTGAGTACCGCCATCCATAGTGCTGGTTGTGGCATCATCAAGCGGTCGCAACGAACGAAAGTACCAACCGCGACTTTCTTGAGAGATGCTGCGTAAGACTTTCGACCTTGCTAAAGCCGTATCAAAAGTGGTCGCCAACAAAGCATTGGACCGAAGACTATTGGCGATTCGATCGTATTGAGTAGTCCACTCCTGTGTCGGCTCCAAAACCATCGAAGTCAGCGGAATGGTGCGGCCTCGAGTTGAATTCAGGCTACTACGAAGGAGTTGTTCGGCCTCGCGTTGGCTGCGCAGCGACGCAGCCGCGGGGACAGGTATCGCAAGGATGTCTGCCATTCTTCCATAGGCACTGAAGGCCTCCATGGCTTCGACAATTGTTGGTCGTTGCATTGTTTGCGGGTATTGCAGTAACTCGGTGGAAAGCATTCGAGAATCGTCGATTTGCGAAGCATCCATTAACCATCCGATCGACCAAGCTTGTACCGGTGCATAGGCGAATTGGTCCGATGGTCTGGGCATCAGCGCAGGCGGTGGAGCGATGAGAGCGAGATTCAGTCGAGTTGCTTCAGAAAGTATTTGAGGTGTCGCAGGCTCCGATAGAACCAGTCCATTAAAACCAAGCGATTGAAGCCACTCGATGCTTTCGCCGCGATACTGTATCCAGCGCGGGACCGATGCACGCAAGTCGCGAGCTCGTTCCGCCAGCGCAAGCGCTGGAGTCATCGCGTCGGCTACGGCACCACTGGAAAGGTACTGGCGTTGATCGGTGGTAGTACCATCGCGATTCTCTCGCATTAAGTCGCGCGGTATCACGGCGTTTGCTGGAACCAAACCCTCGATATTGAGGTCGTCGATTTGGAGCTTTGTATTGCCAGGTCCGTTATAGACATCAATGACAACCGCATCGATATAGGCATCACGAAGATCGATCGCGGAGCCAAATTGTGTTCGAAGCACGCGTTGCTGATCTGCAAGTAACGCCATGACTCCACGAACTTCGACACGCGAGAACGTACCACCACCACGCGTAGGAGTACCGAAGAGCAGTGTCGTCAGTGGATCACTTGTCGCGGGATGAGCAGTGCGCGGAAAGACAACGCGAAAGGCTGGTCGCATTCCACTCGGTGCCGAACGTATCGATAGAGCAAGTTGCAGCTCGTCCAGAATGGCTGATCTCGGGAGCGCGTACTCGAGATACATGTAGGAGCCGTATCCGCATTGAACATCAACCATCTCACTAGAGACACCACTGTTAGGCATCAACTGCGTGAGCTGCGATTGCACGATGCGGCCATCACAATCATCTTTCCATTTACGCAACCGTGGGCGTCCACCCTCAAAATCGTCGCGATACTGAGCGTTAACATAACCCGCACCGATTGCCATCGACAAAATCATTCCGACGATGAGCAAGAGCAAGCATCGAAAGATTTCTGTTGAAGCAAAAGCAATCACTGAGCCGTAGGCGCTAACCTCGGGTGGAAAAGGTTCCAAGGTGCGATCAGAATCAAACATTGATTGTTTAGCGCCGTCCCCCATGGCTAACGCCTTATCAAGTTGCGCTTTATCGCATCTTTCGTACTCGTACTCAATGGAATGGTACTCGTGCTCGTACTCGCGAGCGATGATCCGATTGCGAGTACGAATACCGCCTTGGGCTGAGTACGAGTACGAGCAAGAGCACGAAGTGTTTGGTTTTGCGAGGCTGTTCAAGATAGCAAAGATCAGAAAGCGCAGCTTAAAAACTAGCGCCATCGACTCAGGGTCAAATAGGCTTCGACGGAGGGGCCTTTTGGGGGGCTCCAACCAGTTCATCGTAAGTGACTTGAGAAGAAACATAAAAAATGTCGTTTTTTTTCAACGCTGTTGCACGGATACAACGACGGTTGAAAAACGTGCTAAAAGTGCCTCGAAACGATTCTAAGTTCTTCTTTTAGCAAGACTTAGGGCTGTTTCGCCAGATCGATTCGTGAGGCGAATCTGCAACAAGCTGTGCGGGCTGAGAAAACCTTGCGGTCTTTCTTGATTGTCCTAAGTTGTTGACTTTCAACACTTTAGGGTGCATGCTGAGTGGACGAATTCAAGCTCTGGCACAGGCCGTGCTTTAGTAGTCAGTCATCAGCGACGCTGGAACACTTTCCTCCAAACTCCCAATTTCACTGCTAGGAATCGAAACATGAGTGCTGCCGCCCAATCCTCCGACGTACAAACAAATGACACTCCAGTTGAATTGGTCGAACTGTCGCGTGCCATCGAAGCATTACCAGCAGCTCAACGACTCACGCTTCAACCAGCGTTTCAGAAAGTTGTAGAAAGCACAAATCGTCGCCGCAAGATTCTTCAACTGGTCCAAGAAGCACTCGGTCAACTTCGCCTTGACATGAAGTACCTCGTGTTCGATCTAGAAGCGACTCGTCGTGAACGAGACCTTTATCAACAACAACTTCGCGAATGGACTGGCGAAAACGAAGGTGGATCGAACTCGAACGACTCAGACGAAGAAGCAGCGTAAGTCACCCACAAAAAAACTCCCGGTAGTCACTTCCTCCAACCGGTCATGTAACGATCGCCACTCGCCATGCCCGGTCCTTTACGATCTGACTCCCAACAGATTGCGTTAGTCCTTCGAAAGAACACCTAACGTTTTATCCGGATGATTCCTCTCGAAATGCTTTGGCTTATCGAGCGAAATCGTCCGGATTCTTTTTTGCTCTTTTTGGTTTTTGGTTATAGTTAAGAGCGCTTGCCACGTGGGTTTCGTGGAATCACAGGCTAGCCGTCGATGCCACCATTGGCGATCGTCTTCATTACACCCGGCACATTCGGTCTATGGAATTTACGCCAAGCACACTTTCACAACGCATTATCGACTTCGGTCTGGCGACGTCCTACCAAATGGAAGCTGCTTGGGTGGAGATGCGTTCGAAGGATGCGGACTTGGAGACCTTCAAGTCGCTCTTGTTGCGGAAGAATTTGCTTACCAATTTTCAATTGGATCGCATTCTTACTGGCGAGCGTTTGGGCTACTTTTATGGTCCTTACAAAGTTCTGTACATGATCGGTGCAGGAACGTTCGCGCGGGTCTTTCGCGCCGTGCATCGTGAAACCAATCGCGTCGTGGCTGTAAAAGTTCTTCGAAGGCGACACCGCGATCAAGTTGTTCAGGTCGAGCAGTTTCTTCGTGAAGGTCGTATGGGATTGGCGCTACGACATCCCAACATCGTCACGATCTATGAAATTCAGAATGATCCACGGACTCCCTATTTGGTGATGGAGTTTGTGGAAGGTGAGACTTTGCGTGAGATGTTGAAGATTCGAAAAATCTTCAGTCCGATCGAGACCATGCGAGTCATTCTGGATATCACAACGGGACTTGAGTTTGCTTTTACTCGAGGGGTTACACACCGCGATTTGAAGCTGACGAACGTGCTGATCACTTCTAGTGGACGATGCAAGTTGGTGGACTTTGGATTAGCTGCGATGGCAGATACGTCTTCACCGGAAGCACTCGCAGATTGCCCTAGTGCACGAGCGATCGACTACGCGGCGCTTGAACGTGGTACGGGTGTCAAGAAAGGAGATCCGCGGAGCGATATCTTTTTCGTCGGGGCGATCATGCAGCATATCCTCACGGGTGTCGCCCCATTGACTGAGACTCGCGATCGAATGGCTCGGTTGAACATCAGTCGCTTCACGGAGATTGCTCCGCTGAGCAGTTTGGTACCGGATTGTCCTCCTCAAGTTGCTGCAATCTGTAACAAAGCATTAGAGTTTGATCCAGAGAAGCGGTATCACTCGATCAGTGCAATGCACTTGGAAGTCCAAGCCGTTTTGCACAAAATGGAAACGGGCACGCTCGATGCGGTCAAGACAGATGGGCACCAGATGGCGACCATCGATCCTGAGATGGCCAAAGAGGGGATCGGTAAAACGGTGCTCATCATCGAAAGTCGAGTAGAAATGCAAAACCTTTTGCGAGAGAAATTGAAAAGTCGTGGCTATCGAGTTCTTGTGTTTAGCAATCCTGACAATGCTATGGCTAGGTTCGCACCGGATGAACCGCCTCCTGCTGATTGCGTTGTAATCAGCGCTGTGGAATTAGGCTCCGATGCCTTGGAAGCCTTTAATCAACTGACGACGCAACCTTACACTGCTTTAATGCCTGCAGTAATGCTAGTAGATCCCAAGCAAGACTTTATTGTTCGTGGTGCAAAGACAAGCGACAAACATATTCTTTTACCGATGCCATTAAAGGTACGCGATCTGAGAACCGCGTTATCAAATCTGATCGTCGCTCCCATCTCTCACTAGTTACTTGACTGGTTTGGTGTATTTCTTTTTCGCAATCGATTCGATTGTAAACTAGTCGAGTATGAGTACCGGCTTTCTCCTTTGTACAAGCACGAGAACGCGTAAGAAAATACCGAATAACGGAAGATCTAGGCATGACGATTTTAGAGATTTCCGGTTGATTAAATCAACGAGTACTCTTCCAAACAGCCTGCAGGATTCTACCACACAGAGAGCCCGTGATTGCGTTGATCCATCCATGTTTTTATCTCGGGCATTTGACCGTACGCGTACGCTAAGATTGCGATCGGATGGAGTGTTGGTTTATCGGTCCCTTGCTCCATTTGAAGCTTGCACGTGCTGCATTCGGTTGCACCGAACTGGGCTTGAGTTTGTTGCATAGTGCTGATTAATGGCCAACCGATCCGGAGCGACTTACGATAGTTCTCTTTCTTCAGACCAAAGGTTCCAGCCATACCACTACAACCGGCGTCTGCATCCAGGACTGTCATGCCTGGGATCAACTTCAGAAGGTTTCTGCCCGGTTGGTCTGCGTCGATCGCTCGTAAATGGCATGGTAAGTGATACATCGTTGACATGGCGAGCGGTTGAAAATCCAGTTCCAAGTCGTTGTTCTGATGCATGTTCCAGAGATACCTTCCGGCGTCCCAAGTGTGGGCTGCGACAAGACGCGAGTCTTCATTATCTATGAGGTTTAGGTACTCATGCTTAAAGCAAAGAGCCGCTGACGGTTCAGTGGTAATGATCTCGTATCCTTGACGCACCGATTCGGCTAGCGAGCGGATCGTTGGCATTAAAAGCTTTCGAGTCCTTTCAACATCACCCATGGAGATCTTAGTCATCCACGCTGGTAGCTGATTCGATGGAACGTATACGTCTACTTGTTGATGTTCGAGGACTGCTGTCAGAGCGCGACCAACAAGCGGATTATGCCAGTTTGCGTACTGATCGACGAAGTAAAGAACCTTGCGACCACCGGAGCGTTTGGGTCGGTTGAGTCTTCGCTTGGCGGCCCAACTGGTAAATGATTGTCGACTGATTTGCGGAAGCCGCCGCCCCTGTGAAATGCCTGTAGTCTTCTCCAAAAGCCATCGAACCGCTTGATTCTCAAGCCCCCAATTAGCAATCCGAGGGAAGTTGCTTGCCGCCGATATGAGTAGATCGATTCGCGAAAGCAGGAGATCGCTAAGTCGTAGCCCATGGGCGGCTGTATATTGCGATTTGAACTCGCTGACGAGCTTAGGAATATCGACAGTTGCTGGGCAATCGATTCGACATTGGTGGCAATTAAAGCACAAGTCCGCGACAGCCTTCATCTCATCGCTTTCGAGTGTCTGCGGCGATAGCTTGCCGGAGAGTAATCCTCGCATCAGGTTTGCCTTGGCACGAGGCGATGATTCCTCGCCATGCCCCAGTCGAAACATCGGGCACATTCTTTCGGAGTTGGAAGTGGTCCGGCAGCGACCGCATCCGTTACAGGACTGCGCCGTGGTCGTCACATCCTCTTTGTCGCTCCAAATGAGGATAGGCAACATGACTGGTTTATGAACTTGTGATTGGGCAGCATCCGATACCAGCTCGGTACTTCCATTCGCAAGTTCACCATTTGCAGCAGCACCTAAAGGTTTCGTGATGGACGAAGATTGACTAAGCAGGGTTGAACTGTTATTGGTGCCAAGCTGTGGGGAAGCATGCGTGAGGAGACGCGATGTTGAAGGTCGAAGGTGGTCGCTAACGTTTTGAGTAATATCAGAAAGAACTTTTCCAGGGTTCAGAATGCCTTGCGGGTCAAAGAGTTCTTTGATGCGACGCATGATCGGATAGAACTCGCCCAGTTGCCGACGAGCGAACCAACTACGGCTTAATCCCAGCGCGTGTTCGCCCGCAATGACTCCTTCAAACTCGATGACTTTCTCGTAGAGTTTTTCGGCAACCTGCTGCATCTTTCCGATGTCGACTGGATTGCCAAGGTCAAGGAAGGGACGAATATGAATTTGACCGTGAGCAGCGTGAGAAAAGATGGTGGCTGTAATACGTTCGGATTTAAAAATGTTTTGTGCTTCGACAATGAACTCGCCCAGCCGATTCGGTGGTACTGCAATGTCTTCGACAAATGGAAGCGGACGGTCTGTACCTTTGACTTGATAGAGTCGTGGAATGACACGCCGACACAGTCGCCAAAAGAAATCGCGTTCGGTTGGATCAGTCGTGATCCGAGAACTGGTGACGGCCGAGTTCTTTCTCGTTACGCGACTAACTAGTCCTGCGAGCTTGGCACGCACTTCAGTAGGGTGGTCTCCTTGCTGTTCGATCAGCAACATTGCTTCTGCGCCTCGTGGGAGCAACGAATTGTATCGATAGTCGGTTTCACGAGCGATCTCCAGCAGTCGTCGGTCCATGAGATCACACGCCGCGACGGAATCACGACGGGCTTCGATAGCTACTTTTGCTGCGGTCTCCAATCGATCGCAGAAGACGAGCACTACGGCTCGGACTGCCGGGATTTTCTCGACGCGAATGGTTGCTTCCGTCATGATCGAAAGGGTTCCTTCCGCACCTGATTGAAGCCTTGCAAGATCGACCCAGTTATGATGGATTGCTTGATCGATACGATAGCCGCATCCACGCGCAACCCCTTTCCAAGGTAGCTTCTTCATCAGCTCTCGATTCGCCCAGAGAAGCTGCCCAATCTCGCTCGAAAGGCGTTCTACCGACGGAGCGAGTTTAGTCGCAGATTCGCCTTGCCAAGGAGTCTGCTCCAATCGAACCATCTCGCCGTTAGCAAGTACCGAATCCATCCAAACCAGACTTCCACCAGCCGTTCCATACTGCGGGCAATGGCTTCCAGAAGTGTCGACCGCTAGCGAGCTGCCGATAGTTGTTACCGATCGCGTTGCGGGATCTGGCCCAAAGAGCATCCCACGATCGTTCAGGTATTGATTCAGTTCGGCAAGGACAACTCCCGGCTGGACGCGTATGGTTCCCGCCTCGGGATCGAACAGGCTTATTCGACGCATGTATCGCGCGAAATCAATTACCAGACCAGGGCCGAGCGATTGTCCAGCCAGCCCCGTACCGCCTCCACGGGGAAAGAGTCCCAGGTTGTTCTCCTTGGCATACTTCACCGTCAAAGCCACATCGCCAGCATGACGAGGCCTAATCACCCCCAGCGGCGTCAGTTCGTAAACCCCGGCATCGGATGCGTACATTTGACAATGAATCGCATCGCACAAGACGTCTCCGTCCAGTTGACCCTTTAAATCTGCTTTGACTCTTAATCGCTCAGTTTCCATTCCACTATCATTGGCTGTAACAGGGTTCTAGGTCTAGTGGAAATACGGTGGAATAAATCTCGAAGTTGTTGACTAATGGTCTTATGTCATTTTCGTCAAAGTCTACATGGTGCGCCAATTCGTGATGATTTCAATCGAATCGTTGCCATTACTCAATTGAAATTCACCTTCTTGGATGGTTGCGGACAGGCTCATGCGTCGATCCAGGAAGCGAGTCGCGTTATCCAACGAAGCCGATTCAATGTCGATAACTCGCAAGTTCTTTGATCGCGACAACGAGGCTGCGTTCTTGGACCACCAAACTTCAGCCGAGTTCCCGCTGTAGGTGACCACCACGACTTCCTTTGCGAGACCACATGCCTTGCGAATATTCGACTCGTCTGGTTGCCCAAGTTCGATCCACTGCAGGACGGCACCTGTCAAATCGCGTCGCCACAGGTCTGGATCTTCATGCGTACTAAGACCACGACCAAACTCCAGTCGTTCATCGGCAAATAAGGCGAAAGTCAACAATCGAGCCATCACTCGACGATCGGGTTCGGATGGGTGTTGTGCGAGAACCAAACTGTGAGTCGCATAGTATTGGCGATCGATGTCGTTGACCATCAGATCGGCTTTATAAACCGTCGATTTTGTTCCCATGATTACCAGCTCTGCAATTCATTGTCACGCGTAAGTAAGGGCGAATCGTGACCAAAGATAAGTGTCATTGGGTTCGTCATTAGCAGTCGCTGCCGGTCGCTCGCGTTGAGTTGTAACTGAGAATCGAGAATGGAATTCATTTGACCAAGCGTTGCTCCCGAGCCCACGAAATGGCTTCGGTCTTCGCTTCGTGGAACGCCATCATCCCCGACAAGAATTTTACGATTGCCTAGCGAGTGCAAGCCCGATGGTAACCCAGCCGCGCTGATCGCATCGCTAATGATTGTAACGCGATCGATACCGAGCCAATCGATCCATGACCGCAACAACCAAAGTGGAAGATGATGTCCATCCGCGATCAAGGAGACATGAATTTGATTTCTTAGCGATAAGACTCGATGAATAATACTGTCATGCCTCGCGAGGTTTGCAGGACAGCCGTTTCCTAAGTGGGTAAAGAGCCGTAATCCACTGTCGATCGATTGAAGCATTTGATCACGACTTGCATTCGTGTGACCGGCTGCGACGCAAATATTTTGCGATGCAAGATAACGAATCACTTCGCCACTTAAGTCTTGCTCGGGGGCGAGCGTCATTAGCCTTACAAAGCCGTTGCCAGCTTCGACCATGCGTTTGGCGATATCAATCGATGCCAGTTGAGCGTGCTGAGGAGGATGTGCACCGATGTATCCAGGTTCCTGGGATATGAATGGACCTTCCACATGAATGCCCACCGCACGCCGCTTCGAAATCGGCGATTGTTCGATCAGGCTTGCGATGCGACTAATCTTGGCGAGCATCGCATCAACACTGTCGGTGATGATGGTCGGTAGATAGAAATCAGTCCCTTTTTCTTGGGCAAATTGCCACTGCTCGTCCGTTAGACTTTCGCTGTTGAAGTCGACTCCCCAGCAGCCGTTTATTTGAATATCGAAAAACATGCACACTCCTACTTTGCTCGTGGATGTGCTCTATTATACGTTTCGATCAGATTGCTTGTGGTGACGTGGGTGTAGATTTGTGTTGTCACAAGGCTTTTGTGGCCGAGTAACTCTTGAACGCTTCGAATGTCGGCACCAGCGTTCAGCAAGTGCGTTGCGAAACTATGACGAAGCGTGTGGGGGCTGGTACGTCCATCGAGCCCGCACTGGAGAATATACTTTTCGAGCATTCGACCAACGCTGCGAGTCGTTAAACGTGTTCCAAACTTATTGACGAAAGTGGCCGCGTCGCGAGGGTTATCTTTGCTGGTCGATTTGCCACTTGGGTTTGTTGCCGATCGAGTCGCTGCTTTTGAGGGCCTCGCGGTGGCACTGATTTGTGAACGGACTTGAAGATAGCTCTTCAACGCCTCGGTAGCGTACTTGCCAAGTGAGCCCAAACGCTCCTTACGACCTTTACCGCGAATGCGAATGACTCCGTCCGCGAACTCGAGATCTCCATCGTTTAGCGCGACAACTTCGCTGACCCGTAAACCAGCAGAGTACATCGTTTCCAAAATCGCTTTGTCGCGCATTCCTGATGGATCGTTGGACGCGGGAGCTTGCAGCAGCGCGTCGATCTCCTCGCCGGTCAGAAAATGCGGAAGCGTCCGAGTTCCCCGTGGATTGCGAAGCGGCTTGGCTGGGTTGCTGTCAGCGATTGATTGACGCTGAGCGAAACGATAAAAGCTACGCAGAGAAGCGAGCTTGCGAGCAATACTACTTTTGGCATAACCCGCTTCATGTAAGGCAGCAACATACGTTCGCAAATCGGACGGCGTGACACTTGCCGCTGCAACGTTCTTGGTACCTTCGTCAGAAAGGAAGTCGGCTAGATCGATCAGATCCTCGCGATAGGATTTGATCGTAAGCTCTGAGGCGTTCTTTTCAACGTTTAAGTAACGTAGGAATTGTCCGATTTCTGCATGCATGCACTAGCTTGCGCTATGAATGCTACTCGGGCAAACGTTCTTGTTTAAAGGAAGGGAATTGAAATCGAACTTGTTTACCGCCGGCGTTAGATTCGCTAGCAAGGGGCGAGTTTTTCGATTGTTGGGAAGCGTCGGATGAGGTTGACTCGAAAGAAGATTCTGCAGGGGAAGACGAGATAGACGAAGCAGGCATCGTGCTTCGAATTTTCTGACTCAGCACTGCCGCGTCGTACCACGAGAATGAAAGGTCCGGGTCCGCAGCATAACGACCCAGCAAACGAAGTGTCTCAACACGATTCGAATCATCGAACAGAAACAGATATTGTTCGTCGCCTTTTACCAATGCGAGAACGTTGACTTCTTTTGCCATGTGACCACTCCGAGCCGCCAACCGCGTAAGGTGGTTGCTCGATAATGCCGTCCGCGTGGACGGAGAGCCAACCTAGCGATCATATCGGTTTAATGGCCAACGAACTACGGTTCGACTTTTGAGTTCTCCGCCGCGTGCTGCGAGGGTTTCTACCATGTGTTGGTGGCAGCAAAATCTTATAAAGTCTTCACTGCGATGGAGATACGCTTCCCAGCCTCCGAAGCGACCGTCGTCACGAAAGTAATAATAGTCAGAAAGCGCTTGCGTGAAATCTCCGTCACTACCGTTGTAACTGCGCATATGTGAAATGATGGGTTCCGATTGTGCCGACGCGACAGGACGCAACGGTTTTGGCAACGCGGGAATGAAGCCTTGGGGATCGGGCCATTGAGGCGGTAGTTCCATCGCGTTGGGCGTCGAAAACTCACTCGCGTTTGTACCTTCGATAGCCTCATACTGGACATCGGAGCCGATAGGCAATGGATGCATTTGTGTTGGTACTGTGATCCGTTTAGATTCAATCGATTCGCGATCTTCTAACAGGGGTGTCTCTGAGGCTGTGTTGTACGAAGCCAGCTGGACCACGGAGTTGTTCTTGTTCTCTTGCTTTGTAGAATGCTTGCGATTTTGCAACAGCGATTTTCCACCAGCGGTTTTTGGAAGCGGTGCCATGTTGGACGCCTCGAGTAGTTCTACATCCTCGATTGAATCTCCTGAACTTTCGCGATCCCTATTCGGGTTAACCTGTTGATCTTGCTGGCTGTTATCGGATCGATTTCCGCGTGGGGGCGGAAGCTCCTGAATTGCTTTTTGCCGGGGCTCAATGACACCCGAGGGAGATTCGGCAATCGGTGTTTGCGTAGCGATTTGTTCTCGAGCCAAAGCTCGTTCGGCTTCCAGCTTAACTACTTGTGGAATCTTCTTCTCCGCCTTCGTTCCCCACGGCAATCCATAACCAGGAGGGATCGGATGAAAGCCTGGATTGGCTGCGTACCAGTTGACCTTCATGGCCATTCGGGGCGGGAAGTATGCGTCGTAGTCAGTCACGGAACCTTGCAGCACTGCATCCACGCCAAGATGGTTTGCAAATCGTTGGATGTCTTCCGTATTCGATATCGATCTACCAAGCACATTTTGCTCGAAAGCGGAAAGTTGGTTCTCAACCAATCCGATGGGAAGGACTTCAAATCCAGGCAGTCCCTGTGCGGCATCGTAGTACGCTAGCGTTACGCGGTCGGCACTCAACGTAGGATCTTCGCTTTGGTTTCGAAATGGAAGAATCGCAATCGTCTGTATTTGTGGGAACGGATTATGAAAACGTGGTTCGTGGCGAACATCCGGGATAAAGTTGCATCCCAGACTACCTGTCCCAATGAAAAGCAGAAAAACTGTGATCGCAAACTTGATAGACAACCTCAGGCAAATTGCCGCGAGGAGGCATGCGAATCTTGAATTGGAAGCGAAAAAGCCATCCATAGTGCACAGGCTCTACGAAAAAGGGGCCAGCCCGTTACCGGACCATATACGGTTGAATTTCTCAGTATTCACTTACGAAATAATCGAAGGGAGGCTCCTCGGAGACGTTTTCATCTCCAAGGAGCGTATCTCCCAACGATTCCCTCTCCCCTGGGCATATTAAGATTATCGGCACAATCGTTACAGATTCTCCAAACGAAAAAATCGCTTTTTAAGACATCGTCAATTTTTGGGGAAACAGGAAACCGAGGCGAAATCGGCAAGCTAGCTTTTCTCTACTCCTGCTTGCGGGAATTCCTGCTTCGTAAGTCCTCAGTCTTCTTTTCTTATTGCCGACGAGCACGATGTTCAGCACTACCTCATCGGTACTACCAGATACCTACGTCTCTGCGCATTCACGCGGTGCCTCTTCGTGTAGTGACTCTGGTAACACCGTTCGCAATCGCGATAACCTTCTGGCGCAAGCGCTGATGAGGCATCTTTGCGAGTTGAATCGGCAAATTGAATTTCAGTTTGACCGCGATTCCAGCGACAGCGGTCGTTCCAAAATCGATAGCATGTTGGGCAAAGTCACTGAGATCCTTTGTGTGGCTCGTTCGGATCAAAAGCCAGGCGACCAAGGTCACTGTGAAGCCGCTGCGTGCGAGTTCACCAAGCACCTATTCGCATTGTCGAAACAAATCGACCACGCCCGATCGAAAGATGTTACTCTTCAGAAGCAGCATGCTCGCCAGATACTTCTCATGCCAATCCTTCCATTGTACTTAAGGTCTTCGTCGCAATCGCTCGCGACTACCTTGAGCCACGCGATGCAGATCATGTGGGAGCACCGGATCGTACTGACTTTGAACCACTTGCTATATGGCGATTTGGTCCTTGCAATAGAAGACGCAAAGCTGCAACATCATACGCCCATCGCTTCCGCCGAAACCGTTCTGAATATTGAGCTTGCCAGCGTTGTGTCGGCTCTACGTCGCAACATGCCCTTCATGCAAAATGCGGTTGAATCGGATTCGCGACTGATAGTCGATCCAAGCTCTCCACCGCTTACAGCAAAACAACGCGACGGCTATTGGACGATCGCTTCGCAGTGGATCCAACAACGAGAAGCAATCTCGATTCCAGCTGATCTCGCCGTCGGTGCAGTGTCATGGCCGCGCCTTCGGAATCATTGGAACGAGCTCTTTGCATGTCTATTGGACGGAGATCGTTCTGCTCAAGGGAACAGTGAGTCGCTTGCAAAACAGATCAAAGCCGAACAAATCGAAACAAGCAAATTCAACTCGAACACTCTTGTTGCTTCATTGAAATCCGAGCCCGTTACAGTTGAAACCAATCTCGTTGCAACCAATCTGGACACAGTCAACGTTGCTAGTGCTTCGGTAGCCCCTAAGGGGGATACTTCAATTGGCGTGTTGGCGTCGGAAACAGAAAAAGCAAATACTACAACTGCAAACGAACCGGTTGTAGATTCGTACCCAGACATTATCGAGATACGCAGTTCGAACGACCCGGAGTTGGCTCGGAATCTAGATGTTCATCTGCAAAGATGCCGCGAGAGAAGTGGTTCTCTGGCCTTGGTTGTCGTTCAATGCAAGTCCGAGGAAAAAAGCAACTCTGCGGGACAGTCAGGAAATGCAAAGGGATCGTTGACAAGCTGGCAATTGGACATAATCTCGGCGCTACAGTCTTCGCTCGAGCATCGGAAGATGTACGGTTTTCATACGACCGATGGCGAAATCGCGTTGATCATGGAAGACGTTGATCGTTCGGAAGTGACGTCACTCGTTCGGAAAGTTATCGAGCAAGAAGCAGTCGTAGACGATCATGAGACTCGTCTTTTGGATCAAGCGGGTTTGCCTTTGTATAGCGGAATCGCCTGCGTGCATGCTCCTTCGAAATCGTTCCGCTTGGCACAGCTTACCGAGTCCGCGTGGCGTTGTTTGGACGCTTCCACGCGACAGCCTCCAGGATCGGTGAAGAGCATCGAAGTTTACTAAAGGCTATCAGCACGTAAACAATCGCAAGTCTGATATCAGTTGCGATTACCGCTGAGCTGCGACTCGTAAATTGTTTCGAAGCTCGCGAATCCCGTGGACTTGTCGCAATGCCTCTTGCGCCATCTGCTTCTCGAAGTATGAACCGACATCTCCGCGAACAACGACCGTTCCATCACGGACGTCGATCGTCCAATGATGACCGATCAGATGCGGGCAATCACGAAGCGCCGTGTCTACTCGGTGAAGAAGGGTTGTTCCGCCATCGGGAATAAACAGTTCAGCACGTTCTCTATTGAATTTGCCTGCAGGCATCGCCGGATTCTCTGGAACGATTCATAAGTTGTAGATCAAGACACCGCCGTCTGACATCGTCCACAACGGATCACTGCTTGACCCATCTTTGGTAATCTACTGCGGCATTGAAAGAATGCTCGTGGATGGTAACGGAAACACCTGATGGTGCAAACGGGAGGGTTATAGCAGTAAGCAGGTTTCAAATGACAAAGCCACCTACACATTTGAAACGGAACTTTCTCTACACATCGATTTCTTGAGCGTCTTCGGCGCGTTCCATGATGAACCGGAATCTTGCTGATGCGTCTCGGCCCATAAGGTCGTTCATGATTCGATCTGTTTCCAGGTGGTCATCGATGTCGACTTTTAATAGTCGTCGCGTTGCCGGATTGAGGGTCGTCTCCCAAAGATCTTTCGGCATCATTTCACCGAGCCCTTTGAATCGCGTGATCTCTGCCTTGCCACGCTTACCGTGGGTTTCCAAAATCGTCGCTCGGTCAGTTTCGTCGGCTGCCCAGTAACGTTCCTTACCAATATCAATTCGAAAAAGCGGAGGGACTGAGATAAATACACGGCCGTCATTGATCAGCGGAAGCATGTGACGATAAAGAAACGTCAACAAGAGCGTTGTAATGTGATGACCATCCGAATCTGCATCAGCAAGGAGAATGATTCGTTCATACCGGAGCTTCGAAACCTCCATCGATTTCCCGATTCCGCATCCGAGAGCTGTTACCAAATCTTGTAGTTCTTTGTTTTCGAGGACTTTCGAAAGGGCCACCGATTCTGTGTTCAGGACCTTTCCACGTAAAGGCAAGATCGCTTGAAAGTTTCGGTCACGGCCTTGCTTTGCACTTCCACCCGCGGAGTCACCTTCGACGATGAATAGCTCGGACTTGCCTCGACCTGACGAAAGGCAATCGCTCAGCTTGCCCGGTAGCATTGCACGCGACGTTGCGGTCTTTCGAGAGACCGATTCCGAGGCGGCTCGCGATGCGGCGCGAGCGCGCGCTGACGCGATGATTCTCGCAACAATCGATTCTGCGACAGATCGATTGCTGTTGAGCCATTGCTCTAGAGCAGGTCGAATTGCGTTGTCGACGGATGTTTGTACTTCAGGATTGTTCAGTCGATCTTTGGTTTGCCCTTGGAATTGAGGATCAGGAATAAACGTCGAAAGAATCGCGACGAGCCCTTCGCGAATGTCTTCGTGTCCAATCTTGACGCCACGCGGAATCAGGTTGTGCGTCTCGAAGAAGTTTCTTACCGCTTTTCCTAAACCGGCTCGAAATCCGTTTTCGTGCGTTCCACCGTTCGCGTTGGGAATACCGTTGCAGTACGACCGTACATGCTCGTCAGTCGATTCGGTCCACTGCAAAACGATCTCGATGCGATCGTCACCTTCTTTTCGAATCGTGAACGGTGTTTCATGAATCGAACGAGCGTTTCGTTCTTTGAGTACCTTGCCGAGATAGTCAACGATCCCTTGCTCGTGAAAGAATAGATCCTTCTTGCCAGTAGTTTCATCTACGAAGAGAACTTTTACACCGCGGTGAAGGTAGCTGGTGATTTCCAGTCGCTGCCGGATCGCTTCGGGATCAAATTCAGTCTTAGGAAATATCGATGCGTCAGGAGTAAATGTGATCGACGTTCCGGAGCCTCGAGCGGCGGTGGCTGCTTTTTGTAGTTTGGTAGTTGGCTTTCCTTGGGAGAACTCCATCTTGTACTGTGCACCATCGCGTCGCACTACGGCTATCAACGATTTTGACAAAGCGTTGACCACGGACGCCCCCACACCGTGAAGACCGCCGGAGGTTTTGTAGTTCTTCCCTTCGAACTTACCACCCGCATGAAGAACAGTCAGAACAATCTCCAGAGCGCTCTTCCCCGTCTTGGCATGTTTATCGACGGGTATTCCACGACCATTATCCGATACGGTGACCGTTCGACCATCCTTATGAAGCGTGACAACAATCTCACTTGCGTGACCGTTCATCGCTTCATCGACGGAGTTATCCAAAATCTCCCAAACCAAGTGATGAAGTCCGGCCGACGAAACGCCTCCGATATACATCGCGGGTCGTTTACGGACGGGCTCTAAACCTTCTAGGGCAACAATATCTGAAGCGGTATAAGATTGGGATGCTGTGCTCATAGATTGCAATAGTTGTTTAAATTGGTTCGGCTTCGATTGATTCTGGCTTGCCTAGCGATTGTCCCGTGCAATTGACTCGGTATGTTTCATCAAAAATTACTCGGATTCGAAAGCTTCCACGGCCTTCGCTGGATCTGTGATGATTGCGGAGATCTTTCCATTCTTTTGGATTTCGATTCCGCGTCCACCACGAGCCGTCACACGATACTTGGCCGTCGATATGGTCTTCTGAGCACCACGATTGGTCTCAACCAACAGTAAATCTCGATCGCCCGTCGATGCTTTGAAGCCCAACAGTCGATCTGTCTTGGCAATCCGTATCAGGAAAACGCCCTTACCAGCTCCTGAGAGATAGTTGACTTCCGAAGCAGGACAGACCATCGCGCGACAATCGGCCGAGATGGCGAGGATCGTTTCCGAACCATGAATTGAGGCGACATCGATGACTTGATGCTCTGGTGCAACGCGAGCGAACTTGCGACCTGCACGTGTCGAAGGTTCAGCAAACGGATGCAAACCAAATCGCATTGCATAGCCATTGCTCGTCGCCGCAAAGGCATGAACTTCAGGACAATAATCGGGCTTCTTGGGATTGTCATGAATGTTTCCGATCACGCGAGGATCGAGCGACATGGCCGCGATAATCCGCTCGCCATCCTTGAGCTTGAATAGTTTTTGAATCGGTTCCCCGTACCCGGTCGAGGCAGGGATATCCACGAACCTTGCTGTGTAACAAACGCCCAAGGTCGAGAAAAACGCAAGCGTCGCGCGTGTTGATCCACCGACGACGGCAAGAATCGAATCTCCCTCTCGAAGTCGACTTTTGGCCGGATCGGCGATTTGTTTTTGTCGTTTGAGCCATCCTTCGCGAGTGACCAAAACGTTGCAGTCTTCTTCGATGATAAAGTCTTCTGCATTGAATTCGGGTTCTTCACCCAAAGTCACAATCTCGGTTCGTCGTGCGCCTTGTTTGGTCTTAGCATAGGTTGCGATGACCGCTTGGATTTCTTCGCGTACTATGCTCCAACGTCCCGAGTTATTGGTGTCGCCGGTGCTTTCTTTTAGAAGCCGCTGAATCTCGCGAGCCCGCTTCTGCTTGGCTTTCAGTTCTTCCTGTATCAAGTTGATTTCCAATCGAGCGAGTCGGTATAGTTTTAGCTCGAGAATGGCGTCAGTCTGCTCGGCATCCAATCCACCTTTGCTTGCAGGAAACCTGGTCATGATTTTTTCTGCTGCATCCGCTTTGCCGTCGGATTTTCGGATGATGCGGATGATCTCATCGAGTGCATCGAAAATCAGCATGAAGCCCTCGAGAATATGAATCCGCTTCAGCAAAGCTGCTAATTCATGTTCAAGTCGTTTAGTGACAACTTCCAAGCGAAACTGCAAGAAGAACCAAAGGATTTCTTTCAGTCCCAATCGGCACGGGGCACCAACTTCGGGGTTCTCCGTCGGCACCAAGCAAGTCATGTTTACCGCGAAGTTTGTCTGAAGCGGCGTATGCTTGTAGAGATAAGCAAGTACCTTCGCTTCGTCTGCATCTTTGCGAAGCTGCAAGTCGATCCGGATGTCTTCGGTTGAAACATCGCGAACGTCTTCCAGCAGTGGCATCTTTCCACCAACAATAATCTCGGCAATTCGTTCGACGAGGACCGATTTGTTGACTCCGTAAGGAATTGCTGTAATCTGCAGGAGCCTGCCAAGCTTCGGATCATTCGTGACGACAGTTGTCCCGCGTATCTTGAGTGAACCCTGTCCCGTTCGATAGATTTCGCGAAGCTCGTCCTTGGTGTTGATGAGAACGCCACCGGTCGGAAAATCTGGACCGTTGACGGCATCGTTGGCGACTAGTTGATAGTCTTTGATGTCAGGGTCGGCAAGCAATTTAAGCAGGGCTCGACACACCTCGCCCAAGTTGTGAGGAGGAATGTTCGTCGCCATTCCAACCGCAATGCCTGTCGCTCCATTGACCAGCATGTTCGGAACGCGACTTGGCAGCACAACCGGTTCCTGCCGACTTCCATCGTAGTTCGCCTTGAAGTGAACCGTGCTGCTGCTAAGGTCTGTAAGAATGTCATTAGCGATCGCTGACATCCGGCACTCGGTATATCGCATCGCGGCCGCGTTATCGCCATCGATCGAACCAAAGTTGCCGCTTCCATCGACCAGAGGCATGCGAAGCGAAAACGACTGGGCCATCCGGACCAATGCGTCATAAATTGCTCCGTCACCGTGCGGGTGATAGTTACCCATGACGTCGCCGACCACCTTGGCACACTTGCGATGCTTGGCGTTAAAGTCCAAGCCTTGCTGGTCCATCGTGTAGAGAATTCGGCGTTGGACTGGCTTGAGTCCGTCGCGAACATCTGGCAGAGCACGACTCGTGATGACCGACAGCGAGTAGTTCAAATAGCGATCTTGAGCCGCATCCCGAAGCGAAATCGCTGAAATAGTGTCTTCCAAATTCTCTAGCAGTGGTTCCTTCTCCGCAGAGCGCCGCCGCTTGGGTTTCCCTCTGCCTGCTGCCGAGTCCTTGCCTGAATCTTCGTTGTCTTCTGACGATCGTCGCGTAGCCATCCGTGAATATCTTCTCCAGAACTCCCAAACGTTGTAGGTCCATGAGCCGAAAAAGTAAACGATCTAGCGGTTTAGGTCTATCCGAAAATCCCGAATCGTGGCTCTACGCCCAAAGCCCGACGAATGAAACGGGCCAGAAAAATTTCAGAACGATTGTTGCGCGACGCTGGCAGCGGTGGCGGGTAAGGTCGGAAGCGAGTAGCAAGCGGCTTCTTCGCCATTACGCACATAAACGCGATTGCCTAGCATCATGGAATGGTTCCAGGTCTTCCCAGAGATCGCTTGGAACTTCGCCAGCTCAACCAATTTTGTCATGTCGGTTTTAAGAAGCACTAATTCGCCCTGTTCGGAAGTGATAAGCATTTGATCCGCATCGGGTAGTAGGAGGACCTGTCCGTTTCCGTATCGTCCTTTTTTCCATCTCCGTTTCCCATCGGCAAGATTAATGCATCCAAAAATGTTCCCATCGAATCCGTATAGACTTCCTTCGTGATCCACAAAGTCATTGAAGTCCGGTTTCATGTCGCGGGATGCCCACTCCTCCTTGAGATTCCATTTGTCTCCGTCGCGGCTGACCAGAATGCTTTGCGTCCCGCTTCCTAAAGTGGTTGCGAGCAAGACCGAATTGCCAATCACCAACGGTTGTAACGTTCTGTAATTCGGCGTTGCAGAATCGAATTGCCAAATAGTGCTTCCGTCCTTCGCATTCACAAATTGCAATCCTGAATTGGTTTCCATCAGCACTCCGGATACCCCATCAAAGGTCGCGATCTGAGGCGAACTATAGCTGTGGTCACCTGAAGCAGTCGACCAACGCGGTTCACCTGTCTTGGCATCGTAAGCCAGGAGGCCTTTGTTACCGCTACCGCCCGCGTGCACAATGACGATTCCATCAACAACCAAAGGCGAAGAAGAAAACCCCCACATCGGCGGCTTGCGATCTGCGTCGACTTGAAGGTCTCGTTCCCAAATTTTTGTTCCAGCGTTGGCAACCAAGCAAGATAAAATTCCGTTTGCACCAAGTGAAAACAAACCTTCGTTAGCAATCGTGGGCGTTCCGCGAGGCCCAGCGCCTGCCACAGATTCTTCAAAGCGACTTGCATACTCATAGATCCATACTCGCTCCCCTGTTTCAGCACTCAGACATACGACGGCTTCTTTGTCGCCTCGTTGCTCTTGCGTAAACAACAAATTGTTTGCCGAAGAGAACGAACCCCAGCCTGGGCCAACACTGATTTGCCAAAGCAGCTTAGGTGGTGACTTTTCCCAGTCTTCGTCGATTGTCATCCCAGGATATTTGCCATCGCGACTTGCACCTCGGAACGCGGGCCACGGCGATGTACTCAAACCAATCGGAGTCAGCTTGATTGAGTCCGCTAAAGCTAATGAGCTTGCAGAAGCGGTCGATGTCGAATCCTTAGACTCTTGATTAATTTTTGCGTTGAACTTTTCCTCGGCAGACATCGTCCATCGCCAAGCAAAGGTTGGATCGAACTTCCCTGTAACCCCTTCTGACCGAAGCACATTCCATGCACCAAACCCAACAAGTGCTGCAACAACGGCGACCAGAAGTCGACGCGAAGGTTGGTTTGCAAAGAGGATCATGGCAGCAGCAAATAGTCCTACACCGGTCGGAATGATATAGAACATCAAGTTCATATCTCGCATCGATTTGTCGAGCAGGACAACCGTTCCAACCGCGATCAGGACTACCGAAAAGAAGCCAATCAGCTTTTCCTTCCATGTCGCACGACTTGCAAATAGCCACCATAGCAAGATAACTCCACTAAGGATTGCCGGCCCCATAAACGCAGCGATGAACATAGGCAAAGTCGGTGATTCGACTAAACCCGGCATGTGGCGAATCGCAAACATGAGCACAATTAGCAAAAGCGCAGGCCACCATCGAATCGCCTTAGTTTTTTTCGTGGCGGATGAATCGTTTTCTTCGCTTAATTGAGGTTTGGATTGCTCGTCAAAAGTTGACATAGTTGCTCTTTCAGGCGATGGAGTTCGAAACGACAGGCCGTACACCCTGCACTGCATCGTACCAAATCAAGTGCAACTATCAGAGAGGTAAACATTCACGAAACTGATCGTGAACGTTTGATGAAGATTCGACTAGAAGATGTTACTGATTTCATATACGCAGTGCAACGAAAACCGCTCCTCTAAGGTCGCTGTGGTCGTCTGCGAAATTTTGGCCGCTTCGACGAAGCCCGATTCACTCGTGGTAGAGGCTTCGCGTTTGCTGCGCTGTGCAACGCATGCGAGTCAGAATTACTGCTCTTTGAACTTTCATCTAACACTTCGGAAGAACAATCCGCTTCATGATCCCTTGGCAGAGTATCATCGACTGATGAACTGTTCGCCTTACTAGAACCGCCCGCAAGAAGATGTTGCAAAGCTGCATCGACTCGATCACTTAGGGCTTCGAGTTTGGTTTCTCGCTGTAAGAGCAGTTGCTCTTTGAGTACAACTGCCTGTTCACGAGATTCTAACTCTTGCAACGCGTGCCTGACGTCATGTAGCAACGTGCCAATGTTGTGGATCAACGCACCGCCATCCTCTAGATAAGCGGTCGTTGCCGAGCGTAGCTTGCGTAGTGACTTTGCGGGTTGCATGGGCTGTATGAACGGTTTTCCAACTTTGAGAGTTCAGCGGTTGAAAGCGTACGTCAAATATTAAGTCCGCGATGATCTTAAAGCACCAGAAAGTCAAAAATTGCGAAGATCTTTAGACGATTCCAAGTCGTTCTTTAGGGTCTTTAAGGCCGTGTGCAAGTTTTGCAAGCGCCTCGGTCTCGATTTGTCGGACGCGTTCGCGAGTCAGCCCCAGTTCAAGCCCGATCTCCTTCAGTGTGTGCGGGGTTGTGTCTGCCAAGCCGAAACGCATTCGCAAGACGGTTGCTTCGCGAGAGTCGAGCGTTCCGAGCAACTCCAACGCAGTCGTAAGAACGTCGTTGTCGAGCATCGTTTCGTCGGGACTCTTTACCCGATCATCCATCACGGTTTCACCCAACGACCAACCCGCTTCGGTCTGGTCGCTTTGAGGATTGGCGTTATATACCTGAATCGCCTTCTTGATGATCGGGACCTTCTTCTTTGGAAGCCCCAAGATCCGAGCGATCTCCTCTTGCGTTGGCATCCGTCCGAGTTCGTCCGTCAGTCTCGCGGTGGCTCGTCGCCACTTGCTCAGCAATTCAACCATGTAGGCGGGAATACGAATTGTTTTAGACGAATTGATCAGCGCTCGCTTGATGGACTGCTTTATCCAATAACTTGCGTAAGTGCTGAATCGCGTCCCCATGGTAGGATCGAAACCTTCTACCGCTCGCAACAAACCAAGGTTACCTTCTTCGATCAGATCCTGAAGCCCAAGTCCCTTGCTAACGTAACCACGAGCGATGTTCACCACCAATCGCAAGTTGGCTCGCACCATGTGATCTCGTGCTTCGGCGTCGCCCTTAGCGATGCGATGAGCTAAATTTTGCTCGTCTTGCGCGGTCAGCAACTTGGTTTCATTGATCTCGCGAAGATAGGTTTCCAAGGGACTCTGAGCGACTCCGCTAGACACCGGCGCGGTCGTGCGACGACGTAGCGTCTTCAGGTCTTCATCTTGGCTAATATCAGTATCTTCGTAGTAAGGACCAGCGTAGGACATCGATTGATTACCATGGAGCAGAAGGGTAGATACTTTGCGAAGGCGACAACGTCACCCGTCGATCCAGTGCAGACTCCCTTCCACCACAGATCTCTTCGACAAAAGAAGCTATCGACACTTTTCGCTAGCACATTGAAAACCTCTTATGCTTTACCGATCGAATGGAATAGTCCGACAATGTCATCCGTTCCCTAGTCAAAACAAAAGTCCTTCGACCAACTAGAGAAATGGGCTTTGTGCGTGTAGAAGATGTCGTTAGACATTTGCCGACTACAGCTTTCACAAGTGTTTCCACCAACAGCTGAATTCTTACGAATTCAGCTACTCCCAAACTCAAATTTCATCACACTAATATTACACGCCGACATTTGAGCGTCTCCTATCGCGGCTATCGTTGTCGACTAAAATACACTGGCAGGGATTGTTTGGCTGGGATCAAGAAAGCATCAACACGAAGCGAATGGAAAGAATCTAAAGATGGTACGCGTTGGATTGGTTGGAATCGGATTTATGGGTTGGATCCATTACTTGGCGTATCAACGAAGCCAGGCTGCTCGGCTCGTAGGATTTACATCACGTGATCCCAAAAAACTCTCTGGAGACTGGACTGGCATTCAGGGGAACTTCGGGCCGCCTGGCGAGCAGATTGAAATGGGTGGGCTTCGAACTTGGGATTCGCTTGAGAAGATGGTCTGCGATCCAGATATCGACGTGATTGATGTTTGTTTGCCTCCGTTCATGCACTTACAAGCAACGCTGTTGGCATTAGAAAATGGAAAGCATGTCTTCTGTGAAAAGCCTTTCGCGTTAAAAAGTTCGGATTGCCAGAAGATGCTGGATGCGGCTAAAGCGGCCGATCGCCAAGTGATGGTTGCTCACGTGTTACCCTTCATGGGACCGTTTGCTTATGCGACTCAATTGGTTCAGAACCAAACTTACGGTCGGCCAATTGGTGGATATTTCAAACGGGTTATCTCGAATCCAACTTGGATACCTGATTTCTATGATCCGCGGCGAGTCGGTGGTCCGATGATCGATTTGCATGTCCACGACACGCATTGGATCGAGATGCTTTTCGGAAGCCCTGTTGAAGTGACTGCCGTAGGAAGAAAAACTGGAAGTGTTGCAAAGTATGCGCAAGTTGTTTACCGCTTCGACAATCCGGAAATTGCCGTTAGCTCCACCAGCGGCGTTGTCGAAGCAGCCGGTCGGCCTTTCACGCATGGATACGAGCTGCACTTAGAACAAGCCATGCTTCAATTCGAGTTTGCGGCATACACAGACGGTTCCGAAACGGTCCCTTTGCGAGTCCTCACGCATGACGGCCAAGTCATCCATCCGGATCTCGAGGCATCCGATGATATCGCCGCGTTTGCTGCCGAGATCGACGAGATGGCTGAGTGTATTCGGGACAATCGAGCGAGCAAAATCTTGGATGGAAGACTCGCTGCGAAAGCTATTACGATTGCTGAAGCCATTCAACGCTCGGTATTAAGTCGCCAGCCGAGTATGATCGAAGTAGTTTGATGCTCGTCAACTTTTCAAAGGCTGTTCTCTCGTGAAATTTGAATATCTTGGGCCCTACAAAGTCGAATCGATTCTTGGTCGCGGCGGAATGGGGATCGTATATCGCGGGATACATAATAAATCGGGCGACGTGGTTGCCATCAAGATCATCTCGACGGTCCTTGCTGATCAAGAACGCTTTCGGCGTCGCTTTGCTGCTGAAGTAGAGACCGTCAAGAGACTCAAACAGCCCAATATTGTTCAGTTGATCGGATATGGTGAGGAGCAAGGGCATCTCTTCTATTCGATGGAGTATGTCCAAGGAGTCAACCTTGCTGATCACTTAAAGCAGAACGGGCCTCTGACGTGGGAACGAGCCATTGAAATCGGGATCGAAATTTGTGCTGCATTGAAACACGCACATGACATGGGAATCATTCATCGCGATCTAAAGCCTGCAAACGTGATGTTGAATGAGTCGGGTCAAGTAAAGCTGACTGATTTCGGGATTGCGAAGCTCTTCGGTAGCTCCGATGCAACAGCCGCGGGTTCCGTGCTTGGTACCGCCGACTTCATGCCGCCCGAACAAGCGGAAGGTAAGGTCGTGACGAATCGGAGCGATCTCTACGCGTTGGGTGCCTTGCTGTACTGTGCACTTACGGGTCGCTCGCCACAAGCCGCCAAAACGCTTCCTGAAGTTCTGTACAACGTCCGTTATACGATTCCCAAGCCACTCGATGTAGTCGACTCGGCAGCTCCTAAGGAATTATCGGAGCTAGTTGCCGAGCTGCTCGCAAAAGATCCTGCTGCGCGTCCGCCAACAGCGCTTGTGGTTAGCAATCGTCTTCAGTCACTCAAGATTGGACTAAAGCATCGCGAGCAGCAAACAAAAATCGACTTGCAACCCAGTGCGATGAACGATGCAGCTCAATCGCGTGAGTTTAATTCGCTGGACTTATTCGAAGATGCGATTGGCAGTCCAGACGCAGCAAACGCCGGAGCGAAACCTTCATCGACCCCAAACGCATCTCCGCCGCAACCGTCGAGCTTTGGAACCGACCAAACGCAGGTAGTTCCGCCAGATTTCGTCCCGAATCGATCGCGAACGCGTGCGCCTATCCGAACCGATATCGCAAACGCGAATACCAAATCAGCATCGCAGATAGAACCCGTATCGCATCTGACCGGGGTTTCGATGTACGACGAACCTGCTGCACCAGGCGTAACGCGCTTTACGGTTGTCGAAGAGAACGAACGACGACGAGCGACCCTTTCCGAGCATGTCGAAGAACTTCCGAATCCTTGGGTCCATAATCTTTCAATCGGGGCGTTGATCCTATTGTTGCTTGGAAGCTTGAGCGCGATCTACATATTCACGCGACCCCAGTCCGCCGACCAACTCTACCAACAGCTATCACAAGCAATCGAGTCGACGAATCCTGATGATTTGTTTGACGTGGAGCCAATGCTTGAGCAGTTCAGTGAGCTTTACCCGAACGATTCGCGGCAATCTGATTTTGATTCGATCAGGCAAGACATACAGCAGCAGAAAGCACTTCGACGGTTGGAACGACGTGCTCGGATTAGCTCCGTTCAATCAGATCTCGATCCGCTTGAGCAGGCCTTCATGGAAGCGATGAAAGCCCGAGAAGAAGACACCGACGTCGCAGCCAAGAAGCTTCGTGCTCTATTGACCATCTATAGTGATCCTGCAACGCTGACAGAGCGACAGCAGCAGCTTGTTGCGATGGCAGAGAATGCCTTGGAAGAAATTCAAAAAGGGATCGAGCAGAAAACACATCCCGCAACCGAGGCACTCAACGAGCGAATCGATTGGGCTACAAAGAATCTATCGGACGACATGCAAAAGGCATTTTTCCAGTCGGTCATTGAACTTTACGCAGATAAACCCTGGGCCAAGTCAGCCGTCGCTCGCGCGAAAGCATCGCTGACCAAATAGCCGGATAGAACAGTTCATACTCCGTAGCAGAAGTCGTAAGACTTCTGAAGCCTGCTGTTTTTCAGGTGTAACCAATGACGATTGAATTCTAACGAATTCAGCTACCCTAAAGGCAAATTGGGTCGAGGATTTAGCCGTCCCAACCGCCGCTGTTGCGATTGGTTTTTGTTTGGCTCCGCTTTGCCTTTTCTTCCAGGCGGCGGCGATTGGAGCCGGCTGATGGGCGAGTTGGTTTTCGCGACTTGGGTGGATGCAATGCTTCTAAGACCAAATGCTGAATCTTGTGAACACATTCACGAAGATTTGACAATTGGTCGCGATGAACTTGGCTAGTGATTTGCAAGCTACCATCATCCAGCAACCGTGACTTTGCTAATACTCGCAATCGATCCAAGACACTCATGGGCAGCAACTCGGTTTGATGCAAAGCCCATTTCAATGTCACCTTGGAATTGACTTTATTCACGTTTTGTCCCCCCGGGCCACTGCTACGAGCGTAGGAAACCTCGAGCTCGGTGGCTGGGATAAACAAGTTTTCGTGAACGCGGATGTCTTTCATGGTGTTTGCTTCGAAGCTACAGTGTTTTATCCAAACTAGATTTTTGAGTAGCTGAATTCGAGAGAATTCAGACGTCATCAGCTACACATGAAAAAGCAGCAGGCTGCAGAAGTCTTACGATATCTGCTACGCGTGCAAACCGCAGCATTTTCGTTACCCCAACCACCAACAGCATTCACAAATTTATGAACTTCACAAGAGTAGCGATCGCCTTTTATGGAATGTTCATTGGATTGCCGTCCATGTTATTCGCTCAAGATTCTACGCCAACGATAGCGGAAAATTTGTGGACTCGTTCGAACGGTCACGATTGGCCGCGAATGCTGGGGCCTAACGCGAATGGCGTTTCTTTAGAAACCGGGCCGCTGAATGATTGGAGCGGCGGAAAGTTGAAGGTAAAGTGGATTGCGTCGACGGGTGTTGGATATGGAAACTGTGTTGTCGCTAAGGGGCGATGTTTTCAGTGGGATCGCTTCGGAAAGGAAGAGCGACTGACCTGCCTCCACGCGGAAACGGGAGCCACGCTTTGGAAGTGGTCGTCGCCAGTGGAATACGTTGACATGTATGGATACAACAACGGACCAAGAAGTTCGCCTGTTGTAGATGAAGATTTGGTTTTTGTTTTTGGCGTCAGTGGAACTTTGGCTGCAATACGCGTTGAAGATGGCGTCGAAGTTTGGAAGCGATCGACCAGCGAAGAGTTCAATGTCGCTCAAAACTTCTTCGGGGTCGGTTCCACTCCATGCGTTCATGGCGACCTGGTTCTTGCCATGATCGGTGGCAGTCCCGCTGATTTTAATGCAGATCCGTCAGCATCGATCGCCAGTATAAAACCAAACAATAGCGGCATCGTTGCATTTAACAAGCGAACTGGCAAAGAAGTTTATCGAGTCGGAAACTACCTTGCGAGTTACTCGGCACCGATGATCACTCAGATGCACGACGAGCCTTGGTGTCTCGCTTTCATGCGTGAAGGCTTAATGGTGTTTGATCCGCGTGATGGTGGTCGTCAAGTGTTTTTTCCATGGCGAGCGAAAACACTTGAAAGTGTCAACGCCGCATGGCCCGTCGTGTCGGGCGACAAGATCTTTATCTCAGAGACTTATGGGCCCGGGAGTGTTCTGCTTCAATTTGATGGGAATTCACTTTCACCGGTGTGGCAAGATCAAGGATTGGCGAAGCGACAGGCTTGGCGGGCGCATTGGGCAACGCCGGTTCTGTATCGGGGAAGTCTGTTTGGTTGCAGCGGCCGCAATGAACCGGATGCCGATCTCCGTGCCATCGATTTCACGACAGGCGAAATCCATTGGGTACATCGCAACCGCGATCGAACGTCCGGTCTTCTGGTGGACGGCAAATTAATTGTGGTCGGCGAGCATGGGCTTCTTCAGATGGTGGCCGCAGACGCTGCAGGTTTTCAGGTCGTCACTGAAATTGATTTGGGCGAGATCGTTCGCGGGCTCACGATCGATGGAATGGAGAAGAACCAAATTTCACAAATTCAGCCGCTGCTTGAATCTCCTGTTTGGGCTCCGCCAACGCTAGCACATGGTTTGCTCTATCTACGCGGTGAAAATCAGCTTGTTTGCTTGGACTTGATTCCGCAGTAAACCGTTGCGTGAGAATTTTTTCAAACATCATCCTGGGAATCTCTAGGCCTATCCTTCACTCAACTCAACGAACCGATTACGCTGTTACGATTGGTGTGGGCCAAGTCGTGATTTCCGTTGGTACTCCTTCCATTATTTTTTGCAAAGATGCGTTTATGCGAGCCTCTCAAATTGCCTATCGAATCCAGTCGAGCGTACGTCGCGGTCTTTTGCTTGGTCTGACTGTGACAAGCGGTTTGGGGCTCACCGAATTTCCGTTTACATTTCAAACAAAAGCCAGCAACCAATGCATGGCTGCAGAACAAAGCAAGAAAGTTGGAGCAATGACTTTGGATCGATCGGATTTCGGTAATCTACCAACAGGTGAAAAAGTAACATTATTTACGCTGACCAATTCTCGTGGTCATTCAATTCAGATGATTGACTACGGTGCGATTCTCGTTTCGGTCAACGTGCCCGATCGAAGTGGCGAGCTGAAGAACGTTACCGCCGGATTTCAAAAGTTAGACGGATACGTGAATCGGCACCCGTACTTCGGTGCGACCGTTGGAAGGTACGCGAACCGAATCGCCAAAGGCAAATTCACGATTGGAGAAAGCACCTATACTTTGGCAACCAACAATGGTCCCAATCACTTACATGGAGGAGTGGTTGGTTTTGACAAGTTGATGTGGGCTGCAGAGGAAGTTCGCGGTGCTGATAGCATCGGGTTGAAGTTTCAATTGACGAGTCCAGATGGCCAAGAAGGTTACCCAGGGACTTTGAAGACAACGGCACTTTACACCTGGGATAACAACGACCAATTGACCATTCAACTCACAGCCGAAACCGACAAAGCAACTCATGTGAATTTGACCAATCACATGTATATAAATCTCGCGGGCCCAGCAACAGGGACTGGGTCGGGAAAAATCACCGACCACGAGTTGACGCTCAACTGTGATCAATTTATTCCTGTCGATGATACTTCTATCCCGATCGGTCATTTGGAGTCCGTTGAAGGAACGCCTTTTGACTTCAGAAAAATGCACAAGATCGGTAAGCGTATTGAGCAAGTCCCTGGATCGCCTGGCTATGACCATTGCTATGTAGTGAATGGCAAATCGGGTGAGCTGCGTGATTGTGCAAAAGTGGTCGATCCGAAAAGTGGTCGGGCGTTCGAGTTAAAAACGACACAACCGGGAGTGCAGTTTTACACGGGGAATTTCCTTCAAGGAACGGAATCCGGTGCGTTTTTGAAGCAACACGAAGCCTTCTGTCTTGAGACCCAGCATTTCCCAGACAGCCCAAATCAAAAGAGCTTCCCAAGCACACTTCTGATGCCCGGTGAGAAGTTCCAAGAGACAACGACCATCCGCTTTTATACGGTTCCGGAGTGAGCGAATTCGTTTCGATAGCGTCTAATGTTTCTGGCGTTCTCATGGTAATGGCCATCGGCGCGATTGCTCGATGGTTTGGTTGGTTATCGGCTGCTTCGGATCGTTCCTTAGCAGTGATGATTGCCAACGTGTTGCTTCCAGCATTATTTCTGGATCGGATCGCATCCTCGGGACCAACGCTTGCCGATCCTAGCGTTGCGCCCGCTGGAATTATGGATACTTTGATCCCGCCTTTGGTGGGCTTTGGTTGTACATCGCTCGGCTTTGTGATCGCAATGTTGATAGTTCGGGCTGTGGGTCCTTTGATTGGGATCCGGGAGCTGATGGTTCAGCAGACATTTATCTTTACGGTTGGCATCGCGAACTACGGATACATTCCAATACCCTTGGCTGAACAATTCTTTCCCGAAGCCGTTGTCCCATTGCTGCTTCACAACGTCGGGGTGGATATCGCGATGTGGAGCTTGGGGATTTTGATAATCAGCGGTGACATTCGTAATGGTTGGAAACGAGTTCTGTACAGTCCACCACTTTGGGCAATGCTGATTGCCGTATCGATACAACAACTCGGGCTTGCTCCGATGTTGCCTAATGCGTTGATGAAAGCCGCGGCATCGCTCGGCCAGTGCGCGATCCCGGTTGGATTGATGCTTAGTGGGGCAATCATCGTCGATCATTGGAAGGATGTTCAATGGAAGGATGCGATTCCAACGCTTTCGCTCGCCTTCGGAATTCGCTTGCTCGTTCTTCCGATTGTGTTTTTAAGTATTGCGAAGTCCATCCGTCTACCCGATCACTTAAACGAAGTCTTGCTTCTACAAGCAGCCATGCCTGCCGCATCGTTTCCGATTATTATCGCAAAACTCTATCATGGAGATCTCCCAACCGCGTTGCGTGTCGTCGTCGGTACGTCGATAATCAGTTTGATAACGATTCCGATTTGGATCGTTGTGGGCAAGCAATTTCTTGGAATTCCCTAGACGTTGGAACGCAAACGATGGATCTTTCTGACGACGCGAAAAAGGTGCTGAAGCTAGCTCAAGGGGTTTCCACTAGTTCGATTCAAGTCCTCAGCGATTCGATAACGCAACTCGATTCGCTTCCGGTTTCCCCTGACTTGCACGGTTTATTCTGGAAGCAGCTGCAAGGGTTGCTCGAGAGTAGCAAATTCTTTGCGAGTCACTTGGACGGGCTTTCGAGATATTGCAACGTGACGCGATCACCTCAAGCGTTGCTAGTTTTGTTTGAACGTGATCCGGAATCACTGCCGCTGCTTATAAGATTGTTATCGATCAGTCCGGTCATAACGCAGCGGTTGGTTTCCGATCCGGAGGCCTTAGAGCTTATTCGAATTACCAAGGGGCAACCGGTCACGTATGAAGCCTTGATGAATGACTTGTCGGGCGAGTGTCGAAACATCATTGACGAATCGCAGTTGCGGGGAATTGTTGCTCGATTTAAAAACCGTGAGATTATTCGCATCGCCTTTGGACAATGGTTTGGCGAAGTGTCGATTGCTCAGACATATCGGCAGCTTGCCATCCTCGAGTCGACGATCATTGAAAACACGTCTCGGTTTGTGTTTGATAGGGTGTCCGAGCGGCTAGGTGTTCCCATGCATTCAACCGGTCGCGCCGCGCGGCATATGATCCTGGCCTTTGACGGTCAGGGTGGTCATGCTCAGGGATACGACACCCTTTTGCGTCCGATGATTCTTGCAGAAACAAATGGTCGGACTAATTCGAGTCGTATCGTTTCCAATGCTGATTTTTACGAGCGATTCGCGATGGATTGGAGCGAGTTGCTGATAGTAAACACGGCGACTCCTAGCCCAACGTCAGGTTACGCCGGCTCGGGTGATTCCAACTTATGCGAGCCCATTTATCAGATCCACGGACCCATCCAGCCGCAAGATAAAACCTCGTCGTGGGTTGTTGATATGGATGTTGCTTTTAAACACTATGATCTAACAGGTCGTACTTGGGAGAGAGAGCTTTTCGTGGGGGCTCGATGTATTGGTGGGGACCAACAGGCCGCCGATCTATTCTTGAATCGGCTCCAGCCATGGATCTATCGTCGCTATGTTGGGGACGCCGACATTGCGGGTTTGGGAGCCATGCAAAGAAAGCTCCGCCGCCGATTGGAAGCACAGTCATCGCATCGGAGCGAAGCAATTGACGAGTCGCGAACGCTGGGTGACTTGGAGCAGACGATTCGCTTTCTTCAGTTGCTTCACGGGCACCAGAACCCGAGTCTTCGTACACCTAATTACTTTGACGCGATAGATGCGTTGTATCGCGAGAAGATATTAACCAAGTCCGAATACGACGTCATCCTGGAAACCTATCAAGGCTTGCTTCACGCCAAAGCGGCTCATGAGTTACAGGCAGACGGGTTTATCGAGGCGTCTCAAGCTTCTCAGTCGCGCAGAGATCTTGCCGAGTCGATTGAAGTTTCGCGTACCGTTGTACGGCAACGTCTCGAATCAGAGTTCCCTGAAGATATCGCCACAGCAGAAGAATCCGATTTGATCCTGGACCCGCATCCGAACGCTGGTTGGATCACTTCTGTTCTCCATCGACATGGCTTTCGAGAAACGACCAATGCTTATGCGCGGTTGATGGAAATGGCTCGTGAGAATGGTCACATTCTTTCAACGCGGAAATGTCGTTTTTATCTTTCGAATATTGCACCGCGATTGCTGGCGACGATCGCAGAAACGCCAGATCCCGATTGGACCCTCATGAATATGGAACGCGTCACAAGCGTTCTCGGTGGAAAAGGAATTCTGTGGGAGTTGCTGTCGTCGAGTCCTCCGATCATGCAGCTGGTAGTACGAGTTTGTGCGAGTAGCGAATACTTGGTCAATCTTCTCACGCAGTCGCCGGGCATGATTGATGACTTGCTCAATTCGCTGCTTCTGGATCGATTGCCCGGCGAGCAGGAGATGAGAAAGATGCTCGAGGAGTTGTGTCGCCAAACGACCGACATCGATTCGGTGATTCGAGACTTCAAATCAGCGATGCATCTTCAAGTCGGCGTGCGTGATGTCATGTCTAAAGAGTCCGTCGTGGATACCCATACGGCCTTAGCAAGCATCGCCGAGGTTTGCTTGCAACAGATCATTGAATCCGAATACCAGGAGATGGTTCGCACATTTGGAAATCCGATAGCCGATCCCGAGCAGTTAACACCAAAGGCGGATTCAGGGCCTGCGAGCACATCCCCTTCGACTCGCGAAACCGATTCTCGACGCTCGGAGAAGACGACGAAAAATCCTTTGGCTCACTATGTCGTGATTGCCTTGGGTAGACTTGGTGGACGCGACCCAAACTACCATAGCGACTTCAGCCTCGTTTTTCTTTTCGATCACGACGGTACAACTCGGCATGCGTTTCCGGGGCGTAATGCGGCTACCACGTCGAATCGACACTTCTTCGAGGAGTGGGTGCAGAGAATCATGAAGCGCGTGAATCGGCTAACACCGAAGGGTAGACTATTCGAGGTCAATTTTCGTTTCGGTCCGTTGGGTGAGAGTGGATTGCTTTCCATGCGGCTCGATCAGTTCATCGACTACTTCAGGCTTGGTGCGTCGAACAATACTGCGAGCAATATCATTGACCGGCAAGCACTGTGCCGGGCACGTGCGGTACTAGGATCTCCTGACCTAATGAGTCGAGCAGAATCGGAAATTCATGATTTGATCGAGTCGCTTGGGTTTACTCAAGAAGAGGGGAAAGAGCTGCTGCGTGGTCGGATGGAAGAAGAACAAGCGGTAACGCTTCAGAATATCAAACGAGGCATTGGTGGAAGTTTAGATATTGAGCTGGTCGTCCATTGGTTGCAGCTTTCAAACGCTCGAAGTCAGCCTTCGATACTTGTTCCTAACACGGTTGATGCAATTAATCGTTTGCAAGAGTTTGGTGTGCTCAGCGAAGCGATCGCAGATGATTTGCGTAAATCATACAACTATGTTCGCGAGCTCCAGTCCGCAATACGCCTCATGAATATAGACTCTCGGCATGATTTACCAACCGATCGACTCGAGTTGGAGAAACTAGCTTATCTTCTCGGGGTATCTAGCGGCGAAGAGCTGCTCCGCGAATGTGGTTCGATACGTGAACGCAATCGAGCGATTCTGCAATTGATCTGTCGGTAGTTGCAATTCGATTGCGTTATGTCGCGTCTGGTTATGTCGCGTCGGGTTTGGTTTGCTTTTGATAGATCGCTTGAATGAGTGCTTCGGTGTCCTTGTATTTTTTTGATCCTGCCAAGGCGCCTTCGATGAGCTTGTGAGCATCAGCCTCGGAGTGCCCGAGGATTAGCAGTGCTTGATAAGTTTCCTCGACAACGCCAGGTTGTTGGATCTCCGCACCGGGAGCGTCGCGACGAACGAGAAGCGCGAACTTAGGCATTTTTCGACGAAGTTTCGCGATCATCCTTTCGGCGGTTGCGGGGCCAATCCCGGGCAGTGCCGAGAGCCCTTTCGAATCTTGTTCCTCAATCAACACTGCAATATCTTGAACAGGTCGAATCATGGCTCGCAAGGCTTTTTTAGATCCGAGGCCATCCACGGAGCAGATAAGCTCAAAAAAATCGCGTTCGATTGTGGACATGAATCCGGTCAGTTTTGGCGTCAGCTTGCCACCTTGAGCTGCGTTGCCATCGATCGTATAGAGAGTGTGTAGGGAGACGGACTTATGGAGCTCGGCTTGCAAATGTCGACGGGTGTAGTCCGGAATGGCGACTTCGTATTCAAAAGGAGGCATCGAAAGGACGGCAATTTCTTCTGTCAATTCGACCAGAACTCCGGTAATTTTGGTGATCAAGGTGAACGTCTTTTCCTGTGGGAATCGGGGGCAACTCTGGGGGTGATCAAAAGGGCATTTTTCATGAGCCGTAGGCGCCAGCCTCGGGTTCCGCGTGGCAAATTGTGGCAATGTCGAAACCCGTGGCTATCGCCATCAGCTCAGACTTCATTTGCCCAGGGCAACTCCGTCTGTACAAATAACAGACCACAACCTACGGTAGTACCTTAACGAGAACTGGATCGCGAATCGAGGGTAGATGGACCCCAGAAAACCCCAACCCTAAAAAGTCTGTTATGGAGCAAAAGTTGGATAGTATGGAAACAAAACAAGAACCGAATCAAGAATTCAGTGGCAAGGCCGAACGGGGGTATAGTCTCCTGGGCAGGCTAACGCTTTTTCTTTCGCTCGCGATTGTTGGAAGTGGGGCGGATCTTTGGACAAAAGCAGCTGTTTTTCAATGGCTTGGATTGCCGGGAGACGCTCCGCGATGGTGGCTTATTGAAAATTATGTCGGGGTTGAGACGGCGATAAATATAGGTGCACTTTTTGGGATGGGCGCGGGCTTCGGGTTTTTCTTTGCGATTGCATCCATATTTGCTGCTATTGGAGTCGGATCATGGCTTTTCATTTTTGGTGGGGCGCGATCGCTATGGCTGACGATTGCCATGGGGCTTGTGATGGGCGGAATCATTGGGAATCTCTATGATCGACTTGGTTTGTGGCACCAAGATGGGATGCCTGTGGAGTGGAAAAGTGGTGTAAGAGACTGGATTTTGCTTACTTATGGGGACTACACTTGGCCAAATTTCAATATCGCAGATAGCCTTCTAGTGATTGGTGCGGCGATGTTGGCGTGGCATTCATTCACCCTTCAACCGCCAGTTGCTCCACCTGCGACTCAATCCCCTGAAATGCCGAAACGGGACAGAATGTCTTCTTAAAAGCATGACTTGTAGATTTTAAAATGTTCAACTGGAACGTTGGCTCCTCCCATGTCCGACGGCAAAAATTACACTACACTTCTTAACGCGTGAGAAATTTATCAGGTGTTGATGAGTTTTCTTGGCTTTCATTCCCAACGTTGAACAGTCATCTAGAATTTCCAGGTGTATGAATGCGAACCCGATTCACGTGGGTATGGGCGCTTGGTTTTATTTTTGTTTGCCTCTTTTCTGGCAGTGCTTGGAAAAAAGACTTCCCGATTGTTCCAGACATTCTGTTTGGGACAGCGATCGCCCTAGTCGCATGCTCCATCTGCGGTCGAATGTGGTGTTCGGTTTACATTGTGGGCTACAAGACGGACCAACTCATCCAATCCGGGCCTTATTCGATTAGTCGCAACCCACTTTACTTCTTTAGTTGGTTAGGCGGCATTGGGATCGCCATGGGAAGCCAGACAATTCTTTTGCCGGTGATCGTGGCTGTTGCTTTCTTGGTCTACTATCCGTGGGTGATCGCCAGCGAAGAAGCAGTTCTTGCAGATCGACATGGTGAAACATTTGCAAATTATAAGGCAAAAGTGCCGCGATTCTTCCCAGCATGGTCGTTGCTGTCCGAACCCGAGGACTACTCGATGAAGCCGATTGTCTTCAGACGTCACCTCTGCCAAGTCATTTGGTTCGCCTTCTTTCTAAGCGGGCTTGCATACATCCACGGTCTACATGCCGCTGGCGTTTTGCCTGTGCTGTTCTGGATCTATTAAGCATGAGTGACCAGTGACTCGAGCCAAGTAGTCGGGTCTCTCCGAGACACAAGACCAATTATGCGGTCTTATTCAGGATGCCCTGAGCCGATGACGCTAGCCACGGGTGCCGCGCGGCGACCGGTGGTTTGAATTGTTGGAAAGCTTATCGGTGGGAACCCGGAGCTAGCGCTCACGGCTCAGGTGCCTTAGCGCTAGCCACGGGGGCCGCGCGGCGATTGATGGTTTGGAAAGAGTGTCGGAGAGACTTGGCTAGGTGTGGAGATGCTCTGATTTATTCGGGGCGTTCGGAGACTTTTTCCAGGATCTCCAGCAGCACTTTATCGACCTCCATTGATTCAGCTTGTGCTTCGAAATTGAGGACCACACGATGACGCATGGCGGGCAGATAGACTCGCCTAGCATCTTCGAAGCTCACGTTGAAACGACCGTCCAAAAGAGCTCGGACCTTGGCGGCGAGTGCAATCGTTTGAGCTCCTCGAGGACTTGCGCCCCAGCGAATAAATTGGTTCGTTGCTGCTGCGGCGAGCTGTCCGCCGGGATGCGTTGCAAGCACCAATCTCGCTACGTAGTCTTGTACATGGGGCGCTAGAACAACTTGTTTCACCAAAGCTTGCCAACGTAGAATCTCCTCGCCATCCATTACCTTTTCGGGAACGATCGTAATTCCGCGAGTCGTGCGGTCAATGATGGTGTTCAGTTCGGTACGAGTCGAATAACCGACTACGAGTTTAAACATAAATCGATCAAGCTGGGCTTCCGGGAGTGGGTAGGTTCCCTCTTGCTCAATGGGGTTTTGTGTTGCAAGTACAAAGTAGGGTTTCTTAAGAACGTGCCGAACGCCTGCGGTTGTTACCGTACCTTCTTGCATGGTCTCCAAGAGAGCTGATTGTGTCTTGGGAGTCGCTCGATTGATTTCGTCCGCTAAGCAAATTTGAGTAAAGATCGGGCCTTTTTGGAATTCGAACTGGCGGCGACCTTCAGGGGATTCGTTGATCATGTTGGTCCCGAGGATGTCCGAAGGCATTAAATCGGGGGTGAATTGGATACGATTGAAATCCAGATTCAGCGTTTCGGAGAGGGTTCGGATCAACATCGTTTTGCCAAGGCCAGGAACTCCTTCCAGTAAGCAATGGCCTCCAACAAAAATCGCCGTGAGAACTCCCTGGATGATTTCCTCATGACCGACGATTACGCGGCCAATTTGCTCTTGGACGGCGTTATATCTTTGCCGAAATTCTTCAGCTTGTTTCTGCATCGTTGCGGCATCAATCATGAATTTTACTCGTTAGGTTTCTTGTTTTGCGCTCGACGCTTGGCATCCAGCAAGCGACTGGTGTAGGACTGGTTTTGTTGTTCGCCGGATAACTTTGTTTGCGATAGTTTATCTTCTGAGCTATTGGTGGTGTTACCTTGAGAATCTATCTTCACTGAGCCGTAGGCGCTACCCTCGGGTGTCGCCTCAAATACTTTGTCAGCTTCTGAATTTGTAGCAGCATCGGCACCCGTGACTAGCTCCATCGGCTCGGGGCTTACTGTGCCGCTTTGGCGTTGCCGATCGATCTCGGAAGCGATGTCGGATTTGCTGGTTCGCAGCCTATCAAGCTTCGATTGCAGAGCGTCCCCTTTGGAGGAACTTCGAATCTTTCGAGTTGCGAAAAACTCTTTGGTTGCAGTCATCGGATCTAAAGCGACACGGCGGATGAAAACATCTGCAAAGAACAAGCACGCCCCCAACAGTACTGCCAGCGGCCAAACATCCTCCAGCGAGCGAGCGGGCGCAAGACCACCACGATAGGGATCCATTGCAAGAATTTCCTTAAACGAATCCGGCTCGAGCGGATCGGAGAGTGTTCCGCTTTGTCCTCCGACTGGAGTTAGCCCAACGACTTCTTCCAGTAGCCGACGATTCGTTTTACGAACTCGGTATTCGTTTGAAAATGGGACTGTCAGGCCACTTGTAAGTGGTGCCTTACCTGCGGCGGGGATGATACTGAGGATGTAAGCACCTGTGGCTGAGATATCAAAGCTTCCTTCGTAACGACCTGGAGCTTTCTGTTTTAACGTGAATGGAAAAGGTTGGAGGTCTGGTCCAATAGCCGTACCCGCCATCTCTAAAAAATTGACCATTCGATCTTGCTGATCCATCGCCGTTACGACGACTTGGATCTTGCCATCGCGAATATTTGTGGCAAGTTGATACTTCCCTTCGTCGGCGGTAGGACGCATAGTCCATCGAACCAGTTGCGTAAAAAATTGGTCGTACTGCGGCCATGAGGTCCACTCCTTCGCCCATCGATTCCCCGCGTCACTTGTGAAGACCGCCGTTCGTCCAAGCCCATAAGTCCACGTCGCGAGAAGCGAAGCGTTGATCGCATCGGTTGGCAGTGGGGAAAGCATCGGCACTTCAACAAGTGAGGACTCCTTCTTTTGTGTAAGCACGAAGCCACGTAAGTTCGGAATCCCATCGCCGATGCCTGACATGGCTTCATGTCGGAAAGAGACGACCGGCTGAATGCCACCTTCGGGTTCGAAAAGAAGCGGCCGAGCGACTCGGCGTGCTTCTCGCATGAATATCTTTGGAAGGACTTTGGGGTTCGACGCGACATAGTAATTGCCACCCGTCGCTTGGGCGATTTTTTGTAGTAGCTGCGAACCAGCCGGCCCGTGGGTTCCGACAGCAACGGTTGAGATCTTGATGCCCGCATTGGAGTATCCTGCGAGTACACCCGCCGATGGAGGTGTAGGATCACCGTCGCTGATGATTATCATGTGCTTCATCGCAGCCGGAACGTTGCGAAGCGAAGTAAGAGCCATACCAAGCGAAGAATCAAAATCAGGCATGTCACCAGGTTGCATTCGCGACAGCCTTGCCTTCATCAACGATCGATTCTCACCAACTCGAGCGAGTCCCATTCGATCGCCCCACATCCAATTGTTCCCAGCCGAGTCATACTGAACGACTCCGCAATAGTCCATCGGACCCAGAGAGTCGAGTGCTGCTCGTGCGATCGACTTTTGCCAGTAGTTCCCCTCAGCTAGTTCGGAAGCGTGCATCACCATCGCAAGTGCTCCCACGGCATCGATCTTGGAGTTCTTTACTTGGAAATCGACCGGCATCGCTTCTTCTAGTTTCGTGTTTGCCCATCCACCCGCACCAAAGGATTCAGGGCCGCCAATCATCAAGACTCCGGTTCCAAACTGCTGGACGCTTCTGACGAGCGTTTCAATTTGCTCATCGGAAAAGGATTGGACTTTGGATGCATCGTCGCCAACGCTCCGGGCGACTCCTGCAAGAATCACGCTGTCGTAGCCCTGCAATTCAATCAAGCTCGAAAAAAGATTGCTTGTGTCTCGCAAGTCACATTCGATGTCGTTGCGACGAAGAGCTTCGATGAGTAGATCGTATTCACCGAGTCGGTCCGAGTTCTCGATGACCATGACGCGGCCTTTACCGCGAGCATAGGAAAACGCCGTTGTGCGATTGTTTTGAGGAATCGAATCCGATTGCGGCGAGTCGGGTGTAAACTCAGCTTCGTAAGTGTAGCCAGCCGGTTGATCGACGCGATGCGGTATGGGAATCACGTTGACATCGCGGTCGAGCGTCACCGGGCCGTCGGCAATTGTTTCGCTTTGGTTTCCTACACGTCGTGTTACTCGCAGTCGGCCATCGATGGGTTGATTTGCATCTCCTTCAACGTAGCGTTCGATAACAACACGAGCGTCGACCGATTGGCCTTGCCTTACTTGGCCTGGTACGTCGATTTTGTCAACTAAGATCTCAGCGTTGCTGCTCATCTGAATTGGCACAACATCGATTCCGATTCCTTCATCGGTCAGTCGTTTGGCGGTGGAGGTGGCTGTGCCGAGCGTTTCATTCCCATCGGTAATGACTACGATTCGTTTCGATGAGTTCTCGGGAAAGCTGGCTTGGGCAAGCTTCAACGCCGATTCCAAGTTGGTCGCGTCAGTCTTACCGAGATAGCTTTCCAGCCGTTCAACTGGTGGCAAGCTATCATCGATTGGAGGGAACTCGATCGATGCCTCGCGACCAAAGGCGATCAACCCGGCTCGATCTTGACGGTTTGATCGTCGATGTTCCTTCGCACTTGAGATGGCGAACTTCAGCATCAGCTGACGCTTTGCATTGGGGATGCTATCGCTTTGATCGAGAAGATAGATCACGGTGACGCGATCGCTCGTCCACACCCAATGCACACCTGCTAGGGCTGCAATGATCAGTAACGCCACTAGCGAACGCAAAGTCAAAGCGATGGCTTTGCGATAGGGGCCGAGTCCAGCGAGCGATTTATGGCTCAGCCACCACAAGATAGGAATGACCAACAGCAAGGCAAGAAAGCCTGGGTACTCAAACCCAATTCGCCATTGCCAAGGTGCCATAGGTTAGCCTTCTCGTTTCAAGGCTTGCTCGATGCGGTTCATCACTTTGTTTTCACCGAGCGAAATGGCATTCCAGCCAAGAAGCCCACCGGAGGCTTTCGCAACTGCATTAATCTCCTCGATAATCGTCGATTGCACGGTGAGTGCATCCGTGATCGGGAGCTTGCTGATAAGTGCCTTGGCAAAGGCTTCCCAAGCTGCGAAAAGTTCGTCACTAGGTTTGTTTTCCAACCACGAAGCAACCAAACGACCGGAGTCGCTTTCATGACTCACACCATGTTTGGATGCGGCATTCAAGACGGTTTCTTTTTCACCCGTTTCCAGTCTTCCGTCGGCCCAAGCAACCGCAATCAGCGGGAAAAGCCGCAAGGCGGGGAGTGTCGTCGGAGAAACTCCGGCTGCGACCAAGGCAGCGATCGATGATTGGTCCTTCAAACCACTCAGTTCCGCGAGAGCATCTTCATTGTCCGCACGTTCCAGCTTGACGCGAATCGCATCGGTTAGCTTTTTGTCCACTTCGGAAAAGAATTGATTTTCGAGGGCTGCGCCTCGCTTTTGGAGAGAATCTTCGCTGCTCATCGCTTGGTTTCTGTTTGCCGAATAAAAGAAATAGGGAACGCACTGAAGCGATTCCCCAACGTTACGGGTTATGCCACTGAAACTAAATTCTAACCGATCGGACCGGTGTGGGAAGCACGGCGATTATGCTCGTATTTTAGGTTTGCAAACGCCAAGCGAAACTTGCTTTTGCCGTTCAGTCTTAGCAACTTTGCAATACACAGGCATCGCATTAAACAGATTGCAACAACAGCCGAATCATCCCTCGGGGTCGTTGAGTAGTTGTTGGAGTCGTTCCCGAAGTACAGGGGAATACAGTTCGAGCCAGCTTTCATCAATCATGCCGATTGAAATCATGTCGAGAATATGCACTTGATCTTTGCGTCTATTCGAAGTTAGTTTCATACAGACTAGGGCTTCGAGCTTTAAGGTGCGAGCTTCTCCCATCAATGCGTATTGGTCGATTTGTGGTACGGGTTCGGTGTACTCAGCTCGAACTTTCTCGCCGGCAAAGATGACGTGAACTGCATCGCGAGCTTTTGCGTTGGGGCCATCGAGAAACATCGAGTCTCCCGCCGCAGCCCGAAAAAGGAAGCCTGCCGGTTCTAACGCAGCGATCGCAAGCGGAAGCTCATGTCGGTTGAGAATAATGTCGACATCACGCGTATTGCGAACGACCGACTCGTCCACCTGGGAGACCCAGTGCTGGACCGCATTTCCTCCAACGACGGCGTAGGGAACGCCTGCGTGATTCAATGCACCCGTAACGCGATTCAGTCGGTCTCTGACATTTTCCACGGCGTTTCCAATCCTGTCCCACAACGCATCGCCAACGTATTTAATCTCAACCATTTCATCAGGCCTCCAGTTAAAGTATACGCGATTGGAAGAAGCGGTGCTCAGAACTCTATGGTTTGAACGAATCCGCGATTGACGTTACGATACTGGGATTCATTTTACGAGTAAATTCGCAGCAAAACCATGCAGTTCCTGAATCTTGCCACCTATCGATTCGTTTCGTTAGACAATCTCGTCGAGCGTCGCGAGCAGATCTACGCGGCTGCCTCCCGATTTGATGTGCGTGGCACGGTTCTCATTAGCAACGAGGGTATTAACATTTTCGTAGCTGGTCCGGAGCAGGGCGCGCGGGATTTGTTGTCGTTCCTCCGAGAGGATCCTTTGTTCGCGGACCTGACTGCCAAGGAGAGTTGGACCGACTATCAGCCGTTTCGCCGCCTGCTGGTAAAGATCAAGAAAGAGATCATTGCCTTCGGACTCGATGCCATTGAACCTGCGAAGCGAACGTCACCGAAGCTCTCACCTCAAGAACTGCGTGAGTGGCTCGATTCGGGAAAGCCTGTTCGCTTACTCGATACGCGGAACGACTATGAAGTCGATTTGGGAACCTTCGAAGGAGCGGTCGACCTGGGCATTCAACACTTTCGCAATTTCCCGCAAGCCATCGAAGCTCTCCCGGAAGAAGCAAAACATGAACCGCTGGTGATGTTCTGCACGGGTGGAATTCGATGCGAGAAAGCGGGACCGATGATGGAGCAAGCTGGCTTCACCGAAGTCTATCAACTCGATGGCGGAATCTTGAACTACTTCCAGCAATGTGGAAACGCACATTACAACGGGGACTGCTTTGTCTTCGATCAACGCGTCGCGGTAACTCCTGAACTGCAACCGTCGGGCGCTAAGCTTTGTTTCGCTTGCCAGCAACCACTTCAGCCGAAAGATCTTCTGTCGCCGCTTTATAAGATAGGTGTCTCTTGTCCTTCGTGTTATCGCGATGAATCACAGCAAGCTGAACGATCGCTTAAAAAACGACAAGCCAAAATCGATGCCTTTGCGGTAAGTCTTCCCGGAGCAAAACCCTACGAAAGTCGGCGACCGATGTATGTCGCTGGTCAGTTCGCAGGCCTGTCGATGATCGAATGGTTGCTTTCGATGCATCAACGCCTGACGCGTGAATTCTGGCTCGAGCAATTGGAGCTAGGCCGCATCGTCTATGGATCTCATCTTCATAGCGCACAGACTCGTGTCGATAAAGATCGAATCGTGAAAGAGGGTGAGCGGTTTATTCAGATTGAACCCAATTGTGTTGAACCATCCGTGAATGCAAATATCCGATTGCTTTACGAGGATGCGGCGATCATCGCCATACACAAACCAAGCGGTCTTCCTTCACACGCGTCGGGAAGATTTTGTCGTAACACGCTCGACTATATTCTTGGGCAAGTCTACGCTCCTGAAAAACTTCATCTCGCCCATCGACTCGATGCAGCCACCTCTGGAATCATGATTCTGTCGCGTCGTCACAAGTACGCAGGCCCTCTCCAACAACAGTTTGCAAATGGTACTGTCCAGAAAGTATACATAGCGCAAGTTCATGGTCATCCGCTAGAAGATAACTTCGATTGCAATGAACCTATCGCTGCAACCACCAGCGAAAGAGGAACCCGAGCAGTAGACCCGGCGGGACTCGCTGCGACGACCAACTTCTCTGTCATCGAAAGACTTGCGGATGGAACGACACTCCTTGAGGTGACCCCACAGACTGGTAGAACGCATCAAATCCGGGTTCATCTTGCACACTTAGGACACCCAATTGTTGGAGACCAAGCTTACGGCCATGCGACTGACGCAACTAATGTCGATATGCATGCGGATAAGTCATCCGAAGAGCATCCGACGCAGAGACCAAGTCTGCTGAGGCTTCACGCATGGAAACTTTCGATCGTTCATCCTACAACTAAGCAGCCGATCGACTTCGTCGCCGATGATCCAGATTGGTATGTTGCTTCTGGTCGTAACGGTGAACGTGTGCATGAAGCGTCAAGTCGTCCTTAAACCGACGGGCACATTCCAGATCGCAGTAATCGGTCTCAGCGAAACCAATTGAAAGAAGCTTTTCGTATGTTTATCTCTGTAGATGGAATCGACGGCGCGGGTAAGTCGACGCAAATGGACTTGCTTGAGACATGGCTGTCGGCTCGAGGGGCTCAGGTCGTTCGGTTTCGAGATCCTGGAGCAACGCAACTTGGAGAGGCTGTTCGCGAAATTCTTTTGCATCGCGAGGAAATCCCGATTGCCATGCGAAGCGAGATGTTGCTTTACATGGCTGCTCGAGCGCAGTTGGTTGACGAGCAGATTCGCCCTTCACTAGAATCAGGCAAGACAGTTCTATGTGATCGTTATCTACTTGCAAATGTTGTCTATCAGGGTTGTGCTGGTGGGCTGGATATTGAATCGTTATGGGAAGTCGGCAACATCGCAACGGGCGGCCTGAAGCCAGACGTCACCATCGTTTTTGATCTCGACACAGCGATCGCTTTGCAGCGCGTCGGAACCGGACAAGATCGACTAGAAAAACGAGGCTTTGATTACTTTCAAAAAGTTCGACAAGGCTTTTTAGATCAAGTGTCGCGAGCATCGACTCACTCAATTGTTATAGACGCATCACCAAGCCTAGAAGTCGTGCATCAACGCGTAACTGAATATCTGAACAATTGGGAGTGCTGTGACTTTGGAGTGCTGTGACTTGTCACAGCTTAGGGGCGAGCGACGTGGCGTAAAAGAAAAAGCTCGCGAGATAGATTGTCGTTGGGTTTACGGCGATTGCTTGGATTGATAAACGATAGATAAGGCTGAAAGCTTCGTCGAGGCGAAGCACTCCAAAGCTATCTCAATCTTTTTGCCCAAGCATCTAACCATTGAACTAGCATTGCAACATCTCGCAAATCATTTGTGAGCAAGTGGTCGCTTTGAGGCAGTGTTACGAGACTAGCTTCGACCGCCGGCGACTTGTTCGATTGCATGAGCAGCGAATAGATGCGCATCGCATGGTGATACCCGACGGTGAGATCTGCAGGCGAATGAAAGATCATCAGCGGCTTCTGTAGTGCTGCGATGTCTCGAGATAAATCGTAGGTGCGAAAGTTATCGGTCATTTGTCGATCGATAGAGAACTTGCGGCCACCGATGGTCACCTCGCCAAATCCCTCTGACTCAATGCGTGGGTCCATGTTTACTAAGATGTCAGCTAAGTGACCGGTGTCGCTGGGGGTTGCAAGAATTGCAACAGATCGCACTGAATCAATTTTGTTAGCGACTGACATTGCCGTCGCGCCGCCGAAGCTATGTCCGAAGAGCATTGTGGGGCCCGCATAATTTCGTTCAAGATAGCCTGCAGCCGCGAGAAGATCTTCTTGGTTTGTGTGAAAATTCGTTTTTGAAAAGTCCCCTTCGCTATGTCCGATGCCAGTAAAGTCGAATCGCAAGACACCCCATCCCAATCCTGCAAGCCCGCGTGCGATTCGAAATCCAGCTTTTAAGTCTTTCGAGCACGTGAAGCAATGTACCATCAAGATGTAACCCTGGACGGATTGGCTCGGCAAGTCGAGAATACCACCTAGTATCTCTCCCGAAGGTTTTGGAATCGTGACGCGTTGGCTGGTAGTCGGTATCGGCGTGGGTAGGTTCGATGTTGTCGCGTTTGCTTTCGCCGAGTCATGTTGTAGCGGAGCCGAAGAGCTTGCCGCGTCGTTATTCGTCATGTGGAAGTCAATTTCGCAAGAGTTTTATTGGTAAAACGGTTTAGCACATGAAGAGGATTGCAGTTCTGGAATTTATCGGATGTCAAGATTATCTCGAGACAACCTCGAATGCGATAGCCGATTTGCCAGTCGGATTGCCAGTCGGATTGCCAGTCGGATTGCCAGTCGGATTGTCAGCCGGATTGGCTATCGCCAGCAGTCAGAATCGAAATGACCAAGCAGAAAACCAAGAGCTACTTCGCGAGGGCGACGCAATGTTGCTAGCGGTGGCGATGGAATGGATTCAAAGTCATGGAGCGGAAGTTCATTGCTGTAGACATCCAGCACTTAACATGCCCTCTAATAACAAAGCATTGCTAAAAGGTGATTCGAAACTACTAGATAAAATTCAGTGGCACTTCATTCGCCCGGGAGAACAATACCTTAACGAGTGGTTGCGCGTGGCTCAAATGTGCGGTCGGGCATTGGTAATTGCACCAGAGATTGATAATGCTTTATTGAATGCGACGCGATTTTTGCGTTCACATGGTGTGGACTTGGTTAATGCGAGCGACGAATTCATTACCACGGCAAGTGATAAATGGCTGACAGCTTTGCAGTGGCAAGAGCATTCCATCCGCCAGCCTACCACAAAACTTCTGTGCAGAAGTTTGTTACAAGACTCGGCGGTTATAAATGTTATGGATAGTGAATGTACGGCTTGGGTTGTTAAGCCTCGTGATGGAGTCGGTGGGATCGGTGTTCGACGCTTTAGTCGCTTCAGTGATTCAGTATCTTGGGCTCGGCGGTTTACAGGTGACTTCAACCGACTTTTGTTACAGCAATGGATGCCCGGGCGAACAGCTAGTATCGCTCTGGTTTTCTTAGAAGATGGCTCGACTAAGTTTTCACCTGTCAGGGATCAATTTCTTACAGAATCAAAGTCCTCAATCGGAGATATTCAATGGACTGAACTTGGCTACTTAGGAAGCGGAAAACCGTGGCCTTATGAACATCAGAAAGTCGCCGAATCGTTCGCAAGAGCCGCGATTAGCGCTATTCCGGGAAACCTACGCGGATGGATCGGGCTTGATTTCTTGTGTGATGGTTCGCCTACTGACATCAATTCTTACATAGCAATCGAAGTAAATCCAAGACTGACTTCGTCTTACTGCTTTGGTGAATCTGAATCAACGTTCTAGTGCTTGAGCACCAATTAGTTAAGTGGTAGCGGAATTCGTAAGAATTCCGTCGTCGCTGGAAACAAGAGCAAAATGTGCGGTCTTCAGATGTCTTACGACAGATGCTACGAGTCCGAACGCTAGTTTAAAGTTGTGTTGACGATCTAGCTACCGAATCCAGGGATTCCAAATCCGCCGAGGTTAGGAAGATTTGGCAAGTTCTTTTGGATTCCTTGTTGGATCGGTGCAATCTGCTTTTCGATAGGGCCAAGGATCTTATTAAGTCCTTTGTCCAGTTGATTCCTGAGTGCACCTTGGACTGCTGCTTCGCCGAGTTGTTGAGTCACCGATGCAAAAGCCGATACGTCTACCTGAGGCTTTTGGATTGTACCTCCCACTGGTATCTGAATGCTTTGCCCAACGAGCGACGCTAAGGCTGGGGTTCCATCGACCCATTCCTTAGCGATCGGAATACTTGCCGTCATCGACAACTGGCCATCGATGCTTACCGAACCTTCAGTTGTCATGACGATGTCGCCTGCTTTGATTTGCAGGTTCTTATGCGAGACTCGCCCCTTGTCGACAGCAAAGTTGATATTCTGCGGCGGCATTTGAAGCCAAGTATCGGTCGATCCCGGCGAGGCATTCGGATCGGTCGTGATACCCTTGCGAAGCGATCGCACTTGTTGAACGATACCGAGCAGTTGATCGGCGAGCGGGCCTGGTCCAACCGATGCACCTTGTATCTGAAGTTGACCTGCGATGGTTTGACGAAGGGAGTCTGTTGGGACGATTTCAGCGTTATCGATTTGTAAACTTACTTGACCTTGGACGCTTGTGACATCTGCCAAAAGTGGCGCCACATACTTCAACCAACCTTGGCACATCTGAGGCGTGATCGCTACGTTCTCAAGCACCATTTCTGGAGCTTGACGGATCACGATTGGATCGCCCCCCACGTTTCCAGTTAAGTCCCATCGCATAGCGCCTTGAGAAACTGGAATGGATGTCTTCGATTTAAAGATGCCGTTCTCGATAAGCAGCGGAACGTCTGATTTTCCGATCGCGATCCCTACCACGTTTGCAGAGTCCCAGCCGATTTGAGTTCGGGCTTGCAACGCATCTGCCCAGTTCGAGCCGACTTTCGAGTTGCTTGTCCAGGTGAACTCCACGGGTTCAGTTCGTTGTCCTTGGATGACCAAGTACTTGCCTGTCCATGGACGCAATTTCTCGGCGACCGTTGCTGCGTCATAAGTCATCTGACCATTCGCGACAACCTTCATGGCGTCCGCAGTCGATTCCACGTTCGCTTTTCCGCCGTAGGCCATCCAAGTCGTTTGCACGGTTGTTTCAGAAAGTTCTATTTGGCCTGTCTTAAGATCGTATTTTCCGACGCAGTTCGCCTTGGCAAGTGGTTCTTCCCACAGCAACGACATACCCGATGCATCAACTTCGCCTATAGCAGACGCATTGTTGACCGGAGTGCTGACGAGCTGAGCCGAGGCGGCACGTTGCGATGAAGCGGGAGATGGTTGCTTGATGCGAATGTCCTTGCCATCGAGTGTTGTTTGCCATCGAATATCGCTTGTAGGATCGATTATCCAATCGGCTGAACCGGTAAGATCCGCTTCGATTGCGGTCGTCACAGATGCAGCTGATGACGCTGTTGAATTCAGTGGGGCGACGTTCGCAGCGGGTGTGGATTCAATCGAGCTCATCATGCGACTTGGGTCGATACGGAAGGCTGCTTTTCCTTGACGACCGCGGCCATCGGCGGTTGCACTATCTCTTGCGGTGAGAGCGAACGATGAAGCTTGCACTTGGAGGTTGTCGACTTGAAGACGTGCGATATCAGAAGTGTCGACGCGTCCTGCAAAAGTCCCTTCGATGACAGGTTCGCGAACACGATATCCGTTGCCGTTGACGCTGAAGGATTTCGCTTTAAAGTTCGCCGAAGTCACCTCGGCGTGAACCATATCGACTGCGCCTTGAGCCACCAAGCTGCATTGGCCATCAATTGCTATGCCAGGATTCATGCCGGTGAGCATCTCAAGTCGTCGTTGAATCAATGCTAGATTCCCGGTTAACTCGAGAGTGAGGGCTCCGGGGGGAAGTTTCACTGCGCCTGCTGCGGGGGAAACCATCGAGAATGGCTCAAGAAGTTCTGCCTTGAGCTTTTCGGCTTGGCTAGTCATTACCAAGGAGGCTCGGTCTACTTGTATGAGTGAACCTCGGTCCTTGGTTCCGATGGCTTCGAAGGTTCCTGCCCAAGCAGGTTCGTTCAGTCTACCGCTAGTAAGGATAACGTTCGTCGGTGTGGTTGCAAACTGACCACTTGCAATGAGTCGTGTGGCCGATTCTTGATTCCATTTCAAATCAATATCGGCTGTTCCAGACATTTGTTGAACCATGGGAATTACGAACCACTGGGAGACCCGGCCATGAAGTTTATCCAGGTCGACTTTTACGACGAGCGATCCTTCAGTGAAGTCGCCTTGTGTATTGATGTCGCAAAATTCTGATTTACAGTGAGCTTTGATAGCCGCATTGCCCGAGCTATCCGGTTGAATGTTCGCTGAAGCAGAAAACGCATCGGGCCAGCTTACGGATGTTCCCGCTACGGTCGCAACCAAATCACCGAGCTCGATCTTATGTTCACCGGATGGACTGCGGTCGTTGCGAAGAGTCTGAATGCTTGAAAGAGTGGCTTTGCCTGAGACAAGCTTGGTGCCGTCTTGCATGGGAATCATATCGGGAGCGACTCGTACCAGACGAGCGAGATCCACGTTGCCTTGGATGTTCCACTGCGCTTCTTTTATCCATGGCTGGGTTGCGGTAGGCGGTTGGAAGTTCATCGGCATGGATGCAGCAACTCCCAGTGCACCAATATCGGATTCCAGGATCGCGTTCTCCGCAAGCAATCGATCCCCGCTCATGCTTACATCACCCGACAACCGAATTCGGCTGAGCGATGCGCCACGATTGCCAATAATCTGTGGAGAAGTAATAGTCAAATTGTCGATTTGCGCGGTAGTGATTTTTGCAACAATGCTAGAGGGAGTCATCATTGTCACGTCGGCTTTGACGGTAGCTTGTCCCGTGATTGCATCGACGGGGAGGCTTGTTAGGCGACGATTTAGAAGGCTGTACCATTCCAATGGAAGAGATGTCGTAGCGATCGCCATTTTCATCGGTGGAATCGCGGATGACGGATCCACGGTAACGCCAGATATAGGTTCCGTACGAATGGTGAATTGCCCAGCGTTGGTTCCGGTTGCGTTTCCGGCTACCTGTTGAATCGCCCCGACCAGTGTGATAGGTGGTATTCGTTGTTCGGCTGTTGGAAGAGGAATATCAGCTTCGTTCACGACAAGCTGCCAGACCGAAAGGTCGATCGAATCTCGAGCAGTGAGTAACGCGTTCGCAATGCGAATACGACCTTTGGGAATCACAACCGATGAAGCAGAACTTGCCGCCTCGTTGCTTATCGGATTGGTGGCGTTGAGATCACCGAGCAAAGGCTTCAAGGCTTCCTCTAAGCTGGTTGTACCAGGCTGGACATCGACTAACATCTCTGCGTTGTTGAGCGTGATAGTTCCAAGATCCGATCGGTCGGTCGCCATCTTCCAAAGGCTCAGCTCCGTATCCAAAACGCCAAGCTTGATTAGATCGTCTCCGCTTTGATCAATCAGTCGCAGGCCTTCCACCTTGAGTGGGCTCAGCCAACCAACGGAGATACTTGCGATATCAACTCGGATAGGAGCTAGTCCGCCAAAGCGATTAGCGAGATTGACTACCAAGTCCTTATTAGAAAGCCCCATCGGCAATCCAACCGCAACGCCTGCGAGCATGGCGACGAAGGTAAACAGAAGCAGGTATCGTTTGCGAAACCAACCTCGCGACCTTCTCGCGGGTAATTTGCTGAATCCGTCTGCATTCGAATCGGCGCTTTTCCGTGCTATGGACATCGCTTATTTACCTTCCGTGATGAAACAAGACCTTCCGCTTTCGTGTTAACGGAATTTGCGTTTATCGATTTGAGTCCTATTCGGATACCAATTTTCGGCACGTGGGTCAACGCAGATTTGATCTAGATTGAGCAAGCATTCCCTCGAAAGGCTCGGCCATGGAGGCGAGTCTCTCCGAGGTTGTGATTTTTTTAAACTTGTACACAGTAGTAGGCACACTCCGTGTGCCGTGGCTGAAAAGACAAAGTTTTGGGGTAGCGGACGGCACACGGAGTGTGCCTGCTACCATTCAAACACGGCTACGCCAAGACTCGCGGCAATCTGCGCCTCGGAGAGACGCTGCTGAGTAAATCGCACGGGGCGTTTAAGGAACAAAGTTGCTTAGACTGGAAACGGCTGTTTTGCGATCGAGGCCGGAAACTTCAAACACTATTAACAAGTCGCCTATTGACATTGTATTGCATGTAGACGTTAATTGTGTAAAGACTTTACGACTTCGTAGAACCTTGGTGGCTCATCCTTTACTGGTCTAAGACAAGAGAACATTGTGTTCCGATTTGCGATTCACTTCCTCCTTATTTTTGCCCTGCTGGGGGGTGATTTGGCGGTCTGGACGCACCGGTTGGAATGTAGTCACTGTCGGAAGCCAACTCAAGTAAATGCAGTTCAAGGACATTCGGCGCAAGAAAGTATTGACCGCGAATCCACTCACCATACCGGTTGTTGCTCGCAGCACCAATGCACTAAAAAAGCAAAGCAATCGGATAGTTCCCTAAGCGGAACGTGGAGCTCTTCTCACAATCGCTCTTTCAAGGGCAGTTCTGTCGAGGATTCTATCTCGATTAGCCACGACAACGGAAATCGTACTAGCGACAATTCGACCTGCGATGGCGCAACTCACAGCGAAGAAGATTGTTTGCTTTGCCAAGCGAAATTTTCGTGGCGGCTTGATACGACTTTCTATGTTTCGGAATCGATCGACCGGGATAAGCACTGTGATGCTTTGGTAGCTTTCTATTTGCCACCTTCGGCTACGCTGCCATTCGATATGGCGTCTCCTCTGCGTGGTCCTCCAGCGAGTCTCTGATCGCACGCGGACAATTGCAATGAAGTTTCGTACTTCGTGATCGTTGCCGCGATTTCGTGGGACGTTCTTCCAGTCTGCTGTTTCTCCAGCTAGGCAGACTGGACGCCTCGCCCACACTCAATTCGGGATTCCATGGAACTTGCATGAGGTTGCAAAATGATCACTATGCCAATGCGCTCGGAAGAGCCTTCAAGCACCGATTTGTTGCGCACTTCGGTAAAACGTTTTGTTCAGATTTTGTCGTATGATTTCTGCCCCAGCTATAACTACTATGTCTATTGGTTGAAGCAACCAGCTGGTTGGTTTGTTCTCGCGCTGCTATGTAGCCTGTGTGTTGGAACTTTTCTGAACCCAATTGGTTGGTCGCTAGCGGCAGGCTTGTTTACCGTACTAGTAATCGGATTGGTCTTTCCTTGGATCGCAGTTCGTTCGGCTCAATGTGAACTCCGCCCAGTTGTATCAGAGCTTCATGAACGAGAGGTCGGAACCCTTGTTTTTCAGGTTCGCAATCGTTTACCCTTTCCGATTTGGGGATTGATGGTCGAGGGGTACCTCACGCTCCCAATCGACGAATCATCGCCTCCGGACATCGGTCTTTCGAGCGTACCGCCTCTTTCATTGGCAACTTTTCGACTCCCGGTTCAGCCCGAATACCGAGGTGTCTATCCAGCCCAGCTTCCCCAACTGGCTTGTGCGTTTCCATTTGGAATTTGGACCGCACGTCGGAGGTTAACTTCTGTTCAAAGTCTGACCGTTCAGCCACTCCTACTTGGGCTATCGAGCTCCATTGAACTCGTGGGGAAAAAAATCGCTGATGCAGGTCAAGGCAACCGAATCAGTTCGCATGGTGATTTTTTAGGGGTGCGAGCGTTTCGACGTGGTGACCCATTGAATAGTATTCATTGGGTTCAGTCGGCTCGATTGGATTCCATTATTGTGTGCGAGCGGGGAGGACCTCAGCAAAGCAACTTAATGATTCACTTGGACACCAGTCGAAGTCTTGGTGATGAAGCCCAAACGCGTGAGAATCTTGCTTGGCGAGTTCGTATTGCGGCGAGCATAGCGGACCTGTGCGTTGCAAGACACCTTCCCTTTCAGCTTGTCATTGATGGTGAAGCTTGCGACCTTCCGATTGGATCTACAAGTTTGCGAGCCGCATTGAATCGATTGGCCACTGTCCCGCTCGATTCGCGAAAGTCGTTTGCAGGTGCTTCATCCTGTTCTAACTCCGAATGCACGATTGAGATTGTCGCTCGGGATCATTGCGGGGAAGCCCTTTCGCACACGGCAATTCGCGTTTGCGTAAAGCGACCCACCCAAGGTTTTCGGTCGCGAAAGGATTGGGCGTGCGCGACAGTCGATCTCGATGATGACATTCTCCTTCAAACCAATACACTCCTTCGAGAGGCGAACTATGAACGTATCGCTTCGTGACCAAGGTCCATTAATTAGCCATCGAAAGCGTTTCGGCGCAGTCGCGATGGCGTTGACCGCGCTGTCGGCACTCCTAGTACAACTCCGCTATACTCATCCACTTGTGACAATTTTGGAAGTAGCGACCGCCGGTGTTTTCATTGGAAGTGCTTATTGTTCGAAGCAGCAATGGAAAAAAGCGGACATAACTTGGCTAGTCGCAGCGGCCGCAGTAGCTGCTATTTTTACACCTTTCCTAACCGATCGAATTGTACGAATGTTGGGCATGGGTAGTGCGACCGAGATCGCCATGCTGTCGACTCTTGCTTGGGCTTCCGTGGCTGCGGCCGTCTTGGCATCACGAGCAAGAATGCTTGGTGTCTCAGTTGTGTGTAGTGGGTTTCTTACCCTTTTTGTTAGCTGCATTTCCGATTCGCTTTGGGCTCTACTGTTTGCTTATACATGGTGCGTAATATGCCTTTGGTGGTTGGTCGCAAATCACTGGGAACGAGTTGAAGCGAGTAAAGCAGTAAACATCCGAAGTCTTCCGCACACGCGGTTCGCGACTCTCCTCGCTGGCAGTTTTTTATGCATGTTCGCGGCTTGGTTCGCCTCGGGACGATTCAATGTGCTCCACCAACTTCATGCTCAGTGGATGCCAACCAGTGGCGGTACGACTGGCAACGACATTCATGCGCGCGCCGGTGTTGGTGAGGGCGAGGTTCTCGTTGCCGCGACCCGCGAACCCCATACCTTTGGTGCCATCGATACGGATTTCTTCCTCGAGTCGCCCGAACCAAGTTTGTACGATGTCGTGAGCAAAGAGATGGGGGAGCCGAAGAAAAAAAACAAAGCTGAGTCCGCTCAGTCGCTCGATCAGAAAGACCTTCGCGACCAACATAGTAAAATCGCAGAAGGTAACCGTTCTAGCCAATCGTTTAGCATCGATCGCGAGCCTCCAGCACCGTCGCATAAATTGAAAGATCTTGCCTCCAACGCACTCATGTTTTGGAAAGGGCGATCCGGAGTCTCTTTGGCCATTCAACGCTTCGACCAATTCGATGGCGAGCAATGGCTACAATCTCAAGCCGATCAATTGCATACGGAATCGGTCGCTGTTGAAATAAAAAATCGAACCTGGTTTCGATATCGTCCAATGAATATCCCAACGGGCCCGAGTCCCTTCATCAGTAGTCAACAGGAAGCACTCAAGTTCACTCGATTTCGATCCGCCACGATCCCAACGCATCACACCTTGCAACTTTGGCATATCGACAAGGTTGATCGTGTAGATTTCTTCGGAAAAACGCACGATGATTGTTTATTCATGGTCGATCGAGAACATGTCCCTGACTACACCACTGTCAACTTTATCAACCGTGAAATAAATCTTGAGGTTATAGAACGATTAGCTTCACAAGCGTTATCTGCGAACATAACTACGGCTAGGCAACGACCCCCAAATGAGCCTCTTTCTTGTCAAAGTATGCTCGACGATTTGCGTCAAAAGCTTATCGTTGACTTGCCGAGAGGATGGCCGCAAGTTAATGCCGTAATTGATGGATTCCGAAGGGATTTTGCGTTTGATCGTCAACACTCGGCTACAGATGCGAATGAATCATCCCTGCGTTCTTTTTTGATTGAACGTCGCGGAAGTGATTACTTATTCGCAACGGCGGCGGCAATGTTGCTTCGCGATCTGGGCTATGAGACAAGATTGGTGACCGGATTCTATGCGAACCCAGATCATCTCGACCGATCGAGTGGCGAACTTGCAATCGTGCCGGAGGACGCACATGCTTGGCTAGAAATTCGTTTGGGTGCAGATACATGGATACCGCTTGAGCCTACTCCGGGATATCTGCAGCCCAGTTACCATGCAAGCCTATGGTATCGACTTCGAAAAGCCTCTCCTATGGTCGCAACGGCTTTGTTTGTCGGATTTCTCATCTTGACTGCGGGATGGTTTGCGCGGAGACCGTTGTTTGATATCTACTGCCGCTTGCTTTGGTTGCCGGTTCGATTACTGGATGATCGAAGACGTATCGGTTGGCTGTCATTTGTGCTCGATCAGCGTTTTTGTTTTCTCGGAAAAGCGAGGCCAACCGGTGTCACCCCACGACGATGGTTTGCGGAACAAGCGTTCTTCAACTCCGAGGACCTGCGAGAAAGCATACCTTCTTTTTATGACGAAGCAGACCGAATCTACTTCGGCGTTCAAGAGCAGCTTTCGTCGGTGGGACACAGGAATATGAACCGACTGTGGAACGAGTGGACCATCTCGAATTTACGACGCGATGTCCGTTGAAGATTACTTTTTTCGCGAATGCTTAGGACCTTCTAAAAGAATAGACCATGATCGCTGCACTTCCTGAAACGCATCAATCAACCAACGCCATCGAGGCGTTACGGCACAGATTGAATCAAATACTCCTTGGAAAACAAGACAAGATTGAATTGCTCCTGGCGTGTTTGCTAGCTCGTGGACATCTTTTACTAGACGACCTTCCTGGACTTGGTAAAACGACTCTTGCGAAAGCGACTGCCGATTGCTTTGGTGCCAAGTTTGCTCGAGTACAATGTACGCCCGATTTGTTGCCAACTGATGTTACGGGCTTTAACTTGTTCAATCAAAAGTCTCGCGAGTTCGAGTTTCATGCGGGACCTGTCTTTTCAGATATTTTGCTTGCCGACGAAATCAATCGCACCACGCCAAGGACTCAAAGTGCCCTCTTTGAAGCGATGGCTGAACGGCAAGTGACTATCGACGGCCAGTCTCGCATTTTATCTCCTTCGTTCTTCGTGATCGCGACACAAAATCCGATCGACTCGCACGGCGCGTATCCATTGCCCGAAGCACAGTTGGATCGATTTGCGATGAAACTCGCGATAGGCTATCCCGACAGCAATGCCCAAATGGCGATTCTTGAGTCAGCCGGAAAAAGCCGGATCGCTAACGATGCGCGACAAACTCCCATCCTTGCAACAAGTGGCTTAGAACGATTGCAAGCCGAGGTCGACGCAATTCACGTCGCCCCGGATATCCAGCGTTACATTGTCGAATTGTGCGAAGCCACACGCTCGCATGAGAGTATCGTGCTCGGGGTGAGCCCTCGCGGGATGCTTCTTTGGCAACAAGTCGCCAAGAGTTGGGCGATGCTCCAAGGTAGATCCTTTGTCATTCCGGAAGATATTCAAACGGTTGCGGAACCGGTGCTTTCCGTTCGTCTGGTTACGCGATCGCAGCAACCGCAAGCTCTGATCGAAAATATCATCTCTTCCATCAAGGTCCCAACTTACCGATGAGAACGCTTTACATTCAAATCATGTTCGCTCGTTGTTGCTTGCCGACTATTGGAATTATTCTGAGTTATGGAATGATCGTCTCGGGAATCGTGGGTTGCGAGGCAAAAGGTACTTCGTTGAAAGAACGCGAATCGTTGCACGAAATCGATCACGACCTGCCTCCATATTGGCCCAGCAGCATGAACGATGCTGCTACAAAAATTGAGGCACGATTGCAACGATTAAGGGCAGATTCGTTAAAGGACGAAGAGAAGGCGAAGCTGTTCGTCGAACTCACCGATTTGATTGAATGGACTCCCGAGGTTGCCGCAGATACGCGCCTCAAGGAATCCCATTGGATCCCAATCTATGAAGCTAGCGAAGCCATTCGAAAACAACTACCTCTCAATGAAGTTTCGTTCAAGCAAGTTTATCAACCCCTAGAAGGCTTGATTCAATTGCTTCGTAAATCCGATTCCTTTGAGCTCGCGACGAGAGGTTCCAAATAATGGAAACAGCAATTGCAGGGGGCGTTATTCGGGGAATTCAAGGGGTAGCTTCGGCATCCGCAACGATATTGATTGGGTTATTCATCGCAACTGTTTTACGTTTCTACCTCGGTCCGTTGGGGACCAAGCGATTATTTGGAGGCGAGACGGTTCGTTCACTTCCTCAATCTTGGCTGATCGGCATGTTGTTGCCGGTTTGCTCAATCGGAGTCATCCCGATGTTGATCGAGATGAAGCGGATCGGCGTTCGACGCGGTGCTATCACCGCATTTGCCTTGGCCGCACCACTCTTTAATCCTTTGTCGATATTGTATGGATTAACGCTCTCGCGGCCGGTTATCATCATCGGGTTCGCGGCTGCATCTCTTTTGGTAGTCACTGTTATTGGCATCATCTGGGATTCAATTACCAAATCTAATGGTATTGAAGAGCCTGTTGTCGAAGATGAAAGCAAAGTCATTGGTATGCGGCGTATTTTTGCGTGTGTCGTCTTTGCGGCCCGCGAATTGGCTGGACCGACTGGTGCGTATGCGTTCATTGCGATACTGGGTCTAGTTTTCCTCGGCAGCGTTCTACCACATGGTGCGCTCCAAACGTCGGTGGAGCAAGGCGATATTTGGGCACCATTGAAGATGGCGATCATTGCAATTTTTATTTACGCCCCGCCGATGTTGACCATGAGTCAACTTGGGATGATGTTCGACCATGGTAATTCTCCTGGTGCATCGTTTTGTTTGTTGCTGCTTGGTACAGGTATTAATCTTGGAACGATCGTCTGGACTGCTCGCAACTATGGAATTCGTCAAACCCTCGTTTGGTTGGTTTCACTTACGGCTATTGTTATCGCCTTGGCCTACGGGATTAATAAGCCCTTGATCCCAGTGGGCATCAAACCTGCGGGACACACACATGCTTTCGATATATACACAAATCCGTTGATTCAGGGGACCGCGATATCCGCAAGCCAATTCTATGATCTGTCGATTCGTGATCTATCGATTGTAGACAAGTTCGGACTTGTTGCGTTAGCGATCATGCTTTGTTTTGGAGTTGCATCGCGAACATTGTTTTTCGGTACGATAGAAAGGCTGTTAGCAGCTCCTGCGAATAAGGAAGATCATATCGGTAGTCACGGCTTCCAAATGATTGTTCCAAAACAGGTGGTAGGATTGACTGGATTGATTGGACTGGTTGTCCTGAGTGTCGTTGGATGCTTTGCTTATTATCCGAAGCCGTCGGAAGTACTTGAGGAAATGAAGATCGCGCGAGTGGAGGTACTCAGCAACGCTCTCTCGGGTAATTATGAGGCCGCTTTACGATGGATTCCGGTACTGGAGGAGTGGTCACGAAGGCTGGAGGTGGGCTCCGCGATTCGTCGGCGTGAATTGCGGCCCTATCAACAGGCGCAAACGCATCTGCTACGTACGAAACTGGAACTTTTGGAGCATTTGCTGGAACATGAGCTAGACGATCGGCAGGCCAAGTCGAACGACCACAATCACAAACCACATAGCGATAGCGATGAGGTCAAGACGATGATCCCTAGCATTAGTCTCACAAGTGAAAACATTGTGAAGGCCTACGAATGAGTCCCCTCAACTAAGACATCTATAGCTATTCGAAACAACCGGCCTTCGATTCGCTCTTTCTTGTTCCTGTTTCATGCCGTGGCTGGTTGTATAGCGAATCTTGATGTGGCAACTTAGAACCAAGGTGTCGTGATTACAGCCAGCCAAAATAGGACCGAGGTTTTCGAATGAGCATCGTGACTACCATGACCACGGAACAACTGTTGTCGATACCCGAAGACGGGATGGAACGGGACTTGATTCGTGGCGAATTGCGAGAAAGGACTCGAGAAAAAACGATGACGAAACGAAATCGATTTCATACTCGCACGGTCTCACGAATAGCGTATCTTCTAGAAACTTGGCTAGAAGGCCAACCCTCTCCCTGTGGTGAAGTTCACACGGGTGAGGTTGGGACAATTTTGCGACGTGAGCCGGATACGACGGTGGGTATCGATGTCGCTTTTTTTTCTGCGGAAGTCATCGCTCGGCAATCGGACCAAACGACGCTTGTTGAAGGTGCACCGCGACTGGCCGTCGAAGTCTTGTCGCCATCGGACAAGCTGGAAGAGACTCGCGAGAAAGTGATCGAGTATCTCGCGGCTGGAGTCGAGCTTGTTTGGATTGTCGATCCTTATTTCCAAACGGTTCAGATTCACCGTCGCGGTTTGGCTCCGGAAACGTTTAACCGTGATCATCGTATCGATGGCGGTGTGTACTACCGGGACTTGAGTTTGCAGTGATTGACGTTTTTCAACGCACCAATCATCAATAACCAGACCCGCTAACGCAAAAAGCCTTTTTCGGTTCGCTTCTACGGGTTCGAGTCGTAGTGAGCGTAACGAAAAAGGCTTTTGCAAATCCCAAAATTCAGTTTTGTTCGTCAAGAAGTTAAAAGTGCCTGAGCGTCCACCTTCAAACTAAGAGGCAGCGCCCGACTCACCCAAGCCGCGCAGTTCGCCCGGTTGAATGTGATTGGCTTTGCGATTCTCACGTTTGATTGCTTCGTAAACTTCTTGGCGGTGTACGGGAATGTCGCTAGGAGCTTGGATACCAAGCCTAACTTTATCACCGCGAATATCGACGATCGTAATGACGACGTCATCACCGATCATGATACTTTCATCTCGATGTCGCGACAGCACCAGCATGAGCGACTCCTTTTCTCGCAAGGGCTACATCCCGTGTAGCCTGATGTGTGATAGTAAACGGATAGGGGCGTAAATCAGCTTTTCAGACGCAGACTTACGAGAGTTAGCTCCCATTCGACCTGAATCCTTCCAGCCAAGGATTTATCGACGTTGCTTGCTAATCAAATGAGCAACGGGAATCGGTTTCCGGCGTTTACGTCAAATCCGAGTGTATCGGTAATCCGGAAATGGGCAGCTCTGACGATTGCTCACGGCTCTAACGAATCTTTTGAAAACTCGGATCAAAATTGTTGTAAAGGTTGCAAGATCAGCAATCGGTAAAGTCTACGTAGTCGTGATACTTTGACTCGCCGGTAAGGGTTCACAACATCCGATAGCCAGTTCTGTCGTCCGCTGTTGTGGTGTCCAGCTCTCCAGATTCGCTGGTCTACTAGGCAACGCGCTCCATCGATCCCGCTCGACAATATAGAAATACCGGTCTGATTGTGAACCCACGCCGCCCATCGCACCTCCGTCTCCACACCGAAGATATCAACGTCCAAGCTCCCAATGAAGCAGCGAAAACGCCTAGCGATCGCTCACAGAAAAGAGTAACGGAGCCGATGGCGATTGCCAAAAGTTCTGACGCGGTTAGTCACGGTACAAGTGTCCCGCCTGCGAATCGCTCGCAAGGAAGTAAGACTTCCAAGCCGGTTGGTCCAACAAGCTCAACAAAGTCCGCATTGAACTCCGAAGTCAACGACATGCGGTCCACGAAATCGCAATCGCCGGTTGATAACCTCAAGCCATCACTTCGGAAGATTTCTCAGGATGACTCAGATTCGGATCGGTCACAATCCACTTCGCAACCTGGTCAACATGCAGATCGGTCGCATCACCATTCCAATATGTTTCAATTGGATGATGTTGCAGCGTGCTTGCGGTCGTTTGCCCAAGCAACCGGATGGGCTATCCGTTCAACCGCACCGAGAAGCTATTCAAATGATTCATCAGCAAGCGGTGCGATTTTCCCTGGATCCAATTCCGGTGGCTCTCGATCGGGAAGTTTCCAGTCCGGTGATTACTCAGGCAATCAATCAGACCCATCCGGTAAGCCGCGATGGCGTTTGGTAGATGCTTCACCACAAGACGGCATCCTGTCTGCGGATGATTTAGCCCACTTTCCAACAGTCACATTGGAGCATGCTGAAGACCTGTTGAGTAGGATCGAAGGCCTCGTGACGAGACTAGAAGCCGCCGAGCAGGCCGTTCGGCGCCAAGAGGCCGAACTAGCCACCAGTGTCAGCATTTCGCGTCAACCAGATGAACAGCAAGAGTTAGCTGATCGTCTGGAGGCAATCCTGGCAAGTGCAACCAAGTCCATTCATGCAACTGCCTGTGCTGTATACCTACTTGATGAAACCACCTCCGAACTCAAGTTGCGATCTCGATACGGGCTTCCCATTTCACGACTTACAGATCCTTCGCGACCTTTACGCGGATCGCTTGCTGACTTGGAAGCACTTATGGGCAACGCTGTGTTATTGGAAGATACGTTTTCGATGCCTGCTTGGAAAAGCCCCGAAGACTTTCCATCAGCGATTGTTGTTCCGATAGGTTCCAGTTCGATGCCACACGGTACGATCTGGTTCTGGTCAAACGAGGCGAGAAAGTATACGACAGCCGAAGTTGAGATCGCAAACCTTACAGCCGGACGCGTTATGGGCGAGCTTGAGCAAACGATCCTCGGCAAAGAAGTCCAACAAGCCAAACGACTTCGAAACCAAGTTGATAAAGCTGCCACAGCCCAAGCAGCAAGGCTTCCCGATGGACAGCCGCTTCATCGAGATTTTGATTTCGATGGTTGGACCTATCAGGGCGACTCGCTGGGCGGGGGCTTTCACGATTGGGATGTTACACCATCGTCGATGTTGGTTGCGTCGGTCGGAAGTGCTGGTAAGACGGGTACCGAAGGAGCATTGATTGCTTCGTCAATCCAGTCCGCCTTTCGCACGCTGTGGCCGACGAAATCGATACCCGCACAAATGATGCAGTTCGCCGCCGACATGATGTTTGGAATTCATCCAGACGATTGGACCGCTTCGGCAGCGTTGCTTCAGTTGAATCCTGAGTCGGGCTATGGAATGCTATCCACCGCCGGCAGCGTGCAAGCGTTCATCATTTCGCAACGAGGTTTCCGGCCGATTGGTTCGGTTGCTCCAGCACTTGCCTCGCAACCCGATGCATCCTATAAAAATCATCGATTCATGCTCCAACCGCAAGAAGTCCTGGTAGCCTTTAGCGACACGGTTGTTCGAGGAATCCCCACGTTTCAGGAACCGCGAAATGGTCGACCGCTCGACCGATCTCAAACAGCTCGCAACAGGCGTGCGATCGTCAAGTCGCTCGATCAAAACGAACTGCTACAAGGCATTCGCGAGCGGATCGGCGACTCGGCATCTCTGATAGCGGGAAATCTTGCAAGGATGCTCCCAGCCTTTGTCGAAGCAGCAAACGCGACCGACCGATCGCTGATCGTGATCAAGAACAAGCGTAAGGAGTAACCCATCTCCCCGAATTTTTCATCTGGTGGATTCAACTTCGATTTCTGCACGTGCATCCACCTCGAATTACTCATTCATTTCAACCGATATTTGCGTGAATGCAGCTTTTGATAAGGCAACCAAGGAGAAGAGAGTTGGGCCGAAAGTAACCTCGTTCGTTTTTGCTGCCCCAATATTTTTGCTACCCAATAGAGGAAGTTGCTATTTTGAGTCCGACTAATATAAAGGACCTCGACGCTAATCAGCTATCCAAGTACGAGATTCCAAGCGATACTTAGCGATTTACGGATTCAGTCCAGCAGCGGCTCTATTTCTTACACCGGGCCTCGAGCTTGACTCGGGAGGAAATGACCTGCCGCGAACATGTAACGATCCTGCGTTAGAATACGCCATCATGAACTCACCCGACCCCAACATCCATAACACGCCTGGTGCATTGAAAGCCCTCCAAGATGACATCTACCGCGATAAAATCTTGCGGGCAAGGCACATGACATCAGTCGAACGTTTGGAGCAAGTTTTTTCACAATCAGCAATTCAGTTCGGGATGATGTTAAGTGGTGCGATGTATCGGCTAAATACAACGGATACGGCATTAGGCTGGCAAGAAGTCAGAAGATGGTTAACACGACTAGATCGCGTTCATGACCATGGAAATTACACAATCGAAAAACCGACAGAATCATGACCCTCGAAGAAATAGCCATCAAGGTAATCGAAGCAACTGAGATGGCTGGAATGTCTTACATGACCGTTGGAGCGATTGCGGCTGGGACTCATGGCATTCCTCGATCGACAAGTGATGTTGATTTGCTCATTGACATCAAAAGTGGAAAGGGAATCAATACGATTGTCCAGAATCTCGAACCGTATGTACGATTCAGTCCGCAAGTCGTTTTCGATACTTTTACTTGGGGCCGTCGCCATATCGGAAAGAGCAAATTTGAGCCTCCATACGGCGTTGAATTGTTCGAAACCTTTGACGATCCATTTGTTCATTCCGAATTCAGTCGACGTTATCACCAGTTTGTTCCATTGTTAGGTCGCAAGACTTGGCTTCCCACCGCTGAAGACGTAATTGTCCAAAAGCTACGATGGGGACGATCGAAAGATCTTGATGACGCACGAGACGTCTTGGCAGTTCAAGGGCCAGAGACGCTCGATATGGTTTACATAAACCATTGGTGTACCGAACACGGCACGATCGGTCGCTTGCAAGCCGCTCTGGACAGCATTCCACCGCTATGACGCAATAGCCCCGATTGCCATGTGGACGCTGCATTGCCAGTGCTAGCCTTGTCGAAACGACTATTCGCCCGCTTACGCTGCAACGCCCAACGACGCAGCTGATGATAAAAAAACGGTTTTGATAAAAAGTAGAAGCCATTGGGCTAACGCGTGCGGCTCAATTTCACCGGGTGAATAATTCGGGCTTGCGATGAGAAAGAAGAGTCCGCTTTTCCTTGGGATTTTATAGCTGGAGCAAATCCTATGCGGATGTTACAATATGAGAAAGAAGAATTTTTCGAGAATTTCTTTCTCGGTTATTTCGATAATCCCATCCGAGCCTCGCATACACTCTGGAGTTGAAATTAATATGGCAGCCGCCGCCAAAGTACCTCGCAAGAAAAAGGCCGTTGTAGAGTCCGATGAAGTAGTGGATGGTGAAGGCGCAGTAGCCGCTCCAAAGAAGGTCAAGAAGGCAGCCGTCAAGCGAACGCGAAAGGTTGCGGAGCCACCTCGAATCAAACTCTATTGGGGTGTATTCAATCAAAATCTCAAGCGCGTTGCCGTATTCGAGTACGAGCAAAAGAAAGATGCCGAGAAGCACTGCAAAGAGCTCTCCAAAGGCGGGGCTGAGCATTTCCTACAAAAGGTTCGAGAGACCATCGAGAACTAGTCGCGTTCCGATCGCTACTCTCCGATAGCTACTCTTAGCTGTGTTCGGTTGAACATCGTCGCAGCCATCAACCTTGTCTTTTAAAGCTGCTTGCTTCCGCTCGGATTCGATTCGCGGTGATACCCGAGCGGACGAGCATTGTGGGGGAATACAGAATCTTGGCAACGAATCCAGAAGAGATGCCCTCCATTCGCTGTTCGGGTTGCGGGAAGAGGCTGAAGTATCCCGCGAAACTCGCCGGTAAGCAAATTAGTTGCCCAAAGTGTGATACCAAACTTCTGCTGCCGCTGACAGAAATAGAAGATGTCGCAAACAGTCTTGCTAGTTCGTTGGAAGATGATGATGACGAATTCCGACTTGCGCCCGTCGAGACAACGATTCCGAAAACAGTCGGTAAGCCAGCTTTGACAGTCAACCCGCTGGATGATTTTGATCTAGGGGACTTTGACAATCTTGCTCCGCTAGTGGAATCTAGTCTCGGCGTAGACTCGGCTAAAAGTGCTGCCGCCAACACGTTGGCCGGGGCCGACTCGAGTCAGCGAAGTGCGAAGCCTGTCGCTAGCCAGTTAAAGAAAGTCTCATCACAAGATTCCGCTCCGCTTCGAACTGACTTCCGCTATCCGTGTAAGGTTTGCAGTACGTCGATGTACGCCGACATCAAGGAAGTTGGAAACAATGTGCGCTGCCCCGATTGCTACACCGAGTTCTCGATCCCGAGTCCTCCTCCAGGTTGGAACAAACCCAAAAACATCGGGCCAACTTCTTTAGATGACGGTGCCGCGATGCCGCTTGCTGCTGCTGAAGGACGCGGCGTCCGCACTTCCGGGCCGACAACAAGTACGGCTGAAGTGATGATGGAACGAGCTGCCGCATCGCTGGCCGAGGATGATGAAAAGACCCGTCGAGAGATTTACGATTTTGAAAGCTCCGGCTGGGCCATCCGTAATTTTGGGTTCCTCAAGGATCCTTCGGTGATAGTTATCGCTCTTGTAACGGGCGTCTTCTTGGGTGGTGCATTAGTTGGTGCCTTAACCATAGGAGGCATGGCTGCCAACAGCACGACCGATCCCGAGCGCAAGGAATCCATTCGCGCTATCGCCAGTAATTTGGCACTCGCGATTTTAGCGGCACCGATTTTCTTGGGTGCGTTGGCCAACGGTGTCGCTGTTTTGGAAGCCGCCGCTAATCAACTGCAACGCATCGCAAGATGGCCCGCATTCAACATCGGCGAGGCAATGGATGAAGTGATGGTGGTTGCTGCTGCGTTTGGGATTGCCGCACTACCAGGAGCATTGCTTCAATGGTTTGCGTCGTCGATCGGCGTCCCTGATATACTCGCGACGATCGTGATGTTGCTAATAACTTGGTTCGCTTTCCCGGTCCTACTTCTCAGCATGTTGGACAACCAAGCGGTCACCGAACCCATCTCTCAAGACGTCATTAAATCGATGCAGTCACGACACAACGCGTGGGGTGCCATGTACATGATGACTGCGATGGCGTTTCTTTTTCTGTTCGGTTTGTACTTGCTTCAGACAAACGATCGTTCCGGCTTGCGATTCACCATTGGACTCATCACACCCATACTGATCTTTTTCGTATTTCATCAGTACGGTTTACTCGCTGCCCGAATCTCGTCAGTCACCGAACTTGGCTTTGAAAGTATCGAAGATGATGACGAAGATCAATTAGAAGACCTGGACGAAGAAGCCAAGTAAATCGGTGGCGACTTATCGAACAGTCTGCTGCTGGTTCAAGAGTGCAACGTGTGGCGATTGGCTTTCGCTGATTGCAATCGCCAGCCATCCATCTTCCATAATGATTTGTGATACCGCGAGGCCTTCTGCTCTCGAGTCGCTCAAAAGTTGCGGGCTGACAAGCGGAACCACTGGACGAGCTGCGAACACGCGTGCAAAGATCGCTCGCAGTGGAAGTCGCTCGCGAATGCTCAGCCTATCACCATCAACACTTATTGCACCGTCTCTCACAAGAGCCGCGTCCAGTCCGTTAATTGCCGGAACATAAGACGTTCGGATGACGAAATCCGAAAGCTCGATTCGACCTGGCTGTGAAAGTTTTGCAATGCGTAATGTGAGCCACATGCGTCCTTCCAAGAACTCCATTGTGACCGGTCGATCATCAGCGAACTGAATCACGACATCTTCGGGAACATCCTGTGTGACGACTTCTTTTGGATCTTGGCCAAGTTGCTCGGCAATCTTGGTTCCAAGTTCCGCTAGCGTCCATTGCTTATTGGATAGACCAATTTGCGAGAAACCGTTGTTCATCGCTGATTGATGCATTTGCATGCTCAGTAGCGAATCTCCCGGAGCTTGAGGCCGTGGTGTACTTGCACCCAAGCAATCGTCACACGCAATGCGATAGCGAGCGATCAAACGATCTGATGTCGTGCTCAGATCGGTCAAACTTGGGTTGAGGTTCAAGCTACGAAGCGGTCCGAGCAATCGTTGGTCGAGAGCATTGCTTGCTTGTTTGATGTTGGAGTTGAGCTGACTGTCGAACTCTTGATCGGTTTGCGTAGCGATCACACGTTGCATGATTTTGCGAGCTGGTCCACGCTGCTCGTTAAACTCGCGATGAGCGAAGTATCGCACCATCTCTCCGACAATTGGCAGCCCGTCAAAATCGGTGTCGAGCCCACGTAGCGAATCCTTGGAGCGAACATTCGCAGTGGAGCCTTGGATATCGATTCCGTTTGGAGTGATTTTCAACGTTCGCGAGGATGCGATTGCTGTTTGAGATGCGTTGTAGAAGTTGGCAGGTCCGCGCGAGCTTCGTGTCGAGCTTTGGACTTTACCATCAAGTGCAAGTTGCAGATTCCACGCATTGGGATCAGGAATCAATTTTACTTGAAGAGTTGTGTTGATATCGCTGGTGCCACGAGTGTCGGCTCCGAGAATGATTTGATGGACTGGTCGCTTTGTTAGCTTGTCTTTGGGTAGAAGTCGGTTGATCAATGCCGCGGACAAAGCAATTCGAACATTGGAATTACGATAATTCTTTTCAATCGCTTGGCTTACCGCGACTTGATCCGGATCTTCTGCGTAACGGAGTGAATGCATAGCAGACACTAGCGAGATGCGTGCGCGATGCTCTGAATCCGCTTCCAGCATTTCAAGATCGGAAAGGAGAGAACGGAAATCAACTGGGCTAGCTGCCATTGGCTGAAGCAATGTGGCTAGCTGCCGAACGCTTGACGAATCCAAGAACTCGCGTTGCACCGAGCTGACTTGTGCAAACAAAACTCGATTGAGGAAAGTCTGGGCAGTTACCGTCGCGTGTCCAACTTCGTACACACTTCCGTTGGCAATGCTTGTCAAATCATCAAGCACAAGGAATTGCCTCCAACCATCAGCGTCACCGGTCTTCAAGGAATCGGCGATGACTTGGCTGATTGCCGAACCAATTTCATGCATGTCGATGATTCCGGAAGACTTTTCGACGACGACGAAATCTGTCTTGTAGATGCAACGATAAACACTCTTCCATACTTCGACTCGGCGACTAAGACCAAATGCGACTTTGGTTGCCAATTGTCGGTGGTCAAGCTCGAGTCGTTTCGGAAGGACTTCATCTAAAAGCCAACGCGATGAAACTTCGAGTGAGTTCAAGATTTCTTCAACGCGTGGATCACTCAGGGAATTGCAAGTGCTCAAGTCTGTTAGCGAGTCTCGAATCTCCAAAGCCCATGGGCGAATGCTAAAGGCGTCGTCACTTTCGGATGAGATCGACTCGCTCTCGCCAATGATCTGATTGAGCTCTCGAAGCAGTCCGACTGGTTGTGGCCACCCACTGAGCTTGGTGCTGTTGCCGAAGTTCAACTGCGAGAAGTATGGTTTGGAAATCGCATTCCCGTTCAGGGAGTCTTGGTTACCAAAGTTCTGGCCGGGAATATAACTGACGACCGAATTTGAAGTGGTCGCGTTGGTTCCGGCGGCCGATCGCTGGTAGTGAGCGATTGCCGATTCCAATGCGGCGACGTCAGGCATCTGAATCGGAGCTGCAAGTCGTGCAGTTCGAGTTGGTTCAACGATCGATACCAAAGTCGAAGCAGGGCGGCTTCGATAAGCTTCCCATTCGTCGGTCGAGAACTCGAACTGAGTCTCTACGGGCTCCATTCGAATGTTCTGAGTCGCAATGTTGGGTGGGGCTTTTGTTGTCGCCGAGACAATGTGGGTTGTGCGTCGCGAGTGGTAATACTCGGGGCCAAGCTTCTGCGACAAATTTAGCAGCGACCACAATACGCCTGTCAGAATTATCGCCAGCCCTAAAGCAAGCGACCATCCTCGCAATCGTCCACGTGAGCTAAATGTCATTCGTTACACCAAGTAAAAGTGCGATTGCGTACGGCCAAACCAAAGCTCGACCAATTCAAACACATTGGCCGAACTACCACTGGGGTTTTGGGCAAAAACCCGAACGACGTTGTCATCGGCGGTTTTTAGGAATGGAGTCAAACGAGGTTTGAAGTTTTCCGCTGGAAAATAGCCAAAGCGAACGCTCAAAGATCGACTCTAACGGTTAGCAGATCAAAGCGGGCTCTCCCGGCATCGTCCGGATACGCGGAATAATAAATCTCAGAATTACTCAAGTCTCTCGAGAGTTCCGTTTCCTCAGGACCACCCTCGGCGTACGATAGAGATACGAATAAGCAACCGGGCCGGAGATTACGCCGCACCTGGTAGTGGCATGGGCTCAGGAAAAATGCTTTTTTTATCATCGTAGGCTGGGACCATCGTTCCGTCCTGATGAAACCTGAGCCGATGGCGCTAGTCACGGGTCAAGAGTTTGCCACAATTTGCCTTACGGCACCTGAGGCAATCGCCTCAGGATAAACACCTTTTTTATCATCAAACAAACATCAGAAACATCGTTTCCGGCGGGCCACCGTCGATTTCCTTTTGCATCTTCCATCGTGAACAGTCCTCTTAACTTCCGTATTCTGTGTACATGTGGGAAGCCGCTGGAGGTGAGTCGCGCGAACGTCGGAAAAACTGGTCGTTGCCCTACCTGCAAAACAATGTTTGTAATCCCCGCTCCCCCAAAAGAGCAGGACCCGCGAGCATCGCAAAAGTCGAGCTCAGATGACGATTCTATTGAGCTTGAAATCGACTTGCCTGCTCCATCTGCAAAGGAGCGAGCAAGATCGACGAAAGGGCAACGCTCGGCGTTCAGCGAACCGATCGCCGCGATTCCATTAGGCTCGCAGTGCCCCTCGCAACTAAACGCGACTCCAAAGTTTGAATCGAATTACCACCATAGTGTGAAGGCTAAGTCTTCGAGTTCGCGAGCTTTGCTTCTTACGCTCTTTATAATCGCATCCATAATGCTTGCCGGTGGAGCGATCGCTGGAGCTGTAGTAGTAACGAAGTCGTTTATGGCTTTCATGCCCAGGGCGGTCGCTGTACCCAAACTGGGTACCGACGTTTCGGACGCAGAGGCGAGCGAAGCTGCTTCCAAGTGGATTCAAAACGCTTTTACAACCGCGCTTACGCCGCTTCGTGAAGATCCGACGTTAGATGAGGCGACGCTGCTTGCCATCGCTTTAGACAAAATCTCACTGTCACCTGCAGTTCGCGAGGGAATGCTCGACAAGATGAAACCGCTCGTTAAGTCCGTTTGCGATGTGAAGTTCGACGCCGATGACTGGGGTGTCTTGCAGACAACAACGGACAAGACTCAGCCATCGGTATCGATCCGCCTACGTAAGGCTTCTACGGGAGAGTTGGCTTATGTACGAGTTCGTTGTCGTCGATCGCAAGATTTTGAAGTTCGAGTATGCGATGTCGATTGCCTAAACGGACAAGGCTGGGCAAGCGAGCAACTGAAGCGAAACTTGATCGCGACTCCAAGTGCCCGCCAAGCAGTCATCGATACCTTTGCGCCGGTCGATGGCTTTGCAGAAGATTCGATGGTCGAAAAATTGGCAACCATTTGTGCGATTCCAAGCGGTCCCGTATCGAGTCGTGTTTTAGCTTATAAAGGACTTTTAGCTTCTTACGCACGTCAACCGTCTATCCACCGCTTGCATGTGATGAGTTGCTCCGAACGCGAGAGTGGTGAAAACTTTTCCGCCGCATATTCGAATTACAAATCGATGCACCCAAGTGATAATGATTTATCACTCTTCGCGATCGATTATCTTTCAATGCAAGGCGTTTACGACTCGCTGGACAGCGACATCGATGCACTCGAGCAGATTGTTGGAAAGGATCCTTATCTAGATTGGTATCGAGCCCTATCGGCGATTGCTAATAATCGATATGACGCTTCTGTAAGTTTGCTGGAAAAGGTCGCGTCGCAATCGTGGGCTCCACAAGCCGCCAAAGTGCTTCTCGCCTACGCAAAAGAGCCTATGGAACTCCGGCCTTCAGTTTCCGTACCGCTCTTGGGTGACCGCCTAGCCATGATGAAAAATCTTCTAGTCAAACCCAAGTCGTCAGAAGAAATGTCTATCGGAGCAATGGAAGCGTACAACAAATCGCAATCAGAAGAATTCGCTCGTGAAGCGGATTCAGCTCGTCGCGATCGCTTGCGCGAGCAAAGGGAATTAGAAGCCTATGATCGCTCGCAAGCCGAAAGCATGCCAGCTGAAATCCCTCCTACGAGCGAATATGGCCCAAATTACAAGCCATCCGACGAAGCGTCGCCTGCACTGGTGCTTCCCTAGATCTCTGATCACCAAGAGCGAAACGATTGATCATTCGCTATATGATTAAAGTTGCTTGCTATCTTGTAGCAAATTGTTCGGCTATGCTATTCCTTTGCAGAGAATTTCTACGCACTTCTCTGCATAGGTGTGATTAATGAAACACCGATGAAGTATTGAGCAACTTGTATAAGTCATGCAGCAACTTTGAAGAGGTGGATTATGAACAGGTGTTTTTTTGATCGGTTGTACTTTTTCGCATTCCTTGTGACTTTCGGCATAGTTGTTTCGGGATCTGCTTTGGGAAGCAAGGATTCCAAACGAGAGCAAGTATCCAAACCCAACATTCTTTTGATCATCACCGACGATCAAGGTTATGCCCCGGTTGGTCGACATGGGCATCCATGGCTCAAGACGCCCAATCTTGATTCGCTGTATGACCGAAGCATTCGAATGGATCGATTTCTTGTCAGTCCCACTTGTGCTCCTACGCGTTCAGCAATCATGACTGGACGCTATCCGATGCGAAACGGGATTACGCATACAATACTCGAGCGAGAACGATTGACGCTCAACGCAACGACCCTGCCGCAGACGCTCAAGAAAGCTGGATATACAAGCGGTATCTTTGGGAAGTGGCATTTAGGAGACGAGCCTGAGTACCTGCCTTCAGCCCGAGGCTTCGACGAATCGTTCATTCACGGGGCAGGTGGAATCGGACAGAAGTACGATGGAAGTTGCGCGGATGCTCCAAACAATACTTATTTTGATCCGTACATCCTTCGTAATGGTTCCTTTGTCAAAACGCATGGGTTTTGTACGGATGTGTTCTTTGAGACGGCCACCCAATGGATGATCTCTAAAAGCAAGGAGAAGCAACCCTTCTTTTGTTATTTGGCAACCAACGCACCCCACTCTCCGTACATCGCACCTCCAGAAAACAAGAAGCGATTCACTGACATGGGCTTCGACGATGGTCACGCGGGTTTCTACGGAATGATTGAGAACATCGATGCCAATGTTGGCACGTTGATGCATTCGATGGAGTCGAAGGGATTGCTGGAGAGCACCGTCGTTATATTCATGTCTGACAACGGAATGGCAGGTTTTCCTGGGAATGCTAAATCAGCGCTTGGCACTGCACCGGATGGAACGCAACGGACAACCTTTAATGCGGATATGAAAGGCTTGAAGGGATCCGTGGATGAAGGCGGGGTGCGCGTGCCGTTTTTCATCAGTTGGAAAGGGAAGCTCGTTGAAGGCAAATCGCTTACTCAGATCGCATCCCAAATCGATATCTTCCCAACGCTTGCAGAGATCGCCGGAGCGGAACTGCCAGAAAAACAAGTCGAAGGACGAAGCTTCCTTTCACTACTCCGCGATGATCAATCGCCGTGGCCTGATCGCTATCTGTTCGATCATGCAGGTCGCTGGCCACTGAATGCAGAGCCAAATGATTTCCAGTGGAAGCAATACAGTGTCCGCAATGATCGTTTCCGATTCGTTGAAGATAAATTTCTTTACGACATGCAATCAGATCCTGGGCAGACAAAGAATTGCATCGCTGATCATCCTGAGGTCGTCGCGGAGATGCGTGCTGCTTATGATTCGTGGTGGAAGGAGACTCGACCGATGATGGTAAACGAAATGCGACCACTATCGCCATCGCGTCCATTTCATGATTGGTTTCACAAGCAGCAAAGCGAATCAGGCATCCCCGATTGGCCACTTGTAAAAGGCAACTAGTTAAGTCACTTAGACAACAACCATAGTCAAGTCTCTCTGAGGCTTGAGTCGCAGTGCTTCGGAGAGGCACTGCTACATGGGCTGATGAAAAGTTCATTTTCCTGAGCCTTAGCATTAAGTGCGAAATGCAAGTCTTTGCAAAATCGACACCCGTGGCTACCGCCAACGGCTCAGTATTTATTAGCCAATCGCGACGTTGGCGCTAGACAGCAATCGGTTCGGGGGTTCTTTCCAAGCATGCTCCGATTTGGCGGACAGCTTGTCGAAGTCGGTTTTCGTTCTCTACCAGAGCCATTCGCAAGTACTGGTCACCTGACGGGCCGAAGCCAGCACCTGGGCTTACGGCCACGTTGCCATGTTCGAGCAGGTGCATAGCGAAATCGATAGAACCCATTTTCGATCGCCATGGTTGTGGGATCTTTGCCCAAACAAACATTCCCGCGCGTGGCTTTTCAGCTTCCCAGCCGAGTCGATGCAGACCATCCAAGAGCACATCGCGTCGGCCTTGGTAGATCTTCGATTGGCGTTCGACAGTAGCTTCCGTGTCACGAAGTGCGACGATGGCTGCAATCTGGATTGCTTGGAACATGCCGTAATCGTAGTAGCCTTTGATACTTGCCAAGCCTCGAACCATGTCGGCGTTACCGGCGCAAAAGCCGATTCTCCATCCGGCCATGTTGTAGCCCTTGCTCATCGTGGTGAACTCGACCCCGACATCTTTTGCGCCCGGTGCGGACAAAAAGCTCGGGGGAACATAACCGTCGAAGGCAACGTCGGCGTACGCAAAATCGCTGATCACGTAGAAGCCATATTTCTTTGCGAGCTTGACAACTTCGACGTGAAACTCGGGCTCGATAGTAACTGTCGATGGGTTGTGTGGATAATTAATAATCAACAGTTTGGGACGCGGGTAGAACGTCTCGCATGTGTAAGCAATGCTCTGAAGATATTTCTCGGTATCAGCTACTTCCAAGGCTACGACGTTCCCAGAAGCCAGCACTACGCCATACTGATGGACAGGAAAAAAAGGTGCGGGGATCATCGCGGTGTCGCCCGGGCCCATCAGGGCCAGGCACATGTGAGAGAAGCCTTCTTTGCTTCCAAGACAAACGATCGCCTCTGTTTCCGGATCCAAGCGAACGCCGTATTTCCGCAAGTACTTGCTAGTTAGCTCACGCCGCAAATTTAGAATACCGTTGCTTTTGCTGTAGCCATGATTCGTCACATCGGCAGCCGCTTCGGAGAGTTTAGCGATGACAGCTGGATCTGGTGGATCGGAAGGGTTTCCCATTCCCAGATCGATAACGTCTTGGCCATTGCGTCGCTTTTGGTAGAGCATGTTATTAATGCGACCAAATAGATACGGAGGCAATTTATGCACTCGTCCAGCAAATTCAACAGGCGGCATTTTTTCTAACATAGCCTTTTTAGATCCCAACCTTTTAAGTCTTGGGGTTCAACGCGGGTGATTCAGTTGTGTGACTCGATGACAAGCCGATCCGTTGCAAAGTTCGCGAAACTAATATTTGCGACTAATCAGCGGAAAACTCTACTGATTGCGAAGGCCGAAATTGTATCGAACAAGACATTATAGTAGATGAAAACCCCAGAGGGGCGGAAGCAGGACTTGCCAACGCCCCTCTGGGGTTTTTCTTTACTCAAAGTGCGGCTGCAAAAACGTACTAAGCTTGCAATTTAACCGTGGCACCTTCTGGTTGCCCATCGGATGCTTTGTTGTCGTATTTTGCTTCTGGGATATCAGCAGCCATCGGCGCGACCGTGTATTCAAGTGCTGCGTCATCAGGGATTCCGCTGAGGAAGGATGCGTCCTCTACGTCGGTGACTTTTGCTTCAGCAACGATTGCCTCGATGACTCGTCGCTCAATGATTTGATTACGAAGCGTGTCCATTTGGCCGGTTCGTTCCAGTCGAGCTCGAACGCTTCTAACGCTGGAGTTCGAGTTCGCGGCGATCAGTTCGATTTCGGATTCGTATTCATCGGCAACGGGCTCGATCGAGAGGTCTTCTGCGATTTTTTCGAGGACAAAGTGCTCTCGGAGAGCTGCGACCGTCATCTCCTGGGCATTTCGACGGCCAGCGTTGAGGTAGCTTCGAATCTCATCATTGCCGAAGCCGCTTCGTTGGAGCTCCATCGCTCGTCGTTGGAGTTCTCGGTTGGTCTGACGGTCGACGAGTGTCTTAGGCATGTCCCACTGAGCATCTTTGGTAAGGACTGCGGTGACTTGCTTGCGGATTTCTTGCTGTTGGAAGTAGCCAAGTTGCTTTTCAAGTTCTTCACGAACGAAAACTCGAAGTTCGCTTGGGTCCGAGAATCCGAGTTGGTCTAGAACCGACTCACGCAATTCATCGACAACTTGGCGGCGTACTTCGATAATTGAAATAGCGACATCGACTGTCTTCCCACGATATTCTTCGTTTTCGGAAGTCTCAGCAACTTTCAAAGTTGTCGTGACTGTGTCGCCTTCTTTTGCACCGATGACAACTTCACCGAAGTTTTCTAGGACAGCATCAGCGAAACTTAATCGCTTACGCACGGCGACTTTTTCTTCTTCGATAGTGCCGATTTCTTTGCCTTCAAAAGCAAAAGTGATGTCGACCGTAAGATTGTCGCCAAGTTCTGCTGGGGCATCGATTGCGATTCCCTCGGAGAAGCGAACAAGCGTCTTTGCGAGTTGTGTATCGACCTCTTTGTCAGAAAGCGCGTGAACGGGACGAGAGAGTGAGAGCCCCTTCCAATCTGGCGTATCAAACTCAGGACGAACTTCGATTTTGAATTCGTACTTGAAATCGCCAGTCTTTGGGATTTCGACAGCACCGTAATCCATGTCTGGTTCGCTAATCGCAGAGAATTGGCCACTTTCGGTGACTTGTTGCAGCGAATCCATTACCAAGCTGGACTTCACCTGATCCGTGATTTGTTCGCGAAATTTGCTTTCGAGCAGCTTGCGGGGTGCTTTTCCAACGCGGAAACCTGGCAATTCAGCCTTGGGACCAAGCTCGTCGAAAGCCACTTTCATGTAGCGGTCGACTTCTTTGCGAGGCACTGTCACAACCACATGGCGTTCGCAGGTGCTCGGTTTGTCAACTTGTACATCGAGTTCTAATTTGGCTGCTACGGGCTCGGTTGCGGTGGACATAATCAATCAATTCCAGTGAAAAACAAAAACATAGCAACGAAAAAGGGCAAACCATACTGTCGTACAACGAAGACAATGAAAGCGGGCGATGGGGATCGAACCCACGACAACAACGTTGGCAACGTTGTGCTCTACCACTGAGCTACGCCCGCAAGACACGTCAAACGACTCGGTTTGCCCGATTCCTTAATAAACAGTTCCTAGTCACAGGGGATTTTTATCTGATTTGTCCCCTGCGGAAGCGGAATTGTAGAATCTTGTCGATTCAATGCAAGAGCTATAAATCTGGTTCGACGTTTTTCAAAGTGAGGTTACAATCGGTGGCTTGGCTTGTGCCCTTCTTGCGATTTCATTCGAATTAGGGGGCAAGTTTTCGGTTTTCCCTCCAAATAACCAATCGGCTTTTCAATTTATGAGAATTCGCTTCGATCTGATTATTGCCTGCAATTTTGCATTAGCGGCAGCTTTTTCAATCATCTTAGGCAACGTATCCAACGCCGAAAATCCAACTGGCCTCGCTTTGGGGATTGAAAAGTCGAAGCCTACCAGCGGCCCGTTTGTGGCCATCGATGAAGGCTTCATGGTTCCCTACAGCGTCCAGATTCCAGGCACCACGATCGCATTCGAAATGATTCCGATCCCGGGCGGAACCGTTAAACTAGGCACTCCTGATGATGAAGCGGGGCGGTCAGACGATGAAGGTCCTCAAGCATCTGTCAAAATCGATCCGATTTGGGTTTGTAAGACTGAGCTGACTTGGGGCGAGTACAAGACCTACATGGGGCTCTATAAGATTTTTAAAGACTCGAAGAAAATGAGTGGGACTCGAAAGGTCAGTGCAAAAAATCGCGTGGACGCGATTACTGCTCCAACCCCGCTCTACATGCCAACACATACGTTCGAATTCGGCGAAGACCCACAACAGCCCGCAGTCACGATGACTCAATATGCGGCCAAGCAGTATACCAAATGGATCTCGGGAATGACCGGTGCTCAGTACCGATTGCCAACCGAAGCCGAGTGGGAATATGCCGCTCGAGCCAACACAACGTCAGCATATTCGTTCGGCAACGATGCATCTCAGTTGGAAGGTTATGCTCACTTCGATAGCAACAGTCCCGACGGAGCCGCAGCGGTGGGTTCCAAAAAGCCGAATCCATTTGGCTTGCATGACATGCACGGAAACGTTTGGGAATGGACTGTCGACGGATACTCCGAAAAAGGATTCGCGAATCTTGGCGATGACGTGAAAACGATGCAAGAAGCGATCCAATGGCCAACTAAAGCCGATTCACGAGTCGTCCGCGGTGGCGGTTGGCAAGACGCAGCAGAGCGATGCCGAAGCGGTGCCCGGATGAGCAGCCAAGACGAAGACTGGAAAGGTGAAGATCCGAATTCGCCACTGAGCCCATGGTGGTACACCACGGACCCGGCTCGAAGTGTTGGGATGCGACTGGTTCGGTCGGCGGCTCCGCTTTCAAAAGAACTCATCACCAAGTTCTGGGAATACGACCACGAAGATATTGGGTCAGACGTTGAATTCCGAATTCAAGAAGGCCGAGGAGCTCTTGGCCTGCCAACACCCGAACTTGCTGAAGATATCAAAGCGAATCAGTAAGACGGAAATTCCGCGTTTCAAAAAATGGCTCTTCTGTTAAACTGAGCCCCTAAAATGTGAATACGAACCCGGCGTGTGAGTCGGGTGTCACGGCTCTAGGTCGAATTGGTTTCTTTTTTTCTATTTGTCTCCTTTCGTTGGATGATTTATGTCGGCAATATCCGGTTCGAGTGCTCCTCGGACGATGTTCGAAAAGATTTGGGATCAGCATGTTGTACACAGCGAACCAAAGAAGCAAACGATCCTCTACATCGATCTTCACTTAGTGCATGAAGTAACGAGCGCTCAGGCTTTCGAAGGTTTGCGACTTGCCGGTAGAAAAGTCCGTCGCCCTGGCCGCACCATTGCAACTCCTGATCACAACGTGCCAACCGATAATCGACATCTGCCGATTGCCGATCCCATTTCTCGTCAACAAGTCGATACGCTTCGTAACAATTGCAAAGAGTTCGGCATCCGGCTTTACGATCTCAACGATCGCAACCAAGGGATCGTGCACATTATCGGGCCCGAGCTTGGATACACTCAGCCCGGCATGACGATTGTTTGCGGCGATAGTCACACTGCAACTCACGGAGCATTTGGTGCTCTCGCGTTTGGAATCGGTACAAGCGAAGTGGAACACGTTCTGGCAACTCAAACATTGCTTCAGTACTTGCCTAAAACCTATGAGCTTCGCGTCGATGGAAGTCTCGCTCATGGTGTCACGGCAAAGGATTTGATCCTCTATCTAATCGGCAAGCTGACAACGTCCGGCGGAACCGGTTATGTTCTCGAATACACTGGTGAAGTCATTCGAAATCTTTCGATGGAAGAACGTATGACCGTTTGCAACATGTCGATCGAAGCGGGTGCTCGAGCCGGAATGATCGCTCCTGATCAAACGACTTTTGATTACTTGCGAGATCGTGAGTTCGGTCCGCAAGACTATGATGCAGCCGTTGCGAAGTGGAGGAGCTTGCCTTCGGATCGTGGTGCAAAATATGACAAGGTTGACGTCTATCGCGGTGAAGACATTGAACCGCAAGTGACTTGGGGAACAAACCCTGGCCAAGTGACTTCGGTGTCCAGCAAAGTTCCTTCGCCAACTGATTTTGCTGATGAAACGGAAAGAAAATCGACAGCAGGTGCACTCGAATACATGGGGCTGAAAGCCGGTGTCCCACTGACCGATGTTTCTATCAACCGCGTCTTCATTGGATCTTGTACGAACGCTAGGATTGAAGACTTAAGAGCTGTCGCGAAGGTTGTTCATGGCTATCGCGTTAGCTCGGCTGTCAATGCGATGATTGTTCCCGGAAGCGGATCTGTTAAAAAGCAAGCCGAACAAGAAGGCCTCGATCGAGTCTTCAAGGAAGCTGGCTTCGACTGGCGCGAGGCCGGTTGCAGTATGTGCCTTGCAATGAATCCAGATCAACTGTCACCTGGCGAACGTTGTGCTTCCACCTCGAACCGAAACTTCGAAGGACGCCAAGGAAAGGGTGGACGCACTCACTTGGTCTCACCAGCAATGGCCGCCGCAGCGGCTATCGAAGGCCGCTTCGTAGATATTCGTGGCTGGGAATACAAAAGCTAATTGAAAGAAACCACTGCCAACTGCCCACTGAAAACTCCTATGACTCCATTTGTACAACATTCAGGTATCGCGGCCTTTATGGATCGCGCTAACGTCGATACAGACCAAATTATCCCGAAGCAATTCCTCAAGCGAATTGAAAGAACAGGCTTCGGTCAGTTTCTGTTCTTCGATTGGCGTTTCCTTCCAGACGGTAAGGTCAATCCTGAGTTTGAATTGAACTTGCCACGAAATGCAGGCACATCGGTTTTGATCGCGAGACGAAACTTTGGAAGCGGGTCTTCTCGCGAGCACGCAGTATGGGCAATCGAAGACTACGGAATTCGATGCGTAATCGCGCCGTCGTTCGCGGATATTTTCTACAACAACTGCTTCAAGAACGGTACGCTTCCGATCGCTCTTACTGAAGCAGAAGTTGATAAGCTGTTCGAGAACTTTTTGAAGCACTCGCCATATCGACTCGTGATCGATCTGGAAAAGCAAACCGTCCAAGATGAACACGGTTTCTCGGCGAGCTTTGAAGTTGAGCCGTTCCGAAAGCACTGCTTGCTACTTGGACTGGATGATATTGCCCTCACGCTTGAGCACGAAAGCAAGATCACGCAATACGAAGCAAAAATGTCGTAGATTGTTTTGGCAATTGCTGAAAGTCAATGACATCCTAACTGATTGCGGCTTACTCGCTGAATTTTTTATTCGTTATCGCGGTCTATTCGTACTCGTACTTCGCCATCGTCGGTACTCATACTCCTACTCGATTGAAATAACTCCATCGAGTAGGAGTATGAGTACCATTTAATTGAGTACGAGTACGATTGAAAGCAAAACTCTGGGGGTGTTCGCCGAGAAGGTTCAAAGTAATTGCGACGTTGCCCATCGCGTGGGTTAGGAAGATGCTTGATTATCTAGTGCCGAAGTGACGACAGATTCCTCTGGGGACAGTAAGTTCCAGAATTGCATACGATGTTAGTAGTTCGGCGTTGGCGGACGGTATTGGTCCATATCGACGGTTTTAAACCAAGCGATTGTTTTTGCTAAACCATCCCTGAGAGGAATCGTGGGTTCCCAGTCAAGATGTTTCTTAGCGAGCGTGATGTCGGGCCGTCGACGCGATGGGTCATCGGCTGGTAGCGGCTTGGTAACTAACTTTACCTTGGCTCCGGTCGTGGCAATCACCAACTCGGCAAGTTCACGAATCGTAAACTCGCCTGGGTTTCCGATGTTAACTGGTCCGATGAAGCTATCGGGTGCATGCATCATTCGGACAAATCCTTCTACCAAGTCATCGCGGTAGCAAAACGATCGCGTCTGGCTGCCATCACCGAAGATGGTAATGTCGTTGCCCGTGATTGCTTGGCGAATAAAGTTCGAGACGACTCGACCATCGTATGGATGCATTCGCGGTCCGTACGTATTAAATATTCGAACGATTCGAATGTTGACTTTGTTCATGCGATGATAGTCCATGAACAAAGTCTCCGCGGCTCGTTTGCCTTCGTCATAGCAAGAACGAATACCGATTGTGTTGACGTTTCCGAAGTAGCTCTCGGGCTGTGGATGCACATGAGGGTCACCGTAAATTTCGCTGGTGCTTGCCAACAAAATTTTCGCTCCACATCGCTTGGCCATGCCGAGCATGTTAATCGAGCCGATGACCGAGGTCTTCATCGTCTTGATGGGGTTGAATTGGTAGTGCCCCGGTGCGGCGGGGCAAGCGAGGTGATAGATCTCGTCGACTTCCAAGTAAATCGGAAGCGTCACATCGTGCCGAACGAACTCGAAGTTTTTCTTTCCGAGTAAATGCTCGATGTTATATTTTTGGCTTGTGAAGAAGTTGTCCAAGCAAATGACATCGTGACCTTCGGCGACGAGTCGTTCGCAGAGATGGGAGCCGAGAAAACCTGCGCCGCCGGTTACGAGAATTCGCTTAGTCGCTGTCATGTATTCCTACGTTCGTGAGATAAAGTTTGGACGGCAATCGAAATGTAGCTGGATTGTTACACACCGATTTACCGAACGCGTTGGTTACCAACCTTCATGGCTGCGGTCCAAAACTGATTGTCTCGATAAACATAAAACTTGGCACTTGGAGAGGCAGCGAATTCTTCATTATCTAAGATCCAGCTTAACGACTTCAGGTTTGGAGTCTGCCACGCCATGATACCCACAATGATGTCGCCGCGAGCGATCTTTTCTCGTGCAGCCGGTGAATTGCTGCGAACTTCAACAACTTTTAACCCGCCCGAGAATTTTTCGCTTCCTACCCCCGATTGCACGGACGATTTTGGAACCGCAACCAGCTTAACGCCAAGCCTCTCCCAGGTGTCTTTGGCAAGCGATTGATCAGCCTGCGATGTCGTAGTTGAAATCAAGCTCAATGACGATTCCAATGATTTCCCGTCGCGTTTGACAACGATGGGGAGCGAGTCACCGCTCTGCTGACCGACCAGGCTTAACAAAGCGTCCAATCGGCTGTGTACTTCTTTTCCATTAATCGATTCGATGACATCGCCGACTGCTAGATCGTTATCGGTTTTCACTTCGTTGACCGATTCGCTATCGACAGAACGAACAACGGCAGTAGTCTTCGAGTCGTTGTAGTTAGTTTCGACAGTTATCCCGAGCGAGAGATCTTTGGCCGCCGCTGCAGCGATCAAATCGGCCATCACTTCACAAGCCGCATCGATAGGAATTGCAAAGCCAATGCCTTGAGCACCGACTCGTACCGCCACATTGATGCCGATGACGCGGCCTTCGATGTTTACTAGCGGGCCACCAGAATTACCTGGGTTGATGTCCGCGTTGGTTTGGATCAAGTCGCGATACTCTTGTGTACCGTTCACAGGGATGTTGCGATGGAGCGCACTGATGATCCCGACGGTTACTGAGTGCTGATATCCAAACGGGTTGCCGATGGCGATGACTGATTCGCCTCGCATCAAATCGTGGCTTGAACCCATCGGTATTACAGGCAACGCCTTATCCGTTGGAATGCGTATGAGTGCCAAATCCGTATCCGGATCGTAGTTCAACAACTTAGCAATGCTAACCGTACCATTGGAAAGTGTGACTTCGATGTTCGAAACGTCTTGTACCACGTGCAAGTTGGTAATGATGTAGCCGCGAGGGTCGATAATTACCCCCGTCCCCATCCCGTTTACTTCTTGTCGGCCAGGAGAAACGCCGCCCGCAGTTGTTGCTGCTGTTGCAACTGTTTTGTTGCCTTGGATGTTGACGACAGCCTCTTCGCAATTTCGAATCGCTCGAACGACAGGCGAAACGCGAACGAGATGTCCCGCATCGTCTACTGAGTCAACCGCCTGTAACGATTGACAGCAGGAGTACCCTACGAGCAGGAAACCAACAAGACCGATCGCAGTCAGTCGGGCAACACTTTTCTTAAGAGCCATCGTCGGTGTCACGAAGGTTTCAACGTCCGATCGTTGCATGCTGGGGCATTCTGTTAGAGTCCAGGTGCAGGTGTCGCCAACAATGAATGGTTCTCGACACGCTTTTGCTTCCGCGTAGGGGTTGGATCGGTTGCAAGAGCGACAACGCATGAAGAGGCTCAATCGCGTGGGCAAACTCTACCAATCTTGCCGAAACCACCTAGATTTTCCGAAACACCTGTTCGTCAACCTGAAACGAGTATGTTGAGGTGGTGATCAGACTTCACAGCACGCGAAGAATCTTAGCCCATTCGGCATTATTCAACTCGTAGCAGATGTCGTAAGAAATTTAAAGAAAGCAGCAAATTTGAGTAATTAAATCTAAACCTGAATTCTTACGAATGCAGCCAAGCCAAACTTGAATTGGGATGTTAGCACAAGAAATTCGCACCGACGCCGCGATTACTTTGCTGGTTCGGTTGGCGGTTTTGAAGCGGAAGCATCCGCTTTAGCTGTCAATTTCGATTCCGCTTTTTCAGCCTTGGGTGTGCTGTTTTCAACCGTAGGCTCGCGAGTCGCTTTCACGGGAAAGCTATCACTGGTCATGAGGCCTCGATCGACGATCCAAGCGTTACGAAATCGAACTGGGCAGTCGTGATCTTGCAGGAGAGTGGGAAGCAAAGATGGTTCCTCGGGCTTGCCGTGTCCGGTGCTGCTGGGAACATCGACATCATCTTGAACCTTCACACCGTTTAGCCAGCTAGAGATTTTCGCGTTGCGAATTTTTGTTTTATTAGCTGCCCAACGAGGTGCAGTGAAGCGGACGTCGTAGGTTTGCCACACAAGCGGCGGAAGACACATGTTTACGTCAGCAGGCTTGAACAAATAGATGGCACCACAGCTGTTGTTAACGGCCTCTTGGGCGAACGAATCCAGGATCTGGCATTCGTATCGACTCATAATGTAGATGCCGCTGTTGCCTCTTCCTTGCCCTTCCTTTTTCGGCATGTAAGGGAGCATGAACTCCAGGTGCAAGTCGAAGTCTTGAATCATCGGCTTGAGGTCCGCACCTTCTTCGAGAAGGCCATCTTCGGTCATGGTCGCCTTTTGAAACTGCTCAGTTCCCGATCCATCAAAAAGTACGATCGCGTGCTCCGGTGGTTTCGCACCGAGGGTTGGGCTTTGACGTTCAACGCGTGTCAATCGCCCGAGCGGTTTGCCTGTCTTGTCGACCAAATTACAACCATCTTTATCAACAAAGATCGCCCAAGGGCCACCTGAGAGGACCAAGAAATCTCCCGATCGACGTCCAATTAGCTTCATCGGCTTAGGGCGATGAGCCTTCTCACCAGGCAATCCGCCGTAGAAAGATAGCCCTTCAAAATTTTCGCCGCCAACGACGCGCAATTGCAGACCCAGAACCTTCGATTCAGGGGTAGGCTTCGCGAGCGCGGCGTCTTTTGCTTCGCCAACAGAGTTGTCTTTCGAGCTATCAACCGGAGCGACAGGTGCGGGGACGATTACCTCACCGATGAACTCGCCTTGTAAAGTGTATGACAAGTCATCCGATGGTGGCTGCGTGTAAACCGAATCCAGGTCTTTAACTTTCTCGACTGAAGGTTTCTCGACAGAGTTCTTTTCGACGACGATTTTCGCGATTGTGGGTTTCTCGGTTGAAGCTTTTTCAACAGCGACCTTTTCGACTGCGGTTTTCTCGGATGCAGCTTTTTCAATTGAGGCTTTTTCCACAACAGTTTTTTCGACTAAAGTTTTTTCGATAGCTTTGCTCGCATCTTGTGCTAAGCCGACGCTTGGAGCCGCAACAGCCAGGGACGAGCAGATCACAAACAGAGCAGGCCGAGTCATTCTGCTGAAACGAAAAAACGGCTGTAGAAATCGAAGTTGCATAAACATAGAGGCGAGTGCCAAAAAGGGAGGATTTGCGACCAGAACACTGAAAACGGCAGCGACATATCCTGGCTACTGCAGCTGGGAGCCGCGACCGTGAAACCACTACGAATCTCACCTAATCTTAGTTCCACTTCGCCCCATTTACCACTGAGTTGACTTGGATTCCCAGAATAGAAAAGCCGCAAATCAGGAGAAATTCATATCGGGAAAATACGTTCCGACAGCGTCCGAGTCTAAATACGCTCAATAAAATGGAGTTGAGTCTTAGGCAGGGGGGCTTCGCCTCAATTCGCCATGTCGCACTGCAGGCCACTGCCAATGGTTCAGGAAAATAAATTTTTTATTCAGTTCCTAGCGAATAACGGAGCCATCTCCGAGCGAGGAAGGGGAGCTGGAGAGTTGTGCTGTTTGTTTGGGGGCTTCCAGCATTTGCATCAGAGCGGGTGAAGGGTTGGGAATTGAAATCGTTCTTTCGTGCCCAGACGCGTCGCGAATTGTTGCGGTAATGCTGGAGGTCGCGACGAGCGATGCGGAGGCCGCTGCGATTGCTGAAGCATTGCTTCTCGCTAGTTGAGCTGCCTGGTCGACCGTTTGTTGCCAATCCTGTGTGTTTCGGTCGCTTCGTGATTGCGAGCGAGGGTCGCGTCGCATTTGGTCAGGAAAAAGATTTTCGCTCGCTACGGTTCCCGTTTGCGGATTTGCTGGCGCTAGGTTCGGGGTAGGTTGCCCGCCGCGAGCAATCAGATTGTTTGCGAGGTTGTTTGTCGGCGTGTCGTTAGCTGGACTCGGTTCAGAATAGAGTCGCGTCAGTCCTAATCTTGCAAGTTGCGAGTAGACGACTTCCGGTCCGCTATAGAGTCCTTCATCTAGCTCCTTGTCAGCCGCATAGCAAACGCCGATCAGTTGACCCGCTTGATTGAATAAGCCTCCTCCACTGCGACCTTGAACGGGTGCCTTTGCTACTTCGACGTTAGAGGGGCCTAAATACCGATTGAGTTTCGTGATATGCGAATCGCGTCTCGTTGGATCTGCACCACCATCGCAACCGAAGCTTGCAACTGATTCACCCTCGCGCAGAGCTGTTCCACGTGGCAGAAGTCTTGCGACGGAGACATCGACTCCTACTTTGAAAGATAGCAGTCCAATATCTGTTTCGTCGCACTGGTAATCGATTACGGTGCCAGCGAATTGACCAAGTTGACCATTGACTGGTGCTTCAACAATGATCCGCGTCGTCGGTTTCAGGTCTCGGAAAAGATGTCCGCAGGTGATAACAAGCACCTCGCCGTTGACTTGATCGATCATCGTCCCAGTGCCATAGGCCATGCTGCTTTCGTCTTCGGTCTTGATTCGAACTGTAGTCGACAGTGGGTCCACTGGCGGTCTTGTGGCTTCTTGGCTCAGGGGTGCTGTTGGGCTCAGGGCTGTTGAGCTGGATGTTTGATTGTTCGTCTTGTTGATCGCTCTGATGTTGCTTTGACTGCTACTGGTCGATGGAGAAGCATTTTGGGAAGCGAAGGTAGCGTTAGGGCGATCTAGCTGGGATTGATTTTGCTGAGATTGATTAAGCTGAGAATCATCAGGATTGGCTTCCAGCATGGGAAATGGTTCAAGCGTTGAAGTTGCCATGTCGAACGGTTTTGCTTCGGGTTGAGAAGCTGGCGCCGAGCGAATTGCGGCGGGTCGACTGTCAATTGAAAGAAGTTTTGCGAGTTCCGGATAAGTGTGAACGCCGGTGATGCGATCTGTTTCGCGACCATTCTTTAAAATCAATAGTGTTGGAAGGTGGCTAACTTTCATCCGCTGGACAATCGATTTTTCCAGGTCCACATCGACGTTGCGAATAACCCAGCCTTGTTGTGCGAGCTGTTCGATGGCCGGTTGCATCTCCTTGCAGGGTTCGCACCATCTTGCGGTAAACTGCATGACTACGAAATCGGATGGCTTGCCCGAGGTGATCCCCAGGAGCAGAACGGTTGCGATAGAACTTAGAAATGACATGACAAGCGGATCCTCCATGATCCGGTTATGATAGAACGACAGACGGAGCGGAGTTTCTCTTTTGAGCCCACTTTGTCACAAGATCAAACTTGAGCCAAACTGAAGAGAATGTCCAAAAAAGAAATGACCTTGACGCAAGCCTGGGAAGTCAAAACAACTCTTCCCAACGAAACTGCTGCCAATGCAATGGCCAAAGATTTAGTCGAATCCAAACTCGCTGCCTGCGTGCAAATTGCTGGTCCGGTTCGGAGTGTCTATCACTGGGAAAACGTTGTGCAAAGCGAGCTTGAATGGACCCTTGCGATCAAGACGCTTGAAAGTAAACTCGATTTGTGCAGAGCTCGAATAGCCCAACTTCACACGTACAAAGTCCCCGAGATTCTTGCCAATCCCATACATAAACTGAGCGACGACTATCAGCAATGGCTTCACGATGAGCTCTCGGAAGCGAGTCTCTCAGATGATGAACCCGATACTGAAGCCGATGTAGATCTAGATCTAATTCATATGCAGCAAGAGCCATGGCATCTTCAGATTCAAGCGATGGGAAGTGGTGCCCAGAAGCATGGTACCGTTGTCTTGCGAGGCCTCCCGCAACACAAGTTGTTCACGTTCGAACAGTGGTCACAGCCGAACGGCCCAAGTCCGCTACGCATCAGTTTCGAAGCCATCGCGGACCAGCTCACGCCATGGCCGGGGATGTACTTCGAAATGGACGGATCCTTTGTTTGGGTTTCAACGGAACGGGACCCGGCAGGTGTGGCACGCTGGCAGCTTGACGGAATGATTTACGATCGTGCTGGAACGGTCCAATATGTCGAACTCAAAGGTCGTTGCGACCGTAATGCTTGGACCAAATTAGTTTCCGTTTTAAATCCGAATGAACCGATCGCACCCTCCGAAGATTACCTTCAAGCAACGGATTCAGCGATGACAACGGTAGGCCGAGATCTTGCCCCAGATTTACACGCCCCGCTTTTGGTTCATCTAATTCAAGTATCCGCTTGGGTTCTCGAAACTGAATTTAGGAAAACGCTCTCATGATGATTAGTATGAATAAACTGCTTGCTCAATTTTTTACAATTGCCGTCGCATGCGCATTCTTATTTTCTGCTAACGCGACGGATGCGTCGGATGCAAACTCCTGGCCAGTCTCGCGTGGAAATGCTGCTTCGCAAGGTACTAGCGAATCAAAGATGCCAGACAAACCGCGGTTGCTGTGGACTTTCTCGGAGCCGTCGACCTCTTTCGAAGCTACTCCTGCAATCACCAACGGACACGTCTTTATAGGTGACTTGGACGGTGGAGCCTATGCGTTGGAGCTTGAAACGGGCAAACTAATTTGGCGCAAAAAGTTCGACGACGGTTTCTCTGCATCACCCGCTTACAAAGATGGTCATGTTGTAATGGGTGACTATGAGGGGCTGGTACGTTGCCTGGATGCGATGACCGGAGAGACGCGTTGGGAATTTAGCACCGATGCTCAAATTGACGGGGGAGCAAACTTTTATGGCGAGCTGGTGCTAATCACAAGCGAGGACGGTGGACTTTACGCGATCAATCTCAAATCGGGCGAGCTTGTCTGGAAGTTTGCGACAAGTGATCAATTGCGAGTCGCTCCAACGATCGCCGGCAATAAAACTTTTCTAGGAGGTTGCGATGGGAAGTTGCATGTCATTGACTTGGATACAGGCAAAGAAATTGGTGACGGGTTTCCGCTACAAAGTCCTACGGGTTCGACTCCAGCAGTTGCGGGCGACTACGTGTTCGCTCCGACGCATTCGGGAAACGTCTTTGCTATAAATCATGCGACGCTTCAGCAAGAGTGGCTATTTTCCGACGCTCAGCGTTCACAAGAAATTCGATCGTCACCAGCAATCAGCGACGGTAAGCTTTTTATTACGACTCGCAACAAACGTCTTCTGGCGATCGATAGCAAGACTGGAAAACTTGCTTGGGAGTATGTCTTCAAGAAGCGTTCGGAAGCCTCGCCGGTTGTCTGTGATGATCGCGTGTGGGTCGGTTCAGGCGACGGGCGGCTTGTGTCGCTCAAACTGGCAACAGGCGAAGAGCTTTGGCAAAGCGAACAGACAGGAGCCTTCAACGCTTCTGCAGCAATTGCCGGCGGAAAGTTGGTTATCGCGAATGACAAAGGAAGCGTATACTGCTTCGGAGAGTAATCGCCCCTGCCGTTGCGATGACAATGGAAACGAGCACCGAAAAATTTCTAAGAGCCTCGACAATGACCAGCCTGCCTACGACTAACATAACATCTGATACGCCGTCTCTTTCCTCGGCGACACAGTCAGGCCATTCCACCAAGACCGAAGTTGGAAGTTACTTTATCTCCAACTATCCACCCTATTCGCAGTGGAATCGCGATAGCCTGCCAGCGATCAACGCTGCGATGGATGCTCCGCCAAAAGGGGAAACGCCACAGGACACACCACTGGGGCTTTACTTGCATATTCCGTATTGCCGGAAGCGATGCAAGTTTTGTTACTTCAAAGTATTTACCGACGTGAACGCGCAGGAGATTGAACGCTACGTGTCGACACTGTCGCATGAGATTGAGATACTCTCTCGGAAAGCGATCATGGGTGAGCGTCCGTTTCGATTTGTTTATTTCGGTGGCGGCACACCAAGCTTTCTATCGCCAAAACAATTGACCAGTTTAGTCGATCGACTTCGAGCCAATATCTCTTGGGATAAGGCGGAAGAAGTTACGTTCGAATGTGAGCCCGGTACGTTAAGCGAATCAAAAATTCACACGCTGCGTGAACTGGGGGTAACTAGGTTGAGTCTTGGCATCGAGAGTTTCAGCGATGCGATACTAGAAGAAAATGGTCGTGCGCATCTTTCCAAAGAGGTCTATCGAGCTTGGGAATGGATTGTCGCTGCGGGATTTCCAAACGTAAACATCGATTTGATTTCTGGGATGGTCGGTGAGAACTGGGAGAACTGGCGTGAAAACATTCGTAAGACGATTGAGCTGTCACCGGAAAGTGTGACCATCTATCAAATGGAACTCCCGTTCAACACCGTGTATTCAAAGGATTTACTCGGGAACACCAAGGAATCACCCGTCGCGGATTGGCCAACCAAACGTGCTTGGGTTCAATACGCTTTTGAAGAGTTCCAAACGGCTGGCTACTCCATCAGTAGTGCTTACACAGTTGTCAAAGATAAGAGCAAAGTCAGCTTCAGCTATCGCGACAACCTGTGGCGTGGCAGCGACCTTCTGGCAACCGGGATCGCGAGCTTCGGTCATGCATCCGGAATTCACTACCAGAATAGCCACGAGATGGCGGACTATTTGAAGACTGTCGGTGAAGAACATCGCTTACCGATCACGCGAGCTTATGAACCATCGCAAAACCAAAAATTGATTCGCGAAATGATTCTTCAATTGAAGCGTGGCTATCTTGATGTTGAATACTTTCAGACGAAATTCGACACCGATATCGTTAGCCAATGGAAGACAACTTGGGAGCAATACGAAAGCGAAGGCTTCGTAAAATACACATCCAGCAGAATCGAACTGACCATGGATGGCTTGCTACGAGTCGACGCGTTGCTTCCGGCATTCTTCGAATCCGAACATCAGAACGTCCGTTATACGTAACGCATAGCGTAAGTTGGCTTACGAGCACTCGCTTCAACTATCTGAGTACTTCCGAGTAAACCGGAGTTACTTGGCGTTGCTTTCGGAGCCGTCTTCGCTTTCGTCTCTCTTGTGCGGGCCGACCAAGTTGTCGATCAATTCTTCGATTTCGTCGCGATCGATTTCCATTTTCGCGGCAGCTAATGAAAACAGCCGCTTTTCAACATCGCTCAGCGAGCCATCGGCGGCCATTACTCGAATGAGATCCGACAAAATAGCGATCTGTTCTGCATGCTCGGTAGGCAGTTTCATAACCGCCTGGCTGCTCAAGGCAAATTCTAGCGCTTTCTCCATGTCTTTTTCGCCGAGACCAAGCTGCGCACAACGATCAACTAACAAAGCAATCTCGCGCTCCGTCAGTGATCCATCAGCCGATGCCATGATGACTAGATTTTTCAAATGGTCTAATTGTTTCATGTTGATTCGTTATCTTCGTGAGTCGAATTTGTATCTGGGTCCATTGATTCCTCCGGAAGCAATGCGTCCTCGTCATCTGATGAATCTTGATTCGTCAGATACTTTACTATCATAGTAGCATACGCACCACGCGGAAGAGAGAAATGAAGATCGAGGCGGCTTCTAGGCGAGTTTGCGGAACTGCTTTGCTCGTCTTCTTGGAACGAATGTTGGATATCTTTGATCTCTAGCCATACGGTTCGTTCGCCTCTGGAGAAGAAAGTGTCGCGAGGAAACTTCAATCGAATTTGATGAGGCTCCATTTGGAGATCTTGCAAGATTGGCAGCAAGTATTCGACTGTATCCTCGGGGTATGATTTCTGACGTGCTGAGGGAAGTGGAAGGCTCCAGTTGGAGAGCTGAATGTTTGCGTTTTCCTGCTTGAACGAAGCATTAGGAACAATTAGATCGCCGCACAAACTATGAATGGTCGTCCGCTGATCGCTTCGTATTTTCGCTTCAAGAATATTGCTTACCCATCGATTCCAAAGGTAGCTTTGAAATGCCGCAAGGTAGATACTTCGAAGGTCAGGCCTCAGCAATGCGATGGCTCGTTTAAAGTTTGTCGGATGATCGCACAGGAATGTTACGATACTACGACGATGGGAACGGTCGAGTCGATCTTTGCAGACTATCCATTGATTCCAACAATCGCGAAGAATCTGCTTTTGTTCTTTTTCGCGAGGCCTATCGTGCACGTTCGGTTCAGCGATCGCGAGATATAAGGCTCGTTCGTAGTCGCCCATGCACCATGGCTGAGCAATAAACTGATTCGATATTCCAAGCGAACCAAATCTTTGGTCATCGAAATAGTTGATGATGCCGCCACTGGCGAGATTCTTGAGCCGTTCGGTTGCGAGCTGGACCGTTTCGGGGTTCAAACCACGAAGCGTTATCTCAAATCGATTGGCAACAATATCCTTAGCAACAAAGTGGCGATTGGCTTGCCCGAGATAGGTGAGCAAAAACGATCGGTCCTCCAGATTTCGTTGCGGACCACGATAAATCGTCACGTGCTGTGTTGTTTGAGCATGACGATCTTTCAATCCACCATGTTGAACAGCATCGCGAGGAAGATTCCAAGTCGACGAGATGGCTTGAGCTACCTCTGGAGTTCCTAATCCACTTTTCTCCAGCCGATAGAACGCAAACGAACCACCTGTGACTTGGAAATCGGTAAGTTCGTCGACAACAAAGTCTTCGGGTTGGCTTTTAAGTTTCATTAGCAAGCGAATAGGTAAGCGGAAGCGTGTAGAGCTGAAGGAGTACGGCTGAAGGTAAAAATTGCTTCGTGTCGGGATCGCTTGGTGGTTGCGACCGCGATCGTTGGGTTGCAGTCGGCGGATGAATTAGCGGATAAATTAATTGGGAGGCGACTAGTACACGTCCTTGGGGTCCACCAGGCGTTCGGCAATGATTTTAAGATTTCCGTCTTCGTACTTTCGGAAAAAGCAGCTTGCGTAACCTTCATGGCAAGCGGCTCCGGTTTGGTTGACGCTGAGTAGGATCGTGTCCTGATCACAGTCCAGGAAAATATCGACGACCTTCTGTCGATGGCCGCTTTCTTCTCCTTTTCGCCAAAGTCGTTTTCGGCTTCGTGAATAGTAGGTAGCAAAACCAGTCTCGACGGTTTCTTGAAACGCTTCGGCATTCATCCAAGCGACCATCAGTACCGATTTGGTCGAAGCATCTTGGGCAATCGCTACAAGTAGCCCGTCGACCCCTCGTTGGAAGGCTGGTTGATTAGTGGAGTCTGACGAATTCATCGATTTTGAAACGACCTTGCAGTGTCCCTAAGCAATTCTTGCCTCTGCAACTCTTGCAGGCGGCTGTGACTGCTTCGGACTTGGGAAACGCGGAACCAAATGGCGAAACCAAATGATTGAGTGAGCTTAGACGTGAGTAAGCCTAGACGAATGATAGTCTCACAGGAGTCGAGTGAGAAGCCAAAAGCGCTGTCAAGCAAAGCTTGGTAAGATTACTCAAAAAATCCAGGGTATCGAAGTAGTTGTTGAATTCTTAGTTACGATCCGTCGCAAAGTGAACTGAATCACGAATTGACCGATTCATAGCCGATTCAAACGGAGACGCGATTCCACCGCACCTTCTCTTTACATGTCGTGAGGTGCGGTGGGGTTACATCACAATTGCTATGGCTGGTGGTGGAAAACGAGGGACTTCTTAATGAATGGTGAAAATCCGTGGAATCAGAAACGCTAAGCATCGTTATCCCTACTGCTAATCGACAAGACCAAATCGCAGCACGGTTAGAAACATTGATCGATCATGTTTCTGATCTGTGCAATCGATTACAAATTGTCATCGTGGATGATGCTTCGACTGACGCGACCCCCGAGATCCTTGAGGAGTTGCAGCGGACTTACCCACAAGTTGAGACGATCCGAAATACCAGTCGCAGAGGGCCTAAGTTTGCCGCCGAGATCGGTTTGAAAAAAGCGATTGGCACATTTGTCTTTATCCACGATTCTTACGATTGCATTGATATCCAAGCGATGCAACAGCTTTGGAGTTTGCGGAACGATCGTAATCTCGTCGTCGCACGCGCGGGAACTCGGACGCGGCGAATTGACAACGCGATGCTCGAACAGTTGGCCAAGTGGGGGAAAAAGCTCGAAGAGCAATGGCGACCAGCGACAGCTGACGTTACAGAGAATTCCGAGACCGAGCTCATGTCAGGTGGACTACAAATGGTCCGCCGCGATTCACTGTCCAGGCTTTCACGAGTCGATTCGGAAGAGTCCGCTTTCGAGGTCTCACACCTTTCGCAACGATCATTGGTTCGTTCGTCGAAGAAGCTTTCGAAATAGTCAACGACAGCCGTTCGATGGAACCATTGTCCCGTCGGGTTTTTTGTTCAGGACAATGGTCGCAAACTACTGGTGTTATTGGTAGTGCATCGCGATACATTCCAGGTGTCACGTTGGTCCATTGAAATTCGTTGTTCGCTTAAGAACGAAACCAGTTGTTGAACGTCTTCTAGTATAACTTATTCGAATCTACAAAATTACGCTCAATAAGATCCGTCCACAACGCTGCATCCTAAATGCCTGAGCTCCCTGAAGTCGAAACGATGCGTCGAAGTTTGTTTGCTTCGATAGGTATGGCAATTGTTTCGGTCCATCAACCCACCTCTCGATATCGTCCCATCAAGATGGAGCCATGTATCGAGCAACTCCAAGAGCGAATCGTCAACCGCTCGGTGGTTGCAGTAGAACGACTTGGTAAGCGGGTCGTCGTGTGCTTAGACGACGATTCGCAAGTGCTATTTCAGCCGAAGATGGCTGGTTTGGTCTTAATGGACACACCGCCCAATGAGTCACACCTTCGTTTGGTGGTTGGGTTGGCGTTGCCCGATTCGGCGCTGCAAGCTTCAAAGAGTTGTGTCACCTCTCAAATTCTTTACTGGGATCAGCGGGGCCTGGGAACGATTCAACACTGGACAGCTGAGCAGATGAAAGGCTTTCTTGATAGCGGTGTCCTTGGGCCGGACGCGTTGGATGTTGATTTCGAGACATTTTACGCGAGGTTTAGCGACGCTTTTCGGCCGGTGAAGCCTACGCTATTGGACCAATCGCGGGTTGCGGGTATCGGCAATCTTTATGCTTCCGAGATCCTTCACCGAAGCGGTGTTCATCCCGCTCGTCGTTGCGATCGACTATCGAAGCCCGCCTGGAAAAGAATTTTTGAATCCACCAGGACGATCCTTTTGGAGGCGATCGAGCACGAAGGATCTACATTGTCTGATGGAACCTATCGGAAGTCGAAAGACGATCCAGGCGGCTACCAAAACTCGCATCGCGTGTATGATCGAGCAGACCTCCGATGCCTTACTTGCGGTCAACATTTAATTGTGCGCATTGTCCAATCACAGCGTAGTACCTTCTTCTGCAAGGGATGCCAGAAGCGCTGAAGAGTCAGACAAATCGAATCAAAAAGAAAAAAAGCTGCCAAAGTTTCCTGAGGCAGCTTCTTTATTAAAATTGTCATTGGCTCTTTATCAACAGCCGATCGCCACTACGCACCAGGCATAACACCGACGTCATCCCCATGTCCCCGAGTTCCCAGCGCACCCCACACTCCGAACGGAGAAGGGCTATTCCAGTTGAGAGTTTGAGTCCAACCCACACCGGTTCCGCCATCACGACGTCCTGGAGCATAGTAGTCAGCAGGTGTTGCACCTGGAGCGGTGTTGGTCGTGTCAATCTCGTTTGGTACGAACTTAACCGAGTTATCGAATGAGGCGATGTGGGCACCTCCGAAGTGGTAACTTCCGGCGCTGCGAATTGCTACTTCGGTATTGGGATTCGTTCCTGAAAAACAAGAGGCTCCATTTGGACCTATGATAGTCTGGAAACCAACGTTTTGAGCTCCTCCTTGCGCCCCACTGCGCATCCAACCATAGCCGCTGGATGCGGCAAACTGTGTGGTGCCAGTAGTTGGGGCCGGGTAGATACCGCCGCGCGTCCGGGCCTTGCATGCATTCACGTCAATTTGATTGAATGCTCCGCCTCCAGACCCAGTGATATTTTGCAGGGTAGAACCAGCAATCATTAATCCCTGAATTGCAGGATTTTGGGCATTGAACGCATTAAGTATACTTGGAACATTCGCTGTCGAAACTTCTCCGAACATCACCGTATTTGAAGTCCCATCGGTTATCGAAGCTAAGGTCATTTGATTCATTCTCGGGAAGGCTCCGCGAGTGTTTTCCTGTTCGAAGTGTGCAACACTTGTCCCGAAGATCCCGTCGCCCATTGAGAATACGTAGTTCGTCCGGGCCAATGCAGTCGCAGACGATGGGTTCACTCGCGCGGGATCTGAAGAGCATCGGAAAAATCCAACCTGTGTTCTGGTTGGTGAATAGGTTCCGTCCCAAGGAACACGAAACGCATTTTGACCCACAACTCGTCCGTAAGGTCCCAGTACTTCAATTGCCGTGCCAACTCGCTGCGTCAATCCACCTTCAATTTGACCGTAGAGCCCTTGCTGCTCCATGAATGGCAACAAAGCAACGAGACCGCTAAATGCACCCCCAGGATTGTAGCCAGCCCCACCGTTTACGTTGAAGCTCTGCACGAAGGTTAGTCCAGCCCTCGGATTTGAATGGCCCCACCCCAATGAGTTCGATGGAAGAAGTTTGTAGGTATATTCGTAGTTCAACAACCCAATACCAAACTGTCGAATGTTGCTGCTGCACGACATACGACGTGCAGCTTCTCTGGCTTGCTGAATAGCTGGGAGTAACAATCCAGCCAAAATGCCGATGATGGCAATGACGACTAAGAGTTCCACAAGCGTGAAACCCTTTTGAAAAGAACGCTTCATTTTAAGACTCCTCAAAACAGAAATGGCCGATAGAAAGACCTTAACGTCAGAATAAAGCCCCCTAATAGCCTACGCAAGCTCGGAAACGTGCCGCTCTTTGTTTTTTTAGAAATCTTTCCGCGTTTTCAACCTTAATTTCACTGTGTTAAGAAATAAAAAAGCTGCCAAAGTTTCCTTTGGCAGCTTTTTGTGAACCCGCGACTAGGCGGGCAACCGCCCATGTTGCACAATCTTCACTTATGCACCAGGCAAAACACCAACATCGTCCCCGACACCGACGGTGCCCATCGCTCCCCATACACCAAACGGAGATGGGCTATTCCAGTTGGCAGTTTGGTCCCAACCGTTGGCTAGGTTTCCTCGTCCCGGTGGGCTGTATGGCGGCACAGTTGGAACAATCGATGTGTCGGTTGTGTCGATCTCGTTTGGGATGAACTTGACCGAGTTATCAAACGTTACGACGTGAGCCCCGCCAGCGTGGTAGCTCCCGGCTGTTCGAATAGAATTTGGGGATTCAGAAGGTTGTCCAGTGTTACCAGTGCCGGTGTAGCAAGAAGCTCCATTGGGACCAATGATTGCATGGTAGCCAACCCAAGCAAGTTCGCCTCGTAACCAGACCAAGCCACCGGTTGTTCCAAATCGCGTCGTTGAGTTCGGCGTGACATAAACTCCACCTCGCACTCGCGACTTGCAATCCAAAACGTTGGTGGCGGTCATGGTGCCGCCTCCCACTCCCGTTAGTGTTAGTCTAGCAACGCCTTCGATAGCGCGACCTTGAATCGGAGGATTCACTGCGACCAATTCGCCGACGTTGTTTTGAGGCCCTGCGATGGTAGCGATTTCGCCAAACATCACCGTGTTTGATGTTCCGTCGGTTATGGCTGCTAGTGTGAGTTGGAAAGCACGTGGAAATGGTCCTCTTGTTGAGAGTTGATCCAGGCTTGCAGTTTGAGCTCCGTTGATTTGGTCACCTAAATTGAAGACGTAGTTAGTCCGTGCAAAAGAGGTAGCGGAGCTTGGGTTGATTCGTCCTGGATCGGACGGGCAACGAAAGAAGCCAACTTGAGTTCTCGAAGGATTGTACCGGGAATCCCAGATCGGTAACCAAGTCGATCCTGAGATTTGCCCATAAGGCCCGACAACCTGAGTCGTTGTCGCAGTGACTCGCCGGGTAAATCCCGAATCAATTTGGTTATAGAGTGATTGCTGTTCCATCATTGGGAGGATGCCAACATATCCTGAGAACGCTCCGGCAGGAAAGTAAAAGCCCGGATAAGCAACGTCGGTCGTACCGGCCCGCGGATTGGCATAACCAAAGCCGGCTGCAAGCGCGGGCAATAATTTGTAGCTATATTCGTAGTTCAGAAGCGCAATGCCGAACTGACGAATGTTACTACTGCAGGACATGCGTCGAGCTGCCTCACGCGCTTGTTGAATTGCCGGCAAAAGCAAACCGGCCAAAATACCAATGATTGCGATGACCACCAAAAGTTCTACAAGAGTAAAACCTCTTTTTTTTGCACGACTCATAAACAATGACTCCCAATCAGCAAGGTATTTCAAAGACTAAGTTAAATTTGTATTAAAGTCTTCTGAAGAATGACTACTTCTGTTTTAGAGTAGCCCTCTTGCATTTGGAAATCAATCAAGTTTTGAATTGTTTGATATCGCTTCAAACCGGCACGCAATCGCTTGCCTGTCATCGTCTCGTTAATAATGTCCAATAGTGGGGCTTAAGGGGCACAGAAAAGCGAATAATGCGGCAGAGCTTCACTTGGAAATTTTTGAAAATTCGCTGAGAAACATCTAAGATTTTGATGCTTTTCGCTGATTGCGAGTACTTGTCGTGTTTGCAGGAGCTTGAACCGTTAGTGAAATGCAAGCCGTATTAAGCCGCTGGCGTTTGCCGCGTCGTTTGGCTTTCCTGCGCAAGCAGTTGGTAAGTCGTTTGAACTCGGCTAGCGTTTAAGGCTAAATGCATCAAGCGATTGCATGAATAAAGCCGTGGAAGAATCTGTTCCACGGCTTTATCAACATTCAAATGTCAATCTTGATGCTTGCGTGTTCAAAGTTGCATAACACTTCGATGCACTTACCAACTGTATTCAAGTCCGAAGGTTCCACCGTGGAAGAGAACACAATCACCAGCGTCGTAGCTAGTACCTGAACCTGGATTTAAAGGTACGTATTGCTGATTGCTGACGGTTGCGACTCCTGCCAGATACATCGCTTCGTATCCAACGGTTGCTACCAAGCTAGGAAGGATTCGGTATCTGCCGATAGTTCCCAGTTGTACCATCCCAGCGAGGTCTGTAGATCGTCGGCTAGCATCGATCAAACGAGTGCCTCGGTTGAATACTTGCAGCTCACCTTCATTGAAGTTTGCAAAGACTCCCAATCGGCTTTTCGCACCGATCGACAAGCGTTGGCTGATGGGTCTCATGACATCGCTACCAATCTGAGCACCCAAGAGGAAGTTCTGAAGATCGGTTCGGAAGAATCCAGCTCCATTACCCTGTCCAACCGAATCAAACGAAAATTGTTCATTATATTGGAAGGCTCGGATTCCGATCAGCGTGCTCATGATGTCCCAAGCGAACCATTTGCGGTTCGCCTCATACGATTGAAGATTCGCTCGCATGCCTTGCAGGTGACGGAAGGAATCATTGAACGTATCGATCTGTGCTGCGGTATATCCGCCGCCCGCAGTGAGAACACTTTGAAGGGCACCACCTGGACTCAGGTGTTGGCTGGCTCTTTCCCAAGTGAACGAACCCGTGTAGACGAACTCGACCCCATCGGTGCAATCGAACATTTGTCCGAGTGTAATGCGATGGCCAAGTTCGTATCCATTATTTGGCATCAAGTTAGACTGTGAGAAGGAGTACTGTTGGTCTCCTTCGCGTTGCATGTAGACCGCTTCATAGCCCAAGTAAAAGCGACGGCAAATTTCTGGGCTGCAGGTGTTGTTTTGGCCGCGATTGGTTGAGTAACCGCTCATGACTGCGAGCGAGGGTCGCGATCCGCCGTGGCGTTGGGGTTGGCTGTAACCATAACCCGAACTTGGCATGGCGACCGCTTCGTTGAACCCGTAACCGTCGATCACTTGTGTGCTAATTGGGGTACCATCTGGGCCGAGATCCTGTTGCGACACGATCACCGGCTCTGAGGTACTAACGATCTTGCTACTAACGATCGTCCCCTGGGGCTCCTGTCCCAAGTGGTAGGTTTGGGGGGTTGTGTCCGAGGCCGGAACGACGACTCCGCTATTGAACCCACTATTTAGGCCAGTGCTAATCCCCGTCATAGGTAGGCTTTTAAGCTGAGGCTGATATACGCCTTGCGAAAGGGACGACGGAAACGCATTATCGCTTCCTGCCATCGCTGTGTCCTGAAGCACAGTCGTAATGGTCGAGTTCTGCGTTAACACCCCAGCGGCAGGAGCAAACGCCTTGGGAGTGTTAGTCCGAGCAACCGTAGGCTGCTGTCCCATCAGCGACGTTTGCCCGAGAACTCCCGAAACGATGGAGCCGGCCAATATGGCGGCGGCCCATCGTCGACGACGACTTGTCGAGGCTTGAACATGACTCGTATTGTCAGATGTTCGCGTCGTTGGGCGTTTTTGGGTTATGTTGTTTGAACTTTGCATAGGAGCTGTTCCCTCATGCCTAGGGCGTTGAACTGTTGGGAATAGGTAAAAGGTCATTTTCGATCACTTACAGATTCGCAATAGCGATTCTGTCCTGGACAGGAACTAGGAACATTTTGCGAACAAGCATCAGGATCTGCTTGGCCGACTCGTTTGAAGGTGCGCTTCCTTGGACAGATATTGATCCATCCGAATTTGACTTGATCACGATAGAGGAGCCTGGGAAGAGTGCCGCGATCGATTGGTTGACATCGTCGATCGACACTGTGTTCTTTGCTGCTTGGCCCCAAGTCTCGCGAACGCTAATTTTGAAGTCTTGCGTCTCATCAGCTTTGGTCATCGGATTGGTCGACCAAACTTTAATCTTCGATTCACCGATCGAGGCTCCGATGATCGTAAGCGTGTCGGGCTCAGTCGAGATGACTCGGCAAACGGTGTCGTCTTCGATTTCGACTTGGCTCACTTTGCCAGGTAAACGAATTATTTGCACGTTCTTGAGGGCTACTAAGATAGTGCTGGTCGCAGGTCCTGCTACAGGGCTGGGCATTGATACCAGAGCTTGGCTGTTAGATGTTTTTTGTTCGGCGATCGAGTTATCAGCGTAGGTCTGCCCGGCGTAGGTCTGCTCAGCGTACGCTTGCTCAGCGCTCCCGGCCGACGCGTCGACCTGATTGTTGATACCAGTCGTCGCGTTTGCTCTTGGAGCAGAAGAGGAAAGGGCAACTGGAATGATCGATGTTTCGTAGCGGGGGTTCGTTCGAGCCGTTGCGGTAATCAGCTTTGGCGTCGAAGAAGCTGGGGTCGGTCCGATCGCTTTTTCTGCGAGCTCGATGGATCGACTGGCGGTTTGAGCAAGTGATTCTGCGTTCACCGCGGTTGTCACGCGTGACAGGTTCGCCGGTTGTGGAATAGTAGACGGCAGTGATTGAAATCCGCTATTGCTCCGTATGGCAGCAGGCGTCGGTGCACTAGATACATCTGAGTGCGTCGAAGTTTGTTTCAACGATCGCGACTCAATCGATGGAGCGCGACTTTGCATCATCTGCGATTGAGCGGTGTCCAGCATCGGTAGCTCGAGGGCCGAACCGCTGCCAATAAATCCGGGAGTGGGAAGCGACATGGCTGCGGCCAGATTTGCTGTCGCATTAAAGCTGTTGTCTTTTCGGGGTATTACAGAGGCAGCCGTTGGAGGTAGCTCTGTTGTCGACGATCCGGCCCCGGTGACTACCATGCTTGGGATTCGCACGATTCCAGGAGTACGCGAAGTCATGGGTGAATTATCAAGCAGTCTCGCTTGAAGCTTACTTGCGTTTGCTGGTTGAGAAGCAAACTTTTCGTTTGTCTTAATCTCGATGGATTTTGATTCGCTTGGAGTCGTAAAACTTGGCTTTGCCAAACCATTAGCCGCCACGTTCGAGGTAGCGGAGTTTAGCGTTGCGGGTGTTGCAGGTGCTGCAAACGACGGCGCTGTTTGACTTGGAATCGCGAACCCTGGTGTAGCAGAAGCAGTACTTGCGATCACTTGCGAATTGATCTGCGTAGGAGCAACATTCTCTGACTGATTATTTGTCAGGTTATTCGGCTGGATCCGAGCAGGTGCAGTGGCCGCGATATTTGGTAAGTTCGGAAGGTTAGTTGGTCGCGATGCAGCATCAGTAGTGGTCGTTGGCGTTCCGTATGAAACTGCTGCAGGAGTGCTTGAGGTTGCAAAAGATGGAGCAGATTTCAAGTCCGCAGCAGGAGTTTGGCGGGGGGAAGTCGGCGTCGACGCGATGGTCGGCAGTGGTGCTACACCGGTTCCCACAGTCATTTTCAGATTTGTTGAACTTGGAACGGTGCTGGTGGCTGAACTGTTGGTTGGCTGCGACGATGTATTGTTTGCTGACAGGGCTGGAGCGTTGGAGCTAATTGGTTTCTCAGCAGGAATTCTAATCCGAATTCCACCGACCGAGGATTCAGATGAACCTTGAGCATTCGCGATCGCCCCTGGGCTTGCGATCACCATTGGCGGTTGAATGACATTTGGAGTTTGCTGGGTAGCTTGCTTTGCTTTGCCAAGCGTATTCAGCTTTGCTTGGCTTTCTGGAGCAACGAATCGAATGCCGACTCGTTTGAGTGCGTCGGAATTTCCAGCCTGTTGATTGTCGGCTTTTGCGTGGGCAATCGGGCCAGTTGCAATCGGAGTGCTGCCAACAGAACCGGCACCCACAGAACCGGCACCCACAGAACCGACACCCACAGAACCGACACTAACGGAATCCGTGTGTACTGTTTTCGGTTGAGACGATGGGGGCACATCGAACGCAATCGCAGGTATTAGACAGATGGAAGTCGTTATGGCGACTCCAAGAGTCGATGCCAGATAGCAAGCTAATTGCTTTTTTCTTCGAGCCATGAAGGCTTCGGCAAGCTTTGATTTGCGATCTTTTTGCATCGTCAGCGATCCTTGAGTGGTCCAATATGGCTGTGCAGATGGGCGAATTTGTGCAATGCGGCCGCCTTGGAGCCTCCGCGATACGCCAACCCTTATATTGCGTCATGGGATCTATCGGACTGCGGGTTACGCCGAGTTTAACGATTCTTCGTAACGTAGCGTTTGTAACGCTTTTTCAGATGCATTTCCAAGTTCTGAGGCAACAGCATTAAGATGCGTAGTTTGATACTGCTTGGGGAGATCATCTCTGGTAAGGGGCTATTGTTCCTTCGTCAATAACAACAAAGAGGACGAAACCTCAAAACCAATTTTGTTCGAGTTTCGAAACGACGTTACCCCTTCGACTTCTGCATCAAAGCCTGAAAATAGATTCCACTGCCGACTGGATTGATCACAAACGCAGAAAATCCGTTGCAAATCCGCCGAAAAACAGTTGAAAACGCCGTTGAAGTTAAATCGATCGGCTGGTAGAGTACGGGGCCCGAACTTTGGCAAAACATTGTATCTATGTTGATGCATGGCCAAGATCACTGTCCTTTTTTTGAGCTCGTTTCGTCCCTTTTCAGCTCCCAAAAGATTGTCGCATCGAATTCGGTTTCTTTGAGGAATCGAATCAGGCGACTACTACGTCCTGGTTTGGAAGTACGGAAAAGTCTCAGCAGATACTCTTTTCAGCACGTTTTTCTATCAATCAAACGGTACCTGGAGAGAGGAATGGCTACGGATGAACGATGAGCCGCCACAGGTACTTTTCTTTTTATGGTTAATCGTAACCTCATCCGCTCTCTCGAAGATGATTCCATCAGTGCAGAACTTGATCTGATGTTCCCAATTGAGGAAAGCGACACGCTTCTCCTCGACAGCCTCCAAGATGCCGACCGTCAGTTTGATGTCAACCAAATTGTTGAAGGCCGAATTGTTGATATTAACGACGAATTTGTCATCGTTGATATCGGTTTCAAGAGCGAAGGTGCGATCCACCGTAATGAATGGGAAGAAGGCGAAGAACCTCCGCAAATCGGCGAGAAGGTTCAAGTTCTGATCGAGGAAGTCGAAGACCAATTCGGCAACCCAGAAGAACAACGAGGAATGATCAGCCTGAGCAAGCGCAAGGCCGAGAAGATCATTCAGTGGGAAAAGATGATGTCTTCGGTTCACGAAGGCCAAATCGTCACCGGTACTGTTACTCGCAAGATCAAGGGTGGGCTCTTGGTCGATATTGGCGTCAACGTCTTCTTGCCTGCTTCGCAAGTCGATATTCGCCGACCAAACGACATCGGCGACTTCATCGGTCGCGTCGTTCAGTGCGAAGTCCTCAAGATTGACGAACTACGTCGAAATATTGTTGTTAGCCGTCGCTCGCTGATCGAAAAGCAACGCGAAGAAGATCGCGAACACTTGATGAGCGAACTGGAAGTCGGCCAAATCCGCAAAGGTGTGGTCAAGAACATCGCCGACTTCGGTGCGTTCGTCGACTTGGGCGGTATCGATGGATTGCTTCACATCACCGATATGGCTTGGGAACGAATCGGTCACCCAACCGAGATGGTCAGCATCGATCAGGAGATCGAAGTCAAGGTTCTCCAAATCGATCGTGAGAAGCAAAAGATCGCTCTGGGACTTAAGCAAAAGCAAGGCAATCCTTGGGAAAACATCGAAGAACGCTACCCAGTCGGCGCAACGATCCATGGTGAAGTTGTTAACGTTATGTCCTACGGTGCGTTCGTTAAGCTCGAACCAGGCATCGAAGGTCTCGTTCACATCAGCGAAATGTCTTGGACTCGTCGAATCAACCATCCATCCGAAATGGTCAACACCGGCGACAAGATCGACGTCAAGATCCTCGGTGTCGATGCTCAAGGCCAACAACTTTCCCTCGGTATCAAGCAAACGCAACCCAACCCTTGGGATATCGTTATGGAAAAGTACCCAGAGAACAGCTTGGTCACCGGCAAGGTTCGCAACCTCACGAACTACGGTGCCTTTATCGAACTCGAAGAAGGTATCGACGGTCTCTTGCACGTCTCCGACATGTCGTGGACACGCAAGGTCAGCCACCCGAACGAAGTCCTCGAAAAGGGACAAGCAGTTCAGTGCCGCGTTCTGAGTGTCGATCAAGCACGTCGCCGAATTGCTCTGGGACTCAAGCAAATGGACGACGATCCATGGAACACATCCATTCCGGAAAAGTATCAGTCGGGCCAAATCGTCAAAGGCAAAGTCACCAAGATCACCAACTTTGGTGTCTTCGTTGGACTAGAAGACGGTTTGGAAGGACTGCTACACATCTCCGAGTTGGCTGATCACAAGATCGAAAACCCAGAAGAAGTCGTCAAAGTCGGTGAAGAGCTAGAAGTCAAAGTTTTGCGTGTTGACAGCGAAGAACGCAAGATTGGACTTTCACGCAAGCGAGTCGAATGGAGCGAAGACCAAGAGCAAGAAGCCAACGCGGCTGTTGCCAAGGTCGAACGAGCTTCGTCCGACCTCAAGGGTGGTCTCGGAAACGACGGCCCACTCATCTCGTCACCTTCGGCTGAATAAGCGGCTGGTTTGGATCGATTGATCATTGAAACTTTTAACCGTTCACGGGTTTAACTCGTGAGCGGTTTTTTCTCGCCTTTGGAGTGCTGGGGCCTGGCCCAGCTTTGGGGAAAACGACATCACACAAAAACCGATCCTCCCGGTCCAAGCCAAACGTCTCCGAGCCGAATCATAAAATTCGATAGTGAATACATACGCAGCATTTTCAAAGATAGAACTTCCACCGATGCGTCAAGAAAAGCTGTGACAAGTCACAGCAGTCCAAAGATATTGCTGTTGTCCGAAACCGGACTTGGCATAGACTCGCCAAATCCACTAGACTGCCAGGGCTGATACAGACTAGCCAGTTTTTCATAAGGAAGATACGAAATGGGAAGGGAGTCCTTTCGGTTTCTCCATGCGAGCGATTTTCACCTTGAGCGTCCACTTTTGGACCTTCCAGACGTGCCGGATCATCTCCGGCCTGCGTTGGTCTCTGCACCTTGGAAGGCGGCCGAGGCGGTCTTTGAAGCGGCAATCGTTGAGAATGTCGATTTTGTGATACTTGCGGGAGATTTGCTGAATCCGATCGCCTGCGGTGCAGCCGGACCAGCGTTTTTGCTTGAGCAGTTTGATCTGCTGGCTCAGCGAAAGATACCGATCTATTGGGTTGGCGGGATTGCTGACGATCCCGAGCGATGGCCCGCCGCCGTTTCACTTCCTTCGAATGTGCATCTATTTTCAAAGCGCATCGAGGCGGTCGTGCATCGTCGCAACGGAACACCGATCGCAACCTTAGTCGGTCGATCGAGTACCGGGACGCAGACGATTCGAGCTTCCGAGTATCAAGCCGAAGCGGACGACAACTATCGAATCGCGGTTGGTTTTGGCGAGGCGGATACAGAATCTTTATCGAACGAACGCATCGATTATTGGGCCTTGGGTGGCAACCATCAGCGACTGGCCCTACGCGATGAAGGGCAACAAATGCGATATTGCGGCTCGCCTCAAGGGCGATCGATGGCCGAAGAGGGTGCTCATGGTTGTTTTATTGTCGATGTGGATGCGAGTCGCAAAGAGCAAGTGCATTCGATCGATGTTGATCTTGTTCGCTACAGCACACAAACGATCGATGCGGAAGACACGGCGCTTGGTCGTGATATCCGTCAGATGATGACCAAGCGAATCAATCGCCTTCAGAGCGAAGCTTCCGGTCGTCACACTTTGGTACGGTGGAAAATCCAGATGGATCTGGAATCGGCAACAGTTGTTGGGCCTGCCGCACTAGAAGAGCTGATCGTTTGGCTGAGACGTGAGTTTGGTTATGGCCAGCCTTCCACATGGTCAACCGATATCGATGTGATCCCACCAAAATCACTTCCCAAGAAATGGCAAGAAGAAGACACGATACTCGGCGACTTCTTGCGAACTGCGATCGAGCAACGCAAGGCAGGTTCGAAGCCACTCAGCTTGGGTTCATATGTCGAGTCCGAGACGCCCGGCGGAGGGACTTGGTCGAGTGCCTTGTTGCCGATCGAATTAGGTGTAAATCAGCACGTTCTGGATCTTTCCACGCTATTGGGAGTCGATCTATTGCGAGGGCACTCGGTCGACCTACTATCATGTACCAGGCGGTTTGGTGGTCTAGCCAACTCGGAAAAGCAATCCTCCTAGCTGATCAACGTCGTAGCAATGCAATAATGGAATAAGGCTCCATCAACCATGAAAATCAAAGACATTCAAATCGATGGATTCGGCGTTTGGTCCGGATTGACAGTCAACACATTGCCCGAAGGGATGACCGTTTTTTACGGACCCAACGAAGCAGGCAAAACGACATTGATGCAGTTCTTGCGAACGATGCTCTACGGGTTTACTCCCGAGCGTCGTCAACGTTACTTGCCCCCCGTCTTCGGAGGCAAACCCGGCGGAGCGATGCGTGTCACCGGACCGGGTGGTGGATATGAGATTACGCGACGCACACAAATTGATGACCCAACGATTGTCGGGTCGGTCGCAGTAACAAGCAGCGATGGCGTCACCCAAGGTCAGCACCGATTGACAACACTGCTTGGCAACATTGACGAATCAATCTTCACGAACGTTTTTGCAATTGGACTTCGTGAGCTTCAAGAACTGAGCACGCTCGATGATACAACGGCTGCTGATGAGCTTTATAAATTATCGAGCGGACTGGATCGCGTTTCGCTGGTAGATGTTATGCGACAGCTTAAGGGAGCACGAACTCAGATCGTTGGTCCGACTCCCGAAGAGGGCCAGATGCAGACGATGATAATGCGTCGTGAAAAACTACGCGATGAACTGGAACATCTGACCAACAAAGGACGCCGTTGGGCAGAACTTGCGATTCAAAATAAAACGCAACGAGATGAGGTCGAGGAGCTTCGAGGTCGTATCGAGCAATGGGAGCTGGAATCGAAAATTGTTGAGACAGCTCTCCAGGTTCGAAAGCCATGGTCTGAACGTGAGCAGCTTCGGCTGGCGGTCAAGGAGCTTGCAGCACGAACTGATATTCCAGACGACGCACGAACTCGATTGAATCGCTTGGAAACAGCTCTTGCTGAGAAGAAGCAATCGCTGGAGAAACTCAAGCTACAGCGGCGCGAGTTACGAACCAAAGCCATGGGCCTCCCGCTTCGAAAGGGAATTCTTGCACTCTCAAGCAAGATTGATGCCGCTGCGGAACAAGCACCATGGATCGGCTCCCTGCAAAAGCAAATCTTTCAGCTCGAGTCGCAAGTCCACGCCTGTCGCGAACAATTAATCGAAGATGCAAAGCGATTGGGGCTGAACGAAGAAGACCAGCAGTCGCTGCTCAATGATAAACGCATGGCAAACATGCCGGATCTGTCGCCACAAGCGATCAGCCAGCTCGCCGGTCCCGCTCGAGAAGTCCGCGTTAATTCAATCAAACTCAAGCAAGCCAAAGAGCACGCGCACAACGACAAAAAAGAAGTCGACCGGTTGGGTGTGAAGATTGAAGAGTTTTTGACGGCACGCGGCTTCAAAGATCTACCATCCGCAGTCGCTCATCAAAACGAATTGATCTCTGCACTTCGCCGCAACGAACAGATTGAGGAGCGTCTAGAAAAGAATCGCAAGCATCGTAAAGAACTCGAGGAAGAGGCCTTGGAGCTTGAACGTGATCAAGCGCTCCCGATGGATCACACGCTTCTCCATCTTATGTTTGTTTCGGCGGCTGTCTTGATAGTAATCGGGCTTCTGAAAACGCTCACCGACAACTGGTTGACATTCCTTCCGGGCGACAACGGGCTTGTTTATGCGTTGCTCGGTGTTGTCTTGCTTTTCGTGAGCCTCCTAACCAAACAAGCAGACGCGAAAAACGTAAGAGGTGACCTCGCAGATTGCCTTAGCCAAATCGATGTCATCACTAGTCAAATTCGCAAGACGGAACAAGATCGCAGCGAAATACTCAAGATTCTTCCCGAGCACGCGGGATCGCTTGAGCAAAGACTGAAGGAAGCCGAACATAATCTAGGCTTGGTCGATGGGATGCTTCCAATCGCGCACAATCACGAGGCAGCATCTCAGCGTTATCATGCAGCCCGCAAACGAGGCATCGCGGCCGCAGAAGCCCTTAAGACAGCTCGCAATCAATGGCGAAAAGTTCTCGAGCAACTCGGACTTGCTTCGTCGCTCTCTCCCAAGAGCCTTCGTATGCTAGCCGAAGGATACGAATCGTTGGTTACCGGTCGCCGCCGTTTGAAAACGCAACAAGATGAACTGGATCAGCGCCGTATCGAATTGACCACTTTGATGCAACGTATTGATGGACTCACGCGGCAAATCTCTGTTGCCCGCGAGGGCGCTGGCGTTGAAGAAGACTTGCGAGAGATTCGCCGTGAACGACGCAGTGACAACGATTCGCGCGATCGTGACAACCGCAAAGAGACTCAACGTAATTTGAACCCTAGTGGTTCACGAGGCAGCGATTCTCTTCCCGCGTTGAATCGCGTAACATCTAATAATAGTGGTGAAGCTGTCTCTCCAGATAGCCCTGTCGCAAAGATCCAAGAGCTTTCGGCTCTCGTCGCACAGCAGCAACAATACATTACGCAAAAGAAGCAGCTTCGATCCGAAGATGAAGAGCTCCGCAAGCGACAGAAGACCTTCCAGCGAACGATCGAAAAAATCATTCGAACGAAGAATACCCTACTCGCTGAACTGGCCGTTGAGAGTCCGGCACAACTCGATAGTCTTTTGGATACCAAGCAGCGGCACGTTAAACTGCTTGCACAAGTTGACGAGCAAGACGTTCGCATTCGCGCAATCTTGGGCGGATCAGTTTCCTACGAAGCCGTTCAACGCCTTTTAGAAGGTGGGGCTATTCAAGGCAGTTCGACTAATACAGAGCCAAATAATCTACAGCTAAGTCGCGACAAGAACACAACTAGTTCCTCGTCGCCAGTTGTCCCTACTCGCAAGCTAGTCGACTCCGGTACATCGAATGGTTTTGGAGCCGATTTGGAACGACGCTGGGATTTGATTGTTCAACGAATCCAACAAGCACAAGAACGTGTTGGGCAACTCCAGCTGCGTCAAGGCGAGACGACCCAAGAGATGAAGACACTCGCAGCCGATCGCCGGTTGGCAGAAGTAAATCTCGAGCTTGCAATGCTCGACAAACAATTGGAATTGGCTTCTGAACATTGGCGAACTTTAGCAGCAACCAGTGCGATGCTCGAACAAGTCTGCGATGTTTACGAAACCGAACGGCAGCCAGAAACACTTCGAGAAGCCTCCGCATTTTTAAAGCAGCTCACCGAAGGCAAGTATCATCGTGTTTGGACACCGCTCGGGAAAAACGCACTTCAAATCGATAATGAAAAAGGTCAAAGTCTGCCTCTCGAAGTTTTGAGTCGTGGAACGCGTGAAGCGGTCTTCATAGCGCTTCGTTTGTCGCTCGCTGCCGCCTATGCTCGTCGTGGTGCGACATTGCCATTGGTCTTAGATGACGTTCTGGTGAACTTTGATACGATTCGCGCTCAGAACGCAGCCAAAGTTTTAAGAGACTTTTCAGCGTTGGGGCATCAATCGATTATGTTTACTTGCCATGAACACATCATGCGAATGTTTCACGATATCGGCGTGCAAGTTCGAATACTTCCAGCGCACGGCGAGATCGGCGAAGCGAAGATCTACACCCCCGATCCCTCGGTTCGTTACGTTCCAGCACCGCAACCGATCTACATTGAACCGGAACCAATCCAAGTGGCACCGGTTTATGTTGCGCCAGTTTATGAAAAGCCCGTCGAGGTTGTGATACCTGAGATTGTTCCGGAGATCGAACAAGCTCCAGTGGAGGTTGTTTACGATCGAGTGGTAGTTCCTGAGCCGATTGAAGTCATCAAAAAGCCTCGTTCGCAAAAACGTCCAAAGCGTTATGTCGAAACGAACGAAATGATCGATGTAGATCACGTTTGGTTCGATGATTCGATACCGATCGTTGAATCTGAGTTTGTTGGTAGCGAGTTGTTCGAAATGCCCAACGCCGCTTCAGCGCCTTGGATTGATGAGTCCGTTGTGCAAGACGAAGAAGCCTTGACCAACGAAGAAGCTCCCTGGTGGCGAAAGACGTCTGTATAGCTGGTTAAGCGTTCGGAACAATGGTCCCAAACGATGTGTTCATCGCTTGAGCTAAGCCGGACGCTCTCTAGCCCTGGGCTGACGAATAATGTGCTTCAGCCATTCGTTGAACGACCGCTTGATAAAATAATTGACTCGAGTTCCGGCTTTATTCGTGAAGCAAACGCTTGACAGTCGCTTCTGGAGATATCGAGTACAATCATGGATGTCGGTCTTTACTCGAGCAGTCATTTCTCTAGAAGGAAACCAAGTGACGAAGTTTCGTACCGTCGCTGGCGTGCAAACGAATGTTGAGTTCGCCAATTGCCAAGTTAATTTGAACCGGATGTTGGAGTGGCTTCGCGACGATCAACTCGCTGCCGCAGACCTTGTGGTATTTCCCGAGTGCATGCTATCAGGCTATTGCTTTGAAAGCCTCGAGGAAGCAATACCACACTCGCAATCAATTCCTGGAAAAGCAACTCATGAAATTCATGAACATTGCCGTGCGACGGGCCAGCATGTCGCGTTTGGGATGCTAGAAACTGGCGAAGAAGATAACATTTATAACACATGCGTGCTCATAGGTCCTCAAGGAATTATTGCGAAGTACCGCAAAATCCATCTACCCGGATTGGGCGTCGACCGTTTTACTACCAGCGGCGGCCAGCCCTTTCAAGTTCACGAAGCGAACGAAATGCGAGTTGGCATTCATATTTGCTACGACGGTATTTTTCCGGAATCGAGTCGAGTCATGGCTATGGATGGAGCGGACCTTCTCATCCTTCCGACAAACTGGCCACCCGGAGCTGATACTTTTGCTAAGTATATTCCTAACGCGCGGGCACTCGAGAACAACGTCTACTTCCTAGCGGTGAATCGTGTCGGAACCGAACGAGGGTTCCGCTTTATCGGTCAAAGCCGGCTTTGCGACACGAATGGAAATGTTATCTCCGAAGGACCGGCTACGCCTAGCATCAGCCCCGCCATAAACAGTCCATCCGGATCGCGAGACCACGAGGCGGTCATCATCGGAACAATCGATTTGGAAAGAGCACGCAATAAATGTCTCGTTCGTGTTCCCGGCCAGCACGTTATCGATCGATGGGCCGATCGACATCCTGAACATTACACCCGAATCCTAGAACCGCCAACCTCCTAAACCTAAGCTCACAACTCCCCACTCCCGATGCAACGAATCAGGGGTAGTCACACGTGAGTTGCTCAACCGGCAATGCCGCTCTTGAAAGGCTCTCGCCTCGTTTTGCCAAGAGCCATTTCACAAACGTCAGATATTTAATCGCTAGCTGAGGCAGAAGCCTCAGGATGGATGAGTTCCAGGCCGAGCCATAACCGGGTTGTGAAAACTGATTCTACGGTATTCGGCACTAGTGCTTTGTCCAGATTCAAAACTGGAGTTCGGACTCGTAGCAGATGTCGTAAGACATCTGAAGACCCCAGATTTTGCTATTCTTTCTCGCGACGTCGGAATTCTTACGAATTCCGCTACCCAAAAATCTAATCTGGACGGAACACTAGTCTCGGATGCTAGCTGTAAAATTATGGCAAACCGATATTCGTGGCCAGCCTCATCGGTTTATACTCATAAACACATTAAGCCCTGGACGGCGATTTCTTTGCGTATCAAAAGTGCTTGGAAAAAATCTTCTGCAATATGAATTTCTCGCGAGTTTTTGCTCGAAATTCGGTGTCTCTCGATAAGATCTGACGTGAATCAGTTTCTAGACTTGCGAGCCATTCGATAGCCGCCAGTTATTCGGAAGAATTGAGCGTCGGAAAGACCTGAGTGTCTCTTAAATAGCAAATTGGAACTAATCGATGAAGACGTTTGTCTTGTCATTACTGGCGATTGTATTTCTGGCCTCTTCGGAAACGCTCTCAGAATCCAAAGAAGACAATCTTCGATGGTACAAAGGGAACTTACACACACATACACTGTGGAGCGATGGAGACGATTTCCCAGAAATGGTGGCGGATTGGTACGAATCACACGGCTACAATTTCCTTGCGATTTCTGACCATAACGTTCTCAGCATTGGTGATCGCTGGATGAACATTAAAGACATCGATAAAAGGAGCGGCGCGAAGGCTTTCCAAAGATACACCGATCGATTTGGTTCTCCATGGGTTGAGACGCGGGGTGATCGAGATGCAGGTACTTTCGAAGTTCGCTTGAAGCCCCTCGACGCGATCCGTCCGCTCGTTGAACGCAGCGGACAATTCTTGATGATTCCTTCGGAGGAGATCACAGAAAAAGGTGTCCATATCAACGCGACCAACATAGGCGAAGCCATTCCCCCCCAAAGCGGCAAAAGCATCGTAGAAACGATTCAAAACACACTTAAAGCCATCGATGAACAGTCGAAAAGATTAGGCCGCGACATCATTCCGCATCTTAATCATCCCAACCGTGGAGACAAAGGTATCTCAGCCGAGGAGCTCGCCGCTTTAGTTCAAGATGAATTTTTTGAAGTGTTTAATGGTGTGGAAGGTGATGGGGATCTTGGAAGCGCAAGACGTCATAGCCTAGAAATGCTTTGGGATATCACCAGCACCCTAAGGCTTTCGGAGTTTGGTGCACCACCTTTGTTCGGTTTAGCGACAGATGATTCGCACAACTATCATGGACAACAGAAAGCGTCACCTGGGCGAGGCTGGATTATGCTTCGAGCCAAAGAACTCACTACCGAGGCAATCATTGCAGCCATGCGACGAGGTGATTTTTACAGTTCCACAGGTGTCACGCTTCACGACGTTCAATTCGACAAACTCAAGAAAGTCTACACTATAAATATCGAGCCCAAAGGCGGTGTTGAATACACAACCACATTCATCGGATCCCGGCGCAATTTTGACAAGACTTCACAGCCACGAATAGACCCAGAGTCAGGTAAGCCTATCGAAAGAACTCGTGATTACTCAAAAGATGTCGGAATGGCATTTTTTCAAACCAAAGGCAACGTCGCTCAGTATCGATTGACCGGCGATGAACTGTATGTTCGAGCAGTCGTTACCAGTTCAGAGAAAACATCCAATCCGACGACAGAAAGCATGCTGCAAAAGGCTTGGACGCAACCAGTTGGATGGGATTTAGAATCCAATGATGCGAAACCCAAATAAGACACAATCGAAGCAAGCATTAAGAGTTGATCAAACAACGAGAAACAAAGAGAAACGTCGTACCATCTGCCTTCATTCGTTTCATTCACCGTCAAAACTGCTCTTTAATATTCAGTGCCGATTCGGAATCGAGGTTCCTATTTGGATCTTATGTCTGCTTGGGCACATATTCACGCAAATCGATTTGATAGAAGATTTGCAATAGCTCGTAGACGGTTGGGTGGTATTCGGCCAAGAGGTGTGGTTGCTGGAAATACAGTTCGCTTGATACGGCAAAGAATTCGCTTGGCTCGCTGAGTCCATAGTCGCCGATCAAAACTCGATAGCCATCAGCCACGATAGCCCGAGCCGCTTGTAGTTCAGCCTTCATTGACTCCCACCATTTCACCTCGTCAACATTGTGTGGCAAGGGCGGCAAGCCATCGGCAGAGGGACCGTTGATCAGATCAAGCTGATGAGCAAATTCGTGAATGACCAAGTTATGCCCATCGTTGGCATCGCGTGCGCCCAGTTGCACGTCGTTCCAGTTCAAGATAACCGGCTTGCGATAGCCGGTCTCTCCAGCACGAACACTTTCGCCTTCGATTCCGACCGTGTATCCGCCCAGCAAAACGGGTGAGTCGCGAGCCACATAGGGTCGTGGATAAATGAGCACCGTCGCGGTCTTGTCGAAATGCCAATCTGGATATCCCACCACCATCAATCCAGCCTGAGCGGAAACCTTCCATTGCATCTCTTTGGAAACGCTCAGACCATCACAACCCTCCCAAAACTTGTCGAAAATCAGCAGTCGAGCCCATCGAATCAATTGCTCTTGAAGATTCGGCGGCAAGTAGGTGGCCTGCCAAAGCGAATGCTTAAGCATCGTCAAATCGCTTTGGCTAATACTAAGCCTTTTAAGTTTTGAACGCCGCCAACGGCTGATGAAGCCCATATGTAGTTTGAATTATGAAAATTCGGTTTTATTTTGGGTTTAGGCCGCGCATTAGCGGAAAGAAAATGTCTATTGGGGGCAGATCGGTAATTAGCAGATCGGTAATTAGTAGTTTGTTTTCCAAATTTTATATGTGGTCTTGGTAGCGTTGCATCTCGCTCGTGAGCGTTTTTCATCCATGCAGAGCCATTATTTAACGTTTGCTAGCCATCGATTGGAAAAGTTCATATCGGGCTTGCATTTCGGCAATGCTATCGCCACCAAATTTCTCTACTAACGCACTTGCTAGTTCGAATGCAACTACGCTCTCGACAATGATTGCCGCCGCCGAAACAGCACACACATCCGAGCGTTCGTAATTGGCCCGGTGCGGTTCTTTATCTTCCATACGGATTGAATCGAGCGGTTTACGAAGCGTGCTAATTGGTTTTTTTCCGGCTCGAATGATTAGCGATTGGCCGTTCGTCATTCCGCCCTCGAGCCCGCCAGCGTTGTTGGTCGGACGCGTGTAACCCAGGGAGTGCGTGCCGGCTTGGCTGGCGTCGTAGCCGATCGGGTCGTGAACTTCGGATCCGCGTCGGACGGCTGCTTCGAACCCCATGCCGATCTCAACTCCTTTGATTGCTTGTACAGCCATGACTGCTTGCGCGAGTTTGCCATCTAATTTTCGATCCCACTGAGCGTGCGTACCGAGCCCAAACGGGAGGCCGTCTACTCGTACCTCGACAATTCCGCCGAGAGTGTCACCTTCGTCGGCCATTTGGTCGATATAGGCTTCGATTGCTTTATCTTGGGCTGGGTTCAGCGAGTAAATACTGCTCGAATCGCGAGTTTCACGCAGGTCGGGAATCGATCGTAAAAGTGGATTAGAGGCTTGGTCGTGTACGATCGCGTGACCGCCAAGGTTAACCACGTATCCGAGTGTTTCAATTCCAAAAAGCCTCAGGAGTTGGCGAGCAAGTGAACCGGCAGCAACGCGAACGGTCGTTTCACGAGCACTTGAGCGTTCGAGCACGCCACGAATACTACCGAGGTACTTCACTGCTCCAGTGAGATCTGCATGGCCGGGACGTGGGCGTTCAAGTTCCTTTAATCGCTCGAGCTTGTAATCGCGATTAATTACTTGAAGTGCGATCGGCGATCCAATGGACTTACCCTGCCATATGCCGGTCAGCACATCCACTTCGTCCGTTTCGAGCTTCTGACGGCCACCACGCCCATAGCCACCCTGGCGAAGTCTCAAGTCGCGATTGATCCAGGCCGTATCGATGTCCATCCCGGCAGGGAAGCCATCAATGAGAGCCAAAAGCGCTTTTCCGTGTGATTCTCCAGCGGTCCAGTAACGCAGCATTCGAGTTTAATTTTCCAAGGTAAGTGACCCGAAACAAGAGATCTCGGACTCATGTTTAGTCTAGTTGCAGCGTCCACTTTGCGACAGTCTTACTTCTGGCCCGAAACCAAAGATTCGTTTTCTATGAATCGATCAAGCGGGTGGGTTGATGAAGCCTAAGCCGATGGCGCTAGCCACGGGTTTCGATTTTGCCGCATCGCTATTCCATGAGTAAACCTATTTTCGAGGTTTGGCTCAAGAATGATTCGCGTATGGTCCGAATTCAATCAATTGGCGAGACCAATCGCTGTGACGTTTAGGTATTCGCAAGTCTCGGAGAGATTTGTTTTCGTGTAGGGAAGCTAGCCAAAATGCAGACAAACGACGCGGCTCGCGTGGATTACTGGAAGAGTCTTCTAAAAATCGAGGTTTCCGTATCCGTCCTTTTGGCCCAACGCACGATGCCCGTCGATCGAATCTTGACGATCACTCCTGGAATGATGCTACAGTTCGATAAAAATTGCGATACGCCGATGAGCATAGAAATCGATGGCCAGCCCGTCGCGAACTGCGAAGTTGTCAAAGTCGGCGATCGGTTCGGCGTCAAAGTAATGGATGTGCTAGACAGGCCAGAGCATTGGATCCCGCTGATCAAGTAATGGATCAGCCTATCTAGCACAAGAATCTGGACGCGTAGCAGATGTCGTATGAAATCTGAAGGCCTCCCTGACCTATTACTATTCCCAGAGGCATCTGAATTCTAACGAATTCAGCTACGGTCTAGTCTGAGCAGACTACCTTCTAATACAAATGCTCCAGGCACAACTGCGACCAAGTCTCCAGCGTTTCCTTCTGCGACTTGATTTCTTCAATCGGAAAGAAGCCCGCGTCGGCCAAGTCGGCTTCTCGAGATTTAGCATGACACGACCGCAGTTGCATCACATGTACGACTCCCAGGTGAACACGCCCAACTTCCGTGGTGTCGTCATAAATCAAACCAACGATTCGATCATTGCGATCGCAATCCAGGGCAATTTCTTCTGTCAGTTCGCGTTCCATCCCTGTGCGATACCAGTCGTCACCAGTGGTGTCTTCGATTGAGATATGCCCACCAATTCCAAGGCTACGTTTTGCATGAAGCCGCTTCTCCCCCGAACCACCACCACGCGTGTATTGAAACAATTTTGTACCTTCGACTGTTGTGCATTCGAGTACGACGTAAGGAATCAACTGTTTGAAGCTCGGGTCGGTCTCGCATAGACTTCGAGCAATAAAAGATTGATGCTTGCGATTAAGAATCGACGGGAGGTAGCGATCAACGTTGGCTTGAAAGCCAGAGAATGGCCCGAGTTGGTCGAGCAACGACGCCGGAACGACTAGTACTTGCTCATCGGACATGGTTGAATTGAGCCCTGTTTCATCAATTAGAAAAATTGCTGGAAATGCAAACGCCGATATTCTGCCGAGATGCGCTTGCTTCGGTTTTTTATCTTAGACCATCGCAAACACGCAACCCGTGGCTAAAGCCATCGGCTCAGTTGTTTTGCCAGAACTATACCCATTCGACTGGGGCGGGTTCGATATCGTCCGCGACAGGCGAACCGCAGTCCTTGCGACCGCTACCTTCGAGCCGGCTGATAACGCGAACCTTCATGTCGTGCTGGCAGGCGATTTGGCAGCTTAACCGGATACCCGAGAGGCCTCGTGCTTGCAATATGTCACGCTCGGCTACTGTTTGTTCCGATGGCTCTCCGGAGACAAACTCTACACGGCAGGTCGTACAGCGTGCTTTTCCACCACACGCATGCAGTTGATCGGTACCGACGTCTTCGCGAAGGACTTTGGTCAGTCGTTTTCCAGTGGGTACTTCCCACTGGCTATCGAGCCCTTCTACAGTGATGATAGGCATAGAAATCAACGCTTGCTGAATTGAACGCCACGACGAGCACCACGCAAACCGTATTTCTTACGTTCTTTCATTCGCGAATCGCGAGTCAAGAATCCGTCCGCTCGTAATGGAGCGAAATGCTCTTCACTCATTCCGCACAGGGCTCGAGCAAGTCCCATACGAACCGCACCCGCTTGGCCAATTGTTCCGCCACCGGAAACATTCACAGCCACATCAACCAAATCGCGTTGACCAACGTGATTCAACGTTTGCAAAACAGCCTGCTGTTCTGCTTCGTTGACGAAGTAAGCCAAGAAATCTTTTCCGTTGACAACAATCTTGCCAGTGCCTGGTTTGATTCGAACTCTCGCAACGCTCGACTTGCGTCGACCCGTGCCAAGAAGTTCTCCGGTAATATTGTCTTTCTTGAAGGCTACCATGTGCGTAACTGCCAGTGCGATATTCTAAGGAAATGATTGGTTGCGGATTGTCGAGTCGGCGAAAAAACGCCTACCGGAAACTACTCTTTGGTCTTCTTGTTGCCGAGGTCCAAAGCGATCGGTTGTTGTGCTTGGTGCGGGTGATCTGGACCTGCGTAGCACTTCAATTTGTCCAACATGTATCGAGCGAGTGGATTCTTTGGCAACATTCGCTTCACGGCCATGACAACCAAATCGGTTGGCTTTCGCTCTAATCGATCTGCGTAGCTCTCGAGCTTTTGGCGGGTGTAACCGTTGTACCAAGCGTAATGTCGAACTTGGAGCTTGTTGCCGCTCATCACTACCTTCTCGGCATTAATAACGATAACGAACTCGCCAGTGTCAACGTGAGCGGTGTACTGTGGGCGATGTTTGCCCATCAAAATAACTGCGATTTCGCTTGCGAGACGACCTAGCGTCTTGCCAGAGGCATCCACAATGTACCACTTTTGATCGACTTCACCTTTTTTGGCGACGTATGTTCGTTGGATTGCCAACATGGCAACAAATCTCCTGGGGAGGGGCAAAGCCCGAAAAACATTGGAATTTCTTCGACAAACCGTCGAATCCAATCGTGGAAAGGACCTGCTGTGGACCTTCCGGATATTGGAACGCAGAGTTTTAGTGATATTTCAAGCGGCTGGCAAGGCTTAATTTCAATGGAAACGAGCAGTGTAGTGGTTGGTTAAAGAGTTGGACACTGAATAGGCGGAAGGCAAAATCAGAAAAATGGTGGGAGCTACAGATTTCGGCTAACATCTCAGGCTCAATTTCTTACTTCTGTGGGCTTGTGTGCTCGAAAATCATGCCTGGTTCGACTGAACGGAATCCGAGGCGTTGTAGGACGCTGATGCTTTGCTGTTGGTCGGAGGACGCGACGGTGCGAACGGTCGTGAATCGCTCCAGCTGCAATTGTCGCATGGTCTCAGAGAGTAAGTAGACGCGCCGATCGTTGGCCTCCGTCTTTTCCCGCGATTGATGGTCGCGGGACATCGGGGGTGCTTGGGAGACTGTCGACTCTGCAGCGTTCATCTCTTGCTGTATTCCGGCAGCTAAAGGCATCAGCCAAAGTCTTGCGATATGGCTTCTCAACCCCGAGATGGCTGGGTCTGTGTACCAAAGCGACGCTTCTTCGATAAAGTTGGATTGCATCCTCGAGAATAGTTGAAAGCTAATTTGCTCTGTATGCCCCATCGTGACTGCATGCCACCAATTTGAATCGGCATCATCAAGTACTTTTCCAACCGAGGCCGTTCGTTTTACAGCAATTTGTCCGCGATCCATGGGGGCACGAAACGAGTCGAGCTCCAACTCCCAGACCTCGGTGGGGCGAATCGGATGGAATCCACCGGCAATCAGCCAATGTTGCAAACGGGAATCACGAGCGGGAACCCCCATCAATGCATCTCCAGGGGCGATGCCAATGTAAAAGGCGTTTCGCCATTCCGCTCCGATCGAGATAACACTTTGGCAGCCCACCGCGTCGAATCGCTTCATGGCCTCGCTCAATAGTAAGTCGGAAGCGATTTCTTCGTTTGCATTAGGTGCGATATAAAATGCGGCGAGTATCCCCGCTCGAGGATCGGGTGCGTCGTAAGCTGCATTCGCCCCGTAGGCGACATGAGCAAACCCGATAGGTCGCTCGTCGTCTTCGATAATCAGAAGGTCATCGGGTACAAAGAACGGCTTAGAAAGAACACACGATTCGAAGTGGACGGGCCGGACGCGATGCGGCCAATTCATCGCCTCGTGATGGAGATTCCAGATCCTGGCCAGATCAGGCGTATCGGTATTGCAGTAGGGGCGAATCAAGTACGGCACAAGCAACTAGCCTTTGAACGATTCACGGACTTTTTTTTGATTCCGCATACGATGATCCTTCGAGTCTTTGCTTGCACGACGATACCAAGGAAGTCGGATTTCAAGGCTGCATCCTTGGCCAGGTTTCGAGTCAATCCAGACTCGGCCGCGATGCCCTTCGACGATGCGTTGAAGCTTCGACAACCCAATGCCTAAGCCTCGTCCCGCCTCACGACCGCTGTAGTATACATCCCACGCGAGTCGCTGTGCATCCGGTGAAAGGCCCGGCCCATTATCAAGAATCGCGATTCGGATTTCCTGCGACTCGAATCCGTTGTTGTCTGTCGCAGCATCATTTGTAGCGTCAACGCGCTCGGCAACGATTTCTATCGCGTCCCCGCTTTGGCAAGCATCGATTGCATTGCGCAAGCCAGTCACAAGAGCTTCGGACATGGCTCCCCAATCCGCTTGGCACCATAGCGAATCGTCGTCGATGTGGTTGATCCATTCTAGATTTCGGTCGGCCATGCGATCGGTAAGGCATGAAAACCAAGTATTCAGCGGCTTTCTCAGATCCAGTGGTTGCAATCGGAGCGGCGGTCGTTGGATCGCAAGCATCATTTCAGCCAGCATCTCGTACGCACGCATCGAAGAATCAATAATTGTGCGAAGCGATTTCTGGTGTCGCGGATCTTTAACTTCTCGAAGAAGCAAATCAGCGCGACCCGTGATGTTGGCCAGCGGATTATTGATCTCGTGAGTAAGCCCGTAGGCGAACTGAGCGAACCTGCGGCGCTGGGCCTGGTCGTTTGCTTCTGCCATTCGGCTCTGGCTGACGAAATTCTGAATCAGCAGATGCATCGACGCCCGGAGAGAATCTCGGGTTGAATCGCGGAGCCCAGAAAACTCGATGTCGTTCAACTCGAGCTTATGAAGTATGGCTTGCAATGAATCGAGCGACAGGGCGTTGGAAGTTGGTTCCTGGTCGTGATTCATGGCGTTACTGGCCTGGACTATTGAAAATGCGGTTCCCCCGCCGTAGCCAACTGGCACTTCTAAATCGTCTTCTCGCAAGCCGTGGGCTTTCCAAAACTCAGTTCAGATTGGATTTTTTCAGTAGCTGAATTCGTAAGAATTCAGACGTCCGTGATTAGTGCCAGAAAATGAATAGAGTCAGCAGATGTCTTACGACATCTGCTACGGGTAACCATTCTGTGGGAACTTAGATTGCGACGGGGCGATCGATTTCCAAGAGTTCGCAGACTCGGTCGAGTAACTTGTCGGTAGTGAACGGCTTCTGCATAAAGTCGTTGGCACCAGCAGCGCGAAGATCGTTGATGCGATCCATCTCGACCATACCTGAGATGCAAAGAATCTTGACGATGTCCATCGTGCGGTCCGATCGAACACGTTGGCAAACTTCGCGACCGTTAATATCTGGTAGCATAACGTCCAAGACGACCAAGTCAGGTCGGAATTCTTTGACTTGCATGCCAGCATCAAAGCCGTTGTTGGCTGTTCGGATTTCAAAGCGTCCGTCTCTCGCAAAGCAATCGACCAATAGATCTACCAGATCCTGATCATCGTCAACCAAGAGGAGCTTCTTCTTGCCGCTTTCGAGGGCGTCAGTCGGAATACCGTTGTCCTTCATGAATACGAACAACTGATCTCTAGGAATTCTTCGGAAGCGACTACCCGGGACGCGGAATCCCTTGAGCGTTCCATTGTCAAAGCAGCGAATGATCGTTTGCTGACTGACTTTGCAAATTTTGGCGGCTTCGCCAGTAGTAAAAACGGTTTTATTGTTGGACATCGCTTCGAACCCAATCCTTGTTTTTCGGGCCTATCTTACCGGCCTTGTATAGCGGCTGTTCTGTGCAAACTTCCCTTCGTCCATTTCCTCTATGGAATCGACTTTGGAAAAGCTCACCCTGGGACAATTCGCATACCGTGCGAATCTACCGGACCGGTATATTCTGTGGTGCCCACCGCACCCTCCAGGCTTACCCGGCTTTCCATGTTGGCGAGAATAGCGTTCTGGGTAAGATCAGGTCAAGGTTGATAAAACAATTTACGTTCGATCATTCCAAAGAGTTCAAAAGGTGATGAAAACCGAAGGAACCATGGGTCAATCGTGTCGTGAACCGGGCCACGAACCGTGTCGCTTGAAAAGAACGACCCGTAGGGCTTTCTCCGTATTTCGTACTCGTGCTTAGGCGCAAGTTTTGAAGTTGCACATTTAGCCCCGACAGGAGCGACAGCCTTTTGCCGGGGACGCAAGTCCCCGGTTTTGTTACATAACACGTTCCGAGCCCCGAAGGGGCGACAGCAATATGTCGCTGTCACCCCTTTGGGTCTAGAAACTCAACTTAAACAATCTGCCGGGGACTTTAGTCCCCGGCAGGAAGCTATCGTGCCTTCGGCACTAAAAAGTGTGCAACTTCAAAAGGCGTAAGCCGGTACTCGTACTCGTACTCGAATCGAGTTCAAACCGATCGAGCACGAGCACGAAAATGCGGAAATACTGGCTTGCTAAGCAAACCGTTCTCTTTAAGCCAGCGGTAGAAGAACCGACGCGATCAAAGTTACGATCAATCCACTGAATGCGATTGCCGTAGAGAGAATAGTCCACGACTGAAGCGTTTCTTTTTGAGTCATCCCGCTTAATCGGCTCACGACCCAAAAGCCGCTATCGTTCATCCACGAACAAGCGGACGCTCCGAATCCGATCGCAAGATAGATGTATAGGGTGCTGTAGCCCAACTCCATGGACGTAAGCATCGGAGCGATCATCGAAGCTGTTGTAAGCATCGAAACAGTGGCGCTTCCTTGTGCGATTCGAATGACCAGCGCGACGACAAACGACAAGACGATTAAGTTGATCGACTGCCCTTCTGCAGCGGTCTTCACTGCATCTCCGACTCTTGCCGCTCGAAGCATTCCGCCAAAAGCGCCCCCTGCACTGGTGATCAAGATGATCATCCCTGCTGTCTCCAGCGGGGGACCAATCAGCGATTCCAGTTTCTCCTTGCCAAAACCACGTTCCTTAGCAAGCACCCAGATGGCGACTGCTGCTCCGAGAAGCAGCGCAATATTTTTGTGTCCGACAAAATCAACCACGCTGCGAATCGAATTGAATCCACCTTCTCCACCGAAGGCTTGATACAGCGAAATGCACCACGCAGCGCGACGATCCTCTGGCCCCGTCGCACCATCGGAAATAACACGAAACAGCGACGACAATCCGATCAACAAAATCGGTAGCAGGACCGGCATAATGGACCAGAAGAAGCTCGGCAATTCGGATTCGGGCTTTTGTGATCGCTCGTCGTTAAACGAAGTATCTCGCAGCGGAATCACCGTCCACGAATTCAAAAGCACACATACCCCGTAGCAAATTGCCGCTGGTAGCAAGCCTCCCAGTAGTCCCGCAATGAGCGAAAGACCGATATCGATTTGGAGCGTATCGACCATCGCAATCGGGCCCGGATGCGGAATCGTAAGTGCATGTGTGATCATCCCGCCGCAGCATATGCACATCAAATACAGCAGATAATCCTTGCCCGTTCGAACGCGAAGTGCTTTCGCAAGAGGCACCATCAGCATAAACATGGTGTCAAAGAAGATGGGAATGCTGAGAATGTAGGTCGACCAGAGCAGCGCCCAACCGGCCCGCTTCTCACCAAAGACTTTCAAGAATCGACGTACTACTTTGTCAGCGGCACCGCTTTCCATCAGACACATACCGATCACCGAGGCTAGTGCGATCGAGATAGCAATATCGCGAGCTGTATCGCCTAGGCCTTTTGCAATCAGCTCAACAACCCCGACCCAGTGCGTGTAGACAACTTCCTTTCCGTCCTTGCCCACGACAACCCACGAGTCACGGCTCGCCAGCATTCCTGCGACAAGCGAGGCGAGCAGCAACGCAACAAACGCGTGCAATCGCATCCAGCTAATCGCTGCAATAATGAATAGAACGCTTACGGCAAGCACCACAAAGGGCCACCACCAAGCGGAAGTCATGGAATCAAACGATAGAGAGGAGAGTATATTCATGATCCGCATATGATAATCATTTTCGCACCGTCGCATGTGGCTCCATTCGCATTTACTCTTGCTCAGATTCTTGATCCAGTTATGTTTGCGACCATGCAAACTATTAGACCAATCAAAATCCAGCGTAACTTCACAAAGCACTCGGCAGGAAGCGTTCTCTATCAATGCGGAGACACCGTAGTCCTCTGCACGGCGAGCGTCGAATCCCGAGTTCCAGACTGGCTTGCTGGAAAAGGGCGCGGATGGATCACGGCGGAGTACAACATGCTTCCGCACAGCACTTCGCCTCGCAAAAGCCGAGAGCGAGCCGGTAAAGTCGATGGCCGTACCACCGAGATTCAGCGGCTTATCGGTCGCTCATTGCGTGCAACAGCCGACCTGAAGCTCTTAGGCGAGCGATCAATCTCGATCGACTGCGATGTCTTGCAAGCCGACGGTGGAACTCGAACAGCCAGCATCACCGGCGGATTTATCGCGTTGATCGATGCTCTTCATGCCGAGTTCCATTCGGTGCCGCGCGAGCTTTACCCGCTCTCAGACAGTGTCGCAGCCATCAGTGTCGGGATCGTCGATGGTGCAATAACACTCGACCTGGACTATCAGCGCGATGTAGCCGCAGATGTCGATATGAATGTGGTGATGACTGGCAAAGGTCGATTCATCGAAATCCAAGGAACCGGCGAAGAAGCCACTTTTGACGATGATCAACTAACCAGCATGATCGCCCTTGCAAGAAAAGGTATCGCGCAGCTAAGACTTGAACAACAAAAGGCACTCGGAGACGCGTGGCCGTTTTAGTTGCTAGTTGCTAGCGGTCGCTTTTTGGTATTTTGCCGCGACGGATTCGGTGTTTCCGTACCGGATTCGTTTCAGGCACCAGATGACGGGGATAGCTTCCGAGAGCGTCGAAGTCTTCACGTTTTCGCTCGCTCCCTTCGTCTTCAAGAACAAGATCGGATAGGTATTCGAACCGGCGGTAAGACTATCGACATGCCAATCGCCACCGTGGTGCTTGATAAGTGTCGTTCCCACATAAGCACCCCACGTCAAAACAATCTGGCTGAGCTCTTTTTCCGGGATGGGTTGCGACCGATGCCGACGCGAGAATCCTTCCAGGATCGTGTCAATGGCTGCGATCGAGTCGGCGGAATGGTCCAGCTTGATCTGGTGCTCCTTGGCAGCCGTCGCGACTGCTTGTTTCGCAAAATCTTGCATGCGAGCCCTAATCCCCGCCTTCGGGCCTTGGAACTCAGTCCTCCAAACGGCGAATACACCCAGGAACAGCGTAATAAGTCCTATCAGTGCCAACCAGTACCATTCCAAAATCATGATGTTGAGAAATCCCTAGCATTAGTCGGTATCCGCCTCATTTGAGACCGTGTATTGTAAAACATTTATCGATTATTGTTCCGGCCTTGTTCCGCAATCACGTGCGTTTCGAATACCAAATACGTATCATGAGTCCATGTCCAGTTCCGAACTACCCCAGAAACTCCCGACCAAAGACCTGACGACTGGTCCGACTATGGTATTCGGGGATTGGTCAGAGACAGGTCGCCTTGCAGGTGTGGATTACGGTACGGTGCGAGTTGGAATTGCAATTTGTGATCCCAGCCGGACATGGGCCGGTCCGTTGGATACTTATAATCGAAGGACCGAACCGCTGGATCGCGATTACTTTCAAAAGCTTTGCGAACGCGAGAATGTTGCTGGTTGGGTGCTTGGGCTTCCACTGCATTGCGATGGGCAGGAAAGCCAAAAGTCGGTCGAAGTACGAGATTTCGCGCAGTGGTTGTTCTACTACACCAATGTACCGGTCAGGTTTTTTGACGAGCGATTTACCAGCGCACTCGCCAATCGCATTCTTGCACCAGCCGAGCTCAGCCGAAATAAGAAAAAGAAAAAGATCGATCGAGTTGCAGCCCATTTGATCTTAGAAGGCTACTTGGAAATGGTGCGATATAACGCTCAACATGGCCTAGATGCGACACCAAACGAGCCGTGGCAGAAACCGCTTGAGTAAGCTACGTCCATCATCGTCAATTCATGAGTTAGTAATTGGACACGGAAGACACTGACGACACGGAAAGCTGGTCTCACTCGTCATCTATTTACCAACGAGTGTCACGATGAACATTGAGCCGATGGCGCTAGCCACGATAGTTGACTTCACTACATTCGCAACCGGTTTGTGGCCTAACACCCTGTTAGCAATCTTTACGACTCGGGTGAGACCACGCGGTCTTTCGCCCAAAAGTAGCTTGCGGAGGATGGCTTGTTGAAAACAAGAGCAGCTAGTATCAACGATGCGATTGCCATACTGAGAATTGTCCAAGTGTCCGTGTAAGCGAGCCCGCCTTCTAAAGTTCGCTCGAATGCCCAATCCAAGCCGCTTGGAATCAGATCCGCTTGCTTACCGGCACGAGCCACAAACATCGTCAATGTATTGTGAGTCATATGCAGGACAATACATCCGAGAACGCCGCCGGTACGCCACGCGACAACGCCCAGGATCAGTCCCATGATGGTCGCTCCGATAGTTTGCTGAAGCACTCCGTGCGAGAGTCCGAAGAACAACGCCGAAACAATGATCGCTCGAAGGGTGCCTTGCTCTTGGCTGAGTCCTGCAAAGATAAACCCACGAAACGCGAGTTCTTCACAGATCGCTGGAATCACGGCAAGCGTCAAGATCACCGACCAAAGTGGGGCCGCGCTAATCATTGCGTCGATGTAGCCAAGGACTTCTTTCGTGTCGGCACCAAGCTGGAATTCAGTTTGTATTGCCGATGACAAAAGCATGTACGCTGGGTGAAGCGAGATGCCTAGTCCGAAGCAAAACAGCATATCCGCAAGTCTTGGACGGCCAAGTCGAAGAGCTTTCCAAATCGACGAAGTGAGAATTGTAGCCATCACTAAGCACGGTGCCAGAATCATCCCTAATTGAATCACGATTGTCGATTGAGTCATGGAAGTCCAGCTCAGTTCGTTCGAAGCAAGCGACATTCGACCAAAGAAAAGAGCTACCAAGATGATCGCGCCGCAAAGCATCGCCTCGTTGGCTGTCGCCGTTGGAGTTCGGTGTTGGATTAGATTGTGAATCCAAGCTCGAAACTCAAAGCGTTCGCTTTCTCGAAACAGCACCGACTCGTTCTCAAACTGACGAACTGCCCATCGTATTGCAAGCAAACAACACGTGACGGTAACCCCTATCACGATTGGTGCAAACAAAAACGCTTCTGTGTAGTGTCCCTCTATCAAGGCTCGCGACAGGAGCACCGCACCGGTAACTGGAATCGTCGCTGTTCCTGTGCCTAGCGAAACTCCAGGGAGCATTGGAAGCATTACTAGTGGAAGCCCCCCCAGCAATAGCGGCATCAAATAATACTGAGCTTCTTTGCTACTACGAGCGAGAGTGGCTACCGCAAGGGCTAGCGCACTGAACATTGCCGAGATTGGAAGCAAGATCACAATCAACCAAGTCAGCGAACTGAACGGGAGTGGCCCAAGTGCTTGAACTACATCCGATGCACCGGCTGACGCAAATTGATTGATGACAAAGGTGGACGTAAACTGCATGGTAAACAAATTCAGTACCGCCGTTGAAATGCTAAAGCAGATAACTGTTAACAGCTTCCCCCAAACGATCTCAGTACGCGATGCGGGACTACACAGAAGCGTTTCAAGCGTACCGCGTTCTTTTTCGCCTGCGCAAAGGTCGATTGCTGGATAAAACGCGCCTGTCAAAGCCCAAACCAACATAATCAACGGGAGGATCTTCGACCAAACCAAGGCTTGTTTGGTTTCAGGAGGAGCTATGTCAACACGCTCGACGCTGATAATATCCACAATCGAAGGATTTAAATTTGCTTCAGCCAGTTGCTCGCGAAGCCACGTCGAACGCCAGTTTTCGAGAAGGTGGCCAACACGTTTGAGTGCAACAACGGAACTATCCGACGCTTGATTGACGACGGTAAGTAATGGTGGAGGCCCGCTAGGACGTGTCGCGAGTGTGGATGAGGTGGAAGCAATACTTATCGATTCTGATTCTGATTCTGAGTCTGAGTCTGAGTCTGATTCTGAGTCTGATTCTGAGTCAAACGAGCTTGCTGTGGCGGTTAAGCCGGCATCTGTTGCATGTCGGGTTTCTTGATTCGCTCCCAACTTGGATTGGGACAGCCACTCTCGAAAGCCAGGTTTTGTTATCAGAACCAGGTCCGCGCGTCCTTCACGCACAATCGCTTCTGCTTCTACTTGTGCATCACTTTTAAGTTCGGTTTTCGCGAGATAGTTCCAGCGAATGAGAGCGTTGGTCTTTCGAGTTGCATCACTATCAATAATCAGCGGATTCTCTTGAGGCCAGTTCTCTTCACCGATCCACGTTACCCCAACTGGGTGTTCCGAGTTGAACTGCGCAACTTGCAACATCAACATTCCCATGAATGGATAGAGCAGCAGTGGCAACACGAAGATCGTAAACATCGTTCTGCGATCACGAATTTGATCACGCATCTCGCGTGCATAGATCAACCAGACTCGGGACCACTTCATGTTCATACCGAAGTTGCTCCTGCAGAGGGGCGTCGTGTAACGCTTGTCAGTTTGAGTGGCTGCATTTCGACTTGGTCGTTAACTTGGTCGTGTCGAGTCAACAGCGAGAAGAAGAGATCTTCGAAGTCGTTCTGATCGTGCTTGTCGGCCAACTCCTCGAGCGTACCGATATCCAAGATGCGTCCGCGATGCATCATCGCAACTCGATCGCAAAGCTTTTCAACTTCCCTCATGATATGCGTTGAAAAGATGATGCACTTACCTTCATCCCTCAATCCGGCAATCGTATACAGCAAAGCTCGTGCAACTATGACATCAAGGCCGACGGAAGCTTCGTCGAAAATCAGAACAGGCGGATCGTGAATCAAAGCTCGAGCGATCGATACTTTCTGCTTCATACCAGTCGACATTTGGCCGCAGGGGACGTTTCCGATGTCTTCCATGCAAAGCTTTTTAAACAGTATCTCTATCTTCTCACGAAGTTCGTCTCGTTCCATGTCATGCATGCGGCCAAAGTATTCGACTAACTCGCGTGCACTCATCCGATCATAAAGAGCCGTGTTATTGGAGACGAATCCAATGCTCTTGCGAATGAGGTGGGCTTCAGTGTCGATATTGGCTTGGTTGATGATGATTTGGCCGCTAGTGGGCCGGAGAATGGTGCTCAGCATTCGAAGCGTGGTGGTTTTTCCAGCTCCATTTGGCCCCAAAACCCCAAAAATCTCACCGGCAGCAACCGAAAATGAGATACGGTCTACTGCCACCCGCGTTCCCTCAGACAGATCTGGGTACGTTTTTGTTAAATTTTGCACCTGGACCATTGTTGTCACGAGCAAGATCTCCAAAAAATACCAGGCTTTTTCATGCTTTGGACTTCAAGACTGGGTGAAGAAAGGTCGGACGGTCGTTGGGATGTTTCAGCAATGCATCTATGTTTTGCCAGGATTCCTAGGCTTTACGGAATCACCCCAAGAAGAGTTACCCACAGATTCGGTTTCAATCCGGCCAGGAGCACAATAAATTGCCGATCACGAAGATTATGGTGCGGCACTAGGATTTATAGGAACTTTTTTGATAAAAACGACAATAACGGTTGTTCCCGTCTTTCTGGGATACTAGAGTAGATGCAGTTAGTTACGACGCGCGTAACCACTGCTTTCGTACCGGTATCGAAGTAATATGGCGTTGTTCCTTCGTAATACCGAACCACTTGGGGTTTAAGATGAAAAAACGATTCTCACTATTTGTTGCTCTTGCAATCGGATTGGCGTCATTGACAAATGCCGCACGTGCCCAAGATTTTGATATTTTTGGTGAAGCTCCAGCGGTCGCGGTAGATCCAGCAGTCAAGGCTGCTCCCGAAGTTGCAGCCGAAACCCAGAAGAACCTTGAAGTATTTGGTAATGCTCCTGATAACGTTGCTGAGACGAAAGCGGTGACACAACGGCTCCCATCGCCGTCCTTCCTCAATTCGCTTTTCTCCCATCAGTGGGTACGAACCGACGATCAAGGTGCCATAAGCGGTTCAGTGGTTTCTCTGGTTGGCCAAGATTCGCTATCCGTTTCCGGTGCTCGAGTCACGATGGCTCAACAAGGCAAATCGGCTATGACAGTCGACACCAACGTTGACGGGAATTTTAGTTTCGCAAAAGTTCCTGCCGGTGTTTATTCGCTGATTGTCGAAGCCGATAACTCCTTCGCCACATTCGGCGTCGCAGTCGTTGCTAACGATCTCGGTCAGCACCTTCCAAACGATATCGAAGTTCGCGTTGTTCGTCCAAAGTCCTTGAGCTTGGCTGAAATCATTCAACGAGAAATGGTTCCGTCGCCATCGGAAACTCGTACGGACCTTATCCTTCGCGATCCAATCGCAGGCAAACGAGTTTTTGCTTCTTCGCACCGAGTTGCCGCCGGCAAAGATGGAACCGTTCAAGGTCAACTATCAAAGATCGCAGTTGCTCCCGGCACCATCAATCTTGCAGGCATGCGAGCCTTCTTGCTGAAAGAAGGAAAGACAATCGAAAGCGTTCCAGTATCGAACGATGGCAGCTTCTCCTTCTCCGGTGTCCAGCCGGGATGTTACGGTTTCCTCGCAGCAGGTCGACAAGGTATTGCCGCTGTGTCCTTCTGCGTTGTGAACGACAGCACGGTAGCGAAGTCAGTTAACGCAGATGGCAGCCGACTTGTTGCTTTCGCACAAGACAGCCCTGCTTCGGGATTGAACGTTGAACTTGCTGACGGTGCCGACTTCATGGGAAGCGCTCCACCATCATCTGTTGAAGAAGTCATCCCTGGAGATGAAGTTACCGTCGATGGTCAGCCAATGATGGCCGCAGGTGGTGGATTCCCAGGTGGCGGATTCCCAGGTGGCGGCGGCGGAGTTTACGGCGGTGGCGGTGGTGGCGGGGGCTACGGCGGATTGATCGGCGGCCTTGCAGCAGCCGGTTTGATCGCTTGGGGAATTTCCGAGAGCGGCAGTGACACCAACAACAACGCACCAGTGATTGTCAGCCCAATTCAATAGGCTGGCTTCTCAGTAAACATAGTCTGACATGGATTGTTTAACAGAACGCCGACGCCTGATTTATTGGGCGTCGGCGATTCTTATTGGTGCGTTGATTATTCGTCTGGTAGCAGCCGTCTATTGGCAGTCGCTTCTCAGCCAGTCTGGTGAACGCTTTCGATTCGGTGACAGTGATACCTACTGGGTTCTTGCTGAAAAAGTTTCCCAAGGCTTGCCTTACGAGTACGGAGGGGTTGATAGCCGAGCGTTTCGCGCACCCGGATACCCTCTCATACTCGCGGCGACGATCTTCATCGCAAGCGGACTCGGTGAGCAAGGAGTCGTCTTTGCAGCGAGAATGGTCGGCAGCTTGCTTGGCGTGCTAACCATTGCGTTATTGATGGTCGCGACTTATCAGCTCGTGAGCTCAAGCAAGCCAAGGCAGCCGTTCGTGTTCCGTGCTACTTTGGTATGTGGAATTCTTGCATCGCTCTATCTTGGTGCGATTGGGATGAGCATTTTCATCCTCAGTGAAGCGATATTCTGTCCTTTGATGGTGCTCTCGCTGCTTGCCTGGAATCAGGCAAGTCTTCCGGGTGAAAAGTCGCCAGTTCGATGGCAACTTCTTGCCGGGGCCGCAACGGGGGCTGCATGCCTTTGCCGACCAAGCTGGCTATTGTGGCCAGGATTATTGGCGGTGATTTGCCTTGTCCGTTGGCGATGGCCAAACTTTTTTTCGAACGCTTGTTCTGCTTCCGAAAATTCGTCCCACGATGCAGTCAGTGAAATAGTTCCGTTTTCGAAAGTTTTGCTGTCACTGTTTGTGTTCGGTTTCGCAATGGCAGCAATGATGTCAGCGTGGTGGATTCGAAACTATATGGTCTTTCAGTCGTTTGTTCCGACCACGTTGCAAGTTGGGGCGAGTCTATATGATGGACTCCATGACGGTGCTTCGGGTGCGAGCGACGAGGGGATGCGATTCACGTTGGAAACCGAGCAGGAGCTTCGCGAGTTTGATCGGCGGTGGAAAGAGAAGAATCGTGCTAGCTCAGAAGTGCAAGCATTACAGTCCGAGCCGCTGGTCCCCTTTGAGATTCGGCTCAACCAAGTTCTTTTTTCTAAAGCAATTTCATGGGCAGTGGAAAATCCCTATGCCACTGCGAGGCTAGCTTTGATAAAGTTCGCCAAGATGTGGACCCCTTGGCCAACTGCCAAGGAGATTGGCGGTCTATCGGTTCGCATCGTTGAGGCAGTAGGTTACTTGGTTATCGTAGGACTAGCGATCGTCGGATTCATGACGATTTATCCCGGTCTGCGATATCCAACGATAATCTATGCTTCTCCAGTTTTGTATTTCGCAGTCCTCCATACCATCTTCGTCGGTTCGGTCCGGTATCGTCAGCCCGCGATTTTGGTCCTTACGATTGTCTCGGGAATCGGCGCAGCATGGATGCTGAACCAAATCGAAATGAAACGAAAGACTCGATAGCACACCAAGCCGATCTGCTTGGGAAACGTGATCGCGTTTGGGAGATTCGTTTCGTTTGGTTTCTCATGATCGCGATCGCCGCATTGGCCGGTTATCACTACTTGTATTCTCGCGTCAACGATACTATTCGATCGCGTGTCGCAATCATCCTTGCCAAAAAGCTTCCGAATCATCTCGTCCGAATTGATTCAGCTCATTTGGAATCGGGACGCGGCTTGGTCTTGGAAGGGCTACGGATCGCAATACAAACGCACGACGGTCCACGAGTCATCGCACGCATCCCTCGAATGATCCTGCGAGGCCCCATGGAACTGGTTGGATTGGCTCAAGGCGATATCCCCGTCGAGAGTATCTTTCTGGATGCAATTGAGCTCTCTGTATGGCCGATGGAAGACGGTCAATGGTCGGTCCAAACCTTGACGTCGCGAGAGCCACTTCCGGCGAACATACCTCCGGTGGAAATCAGACGTGGCATCATCCGACTGGGGCAAACCAAAAGCGATCCATCCAAGGAAACCATCTTTCATGATTTGAGCGTCTCGATGCGATCTACCGATGGAGCAGCAAATGACAATCAATACTCCCTTACCGAACAGACCGACTCGCTCGGTAGTATCCTTTCAAGCCAATCGACTAAGGTCGAATTAGCCGATGGAGTCGTACTACAAGCGAGCGTTAGTAGTAGTTACTTCAGCAGCTTACAAATGAAGTTCGGTCTCTCTCGCGACAAGAAACAATGGTCTCTTGGAGGAAGTCTTAAGCAGCTCAGTTTTTCGTCGCAGTTGCTCGATCGCGTACCAGAAGAGCTACGTCCATTTCTTGAACATGTCGATGGCTTTACCGGCCACGGCACAGCAAGTTTCTCGGTGCGAAAAACAGCCAACGAAGCTTCCCCTCAGTTCGAAGTACACGCAACCGTCGCTTCAGGCCGCCTACAGCACCGCAAGCTCCCCTATCCACTCGAAGATCTAACCGGCGCTCTCTACTGCCGAAACAATCTACTTCAAATTCGTCAGGTATCAGCCCGAAGCGGTAAAGCGAACTTTGAATTAGAAACCGACCTACACGGATTCACAGCGGGGGCTCCACTCGTTGCCAAGCTGGTCGTGAAATCGCTTCCTCTGGATGAGCGGCTCTACAACTCGTTGCCCGCTGTCTTTCAAGACCAGTGGCGCAAAGTTCAAGTCGCTGGTGAAGTCGATGCAACCGTTGGCATAGCCTATGACGGAACGAAGTGGACACCGACCTTGGATATCCTTGCTAGAAATGGCTCTGTCAACGCAGATGTGTTTCCGTACCCAGTAAGCCAAATTCAAGGCAATTTTACTTATCGCGATGGAGTTTTGTTGGCTCCGAATCTTGTTGGCAAAGCGAATGGCGAAACAGTTCGTGGATCACTGAAACTGGTAAAAGCAGTTCCGCGTTGGTCCATTGATTTCTCCGTGCAAAGCGATGGCCCAGTCCCTATCGATACTGCTCTGGTCAATGCGTTAACTCCCCGCGATCATCCGGAAACTTCGGTGCAGCGATTTGTTCGCTCTCTCACCCCCAGCGGAACTGTCCATGTCGAAAAGGCACGCTTTGTGAGGACCATTGAAAACCCCGATCACTTGTCAAAGGATGTTGATTTATCATTCTACAACGGGGCGATTCGTTACTCGGAGTTTCGGTACCCTATCTTTGATGTGCAAGGAAAGGTTTATGTAAATGACTCGTCGATTGCGCTCGAGCGTATCCGAGGGCGTAACGATAGCGCCCGAATTCAATGCGAAGGGCAATGCGATTGCACAGATGGAAACCTAAGTCAACTACGGCTGGATTTCGATGTTGCCAACGTGCCATTGGAAGAAGAATTACACGCTGCCTTACCGGCATCGGTCCGTCATCTTTGGAATCATCTTCGTCCTAGTGGCGTGATTGATCGAGTGCTTGTAACTCTCGAGCGACACTCTGCAACGTCACCACTCGACTTGGCAGTCCTCATTCAAGAAGATGGCAAAGTCGATCCGGTGGCTGGTCGGTGCGTTACATTGCAACCGCAATCGCTACCGTATTTGCTCAATGACGTCAGTTGCGAGTTAAGTTACCGTCCTGGGGTTGTTGAGATTCGTCGATTCGGTGCGTCACACGACAGTAGCCAAGTCCGCGCGGAAGGAACCTGTCGCGTGCATCCCGACGGAACCTGGGGAGGCCTGTTGTCATGGATTCCAACCACCCGAGTCATCGTTGATCAAAATCTTTTGGTTTCGCTCCCTGAATATCTCCGCGTTCCGCTTGCTGCGACCGAATTCCGAGGGCCGCTGGGAATTACTGGGCAAACATTGATCGCTTCGGACGCACGAAGCGGCGAGCCAAGTGTCAAAGCGTGGGACCTCCAAATCGAAGTCGAAGATGGCCAGTTGGCCGGAAGAAGTCTCGCTTCGGGAATTCGTGGAACGCTCCAAATCCAAGGTGAGAATCGTATCGATGGGCCGATTGCAAAGGGATACATGGATATTGATTCGCTGGCCATTCGAAACGTGCCAATGACCAGACTGACCGGCCCTTTTGCGATTGCTGATTCCAAACTTCGATTCGGTCGGCTTGCCAAAGACGTTGTCATCGCTCCGATCAGTCAGTACGTCTCGACCTACGTCACCCAAAGTCACGTCGTCACCGCGTCCGCCGAAGTCCCTATCGCATCGAACGTGAAACGTTTCGAAAGCCCCAGTAACCAGATCAGTAATCAAACCATTAATCAGAACAGCTCCAAAGCCAATTCATCTTCGAATGTCGCCGCAAATCCTTCCGGACAAGCTTCCTCATCCAATAATGCAGCATCATCATTTTGGAGAACATCAACGCCTCCGCTGCTAGATATTCAAAGCGAGGATCTCCATGCCAATTCCCTTTCAGGAACCGTACACATGTATGGAATTCATCCGTTGATCGAAGGACAAACTGAGTTACAAGTCGTGCTCCAGGACGCTGACTTGCACGGCTTACTTGCGGACTTAGGCGAATCCAATCCGCAAGCCCAAGGTCGGCTATGGGTGCAATGCAAACTCGTTGGTTCGCTAATGTATTCCAACACACTCGGAGGCGCCGGGAATGCATGGTTGAGAGATGCTAATTTCTTTGAGATGCCGACGATGTTAAGATTGTTTCGTGTGCTAAGCGTTAAGCCACCCGACGATGGTGCTTTCGAAAGCGCTGATGTCGAATTCCGTATCGATGGTGATAGAGTACCCATCGACCGGATCTCATTGGATGGAGATGTCTTAAGCCTTCGAGGATCAGGTTGGACAAACCTTCGCAAAGAACTGCAGCTTGATTTGTATGCCTACGTTGGTCGCCGAAGCGCCTTGGCAGCAATGTTCGGTCCACTGGTTAGCCAAAACGATAGTGCGACCATGCTCCAAGTCGAAGTTACTGGAACATCCGATAACCCACAGTTCCGCAGAAGCTTCCCATTAATGGGAAATTCCCTGCAACAAGTCTTCCCAGAACGCGTCTCGCCCCAATCAAAGTAGCTCTCAGCTCGTCTCTTCCTCGTCCCCATGCTCCTACTCGTACTCGTACTCGTGCTCGACTCGACTCGACTCGACTGCAATCCGACCGAGTACTAGTACCGGCTTACGTTGGTCTGCAAATCCTTCATGATTGACATGACATTTCGACACGTCGCTTTTGTTCCTTTTCAAGTGTGTTTCACCTGCACCCTTAACGCGCGGCGTAGCGATGATCGTTGCCTGTGAGCGCGTGGAGCGAAACGGGGCCTCGAGCCCACGTTTCGCAATAGGTTTGGTGTGCTAGAAATTCAGGGAAACCACGCGCGCGAAAGCGGGCAAGGGCCTCGGGCCCCACGACCGCAATGGTTTGGCGGGCTACATCGCGAGCTTGCGCGCATCGAGCACAACTGGGCCCGCGCTGGAATGTGATCGCGCCGAAACATAACATTGTTCTAATGAGACGCATTTTAGACACAAAAGCACCGCATCCGTATCCTGCGAAAACCCCGACTTTTAACAACCCAAGCTAACTAAACGGCACATAGAAAATTTTCTTTTCATCACCTCACCGTTGGCGTATCTGATATCTTTAATGAAGGGCTGTCGCACCAATCTTCTCTTCAAACGACGGTGTTCTTATGGTCGGTGTACCTTCGCACAATCTATTAGTCTGTGAATCCCGACAGATCTCTCGCAATGTTCTAGCGTTAACAATCGTGCTGCCCGTTTGGTTACTTTGGATTTGTTTCGGGCTCTCTCAATCCGTGGCACAAGTAGCACCACAACCGTCAAATCAAAACTCACCTGCTCCCTTACGTTCGAAGAGCGATCCACCTGCAAACGCGTTGCCGATTTCTCCCTCAAGCTCGTCGTCAGAGTATTCGAGTACAGCGAATCCAAACACCAATAACTCAATCAAAGAGAATCCCAAAGCTCACTCTAGCCCAGGTCGCCCAGGAGCCCAAGCACTTGCTGACTTCACAGAACTCATCGCATTGATTCGATCCACCGTCGATGGCCAATGGGACTCGGGGGAAGACAAGATCGAGACCTTCATCGGAGGCGTGTGGGTTGATCCCGCAGGAAAGCTTCATCGCGAAAAAAGCTCGACGCCAGCAAGACCAACAGCCGGACCAACCACACCTCGAGTTACCACCCAAGCCAAAACCAAGACCGCGATCAACGAACTACATACAAAAGAAAGCGATTTCACCGCTGTCCCCATGCTCGACGCGATGGGGATAAATCGCGAAGAGGCTCTTCGGTGGATTTCAATTCGCGAGGTCGACGATTTATTGAACCGAGATTCATTAGACGGGGCTGATCGAAAATCTTCTGCGGGGCTTGAGCTCTTGGGCGGGTTATCACGTATTGATTACGTCGCGCGTGACCCAAAGACATGCGAGTGGTTTATCGGCGGACCCTCTGGTGCTTTGGTGCTAGATACTAACGGTAACTTGGTTTCACGAAGCACTGGATTACCACCTGTGCTCCTAGAAGACCTTCTCTGCGTAGCGCCATTGATCCTTCATGGGAAAGGGCCGCTTGGTTGTTCGATTGATCCCGTCCCCGAGTCACTTCAGAAACTCTCCGAGCAAGTAAAAACAAACGCCTTCGTCAAACAACTCCGTTCGAAACCTGAGAAAGCGACTCAATTTCTCTCAGACACTCTCGGTGATCAACAAGCGACATTCTTTGGCTTGTCGAACGACTCGCCAACCGCAATGGCTCTTCTCGTCGCAGACGAGCACATGAAGCGCGTCGGCATGGGGATGGTCGATGTAACACGCGACCCATTAAGCTCGCGCGTCCTCAATTACTGGCAAGCATGTGAGAAATCCGGAACCATCCCCGGCAGTAGTATGGTGCGATGGTGGTTCGCTTTACCAGCCGCAGTTTCGATCGGAGTAGACGAATCAGGTGACGTGTTTTCTATTCAGTCATCAACCGTTCGTGTGCTCAGCCAAAAGCAATTCCTGGATGATCGCGGAGCACGTCACGATGCAGCCGAAAAAGATCTCGCTGCCGATGCGTTTGCCAATAGTTTTACTCAGGCATTTCCAGACCTTCAAAAGCAGTTCTCCGCTTATGGAAGGCTACGACACATTTTCGATTTGGCGGTGGCACTCCAAGTCATCACTGAAGAAACCCCGGACCGAAACAACAGGCCCTTATCGATCGCATCAAGCGACGAATATCGACCTCGAGTTGCATTCCCCATTCAATGGGTCCCATCGATCGCTACCTGGAGAAAAACCGACAGCGGCCGCATCGCCGCCGTGGTCAGCGGCGGAGTCATGATCGATGTCAGCAAGACTGCTCTCGACCGAACCACCAACGCAAGTATGGTCGACCGAAAAAAAGTAACCTCCCTCGAGTAACCTGAGCCGATGGCGCTAGCCACGGGTGCCTCCCTCGAGTAACCTGAGGCGCTAGCCACGGGTGCCGATTCTCCACCAAAATAAAATTCTCCCTCGAGTAACCTGAGCCGATGGCGCTAGCCACGGGTGCCGATTCTCCACCAAAATAGAATTCTCCCTCGAGTAACCTGAGCCGATGGCGCTAGCCACGGGTGCCGATTCTCCACCAAAATAAAATTCATTTCCTTGAAGGTTCGTAGCAGAAGCCGCAGAAAAACTGAAGACTCGTAGCAGATGTCGTAAGACATCTGAAGACCGTAGGTTTGGCAGCCGTTTCCACCAACTTCGGAATTCTTACGAATTCCGCTCCCCAAAAATCTAATTTGGACAAGTCACCAGGCCGTTTCGGCCCCAGCCACTGCAAAACGTTAAGACCAAAATGTAGCGTCTGGGGTTGCTAAAATTGCCATTTGCAACCACGCTTGATAGCTCCCCTATTTCGTCGTTCCGTTCATTCAGGTGTGTGATGCTAGCAGGTTGGTCTCCCGATTCATGGCAAGGTCTTGCGATCGCACAGCAACCCACCTACGACGACCCGGTTTTGCTCGCTTCCGTCTTGGAACAGCTTCGAAAGCTACCCCCGTTGGTGACCAGCTGGGAAGTCGATCACCTACGTAGTGAGCTCGCGGCCGCCCAGAATGGCAAAGCGTGGCTACTTCAAGGCGGCGACTGTGCTGAGATGTTTGAAGGGTGCCAGTCGGAGCCCATCGCAAGCAAGTTAAAAGTCTTGCTTCAAATGAGTCTTGCGATCGTCTTTGGTGCACGCTGCCGCATCATTCGACTAGGTCGTATGGCTGGCCAGTATGCCAAGCCAAGGTCCTCCGATACCGAAACTCGAGATGGAGTCACCCTGCCGTGCTATCGTGGTGATCTCATTAACGAAAATGAATTCACACCTGCCTCACGTAAGCCCGATCCGATGCGATTACTTCGCGGCTACGAGCGATCCGCATTAACGATGAACTTTATTCGTGGGCTGTCCGAAGGCGGATTCGCCGATTTACATCATCCCGAGAATTGGGACCTTGTTTTTGTAAATCAAGTTTCCGGCGAAGTCGCACAGCGTTACCAGCGTTTGCTTCAGTCGCTAGGCGATTCAATTCGGTTCATGGAAACCATCGCAGGCTCAGACCCGAAGGAACTGCGACGAGTTGACTTTTTTACCTCTCACGAAGCTTTACATCTCGCCTACGAATCCGCTTTGACTCGTCCCAGCGTTCGTGGAACCGGGTACTACAATCTTTCGACACATCTGCCGTGGATTGGAGATCGCACACGGGATCTCAAAGGTGCTCACATCGAATACTTCCGAGGAATTCGCAACCCCATCGCAGTCAAAGTCGGTCCCGCCATGGGACTCGATCAATTAGTTGAGATGGTCAACATCTTAAACCCAACTAACGAACCGGGCCGATTGACTTTGATTCATCGCATGGGACGAAGCAAGATTTCAAGTAGCTTACCCCCGATGATTGAACGTCTGCGCGAGCTCAACAAACGAGTTCTTTGGATATGCGATCCGATGCATGGAAACACCGTATCGACCCAGCACGGTCGCAAGACACGCCGGTTCGATGATATTTGTGAGGAGCTCAAACTCGCTTTCGAAATTCACGCCGCTTGCGATTCGCGACTTGGGGGAGCCCACCTTGAACTCACTGGAGAAAACGTCACCGAATGTACTGGGGGCGCAGCCGGTCTCACCGAATTCGACTTGGGGGCCGCATATCAAACCCAGCTAGACCCGCGGCTGAACTACGAACAAGCCCTCGAAGTCGCCTTCGAGATCGCCGAACACCTCCGCAACGGCTGGAAGTAACCATCAGCACCCCAAACCCGCATACCCCGCGACGACAGGGGCTTGCCCCGACCGACGCAACATGTTTGGCGTGCTAAAAACACCATCGAATAAACTTATCAATCTGAAGATATTTTCTTGCAACTCGTCCCACGCCGCCCTACATTGAACGCATAGGGCAGGGCGGTTGGTGGGGTGAAGGCAGCGAAGTCACCCAAGAGAACGAAGTGCATCGGCACCCCTTTTCTTTTCATCTCCAAGCACCTGCACTACCAGCCTTCATCCACCCATCAATCGATCCAACGGACTCTTGACTCCACTTGGGCCGTGCTGGCTAACGTGCGTATAGATCATGGTAGTCGCAATATCGGAGTGACCAAGCAATTCCTGGATAGTTCGAATGTCTTGTCCATCGTCTAGAAGATGAGTTGCGAAGCTGTGACGCATCGTGTGAGCGTGTGCTGGCTTTGAGATCTCTGCAAGCTTTACCGCCGAAGCAAAGACTTCACTAAAATAGGTATCGCTAAGATGGTGTCGTCTACGGCGTCCCGATCGTGGATCAACCGAGACGCGTTTGGCCGCAAATACATACTGCCATCGAAACTCCAAGGCCGCCGCTGGATACTTTCTTTCCAATGCATAAGGTAAGTACACACTGCCAACCCCGTCGGCTAAGTCTTGTTCGTGTTGAAGCTTGCGAGCCTCGAGATGCCGTTGTAGTTCGTCGACGATCCTTACCGGAAAGATCGCCACCCGGTCCTTCTCACCCTTGGCATCATGAATTGTCAACTGCATGCGTTGAAAATCGACATCCTTTACCCTCAATCGCAGGCATTCGTTAATTCGCATCCCAGCGCCGTAAAGGATAGAAATGATAATCTTCTCCACTCCCGAAAACTTACCGATCAACTTACTTGCTTCGTCGGTGGATAAAACCAAAGGGATTTTTTTAGGGCGCTTCGCACGCAAGGCATCAATGCCACCCATTTCTCGTTTCAAGACGTTTTGAAAAACATACAGCAAAGCACAGAAGGCCTGATTCTGAGTCGACGCAGCGACGTTCCTCTTGACTGCCAAGTCTGTAAGAAATGTCTCCACCATCTCCTTCGTCACCGTTGCCCATGCCGTATCTTGGTATAGATCAAACCTCGCAATGAATTGTTTCACCCACTTTACGTAAGCATGTTCGGTTTTAAGCGACTGATGTTTCATCCGAATCCGCGATCGCAGTTGCTGGACAATCATCGGTTCGTTTGGATCAATAGGACCTGGACTGGCGAGCTTCATATCAACGTCTTCCACTGAAGAGCCATTCACGTCGGCCTTGTCTCCAGGAAGGTACGTTTTTAGTACAGCAATCATTTGAACCAGATGATCAACAGGAACTTTAGCCACCTTCGATCCATAATCATGAATCGCCTCGATTACCTGTATGCGTTGCCACACCGGAGTCCCGCTATCGCGCAGGCCAGTCAAGAAAGCAACCACCGAGTCCTTATCCAGCGGCACATTCTCGCCGTATTTTGGCCGATGAAATTGCCGATATTTGTTAAACCATACCTGCCGCCAGTGATCACGTCGTTCGAAGAAGGATCCGTCCTTGTTCCATCCATCGCCAGTATTCGAAGACGCAAACCTTCCAGCTTTCGTTGACATTTTACTGCTCCTAAATAATCGCTTTACCTGCCCCCAGATTAGCCTGACGAAAACGGAGCCGATGACGCTAGCCACGGGTGTTTGCATGGCATCGTTTACCAACCAGCACCCTAAGCGTACGCCGACAGTTCCGGAAAAACGACATTTTCATCAGGCCCTCCCTGGACGCTATATCCGTGGGACGCATGTATATAAATTAGTGTTTTAGTGAACACTATCTGCGGAAGCAACTACCCATCACTAGTTTTTAGCCTTAACTTGGTCACTCAGGACTTTGGTGCTGCATAGTTGCCTTGGAGACTGCATGGTTGATTATCTTGGATAACACCACGATTTCCTTGTTATACCCAGCTAATCTGGCTATAACACTTATTCTCTCGAGATGATCTTGGGTTAATAAGAAGTTCGTCGAGGAAGTTACGATCCAAGAAGTTTCGCGAGTTCCAAACGAACTTCAGCTAACTCTGATTCTGAAACATTGCCAATTGCATCTTTGATCCTGCCGCGATCAATGGCCCGCAGTTGAAACACAAGAGCAACAGAGTCCGTTCTCAAGCCAGATGTCTCGTTCGCC
>JAPLNI010000051.1 GCA_026692865.1 Planctomycetota bacterium
CGATGGCTGCGCAGATGAAGGCAGATTTCAATCCCCTGCCTTTGTTGGAGGGTCCCGAGTAAGCGATCCTTTAACAGAAAACTTTACCCAGAAATTAACACCGATCCACTGTCAACTTTTTGTGGGGAGTTTCAGGGGGCGATCCGTAGTGGGTTAGCGGTCACAAAAGAAGTACTGGAAGGAACGTAGACTAGAACGGGCGGGCTTGTTTAGCTGCGACAATATTGGCATCATCGGAATCAGCTCGATCGGCTACACCTTGAGAAGCTCGAGGGTATACTCAAATAATTGAAAAAGTAGATCGTCATAAAATCAATCGATCTCAACTTCACCCTAAAACGTCGACCGTATTTCTCTTTAGTTTTGTCACGAATCTCTCCTTAGTTTCGAAAGCCGACATTAATGCCTGTTTTGGTTTTTGGTCATCGCAATCCAGACACAGACGCGATTTGCTCTGCGATCGCATATGCAGATCTGCTTCAAAAAACGACTCGGCCGACTGCAATGGCTGCTTGTTGCGGTACTCCCAATAAACGCACAGAGTACGTTCTGCAACGTTGCCGCTTACCGGCCCCTAAGATTATTGTCGATGTTCGACCCGAGGCCGAGGACCTTTGTCGTCAAGAAGTGATCACTGCATCGCTCGGGGATGTCTTTTACCAAGTCTACCAGAGCATGAAGCAGCATGAGCTTCGCGCGATCCCGGTCATTGACTCGCAGCGACATGTGATTGGACTATTATCGCTTTTGAATTTAATGGAACTTATCTTCGAAGGAGACAACGATTCGACAAGAGCACGTACTGTGAATACTAGTCTCTCGAAGATCGCAGATGTGCTGGGAGGAACTTTTCAGCACTCGGTCGAACCAGACCAGTCGGATGAATTGCTTGTAATGGTTGGAGCAATGAGCGCTGAGGGGTTCACTAAACGGCTGCATAACTATCCAGCCGAGAGACTCTTGGTTGTAAGCGGAGACCGCCCAACGATCCACCTACCGGCGATCGAATTGGGCGTTCGCGGAATCGTTGTCACTGGTGGCTACGAGCTATCGAGCGGGTTAGTGGCTGTCGCGAAGGCTAGAGGTGTTACTATTATTCGAAGCCCATTCGATACGGCAACGACCACCATGCGGATAAAGTCTTCGCAATTTATTGATACAGCCATTGATTATGAATTCATAACTATCCCATCGAAAATGCCGGTACAAGGAGCGCGTGCTCGCATTGAAAAATCGAACGAGCCCATCTTTCCAGTCGTCGACGATGATCAAACGTTGGTCGGAGTTCTATCCAAGTCAGACTTGCTAAATCCCACCAAGCCGCGACTGATCTTGGTTGACCATAATGAACTGGGGCAAGCAGTTGAAGGTGCCGATGAAGCCGAGATACTCGAAGTCCTAGATCATCACCGCCTTGGCGGAGGTCTGAAGTCTTCGCAACCGATTCGCTTTATTATGGAACCGGTTGGATCAACATGTACGTTGGTGGCACGACAGTTTCGCGCTGCAGGTATTGTCCCTACATCGGGAATCGCGCTGTGCATGGCGTCGGGAATTATCTCGGACACTCTTTACTTGCGTTCGCCAACAACAACGGATGTCGATCGTGAAATCCTTCAATGGTTGCACGGAATTTGCGAAGTGGATTTGGAACAGTATGCGAAAGAGTTTTTTGAAATTGGGTCTGCTCTTCGATCGTGTACACCAGAAGAAGTTGTCCGCGAAGACTGCAAGGAGTTTGAAGAGCGCGGGCAGCGGTTCTCGATCTCGCAAATTGAAGAGATCGGTTTCGATTTGTTTTGGGATCGCAAGGATGAGTTGCTCGAAGCACTGCAAGCAATGGCGATATTACGAAAGCTCGATTTTTCAGCACTCCTGGTTACCGATATCGTCAGCAATGGTAGTTTGTTGTTGCTTTCGAAGGACTCCAAAGCGTGGGACGAAATCAACTATCCTCGACTAGATAAAAATCTTTATGAATTGGCAAATGTCGTAAGTCGTAAAAAGCAACTCCTCCCGTTGCTCTCTCAAATCCTTGAATCAGCCGACGATCGAGAGAGTTTAGCGATCGGGTCGAAGGGTTAGTGCGGCGGCGTTGATTACGCACAACCAGTTAGCCGAAAGTCTTCTAACTGTCGATAACGTAATTAGTGCATCGGTACCGCGTTGATAGTCCAATAAATCTCTTCAACGAATGCAACGCCATCTGCATCTTTCAAGTTGAGCTGGAGATGCAACTGGTTCACCGGTTTGATATCTGGCACCTTCAATTCGATGGATCGTCGGTCGTTGGAAAGCGTTACTTGAGTCACATTTAGCTTTTGCTTTCCGACTTCACCGGTGTCAGGGTTATACATGTCGGATCCGTAGTTCGAACTCCATTGGTAGTTCCATTGCTCTGCGACATAAGAAGAAATTTTGGATGCGGTTTCGCTATCGAGCTGGAAATTGAAGCTTACTTTGAGTCCGTTGGATTGGACTTGGCAATCAGTAATCATCCGAAGCTCTCGGCCCGTGTAGCGAACGCGTTGAATTCCTTTATCTTCCAGTCCCGGACGGCCATTATCGTTCCAGCCATTCAGTCCTGTCACGTAAACTTGTCCGTCTACCGGGTTCACTCGTCCTCGCATGATTCCCGTAACGAAGTCGTGCGGTACTCGGACGATCGCAGCCTGTGGCAGTCCGTTTACCTCTTGCATCATCACGTAATACATCCAACCTTTTCCAAAGCTCGTGTGAAGCAAACGCCCAGCGATCGGACCCCATCGTTGATCATCTACCCAAAGTTGCCCTCCCGAGGAATTATCAACGTCTTGCGGCATCCAAATCATCGGCTGGTCAAAGTTCGCAGGCGGCACGACTTTCTTGTGATCGATCTTCCCACCATCGGGTGCCCAGGATTTGTTTCCGGACGTTTGGACATATCCATAAAAGCCATCTTGCTTTACAAGATTGATTTTCGAAGCGGGCATCCATGTCCCCTGGTTATCGCTGACAGTCAATCGATCGTCAGGAAGAATTCCTAAGCCGTTTGGAGTACGCAAACCGGTACACACAACGCTTGTCTTTTTGCCGTCAGGGGAAACTTTGATGATGGCTCCTGGTAAGACGTAGTCGGTGTATTGGCCGCATTTAGCGTAGTAAAAATTACCTTCCGAGTCTGTCTGGAGATCAAAGTTGAAGGCATGGAAAAATGTTGAGACATCGCTGTCGGCGCTAAAGCTCTCGTAGAAATCCGCCTCACCGTCGCCATTGAAATCCTTGAGACGAGTCAGACGATCTTTACAAGTGACATAGATCGTTTCATCTACAACCTTGATTCCGAACGGTTCGTACAAGCCGGCAGCAAATCGTTTCCATCGTAGATTGAGCAGATCATTATCGACTCCCGAAACAATCCACACGTCACCACCGGTTGTCGCTACTGCCAAGCGTCCATCGGGAAAGAAATCGATGGCCGATGTACGGAACCAAGTGTTCCACGGAGTTGTTTCAGGAATCGAAATTGTGTCTACGGCGTAGGCACCTTCTTCATACCCCAAGTAACCAACCGTATGAAGCACTTGTGGCCAACGCAACCCTCCGCCATGAGTTTGTTTTGCAGGATCAACTTGCGTCGCTTGTAACCTCTTCAATTTCTCAAGATCGGAATCACCTGTTCCTTTGAAAGTAATCACCTCAATCACTCTAGGCTCACTATCAGCGGGAATTCGCAGGACGGACCGTTGTTGAAGGTCTATGTTCCAAGTCATTCCTTTCGAATCACCGAGCACTCTTGAGGCAGTAAACTTACCAATGTTGTCTTGGCCTAATTTGCCTCCAACGATTCCGATTGCGATGCTCTCAGTTACATCACCATTCTTGTTGTTTGGTCTTAATACACCCTGAATCATAACGCCTCGATCGAGTTCTTTTGAATCCTCAAACTTCGCAGTTGCTACCATGATCTCTTTGCCTGGTCCGATACGAAGCGTACGTCGAACAGAATGGGTCCCTTCGATCGAGCTTGGGACTTCAAGTACTTCTCGGCCATCAATCGCATAGCTGAGTACGACTTGATTGCCGTGAAGATAATGCCCTTTGTAGTCAAGCCACTTTGGCGGTAGCGGTCCCCGTGCGAGAAGACCTTCTCGCGAGTAGTCCAGAGAACCACCGTGCCCCCACTGCCAACCCGCCAAGCCTGGTAATTGTTCACCTTTGGGTTCCGGGTAGCCTTCACCGCGACCGCGTTGATGTTGTGTTTGGTCTAAATCGAGGAAGCCGTCTTTCCAAACGCCCGCTTGATCGAGCGTATGAAGGTTGTAGGAAAGACTTATCGCTCCAATCTTGACAGTTAACACATTGGAAATGTCTTGTCCAAGTTGCGAGGCAAGTGCGGGACCATAATCGCGTTCGCCTGATGACTTGAAGTCTCCCATGTCTGAACCTTTAGGGAGGCTTGCCAGATACTCATCGGTGATGGGTTCATAGCCAGGATTCGATTTCTTCATGAATCGTTCGCGAATGTACTGGATGACTTCGTACCTTTCTTTCGGTGACAGATGTGTTGTTGCTGCCATCAATCCATTACCACGAGAAAGTGTCATCATCATACTGTATGGATCAGAACCGAACTTTAGCTTTTGAGTTCCGAATGCACGAGCGGTGGCTAACGATGGGGTATTGCCATCCAGGCCGTGGCAACCTGCGCAATAGCCTTCGAACGTCGCCTTACCACCGGCGAGAGCCTTCGCAAGTTTCGGCGCGGAACCTTTGGCAGAGTTGGGCATCAACTTTCGCAACATGGCTGCATGGTTCAAATTGCCGGTATCATCTTTGATTACTAATTGCTCGGGAGTCGGCTTAAGTTCGCTTGCACGTTGCTGCCCACCTCTCGCGATCTCCATTAAATAACTCGCCAAGTCGAGAAAGCTTCGCTCCTTTTGAATTGAAGAGATCAATCCGTCTGGCATCATCGACTTGTCACTTACCGATCGCTCTTCGATAGCTTCTTTTGGAACCACAACTTCCCTTTCAAGATTCGTCGCATCACGAAGCACCAACTGGTTTTCTGTTTCTCGAACGATCATCCCGCTAATGACATTACCGTCTTCGGTGAGTAGTTTATGAGTCTCGTATCCCTTTCGTATCTTCCGCGATGGAGAGAGAAGGGACTCGATAACATGAATATTGAAAGCTTCCCAGTCAGTAACTTTATCTGCAACTTGAGTTAAGTCCGGTCCAAGCGGCGAGACACTAGAATCTGCAACGTGGCACTTGATGCAAGCGGCTGAGGATGTGTAGAAAACGAGCGCGCCACGCTTTGGATCTCCACGTAAGGCAGCGTCCCTGGCAAGTATGCCGATATCGATACCCTTAAGTCTTTGGTCAAGAGAAACCAATTCATTACTAAAGACTGGTGTTTCCCAAGTCGCAGACGCTGCGAAGCAAACGCCAGCAAAAAGCAATGGGAAGAGTATTGGTTTGATGCTTTTAAAAAGTTGGTACGGCAATTGATTCACCAGAGAGTTTTTATAGAAGAAGTATGTCGCGAAAGCCCAAGTGTAGCTGAAGCTGAGGCCGTTGCCTAACGCGAACTAAGGCCAGTAAGCATCTCCTTTTTTTTGAAGACTGAATCAAGAATTCGAGCTCGTGGTCAACAAAATGGTGCTGGTGCTCGAACGACCTGATTCGAGCTCGAGCATCGTCTTCGATTGAGCACGAGCACGAGCACGAAAACGCGAGGAACGAAGCATCTCGAGTGCGAAAATTGCAGCTTCAAAACTAAGCCTGCGGTACATGCTTAAAAAAGCGAATGTCTTGAGTATTCAGTTTCTACCAAACTTCCAAGTACTGGTGGTCAGCGAGAGGGGTCGTTTGTTTTGTTAGTAGTTTGCGAGGGCGGATGGAAGTCGCATTTAGTATAAGTTACTATGATGATGGTAATCGATCGCGTCATCCGGCTCCCCTCTCTCCAAGAATCCCACCCATTCAATCATGAAATCTATCTCTTCATTTGTCTTTCTGGCGTTATTCGCCGTGTCATCTTTACATGCTGCTGATGAATTGAATCCAACGAATCCCGAGCGTAATGTGCAGCCGGATGTTCCTAAGGGAAAGATCACTTCGGGCGTGTTTGAAGGCAGTCAAGTCTTTCCTGGTACACGTCGTGATTACAGCGTCTACGTTCCGTCGCAGTATTCTCCCGACACACCTGCGAGTTTAATGGTCTTTCAAGACGGAAACAGTTACGCCAAGCCGGATGGTGCTTATCGAGTCCCCGTGGTGCTTGATAACTTAATTCATAAAAACGCCGTTCCCGTAACGATCGCGGTGTTCGTCAATCCTGGTACCGTTCCCGCTCTGAAGCCGGATGCCAAAGATCGTAGCAATCGTTCGTTCGAGTACGACTCGATGGGAGACCGCTATTCGAAGTTTCTTATCGAGGAGTTTCTTCCGGTTGCACTCAAAGGATTAAACGTATCTAGCGATCCAAAGCAACGTGCAGTTTGCGGAAGTTCTTCTGGTGGAATTTGTGCATTCACAGTGGCTTGGGAAAGACCTGATCAGTTCGGGAAGGTGTTGAGCCATATCGGTAGCTATACCGACATTCGTGGTGGATGGGCTTATCCGGGGTTGGTCCGAAAGACGAAGTTGAATCCGAAAGCGATCAAGGTCTCGCTTCAAGATGGAAAGGATGACCTGAACAACTTGTTTGGGAACTGGCCACTTGCTAATCAGGATCTCGCTGCCGCGTTAAAGTTCGCTGGTTATGAGCATCAAATTGTTATGACCGACGGTGGTCACAGTGGCGTCTGGGCTGGTGACCGTCTACCGGAAGATCTTCGATGGCTTTGGTCCGATCAGCCTTCCACATCGAAACCGGTAAACACCCCCGAAAAAAGTGCTTCCAAGTGGCAAGCCCACCCTGATGCGATCGAGAAAAAAGGGGTACCGCATGGAGTGGTTGAAGATATGACTCCATGGGAATCGAAGGTTTTTGAGGGAACGACTCGGAATTGGTCCATTTACGTTCCGGCTCAATATAAGAAGGGTAAGCCGGCGGCGTTGATGGTATTTCAGGATGGGCATTCCTATCGTGATGTCAAAGGCCAATGGCGAGTGCCAATCGTTTTCGATAACTTGATCGCGAGTGGTGACATGCCACCTACGATCGCGGTTTTTATCGACCCGGGACATGAGAACTCCAAGCCGAAACCACAGAGTGCTTGGAAGGCTTCGAATCGGAGCGTAGAGTATGACACTTTGGGGGATCGTTACTCTCGCTTCCTTCTCGAAGAGATCATTCCCGAAGTTGAAAAGCGATACAACATCTCGAAAGATCCAGAGATGCGAGCCATTTGCGGTGCCAGTTCGGGTGCTATTTGTGCATTCACTGTCGCATGGGAGCGTCCCGACGCCTTTCGCAAAGTACTTTCGACAATTGGAAGTTTCACCAACCTTCGCGGAGGGAATTTCTATCCATCGCTGATTCGCAAGACGGAGCCAAAGCCGATTCGCGTTTATCTTGCAGACAGCAGCGGTGACTTGGACAATCCTTTCGGTAGCTGGCCCCTATCGAATCAACTCATGTCATCCGCGCTGCAGTACATGGGATATGACGTTCGCTTTGATTGGGCTGAAGGCTATGGCCACAACGCTGAACATGGTGGTTCGATTTTTCCTGAGGCTTTAAAGTGGCTGTGGCGAAAAAAAAAGCATACTCCTATGCTTGATACCAAGGGCGATCTCAAGGGTGATTTAACTTTGCTCAAGCTCCTTGTTCCCGGTAAGTCATGGGAAGTAGTCGCAGAAGACCTGGGCTTTGCCGATGCGCCATGCAGTGATGCGGAAGGAAATTTTTACTTCTGCGATATGAAAGCACCAGCCATTTACAAAGTCGACCAAGCTACCGGAAAACGACTCGAGATCGCGAAGGAGGCTGTTAGCGGAATGAAATTTGGCCCAGACGGGCTTCTCTACGGATGTCAGGGAGCGAAAGAGCAAGTCATTTCGATCGATCCCAAATCAGGTGTGACAAAGGTGATCGCAACGAAGGTCGTACCTAATGATCTTGCTGTCAGTTTGGATGGTTTTATCTATATCACCGAAACGAAGTCACAGCAGGTTACTCGCATCGAGATCAAGACCGGCACGACCACCGTTGTAGATACCGGAATCACGCGCCCCAATGGTATTGCTCTTTCCAAAGATGGTGGAACACTTGCTGTCTCCGAGCACGGTGGACCGAATACTTGGACACTCCGCGTGAAGGCTGATGCGTCCTTGGATGCGAAGATGCCGACGATGACCATGCGGCTCGTAATCGATCCCAAAGGCGAATTCAAATTCAATGAACCGCCTCCGTATCAGAGTGCATCACGAGGTGATGGAACAGCGGTGGACAAGTCCGGGCGATACTACGTGACTTCGGCTCTTGGTGTGCAAGTCTTCGATCCGACCGGTCGTCAGTGCGGTGTTCTGCCTCATCCGAACCCAACGAAACCACTTACCAGTTGCACGCTCGCTGGCCCAGACCATGCTTATCTTTACATTACCAACGGCGACAAGATCTATCGAAGACAGCTTCAAGTCGAATAAGCCAAGTCGAACTAGCCGCGTAAACGACTGCTTGGCGCCACCGAAACAGAACAGCGAGAGTCGCTGTTCTGTTTTTATTTTGCCAGTCCTAATCGTCTGAATAGGTACGGTTGAAACAGAATTGGCCCAAATGGAATTGGGCTCGTTGTTTGAGTAAATCGGAAACTTAAGATAATTCGCTGGTTAGTTTCTTACGAGTGTCTCGTAGGAGCGAAGCGGATAATCGATACCCACTTTGTCGAGGAGTTTGCATAGACTTCTTAGTGCCACACCGAATCCATCAGGACCACTGAATCCGCCGAACTGTCCGCCACCTTTCAAGTGGGGTTCCAGATCCAGAAAGACTCCTGGAACGCCTCTTTTTGTCATGCGTTGTTCAACGATTGGCAAAATGGATACGAAGTCTTTTAAGATCTTTTCGTGCCCGGAATCTCCTATATCAACCGGTACAAAATTCTTGAGCGAATCCTCATCGACATGGACTCCGCCAGCGAGACTCGTATTTGTTGTTGGCGTCCGATAATCTTTAATGTGAAGCCAACCCAATCCCGGCTTCATTGCTTCGTATTCTTCGTAGACTTCTTTCGTTGTCATTCCTTGGCAAACCAAATTTGCTCCATCGAAAATCAATAGCATCGCAGGGTGGTTTACTGCGTCGTAGATGGATCGCAGGAGTTTGCCTGTCTGGCCAACGAGGTTCGCTTCTACTTCGAGTCCAAAGGTAAGTCCCTCTCGATCGACCAGCCCCGCGATTTGGCCGAGTTGGTCTGCGGCTTGAGAAACGTACTTTTGCGGGTCGTCTCCCTTGGGATGGTAGAACGAAAATCCTCGAAGAAGTTTTGTTTCGAGTTTATTTGCGATATTACAAGCTCGTTGAACATCTTTCTCGAGATATTCCTTGAATGGAACGAATCGATTCGTCGTTCCATCATCTACGTCGAGTAGTTTCACTTTGCCGATAGGTGAACCGATCGAAGAGATCGCAAGCCCGTATTCTTTTTGCAAAGCAAGAAGCTTGTCCAGCTCTGCTTCGTCCAAAAGCATGACGTTCTTGATGCCGTTACCAAGGTCAATGAATCGGAGTGTGTAATACTCCATTCCAAGAGCTGACAGCGCACAAAACTGTTGAAGAGCAAGTTTTTGGTTGGCTGCTTCATCAGCAAAGCCGCTTAAATGAACTGAAGGCATGGATCGTTAAGCCATTTCTTGTTTATGAGAGATTGTGATAACAGAAGTAATACCGCCACGAGCACCCCAGTGGCTCTCAAGCGTAAAGCTCTTGGGTGCGACGACCGCGACGAAGTCTTCAAAAATCCGATTTGTAACATTCTCGTAGAAGATACCCTCGTTGCGGAATTTCTGAAGATAGAGCTTTAGGCTTTTAAGCTCGACACATTTCCCCTCCGGGACATATCGAAATACCAACTTGCCAAAATCTGGCTGTCCTGTCTTCGGACAAATCGACGTAAACTCGGGGCAAGCGATCTCAATCGAGTAATCGCGACCAGGAAAAGAATTTTCAAAACATTCCAGTTCATTCTGGAAAGGGGTTCCGACACTCATCGTGATTCAAATGTTCTTTAAAAAGGCGGTAAATAAAACTATTTTTGACTTCGCCCGTCCATACGTGACGGTGTTCGATTTTGGATTGTTGTGACTTGTCAACCGATCGACCTGCTGAGCGATCTCGACAAAATTTGCAAGGCCAACAAAAAATGCTATTCCGGTGCGAAACGCGATACCCGGGCCTGTAGTATAAACGCTGCTCGATTCTCTGAAAGCCAAACCGTTGAAACGTTTGATACAATCTGAGAATGATACGAATTTCAGAAATTTTCCATAGTATTCAAGGAGAGGGGCAACTGACTGGCGTGCCCAGTGTGTTCATTCGTACAAGCGGTTGCAATTTGAGGTGTTGGTTTTGCGACACGCCTTACGCCTCTTGGAAGCCTGAGGGGGACTCGTTTAGCGTTTCCGAGGTGATCGAGAAAACGCTTTCTTACGCATGCGATCATGTGGTGATTACGGGCGGCGAACCAATGATTGTTCCCGAACTTCCGGAACTCTGCTCGGAATTGAGAAAGCTTGGCAAGCACATCACGATCGAAACCGCCGGCACAGTAATCCAAGAACCCACGTTGTCGTTTGACCTGTTACTGTGCGACTTGATGTCGATTAGTCCCAAACTAAGTAACAGTGCACCCGCAGAGAGCGAAGCAAATAACTGGCATGAACGACACAATGAGACTCGGGATAAACCGGAAGTGGTAGCAAAATTGATTGCGTTGTCCAAGGACTTTCAACTGAAGTTTGTTGTTGGGTCCATTCTGGACGCGGAAGAGGTGATGGAGTTTATTGCTGAATATGCGGCACGGGGTTTACGTGTACCGTTTTCAAAAATCTTGATGATGCCGCGAGGAGTATCTACGGGGGAAATTGACCAACAAGCGGAATGGCTTGTACCGTGGTGTAAAGCCAAGGGAGTGCGATATTGCGATCGTACTCATATTCGATGGTTTGGAAATCGACGAGGAACATAAGGTTTTTCGCCTCAAGTTGCTTTCTGTTGCTTCATGCGATTGCGTGACAAGGATCACTTATTATCAATATGTTGTGCTAATAACTAGTATGCTAGTTACTTTGTTTCGGGTTTCTTTCTCGACTCGATCGATGGAATCATCTCTTCCAAGCTTATGTCTTGATCGCTTGCCTTGGGTGTTTTTTCTTGCGTTTCAGGGGCGATAGCCTTTGCGTCAGTTTTTGAGTCGGCTTTATTCTCCGGGGTCTGCTTTTCAGTGGAACCTGCGGCTGGCTTAGCAGGGGGCAATTGAATCCCAGGCTCAACGTCACTTTCGCGGCTTGGTTCAGCGTCACTGACTTTGAGAACTAGCCGAACGAGCGTGTGCATGGGTGGAATGTTTTCGGTGAACGCTTCAAAAACCAAACCGCTGTTAGCCGCCGCACTCTCGACAGCCAGATCCATCGTTGCTGTTGGAAAGTTTGCGACGCAAATGAGGTCTCCAGAGTCACCAAGGTATCTTTGTTCACCGGAGTCAACGTCTTTGTAGAAGCCGCTTCCGGCGAATACCCAGTCGTAGGGCATTTCTTTATTGGTACCCATTCGTCGAATCCACTTTTGAGCAGGATCAAGATGGTTTTTGCCTTCTGCATCGCGATACAGAGCACTTATCTTGATGGTCGTTCCTGTTGCTGGTCGATAGGGTTCGAATTGAGTAGGGGCTCCCTGCTCGGCACCAGCAGCCAGCAGGCCAGCGTGCACATGCCTAGCAGCAGCGAAGACGGCGATGATCGATTCGTGTTCTTTTGTACCTGTTGGACAGGCGAGCATCTCTAGTTGCCCCTTGCGTAGTGTGACATAGCCGTCCACGATGACGAGACCGCGTTTTCCATCAACCCAAACGCGACCATCTGGAACAAGCCGCGTTGCATTCTTGGGATCTCCAAACATTGCTTCCGCTTTGTTCAGTAGTTCTTCTCGCGTCGGAATTGGTTCTGCTCGGGCGTGAATTCCAACCATACAAGTGACAACTAGGATGGATGCCCACTGCGAAAGCGATGGGAAGATACTTTTCATTCGAGGTGCATACATGGCAGAATCGCAAAAAACGTGAAAAAGAATCCTTGCATCTCCGTCGCCAGTAACAACAATTGCGACACGACACTAATTACTCTACCAAAAGCTTCCTTTCAGGACGATACACCTATGGACTGGGTAAAACCCAAAAGCGATCGCGCGTTGCCAGGCGTTGATAAATCATTGACTTCATCTGCCGAATCGACAGTGATGGGCAACTACGGTGGAGAAATAATACTTGAGGATTCACGCAAAAAATCGATCAATGGAACGGAAGTGCATCATTCTAATAATCGTGAGGGGCAACACGTGGAAAAGGTAACTACTTGGCTAGAGAAGCTTTGCCAAGACAACGTCCCTTCGCTTCAGAAGTCACCAAAGCCGCCCCGGAGTAAGAAGAGTCGCAAGTCGACCGCTCATAGCTCGACCGAGTTTGGTGCTTCCATGCGTTGGGGAACTGCGACTCTTCAAGTAGACATTGAAGAAGGCCCAGAGGTACTCGCTAAGATTGTCGAACTCTGGCAAAGCCCGATCGCAGAAGGATCGGAGTCTCGAAAGCCGAAGCAATTAAAGTCTATCGAGAGTATCTCGAAGTGGATTGTGAAGTCGCTTCCCGTCCATGGCTTTGATGTCAACGTGGGACTCGTCAGCGCATCGTGGATTCATGGCTTGCGAGAGCTCGGTGGCGAGCTGCCGCAATCGCTTTGGCTAGAGACTTTGCAAAGCATCTTGACCCAAGTAGATCGTGCTTGGAGTGAAGAGCCCGAGAAAGGACTTTTTCCGTGGTTGCTGTGGGCCTGCGAAGTACCTTTGGCACTCGCAACGAAGTTGTCTCACCTTGGCGGCAAGGACCGGATGGTTTTGGAAACGATAGAGAGGCTCAATCAAGTTCTCGAAGCTGCCGATGACTCTCCTGAAAATTGGTTGATCCATGGCGGGCATCAGCTACGCGCATGTCTTGCGTCGATCGTGCGATGTTCTTGGTCGATGAGTTCGCTCGGAACAAAAGGCTTCTATGCAAAGCAGCGGAAGTCGCTTGCGAAACTGGTCGAACTGGCAGTCCGGTTAAGCGATCGCAACGGCGGACCTCTTCTAAACGAACATGGCATCGAAAGCGATGATGCGGAACTTTGGAATGCGCTTTCAGAGATCTGCGCACCGAATAAAAAGCTTGACCGACTCTTGCAGGTAAGCGGCCTTCGGACTTTGCGTCAGACCAATCGAAAATCGGCATCGCGAAGCCTGAAAGCAATTACGAAGTCGGAGATCGTGAGACTGCCGGCTCTCGGGTTTTATTCCGAGAAGGCAGAACTGGCGAGCATGCGAAAAGCTTGGGATCAACCCGGCGTTCGCATGGCAATCGATTATTCGCAAGAGCCGATGCGGATCGATATCTTGGATTTCGAAGGCAATCGTATCATCAGTGGTGACTGGGATCTGCAGATCACTCGCGAGGGACAGGCGATCGAAACCGATGTTGGTTGGTCGGATGTGTGCTGGTTCTCGGATGACGATGTCGATTACTTGGAGATCGAATGTGGGCTCGAAGGCGTTGTTCGAATTCAACGCCAGATGATGCTGATTCGAGATGAATCAATGATCTTTATGTGCGATACACTTCTTGCGGACCAATCTGCAAATTGGGGGGTCCGGAGCATTTTAAATGTCGCTCCTGATTTCGAAGTTCGTCAAGACAAAAAACACCATGAAGCCGAACTTCATCATCGCGATTCGACAACAACCGGCACGGGCGACGGACGCCATGCGCTGGTGCTACCGCTGGCCTTGCCTGAGTGGAGGCGTTCGCCCAGCATAGGAAAACTGGAGCCTAAAGCAGGACAACTCGTTTTGTCGCAAGAGTCACTCGGAAATCGCTTGATGTGCCCGATGGTGATCGTTCCTCGCAAACCATCCAAGAATCAACCCTACACATGGCGACACTTAACCGTAGCTGAAGATCTTCAGATTCAACCTCGCGAAATCGCTCAAGCATATCGCGTTCAAGTCGGTAAGGACCAAATGGTTTTCTATCGATCGCTTGCCAAAACGATTCGTCGGTCCGCAATGGGGCTACACATGAATAGCGAGTTCTACGCCGCACGCTTTGACCCATCTGATGGCGAATTTGAACCGATCGTAGAAATCGATTCTGACGAATAAAGTTCGCTCAGCGTGTATACTCACGAAGACAAGTCTCTTCGCAGGCTTGGAATAAGCTTAGAACTGCTAAAACAAGTGTGCCAGAACGACGTTTCAATGCACAACACCCAATTATCAAAGTAACCTTTTCGTGAATATGCCAATCGATGAGTCAAAATCGCTGGTTGGAAGCTTATCCGTCGAATCGGTTGCCCTTCAATGGTCTTCGGTGACTCAACGCGTTGCCGAGGCGAGCAAGAAATCCGGGCGATCTCCATCCGAGGTAACGATTGTCGGCATCACGAAGTATGTGGACTCGCAAACTGCAATGTGGCTTTGGGGTGCTGGCTGCACCGATCTGGGAGAGAGTCGCCCGCAAAGCCTTTGGGAAAAACAGGCTGCGTTGGATGCAGTTTCGTTATCAGATGAGCGAAAAATCCGATGGCATTTTATCGGGCATTTGCAGCGGAATAAGTCGCTGAAAACGATTGCTAATCTCTCGTTGCTTCAGTCGCTGGACTCCGTGCGTTTGGCTCAGCAAGTCCAACGTGATGCGGAATCGCTTGGGATATCAGTGGATGCATTAGTCGAAGTTAATGTGTCGGGTGAGCCGAACAAAACGGGAATTCTTTCCCAAGATCTGCCTGCGGTGCTCGATGATTTGGCCGGCCTTGATCGGATTCAAGTACGCGGACTCATGGGGATGGCTGGTCTTCAAACCACCAACCCGCGCACAGATTTTGCTAAACTAAGGAAGCTGCGAGACGACATGGTCATCCGATTTGGTGATCAATTCCAGCTTGGTCAGCTTTCGATGGGCATGAGTGGTGATTTTGAAGAAGCCATTGAGGAAGGTTCTACGATGGTTCGAATAGGTTCGCTGTTGTTTGAGCCAATAGGTAGCTAGACTTTTATGCGACTCCTTTTAACCTCCTTCGAACCTTACGATGATTGGGAGCAAAACTCCAGTTGGGCAGTGATGTCCGAGTATCTTCGCGTCTACGGAGCGAACACATCACTGGTAACACGACGCTATCCAGTGGACTTGGTCGAGCTCAAGAAGCGGCTCGATCGTGACCTGGCAACCGGGTTTGATGCGGTGCTTCATCTTGGGCAGCGGCCGGGAGCTTCCCAGATTTCATTGGAAGCGATTGCTGTTAACGTTGCGGGAATTACAACTGCTCCGGGCGAAGAGTATGGGCCGCTTCTAGCCAATGGCCCTGTTGGTTATCGAACTCAGTTTCCACTCGGCAGCTGGCTCAACCTATTGCATCAATCAGCGATCCCATCGTACATTTCGTACCATGCGGGTACCTATCTTTGCAACGCAATTATGTATCTTTCGCATCATTGGTACACTCAAAATCGACGGCATGGCGAAGAACCACTCGTTGGATTTGTTCACCTGCCGTTGACGTCTCAGCAAGTGCTTGGAAGCGGTAAGGCGCTCGCGAGCATGCCCAGCTCGCAGATGGTCCAAGCCGTCGCATTAATCGTCGGTGAAGTGCTCTCTGCATCCAAATTCCCAACCCGAACGATGACAACCTGATTAAGACAACTTAAAAAATGACACACTTCCGATCACACTTCCGATCAGACCGCCACTCGATGACATTCTCAGTGATTTTAGTTTTGCTTTATGGATTGATTTCATCCAGGTTTGTCGCGTCGCAGGAACCGTCCATCGCATTCCCTGACAACTTGCAGATCGAAGGAATTCCATCGATTCCAAAAGCAATCGCCGAGCAAGTTCGTAAGTACACGGAATCGCGAGCTGCGGTCGCTTTCGACTGGCATCCAACCAAGCGTCAGATGTTGATCGGAACCCGATTTGGCAATTCGTCGCAAGTCCATGAAATCAAGGCACCCGGAGCTGCACGAACCCAACTTACATTCTTTGAAGAACCCGTTGCGTTCGCGAGTTACGACCCCAAGGACGCCAAGTTTTTTGTCTTCTCCAAAGATGTTGGCGGTAATGAATTCTCGCAACTGTTTCGATACAATTTCTCCGACGGCGCGGTCAGCTTGTTGACCGACGGTGGGCGCTCACAAAACGGCGGGCTTGTTTGGAATCGTCAAAAAACCGCTGCGGCATACGCTTCCACACAGCGCAACAAAGTAGACCGCGATATCTGGGTGATTGAGCCTGCCAGCTCCAACAGTAACGCGAACCGGCTTGTCGTTGAAAACAGCGGTGGCGGTTGGTCCGTCACGGATTGGTCATCCGACGGGAAGTCGCTCATCTTGATGGAGTACCTCTCGATCAACAGAAGCAATCTCTATCTCGCTGATGTTGCAACTGGTGTGAAGAAACCCATTACCAATCTAGATGAAGAAGTTTCTTATTCGAGTGCTACTTTCTCCGAAGATGGATCACACCTATGGATCACCACCGATAAAGGATCTGAATTCCAACAATTTGCAAGCTTGCGATTGTCCGACGGCGAAATCGTTCCTATCTCTCAGTCGATCCCGTGGGATATCGAAGGTATCGCGGTTGCTCCCAACGGTAAGACTATTGTTTTAGTAGCCAATGAAGCCGGAAGTTCTGTTCTCTACAAATATGACGTTGCAACGAAATCGTTAAAGCGGATCGATAACATACCATCAGGAGTTGTTGCACTGGGGCAGTGGCGATCGGATAGTAGCGAGATTGCTTTCACGCTGAATTCTTACAACAGCACATCGGATGTCTACTCGTGGGAGGTCGCCGATGGCATAACAAGTCGATGGACCGAAAGCGAGTTGGGAGGTGTCCTTGCCTCGGATTTACAAGAACCAACAAAGATCAGTTGGAAGAGCTTTGATGGAACGCAAATCACCGGTTTCTATTTCAAGCCGAAAGCTACTTTCACCGGTGCAAGACCTGTGATTATCAATATTCATGGTGGGCCCGAAGGTCAGTCGCGACCACTTTTTCAAGGCAGGAACAACTACTTCCTCAATGAACTTGGCGTAGCCATCATCTATCCCAATGTGCGAGGTTCTGCTGGTTTTGGGAAGTCCTACTTGAAGATGGATAACGGGCTGAAGCGTTTTGATTCTGTGAAAGATATCGGTGCTTTAATCGATTGGATCGGGACTCAAGCAAATTTGGACGTAAATCGAATCATGGTGACTGGCGGTTCTTATGGCGGATATATGACTTTAGCAACCGCGGTTGAATACAACGATAAGATTCGCTGCTCGCTAGATGTCGTCGGGATCTCTCACTTTGGTACTTTTTTGAAAAACACCGAGTCCTATCGTCGCGATCTTCGACGAGTCGAGTATGGAGACGAGCGATTGCCAGAGATGATTGAATTCTTCGATCGCATCGCGCCGCTGAATCAGTCGCACAAAATTAAAAAGCCGCTCTTCGTCGTGCAGGGCGGTAATGATCCGCGAGTCCCGATGAGCGAAGCCGAGCAGATGGTTGCTCAAGTTAAATCCAATGGCAGTCCTATTTGGTACATGATGGCCAAAGACGAAGGGCATGGCTTCCGTAAGAAAAGCAACGCTGACCTTCAGTTCTACGCCACAGTGCAATTTGTAAAGGACTTTTTAATCAACCAATAGGATTAAACAAAAGCCGTTGAGCATGCTTTGTATCTAGAACGATTGAAACGCTTTAACGTGTCAACGTCCTAACAGAATAATGAATCTTCGGTAGGTATAGTTTGCTTATCGAACTGCCTACCTTTGGTTGACTTTTATACTAACATATTTAACTACAAGATCTTCGTTCGTGCCGCTTTTTGTTTCGCAAGTTCTTGATAGACAGCAGGCAGTTGATTGGGCAAGTCTTCTGCGATAAGCCCTAATCCGAATCGGTTTGCCGCTTCGCCATGTATCCAAACCGCAGCAAGCGCGGCAAAGAACGGCTCCATCCCTTGAGCGAGTAGTCCGAGCAATATTCCACTCAAGACATCCCCAGCCCCAGCAGTGGCTAACGTAGCTGGAGCGTTGGTGTTGATCACCGAGCAGCCTCCAGGTTCTGAAATCACTGTGTCAGCCCCTTTGAGAATAATCACGGCATTGCTTTGCGTTGCTGCCATACGACTTCTCGAAAGCTTGTCACTCGTCGCATCAAATAGCCGTTGAAACTCACCCTCATGCGGTGTCATCACACATGTGCCCTGAATCGCTTGGAAGAGTTCACTGGGATTGGCTTGGAACGCCGTGATCGCATCAGCGTCAATCACGGTTGCCTTGCCGGTTTTCAACATCGCCAAAGTTCGACATGTCGTTTCCTCGGCAACGCCAGCACCGGGTCCGATGAGGAATGCGGTAAATCTTTTATCCTGCAATAATGTATTGAAGGCATCGTTATCGATTAGCGGATGCACCATGATGCTGGTTAAGGCTGCTGCATAGATTGGGAATGCCACCTCGGGCACGGCGATCGTAGTTAGTCCCGCTCCCGTCCGTGCCGCCGCGATTGCTGAAAGTCTCGCTGCACCTGTCATCGGATAACCTCCCGAAATCAAAGCATGTCCGCGTTTGTACTTGTGATCAGACGCGATCGGCAAGGGTAGCATCTCAAGCCAGAGAGTTGGGCTGTTTTCGAAAGTGTTTGGTATGATCTTTGAAAAAACTGTTTCGGGGATTCCGATGTCAGCTACAACGACATCACCACAGTAATCACGCCCCGGCAACAGGAGGTGGCCCGGCTTTTTTCGAAAGAACGTTACTGTCACGGCGGCGGGTATCGCACCCAAACTGGCTCCAGAATCGCCCATGATGCCAGTCGGTAGGTCGATCGCAAGCATGTCAATTTTTCGAGCCGCGACTTCGGCTAGAGTATCGCGAACATCTCCATCGAGCGGTCGACGGAGGCCCGCTCCGAAGATCGCATCAACGACTAGTTCGGCATCATTGACGACAACTGGCTTCAATAGCTCCACGCCACCTTGCCACAGATTGGCATGAAAGCGGGCTTCACCAAGAAGCTTTTCAACCGGACCGATCAGCGCGAGTCGAACTGGCCACCCCGCTTCTCGAAGCAGCCTCGCAACAACAAAGCCATCCCCTCCGTTATTGCCTGGCCCACATAAAACGACCGTCGGTCGCTTGTCCCAACGCCTGATAACTTCCTGCGTTACGGCACGGCCAGCATTTTCCATCAGCGCCGCCGCAGGGACGCCACTTTGGATTGTAAATCGGTCGGCCTCGCTCATTTGACTGACGCTGAGAAGAGCACGACTTGGGTTCATTTCAAATCGCATGGGAATCTGCCATGCTTTCAAGCATAAAGGTATGTCTCGCGGTATCGGCACATTATACAGAAAAACTTTTGATTCACCGCGACACCTCGCATACCAATTGTTCGTCCAATGAAGTCAACGATGTCGGTGTGACATCGATTCGAATCGGGCGTCCGAGAGGATTACGTCCACGAATTGACTTCGTTTCCGATAGGCAAAGATTGTCAGGGGGAAGGTGGAGCACTAAACTCTTCTCGTGTGACTTTCATTCACCCTGGAGACATATTATGGATCCTACGTTCGTAGTTGCCTTGATCGCAATAATTTTAACGTTGCCATGGTGCTTTAAGAAATATGACATTTCTGACTTCAAACCTGCAATGGCGATTGCGGCTGCGTTCTTTTTGCTCCTTGGTGTCGGGCTGTTCTTTTGTCTAAAGACCTAATCCTGTTTTGCTAACCTTGGCTCATTGCCTCATCGCGGCCGTGGAACATGCTTCGCACGCACCGTAGTGCGAGATGGAAGACCAGTGCGATGCACCGAAGTGGCAGATCGTCTATTTCTTCATGGTAAGTTTTTGGCCGAGACATCAATGGTCGCGCGTATTCTTTCATTTGTGTTCGAACAGACGTCATCTTTTGATCGTATGAACTAGGAAGCCCGCCGCGTTAACGATTCTAATGTCATGACCTTTTCAAGTTCGAAGGCCGATCTTATTCAGCATGGCTAATCCTTCGCTCCATGGTACTTCGTGTGGGAGACGCTGAGTCCTTGAAGCAATCGATGCAATAACTCCTGCGGCCTCACCCATCGCAACCGCATTGCCGGTCACTCGGTAGCTTGCGTGCGCGATAAAATCACCACTGATACAGCGACCTGCCATCATCAGACCGTCTACGTCTCTTGCAATCAACGCCCTAAGTGGAATGTCGTAGGGTTTGGTTTTCACGCCACGGTTAGTGTAGCCGTGTGTCTTATTGAGCTCGGCCGAGAGGGCATGAATATCAACCGAGAAAGTCGGTTTCACGACTGCATCATCGTGCTTGGCACCGCTTGCAACATCTGACTGGGATACTATGTAACGTCCGCGGATTCTTCGCCCATCGCGAACGCCGATTTGTTCTGCGGTTGCAGCTATCTGCACTCCCTCCCATGGCCCGCCTAGTTTCCGAAGCCCCAGAATCATCTTGTTCATCTCGGCGCGTGCACGAACGGTTGCTTCAGTGACGGCGGCTGCATCAAAAGGTTTAGTACCATATTCGTGATTAAACATGGCGAGGATTAAATTGTCGCGAACTTGCCAAAGAGTCGGCTTGCTGTAGGAAGGGAAGTGACCTGTTCGTTCTATTTCTTGCCGAATGCGATCTTTTTTACGATTATCATTCTCGTCGGGACTTTGCTTATCCATTCGAACAAACTCGCGTAGCGCTTCTGCATCCTTGACAACTAGCAACGCGTTTAACGACATTGGTTGACATGGACACTCCTTTGTCTCTCCGATTTCCCATTCACAGCCGGCCAAAGCACCCAAATCACCATCGCCTGTTGTATCGATGAATACGGGCGCTCGCCAAGCTTGCCGACCAGATTTGCTTTCAGTGACGATGGTACTTAGCCGTTGACCATCGCGATATGCAGCAGCGACTCGTGTGTGTAGCTGAAACTTGACACCCGCTTCGACCAGCATTTCTTCTAGTAGCAGTTTCATTCCTTCAGGTTCGTAAGTCATGCTTTCGGCATCGGTACCGCGTCGAAGTCCCCTTTCCTCCAGCTTGCTAACCAGTTCGCGATTCAAGCCCGGTTTATCGAAGTCGATCAGCCAACCGAGTAGACCTGCAGTCCAAATTCCACCAACGCATCCACGCCATTCGAAAAGTCGGACCTTTGCTCCCGATCGAGCCGCAGCAATGGCAGCCGATACGCCTGCTGGTCCAGCGCCGCATACGATAACATCTGCATCGCTGACAAATGGTAATGACATCGCTGGTTCTAGAAAGGACTTGCCGTCTGAGGAAACCAAAGCAACGTTGTCGGCTCCTTGAAGCATCTGTGGTGTCGAAGTGGCACCAATTGCAGTCGCAGCGCCAAGAAACATTCGCCGACTGACTGAGTGATCATCATGATTCATGTTCGACTCGTGGTGTTTGGAGGGAGGGATGGATGATGCGTAATTGGTAGACCCGGAGCCTAGATTCTAACTCGGACGACTCTTTATGACCACAATCGGTGGACATGCACATTGAGGTTTGTTCGACGTTTATTGCAAGCCAACGCTGGACTGTTCAAACTTGTCTCTCTGTAAAGCGAGATTCGATTCCGTTGAAGTATTACAATAACGATTGACATCGGAATCTGCTAAATCAGACAAATGCTTGCCTTAAAGTTTTCCTCAAAAAGATCTCGCTTGAACGAATTCTAATGTTAGACTCCTAATTGGTTTCTGCGATTTGGTTAACCAGATTCGTTGATAGCTCCACTGGTCTTACTAGCTAAAGAATTTTGAGCAACCATGCATCCTATCCTGTTGGTCGGCGCGGGCAAAATCGGTCTTGCGACCGCTTCACTTCTGGCGGATACAGGTGACTATGATGTACTTGTCGCAGACATTGACGAAGCGTCATTGGCAAGGGTTTCAGAAACAACTTCGGCAAAGACCGTTCGTTTGGCTGCTGACGATCTCGACGCACTTCGCTAGGTGATGAAGGGGAGACTCAGTGTTATGAGCGCGATGAGTTTCGCACTTAATCCAGGTATCGCTCAGGTTGCGGTCGAGATGGGTTGTAGTTACTTTGATCTTACCGAAGATGTCCAGACTACCCGCGCGACGAGTGAGCTCGCTCGGTCTGCAGAACCTGGTCAGGTTTTTATGCCGCAATGCGGACTAGCGCCTGGTTTTGTTTCGATCTCCGCGTTTGACTTGGCAGGGAAGTTCGATGCGTTGCATGAAGTCCGATTGCGAGTCGGTGCATTGCTTGTCTTTCCAACCAATGAAATGAAGTACAACCTCACCTGGAGCACCGACGGACTGATCAACGAATATGGTAAAGGGAATGAAAAATGGCTGGTTAACCGAGATGACCGATGCCAGAAAAGTGTATGCCAAAGAATTCCGTGGCCGATCCTTTAGCGCTATTCAGCTAACAACGGCAGCAAGTTTCTGTGCGATACTGGATCTACTTGTCAACGGGCAATTGCCAACGCAGGGATTCGTCAAACAAGAAGATGTTCCGATGGCCATTTTTCTGAAAAATCGATTCGGCGTTTGCTACGATTCGTCCAATACAACTGAACCGTCACAAAAGGAAGTAAGATGCTTGAATTATCGAATCTCAAAGGGCTATACATCGGCGGTAAAGCCGTGCAGAATGATGGATCAAACCTCCTATGCAGAAGCTGCATAGACGGCCAAGTGCTCGCGTCGATTTCGGCGGCCAACGGGGATGATGTTGATAATGCGATTGATAAGGCACATAAGGCGTTCGAAGCATGGCGGTTAGTATCTGCACCCGCACGCGGCGAATTTGTTCGAAGGTTTGGCAATCAACTTCGCAAGCACAAGACTGATTTGGCTCAAATAGCTAACGTAAACATAGGAACCAGTGGCGCTGAGATCGGCGGTGCGTTCGGTGGCGAGAAAGAAAACGGTGGTGGACGAGAAAGCGGAAGCGATAGCTGGAAGGCTGACATGCGACGTACCACTAACACGATCAACTACTCGCGTGAGTTACCGCTAGCTCAAGGAGTAAACTTTGACTTCTAGCCGTTCGTCTCAGTCATTGGAGTTGATGAACCAGACAGATTCGTTCGACATCCCGCCTAGAACCGTCGCGATGTTAAAATCGCTTCAAGAATCGCTTGAAGGAACCATCTGTTGGACTGAAGTGACTAGGCGACTTTATGCGACAGACGCTTCTGTCTACCGCGAATTACCTCTAGCTGTCACGATCCCGCGAAATGATTCAGACATTGTCAAGATAGTCCAATTTGCTGACAAACTTGATGTCGGTCTTATCCCACGCACGGCGGGGACGTCGCTTGCCGGGCAAGTCGTCGGTAATGGAATCGTGATCGACATGTCTCACCATTTTCATGGCATTCTTGAAATAGATCCCGATAATGCTTGGGTCTGGGTGCAACCAGGGATAGTTAGGGATGACTTGAATCGCATTCTAGCACCTCGCGGCGTTTTCTTCGCACCCGAGACATCTACATCAAATCGAGCCATGATCGGTGGCATGATCGGAAACAATTCTTGTGGTTCAAATTCAATTCGGTATGGAAGTACCCGTGAGCACCTCTTAGAAGTCCGCGCAGTCCTATCTGATGGCACACAAGCCTGGTTCGGTCCTGTGGATGAATCATCGCTTCAGAAAATTCTTGACCGACCTTTACCAGTCGCGGACCAGTATGGGCAGATTTACCAGCAGATGAATCGGCTTCTGAGCAATCAGCAAAATCAAAACTCAATTCGCGACGGTTATCCTTCTGCGTCGATTCCGCGTCGAAACACTGGCTACGCCCTCGACATGCTTCTTCATCAAAGCCCGTTTATCGCGAGCGACGACAAACTCAACCTTTGCTCTCTTATCGCTGGTTCTGAGGGGACTTTAGTAATCGTTACTGCCGCGAAACTTAAGCTTACGAAGCTTCCTCCCATGAACAAGCTACTGATTTGTATCCATTGTAAATCGATCGATGAATCATTGAGGGCCAACTTGGTCGCGATCAAGTATTCACCATCGGCGAGTGAACTTATCGACCGATTTATTCTGGATGCAACGTTGCGGAACACGATGTATGCCCCATACCGAACTTTCGTCCAAGGAAGTCCTGAAGCTCTTCTGGTTGTCGAGCTTACCAATGACTGTCCTAAAGATTTGCAGCAAGTGGCAAAGTCATTCATTCAAGATCTGCGAAGCGAAGCACTTGGCTACGCGTACCCGGTACTTGAAGGTGAAGAAATGTCTAAAGTTTGGAGCCTCAGAAAAGCTGGGTTAGGATTGTTGTCCAACGTTCCCGGCGACACCAAACCTGTCGCCGTAATTGAAGACACGGCTGTCGACGTAAATCTCCTCCCAGAGTACATTCGCGAATTCGGTGAGATCCTCTCACTACACGGACTCGAGAGCGTCCATTACGCCCATGCAGGGTCAGGCGAGCTTCACCTTCGTCCGATTCTTAATCTCAAAACCGAGAACGGTCAGAGGCTGTTTCGATTGGTCGCACAGAAGATCGCGCAGCTAGTGAAACGATATCGCGGTTCTTTGTCTGGTGAACATGGCGACGGGCGTCTGCGAGCCGAATTCATTCCCATCGTAATCGGAAAAAATAACTACCAACTTTGTAAAGAGGTGAAGCGAATCTGGGATCCTCGAAACCGACTCAATCCAGGGAAAATCGTTGATGCCCAGCCCATGGATTCCAGCCTCCGTTTCTCGGTGGGGCAATCGACGCCAGAGATCAAGACCATGTTCGACTTTACCGAGACTCAAGGATTCGTGAGAGCGACCGAGCAATGCAGCGGATCGGGTGACTGTCGCAAAACAGCCCTGTCTGGCGGCACAATGTGTCCAAGCTACATGGTCACCCGAGATGAAAAGGATACAACGAGGGCAAGAGCCAATATCCTGCGAGAAATGCTTACCAAGTCTGAAAGGAAATTACCGCTTGCGAGTCAAGAAATCAAAGATGTGATGGATCTCTGCCTGTCTTGCAAAGGATGTAAATCGGAATGCCCGTCAAACGTCGATGTTGCAAAGCTGAAAGCCGAATGGCAGCATCACTATTACAAGCACAAAGGCACGCCGATTCGTGCAAGGCTCATCGGTGAATTTGCGCAAGCAATGTCAATCGCAAGTCGTTTCCCAGCGCTCTCCAACTTATTGCTACAAAATAGGGTTACATCTCGGATCATAAAACTCATGGCAGGCTTTGCGGCGGAGCGAACGCTGCCAACTCTGTCTAAAACACCATTTAGTGTTTGGTTCAAGTCGTATAAAGCAACCAGCCATGGCCAAAGCGGAGCGGTCTGCCTATTCGTAGACGAATTCACAGAGTACAACGACGCCGAAATTGGAATCAGCGCGGTGAAATTGCTGGATAGGCTAGGCTTCAAAGTTCGAGTCATTGCCAATCACCAAAGTGGACGGACCTTCCTGTCCAAGGGGTTACTTTCAATGGCTAAAGAACTAGCCGAGAAAAATGTCGCTCTTTATACGGACGCCTTGTTACCGCATGAGACACTCATCGGTATCGAGCCGTCAGCTATCCTTACTTTTCGCGATGAGTACACGACGCTAACTAGAGGATCTAGCCAGCGAAATGCTATCGAGCTAGCCAAGCGAACGTTTTTAATCGACGAGTTCTTGGCTAATGAGATCGATAAGAAGACTATCAATTCATCGCAATTCACCGACAGATCCTTGTTGGTAAAGCTTCACGGACATTGCCATCAAAAGGCTCTTTCAACGATGACACCAACACGAAGAATCCTTTCGCTTCCAAAAAATTTCAAGGTGCATCTAATTCCTTCGGGTTGCTGTGGGATGGCCGGTTCGTTTGGGTTTGAGCGCGAACACTATCGGCTTTCCATGAAGATTGGAGAACTGATCTTGTTTCCAACCATTCGGCGGCAACCGGAAGAGGTCGCTATCGCAGCAACCGGAACAAGCTGTCGACACCAGATCCGAGACGGGACCGGTCGAGTGGCGCTTCATCCGGTGCAAGTTTTATGCGATGCTCTCGTGTAGTGATCAAGCTATCAATTATGCAGCTAATAGTTGTGAAATTAAGACACTTCTCGCCAATGTCCAGTGCCCACAAACCGACAACCGTGCTCGTGCTTAGTGAAACGGTGCTCGTGCTCGTAATCGTGCTCAAATAGGAACAATCGAGCACGAGCACCGACCTTTTGGGCTGTGCACAAGCAAGGACTTATTAGCGATTACCTGTAATTTCGGTTGTCTCTTTGACCAAGGCTTCATCGAACGAGTTGGGCTACGATACGAAGACATTTTGCCAGTCAGTGCTGCAGGCATATCTGCGTCGAATTTAAATCAGTATGGAACGATGCGGACCGCCACGAAACAACCAAAGTATTGCCAAGAATAGTTGGAAGAAATCATCGGGAAAAGCATCGTCGATATTGATGCCCTTTACGCAGAAATCGATGCACATCACGCCTGCGATGTCTCGGTGAATTAGGTATCACTCATCTAGTAAGGCGTGATGAAACTTGAGCCGATAACGCTAGCCCAATACCATCTACCTTCTATCAAAATTAATTACTATTCATCAGGTTAGGGTTTATGTGCGATTCAAAGATACGTAGTTTATCAGCCTTTGTATTTTCCCGATTGGCTCTCTGGGGCGATGGTCTGATCGAATGCTGCACCTACCGTCGAGGGTGGACGCGTGCCTTGAGCGGAAGCGTTTGTAACGGATTGGTTTGAGAAGGCTTCCAAGGTTGGGCTGCCCAAGTTGTTGGATTTTGCAATCTCCCTTTCGTGTCGGCCCCACCATGCGTCGGCATCGTCTTGATTCCAGAGCGTCGGGCTGCCCGAGTTCTTTAACAGGTTGGACAAATCGCGAGCGGTTTGTGGACGTCGAGCTCGTGACTTTTCTAGACACGCGAGTATCGCAGATTCTAAACCTTCGGAAATCTTTCGACCTAACCTCTTCGACAACGATTCGGGAATCGACGCGATATGGTGCTTACAAAGCTCGCTGAGCGTCTCGGCGTGAAAAACAGTCTTTCCGGTGAGTAAAAAATAACCTACGGCGCCCAGCGAGTACAAATCGCAACGTCCATCGACCGAGTTTGGTGATTGGATCGACTCAGGTGACATGTACAACGGCGTTCCGGAAAGCCCAGAAGATTCGTCGGATGGGACTGCATCGTCAAGCGATTTTACTAATCCAAAATCGAGAACTTTCACTACGTCCGATTCGCTTCCACGACGATTTAGCATGATGTTCGCTGGCTTGATATCGCGGTGAACTAGCCCCTGCGAGTGTGCTTCAAAAAGCGATCCGCAGACTTGCTGGAGAATGTGGATGACTCGTCCCTCCGGTTGTGGGCCGTAGCGATCAACAAGAGTCTGCAGATCGATACCATCCAGATACTCCATCGCGTAATAGAAGACTCCTTCAGGCGTTCGACCATAATCGTAGATAGCAATTGTATTAGGGTGATTCAGATTGCAAGTGATCTGTACTTCGCGTTCAAATCTACCAATCGCTGCCTCGCTTACTTTGTCTACTTGAAGCATTTTGATTGCCGTTGGCCGACGGAGCATCGCGTGGTGTCCTTTGTAGACGACTCCGATGGCCCCCGCACCGAGCAGCTTATCAAGTCGGTACTGCCCAAGTTGTTTCGCTTCGATGGCAGATTTCTGCGCTTCACGTTGCAATCTTGCTACGATGAGAGTGAAGATAAAGATCGCGATCGCTGCAACGAGTAGCATTGCGTACAACGAGTAGAAGGACCACTTCAAGATCGTCAGCGGGCGATAGGCTTCTGCGGTATTGATCTCAGTGATCAGCCCGAGATTGTATTCTGGAATCCAAGTCCAAGCACCGACGGCTTGGGCTCCTTGATAATCTCGATAACCTTCCATGTTCACACCAGTCGAACCGCTCACGGCGGCGGCGCAAATTTCGGTCAACGGTAACTCGGCGCGTCGTACTTTCGGTCGAAACCCCGATGCTAAATCACCTCCAGGATCGCGGACCTGCACTTTGAGAATGGATGAGGCACCATCTTGATCGGGAAGAACACCTAAGAGTATTAGTTGGTCATCAAAGCGACTGTTGGATACCATCAAACCCTGTCGATTGACTGCGTACGTTTCACCAGTATCACCCAGTCTTCCTAGCTGTAGGATTTCTGTGAATTCACGTTCTGGACGAATACGCATCGCAAGAATCGCTACGACTTGTAGATTGTCGTCAACCACTGGAGCGGTGACGAACATGGTTGGCGTTTCGGTACGAACTCGACCTGCCCTGTCCTTGAGTGCGACAACACTTGGAAAGGGAACAGAGACCGTTGGTTTCCCTTCGAAAGCTTTGCTCAGGAACTGCTCAAACTGTGGGACGATTGAACCGATCAACTCTTGTGTTTGAGCTGCAACGATTCGTTGATTGCGATCCGCTAGAACGAATCCTTCGAAGTCGTGAGCCGTCATACTAACGTCCAGCTCATTCTTAAGCTTGGCTTGAAGTTCCAGGCTGACACGTCTGCCTTCGAACGCCGAAGTATTGGAAGTCTCTTCAGCATTAGAGGCTTTTCCAGCAGCGATCAGCTCAACGACTAACTTGCGTATCTGTGGATCATTGGCCAAGGTAATCGCGTTTGATTCTTGGATCTTGAACCACTTTTCCAGCATCGCCCGCTCGATGTTTAGCAACGTTGTTAATTCGGAGCGAACGCTATTTTTAATCGTCAGATTGATGGAACTGCTAACCAAGTAGCCAGCGATTGACAGGATAAGCATCGCAATGATCGGCCAAATCCAAAGCTGCTTTTTCAGAAACGCTCCTGTTCGGTTAACCGTGCGAGAAAGCGTGCTCTGGCCGAAGGTCATGTGCGCCTGCACCTCGTTGGACATAGAGCGACCACTGGGAAGCCATTTTGAAAACACGGGAAGCATGTAAACCGTCCAAACCAAAGGCATAAAGATCGCGACGAATATCGCTCAGAGTGAACTTTCTATAGTAGTTGGTGACCGATTCGTGAGCAAACAAACCAGTCCCGTTAAACCTCTTCAATGGCAGGCTGTTGTGGCTTTTGTAAGTAAAAACGCTTTGAATACCGATTTAACTCGACTTGCAGGTCATAGTTTTTTTGCGTTATCCCCGCCAACGATCACCCAAACGGTCGCTCCGAGAACGAGGCTCATGCCTACCAGACTACCCATCGAGGGAATTCGGCCTTCCAAGATCCACTTCATTAGTCCAGCGACAACGACTTGTGAAAGTCCGACTACGCTCACACGTGCTGGCGGACCGGCAGCAAATGCTCGGGTCAAGCAAAGCTGTCCAATCGTCGCGGCAACACCGACTCCAATGAGGCTCCAAATGCTGATCGAGTCGACCTCTCGAGTGGGAAGCGAAACCGGTAAAAATATCCAGACCAAAAGACTGCAGAAGGTCGCGACGCCAGAAAAATGGGTCACGATGGCGCGCGGGTCGATCGATCGCACTTTATGTAAATTGATGAGTGCCACTCCGCTCAAGATGGCGGCCAAAACTGCCAAAGGTATCGCCACCTCAGGGACGTGCAAGTCGGAGCTAACCATGCGTACCGGCTGGATCGCACTCGTATAGACTATCCACATTCCAACGCAGCTTATCACCAACGCAACCCACGTTCGCCAAGAGGGCATGACGCGAAGTAACGGCCACGACAGAACAGCTACCCACAACGGATACATATTTGTCAACGCAAGGACAATCTCAACATCGTAATGCGTCATCGCATAGAAGCCGCAGATCATCGCTAACCATCCAGAAATCGATCGCACCCATAAACTACCGGGTCGCAGAAACACCAGTTGAGCGCGAAAAACCATCGCAAGCCCGAGAGCAAGAATCGTCGCTACTCCCGATCGAACAATCGTGATCCAAGGGAAGGAAAACTGTTCACGCAACGACTCCGTAAGCAACGCCATGAAGGCAAACGCAATCGAGCCAATCAGCATCCATACATAAGCCAATCAAAGGTTCTCCCGAATCTGGAACTTAAACTGTTAATAGTCTAATAGTCGAGTTTACATAAATGGATATCGAATCTATACCCTGTAGTACCCGGAAATGCATAATTGTCCGCAAGATCATATCACGATGAAGAAAAAATCTACTTAAAAAGCGATTGGATACCGAAACTATATGTTTAGAATTTATCTTATCGAATTCGCCGAGGCCAATCATTGTCGCTGGTAAGATAGTGATCTTCCACTCGCAAAGATGAATGACATCGATTCTTAAGCTTGAGAAAAATCCGAAAAGCTGATTGTTAAAAGAGGCAGAACGAAAAGCACTTTGGGGGCTTTAGCCACAATGTTGCTTGCCGCACTATGATAAGATTAAGTCAGATCGTTTTTGCCACAACCTTGACAATAAAATGCGTTCATACGCCAGTGAGCTTTAGTTGGCGAAACGTTTTACGTTGATCAGTGTTGATGTACTCATGTAGAGTAACCTGTGCTGGTCTGCCTCCCCCCGCCGAGTTTACCGGAAGCTTTTTTAAGAGAAAATCCCATGACCCAGATGCATCGAAGACAGATCTTAAGAGCTGCAGGCGTCTCCATCGCACTTCCTTTTTTGCCTTCGGCGGGGCTCGCTCGAGCAGAGCAAAACAGTACCGGGAAGCAAGGCATCGATACGCCGAAGAGGCGAATGGTATGCATTGGGAATCTGCTTGGCTTTCATCCAGAAGCATTTTGGCCAGAAGCTGCCTCAGATAAATCTGCAACCGGCCTCAATGAGTATCAAGATTTCGAGCTGAATAAGACAACCAACGCCCTGAAGTCTGTTCGCGATAAACTCACCATGATCGGTGGCTTGGATCATGGAATTAGTGGAGGTCACTTCTCGATACACTCGTTCCTCTCGGGTGTTCGTCAGATGGATGCGAAGTCGTTACCTGATGCGAACGTTACAATCGATCAGTACGCCGCCGATCATGTTGCGGGGTTAACTCGATTTCCAACGCTCACGATTGGTAGTGAAGGAGGAATTCACGGAGGTTGCCAATTGTCATGGACCCGGACGGGTACACGTGTACCACCGATCCCTGGGCCCGAACAGCTATTCAAATTGCTATTTGCCGAGGTCTCGCAAAAAGACAAGTTGGCGGTCGTCGATCGATTTAAGCTTCAGGGTTCTATTCTGGACATGGTCAAGAGCGACGCAGATCGATATCAGCAAAAGCTAAACCAGCAAGACCGTAACAAACTGGACGAATATCTCACGTCGGTTCGGGATGTTGAGAAGCGGATCGGCCTACGACGTAACTGGATTGATATCCCTAAACCCAAGGCACCCTTTGCTGCTCCGAAGAACCGCAACATGGTAGAGGATTTGCCTCTGCTTTACGACCTAATTGCATTGGCATTACAGTCGGATTCAACTCGTATCGCCACGCTAGAGATTGGCGGCGATTTCAATCCGAGAGATCTAGGAGTCAATGGCGACTACCATTCTCTCTCTCACCACGGGCAACTAGAGGATCGGATCAAAGCTTTGATCACGCTGGAAACGTACCAGATCGAACAGTATGTTCGCTTTATTGAAAAGCTTTCATCGCTTGAGGATCGCGGTCAGCCGTTGCTTGAACAAACGATGGTTCTGTTTGGAAGCGGGATGGGAAATGCTAACTCGCATACCAACTCAAACTTGCCTGTTTTGTTAGCAGGCGGTGGCTTTAAACATGGTCGTTTGTTAGCCTTTGATCGGCAGTCCAAGCAACGACCGCCACTTTCCAATTTGTTTGTTTCGATGCTGCAGCAGTTCGGGATGGAAACAGAGAAATTTGCATTAAGCACTGGAACATTGCGAGGATTGGCGTGATGCGTTGTTCGCATAAATTTTGCGTTATTGCTTTTGCACTGTTGATAACGGTCGCGCCGAGTCATGCGGAGGCTCAAAACCTTCCACTTGATAACGCAAAGAAGTTTATCCAAAACTATTGTGCGGATTGTCACACCGCTGCTGATACAAGCGGCGAACGAGAATTTGAAACACTCGACCTTGGCAACGACCATGAAGACACTCAAGTAAAGCTTCAAGAGATAATCGATCAGCTGACCCTGGGAGCGATGCCGCCTCAGGAAGCAAACCAGCCAGACACGAAGCTCCGACTCGGTGCGATTCGTTACTTCACTCAGTTGCTGGGCGGGATGCGAGAACGCACGACAAGCACTGGTGGAGAGACTGTACTACGAAGATTGACTCGCCGTGAGTATCGAAACACGGTCCGCGATCTACTCGCTATCGAAGTCTCCATGTTTGATCCAACAATCGAGTTTCCTGCAGATAATTTGTCGAACCATTTCGATAACATCGGTGACGCACTTGTCACGTCCGGATATCTTCTGGAAAAATATATTGATGCAGCAGATCGCTGCGTCGAAAAAGCACTCGCATCTCAGGAAGATCTAAAACAACAAAGTTGGGTTTTTAAAGATAAATTTCTACAACAAAACGAAGTCAACGGAGCTCATAAGTATGCCTTCGATAACAAGTATATGGTTCTTTATGATCATCCGCTAAATGAAAAGCCCGAGGGAGCTTATGGGCCGCTTTCTAACTTTAATTCAGGCGTTCCCGCAGATGGAATGTACGAAGTGAAAGTGAGAGCTCAAGCACTTCACCGAGACACCCCTTACTCTCGCGCGACGGCTATCATTGATTTAGAAGAACCCTTTCGCATGGGGATTCGGCCTGGCAACACCGCTATTGGAGATATGGTTCACGTCCAGCCAATCCAACCACTACTCGCGGAAGCTAAAATCAAGGACAACGATCTGGAATGGTACACATTCAAAATTCATCTCGACAAGGGTTTTGCTCCTCGTTTCACTTTCGAGAATGGGCTTCATGATGCACGAGGCACATCAATGCGAGTCTATCGAAATCACAGAGAGACACTGCCTGTTGAGGTTCGCGACAATAAAGGTATTGTTGAGACGCGAAAGGCGGTTACTAAATTTGGCTACCTTCCGCAGATCCGCATCCATGAGGTGCGCATGAGCGGTCCTATCGATGTGCCTTCGCCAACTCCAAGTCAAGCGATCTTGCTGAATGGTAATACCCTTGAACCAAATCGTGTACCGGAGTTGTTGATTCGCTTTGCAACGCGAGCGTACCGACGACCAGCAACCAAAGTGGAGATAGAGAACTTGCTTTCGGTTTACAAGGCGAGGGTCGCCGAAGGTCATTCGCCAATTGACGCTTACAAAGACGCAATCAAAGCAGCATTATGTACGCCTGCGTTTTTGTACTTAAGTCCTCCTGACGATTCGAGCAATCAGAAGTTATCCGACCACGGGATAGCCGAACGCCTATCGTACTTCTTGACATCGACCATGCCCGATAGCCCGCTCAGAAAATTTGCTGACGATGGAATACTTTCAGATAAAGCGGTACTTCGGTCTGAGGTCAATCGTTTGTTGCAAAGCACCGCTTCCGACGCGTTCGTCGCAGATTTCTTGGATAGTTGGTTGAATTTACGAACACTCGGGAGCATGCCGCCGGATGAAAAGGAATCGCGGATCTACTACTCGGCAAGCTTGGAACCTGACATGAAGCAGGAGACGCGTTTGTTCATGCGTGACTTAATCAATCGCAATGCGTCGGTGCTTGATTTTTTGCGAGCCGATTACACTTTTGTGAATCGCGACTTAGCAAAGCTGTATGAGATCGAAGACCAAGTTCCAGCGGATGACGCAACAACGTTCCGCCGCGTGCAATTGACCAACAAGCAACGAGGCGGTCTGCTAGGGCATGCCAGCATATTGACAGTCTCTGCTAATGGCATCGAGACCTCGCCGGTGATTCGTGGTATTTGGTTGATGGAAACGATCTTGGGAAGTCCGGTTCCGCCGCCACCGGATGCGGTTCCAGCACTAGATCCAGACATACGCGGCGCAGTATCTATCCGCGAACAACTTGCCAAGCATCGGGAATCAGCTGCATGCAATGAGTGCCATCGAAAGTTTGACCCCTTGGGCTTTGCAATGGAAGGCTTTGACCCGATTGGGCGGGCGCGTCAGTTTTACGATTCCAAGCGAAAGAATAAAATTGATACCTCGGGTGTCTTACCGAGCGGCGATCGCTTCACAGGTCCAGACGACCTTAGAATACTGTTACTCACCCATCAGGAGTTTTTCGTGCGCACGGTCACTAGTCGCTTGTTAACTCATGCCTTGGGAAGGCGAATCGAACAAATGGATCGTTTTGCGATCGATAAGATCGTAGCAAGCGTTCAAGACCAAGATTATCGCTTTGCCGATCTCATTACGGCAGTGGTTACTAGCGATCTATTTCAAAAGCGTTAAGCAATTCAAAGTTTCTAATGTGCGAATCGAAAGATGTTGCTGTGAATCGTAAATATATTTTTTCATGTCAGTTACTCACATCGATTCGCAGTGCTGCAAATCGATTCGCAAGGTCGGCTCTTTTGATTCTGCTTATGGGTATATCCATGCTATCCGGGGCGGTCAAAGCGTCCGCTGAGCTCGCTCAGAGTAACACTCAACCGAATATCGTTATTATATTCGCGGACGACTGGGGTTGGGGCGATTTGTCGTGTCATGGTAATACATGGTTGAAGACACCAAACATCGACCGTTTGGCAAGCGAAGGAATTGACTTCGATCAGTTCAACGTTCTCAATCCAGTCTGTTCACCAAGCCGTACTGCATTGATGACGGGGTTGTATCCCGGGCGATTTTGTATCGACCAGCACTTCGCGGCACCTGAGCAAAATCGTCAGCGGAACATGCCTGACTGGTTGGATCCGAAAGCACAAACATTGCCCCGTTTACTCAAAAAAGCGGGATACGCGACGGGGCATTTTGGAAAGTGGCACTTAACTAACAGCGAGACCTACGGAGCTCCAACCCCAGATGCTTATGGCTATGACGAAGCGAAGGTGTTCAACGGTGGTGCCGAATGGCCGGCTGCTAAAGTTGATGAAACGGCTAACGATACAGTCTCGTTTATAAAGAGTCATCAAGGAAAACGCTTTTTCGTTAATGTTTGGTTGCACGAGAGTCATACGCCTCATGTTCCTTCCAGGGAGTCGATGGATCAGTGGGCATCATTGGATGAGCAAAAGCAAGTCTACGCAGCAGTGATATCCGATGGTGACAAAGCCGTTGGTAAAATTCTGGACGCGTTAAGAGATGCAGGAGTAGAACAGAACACAATCGTTCTCTTCTCAAGCGACAATGGGCCTGAGTCGACAGCGGAGACGAAGAAGCCACTTTCTAATGACGCTCATGCAAAGATTATCGGCTTTGACACGTATTACAGTGTGGGTGAAACCAATGGACTGCGAGGCAGAAAGCGGAGTCTTTACGAAGGCGGAATTCGAGTTCCTTTCATTGTTCGTTGGCCCGGCCACGCACCAGCAGGCAAGGTAAATCGTGAAACGGTTTTTACGGCTGTTGATATTCTTCCTTCGTTATGTGCTGCTGCAGGAGTCCCTGGGGATAAGCACCAACAAGTTGATGGTGAAAATCTGCTAGCGGCACTTCAGGGAAGTAATCTTTCGAGGACTCGGCCTGTCTTTTGGAAATGGACAGGTAAGGGAAACCATAAAGATTTTTGGCCTCGACTTTCCATTCGGGATGGGAATTGGAAACTTCTCTTAACGGAGGACGGGAAGCAAGCAGAGTTATACAAACTGCCCGAAGATCGGGCCGAGTCCGTCGATGTAGCGAAAAATCATCCGGACATCGTCGCGAGACTTTCGGCTCTTGCGATAGCATGGAACAGTACGCTCCCTGCGAAACCTGACCCGCTTTGCATTTCTACGGCCAAGACCAATCGAGAACCTGCAAAATCAAATCCCAACTCAAGCAAGGTAACACCAGAACAACGTGCTCGAGCGATGGAGCGATGGGACTCAAACAAAGACTCGATCTTATCACTGGACGAATATCGCGCTGGCTTGCCCGGTCAAACCAATATCGAACAGCGATTTCGAAATTTTGACAAAAACAGCGACAACAATCTAACACGTGAGGAGTTCGTTGGCTCCAAGTAGTGTAAAGTTCCTACGCTGGTTACTGATCGCCAACATTGATGATTTTGCGAGGAAGTTTTGCTCATTTAATGTTCGAAATTCTTTTCACCTTCTGATTCTAATACGGGAACTCCGCTAAGAGATCTTCCCGCTTTCGCCAAAAGTCTTTTGATTGTTCACTCTAACTTACACTTTGCTTTCGAAGTTTTCGACGCGAAAAAGGTCTGCGGGAATATCCAAGCGACGATAGATCAATCGCCGTGCGTCGATCTCGGATAAGCTCCCCTTAGGAGAGTGGCAAGTCACATCCCAGTTGCAAAATTGTCGAAGCATCTTGAGGAATTCACTCTCATCTTTAAAATTTTGTTCGCTTGGAAAATCTCACCGTAGTCAGAGCGAACGTACCGCCCATTTTTCCAGTATATATTCGTGCCACCTTCCTTATGCGGAGTTCGAAACGATGCGCCCCGCTGCATTGCAGTAACGATGTAATTCTGAATCAATTCAACGGAGTTCAATTGCTGTTCATCGCTCAATGCTTCATCGCGTCTTTGGCGATAGAGTTGCTGAGAGCCTTCATTAGCGAGGTCTCGATTCGATGCTGAAAACTCTTGCGTCCAAAGCTGAAACCAACTCCCTGACGATCTACGTTGGTAGTCGTTATTACTCGAATCTTGGCCTGCCCAAGAAACATACATTTGTAATGAATAGCCATTCAGCACTGGGAATGCAGCTTCAAACGTCAGCAGAAAGTTATAGGTTGCTCCGAGTACCATTGCGTTTGCGTGAAATCGCAATTGTGTTTCATTTATCGAAACGCTATCTTGAGACGCACTATCCAGTGCTGGTGCAAAAATTACTCACACGTCGCGTTCAAGCAATGATCTTACCTTTTGGGGTGAGCGTTTGTCGCAGAAATAAACCAAATAGGTTGCTTGCGTTGCGAATTTCTCAGGAAACTTTTCTTGTGGTGGCACGTTGATAGTCTGCTCCGATATTTACAAACCCCGACGACAACTCGATGGCAATAAAATTCTACTGAGATCTTATTCTTTTTGTCTCGTTGATGATCTTTCCAAAATGCTCCTGATGCTTACCCGTTGTTAGTTCAGCATTGAAGCCATCTGCAATACGCTTGATCAAAGCTGGATAAAATTGATTCGTGGGGTCGTAAGGCAGGTAAAGATGTTTACTAAAGCTAATTCGTTGATCGCTCTCTCGATAGACGATATCGAGTTTGGTTGTTGCGTCACCGATTAGGATGCGACGGCCTGTGTATTCCCCTGTTTCATCTGACAAGATGTTCGCGCTAGTCCAGCCCATTTGGCTTAAAACGAAATCAAGAAAAATCGACTGCATCGATGGCGCGACTGGATAAAGGTTATAATATCCATCTTGGGTGTCCAGCTTGCCTAACCACGGCGTTGGCGAGTCTGTCGATGGATCGAAGGCATTTAATTGCAGTTTTTCCTGACCGCTCGGTTGCTTGTTCCATTCAAAATAGGTTCTCAACCACGCACGGTCGATCTCCTCGGTGTTTGTCATACGCGTCGCCGTGTCGTCATACTTAACAGCGTAACCATTATCTGCTTCAAAATCATAAACAACGATAGCGTGGTCGGAATCTGGTAAATCTTCCGTCGCCGAGTTCCAAGAGGCAAAGTTTCCATGATACGCGATCGACTTTTTGTCCGGGGATAGCGCAATGGCACCCTGAGAATTTGAAATGCTATAGTTGTCAACCAATTGTTTGCTTTGATTGAAGAAGTGTTTTTTTCCAGTGTGAATGTCGAACACTAATTGGCCACTTACAAGTAGCATACTGCCACCCGAGAGCAATTGCAGATTTTCCATGCCTTCCGTTTGACCGACCATGAAGACATCGATTTTTTCGCCTGGCTGTCCATCGTCACTGTCAAGGAATTGCAGACTCGCGAAATCGCTGTCCTTCTCGACAAGTGGCTCCAAAACAGGCTGTCCGTCCTTCAAGGAAATCAAGTATAAACTTTGGCTCCCAGCAATGAGTGTCGGTTCGGACGCGTCTGCGAGAGCGTACACTCGCCACAGAAATGGTAGCCCTGTATTTGTCTGGAGGTTATCCGGAAAACGAATCGATTTGCCATTGAACCATATTGAGTATCTTACAGTGGTTTGGTCGACAATGCCGTAATTGACGTTCAGCGTCTTTCCCGTGCTGGCGTCCGCGCGAATTGTAAACGGTCCATACTGCGTTTGCTTAGAGGATGTGACAACTCGGTTCAGTCGATAAATGAAAAAGGCGAAAATCGCCACAATTACAAAAACAGTGGCAAAGACTACTGCAAGGAAGATTTTCATTGAGTTTCAAACATTAATTATTGGCCACAAAAGATAGGTATTCGTCGTCATGCTTGGACGCATAACATCGTTGATTGAAGCACTCGCTGGACGAGTGGTTACAAAGCTATGATTGTTGTGCCAAGTCTCGTGCAAAGCGAATTTTTTGTCGCTCAGGTTGTTTCGCTATTCGGTAGCAATCCCTTCACAAAACGGATCTCGTGAATCAAAAACAAGATTTACTTTCGCCGTTATGTAAGCTTCACCAGTGATTGTCGGAATAACAGTCCCGCGGTCTTTGTTTTCCCAGAGAAAGCGACCCGTAAAGTGGCTCCCGATGATGCTCTTTTGAACCATTGTTTCGCCCTCCGATAGGACGCCATCACTTGCCAAGCAAGCAAGGAGTGCACTGGTTCCTGTACCACATGGAGATCGATCGTAAGCTTTACCTGGACAAAGCACGAAGTTCTTCGAACACATTGTTGCCTTTGTAGTTATCTCGGGATCGTTTAACTCTTCGGCATCCGGCGCAAATAGAATGATATGATCCACATCGGGGAAACCGCTTTCGTTGATTGCAATTCGAATCTTCCAACTCACGTCGGTAAGTTGCTCAAGGTTGTTTCGCTCTAAGCGACATGGATGATCATCGACTAAGTAAAACCAATTCCCGCCCCAAGCGACATCTCCAACAATTTTTCCAACGCTAGGTATCAATAGCTCGACATTTTTCGCAATCCGAAATGATGGAACGTTAGTAATCGAAACCGATCCATCTTGATGCAGCTCGGCGGAGACAATGCCTACTGGCGTTTCGATCTGATGAACTCCACAACTGATTCTTCCAAGATAGGCCAGGGTAGCAACTACGCCGATGGTCCCATGACCGCACATACCAATGAATTTGACATTATCAAAGAAGATGACTCCAGCAACGCAAGATTTACTAGTTGGTGTGACCAAAAGTGCGCCAACCAGAAAATCTGTCCCCCTGGGCTCATTGATAACGGCACGTCGAAAGGAATCGTGACTTTGTTTGAGTATTTCCAATTGCTGGGCAACGCTCCCGGTTCCCAAATCAGGACCACCGTCGATAACCACACGGGTTGGCTCTCCACCCGTATGCGAATCAATTACTTGCACTTCTGTGATTGGCATTCAAGACTAGTTTTCGATGTTCAAGTAGATGAAGTTTTGACAATTAGATAAGTATCTATCTGCTCATAGTTATTCAGAAGGAGTCCGTGGTTTCTTTAATCTTTCACGAACCAGTTCAGGCAGATACTTAACGGGTATCGAACCATTTTCGAGAACTGCTTCATGATAGCGTCCTAGATCAAACGCATCTCCTTGTTCGCGTTGTATCATTTCACGAAGACGATAAAATGCCATCCTGCCTGCAAAGTAAGTGCTCAACTGAACTGAGCTTTGCTTGGCTCGAACGATCTTCAGCAGAGCTTCGCCATCCGACTGATAAGCTTCGCGAGTTAGAAAGTTCAAGGCCTCTTGGTCGGTCATTTGCGTACAGTGCATTCGATGGTCGAGTATCGTATTGCAAACGGCTCGGAGATAAAATTTCAATTGATTCAATCGTAGTGGTAGTGAGCCGTCGCCATAACCCTGGTCGAGCATCATCTGCTCGGTATACACAGCCCATCCTTCGATGTAAGTTCCTGATTGCAATACTCGCCGAATTAAAGAAGGTGTTCGATTCGAGTACTGCAATTGGACATAATGCCCGGGGTAGGCTTCGTGGATCGAAAGGATTTGAAGCATGTGGTCGTTGTACTCCTCCAGAAAGCTATTGATACGCTTTTGGTTCCACTGCTTTGGTGGAGGACTGATCGCATAATAACTGAAGCCGTCGGGGTCTAGAGGGAGTGCAGAATCTAAATACGCTAGCGAGTTTCCTCGTCGGAACTCTGGCATTTCAATGACTTGGCAACGATCTTTTACTGGGAGATGCAGGATATCTCGATTGGTAATAAAGTCTTGAATATCTTTCACTGACTTTCTGGCATCTGCAATCAGTGCAGCGGGCTGGCCGTGTTCTTGGCTGACGGCTGCAACGACTGCTGCGACCGTCTCGCGTCGCCCTTCGGCATTATCTGCTGGGAGTGGCCGACCAGGGAAATAACGACTCCATAGTTGCCGAGCGACAACGTACATGTCATTCTGGACGTGATCGAATTCGACTAATGCATCGCGAAGTACTTGATCTGCTGTGAGTTGAACGTCCAGTACCAGTTGTAGCTTCTGATCAAACTTCTCTTTCCCGATTCGCCATTCTCCATTTGCTTTTGGTAAAACGTCGTTCTCCAAAAATAGTTGATAGCTCTTCAAGGCTTCAATTGCTTGAGGTGTTGATTGGCGAATCGATTTTCGAAGCGACTCAACACCTATTAACTCGTAGATTCCATTCTCATAAAAATCAATTGCTCCTTTGTTTTGCGCGATTGCGGTGTCAAGAATGGATCGCGGTGGGTTATTAATCGTTGCTCGAGCTGTTTCAATGATACGAGGTATCTGTTGAATTCTTGCAATCGCGTTTGCAACGTTCTGCTCAACTGGCAAAGTGGATTGAGCGAGCAAAAGATACACGCTGTCGTTGATGTAGTTTCCATACACGCGAGGATCTTCGGCGAAAGGATTCGTGTTCTCGTTAAGCCATATATTGCGTATGATTTCATCACGCCATATCTCAAAGTCAATCTGTCCGGTTCTGTCCAGCGAATCATATTGGATATTCTGCTCGAGCTTTCGCAGTTGTTCACGATAATGATCAAGCCATTTTTGACGTGCTTCGAGCGACACGTCATCCAACTTGCTATCGAAACGATGATCTCCAAGTAGGGTTGCGTCGAGCGGTCGAAGCGCAAAGCACTCATCAAGATAAGTTTGAAACGACGTGGCGAGCTTTTCTTTTTCGCCTTGTCCTAGACAAATGTCTGTCAAGAATACGTTTGCCAGTAAAGATAAGAGCACGACGCAAGGAAAGCTTAGCTTAAGCATAATGACCTTTGAAAAGTTGACCGAATCACTACATCGATCGTCGAGTTACTTTACTAGTGTGGGTTTTGATTCAATTCCATCGTGAATAATTTTAAGTATTCGCGTTCTCTCATGGCCCGTCAGGATCATGCGAGGCGCACGAACCCATTCAGCACCTAGTTTGCACTCTTGAACCATGAGTTTGATGTATTGAATAAACTTTGGATGCACATCTAGGTGAAGCAACGGAGTAAACCAACGATACAAGTCGCGTGCTTCGTTCCATCTGCCTTGTCGCGTAAGTTCCCAAAGGTGCTGGTTCTCGGCTGGAAAGGCAATTCCACTACCAGCTACCCAGCCATCGATCCCAAGAATAGACGCTTCAAGCATCAGGTTATCGACCCCTGTAAAGAGTGCATATCGATCACCGACGGTATTTCGCAAGTCGGTAATGCGTCGCGTGTCGCCAGAGCTTTCTTTGATAGCAACCAGGTTTTTAAGGTCGGCTAGTTTTTCAAACATCGCAGGAGTGATGTCGTTAGAATAACTGAGTGGGTTGTTATAAACCATGATCGGTAAACCCGTTGATTTGGCAACTGTTCGAAAGTGTGCGAGTGTTTCGTCTGGGTCGGCGCGATATAGCATGGCCGGGAGCAACATGGCTCCATCAGCTCCTAGCTTTTCTATATCATACATGAATCGAACCGCTTCAGATGTGCTTGTTTCGGCAACACCACTTAGCACAGGAATTCGACCGTTGACGACTTGGACCATGGCTTCGACGACAAGCCGCTTTTCTTCCGGCGTCATCGGTTGGTTTTCACCCAGAGAACCGAGGCAAATCAATCCAGTGATACCCGACTGCACCAAGATTTCGGCATGAGCAGCAGTCGATGCAATATCGATGGAACCATCTTTGTGCATCTGAGTTGTAATCGCAGGAAAAACACCTTGCCACTTTGCGTTCATATTCACGGTCATTAATGTAAGCCTTCTTAGCTCTTTTCGTACTTCATTTAACGCTAAGTATATTCGATTAACGATTATGTTTACAAAATGTTTTCCTACCAGCCCACCCAGTTAGGCACCAACGCAATTGCAACCGGTAATCTTCAGCGACAGGAATCTCGGTGTACAAACAATTTTGTGATGAACCGCAACACGGTTTGTCATTCCGTACAAGATTCATGCGATTCACTTCGGATTCACAACGTTTGGAAATTGTTTTCTAAGTTGTTCCTGGGCCTCATGGAGAATGGAAGCAGCCGACGATTCGTTAACAAGGTTTCGAGTCTCAGCAGGCTCATCGGCTTCCGAGTAAAGCTCTCTAGCAACAGTCTTACCAGATTTCCAATCACGCCACTCGGTGTAGCGCCCCTTGGCAGTGCGTACACTAACCCCCATCGATTCGGGTTGCTTAGTTGGAGTGCGATCGTAGTAGGCGGGCCGTGGGTGCTGGGTGAATGCAGCTTGCTTGACTGATATAGCGGGATCTCGAAGAATCGGTACGAGACTGGTGCCCTCGAGCCCAACCGATGTTGGAAGTCCACAGAGTTCGACGAGAGTTGGGAACAAATCGACCAATTCAGCAAGCGATGATGTTCGCTCGCCTTCATGGGTGATGCCTGGCGCGTGGACAAGCATCGGGACGTGAGCATCGAGCTCGAAGTTCGATGTTTTTCCCCACAGTGTATGCTCGCCAATGTGGTAACCGTGATCGCTTATAAAAGTCACGATGGTTTTGTCAGCGACTCCGCTTTTTTCCAGCGCTTCTAGTACTTTTCCAACCTGAGCGTCCATGTAGCTGATGTTTGCGTAGTATCCGTGACGCATTTCAGCAGCTTGTTCGGCAGTTGGGATCTTCTGTCGAGTAACTGGCCCGAGTACTTCTGTGCTTTGGTGAAAGGCAACTTCCGGAGCTCCCTCGGGTCTTCGGAAATCCAGCTTTGGTAATTGGTCGCGTTCGTACATATCCCAATAACGCTTGGGAGCGTTGAAGTGCGCATGGGGCTTCCAGAATCCAACGGCAAGAAAGAACGGGCGGTCCTTGACCTCGTTGAGGACATGAACCGCCTCTGCAGCGACTCGACCATCATAATACGCTTCATCAGGAACGTCGCGGCATTCACAGATGCCAACAGCTTCATAGCCAAACCCCGATGTTGTCTTTGCAAAGTTGGTGGGCATATCGCCGGTTACCTTCGCTACGTCATCTCCGTGGTTTGCGAAGTGGAGAAATTCCGGTGCGCTCCATGATGTTGGGTCCCCTTCAACTTTTGTATGCCAATTGTGAAAGATCTTTCCCGCGCATCGTGTTTCGTAGCCATGCTGCTTAAACCAAAGCGGGATCGTCATCACGTTCGGGTTTGGTTCTCGGAAGTGGATACCATTGTTCCATATTTTGAGAGTGTCTGGACGTCGACCGGTTAGTAGCGAAGATCTGGAAGGGTTGCAAACTGCTTGCTGGCAATAAGCACGATCAAATTGCATGCTGCGTTTGGCGAGCCGGTCAAGATTAGGAGTCTTCGCGGCCGAACCATAACTAGCCAACTCCGTTCGCAGGTCATCTGCCATGATGAACAGAACATTCGGCTTTTGACTTTCGTTAGCGAGCAAGGGCTCACAAAGAATCGCACCGAACGTGATTGCAAAAATAAGAAATCTCATAGTGGATTTTCGACTGATGATTTAGGGAATTGCTTTTAAAGTAACGAATTGACGTGCGATAAGTCCAAATATAGATGCTCTAAGTTGTACCGATTCAAGGAGCTATATCCGGCGTAAAAAGTACGAAGCTTCAGCGATTAACCGTCAGCTTACTTCCTCAAAACCTGAAAAGATACTACGGACACTCGTTTCCAAAAGCGTTGTCAGAGCACGACCGATGATTTCTTTATCGTGTCGGGATGTTTTCGGTTTGGATGAACAACAATATTCAAAGTCGACGTCGAAAGACCACCGCGACGCTGAATCTAGTTTTCATTCAAAAGACTTTCGAGATTGCCTGGTCTAGATAGTAAAACGAATCTCTGAATAGCAATGATGTATCAGCCGGAAGCTGACGAGAGCGTTCCGCATAGGAATGCAGTATTTCAGCATTTTTGTTATTCAAGAGCTTCAACTATTCATTTGAGGGCTAGCTTTTTAGCCTGCGGAGCTAGCCGTGTTTGAACGACTAACCATCCGCTCTTGCTGGCATATCCAACGCCGCGGCTTACGCTGGCGACTGGATGCTCATTTCGTACAAAGATTGCGTAACCGAAGATTCAGTGCAATTGCGTAGATGCATTTGCGTAGATACCGACGAGCAGTAAGAGGTATGCGAATTTCAAGCAAAAATTAGCGGAGAATGAATTTTTGCGTTCAATAGATTTACCGTTAGGCATTCATGAAGAATGCCGGCAATACGATACGGTGCTCACATAATTGAAAAATAGTTTTCGACGGCAAAATCCAAGTATTCGAAGCGGAGTTCCAGGGGGACCGAGTTGTAATAGCAATAGGATCGAACTTGGAGAAGCAAATCTCGCGGATGGCAATTCCTATATGGTCTGTCAAATGGCATATAGTGTTTGGCAATTAGGTAATCAATCATTTCGGCCCGAAAGGGGACTTTCAACGATTTGCACATGATTTCAAAGAGTTTCCGAAAGGCTTCTTCCGTCGGGTTCTGAACTTCGATTTTGTACGGAATACGTCTTAAGAACGCGTCATCAACAAGATTCTTCGGTTCGAGATTCGTGCTAAAGATAACCAATTGGTCAAATGGAACCTGGATCTTCTTTCCACTAGGAAGCGAAAGATAATCGTGCCGCTTCTCAAGCGGAACAATCCACCGGTTGAGCAATTCATCGACCGTCATACGCTGTCGACCAAAGTCATCTATCAGGAGTACGCCGCAATTGCTTTTTACCTGTAGTGGCGAATCACAGATGTTGGATATGGGGTTGTGGGCCACTTCCAACATGGGCATCGTTAATTCACCACCGGCAATGATCGTCGGTCTTCGGATTCGAATCCAACGCGGATCGACGGGGCTATGATCGATTAGGCCTTGCGATGCTTCAGGTTCTGACTCTTCGTGTGTCATTGGGTCAAAGATACGAATGATTTCGCCTTCAACCAAAATGCATCTGGGAATCCAAACATACTGTCCGAATGTTCGCGTTACTCGTTCTGCAATACTGGTCTTCCCGTTACCAGGGTAACCGTAGAGAAACATACCGCGACCGCTATTAATTGCGGGGCCGAGGCGAGCTAAAAGCGCGGGTGAAACCAGCAAATCTGAAAATGCTTTGCGGAGCGCTTCACGACTCGGATGTTGATGTTCTACGGACTGTAGTTTTACACTAGCGATATAATCGGATAATCGAACCGGAGCAGAACCGAAATAGGTTGTCTTCTGCATGTATCGTTTGGCTCGATCTCGGCCAGCGTCAGTCATGACATAAACATAATCGTTCACACTGGAAGCTCCAGCGTACGCGATCATTTGCTGGGCTTTTAATCGCGTCAGAATAGGCTCGACCAATCGGAAGGAGATTTTTAACTGATCTGCAACTTGCCGACCTGATGCTTCTCCTCGATTAAACATAAAGCGAACAGCCAACTCTTCGACGAGAGTCTCTGAGAGTCCAGCTTCATAAAGCGACGCGGGCTCAAGCGGTAACATCGGTTCGTCAAGGGAACCGGTGACCTTCAGATACGCAGGTGAACCCAGTGGCGCTGTCGGGCTTTGATCGGGTAAGTGCGATTTTGGACCTGCATCCGCAATCTTGCTCGGAATACCGGCTTCCGAGCTGTTTGGTGAGGATGCTCTATATTGGTTCTCTGGACTGCTTGATGCCGCAGTGAAAGAGTCGCTCGATACTCCCTTGTTATCCGCCCCATTCGTCAGTCGTTGAATGCGTTCCAGGACCTCTTCTAGGCCGGCTTCACGTCCAGGGGATTTAGCGGATGATGAAGTGGGATTGGTTGAGAACACGCGTGCTCGACTCCGGGGCGAACTGAAAGGCAGACTATGGACTTCGAAGATTAGGCCAGATAAGAACTACTAGCGGCGATTATTGCCCCTAGAGTGATATAGAATGGTCATACTTTGCTGACACAAACGCTACCGTCGGAACAATCGTTCGAGCAATAGATACAAGACTGGCGTTGTGTATAGCGTTACCAACTGACTGACTAAAAGCCCACCAACGATTGTCACGCCCAGCGGTTGACGAAGCTCGGCACCGTTTCCCCAACCAATAGCCATAGGCATCGCGCCCAATAAAGCAGCTACTGTTGTCATCACAATCGGTCGAAACCTCAATACACATGCTTCGATAATCGCCTCTCGAGGCGGCATCTGGAGTGTGCGTTGAACTGAAAGAGCAAAATCAATCATCATGATTGCATTTTTCTTTACGATTCCGATGAGCAACAGAATTCCAATCAGACCCACGATGTTGAACTCCATTCCGCAAACCAACAATGCAAGGATGGCTCCGACTCCGGCGGCAGGTAGAGTCGAAAGAATCGTAAGTGGATGGATGTAGCTCTCGTAGAGAATACCAAGCACGATATACACGGAAACGAGTGCGGCCAAGATGAGAAACGGTTGCGTTGCAAGAGAGTCCTGGAAGGCTTGCGCGGTGCCAGAAAATTTGCCAAATATTTCGTCAGGCAAGTCGAGTTGAGCCAGTTGCTCTTCGATCAATGGAACGACACTGCTGAGTGAAACGCCAGGCAGCAAATTAAACGAAATAGTTGACGACGGAAAAAGTCCCGAATGAGCAACCGCTAACGAAGTGTTTCGGTGTTCAATTTCATAAAGATCCGAAAGGGGAATGTTTTGATTCGAGGAAGATCGAACATACACATTGTTGAGCGACTCTGGGCTTTTGGCGAACTCTGGCGATAACTGCATCACCACGCGATGCTGATTGATCGGCAAGTAGATTGTCGAAACAAATCGTTGGCCAAAAGCATCGTAGAGCGTATTGTCGATCTCTTGAAAATCTACCCCAAGTCGTGAAGCGAGTTGTCGATCGACAACAAGGCGGGTCTGAATGCCTCGATCCTGTTGATCAGAATTGACGTCTACAATTCCAGGGATTTTGCGCATCTCCACAAGCATTTTTGCCGACCATTCATTCAGCTCGCGAAGATTGGAACCTCGCATCGTGTATTGATATTGAGAACTCGATGAGCGACCTCCAAGCCGTAGATCTTGGATCCCTTGCAAGAATAAATTTGCCCCGGTTACACCCGCAAGGCGACTTCTCAAGTTCGAGATAACTTGCTCCACACTCAGTTTTCTTTTTCCAAGTGGATGAAGCGTCACAAACATTCTTGCCGCGTTTGCGCCCCCACCGCCACCACCTGTTGAAGCTAAAACGTGATCTACATCGGGATCTTCGCTAATCTTGTTCGCAAACTCACGCACAAACGCTGACATTGCTTTGAAAGAAGTCCCCTGATCCGCAACGAGGCTTCCGACCAATCGACCATTATCTTGCTGAGGGAAAAAACCTTTTGGAATAATCACGAAAAGATAAACATTCAAAATGATGGTTGCTAAAAAAACCAATAATGTCCAAGCGGGATGATCGACCACAACCGTAAGAGATCGACGATAGAAGGAAAGAACAAAGCCTTCCTTGATGCCATGTTTTACTGAAGCCTTCGCATCATCACCGTCTAGATCGTTACCTTGAGATTCACTACGAAGCAGGATCGCGCACAACATGGGCGTTGTTGTTAGCGATACCACAAGTGAGATAAGAATTGCAGATGAAAGTACTATCGCAAACTCTTGAAAGAGCCTCCCGACAACACCACCCATCAACAGTATCGGTATGAATACAGCAATCAAAGATACGCTTATCGATAGCACTGTGAAGCCAATCTCTTTCGCGCCGACACATGCAGCTTCAAAGCCAGAGTACCCCTTTTCAAGGTATCGATTGATGTTTTCAGTAACCACAATCGCATCATCAACGACAAATCCCGTTGCGATTGTAAGTGCCATCAACGAAAGATTGTTAATCGAGTAATTCGCCAGATACATCAACGTAAAGGTTCCAACCAAAGAAACAGGAACCGATACCGAGGTGACTAAGGTAAACCGCCAATCTCGCAGAAACGCATAAACAACCATCATCACCAAAACGACCGACAACCAAAGCGTGAACTGTACGTCTTCTATTGCCGCGCGAATGGTGGTTGTTCGATCAAAGCCGATCGCCATTTCGATGGCGGCTGGTATTTGAGCACGAAGCGTTGGGAGAATGCTGCGAATACGATCGACCGTATCTAGGATGTTTGCATTCGGCTGACGATAGATCAGAACAGAGATTGAAGGGACCCCATCGAAGATACCAAATTGCCGCGTGTCTTCGACCGAATCTGTGACGCTTGCGATATCACGTAACCGCACTGCCGCACCGTTTCCGTATGCAACAATCAGTGGCATATACTCCGATGCGACCTCCATCTGGTCATTGACGTTTATGAAAGAGGCCTGATGATCATCCATGATCGAACCAGTAGGCCGGTTTACGTTTGCATTTGCGATCGCAAGACGAACGTCCTCAAGTGATAAACCCATCTGATTCATGACGGTAGGGTTTATCTCGACGCGAACAGCCGGTCCCGAACCACCGCCTAGGTTGACTTGCCCAACCCCTGGAACTTGGGAAATCATCTGCTGGAGTTGCGTAGTCGCGATATCGTACATTTGATCTTTGGGGATCGTATCGGATATCAAGCTGAGCATCATAATCGGAGAGTCTGCCGCGTTAACCATACGATAGGATGGATTATTTGGCAGGTTTTGCGGCAACTGGCTCCGTGCAGCGTTAATTGCGGCTTGTACATCGCGAGCGGCTGCATTGATGTCGCGATTCAATTCAAATTGCAGCGTAATTCCTGTACTTCCAAGCGTACTATTGCTGGTCATTTCCGTGACGCCAGCAATCCTCGAGAGTGTCCTTTCGAGCGGTGTTGCGACTGCGGTTGCCATCGTTTCTGGACTAGCACCCGGGAAACTGGCGCTGACAGAAATTGTCGGCAAATCGACTTGAGGTAGCGGGCTAACGGGCAGCAGCCAGTACGACAACATTCCTGAGATGAGGATTGCAATCGTGAGCAAGGTTGTCGCGACAGGACGGCGGATAAATGGCTCGGATATGCTCAAGGCTGATCAACCTCAACATCCGGTCGCTTTTCAGTGAATTGCCCCAATCGATCAAGCCATAGGTAGATCACTGGAGTCGTATAAAGTGTCAGTACCTGACTCAACACCAACCCTCCGATGATGGTGATCCCAAGTGGCTGTCTCAACTCTGCACCAACGCCCGAGCTAAGTGCAAGCGGTACGGCTCCCAAAAGAGCTGCCATCGTTGTCATCATGATTGGTCTAAATCGAAGCAGGCACGCTTGATAAATCGCATCCCGAGGGAGCATTCCTTGGTTGCGCTGTGCATCCAGTGCGAAGTCGATCATCATGATCGCATTCTTTTTAACGATCCCTATTAATAAAATGATTCCTATCAATGAAATTACTGTCAGCTCAAGCCCGCACCACATCAAGGCTAGCAACGCACCGACGCCTGCGGATGGAAGCGTAGACAAGATGGTTATTGGATGAACGTAGCTTTCATAAAGCACACCCAAAACAATGTAGACGGTGACTAGGGCAGCTAGGATTAAGAGGGGTGTCGTAGTGAGCGATTTTTGAAATGCTTGGGCTGTTCCTTGGAAGCCGCTGATCATGCTGGCAGGCATATCTGTTTCTGAAAGTGTTTCGCTGACTGCGCGAATAGCCGAGTCCAATGAATATCCGTTTCGGAGATTAAACGAAACGGTAACCACAGGAAATTGGCTTTGGTGATTGATCGCAAGTGGCACTCTTTGAAAGGAAGTTTTTGTAAAGGAAGACATCGGCACCAGCGAACCGCTTGCAGTTTTCACTCGCAATTCTCCTAAGTCATCTTTGGAGTTTCGGAATTCGGGGGCCACTTCCAGGATGACTCGATACTGATTCGACTGGGTAAATATGGTTGACACCTGACGTTGCCCAAAGGCATCGTAAAGCACGTCATCTACGCTCAGAAGATCAACCCCAAGTCTTGATGCCGAATCGCGATCGACAATTAGTTGAACCTGTGACCCATTTAACAGCTGATCCGTTGCGATATCGCGTAGCTCAGGTCGACTTCTTAACTTTTCCACAAATACGGGAACCCAAGTCGCTAGCTCGTCGCTATTTGAATTTTCAAAGGTGAATTGAAATTGCGATCGACTAACTCGCGTTTCAACAGAAAGATCTTGCACGGGTTGTAAGAACAATGAAGAGGTTACTTGGCTATTCACATAATCTTGAATCCGACGAGCGATCTCAACTGCTGAGCCTTCTCGATGCTCATGCGGCTTCAATTTCACCTGGATTCGACCGCTATTGAGCGTAAGATTCGTTCCGTCGATTCCGATGAAGCTCGTAATGGATTCGACATCTTCGTCTTCGAGTATTCTTCGATTAAGGTCTTCTTGCAATTCTTTCATGGCAGGAAACGACACATCTTGCGGTCCTTCCGTAATGCCGAGTAGGACACCTGTATCTTCCGGCGGGAAGAACCCTTTTGGAATAACAATGTAAAGATAAATCGTTGCAATCATCGTGACAAAAAAGATCGTCATGGTTGCCAATTGGTGATTCAAAACAATCTGAAGCGTCCTTTCGTAAGCTTTTGAGAAACTGCTAAAAAGCCTTTCGATTAAATTTGAGAATGAATTTGATTTCGAAGCACCGGCAATGGAACCGGAATCATGAATAATCTCGCGCTCAGACAAAAGCAGTGAGCACATCATGGGAGTCAAGCTGAGTGATATTACAGCCGAGATCACGATGGTAATGCTGAGTGTTATCGCAAACTCACGAAAGAGACGACCTATGATGTCTCCCATAAACAAAAGAGGAATAAGTACGGCGATCAGCGAGACACTCAATGAAATGATTGTGAAGCTGATTTCTTTCGCTCCAGCCAAAGCAGCTTCCTTCGGTGTCATTCCCTGTTCAATGTATCGGATGATGTTTTCAACCATCACGATAGCATCATCAACTACGAACCCTGCCGAAATCGTCAACGCCATAAGCGTTAGGTTGTTAATGCTGCAGCCCAGAAGGTACATCACACCGAGCGACCCAACGATCGATAAAGGAACCGCGACACCGGGGATGATTGTCGCTCGTAGGCTTCTGAGAAACACGAATACGACAAGCACCACCAGCGCAATCGTAAGCAGTAACTCGAATTGGACGTCATGAATTGAAGCCCGAATTGTTTCCGTTCTATCGAGCACGACTTTCACGTCGATCGATGCGGGTAGCGACTCCTTTAACTGGGGTAGTGATGCCTTGATACGATCTACGACTTCAATCACATTCGCATTTGTCTGCCGTTGAATATTTACCAGCACAGCAGGGTTCTGATTCACCCAAGCAGCTTGTCGCTGATTCTCTACATCATCAATTACATAGGCTATATCGGAAACTTTGATAACCGCACCGTCGCGTTGTGCGAGAATAAGATCACGATATTGTTGGCTGGTAAGTAATTGATCGTTTGCAGCAATGATAACCGACTGCTGTAGCCCATCAAAACTTCCTTTGGCTTGATTAACATTCGATGCCACAAGAGCAGTTCGAATGTCGGTCATGTCGAGCCCAACATTCGCCAGAGCGAGCGGGTTTACTTGGATACGAATCGCCTTTTTCTGTCCGCCTGATACGGTAACTTGGCCAACTCCGGCCACTTGTGAGAGTTTCTGAGCCAGTCGTGTATCTGCTAAATCTTGGATGCGAGATAGCGGTAAAGTAGCCGACGACAAGGCGAGCGTGAGTACTGGCGTATCCGCAGGATTTGTTTTGTTGTATATCGGTGGATTGGGCAAGTCGCGTGGCAGATAACCAGACGCGACATTGATTGCGGCTTGAACCTGTTGAGAGGCGACGTCAATATTCAGCTCGAGAACAAATCGTAAGGTGATAATTGAGCATCCCTCAGAACTTGAGCTGGTCATTTGGCTAAGGCCGGGTATCTGGCCTAGCTGCCGCTCCAGGGGTGTCGTAATCGAGGAAGCGACTACATCCGGGCTGGCTCCAGGATAAAATGTTGATACGACGATCGTCGGGTATTCGACTTGTGGTAACGCTGAGACTGGAAGCAGCCGATATGCCACGCCGCCGGTGATGGCAATGGCAGCCATAAAGAGTACGGTCGCAACGGGGCGAAGAATAAAGACTCGCGAGAAATCCATGAACACTAACCCGCCGAATCTGTTTTTCGCTTAGGCAAAATCACCTTCGTGTTTGGCTGAAGTTTATCAATGCCTGTGATTACGACCGTTTCGCCAACCACTAGTCCTTTTGCGATGGAAGTATCGCTTCCATCAGTCGGGCCTAGCTCAACCTTTCTTAGCTCAACGGTCTCATCACTTTTGACGACGTAAACATAACGAAAATCAGGGCCTCGCTGGACAGCCAACGAAGGAACTACTACTGCATCGCGAACTGTGTCGATTTGCAACCTTGCGTTTACGAACTGATTTGGAAAAAGCGTCTGAAGGGCGTTCTCAAAAGTCGCTTTCAACTTCAATGTACCTGTTGTAGGATCGACTTGATTGTCGACCGCAGTCAGCTTCCCTTCCGCCAAGCGTGTAGTTACGTCACGATCAAAAGCTTCGACAATGAGTTGGTCTTTCTGCTTCATACTGGCTTGCAAAAGCGGAATAGCATCTTGCGGTATCGCAAAAACCACGGAGATGGGTGACACTTGGGTTATCACAGCTAGCCCACTGAGATCGTTCGCTTTCACGATGTTCCCTTTGTCAATCAAGCGAAGACCAACTCGACCGCTAATCGGCGATGTAATTTGAGTGTACGACAGTTGGAGTTGTGCGTTCTGAACATTGGCAAGTCCGATTGCGACAACTGCTTCTGACTGTTCAACGAGCGATTGCTGTTCATCAAGCTCTTGTTGTGAGGTTGCATTTTGAAGCTTCAAGGATTGCAGCCTTGATAGCGTTTGCTTGGAAAGTTGAAGTGTCGCACGATCGCGGGCAAGTTGTCCTTCGGATTGTGCAAGGGCCGCTTCGAACGGTCTTGGATCTATCTCAGCGAGCAGTTCTCCGGACCCGACAGTTTGGCCTTCAACCAACGAAACTTTGATGAGTTCGCCATCAACTCGTGATTTTACCGTAACGGTATTGAGGGCAGTGACTGTTCCGATCCCCGATAGGTAAACAGGCAAATCACGCTGGACTGAAGTGGCGACACCGACTGCTACTGGGCGATTTCCAGATTTCTTTGAATCACCTCCCTGAGAGGGTTTGGCTGGAGCAGCAAGCCCAATTGCAGCACGCCAACCATCGATAGTCTCGCCTACAACATCTCGATTGCGATAAAAGGCCAGAAGCAATAAACCAATTCCAATGGATGCCACAGTGAAGTAGAGCATACCAATCGTAGATCGCTTTTTAGTTTGGTCAGAGCTGGATGCTGGAATTGTCATTGAGAGATCAAAGGATAGATCGAATGCTCACGGGTTTGTAGGCAACCGAACAGATCGAATCGCGATCGTGGATGGAATGTGTGTCGATGGAATGTCTCAGGGGGCGGGAACGTACGCGAGACGAGAATTCAGCCTCACAGTCGCGATGCGTCGATTACTTCTATAGTATACTATGAGACAAACCCGATTGAACGTGTCTTGTTCCGAAATTCTCAAGGTTAACAAACTACGCAAGTAATTACGTAGTCGAGATTTTGGACGGCTTGAACTTATCGGCGTTCATTCATCCTCTCTCACAAAGGTATTCGACTGATGAATCCGACTTCCAAAAATTTGAATTGTTGCAACGGTCAGCTTCCAAGACGAACTTTTCTAGCAGCGACTTTGGCAAGTTCCGCGCTGCTTGCAAAGCCCTCGTGGGTTCATGCTGCGCCATCGAAGAGTAGCCGAGCAGAATCGGTAGTGGGCGAATTGTTTGAATCGCTTACCGATTCCCAACGCGTCGCAGTAGCTCGCGGCTTTGATGATCCGCTTCGAAGTGTTGTGAAGGCAAACTGGCATATCGTCAAACCTACAATCGGAAGCTCGTTCTACGACAAGCGACAGCAAGTACTTGCAAAGCAGATTGTTCGCGAGTTGACTTCCCAGGATGGTTATGAACGGATTGTTAAGCAAACTGAAGACGACGATGGAGGGCTGGAAGCTTATAGCATGGCTTGGTTTGGCAAGCCTGGAGACAGTCAATTTGAATGGGTGCTTACCGGGCGACATCTCACCATGAGAGCCGATGGGAATTCGCTGGATCGAGTAGCGTTCGGTGGACCGATTGCTTACGGCCACGGCGACGAATCTGATCCTAAATCGAACTTGTTCTACTTTCAAACCGAGCAAGTCAACCGAGTTTTTGAGTCGCTCGATGCTTCACAACGCAAACTAGCACTTGTCGGTGGTAACGGACAGTCGGAAGCGAACGTGACAGTTGCGACGGATGATAGATCGATAAGTGGACTGGCCGTCAAACAAATGACGGACGATCAGCGTGCTCTTTTCGAAGCGGCACTTGCGTCGATATTGTCGCCATACCGAGAAGAAGATCGCTCGGAAGCTATGCAGTTGGTAAAGAGCCAACCGGATAGTCTTGGGAAACTGCGATTGGCTTTCTTCCGCGATTCGGATTTGGCGAATGATGGGATTTGGGATTGCTGGAGAATCGAAGGCCCTAATACGGTGATTCACTTCCGCGGCGCTCCACACGTCCACGCATTCATCCACATGACCGGCTAAGCGACACGACCATCTAAGCGAACTCGCAACGACTCACGACAGGATCACTCTATTGTGTTCGCACTATTGATAGTGATTTTTCAGATCTCGCTTGCAATTGCAATCACGGGTTTTCTCATTCAGTCGGCATGGCGACCGCTTGCAAAGCAGTTCAATGCCATGCCTTTTCTGAAGCCGAATTACGGTAAGAACTTCCAAAGTTTTCACTTTGGAAACTATAGCCTGGGATGGTCCGTACACGTTGTGATCGATGATGACCACTTGCATCTTCTACCTTCCCTCATTCTGCGGTTCTTTCAATGTCGAACGATCAGCGTTCCTTGGCAAGCGATGAAACTGACAACGAAGCAACCATTGATGAAGAGATTTCGGACTGTCCAGATTGGAGGCACTAAAGTTCTCGGGCCAGCATGGTGCTTCGAATTGGTTTCACCTTCGTACGAAGAATCGCTGAACGAGCGAAAGGAGAAATGAATTCCAGAATGTAATAACGCCAAGTTATTACCATCTAAAAGTCATAGCTTCAAAGAGCCTCGCTGACACACGCGAGATGCAAAATCGATACAATGTAATTCGACGCTTCAATGTTTCCGATTTGAATCTTTGAAAGCGTTTAAAGGACTTATCTAACTTTAGCTAATCATCCACGCCATTGCTTTAAACGCTATGAATCAACCGTCTTACGAAATCTTGGGGAAGTTTTATCTTGGTCGCGAATATGATTTGGGCGAGAAGCAGTTGCGAGATATTGATATTCTTTACGATTCGAAAGATCTGGTAACGCACGCTTTGTGTGTTGGCATGACGGGCAGCGGGAAGACCGGGTTATGCTTGTCACTTTTGGAAGAGGCAGTGATCGACGGGATCCCCGCAATTTGTATCGATCCCAAGGGAGACTTGGGAAATCTTTTGCTCAGTTTTCCTGAGCTCAAGGGGTCGGATTTTGAACCGTGGATCGAGCCCAGTGAGGCAACGCGAAAAGGGCTTTCCATGGAAGACCTCGCTGAGAAAACGGCAACCATGTGGAAAGATGGCCTTGAAAAATGGGGCCAAAATGGTGAGCGTGTTCGCATGTTTCGTGAGAAAGCAGACATCAGTATTTATACACCCGGTAGCAACATCGGGATTCCGCTCACCGTTTTAAAAAGCTTTGATGCACCATCGGATGCCGTTCTTGAAGACGTCGAAACGCTTCGCGAACGAGTGTCGAGTGCGGCTTCTGGGTTGTTGACGCTTCTCGGGATGGATTCCGATCCGCTAACCAGTCGACCTCATATTCTGCTTTCCAAGATCTTCGATACTGCTTGGAATAAGAAGCAAAACCTGGACCTTAGTGAGCTCATCCGGCAAATTCAATCACCGCCAATCGAGAAGATCGGAGTGATTGACCTAGAAACTTTCATGCCGACTGCCGAGCGAGTGAAGCTAGCGATGACGCTCAATAATTTGTTGGCTTCCCCAGCCTTCGCGGGATGGTTGGAAGGTGAACCATTAGATATCAAGCGATTGCTTTACAACGCTAGCGGTAATCCTCGACTGAGCATTATCTCTATCGCGCACCTTAACGATTCCGAGCGAATGTTTTTTGTCACAATTCTTTTGGGTGAGTTGCTTTCATGGATGCGATCGCAACCGGGGACAAGTTCGCTTCGAGCACTGTTTTACATGGACGAAGTTTACGGATACTTCCCGCCGTCGGCTAAGCCACCATCTAAGCCGCCGATGCTGACTCTTTTAAAGCAAGCTCGTGCGTTCGGTTTGGGGATCATGTTAGCAACACAAAACCCGATGGACTTGGACTACAAAGGGTTAGCTAACATGGGGACGTGGTTCCTCGGGCGATTGCAAACACAGCGTGACAAGGACCGCGTCTTAGATGGTTTGGAAGGCGCTTCGGCTAAAGCCGGACAGGCCTTCGACCGAGCTGCAATGGATCGGAGCTTATCTGCCTTGGGAGCGAGAGTTTTCCTGCTCAATAATGTTCACTCGAGTAAGCCTGAAATTTTTCAGTCGCGATGGGCACTATCGTTTTTGAAGGGTCCACTTTCTCGCGACGAGATTCAAAAGCTGATGAAGGAAAAGCGAGCCGCTTCGGCTGCTTCGATTGCCAAGTTCTCTACGGCAACCAGCGGAGACTCGCAATCCAAGGCACCAACCGACTCGCGTCCAATTGTCCCGGCTAACGTCGAAGAGCGTTTTCTGCTTGCGACCAAGCGACTTCGCGAAGGAGCCAAACAAGTCTATCGTCCGGCTGTGCTTGGACAGTCCAGTCTTCACTATGTGCAAGCTTCCTTAAAAGTGGATCATTGGATGGACTCTACAATCCTTCTGCCGGTAGTCGACGAAGTTCCCGATCCTTTTTGGGAGGAGGCAGTCGAAATTCCTGCTGATACTATTCAGTTATCGAACACGCCCGAGTCAAATGTGGCTTTTTCGCCAATGCCTGTTGCGTTCTCATCGGCAAAGAATTTCACAAGCTGGGAGAAAGATCTCAAAGACCATTTGTTTCGTAATGCTTCGATCAAGATCTTTCAATCAAAGGCTCTCAAACGAACGAGCAAGCCAGGTCAAAGCGAGGAAGAGGCTCGGATCGAGTTGTCATTCGCTTCGAAAGAAGCTCGTGATCAAGCAACCGCTGCATTGACGACTAAATACGAGGAGAAACTGCGTGCTTTACGAACAAAGATTACTGCGGCGCAGCAAAAGCTAGATAAAGAAAAGAGCGAAGCAAACTCGCAATGGCTGCAGACCTCTGTTTCTGTAGCAACCTCTGTTCTCGGTGCTCTACTGGGCAACAAAGTCGCATCCAAATCGAACATGACCAAAATTGGAACGGCAGCAAAAGGTTTTGGCAAAGCTTCTACAGCGGGTGGTGATGTTGCGAGAGCGGCAGGATCACTACAAGAGCTTCAGGAAGCATACGAAAAACTAGAGATGGAGTGCGAAACGGACGTGCAGCGAGTGGCAAACGATTTCAGCGCTGCCAACATGGCTCTCGAAGAAGTAGATGTCAACTCAAGAAAATCAGATACGCGCATCAAACTGGTTGCATTAGCTTGGGTCCCGTGGCAGATCGATCCCAACGGAATCGCGACACCGTTGGTGGACTTACCTGATGCCTACGTTCGATTGGTCTAAGCGGGCATATCAATTTGCGGTGGTTTGACCCACTTGATGAACGCATCGACCCAGCGATTGATCGCATTGGCGAGTGTGATTTGCGATTCAATCAGCTCGACGCGGCAAAGCTGCCCAGCAACAAGAGGCTTCATGGTTGCTGCCGATAAGCTGGTCGGATCGATCACCACTTTCGCAATGAATCGAGGCTTATTCGTTCTCATCGGATCCTTGTTGTCAGTCTCTTTCGAGATGTAATGAACGGCGATGGGGCCGCCATGTTTTGCGGCAAGGATCGGAGACTCAAGGGTGTCTAAACCGCGAGGTTCTACTTCACGAATTTCACCAAGAACTTGGCCAACGCCTTCCAGATGGATGATTACCGGATCGCCGATACTTGAGCGATACTGCTCGATGTCTTCTTGTGAGACAGTACACGAGACCTCGACTTCCTTTGACGGCACGATCATGCCAAGTGCTTGACCCGCTCTCATGAATTGTCCGACTTGTCGGGAAAGTTGCCGCGAGATAAAGCGACCTTGGATAGGTGCTTTGATGATCATTTGAGCGGATTGAATTTCAAGCTGAGCAGATTGTTCTTGCAAGGAATCTACTTTCGCTTGCTCGGCTTGCATCTCGGCAATTTTGTTTTGAGCACGAAGTACGCGGCATCGCTCACGCGAGGATTCTAACTGCAGTGCAACTGTTGCGCGATTCAACTCAAGACTTGGATTTTCAATCTCCACAAGCGATGTGCCTGCATCGATGTATTGATTGTCTTCGATCAACACGCGCGCGATTACTCCATCGCCTGCCGGTCGCACTACTGTCGGATCGCCATAACTAAGGATTCCAGGAACAAGTGGTTGCCATGGAGACGGAACAAAATAGGAGACAACTGCAATCGCCACTAGGCAGGTCGCTGCGGTAATAACTTTTCTAAAAGATGGAATTTGAAAGGCAGGCTGGCCGACTGCTGCTAGTTGGTATTGTCTTTTAATGTATGGATTAATGAACCAAAGGTAGCATGCAAAAGCAATCATCACCAATCCGATACCATGCCATGCGTGCCATGTTCCCCAAGCTAACCCGATCATCATGAACATACGGTTTAGGAAACATCCACCACCGTAGAGAACCAGAGGAAGACCGTGAAGCGAAAGGGCAGTCGAGATGAACATCATGCGGCCGCTAAAAATACTTTTCCAAGCATTTTGACCTTCAACCCACAACGTGGGGCGGTTCATCATGTCGCTTAAAATAAAGTAACCATCAAATCGAACGAATGGATTTGCATTGAAAGCCACTGTCGTAAACGTACCAAGCGTTGCGAGTGCAATACAGAAGTACTGCCACGTTGGGTTCTCGAACGAGTTGCACACAATTAATGCACCGCAAGATAAAAGCAGTTCGAACCACATTCCTCCTGCCGCGCATAAAGCCCGCGACTTGGAGGTCGGTAACCTCCACATGTCAGTTGTATCCACGTACGGCATCGGGGCCAGATAGAAAAAGGCTAATCCAGCGCCGCGAACTCTCGCTCCCTCGGCCACACAAAAAGTCGCATGTCCAAGTTCGTGTGCGAACTTGAGCATGAACCATGCACCAGCCCACCACAGGGCAGCTTCAGGAACAAAAAGTTTGGAGCCTAGCTCAGTAAAAACACTCGGATTCGAGAGAAACGTGACGGCGGCGGTCAAGATCACAAAGACGCCCGCAATCAACGCTGGAACCGAACACAGCCAATGAAGTTTTCGAGCGAGCCACTCGATTTTTTCTCCGCCCATCAAGTGGAACTTGAAGGAAAACGGATCGACTGGAATGTTGAAGCTATCACGCTTTGGTGGCGGTGCAGCGGGGTTTGGATTTGGCGAATTTGGATTCGTCGACTCAATGGCATCGTCGTCCTCTAACTTTGCTGCTTGCTTTGACTGTACGATGCTTGCCAAGCCAGTGCTCATGAACCACTTTATCGACCGTTCAGTTGACTCCGCATCAACGCTCGCCTCGGGATAATGGGCGGCAAGGATATCAACAATCTCGGCAATATCATGATTACCATCTAAGGACGATGCGACAAGGTAATCTTCACGACCGATTCGGTAAAACTGCTTTGCAACAGGATCCTCGATAACGCACTCCCACTTTTCTGCGGAATGCTGTGGAACAAATCGAAGGTCGGTTCGTAGTTTCAAAACACCTTGTGGACGCGCAGGCGGAGGCGCGGTTGCAGGTGCAGGTTCTTGTTCGGGAGAGGGTTCTGTCAGTTGATTAGTTGTTGCATCCATTATTTACCAAACCCACATGTTCACGAGCCAACGATAGGGTTTGCTCAAAAGTAACCAACCAATCGTATGATTGCCGGTATCAACAACCGTCTTCCCCTTCATTCCTGGGCGAAAGAGCTTGCTTGTGTTTTCAACATCCATCTCCGCGATGTAGACTGCTTTGTCGTCGATGATTTCTGCGTGAGGTTCAATCCGCGCGAGCGTGCTTGGCCACGAAGTAGTCCCCGTTGCATCGGTTCGCAGAACTGCTTGGCTACCAGACTTGACCCAAGGTAAGTCTTCCGCGGTCAATTGGATTTCTGCGGTCATTCGGTCCAGTGGAGCAATTTCAAACAGCGACTGTCCGAGCGTGACAGGCATTCCTTCATTGCCAAACCAATCGCCTTGAACGATGATTCCATTAGAAGGACTTCGAATCTCAAGTCGGCCAAGTTGCTCACCGATGGAATCCATTTTTAATTGGATCTGTTGGCATTCAAGCTGTGCAAGACGAAGATCGCCAGAAGCTTTCGTTGCGAGTGCAACATCGCGTCTCTTGTTTGCCGACTGTAGTTCGGCCTCTGCAATCAGTAGCTCGCGACGAATCGGTTGGTCATCAATCGAAGCGAGTAATTGTCCTTGGGTTACTTCTTCCCCTGGGCGCACAGCAATCGCCGTTAGTCGGCCTTCGATGGGGCTGGAAACAAACCGTCGGGTGCTCGGCTCTAAAATGCAGTCGCGACTGGCGCGATACGGAACGGGAATACATAGAAATACTAAAATCGCAGCTACGGTAGCAAATACCCAATACTTGTTCAACGATCGAAAGAACGTGACCTTATCGACGATGTTGAAGCACTTCAGCCCCATCTTACTCATTGTGTAAGCCTCGAGGACTTTTCCAAGCGTCGGACCATCTAAATCCATCGCCGCTGCGAATGACAAAGACTCTTGGCGATCTTCGGAGTAACGCCAAGCGAGGATGACTGCCCAACCGCCCGGAACGGTTGTCATTTCGAAATGGGACGAGAGTGCAGCATAATTCGGATGAGTCAAAGCGATCCGGTTCAAAATAGCGCTGGGAGAAAGCGGAAGTCGCGCATCGCAATTAAGTCCGATTGGCATCTCGCTTTGCGATGAGTCGCTCGCAATGGAGGATATCGCCTCGGGGGTGAGCATCAGCTCTCGCGCGGTGCGGCTTGCGATCGAATCGACGATCTTTCCACGACGCGTTCGCCTTACAAACCAAACACCACACCCAAGTCTTTCTTCCCATTTTTCGGCAAGCTTTAAAGCAAATGCTGGGTCCATCAATTCAATCGACGACGGAGCTCGCCAGCTTGGATTCTTCGGCTGAATCTGTCCCTCGACAGCTTCAGCGGAAATCCCAGTTTCAGCCAACCCATTGCTGGGCGGCATGTTGCTACTGTTAGCATTCGCTTCGACACTCTCAATCGTGTGCCCTGAACAAATGGAAGCACCGGAGTTTGGTAAGGTGTTTTGTGTCATAGCCGAATACGTTTTGAACTTGTTAAAGAGTAGCTATTCTGCGGGTTGCAGGATGCCTTCCGCTTCGATTATGGCAAACGTTGGCATCGTGATCCGACGATCTTAGTGTCGGAATTTTCGATGACCACACTGATCATGAACCATCCAGTTTCTGGATCTGCGACTGGCGGAACATATTCAACCGTACCTTCGACGCTATGGCCGTTTGAAAGTTGAACTCGCATGGCACCGCCTCGAGTAATTGTTGGAAGTTCGCTCTCTTGGACCGAGAATGTCGCTCGCAATTTGGAAACATCGACGAGCCTTAGAAGGACCGGTGCACTTGCTGCGACAAATTCGCCAATCTGCTTCTGAACATCTGTAACGATTCCGTCGATTGGTGCGACAATCGTTCGATCAGCAAGCATCTTGCGATATCGATCTAGGTCGGCTTCAAGCACGACCGCGATGTCTTCCTCGGACTCCAGTCGCCCCTGACTGATAATCATTTCAGATTGAGTCCGATCGAGTTCCGCGTTGCTGATTTTTCCTTCGGCGAATAGCTTCGTGATTTTGTCGAACTTTGTTTTCTGAAGCGCAAATTCAGCTCGGGCTTGCTTGATTTTTCCGGTACGCGCGGCCTCGGTCTCTTTCATCCGGAGTTGGGCTTCGACTGTCTCGGAGTGCAGGACAGCAAGCGGCTGGCCGGCATTTACAAAGTCGCCTGGTCGAACCAGCATCTTTTCGATAATACCCGTTTCCACCGTGGCAACTTCGATGTCTTGATACGGTTGCAAGACTCCGTCGAGTGCTCGGTCGCTCCACGGAGAGGCGGCAGTCCCGGCTTTCCCGTTTTGAGCAATCGCCAATGACGAATCAACGGAAAGTAGCCAGAAACTAATGACGATGGCCGATAGTTTTCGAGTCATTCTCAGGCTAGTTAGAGTAGTATTAATCATCGCAATTCTTGATATAAAAGACAAAAGGATGAGGCCTTTGAGCCGTCTTATTCTGAAAGCTTCTAAGCCAAAAAATTGTTTCTCAACTGAGCTTTCCCAACTCATTTCCTTCGAACCCTAAGTCACGGAAATGGGCCACATGGTGGTGAAGCCGCAGTTGTTTACCGAAAGTTCTCTGCGTGTAGCGATTGTTCGCGATTTTCCGGTTTTGACACGCTTATGAACGCAAGCGTTGAGCGAGTTCAATGGGCCAGTCGATCCCTTTTGTCGAATTAAAACAACGCCACTTGTCAAAAATCAACCCAATCGCTATGATCTGAGTAATATTTAGATACACGAAAGTCATACAAATCTAGGCGATTTGCAACCTCTTTTTAGTTTCACCGAATGACAATCACTCAAAAGGAAGCAGTCGAAGACACAATCGCAGCTGACTCCGTTAGTGTGCAAACGTCAGGTGGCGACGCTCTTCGCCCCGTAGATCAGGTGGTTCTAGACCTGCTCCGTCGAAGACCTGGTTTGACAGTCACTGAGTTTCTTGAGCTGCTCGAAGTCACCCAAACTGCTGTCCGGATTCGACTTGATCGGCTGGAATCCCTGCAATTGATTGAAAGAAAGAAAGTTTCTGTAGGTCGAGGCCGTCCGGTTTACCAATATCACTTGACGGACGCTGGCTGGCGTCATGTCGGAGTTACCTACGCGGATCTCGCCAGCGCGATCTGGTCTGAGATTGAGTCGATTCCCAATGAGGAGTTTCGAAAGCAACTTCTAGGCGGGATTGCAAAACGGATGGGACAAGCGTACGCACTGCTGCTTCCCGTAAGTTCAACCTCGGACCGAATGGATGCTATGGCGAAATTGCTGACTCAAAGAAAAATCCCAGCACAATTTAACAACCGATCGTCCGGGTCCGCAATGCATTTGCCGGTCATAACGGTACACGCTTGTCCGTTCCCAGACCTGGCAGCGGTGAATCGCAGGAGTGCCTGCGAGCTGGAGCAGGCGGTCTTCAGCGAAGCCGTCGGAGCACCGATGGAGTTGTCTTGCTGCCGTTTAGACGGTCATGACTCATGCCAATTTCGCCCAGCAACTGCCGCTCTCGTAGCAAACTGAACAGTTCAATCTGATTTATCCCGTATCGTTCAAGTTTTATCCGTAAAAGTTCAACTACTAAGATTCAAATGTCCCACATCCTAAAAATCGAAAACCTACACGTCGCAATCGAAGGCAAAGTAATTCTCAGAGGCGTCAACCTTGAGATGCACCACGGCCAGACGCACGCTCTAATGGGACCAAATGGCTCAGGCAAAAGCACGCTTGGATTGGCGATCATGGGACATCCGAGCTACACAGTGACCGAAGGTTCAATCACTCTCGACGGCCAAGACATCACCGAGATGGAAGCTGATGAGCGTTCACGAATGGGTTTGTTCATGGCATTCCAACGACCAGTCGCGGTGCCTGGCGTGAAGATGGCAGATTTCCTTCGTCATGCTGCAACAAACGTTCGCCGACCAGATCGAAAAGAAGGCGAAGAATTGATTCCAATGCGTGAGTTCCGAAAAGAACTTAAGTCGAAGATGGAGCAACTGAAGATGGACTCCGAATTCGCTAGGCGTTACGTCAACGATGGCTTTTCGGGTGGAGAAATGAAGCGAGCTGAGATTTTAACGATGGCAATGCTATCGCCAAAGTTTGCTGTTCTGGATGAAACAGATAGCGGGCTGGATGCTGATGCAGTACGGCTTGCAAGCACATCGATCGCTGAAATTGGTCGCGAGAAAATGGGCCTTTTGATCATCACTCACCACGACAAATTGCTCGAACACAATCCACCAGACTACACACACGTCATGCTTGGCGGTCGAATTGTTGAAACGGGCGGAATCGAACTGGCTCGCGAACTTCATGACCACGGTTACGATCGCATTCGAAAGGCTTACCCAGAAGCCGATGCCGCCAATCAAGAACTCAATTCAAAAGAAGAACCAGCGATGATCGTGTAATACGATTTAGCATTGACTACAGCGAAAGTCATAACTTTCAAACCAAGACTGAAAATTGCAAAACCTGTTTCTAGAAAACGATAAAAATATGTCAACCGATATTGCCGGTAACGAAGCTGTTGGTGAAATCAACAAGTACGACTTTCGAACCGAAAGTAAAGCGTTCTTCAAAGCTCGTAAAGGTATCGATAAGGAAATCGTTAACCAAATTTCCGAGATCAAAAATGAACCTACTTGGATGCGAGACTATCGCTTGCAAGCTTTAGATATCTTTAATTCAAAGCCCATGCCAAAATGGGGCGGTGCGATCGATTTAGATTTCCAAGATATCTTTTACTACCTGAAACCGACCAGCAAGCAAGGGAAGACTTGGGATGAAGTTCCTCAAGAAATTAAGGACACTTTTGACAAGCTAGGCATCCCTGAAGCGGAGAAGAAGTTTCTTTCGGGTGTGAAGGCTCAGTTCGAGAGCGAAGTCGTTTATGGTTCTTTAAAAGAAGATCTCACTAAACAGGGCGTGGTTTTTACAGATACCGACACGGCTGTTCGCGAGCACTCGGACTTGCTCCGTGAGTACTTCGGTAAAGTCATTCCATCAACCGATAATAAGTTTGCGGCTCTGAATTCGGCTGTTTGGTCAGGTGGCTCGTTCATCTATGTACCCAAAGGGGTCAAGATCGACTTCCCGCTGCAGGCGTACTTCCGCATTAATGCCGAGAACATGGGACAGTTCGAGCGAACCTTGATCATCGTCGACGAAGGCGCTTCGGTTCACTATGTCGAAGGTTGCACAGCACCGATGTACTCATCCGAGTCGTTGCATTCAGCTGTCGTCGAAGTTGTTTGCAAACGAGGCAGCCGATGCCGATACACGACCATTCAAAACTGGGCGAACAACATCTACAACCTCGTTACCAAACGTGCTGTCGCTTACGGCGATGCGACCATGGAGTGGGTTGATGGGAATCTTGGAAGCAAGCTTACCATGAAGTACCCCGCAGTTTACATGATGGAGCCCGGTGCTCGCGGTGAGATACTTTCGATCGCTTTTGCTTCTGCTGGTCAGCACCAAGATGCGGGCGCGAAACTGGTCCACGCGGCACCTCACACCACCGGCCAAATCATTAGCAAGTCGATTTCCAAAGGTGGCGGGCGAAGCAGTTATCGAGGTCTGGTTCGCGTTGAGAAAAACGCCGCCAAGTCCAAGTGCAACGTCGTTTGTGACGCGTTGATCCTGGACCCGCAATCTCGCAGTGACACCTACCCGTACATTGAGATTCTTGATCAAGATGTGTCCGTAGGTCACGAAGCCAGCGTGTCTCGTATCGGTGAAGAGCAACTCTTCTACTTGATGAGCCGAGGCCTTTCGGAAGCTGAGGCGGGGACCATGATTGTGAATGGATTTATCGAGCCACTCGTAAAAGAGCTTCCGATGGAGTACGCGGTCGAGATGAATCGACTGATCCAACTGCAAATGACCGGATCCGTTGGCTAAAGGATGTTTGGCGATAATCTCGCACTTGATCGTCCAACGACAGCGAACCCCGTAACCTCATCAGTCAAATCAACACTCGATATTCTGTCTTTTATTTTCCTATGTCAGCCGTCATCAAAAAACCAACTGCTCTCGAACCAAACCAATTCAAATCATTTCTCGATCGACGCGTCGAGCCGAAGTGGTTGATCGAACAGCGTAAAGCCGCATGGCAGCAATTTGAGTTGATGGATTGGCCAAGTCGTAAATCCGAAGATTGGATGAGATCGGACTTGCGAGGATTCCACCTGGATAAATATACGGTTCTAGAGAATCCAGTTGACTTCAAGCCAGTATCGGAACATGGTTGCCCTATCCGCTTGCTGGAAGATGTTGATGTTGGAGGAAGGATAGTCGGATTCGACGGTCGGCTATTGCATGCATCTCTTGACCAGGAGATCGCGAATCAGGGAGTTATTTTTGAGTCGCTCGAATCGGCTTCCGTAAATCATAGCGAGCTGGTTCAAAAGTATTTGTTCTCGACAATCGATTCGACACTCGACAGGTTCGCTTCGCTGGAGGCTGCTGCTTGGTCGTCAGGTGGTTTCCTTTATGTCCCCAAAAATACGACTGTCACTAAACCGCTTCACGTCTTCGCGGGAATGTCTGATGGCGGTTGCGACGTTAGTCACCTGCTCGTAGTGCTTGAAGAAGGCGCGCAGGCGACTGTTCTCTACGAATGCTCGAGTGTGACCAAAACTTCAAGTGGATTCCACTGCGGTGGTTTAGAACTGATCGTGAAACCAGGTGCTCGTCTACGATTTGTCAAACTCCAAGAGTGGGGAGACCGTGTTTGGCACTTCTCGCATCAGCGAGCGACCGTCGATCGCGATGCCACACTACAATGGACAATCGCTGCCATGGGTGCGCGGTTCTCACAAGTCAATCAACAAGTGTCACTCGTAGGTGCTGGTGCTACCAGTCAAGTCAACGGCACGATGTTTACGAGTGGCAAGCAGCAGATGACTTTCAACACGATTCAGTACCATCTTGCTCCACATTGCCGAAGCGACTTTCTATATAAGGCCGCCCTTCAAGACAGTTCGAGAACCGTCTGGCGAGGAATGATAAAAGTCGCTCCAGGCGCGATGAAGACCGACGGTTACCAACGTAACGATAATCTGATGTTGAGCGATCTGGCACGTGCTGACTCCATTCCTGGTTTGGAGATTAAGGCCGACGATGTTCGTTGCACTCACGGAAGCACTTCCGGAAAAGTTGACGAGGAATTGATTTTCTACGCTCAATCCCGAGGTTTCACTCGCCATGAAGCAGTCCGAATGATTGTGACTGGTTTCTTCCAGCAAATCTTTGACCGAATCACCATCGAAAGCGTTCGGAAAGCACTTGGCTCGGCAATCGCCCGCCAAGTTCGCCAATACGATTAGAATCATGCACGATCAAGGCGAGAGGCAGAATGAAAACTACCAGTGGCATAGGCTTCCAGCCTATGATCACATTACCACACAGGCTGGAAGCATAGCCATCTTGGTAAACTGACATCCACCGCTTGCCTACGATCATCCTCGATTAAAACCATAATCGCGTAAAATGTCGAAGTTCTTTAAGCCGCCGCTAAGTTAAACGATAAGAAATCTATTTACCCATGAATAATGCCTCGAGTGCATCCAATAACGAATTTGTCTTCGTAGTGAAATTTGAAAAATTGATGCTCAATGTTCCCGCTACTTTCGAAGTCGATGATCGCTTTATCGTTATCGTTAAATGCGAAGATGGAGTATTCTGTGTGGACGATGTTTGTACACATGACGGTGGTACACTCGGGGATGGCGAGTACATTGATCATTGTCTGGTTTGCCCAAGACACGGTGCGAAGTTTGATGTAAGAACCGGCGATGCCGTAACAATGCCAGCGACCGAACCGACCGGAAGTCATGAAATCAAAATCGATGGCGATGACGTTCTCGTCCGATTAGCAAGTTAACATTATTCATTGTCAGTGACTCCTTTGTGGTTGAGGTCCATACGCTATGCCAGTTACAGAAGATCTAGTTCGAGATGAACTCAAAAAGGTGATTGATCCCGAATTGTTTGTAAACATCGTCGATCTCGGTTTAATCTACGTTGTAGATATTCAACCGGCAGCCGCAGACACTCCTGTTGCAGAAACCTCTGCCGCTGAGCTAGCCGGTGAATCTTCGGACAATCAACCGGCAGCACCTGTCGAAGCCACGGCTATTAACAAGTGTGACGTGAAGATCGAGATGACCATGACCAGCCCTATGTGTCCGGCAGGTCCTCAGCTAGTGGCCAACTCGAGACAAGTTGTTGAAGCGATTGAAGGGGTTGCAAAGGTTGATATTAAAGTCGTTATGGATCCACCTTGGACTCCAGACTGTATGACTGAAGATGCACGTGATCAATTAGGGATTTTCTAAACGGTGAGCAGTTCCATACACCCGGTCAGCGTCGATGAGATTCGCGAAGAAATGGCTGACTTGGAGACCGCTGAAGAGCGAGTCGGATATCTAATTGAGCTTGGGGACACGCTTGCGCCTTTTGATGACGCAGCGAAAACGGAAGTCAATCGCGTTCTTGGTTGCCAAAGCATGGTTTGGTTGACCTCGTCGAATTTCCATGAGCAGCTAGTTTTTTCTGCCACCAGCGATGCCCCAATGGTCAAAGGCTTGGTTGCTATCCTTGTCGGTGCGTTTTCTTATAAGAGCCCGCAGCAGATAATCGATTTTCCGATATTGGAACTTTTTGACGATCTTCAGCTCAAAACCTTTGTCTCACCACTTCGGAGCAACGGTTTGTTCTCAATGGTACAAAAGGTGATTTCCATTGCCCAGGCAACTCAGGCAGTCGAACATCCAAGCGGAGAGATACAAACGAACGACTTCGTGCGACCCGTTCCAACGAAGTCGATCGCGGCATGCCGATCCGATTTTCCGATTTTGTCGCGAGTGTTACCAAACGGGAAACCTTTAATCTATCTCGATAACGCAGCCACCTCGCAGCGTCCGGCTTCTGTCATGAAAGCAATGGACGAAGCTTATGAACAACATTTCAGTAATGTTCATCGATCCGGTCACGCATTAGCTGCCGAAACCACGACGGCGATGGAAGAGTCGAGACAGTCGATCGCAGATTTTATTAACGCAGCTTCAAAAGATGAGATTGTTTTTACTTCGGGCACGACTGCTTCAATCAATCTCGTTGCCCGGGCATGGGGCGATGCATTTCTTCAAGCTGGCGATGAAATCCTTCTCACCGAAATGGAACATCACTCGAACATCGTTCCATGGCAGCAGCTAGCTTCAAGAACGGGCGCGGTCATCCGTTGGGTTCCAATTACAGATGATTTCCATCTTGATCTGGTGGCTTTCGAGAATGCTTTGGGGCCTCGAACAAAGATAGTCGCCATCACTGCTGTCTCCAACGTTTTAGGAACAATCAATCCGATCAGAAAGATCACCGATCTCGCTCATCATGTTGGAGCCGTTGTGCTCGTGGATGCAGCCCAAGCGATTCCTCATGGTGATGTAAATGTTCAAGCAATGGACGCTGATTTTTTAGTCTTCAGCGGACACAAAATGCTAGGTCCAACGGGCATTGGGGTTTTGTATGGAAATCGAAAGCTTTTAGAGTTAATGCCTGCCTTTCTTGGTGGCGGGAATATGATCCAGAGTGTTACTACTGAGGGTTTCACTCAAGCAGGTATACCGCATCGATTTGAAGCAGGAACTGCGGCCATTGTCGAATCGATCGGGTTAAAACCAGCCGTGGATTATCTACTCGCACTTGGTCCTGAAGCAATTTTGCAGCAAGAGCGACTGCTGTGTGATCGAGCGATGCATGGTATATCCGCCATGCCTGGTGTGCGAACCTTTGGGCCTGGACTTAATGATAAGACAGGCGTGTTAACATTCGTCGTCGATGGTGTGGACTCGCAACAGGTAGCTCACCTTCTGGACAACCAAGGGATCGCGATTCGGGTTGGGCATCATTGTGCAATGCCACTCCACCACCGACTGGGGCTCGGTGCGTCGTGTCGCGCTTCTTTCTACTTCTACAATACGATAGAAGAAGTCGACCATTTCATCTCGGCCATGCATTCGATAGTTAGATCGAAGGCGTAATCGTTGAATACTACTGACTGGTCGTTTTTCGCAACCAACTCCATAAACTTGCAAGCTTATTCGATTCAGACGAATCGACTGACTTAGCCGCATAGGCGAGTCGGTTATACAACCCCGTCAAACGCTGAAATGATTCAGATTGAATTGGGTAACGTGTCGCAAGTCTCGTCAGGTACTCCTCGGCAGTTTCGTTTGAAGTGCGTGGAAGGTTTCGTTCGCTTCCCCAAGCTTCAATCGCTTGGAACGTATGACTGACGATCTTAGGTGGAGTCCATTGCGACTGGTTTTGCTGAAACGGATCAGCAAAATCATTGAATGAGTTCTTGCGAGCTTGTATTGCTAATTGATTGAGTTTGGCATCTTCGAATGACTCTGGAAGCGTCGGTCGTCGGATGTTGAAAAAACCGGATAAGGATTCAAGCAACTGTCGCCACGCGTTAGCTAAGTCTGCGCGGTATCGGATAGCACAATAGAGAAGAAAGATCGCCAACGCCACCATCAAAAGCCAACGCAACAGCTCGGAGATTCCACCTGTAAGTGCGATCGACCAAGAACTTGGAGTATCTGATTGTTGGCGAGCGTCGGGTTTTGATGCGGGCTCCTCATTTGGCTTCTGTGCTTGCACGTCCTTGGGTTGCTCAGCGTTTCTTTCAGCGGTTTTATTAACTTCTTGATTATCAGGTTGTTTAGAAGGTTGCTCAGCACTTTTCTCAGGAGCCTTTTCAGGAATCTGTTTAGGTTTTGACTCAGGTTCCGATTGGTTGGCTTTGCCTTGTTGCGGTTGGGGTTCTTGCTGCTGGCTCGGGGGCCTCTCGTTCTTGTTGTTACGATCGTTATCGCTTGTCTTTTCGGGGCTCGCAGGGGGGGATTCCGCGCTCTGGTCTTTGTCGGCATTCTGCTTAGCGGAATCACTTTTGCTTTCGTTGTTTGACTGATTCTTATCCGATTGAGAACCAGACTCGCGTGGAGATCCATCTTTAGAATCTATATTCCTTGCTTGGTTTTCGTTAGCATCCGCCGAATCGTTTTTAGAATCTGCACTGCTAGTTGAGTTGTCGGATGATTTGCGCTTCGGTGCAGCGTTTTGTTTTTCTGGTTTAGCGGTTTTTCCCGCTGGGTCAGGTTGGTTCGCATTTCCGTTTGGTTTCTCAGTCAATACACCTTCTGGTCCCCATCCGTTTGGGCTTGCTTTCATTCCTTCCGGCGTTGTTATCGTGAATGGCAGACTAAGGAGTCCTGTATTCCCCGAGGGGAGCGAGATGAAACTAAGAACCCCTAAGATTCCGACTATGCCGAAAATGCCAGAAAGAAACCACACCGCAGTGATACCCAATGGCATCTCGATTTGTCGACGCCGAAGGTAGCGTCGCAGGCTAAGCAAACTTGTTACTACCAGTAAGCTTAACGTGCAGTACCAGTAACCAACCAAGAATACAAATGCGAGTTGATTCCGAACACGATCCCAAGACGGGATCATGATTTGCCCCAGTCCAAAAAGCGGTACGGCTAAAAAAGCAAAATACAAAACCCAAACTCCAGGATTATGCTTCTTCTTAGCGACTTTCGCCTTCGTTGCGACCGCGGTGCCATCTTGGGAGCCCCGCTCGGGGCCAGCTGTTGCAAGCATTTGGTCAGTAGGACGTTGTTCGCGATCCTTTGCGCGCACATTACTTGGAACCATGCCGAGAGTTTGAAGGAGGCCTTCGCTTGCTCCGTCCGACGATTCATCGATCAACGTGCAGTCGTGGGTGATTCGGTCGGCTAGAAATGCAATAAGGGCTAGAAACACAATCGTTGCGGGAATCGAGAATGGTGCAAGAGCGCCAGAGAATTGAACGAATCGTAAGGTGACGCAGAATGTTGCGAAACCCAAAATCGCGGCGTAGGCTGTCGCAATTGAGCGACTTTGCTCGATAGCAATTCGCGCGGTAAAGACACTTGCAAACGTAAAGAGCCCGAAGATATACATCAACCGAATCGTAAAGTTGCCTGAGTAAAGCACTGTTACAAGAAAGAAAACAAGGCAGCAAATCATTCCGATAATGAGCATCGGAGAAAAACCCATGAGTACAGCATCAACCCAATTTGATTTCAATCGCCTGTGGATTTGCTCGACTGAAGCGAACGGCTTAGTCTCTTGATTTTCGAGGATTTTCATTCTGCTGACTCCCTTTAAGAGGATTCTCCCACTGTCAAAGATTGTACTGAGTCGTGTCGTATGATGTGAAATCGCAATCGATTCTGCGGAATTTGAATCATATGAAAGAGGCTCAATACTTCAGTAGCATTTTTTGGCAGAGGTCGGGAATCGATGACTCGTCATGAAGATGGAACACGGGGATGCGCTGGGAAATTAGCTTTGCAGTCGCATGATGGACGGCGTCTTCGTCGTATTGATTTACGATCGCTGAAACAGCGTAGCCTTGTCGGGCTAACATTCCCAAAGCTAAAGAAGTTTCGTCGTCGACTTGCTGAACAATCACGATGATCGAAGCGTCGCGTGGTAACCGGCTTTGGGTTTCAAACAGGAGTTCTGATAACTCCAGCCCATCGGTTCGTTCCAGTCGTGCTAACATCCGATGCATTTCATGAAATTGTTGTGGCCCGCGATTGCATGGCAGCACAATTGGTCGCAAGCGCGCGTTGATTTGTTCTTCTTGCGTTGTTTTTAATACTGCATCCCGAGATCGAAAATCTGTTTCCCATCCCTCGGTGCGTATGCGATCGGCGGCATCGCGACCATTGGTGGCGAGCCCGAATTGTTGCTTCATCAGATAGAGCGTGTGTGCGATGCTTGCCGCAGCGGTGACTGCTAAATCGGTTCTATTTGGCTCGTGATGATCAGGATTGCTTTTGCGATGCATGTCGAGAACGATCATTGCACCGGCAACACTTGTCGGTTGAAAGACTTTGCTGTGAAGCTTGCCAGTCCGGGCAGTCGCGTGCCAGTGGACACGATTCATGGAGTCGCCAATTTGGTACTCGCGAATGCTCGACAGGAGCGTTGGATCCTCCATGGTTCGATAGGAGACTTGAATTTCACCGATGGGGCGCTTCGAACTCACGTCGTAGCCGGCGAGTGGAATAAGCTTCGGAAGGACAAGCAAAAAGTGAGGGGCAGTCGCAACGCGATAGCGACGATGCAAACCTAACAAGTCACCCGATTCGACAATGGTAGGTCCTATTTGATAGTAGCCTCGTCGAAGGGCTCTAATGCCGTAAGTCAGCAACCGTTGCTTCATCGGTGCAAGCATTATTAAACGAATCGTGCTCCCATCCAACTCAAGGGCCTTTGGAGGGAGTCGTATCGATCGCAGAGACAGTACGTCTTCGATGACAATCCAAGGGATATACCATCCGCTGGTGTTGCTGATTGCGATACCGACTTGAAGTCGCTGTCCTACTTCAATTTCATGCGTTAGCAATTGTCGACGAACCGAGATTGATTCAGACCATCTCTTGGTGAGGAAGTGGCTGATTGCAAAGACTGCTACCATCGCGATTGCAGAATACGCCAGAAGAGTCGCTCCTGTTACCAAGCCGACGAAAAGAAAAAAAGCGATCCCGGCGATGTATCGCATGGGTTAAAACTCCTTTGGAGTGCGTCGACTGGTGGCCGCTTGAGGATTCATCGGTCAGCTTTCCATTCGCAGTAAATTTTGTGACGAAGAAAACTTCCCTATCATTAAATCGCTTCCCCGAAAGCTGTGACGAGTCCCAGCACTCCAAAGGAGTTGCTCAATACGATGGAACTATGGAAGTTACTCATCGAGCACAGACGCTTGTGTGATTGTAGGGATCGCGATGTCGGCAACAATTTCGTCGATGATTTTTTCTGCAGTCATTCGTCGGAGTCGACTCTCTGGTTTTAGTATGACCCTATGCGACATGACTGGTCCTACGATCTTCTTGATATCGTCCGGCTGTACGTACTCACGCCCTCGAACAGCAGCCATGGCTTGCGAGCTTCGAAACAAAGCGATGCTTGCTCGCGGGCTTGCTCCCAAAGCGAGATCCTCGTGAGCTCGTGTTGCGTGAACGATTTGCAAAATATATTGACGAACCTTGGGATCAACAAAGATGCCTTTGATGGCTTCTTGACAAGCAACTAGATCCGCCGAGGAAACCACTGCTTGAAGGGCATCCAGCGGATTCTGCTTTTCAAGCATTTGAAGCATGCGAAGTTCATCTTCCATGGTTGGATAGCCGAGCGAAAATCGCATCAGGAACCGATCGAGCTGTGCTTCTGGAAGTGGGAATGTTCCTTCATGATCGACCGGGTTTTGCGTCGCGATGACAAGGAAGGGGGGGGGAAGGTCACGCGTTACACCATCGACGGTGACTCGCGCTTCGGCCATTGCTTCCAGAAGAGCTGCCTGGGTTCGTGGTGTTGTACGATTGATTTCATCGGCAAGCAGTAGATTGCAAAAAATCGGTCCCGCACGAAACTCAAACTCGTTGGTCTTCTGATTGAAGATCGAGGCGCCCGTAACATCTGTTGGAAGCAGGTCCGGCGTGCATTGAATTCGCTTGAAGTTACAGCCAACACTTTTTGCAAGTGCTCGAGCGAGCATTGTTTTGGCAACGCCTGGGACATCTTCAAGCAAGATATGCCCATTGGAAAACCAAGCAACGATCGAAAGAACCAGTTGCTTGCGTTTCCCGACAATCGCCTTTTCGACGTTAGTGATGATTCGCTTGGCTGTCTCGTTTGCGATATTCAAAGTGAAAGCCTTGTGTCAAGAAAATTGTCACGCTCGGGACTTAAATGTTTCTGCATTTTCGTACTCGTACTCAGGTGTAAGCCGGTACTCGTGCTCGTGCTCCGTTCGCGGTCGAGTACGAGCAAGAGTATCATTTCATTGAGTACGAACGATTAGAAAACCCTAAGTTGGAAGCTCGGTCTACTGTCAGTTTGTTTTACTCTTCGATGAGTGGTGCGTTAGCACTTCGTGTATCCGCAACTTCTACAACTCTCGTTGAAAGCATTGCGTCGGTGGCTTTCAGTAGATAAGCGATGCGAAGAACATTGTTGAGAATAACTGGTCTCGGGCTTCCGGGGATATTCATGATGATCCGACCGGATCCGGCCAAGATGTATTCGAATATGTCATTGATTTCAGTGTTCAGCTTGAGTCCTGCTGTCGAGAATCGCTCCACATCGCCAAGTAATCCTGAATGATGGATCAACTCGTTTGATGACAGTTCCCAATAGTCAAATCGAGTTGAAATTGCCATTCCTATAAGCAATACGAACAAGACGATAAAAATTGTGAGATAGAAGTCACGCGACGCGTTGATTTGCAGGCTTGCCACCCACTGCTGAAGCGAGCCGATGAACCCGAATTGTTGATTTAGGAGCACCAAAGCTAGAACGACAGAGACCGTAATCACGCTTACCAAGAGCGAGGTCGATCTTGGGAAGTCAAAGGTCAGGACGACGAGGTTCAAAGCGACACCAACGACAAAAATTCCGCCGATCAAGTTCAGTGATTCAGGCGAAGTCATCATCGCGATTGTTGCCATCGCTGAAAGCAAAGTCGTGGGCCAAAGAAAAATCATCTTTGGCCAAGCGCGAAGGACAATCATCTTGGGGCGGTCCGAACTGGGCATTTTTATGGTTCTCGTGAAGGTTTTATTTGTGACTTGGCTTTCAGGGCATACTCCTAACCAGATTTTAACCGAATTGAGCCTCGGATAGTAAAGGGAGTGTTTGTTGCTCGCACGACTTTTTCCCTTAGTCGTATGGTAAGCAGAAAAGCAAGTGTTATGCACGTAGCAGATGTCGTAAGACATCTGCCCATGGTAGCGAAGGTTGGTTTTTCGGTGGCTTTCGAATTTTTACGAACTCGGCTACCAGTAGATTCAAGTACGACTAAGCACTGGAAATTCCTTCTCTGCGAAAAAATCCATTCCCGTGACCAAACGTGTCCGAGCGTATCCGATTATTCTCATGTCGAGCATGTCGCTCGGGCAAGTTCTTCTTTCAAACTCTGGAAAATCAGAAATGTCCAACCTCAAATCGCTTCTTTCTCGGGTCATGCAGCAGTCGGACGACTTGGTGATCGTGTTCGACTATTGCGATGCCAGGGGGGCAGTCTCAAGAAGGGTGGTGAGTCCCTACCGCTTCTTAGGCGACACACATTTTCTCGGACTGTGCCTAACGCGCGAGGAGCCTCGTCAATTTCAGGTGTCTCGATGCCAGAACGTTCGAGTAGATTTAGCGATGAATTATGTGATGCCGGTCGATTTTAGCCACCAAACTGCGGTCGCGTAACGAGTTTCCCGGCAGAAAACGGCCCTTCGCATTGAACAATCTGCATCGTTTGCTATAGATTCAGACTAATCAATCGTGAGATACTCAAGTTATGGAAAATCTGGCTAGCCGGTTTACAATAGCTCTATCCTCGCTGTTCTAGTTAACACCGGGATTTGTGATGGATTCGAAGGATCGAAAGCAGTTTTGAGGTTTCCAAAGTTTGTTTTGGAGATCGTTTTATTTGAAGGAACAATGGCAACATGTCGTCTATGCAACTCCAGTCGTCCCCGTCCGCCGAAACTCCACAACCGGCGAATCCAGGTTCCACGTCAGCCGTTTCAGAGCCGACTCACGGAATCGACAATCTGACCAGCCTACGGTTGGATCACCCTGAAGAGACGAAGCCATTGCGAGTATATTGGCCGTATGCGATCTCCCTGGGAATCGTGCATTTACTGGGATTACTTGCTTTTTTCCCATACTTCTACTCGACCAGCGGGCTAATTCTCGCGATTGTTGCCCACACGATTTTTGACGGTTTCGGCGTTTCGATTGGCTACCATCGGTTATTGACTCACCGAGGATTTGTTTGTCCGAAGTGGCTCGAGCATTCGATGGCAATTTGCGGAATTTGTACACTTCAAGATTCCCCTGCGAGATGGGTCGCAGTTCACCGCATGCATCACCAACACAGCGACCATCAACCGGATCCTCATTCTCCACTAGTCGATTTTCTTTGGGGGCATGTTGGCTGGTTGTTATTCATCGATCGTCGCCATGACGGTGTAATTCATTTTGAGCGCTACGTCCGAGATATGCTTCGGGACCCGTTTTATCTCAACATGGAACGTAAATACATGTGGTTGTGGGTCTATTTGGCACATGCGTTGGTGATTACGGTTGCCGGGGCTATCACCGGAGCACTTTGGTTCGGCACGTTGGCTGGTGCAACTCAGCTTGCGGCCTCTTGGTTTGTGTGGGCGGTGATCGTTCGAACCATCTTTACACTCCACGTGACCTGGGCTGTCAATTCAGCATGCCATATGTGGGGCTATCGAAACTATGAGACCAAGGACAACAGTCGCAACACTTGGTGGGTTGCTTACCTGACTTTTGGCGAAGGCTGGCACAACAATCACCATGCGGACCAGAAGAGTGCCATGCATGGACATCGCTGGTTCGAATTCGATCCATCTTGGTGGGCGATCAATTTGATGAAACGAGTCGGATTGGTTTCCGAAGTGGTCGGGCCGAAAGTAAGGCACGGCGGAAAGCTAGACGAAGTTACCGGCTACTAAAGAAGCGGTGCATAAGCTGTGTGAAATAATCCACATGTAAAATGCGGATCATTGCAATACAGTATCTTGAAGCTTAAAGGCCCTTATGGATTCGTTAAGATTCCGCGTACTTTTTCTGGTGTTGGATCAGTACCGTTGAATTCGTCTAAAAGAAAGTCCGCTGTCACGTTTCGGACACTTTTTAGCTGGATCGCCCCCGAGTCAGTTGCGATCTCGTAGACAGCCATCGCCTTGCGTTGCGTGTCGACGATTACCATCTGCGTATTGCCGTTAAGCGTGCGGTTGCTGGTGACGATCATTGCCTCGTTGGAGCTTGAAGAGCCCGCCGGGATGCTTGGAAGCCAGGCGTTTTGCATGTTTGCGGGCTGTTGGCTTATCGTCCACGAGGGAGCGGTTATGGCTAGAACACCTGCGGCAATGACCAGATATAACAAGCGTTTACTCATGGCTCCACCAAGACTCCGTTTAAAAGTGAAACTACATCGCACAAAATGTTGCGACCAAATTTTGTTAACGCCAGCGCTCCCTGACTTTGTATGTTTGGGACATTAAGCAAGCAGCCAAGCTAGTATCAATGCCATTAAGAACCGATTCGGGTCTTAATCTCTTGAGTTAGTTCGTTTACGGCGATTCGCGTTTGGACAAGCGTATCACGGTCGCGGACGGTTACTGTGCCATCGACCAGCGATTGCCCATCGACTGTGATGCAGTAGGGCGTACCCGCTTCGTCTTGACGGCGGTATCTTCGTCCGACAGCACCTTTCTCATCATAGAAGACGTTCATATGCTTCTTGAGGTCACCATAGATCTTCTGAGCGAGCTCCGGCATTCCGTCTTTTTTCACAAGCGGAAACACGGCTGCTTTGATTGGAGCGATGCGTGGATGGAGCCGCATGACGACTCGTGTCTGCATCTTTCCATCTTCATCAGGTGCTTCATCTTCCGTGTAGGCTTCGCACAAGAACGCGAGCATGGCTCGATCCGCGCCAGCCGATGGTTCGATCACATGAGGCGTGTAACGTTCATTTGTAAGGTCGTCGCGATACGTAAGATCTCGACCGCTGCCACGATGCTTGGGTTGGCCGTCTTCGGTTCGTTCCAGCTCTAGCGGTCGCTTCTTCGGATCCAGCTTGCCTTCCATATGGCTTCGCAAATCAAAGTCACCGCGATGAGCGATCCCTTCCAATTCGCCGTATTCACCTTCAGCGAGAAACGGAAAGGCGTATTCGATATCAGCTGTGCCGCACGAGTAGTGACTGAGTTCGTCCGCATGATGCTCGCGCAATCGAAGGCGATTGTCGGACAGTCCTAGGTCGCGGTACCATTGCATGCGTCGGTTTCGCCAATAGGTGTACCAGCCAGGCGATTCAGTTGGATTGCAGAAAAACTCGATCTCCATCTGCTCGAACTCGCGCGAACGGAATGTAAAATTGCGAGGAGTAATTTCATTTCGGAAGCTTTTACCGATTTGAGCTACACCGAATGGAATCTTCACGCGGGTACTGTCGAGCACGTTCTTGAAGTTCACGAAGATTCCTTGAGCGGTCTCTGGTCGCAAAAACGCGGCACCTTCTTCGCCACTGAGCGCACCAACGTAGGTCTTGAACATCAAATTGAATTCACGTGGTGCGGTGAATGTCCCGAGCGCGTTCGCATCAGGAGCAAGTGTGACAGCGTGCTCTTCGGGAGTCAGTTTGTCGAGCGAAACAAAGCCCGATTCCCAGACAAGCTGATCTACATCTTTGGCTCGCAAATTAAAGAATTTCTGTGCTTTGCGTTGTGTTTCTTCGACTTCGCTATCGGCTTCGACCATGGTGGTCACAAAGATTTTCTGAGATTTTGCGGAGACCCATCGACCGCGAACTTGATCGAACCGGTATCGTTTTTTCGATTCGCGGCAGTCGACCATGAAATCATGAAATAAATCATAGTGGCCCGAGCATTTCCAAACTTGTGGATGCATCAGGATCGTACAGTCCAAGCCGACCATTTCGAAAGTCGAAGGAGCACCATCAAGCTGAATAAGCTCGTTATGCCCGGCGCACATGTCTTGCCACCAAGCGTTCTTGACGTTTCGCTTGAGTTCTACGCCCAGCGGTCCGTAGTCCCAAAAACCGTTCATTCCACCGTAAATCTCACTGGACTGAAACATAAAACCGCGTCTCTTGCAAAGCGAGACGAGTTTTTCCATTTGCATGATCATTGCGTAGTTATCACGAACTGAAGGAGACGGACGTCCAAAACCTGACAAGGTTTCGATAAAAGCTTTATCAAAGCAGCCAGAGTCCCAACTCAGGGGAAATTGCTACCTCAATTGCCAGAATTTATCAGACTGGCGCAATTTAGACAGCACCAGTTGCGAGAGTAGTCATCATTCCCAAGTCACAATCTCGGCTACGAAATGGTCGGGAATTACAAGCAAATCTAAAGAGAGTCCGGATCTATTCCATCGTTGGTACCGATGTTTGGTCCGCCTGACTAGGATAAATTTAAGGTCGCTCGCTCATCAAGAAATTTGTTTAGTAAGGATAAAGAGTACCGATGAGGAGATTGGCAATCTCCCGTCCGATATCAACTACGTATAAAATGTCGTTATAGTCGCGGTCACCACCGCCCCAAAGGTCTTCGAAGCCAACTAAAATCAATGGGCTATCTGGGATCAAGAAGCAAACAACGTGCTGAAGTCCGTCACCATTCTTTTTAATCTCATTCCAGTACCAAGTCTGACCATTCCGAGCACCATCGGCGATAAGAAAAAAATCCAATTGCCAGCCGTTACCACCGACACCCAAATCGACGAAGTCACCTTCGCGAACAGGAGTGTTAATCGTTCTCGATTTACCGGGATCATCTGATGCATTTGGGAAGATCAAATAAGGCGTCCCAGACGTGTCCTGGCCGGCAGGCGTAAACGCGAAACCTAACGAATTCCAATATCCAGCACCTTCGGCCAGAAAGTAAACGCGAATCGGATAGGGGCTCTTGCGAACAAGGAAAAACTTGGACGGGTCCAATTTAAACCCCGATACGCCATTAAAAACAACCGATTCTGAAAGGTTGTCGTTGATGATTTGGCGGATTATGGGAAGATGATTTCTGTTGAACGCTGCTGAAGGAGAATCACTACCGGTTCGAATGGTCGGCGAAATCAACGGCAAATTGAATGGTCGAAGTGTTGGTTGTGGACTTGTCGGCGTTTGAGCATGCCCGCCCGATCGAAACGAGCGATACAGCTAAAGCGACTGTGAGAAACCATTTTGAGGTTTTCATCGTAAGATCTCGTTGAATCAGGTGTTTCCGACAAGCAAAACATGTTCGATTGACTCCTTGTTGCAGATCTTCGACGGCAAAAGCCACCATGCTGCTCCAAGATTAGTAAGTCGAATTTTTCGATGGTCCGACTGAATTGACTACTCCAGTTCCCATCTCGCTTTAAAAGTGGGTTTTTTGAACGAAGTGCAAAAAGAAATTCTTGAAAATAACCGATTTTCTATAGGGAAATCCTTTTGTCTTGGGTTTCGATGGTGGAGCACGTTTATGTCGCTCGCAATCTTAGCCGCATGGAACGCTAATCTTTCGGCCCAGAATGTCACGCCGGAAATGGTCGACCGCTCAATCAAGGCCGCAGTGAATTTTCTTCGCCGCGAGCAAAATGAGAATGGAAGCTGGACTGGATATCCTCGATATGTGAGTGCACAAACTTCTCTGTGTGTACTGTCGTTACTCAATTGTGGGCTTACGCCTCAGGACCCAACGGTGGACCGCGGATTGCGATTCATCTCTGGAATCACAACAGATTCAACCTATGAGGCATCCTTGCAGATCATGGCATTCTGTGCCGCAAACCCGGTTCGATATGCTGCTTTGATTCGACGAAACGTGGAATGGCTAGAAGCGGCTCAAGTAAAATCTGGGGAAACCACTGGCGGTTGGTCTTACGACAAAGGCCCAGGTCGTAGCGACACATCTAATGCGCAGTTCGCTGTCTTAGCCCTATGGGAAGCACAACGCGCGATGCAACCAATTCCACTCGCAACAATGATTGCCGCTCGCAAATATTGGGCTAGTAATCAAGCCTTGCCGGCAAGAAAAAAGGACCTCAATTTTCAATCGATGGGAGGATGGTCTTATCCAGGGGTAGGCAACGGCGAAACAATTACCGGAAGCATGACTTGCGCGGGGATCGCGTCCATGGTCATGACCGAAGACGCTCTCGATTCGTCTGACGTGAGAATCATCGATGGGAAAATTCAGTGCTGTGGCGAAGAAGTCGATCTGACACCGGCGGAGATTGGTTTGCGATGGTTGGATGCTAACGCATCGATTACGAATAATCCCAATGGTGGTTACCTATTTTACTACTTGTACGCGCTCGAGCGAGTTGGAAGACTGACTGGACAACGCTTTTTCAATAACCACGATTGGTATCGCGAAGGTTGCGAAGTTATCCTTCAGCGCCAAGTTCCAGCTAACGGATACTTTTCGAACGGTGGCGGCGAGAATGACCGGACCACCGACACTGCGTTGGCCTTGCTCTTTCTGTCTAAAGGAAAAAGACAGATTGTTCTCAGCCGTGTTGAATTGAGTGGCGATGCAAAAAATGACTCCTTTCATCGACGATCATTGCAACATCTTACTGGGCATATCGAGCAAGCTTGGAAGCGTGATCTAGCTTGGCAATCTTTGACTCTTGGAAACACGACTGTCGAGCAGTTGTTGGACTCGCCTATTCTTTTCATGTCGGGATCATCAGCATTTCAATTGCCTGACAAGCAAAAGAAACTTTTGAAAGATTACATTGAACAAGGTGGCTTTGTCTTTGCAGAAGCCTCCAACGGAAACGGATGCGATGGAAAAGAGTTCGAACGCTCTTTTCGCGAGTTAATAGAGGAATTGTTTCAACGCCCGCTTGTTAAGCTCCCTGTTTCTCATCCGATCTGGTTCGCGGAAGCTTCCGTCGACATCGATAAAATGCCTTCGGATTTTTGGCTTTATGGAATGGAGGCCTGCTGTAGAACGAGCGTTGTCTTCAGTCCGATTAGTCTCTCTTGCCGATGGGAACTACTGCGCCCCTATGGTTTCCCGTCCAGGCTCCCTGAGAATGTGCTCGGAGAATGCCAACAGTCCACCCTGATTGGAGTCAATGTAGCGACCTATGCGACAGGTCGCGAGTTGAAGCAGAAGCTAGATGCAGTCGACATCATCAAAGAAACAGCGACGACGTTTGAAAACCCGCGCGGAGTTACTCAAGTCCCACGCTTGGCTCATAACGGCGGGGCCGAGGATACTCCACGAGCTGTTCCTCATTTGATGGATTTGCTTGTTCGAGAGCTTCCCTCGCGCGTATCCAACGTTTCGCCGCTATTGTTACCATCCTCACAAGAACTCAGCCAACATTCAGTAGCCTATCTCTCTGGTCGCCGATCCTTTCAGTGGAATGATGCGGAGCGTGTTGCTATGCGCGAGTACTTTAAGAATGGCGGTATGGTGATTGGTGATGCTGTTTGCGGCAATGCAGATTTCACCAAATCGGTTCGTGAAGAGATCTCAGCAATCGTTCCCGAAGCAACTTGGAGAACGGTCGAGGCCAACCATCCGATGATGACCGATGAATATCAGGGATTCGATGTTCGACGAGTCACCATTAATCGGCCGACCGCTGAAGCTGGACAAGCGATCCAAATACAAAAATACGAAGGAACGCCCGCAATCGAAATGTTGGTTTGGGAAGGTCACCCAATTGTTGTCTTTTCACCCTATGATTTAAGCTGTGCACTTGAGTCACGTCAGTCCTCACAGTGCCTAGGTTATCCGCGAGATGACGCGGCTAAGATCGCAATTAATATGGTTCTCTACGCGCTCATGCATGATCGCGAAGCAACGTCCGAAACAAAATAGTAAACCTGGAAAAAAGTATACTTTTGAATGATCAGTGCGACCGGAGAATTAATTCAAGCCAAGCCATTATACCGTTCTTTGAAAATCGGAACGCTCGAGATTGGCTTCCCGGTCGTACAAGCTGCGTTAAGTGGTTACAGCGATTGGCCGATGCGATTGATCGCTCGAGAAATGGGTGCTTCGTACAGTTTATGCGAAGTAATGCTTGATCAGTTTTTAGTCGCCTTAAAGGATCGCGAACGAACGCGTCACTTTTTGTTCAATACTCCCGAAGAGCAACCCGTCGCAGGGCAACTAATGGGAGCCGAACCGGAGCAGTTCGCTCTCGGTGCAAAGAAGCTCGCTGAAGCGGGATTTGCCGTGATCGATATCAACTTTGGATGCCCTGTGAAAAAGGTCCTCGGAAGATGCCGCGGAGGCTTTCATCTCAGTCAACCGACAGTCGCACTTGAGATAGTCAAGAGGACTCGCGATATCGTTCCCGAGCATATTCCAGTAACAATTAAAATGCGACGCGGTATCGATGATTCAGAGAAAAGTCGTGACGACTTCTATACGATCCTCGAAGGAGCATTTGAACTGGGAATTGATGCGATAACCGTGCATGGACGAACCGTCGAACAGCGATACGTTGGTCCTAGTCGCTGGGAGTTCCTGAAACAAGTTAAACAGCATGTTGGAAACCGATGTATTCTCGGCAGTGGCGATTTATTTTCTGCTCAAGATTGTCTCCGTATGATGCAAGAGACGGGAATCGACGGAGTAACAGTCGCTCGTGGTGCAATCGGGAATCCGTGGATCTTTCAGCAGTGCCGAGCGATCTTCGCTGGTCAAGATTTGCCTGCTCCACCTAGCCTCTGGGAACAGCGAGAGACCATGAAGCGTCACTTCTTGCTTGCCGAGCAAATCTATGGCGAAGAGCGTGCAAGCGTTCAAATGCGGAAGTTTGGAATTAAGTATTCCGCATTACATCCGGAACATTTGAGCGTCCGAGAGAGCTTCGTGCGCGTCAAGTCAAGAGCCGAATGGATGAGCAAACTAGACCAGTGGTATCACGATGATCTACCCGGTGTTTACCCAGACCCATCGTTGCACCGAAGCACAACCGAATGCGACTGAACACCCAACTTCATAATCTAGTAGTAGAAGTCCTGAGAATTCTGCACTCACCGCAACGCCCAGTCGTCACCATCCACTGAATTACTCTGATGAATTCCGCAACCAACAAAGCTCAAGAAGTGATCGAACTAGATTGCATTACCAGCCCGAGCTTGGGCCGTAGAAATTCATCCATCGATAAGAAGGAACTGGCGGTGCGTTGAACATGAAGCCAGCGTTGACGGTGGGCCGCGCTGGTTGATGGCCTGCATACATCTGTGCGATCTGCAATTCTGTTCGAGCCTCGCTTAATCGGCGATTTCTTTCCATGCGAAGTGCCCGATTAGCCGCTTCGATTTCAAGCCTGCTGCGTCGATACTCGTAGATGCTTGAAGTATCCACGAGCGGCGTATGGACAACAACTGGTTGCGATGGAGCGATTGGTTCTGGAAGAGATTCTTCCTGTGCAAAGCTATTGCTGCTTGCAAGCATCAGAAGCGAACTCATCGCAGCGAACGACAATACCGAATTCTTCACAATTGCTCTCCCCTAAACACTTATCCCAAAATTGCTTGGTTTTTCACTCTGGAAGGCTGAGACCAACCACGACCCGGTTCTGTAATCGGTTTACGAGTTGGTCAACGTCGAGAATAATGTTTACGGTAGTCAATCCTTTGGCAAATCATGTATCTTTTGGATCAATATTAACGATTGTGATAATCAACGATTCAAAGCGAACCTCGTTGGTACTTTTCTACTGCGCTGGGTCGTTTGTGCGGATTGGCTCTACCGCGCGACTGCAAGTCATGGACGTTAAGTCAAAACAAACCGACTCGAAGGTAGTGGCCCAAAGTCCGGTGCAGGCCAACCGCTAAGATCATGCGTTCCGAATACAATAAAAATCGCAACCGGATTTCTATCGATCGATACTAAGGATTCGTCATATGCCAATTATTACAACGCGTGATCACACAAAGCTCTATACCAAGGTCTGGGGGACTGGCCGGCCGATTGTCTTGATCCATGGTTGGCCGTTGTCTGCCGATAGCTGGGACGATGTTGCGGTTCCGTTGGTGGAAGCGGGCTTTCAAACGATTGCGTATGATCGACGTGGTTTTGGTCGATCCGATCAGCCTTGGACAGGATATGAATACGACACGCTTTCGGACGATCTCGCAGATGTCATGAGGGAGTTAAACTTGGAGGATGTGACACTGGTCGGATTCTCCATGGGAGGTGGTGAGGTCGCTCGGTACATGTCACGACATCAGGCAAAGGGAGTTCGGTCGGCAGCGTTGATCGCGTCAGTGGTACCCTACATGCTGAAAACGAGTGATAACCCGCTTGGCGTAGATCCTGGCGTGTTCGATTTCATCGCATCAAGTATTCGAGAGGATCGCGCTAAGTTCTTTGCCGCATTCTTTAAAGACTTTTATGGAGTTGGCTCCAAGAGTAGTTCTGTAAGTGACGAAGTACTCGAGTGGACGCACTCGCTCGCCATGCAAGGAAGTTTACGCGCTATACTCGCCTGTGCCCATGCTTTTGGAATGACTGATTTTCGTCCTGACATGCCATCGTTCACAGTTCCAACTTTGATTGTTCACGGAACAGGTGACAGAGCCGTACCCATCGACGTTTCTGCTCGTCAAGCATCGAAGTTTATCGCGGGCTCAAAGCTAATCGAATACGACTGCGAATCACACGGGCTCTTTGCAACACACCGAAAGCAACTCGTGGACGACCTTCTTGCTTTCCTGCGATAAAAGTCAATTCGAGCCAAATGCAACATGAATCGGCTTATTGTTTTCTTGTAACCAAGACACAGGTTTGAAAGCGACAAAAGGAAACGGCGAATTATTTGCTTTTCCGCCCTGTTTCTCCGCTTCTATACTTGGTCTGACGGAATTGTTAAGAAGTGTGTCCGTCGATTGGTATTGCAAGCCGCTGGCGAACGATACTGTGATTTGCTTGGATGGGTTTGCTCTGCCATAATGATGGCTGCAGATTGTCAAAGGTTTGGCTAAGGCTTGCTCCCCGATTTTCCAGATTGAACTACCAACAAGTGTTTTACAGTATCCTGAATCGATTTGCTCGGTTTTTCGCAGTCGGTTGCTCCTGCTTTGTCTTCTTGGCTAGCGCGATGGCAATGGAACTCCCGGGTGTTGAAGATAAGCAGACTGCTCCTTTGGCTCTCCTGCACGCTGACGCTGTTGCCTTGGCGGACAAGCCTGCGGGGAACGATGGGCATTGGATCCAAGTTCGTTTCCCGCTTACCGAGGCGGATGATCGAAATCTAAGATTGCGAATTCAGGCGATCAGTGAGCAATCTGTAGTTAACAAGCGACCGATTGTCGTAATTGATTTTGTTAGCCGAGATACAAGCAGTGCTGATCCGACAGAAGGGGATGTTGCTTTGGAACCAATTGGTCGAGGCACAGAATTTGAGCGAGCGCTCGCTTTGGCGAGGTTCCTGGTTGGACCGGTGGCTTTACGGTGCCGAACCGTTGGGTACTGCTCGCGAGATGTCGAAGGTCACGCTGTACTAGTTGCTCTGGGATGCGAAGAAATCGCTATGAATGCGAAAGCGAACCTAGGGCGCGTCGCAATCGATGAAGCTGCGATCGATGGAGTCGTGACCGATGCCTATCAAACGATTGCGAAGCGTCGTCAGAATGTTCCAGCTGATGCGGTGACTTCGATGTTAGATCGCGATGCGGGGTTGTTTCGTGTGGAATCGACAGGGGGGAAAATCGAGTTTGTATCTCAGGCTCGTCTTGAGGAAAAACGGATCGCTGGTGATGTTATCAGTGAAGATCAGCTTTCGATCGCAGGGCAACTTGGAAACTTTTCGTCGCAACAGATGCGAAAGTGGTTATGGATTCGACAGGTAGTCAAAGACGAACAGGAACTCAAAGATTCTTTTGGAGTCAATGGTTGGGTCGTTGGAGGGGTATCGCTTATCACTGGGCCACGAAAAGCGGGAGTTGTTGAAATTCACGGCATTGTTACTGAGGCGACTGTCAGTCGTTGGATGCGAGCAATTGATGAAATGATTCGCGACACAGATACCAACCTTTTGTTCTTAGACATTCAATCGCCTGGTGGAGATCTATCACAGAGCCTTCGGCTGGCTGAGTACATTGCCGACTTAGACGATTCTAAAGTAGAAACGATTGCCTGGATAAATGGAGAAGCACTTGGCGATAGTGTTCTGATTGCGATGGCCAGTGATAGGCTGTATATCAAACCCGGTTCTAAGTTGGGAGGGCCTGGAGAGGCGTCGATCACGAATGTCGATATTGAGTCGCTAACCGGCAAATGGCAAGACCTTGCCAAACGTGTCCAGCGAACGCCAGGCGAGCTCTATTCGTTGCTTTGCCCGACCCTTCCTATTCATGAGTTCCAAGCCGAAAATGGTCGAAAGGAAGTCGGTACCGAGTCTATCTTTTTCGCGAATAACGCTCATCCGAATTGGAAGATGACGGATAAGGTAAAAGTGAACTTGGGGATGCAGTCGGAGGAATTGGTACAGCGTCGTTGGGCGAAAGGCTTAGAAGGAAGTCTGAAGGATCTCGCGACAACTTGGGGATTGAACCAGTTGCCGGAGCCAAAACGGGTGAGTCGAATCGAGCAGATAGTCCAGCGAATTGCAGGGATGGAATGGCTTGCGAGCCTTTTGCTAATCGCCTCGTTCACGCTTATTACGAACGAGTTTACTTCACCAGGGATTGGGGTCCCTGGTTTCTTGGCGTTGATTTGCTTTTCGCTTTTCGTTTGGATGAAGGTGCTCGGCGGAACGGTCGAGTGGTTGGAGATAATTCTTATCGGGGCAGGGATTTTGTGTGTTGCTATCGAAATTTTTGTCCTGCCTGGGTTTGGCGTATTCGGATTCGGAGGGCTCATTCTGCTTGTTTCCGGAATCGTTCTGGCCAGCCAGACCTTTGTCGTTCCGACCAACGAGTATCAATGGCGTTCGACAGCTTGGCATACTTCGCAAGTCGCTATTGCCTGTCTTTCGGTCTTTGCGATGTTGTACTGGATGAAGGATCAACTTGAGCAACTCCCGTTCTTTCGGTGGCTAAAGCTCGAGCCGCCCGCAGCGGACGTGTTTGATGAGTCCCAGTCGAATCAATTAGCGGCTTTCATTGGCGAAATGGGTGTCACAACGACGATGTGTACCCCCTACGGTAAAGCGAGATTTGCGGGTGGGTATTTTGATGTTCACAGTCAAGACGGCTTGATTGGATCTGAGACTACTGTAAAAGTCATAGGAGTCTCTGGCAAATCAATGGACGTTGTTCGAGTTGAACCCCCGGTCGTTGACTAGGCAGATAAAACCTGAGCCGATGGCGCTAGCCACGGGTTTCTATTCTGCCGCAATTTGCCAGGTAGCACCCGAGGCTAGCGCCTACGGCTCAGAAAAAAATGCCCATTTCATCAGGCAAGTAGTTAACTCTCAGTAGTCGACACGCAATTAAGCGAATATTTCAAGGAAAGTCTCTGTCTGCATGCGTTTGGTAACACTCTCGAAAGTCGGATTCACCTACCGTAAACCTTCACTTCTGGAAGACATCGACCTCGCAATCGATAGTGGCCAGCGAATTGGTCTGCTTGGTCGAAATGGTGCTGGTAAGTCGACGCTCATGAAGATTATCGCTGGGGAAATTCAACCCGACCACGGCGAGTTACGTCGTGGACCCAAGTTGAAGGTTGCTCGTCTCATTCAGGAAGTGCCCGCTTCGTCTGGACTCTCGATTTACGAGATGGTTTCCAATGGGTTGCGATCTTCGCCTTCGGAAGAAGCGTTCCATGATGTCGAGCACTGGAAGGAAGAAGCTGCGATTCACAAAACGCTTTCGAGGATGGAGCTTGATGGGGAAGCGTCCTTCGATTCGCTGTCCGCCGGAATGAAGCGACGCGTTCTCCTGGCACAAGCGATTGTCGGTGAGCCAGATCTGCTACTTTTGGATGAACCGACTAACCACTTGGACATCGAATCAATTCTTTGGTTAGAAGGATTTTTAAAGGGCTTCTCAGGGTCGCTTCTGTTCGTGACTCACGATCGCTACTTTCTGCAATCTTTGGCAACTCGGATACTGGAAGTGGATCGCGGGCGGATATTCGACTGGGAGTGCGATTACCCAACCTTCTTGAAACGAAAGGAAGATTCGCTTAACGCACAAGAAAAGCAAGAAGCTCTTTTTGATAAGCGACTTGCGGCGGAAGAAGTGTGGATTCGACAAGGTGTAAAAGCACGTCGAACGCGAAATGAAGGTCGCGTGAGAGCTCTAGAGTCGATGCGATTGGATCGAGCAGCTCGTCGCAATCAGCAGGGGAACGCTCGTATCAATGTGGTCGAAGCGGAGAAGTCAGGTCAGCTTGTCATGGATATCGAAGATGTTTCATTTTGCTATGGCAATCGGAAAATTATCAATAACTTTTCTGCTACGATCATGCGAGGCGATAAGATTGGTATCGTCGGTCCCAATGGTGCTGGTAAGAGTACGCTTTTGAAGTTGTTGCTTGGCAGGATCACACCTGATTCTGGCAAGATGAAGATGGGGACAAAGGTCGAGCTTCTGTACTTTGACCAACTGCGAGAACAAATCGATGGAGAGAAGTCGGTAGCGTTTAATGTCGCTGATGGCGAAGAGAAACTACTAATCGATGGGAAACAGAAACACATCTTCAGCTATCTTCAGGATTTTCTATTCACACCAGATCGTTCGAGAGACCTTGCCAAGTTTCTTTCGGGTGGCGAGCGGAATCGGCTTCTTCTGGCGAGACTTTTTCGGCATTCTTCCAACCTTCTCGTGCTGGACGAACCGACGAATGATTTGGATGCTGAAACACTAGAATTGTTGGAAGAATTGGTTGCTGCTTATAAGGGAACGCTTCTGCTTGTCAGCCACGATCGTGCATTCTTGAACAATGTTGTCACGACTATTTTCGCCGTTGACGGTTCAGGAGAAGTAAAGGAGTACGGCGGAGGGTATGACGATTATCAGCGCGCGAAAGCGGCAGAAGATAAAATTTCAGATAGCAAGGAATCGGTCCTTCCAATTTCATCAGGCAGTTCATCGATTAGCAATTCATCGAATAGCAGTGCGACGATCGCCAAACCTGCTGTTAAATTGAGCTTCAAAGAGAAAAAGGATTTGGATGATATGCCTAAAAAGATTCAGCTTCTCGAAACCGAGCAAGCAACCATCCACGAAGCGATGGCCGACCCTGGCTTTTTTAAGCAACCTGTTCCAAAACGGACCGAGGCGACCTCGCGATTGGCAACCATCGAGCAACAGCTTGCCAAAATCTATAGCCGATGGGAAGAATTAGAAGCAAAGCAAAATGGAGGCGGCTAAGGTAGAAGTGGAAGTCGAGCTAGGCTACCGTTACCAACTGTCTCCTTACAATTGTCTCATAGCGTACGTTTGCAGTTCGTTTTTCAGGTGAAATTGTTGACCATTACGTTAATGATATAGCGTAAACTGTATCCGTATCTCTCCAACTGGCGTGCGATGCGGTCTCTCCATCGATCCACAATTTAATGATTTCCTTGTGTTTTTCGTAGAGTATCTGTATGCGATCTTCAGTCATTAATGTCACCCAATTAATCATGTCTTTGAATGATTTCACCTGTCGAGTTGCAGTAGCTTCGCTATTCATTCTTGCTTTTATGAGCGGAGCGAGTCCGACGCAATCGGTATCTGCAGAGTCCCCTAACCCAGCGAAGCTTTCATCGCCTGATAAGGCTGCGACGATTCTTGCTTTGGAGAACGCCATTCGGCCTTTGGTCAAAGACTATAAAGGTGACGTTGCGGTTGCTCTATATCATTTCGAAAGCGATACACATTGGTCGATTCGCGGTGACGAAGTTATGCCTACTGCAAGTCTGATCAAGCTGCCGGTGATGATTGAAGCTTATCGCCAAGTCGAAGCGGGCAAGCTCAAGCTCGATCAACGCATCGAAATGACAAAAGACGATATGGTTCAGGGGTCAGGGATCCTGACAACCCATTTTTCGCCCGGCACGAATATCTCGCTTCGCGATGCAATTCGACTGATGATTGTCTATTCGGACAACACCGCCACCAATTTGGTAGTTGATGCGATTGGCTTACCGTCGACGACCAAGACCATGACGGAACTCGGGTTTCCTGAGACACAGCTGAATGGAAAGGTATACCGCCGCGACCTATCGATTGCTCCCGAGCGTAGCAAAAAGTATGGATTGGGAAGTACTACCGCTAACGAGATGGTGACGCTTTTGACGCGACTCAAGCGAGGTGAATTTGCAAAGCCCGAGTCGAACGAAGCAATCCTGGATCACTTGGTCAATTGTGACGATACATCATGCTTCCCATTGTTGATGCCTAAAGATGTCAAGGTCGGGCATAAGACTGGAGCAGTCACGCGAGTTCGTACCGACGCGGGGTTGCTCATGGGAAAGGGTTGCACGATCGCGCTTTGCGTACTCATAGATAACAATGCTGACACGCGATGGACGGATGATAATGTTGGAAATCGTTTATGTGCCGAGATTTCCAAGACCGTTTATGAAACTCTTGCTCCAAAGGAAACCGAGGCCAAAAGCGACTCTTCTGATCCAAGTGAAATGAAGATTGGAGCAACCGGTGAGCTCGTAGAAGCACTTCAGCGGACACTCAATGCTAGGAGCAATCCTTCAGTGAATGTTTCGGTCGATGGCGACTTTGGACCGGGTACAGAAGCCGCTGTCAAAGCATTTCAGAGTCAGAAAAAGATCAAACCTTCTGGAATCGTTAATGCGGCTACGTGGACCGCTTTGGGTGCACTCATCGAAAAGGATGAACCGGCTCCAGCACCAGCTGCAATCAATGAAGAGAAACTTCCTATCGCTGCTGCTGACGATCCGTTTGGTCCACCTCAGGTTACATGTGCTGGATGGACTATCGTTGATGCAGCCACCGGCGAGGAGATTGCCAGCAAGAACGCAGATCAGAAATTGCACATTGCAAGCACCACTAAAATCATGACTGCATATGTTGCACTTCAGTATGCAGCGAGCCAACCCGAAGTATTGAAGGAAATGCTTACTTTTTCAAAGCGCGCGGACAACACGACTGGATCAACCTCGGGTGTTCGAGCGGGCGAGCAACTTCCGGTAGGTGAGTTGCTTTATGGATTGATGCTGCCTTCAGGCAATGACGCTTCGGTTGCTATCGCTGAATTCTTCGGTCGAAAGTTTAGTAGTGACGATAAAGTCGATGATATTGTTGCGTATGATCGGTTCATTGAGCGAATGAACATAGTGGCTGCGGACCTGGGTATGAATCAAACCCATTTCACAAATACGCACGGTCTGACCGACGAGACTCATCTGTCTACAGTCGCAGACATGGCGAAGCTTACCAAAGCTGCTCTGAGTATTCCGCTGTTTCGAGAGCTAGTTTCTTGTCGGCAGCACGGTTGCGAAGTAATGGTCCCTGGAGGATACAAACGCAACGTGCTATGGCAAAACACGAATCGACTACTCGGTATCGAAGGCTACACGGGAATCAAAACGGGAACAACTAACGCAGCCGGAGCATGCTTGGTCTCAAGCAGTCAACGGGAAGGGCGAGAGCTGATCGTCGTCACGCTCAAGTCTGCCGATAGCGACGCTCGTTACATAGATGCTCGAAACCTACACGCTTTCGGATGGCGTAAGCTGACCGAAAAGAAGTAGTCGTCTTGGAAGAGATGTTTTACAGAGAAGATGATTCGCATGATTGACTGGATTCATTCGGATATTGAATAGATTAAACTTTAAAATCCCTTGTGCATCCATGCACGATGAGCTGTTCGACGATTTACTGAAGGTTCCTCACAATGAAATTGAAATTGATTGTTGCTTACGCGTTCCTATGTGCATCATCCGCATATGCCGTAGACCTGCCGCCCGTCCCCAAAGATCCAATCGCGATGAAGCAAGACTTGCTTTTTGCAGATGACTTCGAGGGCAAGGTTCCGGATAAAGTGTGGCATCGCGTTGTCCCAACATTTTCTGTTGAGAACGGCACACTCAAAGGGGTACAGACTCGTGATGTAACAATCCCTGCCAAAGACGGCAAACCAGAGGTGAAGGCTCACGCTGCCGTTCATGGGCTTGATGTTCCAACTTCCAATAGCATTGTCGAGGCGAAGATTCGTTTCGAAGGGGCATCGATGATTGATATCGAGTTTGATGATCGGGCCTATAAAGGAGCTCACTACGGCCACCTTTGCAGGGCTCAATTCCGATTGAATGGAGTTACTATCATCGACGAATGCGAAGGCAATATGCGAAATGATATTCGTGAGATGCGGAACGACCCGACTAAAAAAGCCGAGGTCGCCAAGCTTCTTATTGGGCGGCAAGTTACCTATCCACTTAAATTACAGGCCAACCAGTGGTACAACGTCGTTGTTGAAACCGTCGGTGATTCGATGCGAGTTACCGTAGATGGTAAACCAGTCGCTTATCTCAAGTCGCCGGGCATAGCTCATTCGCCAAAATCGAAAATTGAGCTGGGGGTTGCGGGTAAGGACGGGTACTTAGATGACATCAAAGTTTGGTCTGCTGAACCAACTCAGCCCTAGCACTTCGCAAGTTTGTTAAATGGCGTCTAAACCCGTGACAGATGTCTTAAGGCATCTGAAGAAGGCGGCCTATTCTGTTTTTTCGACTGCGTTCTGAATTCTTACGAATTTTGCTACTTCATAATCTCAATAGCAGATGTCGTATGACATCTGAACACCGCAATAATGCTTGTCGTTTCCACGGACTACTGAACTCTTACGAATCCAGCTAGCGTCTCAGGCTGCTAAACACTTTTGCTTTTCGTTAAGCAGCGTTTGGTAGGAAGCTTTCAAGTCGCGATGATCGCACGGGACTTTGAAGTTTTGCTACTGCTTTGGCTTCGATTTGTCGAACTCGTTCGCGGGTTACCTTGAAAATACGTCCCACTTCTTCAAGCGTGTAAGAGTACCCATCGGTGAGGCCATATCGAAGGCGGATGATTTCGCGTTCGCGGAACGTTAGACTTTTCAGTAGTACATCAATACGATCGCGTAACAATCCGTTGCACGCATTTGCAAGCGGGCTATCGTTCTGATTGTCTTCGATGAATTCTCCAAATGCGTTATCTTCGCCTTCGCCTACTGGTCGGTCCAAAGAAATTGGATGGCGACCGATATCCATGACTCGGCGAACTTCTTCGACTTCCATCTCAGCAGCGATGGCAATTTCATCAGTGCTTGGATCGCGACGAAGTTCTTGGGTCAATTGCTTTTCAATGTTTCGTAGCTTACTCAGCACGTCGATCATGTGAACAGGGATGCGGATAGTTCGTGCTTGGTCTGCGATGGCTCGAGTAATCGCTTGACGAATCCACCAAGTTGCATAGGTGGAGAATTTGAAGCCACGTCGGTATTCGTACTTGTCGACGGCTCGCATCAATCCAGTGTTGCCTTCTTGAATCAAATCCAGGAAGCTCATTCCTCGATTTCGATACTTCTTCGCGATCGAGACAACCAATCGGAGATTGCCGCTCGATAGTTGACGCTTGACCGCTTCGAATTCACGATAAGCGTTTTGGAATGTTTGCACGCGACGTCGGAGAGACGATGGGCTTTCTTGCATCGTAAGAATCAGATGACGATACTCAGCCTTCATTCGTCGAAGTTCCAATGGGCTTGTTCCCGATTCGGAAAGGCCATCGATTCGGGTTTTCAACCAGTCAATTCTCTGAGACTTATCGGCAAGAAGCTTCATCATTGGTACGACACGTCGCGATCGCAGCGATAGCTCCTCGACTAAAGTCAAGCACTTCATGCGTCGACGTTGGTAGCTGCACATTGCTTCTTTTTTGCTTTGATTGCTTGTCTTCTTGTTCACGATCTCGCGGAAATCGCGGCGGTTCTCGTTGATGAGGAAGTCAAGGGTTGCCAAGTTGTGCGGCATACGCCCTGAAACTTGATCCTTGGTAAGTCGTTCGGTGAGTGAGACCTTGATCGTGCGATCGAAAGGCAATGCGCCTTGGTGGACTTTGCGAAGGACTTCAACCGTGTTACGAAGTGCGAAATCATTGCCAAGTACGGCCCGTCGCCACTGCTTGCGAGTCAATTCGATTTTCTTCGCGAGCGAAATTTCTTGATCACGATTAAGTAGTGGAATCTCCGACATTTGGCTTAGGTAGAGCCGAATCGGATCGTTAGTAATTTTGGGAGTGGATGCGGTCGGGGCTTCGACCGTGACTTCGAGATCGGTGTTGGGTTCGGCGTCGAAATTACTGACATCGAATTCGTCTTCTAATCCGAATTCGCTTTCGTTTTGCGGTGGAGCATACAACTTCATGCCTGCTGCTGGCTTGTCAACAACGCTAACTCCGAGCCGTTCAAGAGTAACAATGACAGCATCCAAATGTTCGGCATTATTGGCTTCGTCAGGCAAGTATGAATTGACTTGATCGTAGGTAACGAACCCTTGATGACGGGCCATTTGAATGAACTGGGTCTGATTGAAGTTTCGATATTCCACGGCTAAATCCCTTTATTGATTCGTAGATGTCAGAATCTCTTCCGCACAATTGCTTGTGCGACACGTCTTCCATGACGAATGCGGAAATAAAAAACAGGTTGATGTCTAGATTCGCAGAACCATTCTTTGAATCAAATTAAAAAGCAATTCAGGTTTCACACGCAGATCCTCTGAGTGCGATTGACTTCGAGTATTAAATAGGTGGAACGATTCGTTGTTTGTCGCGAGCTTGAGCGATCACTTGCTGTAGTAAGCTTAGCTCATCATCTGCGGCAAGTCGTTTCGATTCCAACTCTCGTACTCGGAGTTGATCTTGCATAGCTTGATCTTGCGTTGCCAGTCGCTCGCATAATACGTGCAATCTGTCATTCGCTTCGACCTTCAAAAACTGCACTTTCTCAGTTGCCTCCGTTTCCAAACAAACCAAAATATTCTTGAGTTCAGGGTCCTCGGTCGCTGACATGACCGAATCAAAATCGAGTGCATAACCGGCCAGCTCCAGATCGGTGTAAAGTTTCCACAATTGCCGTGCTGGTTCCGAACCGAGGATCGTCGAAGGGAATCGTTCGATCGCAAACGGTACTGAATCTGGTGCGAGGATCATGATTTCAAACAGTTCGCGATCCATCGGTGACATATCGCCATATCGCATCGGCGATGCAGCGAATGATGGTGTCAAATCATAAGCCCCAGACGGCGTTTGCTCGTCCTCGGAAAGGCTATTGAGTTGGTCGTTGATGGACGCGTTACTCAGTGACTTGTTTTGCGATGCTTGTTGGTTGGTAACCTGGGCGGCATTCTCATTGCGCGTTTTAAGCCGCTTAGCGACTTCGCCACGCAGGGCTGCTAGGCGTGCTTTCAACGCAGGCGTTTCAACTCCAAACTCGCGGCTTAATCGCATCAAGATTTGATCTTGCCGAACACGGGCCGACTCATCGGTGAGAAGCTGCTGGCGAGTCGCCTTGGAGAGCAGCTCGAGCATTTGTTCAAGTGCAACATTCGCTCGGTATGTATCGGTAAGCGGATCGAATCCTTTACAGACCGAACGCAGCTTATGCTCAAGAGCATCCACAGTGCGATCCAAGATAGACTGCATCGCCTCGGCACCATGCTTGAGAAGAAAATCGCATGGATCCAGTTCATCAGGCAGCATTGCAACGCGAAGGTCAAGCTGAGCCGCAATAAACAACTCCAGGATTTCGTTGGTGCGCTTCTGGCCTGCTTCGTCGCCGTCAAGCAACAGAACAACCGAGTCGCAGTAACGACGAAGAAGCTTAATGTGCCCCTCGCCAAGAGCGGTTCCACAAACGGCAACGGTATTCTTAATGCCGAATTGGTTTGACATGATGACGTCGGTGTAGCCTTCGACAACAACCGCTGTTCGTGACTTCTGAATCGTCTCGCGAGCGATGTCTAGACCGTAGAGCTCATTACTTTTGTGATAGAGCCGTGTCTCGCTACAATTCACATATTTGGCTTGATTCGAATCCGTACCTGGCAAGACACGCCCGCCGATGGAAATCGGTCGACCTTGTGGATCACGAATTGGAAACAGGACTCGGCCTCGAAAGCGATCGTAGAATGAACCCCGTTCGGACTTCGCTGTTAGACCAACAGACGTTAAGACATCGGTCGTGAAAGACTTGCTTGCTGCTTTGTCGATCAACCAACTCCAACCCTGCGGTGCAAAGCCAACTTGGTAGCGTTGAATGCTGTCGTGTGTGAGTCCTCGCTCTTGCAAATATTCTCTAGCGGCGGCCGCATCGGGGCTGCTACAAAGACACTCATGATATTCTCGACAAGCCCAAGCCATCGCATCGTAAAGGACCTTCTTTTGGTCCGCTGTCATGTCGTTGCGACGTTGCGATCCCGATTTTTTGGGAAGTGTAATTCCAGCACGATCGGCAAGAAGTTGCAATGCTTCTCCAAACGTAACGCGTTCTTTTTCCATCAGGAAACTAAAGACATCGCCACCCTTTGAACAAACCCAACATCGCCAGGTTTGCCGAGCTGGATTTACGGTGAAGCTTGGGTTGCTGTCTTCATGAAACGGGCAAAGACCAACGAACTGAGCCGCACGTCGGCGAAGCTGTAGATAGCTACCGACGAGGTCGACAATATCGACAGCGGATCGAACTCGATCTTTGACTTCGTTGTCAACTAAGAAAGACACATTTGCTCCTTGCGTTGGTCTTTGCGTGTCATCCTTAACACGGGCAAAGAGTATGTGATACGAACAAGGTAAACGTCAACCTCGTTTTGACTTTTTTTAAAAGATTCATTCAAGTTATCCGTTGTCGCAGAATTCGCAAGAAATGCAAGCATTCTTTGGTGACTGAATTAAGCGAGCGTGGAGTAATGAAAGTTTCTTCTTAACGAGCCGCAGGTGATCGCCGCGTTAGAACGATATGCCATCTGCTTGGGCTGCCATGTCCAGTAACGCGGCTCGTGCTGGCGGCTCAGATTCTTTGACTTGTGTCTTAGCCATTTTGCGATTGGAAGATGGCTATCGCTTGGTTGATTCGATCAATCTTTTCGTCGTTTAATTGAGCGTGCATGGCTGATGCGGATTCTTGGATTTGATCAGGCCGCTTCGCTCCGCAGAGAACAGTTGTGATGCCAGGTTGGTTGAGAGTCCATGCGATGACAATGGTTGCTATAGGAGTTTTCAATTCCAGACTGACGTCCCGAAGCGTGTCGAGGAGGTTTTGTGCTCGCTGCCAAGTTTCACCTTGAAAAATTGAGTAGGTCACGCGTCGATCTTGTGGGTTAAATTGATGATCGCGAGACATCTTTCCAGCGAGCAAGCCTTTCATCAGCGGCCAGTAGCAAGCGATTCCACATTCTTGCTTCCTGCAAAAGCCGAGAAGCGACCGCACTGCGTCCTGCTGTAACATATTGAACGGAGGTTGAATTACGACCGGGCGAATGACGTGACTGAAACGTGTCGCATGCTCGGCGTCGACATTGCTGACTCCGATATATTTTACGATTCCTCCATCGACGAACTTTGCAAGTACTTCTGCGCTGGATTCGATTGGCGTGACGGCATCTGGCGAATGCAAGTAGAGCAATTCAAGAACATCACGATTTAATCTTTTGCGAATCTCGTCAACTTCGAAACGCAGTCGTTTTGGGGAAGCGTCAAGTATTCGCTGTCGGCTTGCGTCGTAGTGCATCCCGACTTTTGTAGCGACAACGACTTCTTCAGTACGACTTTCTAATGCGATGCGAAGGATACGATCGCTGCGGCCATCATATCCGTAGCTGAAGGCTGTGTCGAAGTGATTGATGCCCGCATCTATGGCCGCATGAATCGTAGCGATACTCTCATGGTCTTCGACATCCAGCGTGCTGATGCCTGCCATGGGCCAACAACCGAGTGCTACGGGGCTCACAAAAAGATCCGAGTTTCCAAGTCGTCGCAGCCCAGAGGGCTTGGAAGTAGGTGATTGAGGCGCGGTCGTTGAAATTGGGGGGACGGTTTTCAGTTCGCGCTCCATGGATTTTGCCAGTCGCCCCATTGTTCAAGATACTTCATATAAGCCGGATGATGGTCGACTTCTGCTTCCAGCATTGCCTTGGTCTGAGCGACGAGTTCAATTTCTCGCTCTAAGGTGATCGTTCCCATTAAAACGTTGCACCGAAGAAATACAAAGTAGGTATCTAGAACATCGCAGCGGCAATACTCGTTAATCTCCGCGACCTTTCCTTGCTGATACAGATCTTGAACCATGTCGCCATGTACATCCATCTTGCCCGGCTTGTTCAGCAAGTGGGCTGCAAGATTGAGTCCACCTCGAAACCAAGTACTTCCAAAATTCGTTAGCACTTCATGAAGGTCGATGTGAGATTGAAGGTTGTACCGATTGCGGTTCTGAATGTAAGACTTTTCAAGGATATTAAACCAACCGGGAACGCTGATGCCGTAGCGATACGCTGCCAGCTCCAGGAGCGGCACATCAAAGCCCCGGCCATTGAAAGTAACTAGTGTTGGTTGTTGATACTTTTCCCATCCCAGCCAAAAGTGCTTGGTGATTACACTTGGGCGATGCTGTGGTTGATCGAGCGAAACGATTTCTGCCAGACTGTAATCCTCGCGAAGTTTTGCGACAACGACAGCGACAGGAATGTGATAGGTGTAAGGAATAAAATCTCGACCAGATTCCGTTTGGAGCTCATGTCTGAATTTTGTTATCGCTTGCTCGGGAGTTAGAGCCTGCCCCGGGTAGCGAGTCTTGGCGATAGCGACTCCATCGGAAACGCTTTCACAATCGAATAAGAAGTAGTGAATCTCTTTTTTTGTAGCCATGGTTGGAGTCGGATTGTAGCTGATTTTATTCCGTGATGCACTTGGCGGGCTGGTTGTCGATACAGACTTTTATTCGAAGTCTGTTTTCCATTTTTCGCCTTCTGCTGATCTCCGGCTTGCACGGTTAGAGTACAATTTGGCAATTGAGTTATTAGCAACTGCAAGCCGGTTTTTCACGACCGGCGATTGCTCCTTTAAATAGTCTTTCCGTATAGGTTTTTTCTCATGTCGCAACCAATTGACAATTTGAATATTTCCCGTCGAGGTTTTGCAGCGAAAGCAACCGCTACGGCAGGGGTTGCAGCCGCTCTTAGCGCCTCTCTTTTAGGATCCGGGAATGCTCGAAGCGATGAGGCCGGCACCGCAATCGCGGGTGCTTCGTTAGACGCGAAAGTCGATGCGAAAAAGGGGAAGCTGAAGCAGGCTTTCTGTCGTTGGTGCTTCAAAAACTTCTCGTTAGAAGATCTATCCATTAAAGCTGCTTCTTTAGGATTAGTAGGAATCGATCTGCTCGACCCCAAGGATTTCCCGGTAATCAAGAAACATGGCCTCGTATGCACCATGGTCAACTCGGCTCCGTTGGCTGATGGGATGTGTGATACGAAGTTTCATGACATGTGCATCGAAAAGATATCAGCAGCCATCGAAGCGACCTCTGCCGAGGGCTGGCGCAATGTGATTTGCTTCTCGGGAAATGCTCGCGGGATTGATCGTGAAACCGGGATGAATAACTGCGTCGCTGCCTTGAAGAAGCTGACACCGCTGGCTGAGAAGAAAAAAGTTATCCTGAACATGGAGCTGCTCAATAGCCGCGTGAATCATGCAGACTATATGTGCGACAACACGACATGGGGCATTGAGCTCGTGAAGCGTGTTGGATCTGACAATTTCAAGCTTCTGTACGACATCTACCATATGCAAATTATGGAGGGTGATATCATCCGAAGCATCCAAAACAATCATCAATGTTTTGGGCACTATCACACCGCAGGAAACCCAGGCCGACATGAACTAGATGGCAACCAAGAATTGAACTACGTGCCGATTGCGAAGGCCGTTTCAGAGGTCCCATTTGATGGTTACTTCGTTCACGAGTTTATCCCTGCGCGAGATCCTATGACCGGTTTGGAAGAAGCAGTTAAGCTTTGTATGGTTTACTAGTGCTGTGTCCAGTTTGAAAATGAGGGTTGGACGCTTGTAGCAGATGTCGCAAGACATCTGAAGGCCGAAGATTTGGTAACTGTTTCTGCCGACTTCGGAATTCTTACGAATTCCGCTACCGCTATAATTCATTTGTACTCGACCACTAGGTTTTGTTTCCAAACACGCAGTCGCGTGGCTTCAGTCATGAGCAGATTAAAGTATTTGTAGTAATGCGTTTGCGAAACTCTTTCCTTCAACGATTGATTTGACGAATGTTTCGAATTGGTTTGGGCATAGACTCGCATCGCATCGCCGAGGGCGGGCCGATGAAGATCGGGGGCTTCGATATTCCTTGCGAGTTGCATCTTGTCGGTCATTCGGATGCTGATGTGCTTTTACACGCGATTACCGATGCGGTTCTTGGCGCGGCGGGATTGGAGGATATTGGCCAGTTGTTTCCCGATACTGCAGCGGAGAATCGCAACCGTGATTCAGGAGAGATGCTGAAGCTGGCGTGGCAAGCTGTTGAAAAAGCGGGCTTCCAGCTTGTCAATCTTGATTGCGTTTTGCGGTTGGAAAGACCGAAGATTTCGCCCCACAAGGCTGCGATTCGGCGGAAAGTCGCCGAGCTACTTTCGGTCGATGAATCGCAGATTTCTTTGAAAGGTAAGACGGGTGAATCGATCGGGGATATTGGTCATGGACGCCTTGTAGAAGCTCATTGCGTTGCGTTGTTGTCGAAAAATCAATAGCTCACCAGCGATAGCGGTTGCCAAAAAGTCTGGCACAGAAACTGCACATATGTTTTGAAGAAGGTTTTTGAACTGCGTTGTTGACCGTCGTAGCCGCCGGATGGTCTCCTTTGGCGTATTCAGTCTATATCTACTAAAACTTTTTAATGGTTTGGAAAAAATTAAATGTTCTTTGATCCGCTCTTGATGATGATGACCCTCCCTGCGGTTGCTCTGGCGTTTTATGCGCAGTGGCTAGTCAAAAGCAACTTTGAAAAAATGAGTCAGGTAGGTGCTAGGATGACTGGAGCACAAGCAGCGCGACGCATCTTGGATTCTCAAGGGCTTCAAAGTGTGCCTATTGAAATGGTTCACGGACATTTGTCTGACCACTATGACCCATCGTCGAAAGTGGTTCGGTTGAGCGAAAGCGTATACGGTACAAATTCGATGGCCGCTGTTGGGATTGCCGCGCACGAGGTTGGTCATGCGATTCAAGATGCCAACCGCTACGCACCGCTGGTGATTAGGAACATGGCAGTCCCGATCGCCAACATCGGCGGATCGATTGGATCTGTGTTGTTGATGGTTGGATTAGGAATTGGTATCGCCGGAAGTGCTGCGGTACTTGGCAAGGGAGTCTTCCTGCTTGGACTGATCTTGTTCGGTGCGACTGTGGCTTTCCAGTTGGTAAACTTACCAGTGGAGTTTGACGCGAGTTCGCGAGCCAAAACGCTTCTTATCGAATCCGGAATTATTTCCGGGCCGGAGCTTCCCTATATTAGCAAGGTATTGAACGCGGCTGCTCTGACGTACGTTGCGGCCACGCTGCATACTCTTCTGACGTTAGTCTATTACGTTATTCAGTTCTCGTCAGCGAATCGTTCGCAGGACTAATAAGGCTAGAGGCAGAATGACAACTACATAGTGGCATAGGCTTCCAGCCTGTGATTAGATTTAAACACAGGCTGGCAGCCTATGCCGCATCAGTACACTGAAATTTGCCGTTGTACTAAATACTTCCAGCATTCTTGACACTGTGTCCTTATAGCAAAAAACAAGCGTCTCGGAGTGAGACGCTTATTTTTTGAACGTGTTTTGGAGTAAGCGATCTTTCGCATTTTTCTTGCGAATCTACCTGCTACCGAGTAGCGAACCCGAGTACAGTCCACTGGTTTCTGGACGTGGTACAGCCATTGGTTTGGGTTCGATGTCGAAGGGAATCGAGTAGAGCTTTACCTTGGCGAGCTTTTCGCTTTCGGTACCCGTATTAAGTTCTGGAATCTTTCGATAGCTCACAACATCGAGCAATGTCTTTGCAACTGGAACTAAGCCCATTGCGGAGTTCTTGAAGTCGCGTGCACCGCCGAACTCACGGACTGTGTCTTGAATTGCTAGGTCATAGATGAAGGTTCCTTGACCATCGGTTTTGCCGAGCGAATCAAATGACCCGACCGTAACGCTACTTGAATTACGGTCGTGAAATTCGAACGCATCGTAACCCGCTTTGCGTAGGGTGACGGCAGCTAGGTGGGCATGCTCTGCTGCCCGCGTAAGTCCTTCGCCGCTTTCGCCGAATTGCTTTTCAGGATTGTTGCGATCTAGATATAAACCATCTGCACCTCGGAATGTTGCGATACGAACTGTGAATCTGCCTTTGCTTTCGAGCAGCGAGAATTCAGCATTCTGATTGAGGCTCTTGACGAACTTGTCGACTTTTGGAGCTTGGAAGTAGTCTTCAGGTAGGAGCGGGTTTTTCATCAAGAATGCTGCAGCCATTGGGCCTGCAGGAGCGTTTGGATCAGGCTTCTTTGTGATCCACTTTTTCAAGCTTAAGTCCGCTTGTCCAGTCAATGATTTTGGTTGAATGGTTTTCACTTTACGAAGTGTTTCGCGAGACTGCGGATGATCTAGCGAATCGAAGTCACCGACCAAGACACCGTATCCTAATACCTTGCGTTGATCCTGGTACTTCATCTTTTTCTGGCCACCGGTTTCGCTGAATCCTGATCCGGTTACTGAATTTGTGTAGTCGAACTTCTTTGGCAAGACGTAAGCCTTGAGTCGATATTGCTTGCGTAGTTCTGTCGCTAACTCAATCGCGCGCTTTTCGGCATCTTCTTGTTCGAAAGAGGCGGCAAGTATCAACCATGGGCCATGCTCAGGAGCTAGCTCCAATGAGGTTTCCTGAGGCTTGGCGGATTTGTCGGTTGATTTCAAGAAACTCAGAAAGCTTGGTGGGTCCGCAAACCCTTGGCAAGCAATTCCTAGCCAAAGCGATAAAACTGTGACGGAGAAAATGAATCGGAATAGCATGATCGAGGGGGGCTCCGAGCAGTCAGGGAGTTGTAATATGCGTCGAACGTAAATTGCCTGTAATTCCTCGATTAATTTGAATCGAAAGCTCACAGAGACTTTATGAGGTGATATCAAAATATGCCATTCGATTGCTAGGTGACTTTGAACTCGTTGTACGAGCAGGAAAACTTGAGGCTAACTTGGATTGCTCTTCCTTTTTTGCATAGAAAAATAGTAAGTATTAAACGCAATCGAGCTAAGAATGCGCCATCACAAGTACAAAATTACTTTGTTGGTTGCAAAATCACTCGACCATTGACTTGCACAAAACAGCCCTGCGTTAGAGCAAAGTTGTCTAACCAACCTGACATGGATGTCATCGGCTATGAAACGTTTTTCCATTGCTGCATCAGCGATTTTACTAACTTCTGGTTTAGCGTTTTTCGCGATTGCCGTAGCGCATCGCGACTCTCGCAATCAGATGGATTTCGGGATTGAATCGCGCCCCGAGTACGCTGATCAAGCTGTTGCTCCCATCGAAATTCAGTTTCCGTCCAAAAACGAGTTGCGCGCAAGCCTGCACGAGATCGGCTCCTTACGTTCGACGAGTACACCTGCTCAAGAGAGTGTCGACGAGAGCGAAAGTGATTCGTTTGAATCGGTTGCTGAGCCGCCGCGAATTTCTAACAGCGAGCAGTTTGTAAATAATCCTTTGCCAGCTGAAATGCACGTGGATAGTGAGCAACAAATCTCCGGTGAATCTGATCAGCTAGAACCTACTCCATTCGCATCGATTCAAACTATCCAGAATGTTTCCTCACAAGACAACTATGTTAAAGGGCACATTGACGGGCCAATCGATGCTTCGAACGAGCCGTCAGAAGTCCAGCTCGCAGGAAGTTTTGAAGGCAGCATACGTCCACTTCCTCCAGCGAAACTGCTTCCCCCGCCTTCGGTCGTCACGCCACCTGTCGTAACGCCGGGTCCGATCGGTGATTCTACGGCGGGCGCTGCTCCAGTAGCCAACGCAGCCCCAGCGTTAATGCCACCCAGTTCATTTCCTTCGGCTCCTACTGCTACGGAGAATCGAGTGGTCGCATCACCTGGATTTGCTGTGCCAAGCAATGTGGCTCCAAAGCTGGGACCGCCAACGAGTGTCGTTCCAGGTGCGACGCCGTTTGGAAACGCGTCAGGAAATGATCCAGCGGCTTTGACTGGTTCAGAGCGAGTCGAGTCCCCCTCAGGGTTCGCAGCGGGGGTTCCGAATCCAGCTAGTGAAGCACCATCGCTAACGCGGGGAAATAGTCTAAACGGCACTGCTTCCGCGACACCTTCACCCTTCGCGAAGCCAACTTCCTCTTGGCCCAACAGCACAATTCAAACTGCCCAGCCTCTTGCCACGGAGCGAGCGTCAGCCCCTCAAGTGCCCTCTAGCTTCCAGTCGGCAACTTCTCAATCTGCTGCTTCCCAACGGGCATCTAGCCAGATGATGAGTCCGCAACCCATGCAATCGCAGCCAATCAATAACAGGCCGCTTAATTCATCGATGACGTTTAAAGCCGAACCAGCCCAAGCAACTGAAGCACTTTTAGCGAGTAGTGCTCCTGGAGTTCGCCAGCTTGATGGTTCACAAAATCCGAGCTTACAAATACATAAGCGTGCTCCCGAGGAAGTCCAGGTTGATCATCCGGCGACGTTTACACTATTGATTCGTAACGTTGGAACGGCAACAGCCTATGACGTCGTGATCACCGATTCGGTGCCGCGTGGGACGCGACTGTCGAAGACGAATCCGCCGGCTCAATCCAGAAACGATGGTGCACTGGTTTGGTCGCTCGGCGAGATGTCTGCTGGTAGCGAGCAGGTACTTACAGTGGAAGTCATTCCGGAAACTGAAGGAGAAATTGGAAGCGTTGCGAGTGTTACCTTCGCCGCACAAGCTTCTGTTCGGACAGTCAGCACGCAACCTAAGTTGGTTGTAAACCAGTCTACATCCGGAAAAGTTTTACTCGGCCAACCAGTCAAGATTCAAATATCGATCACCAATGAAGGAACCGGTGTGGCGCGTGGGGTGTCCCTTGAGGAGGACGTCCCACCGGGGCTACGACACCCCATGGGCGCGACCTTGGGAGTACCGTTAGGAGATCTTGTACCAGGGCAGTCTCGAACGACTCAACTAGAGTTGATTGGAGTAGAGCCAGGTGTTGTACAAAACCTTCTTCGAGCCGTGTCGTCAAATGCATCCACTGCCGAATCGAGTGTTCCAATCGAGGTCGTTGCACCTCAACTGAGGCTGACTGCTGGTGGGCCCAAATTGCGATACCTTGAACGTCCGGCAACGTATCAAGTCAGTATCACAAACTCGGGTACTTCGATGGCCCACAACGTCGAGATTTTTGCTTACTTACCACGCGGAATGCAATTCAACTCAGCAATCAACGATGGTGAGTATCTCTCCGATCAGCATGCCGTCACTTGGGGGCTAGAGGAGCTTGCAGTCGGAGCGACAGCAACCACCGAAATGACCCTACTTCCTGTTGAAGAGGGAGACTATGTCATTCGCATGCAAGGCCGAGGAGATGGCGTAAAGTCAGAGCCATTTGAAAAGCCACTTCGAATCGAAGGACAGAGCGAGCTTGCTTTCTCGATCGAAGACGACAACGACCCTATTGAGACAGACGAACAAACGACCTATGTCGTAAAGCTAACGAATAATGGGACCCGAATCGATCAAGATGTAAGTCTTTTAATTGAGTTACCGCCGGGAGCAAAAGTGCTTCAAGTAAACGCGCCGGTCGCCTACAACGTAACTCGTGAGGGAATCGTATTTGACCCTATTCCACAGGTGAAAGCGAAGGATCAACAGTCCTTCCGATTCAGTCTCCAGCTAACTCAAGAAGGAACTCAAGTCGTGCGTGCTCAAGTCAAGAGCAAGCTTCGACCGCTCGCAATTGTCAAAGAAGAAAGCACGCAAGTTTACCACGATCACTAAAAACACTTGATAGTCCTAACAAGTGTCATTTGGAACAATTGTTTTGGATATACTGCTATGACGTTGTTAGCTTTACAGCAATGACTTCGTCACGTAGTCCCAAACATAGGTAAGCAAATTCATGGCATTCCATACAAACCGAAGAGATTTTCTTCGTCGCGTTTCAAGCAGCTCTATTTTGATGGCATCCACCTTGGGTGCTACTAACGTGCTTGGTGAGTACGGTCCAATCCAGCGTACAGCCGGGTCCCATTTACGCGTTTCGCTCAACGCGTACTCTTTTCTCGAGTTGTTGAATGCAAATGCCAAAGACTCAAGTACGGGTGTTAATCTATTTCAAGTCTGCGACTTTTGCGCGCGGCATGGATTTGATGCGGTCGATTTGACTGGCTATTTCTTCCCTGGATATCCCAACGCACCCGATGATAACTACATCATAAAATTAAAGCGTTATGCTTTTGATCGCGGTTTGGATATCAGCGGTACTGGTGTAAGAAATGATTTTACCACTGCTGAAAAATCAGTCCGCGATGAAGGCGTTCAGCGCATCAAGATGTGGATAGAAGTTGCCGCGAAATTGGGTGCACCGGCCATTCGTGCTTTTGCAGACTGCCAAACTCCATTCAAGAATTGGCAAGAAGCCTCTCAAAGTTCAACCCGCAACGCGGTCGAAAGCTGGATGGCAGATTCGCTTCGTGAGTGTGCCGAGTATGGTCAAAAGTTTGGTGTCGTTGTTGCTGTTCAGAATCATGGCGACTTCATCAACACTGGCGAAGACCACCTAAGCCTTTTAAGAAAAGTCGATCATCCTTGGTGTGCTGCTCTTGTCGACACAGGCAAGTACTTAACAGCCGACCCGTATGCCGACATCGCAATTATGGCACCCTATGCGGTGAATTGGCAGATCAAGGAGACGATGAATAGTCTTCCCACAGGTTCTCCTACCGATATGAATCGTTTAGTCACGATTGTTAGGCAATCTGGATATCGTGGATACCTTCCCATTGAAACACTTGCGATGAAGCGAAAGAACTACGACCCATTTGTCGAAGTTCCAAAAGTGCTCGCTGAACTCCGCAAGGCAATTGCCGAGACATCTGAAGTCGCACCCCTTCCGAATTAGTTTTGCACGCAATTCGTATTGTTTGCGTCCGCTAAAGCCATCGAGTCAATTTGAATCTACAAATGCGAATCGCCTAGCCTCGAACGTTCGAGACTGGGCGATTCTTTTTTCTTCGGATCTTTTTCTGGACGACATGTCGCTACGAGGATCAGGATTTTCATCCTAGTGTTTTGTCCAGATTAAAAACTGGGGTTCCCTTGGTTGGGCCCAAGAGACGATACTGCATTCCTTGCAAGGAGGAATGCAATGAACAAGGAACGCATTGTAACGCTGACGGATCAGCAACGAGAGACTCTAGCAAAGATAGTCAAGACTGAGACGGTTCGCCCGCCAAAGTGCGCCGTTCGCAGGTGCTGTTAAAAGCTGATCATGTCAGTGGCGGTTGGACAGGCCAGCAGATTACCGAGGCATATTCTTGTCGCGTTCAAACGGTCGAGAACATTCGAAAGCGGTTTTGTGTTGAGGGATTTGACGCTACCGTTTCCAAGAAACGCGAGCATGTTCCACTCGGTCCGAAGTTGGATGGTGAGCAAGAAGCGAAGGTCATTGCATTGCGTTTGGGAGAAGCACCTGAGGGCTATTCGAATTGGACCTTGCGTCTGCTTCAGACAAAGGTTGTGGAGTTATCGATTGTCGATTCTGTGTCTCGTCACTTGGAGATCTAAAGAATGCAACGCACGCTTGGCAGGCCGCAACCAACGATCGAAAGCGTGGCGTTGATTGGCAGTTCAAGATCGACGATGCTAGAGTAAAACTAACGTCGCTCTACCCAAAAAAGCTAATCTGTACAAAGCACTGGGTTTTTTCTTCGTGCCTAGCAGCGGGATTTAACAAAAGTCTCAACTTTGCGCTAACGCGACGTCGTTACAATGGGTAGTCTTTCCCAATACCTGTTCGCGTGAAAACGTAAGTATTGTGTAGAGCTTGAAGAGTAGTGGGACCATAATCAGTACCAATAGTGTGCTTCCAATCAGTCCAAACGCTAAACTCGTTGCCATCGGAATTAGTGCTTGGGCTTGCAGAGATTTTTCGAGCAACATCGGGAGCAGGCCTGCGACGGTAGTCACACTTGTCAAAAACACGGCCCTAAGTCTTCGAGAACCTGCGTTTAGCAAGGCCTGATCGACGGGCATACCATCGCGAATACAATGATTTATAAAGTCAACGAGAACAATTGAATCGTTCACGACCACACCGGCCAAGGTCACCATTCCAAACATACTAAAAAGAGTAAGCGGTAGCCCCATGAATGCGTGACCGAAGATCGCCCCGACGATACTAAAAGGAATAATCGCCAGAATAATTAATGGCTGCAAATAGGATCGAAACTCGAATACAAGTAAGAGATACATCGTCATTAGGGCCACGATGAAGCCGACGAGCAAACTAAAAAACGACTCGGCTGTCTCTTGCTGTTGACCTTCCCAACGGAAACGTAGTGACGGATACTTCGCCATCAATTTGGGAACGATATTGTTTTGGAGATGCTGAGCGACTAGTGCGGCATTAGCCTGAGTTGAATCCACATCGGCGCTCACTGTGATCGACCGAAGCTGGTCAAGACGATTGATTTCGGAGTATCCTCGTGCGACTTCGATATCGGCAAGTTCACTGAGCGGCCTCTCCTTACCATCGGCACCTCGCACGCGAAGTTCTTGCATATCGGAAAGAGATCGACGTTGTTCGATTGGGTACCGAACCATAAGTTTGACTTCATGACGACCGCGTTGAAGTCGCATTACTTCCGCACCATAGTAGGAATTGCGAACCGTCTCTGAGAGATCTTCATTTGATAACCCAAGCGACACGGCTTCGTCCTTGATGCTGAATTGATATTCGATTTTCCCTGGATTGGAATCGTCGCGGATATCAGAGACGCCTGCAAAACTGGACAATGCCTTTTTCGAAGCTTCGATCGCTGCTTCCAAAGCTTTCACGTCTTGCGATGGTGCGAGTATCTTGAATTCGAGTGCTTTGCCGCCAGGCCCCATGTTAGCAGTTTCGTAAGAAACACGCTCTGCGCCTGGGAAAATACCTGCTTTCTCTCGCCATCTTTTAATGATGTCAGAGCTCGTCACGTTTCGGCGGGTTGCTTCATGGATTTCTACTTGAACTTGCGCAACATGCGAACCGCTGATTCGATCACCTGCGGCAGGATCTCCGTTGACAGCCGAGCCAACTTGAAGGAAGGTCAATATTACAGGCCCGCGTGGCGCGGTTGGATCGGTCGGGTCAGGAGTTAGGTTAGTTCCTTCGGAGTTTTCTTGCTCAGCGATTTCCGCACTGACATCGCGAATCGCCTGTTCCATCCGCCTCGCAGCTTCACTCGTAATTGCAACCGGAGTTCCATCCGGGTAGACGACCTGGGCAATTAATGTCTTCCCATCTAATTGCGGGAAGAACTCGAAAGCGACCCAACCCGATCGAATCATACCCAGTGCAAGGCAAACCAAAAGCACACCGACAGAGATCGGTAAGAGCGGGAAACTAAGTGATAATTTTAGGGCGTTAAGAAATACGACTTCGCCAAACCAATCTAATGCTGCATTGCATCGTTGTGAAACCTTATCGAGCAGCATTTCAAGCGGCCTGATGATGCTTGAAAGTCTATACTTGGTTTTTTCCCAAAACGACTTCGGGGGACCATCGTGAGATACCAGGTGACCTGGCAATGCGAAAGTTGCCTCAGCCAGGGAGATCAATAGCATGGCGATAATCGCCGCCGGCATCACAGCGATGAACTTACCCATGACTCCTGAAACATAGAATAGTGGTACGAAGGCAACGATCGTAGTTGCTACGCTTGAGAAGACACTCGGTAGGACTTCCAAAGCACCATCGATGGCTGCTTGTTCGTGCGATTTTCCCATCATTCGATGTTCGTAGATATTTTCGCCAATTACAATTCCATCATCGACGACGATTCCCACTGCCATCAAAAATGCGAACATAGTAAGCATGTTAAGTGTCTCGCCGGTAAAATACAGATAAATACCGGCTCCCATTAAACTGACGGGTATTCCCAGTGCGACCCAAAACGCTAAACGTAGATTGAGGAACATTGCCAAAAGCACGAAAACAATTACACCACCTTGAATACCATTCTCGCGAAGCATGCGCATTCGATCTCGAACATCTTCGCTTTCATCTCCCCAGGTTTTAACCGAGTATCCCTCAGGAACTTCTAACGTAGATACTAACGCGTTGACTTCGTCTGAGATGTTTAAAAGGTCTTCATCACTCGTCCGTTCGATTAAGATCACCATTGCCGGACGTCCGTTGACCTCACTCAGAGCAGTGACATCATCAAATGCATCGCGAACAATCCCGAGATCGGAGACATTTAATACAACTCCGTTGGTTTGTGAAAGAATCGGCAATTTGGCAATGTCCTCGCCTAGGTCGCTTTTGTTTTTTCCTCTCAATAGAATTTCTTGGCCGTCGCTCTTTAATTGTCCGCCGGGAAGCTCAAGATTTTCGCGACGCAATGTTTGAGCAACCTGTGCAAGTGTAAGCCCATGCTTACGGAGTGTTGCTTCGGGGATTTCGACGTCGATTTGATACGGCTTCTCGTTCTGTATTTTTGCTTGGGAGACAGATGGCAATTCGAGCAGGCGTTCGCGAATGAGTTCGGTGTAACTTCTGAGACGCAACTCAGCATCCGAATTGGTTTTGTCCGAGTGATTGTTTACCCTGGTTTCTGGGCCTAGAACCGCAACGCGAATCGCAGGCAAGCGAAACGTGATCTGCTCGACCGTCGCTTTCTCGCTACGATTTGGAAAAAAGACAGAGACTCGATCTACGGCAGATCGAATCTCGGAGAGAATCTTCTGCGGATCGGTAACATCGCTTTCTAGTTGGGCGAGTGTGAATCCAGAGCCTTCGCGGCAGATACTAGATAACTTCTTAATGCCCGAGATCGCTTGGATAGACTCTTCAATCTTTTGGCAGATGCCGCTTTCGACTTCGTCCGGAGTCGCTCCAGGATACGAGACTGTAACAAGAATTACATCTAACTGAAATTCTGGAAACGTTTCACGACGCATCCCGAAGAACGACAAGAAGCCTCCTACCAGCAGTAAGACAACCAGCACGTTCATGCCGGCCATATTTCGTACGGCCCAAGTAATTACCGATCTCATCTAATTATCGATCTCATCATTCAAAACATCCTATCAACGAAAACGGCTTCAACAGTCGGCGTGGATAGTTTAGTCGTGTGACGAGTCGGACGATACGCTTATTTGGCTACTCAGAAGCCACTTGGACGGCGATGCATGAATCGTGGGTAGGGAGGGTCGCAGTGAGGAGGAAGTTCGCCTTCGTTTTCCTCGAGCCACTCATCCCGTTCTGCATCGGTTGCGTAGTACCGGAGCCAGGTTTCCGAATCATTTTCATCCAGACAATGCCAGTGAAGATAATTCTTGGGATGCTCGATTTTCTTCTCGTAACTTGGAAGAATGTCTCGCGAAATCAAGCAGTAAAGCTGCCGGTCGCTTAGGTGATCAGTAAATGCCAAAACAATTCTTTGGCCGTATAGTTTTTGCAAGGTTTCGTTCAGGTAACGCTTGACCTGAGCGTCCGAGAGTTCGTCCATTCGGGGGAGCAGCAGTTCAGGCTCAAACCAACGGCTGATTGGAAGTGCTGGGGCACGCTCCCAATCAAGCATCGACTGGAGGAAGTCATTTTCCTGAGCAAGAGGCAGATGTCGAACGGCAACCAAATCGACCGCTTCGTCTAAATATGGTTCGAGCTCATCCCTCAACTGAGCATTCAGCAGCAGTTGATCGACTTCGTCTTCGAGCGGGAATGGTAGATGGTTCATACTTCTTTCGAGCGCCTGGCACGTCCTACGGGCTGAATACTTTTGTGAAATGCTCTGTGTGAACTGAGCCCTTCCACTCTATCCGAAGAGCCCCGCTCGATCAAAGCTTTGACTTGAATGCAAACCAGGAAAACATCGATTTAAGAAATCGGTTGGGCAAAGAAGCGTCATAATCGTCACGAATTAACGTTTGGGACGCATGGAGCACGAAACAACAAGCTAGCGATCAAGGAACTTCCAGCAATTTGCTTTTGCTTCGGCCAGATTTGAAACCTTGACTTACCCTTGTACCAGATGTCGTAAGACATCTGCCGACATCAGCTTTAGCCGCTATTTCGATCGACATCTGAATTCTTAGGAATTCAGCTATCCCAGTTTTTGAGTTGGACAAAGCATCAAGAGCGAAATGCGACTTTAAAACTGCGATTGTGACGATTATCACATTGCCATTAGCCCACGGGCAATCTCAGCAATTGCTTTGAAACTGCTTGCGGAGAGAGCCGAATAAAGGAGAATCAGCCTCGGGTCTACCAAGCGGAATGTTCGGCTGAGTCATCCACGTAGGAATTAAAACGTGGGATGATTTTTTCTTTTTGACGTGCACACGCGATGCAAGCGGTCGCATAGGGAACTGCCTGAAGACGCGCGAGTGGGATTGGTTTCTCGCAAACGTCGCAATCCCCGTAGCGTCCCTCTTTCATCCGATTGAGGGCTTCTTCGATATGTCCGAGTTCTCGGCTTTCAACCTGTGCAAGCTGACTGCTTATTTCGTCTTGGGTAGTGTCCATTGCGATGTCGACAACATCGCCGCCGTCCATCGACAACTGCTGAAGAAGACTTAAATCCCCTGCCAAAGCCTTTCTCAAAGCTTCTCGGCGAAATAATAAGACGTCACGTAGTTTAGCCAGAGACTCTTTTCGCGTCATGGTCTTTCCGGGCAACGCCCGATCCGTAGGGAACTATTTTTTCTGTAATGCTGCAAGATCCCCGCGTGGGCAGGTAATCTGTTGGAAAAAACGCACTCTGAAAAACCCTCCACATGGGGGTGGAAGAGACGTTTCTGTACTATAGGCCACAATCAGCCAGTAGCATAAAAAATTTGTAACGAAGTCATCGGTTTACGCAGCTTGAAACGCGATCATAGTCATTTAAGATCGGCTCAAATTCTTGCTGTTTCGGTATTTACGTCGCTGAGTCGATGGCGGTTCATGAACTATTAGAAAAGTGGCTTCATCTTATTTTTAACGGGACATTTGCTTGAAAATGCAACAAAAACCTTTGGGTGCTATTGGCAACTGGGAATATTAGGTTGTGTCTTTGGTTTGGCGAATCTGTGTAAAACGGTCGACGGACGCAAAAAATTATGGCCCGCGATTCGATTTTTTCCCTCTCTTTGCAAACTTCTTTGGTGACAGGTTCCGATATAAGGGGATCCAATGGTCATACGACGTAATTCGCAGCCAGACTTTCCAAGAGCCGGCCAGTATGCAAAAAGAATTCATCATAGCAGCCGATCTGCATTCGTATCAGCGTTTCGAGCCGACTCGTCTGAGTAGCCAATACGAATCTGATGCCAATTCGACTCTCGGACAAATCGATTGGATTGGAGAAAATGGAGAATTCAAGAAGTCCTGGAAAATCGAATGTGAATCCGTTACGCTTGGCTCAAATGAGGGCTGTTCAGTAGTCATCCCCACTTTAGGACTGGAAGCTATTCATGCCGCGATCACGTTTGGCAGAAACCATATTCTTGTTCAGGCAATCGAAGGGGAAGTCAAAATCTCGGGGCGATTGATTCGCGAATGGCTAATTGATGAGCCAACCTACGTTCAACTGGGCGCGGCAAAAATTCAAGTTATCCCGGCTTCCTTTATCAAGAATCAATTCGCATCGCATCAACTTACACCTGGAGATGTAGCCGATCAGGCCACTCGTCTTCAATCGCTTACAAGTTTAGATCCATCAGAAATCGATGTTGCTGGCGAAGTAGATATCGAAAACACGGTAGAGGATTGTGATTCGGGTGCCTCAGTAATCGCGACATTGCCCACCATGCTTGCTCCAGCGGATTCGAGCCCTTCGCTTGAGCCTAAGTTGAACGCAGCCGACGTAGCAAACGAAATGAAAGCGGCGATCGAACCACTTCGCGATTCTTTAGAGGCTATTCGCAGCAGCGTGATCGAAAGCTTACGCGATTTGTCTACTAACCTCGCTGAACGCTACGAACAGCGTTTTCAAGATACTTCAGCGGTAATCGATAGCCGATTCGAACGACTTGAGAACTTATTGGTCGCCAGTCAATCAACCTTGCGACACGACGAACCTCAATACGCTGAACCTCAGTACGAAACAGCTCAGTACGAAACAGCGACCTACGAGGCAGAAAGCAGCTCTGCTCGTTCACAGCATGATGACGCGAATCTACAGCCAGAAGCCTCATCAACGATTGAAGCCTATGAGTCACCAGCGATACAATCGCCCGAGTGCTTCGATCCGTTGAGGGCCCAGATTTTAGAAGAGTCGCAGCTTGCGATAGAGGCTCCGCTGCCGGTGCCGGATGATGAGTACTTCGCTACTCAGTATCCGAAAGCTTCGAGTAATAATGGCGCTGAAATCGGCGAGTTCACGAATCAGTATCTCGATCAAGAACCCGAGCGGTATCTTCCAGCAGAAACATCAGAGACATACGAATTTCAAAGCAAGAAAGTGGGCTATGAATATTCGACTTTGGAAACCCAGTCAGACACTCCTCATGAAGTGGCATCGTTGTTTGGTTCGGAGGTCGATTACTCTGCCGAACCCGGGCAAGCACCCCAGCAATCATTCGCCGACGACAACTCAACCTATCACGATTCTCGTTTCGGGATCGATGATTTAGATGCTATTTCTGAGGTCGAATCAGGTGCGGTCGAATCGAATGTGAGCATTGATGACCAGGATGCTTTTGCCTCCGATCTGCAAAGTCGCGATTCGGACCCTGAGTTACCAGCATGGTTTACCGCTCCATCATCTGAAGACTTAAATTCCGATGTTTCCTATGCCGATCATTCAGTTGCGGGCGTGACTGGGATAGGATCCGAATCTGAGGTTGAGGAAAACTCTGAGGAATCGATTGAGGCTTACGGGACGGGTCTGCTGGAGGAATTGGGCTATAGGGGTTCGAGCGAATCTCAGTTGAATTCCCAGTCCAGCATTAATGCGAACCACTTGGAAGACGACTCACAAGATATTGCTGCGGCGAGCGACGAGCCTCCGCAATACGAAACAGATGATTCCCAACAGTCGTATGCCGAAGAACCTGTAAAGTCGAACCGTCCGGAATCGAATCAGGATTTGTCAGAAGCTTCTGACTACGACGAGGAAGAGTCGATCGAAGTTTATATGCAGCGGTTGCTTCAAAGGGCCAAAGGCGGGGGCGATAGCCCGGTTTCGATTGCAAGTAGTTCGTCTACTGCTGGCAAGGAAAAGCCTGTTCAACAAAAAGCGACTACCCGGACACCGGAACCCACTGAGCCTACTAAATCGGTCCAATCGCGGCCTGAAGGCCAGCAGTTCGAAAGCGAATCAGGCTCGGAATATAAGCATTATGGGGCTATACCAAGTACTTCGGACGAGCAGGCGGTAATGACGCGTCAAGTACCCCGGGTAAGCGTCGAAGAGCAGCAGCAGAGTCTTGTCGCGCTTCGCGAATTGGCCAATCACACCGCTCGCAAAGCGATTACGCTAAACACCCAGAAACGGATGACGGGCGAGTTTAACACTAAGTTGTTGATCTCAGTTTCTGGTTTTCTTGGCGGAACGCTCGTCCTGCTGATCAATGGTCTCACCCCGAACGTCGCGATGGCGGGTATGATATGTGCTTACGCTGTCTTCTTATTGTGGGGCTATGATGCTTGGCGCCACAGTCGACGGCTGGTCGAAGCAAAAAAAGAGGACGAGGTTGAAGACGAATAGCACGAGTGTTCGATTAGGAATTATCCAATCGACTTGTTCCGAATCACGCCCAGCCAATCTTGAAAAAGCAATTGCTCAAGTGCACCAGGCCGCCTCCTTGGGGGCGAAGATCATCTGTTTGCAGGAGCTCTTTACCGGGCAGTATCCTTGCCAATTAGAAGATTACGAACACTTCACTTGGGCCGAGCCTATCCCGGGTCCGACAACCAAGCGGCTTAGTCAAACGGCAGCCGAACTTCAGGTGGTGATTACTGGTTCGATCTTTGAGCGGCGTAGCCACGGTCTTTACCATAATACGGCCGTCGTGTTTGACGCTGATGGATCGCAAGTAGGGATGTATCGCAAGATGCACATTCCTGACGATCCATTGTATTACGAAAAGTTTTACTTCACGCCCGGCGACACGGGCTTCACTGTTGCCAAGACTCGCTACGCGACCATCGGTGTTGGCGTTTGCTGGGACCAATGGTATCCGGAAGCAGCAAGGCTTTTTGCGCTGGCTGGAGCTGAGATTATCTTTTACCCAACTGCAATCGGCTGGAATGCGGTTGATAAGCCTAAGTACGGAGTCAGTCAGCACGTCGCATGGGAAACGATGATGCGTTCCCATGCGATCGCCAATGGATGTTTTGTGGCTGCGGCTAATCGTGTTGGGGTCGAGTCAGAGATTGAATTCTGGGGAGCCTCGTTTGCCTTTGACCCATACGGAAACTTGTTGCATCGCGCTTCGCATACTGAAGAGGCGATCGTGGTTGTCGACTGCGACTTGACAAGCCTTGATGCTGCAAGAACCCACTGGCCTTTTTTACGCGATCGTCGAATCGACGCTTACCAAGACCTCACCAAAAGATGGATCGGACCATGAGCGAACCGACGACATTATCACTACCAGACGATCGCGTGACGGCGTCTCAAGCAGGGTTTCGTTGGGTAGCCGAGTGGGAGCCTCACGAAGCAACATGGATTTCGTGGCCTCACAATTTGAAAACGTGGCCGAATCGATTTGAAAAGATACCGCAAACATTTGAGCGACTGGTCGGTGCAATCGCCGAGGTCGAGCAGGTTCATGTACTGGGTGGCCCGCCAGAGTCTTTGGCCGTGGCAAATGACTTACTTTCAGGCATGCCGAATGTAACCGTTCATCCTACGAAAACGAATGATTGTTGGATTCGCGATTTTGGACCAACGTTTTTGCTTAGCAACGATGGAATTCAGCTTGGTGCCGTGGATTGGACCTTCAATGCTTGGGGAGGCAAGTATCCGCCGTTTGATGACGATGCAGACAACGCGCGAAGGATCTGCAGTATTCTAGATGCCAAGCGTTTTGTTTCGCCTCTGACATGCGAAGGTGGCGGCCTGGAAACCGACGGGAAAGGGACCCTGTTAACAACCAGTAGTTGCCTGCTGTCGCTGAGTCGAAATGCTGATTACTCGCGACAACAAGTCGAAGCGGAGTTAATGCGACAATTATCAGTTGAACGTGTTTTGTGGATCGATGGTGGCTTGCTTGCCGGTGACGATACCGATGGACATATCGATCAGCTTGTGCGTTTCATTCGGCCAGGACTAGTAGTGGCTGCTCTGTCTTTCTCCTCGGATGATTCGAATGCCGCACCGCTCGAGTTGCAATTTCAAAACTTGCGTGCGGCTCGAGACGCTTCTGATCGGTTGCTAGAAATCATTCCACTTCGAACGCCACCGCCGCGTTACATTCAAGGGCAGCGAGTTCCTGAGAGTTACTGTAACTTTTACATCGCAAATGAAATCGTGATCGTACCTACATTTGGCTTTCGCGAGACGGATGAAGCTGCGATTCGCACTCTTGGAGAGCTGATGCCCGATCGTCGGATGGTTCCTATCGATGCGAGCGATTTGGTTTGGGGGCGTGGAGCGTTTCACTGTGTTACGCAACAGCAACCGCGAACCCGACCTGAACAGATAGCCTCTTAGTCATCTCTTGAGTTATCGCTGAAATACTTCACACATGACAACGCAAGCACATCGTATTTGCATGAGTAGCGACGTTCGCGATGACGAGTCGCGAGAGATCTTGGTTGAAGGGTTGGTCATTGCCATCTTTCGCAACGCAGGCAATCTTTTTGCGATGGATGGTATGTGCATGCATCAGGGAGGTCCGATTGCGCGAGGAAAGGTTGAGGGCGGTTGCGTGACGTGTCCTTGGCATGGCTGGCAGTACGAATTGAACTCGGGAAACAACGCTGCGACAGGTAAACCAATGCTTAGTACTTACCCGATTCGAGATCGTGAAGGTTGGATCGAAATTGAAATACCAACTAACGAGCAAAGTTGAACGTCGACACTATTGCTTATTCGAACTTGTATTCGGGGAAGCTGAATTCGTTAGAATTCAGAAGTCGATGCAAACACCGAAAATCGCCATAATGTTCGGATGTCTTACGCTATACACTACAAGTAAAGCCTTTTCTTTTCCGCTGGGCTAGATAAGGTGGGCGATGCGCCGAATGGCCCCTACTTGCCAATACCTTCGTTTCGGGCGACGATTTAGACCGAGGATGCTGGAAAGCAACTTGCCATTTGTGACGGTGAGATAACAAGACTTTAAGAGAGAAGAAGATGCTCGAAATTCAATTGCCTGATGGAACCATCGTTTCCCATCCCGATTCTGCGACTTCCCTGACTGTTGCCGAAGCGATCGGTGCAAGGCTCGCCAAAGCGGTCATCGCAGCGAAGATTGGCGACAAGATCATTGACGCTTCGAAGCCACTTTCGGAGTTTGCTGGCGATGGGCCGATTCCGCTTAAGCTCCTAACCGACCGTGATCCAGAATCGCTCGGTGTTCTTCGACATTCCTGTGCGCACGTCATGGCCCGCGCAATCATGCGAATTTTCCCAGATGTTTCACTGGCGTTTGGACCGACAATCGCCGGTGGTTACTACTATGATTTTGATTTGAATCACAAGCTGAACGAATCCGATTTCGCGTTGATCGAAGCGGAAATGGCAAAGATCGTAGAAAAGGCGGAGCCCTTCGAAAATTTTGTGCTTAATAGAAAAGAAGCCGTCGAACTTTGTCGCGGATTGAGTCAATCGCTGAAGGTCGAGCACATCGAGACGGGGCTTGCAAGCCACAGCGAGCTTGGATTTTATCGACAGGGCGAGTTCGTCGATTTGTGCCGCGGTCCTCACGTCCCTGATGCGGGTAGGATCAAGGCGTTTAAGATTATGAATGTCGCGGGCTCACACTGGAAAGGCGATGTTTCCGGTAAGGCATTGCAGCGAGTCTACGGCACGGCATGGTTTAGTGCAAAAGACCTTCAAGCACACTTGGAACAAATCGAAGAAGCCAAGCGTCGCGATCACCGCGTGATCGGAAAGAGACTCGGGCTGTTCCAGATCTCGCCCGAAGTAGGATCGGGCTTGTGCTTGTGGCTACCCAAGGGTGCCCGAGTGCGAATGGTGCTCGAAGACTTCCTAAGGAACGAGCTGTTGAAGCGTGGCTATGAGCCCGTTTACAGCCCGCATCTAGGTCGTGTCGAACTCTACGAAACGAGCGGTCACTTCCCCTACTACCGTGACAGCCAATTTCCACCGCTATTTGTCGAGAGCGCCGGAGCCCTTGTTGATGCGTGGATCGAGCGATTGAAGAACCCGCAAGGTTTGCTACCCGTGCATGAGAAAGCACTGTTGCAAGCGGCTGAAGTTTTAGGTTGTGAAGTGAAAACCTATTCGACGCTTACGAATGTTGATGACAAGATTGCTGTGCTTCAGCAATGGCAACAGCAAGGCGAGCGATATCTTCTAAAGCCGATGAACTGCCCTCATCACGCGATGATTTTCAAATCGCAACCTCGATCGTATAAGCAACTCCCGTTACGGCTATTCGAGTTTGGTTCCGTCTATCGATTTGAACAAACGGGCGAACTCAACGGGATGTTGCGAGTGCGTGGGCTTACACAAGACGACGCTCACTTGTTCTGCACGGCTGATCAAGTCGAAGAGGAATTCCGGAACACTCTCGAACTCACACGATTCGTTCTGAAGTGCGTGGGCTTAGATGATTACCGAGTTCAGCTTTCGCTGCGAGATCCCAAGAGTGATAAGTATGTTGGCTCCGAGGAGAATTGGCAGCGAGCAGAAGCATCGCTTCGAAAAGTGCTCGTGGAATCAGGAATGAATTTCTCCGCGGCAGAAGGGGAAGCAGCATTCTATGGTCCCAAAGCAGACTTTATGGTTCGCGACTGTATCGGTCGACAGTGGCAGTTGGGAACAGTACAGCTTGACTATAACCTGCCCGAACGGTTCCAACTCGAATACACAGGATCGGATAACAAGGCTCATCGACCAGTGATGATTCACCGTGCTCCTTTTGGTTCGATGGAACGATTTGTTGGTATGTTAATCGAGCACTTCGCGGGTGCATTCCCGCTGTGGTTGGCTCCGGAACAGATTCGAATTTGCCCGTTGAGCGAAAAGACCAACGAGTTCGCACTGCAAGTTGCAAAACGCTTGACCGATGCCGGCTTCCGTGCAACGACCGATTTGCGTGGTGCGAAAGTTCAAGCGAAGATTCGTGACGCTCAGCTTGAGCTGATCCCATACATGGCGATCATTGGTCCGAAGGAAGCCGAGTCAGATTCGCTGGCCCTTCGTGATCGTTTGGACGGCGACTTGGGCTCCAAACCGATCGACGAAGTAATCGCGATGCTCACGCGAGAAGTTTCCGAGCGAAAGATTCGTCACATCGCGAAAAAGGAATCTGAAACGGTAGAGGATAAGACAAGCGAATTGTCTAACGAGTATTGATCTCAATAGACGATCGCATGATTTACCATGGACGAGGCGAGCCGCATTAGCTGCCTAGCATTCGAGCTTGTCCCATGGCGTCTTCGGCCATCGTAATGAACTGCTTGTCGCCTGTTCCTGCCCAAGCTCGCTGGTAGGCGACACTGAGTGCGGTGAAATTGAACGCTTCTGTTGGCTCAATTTCGCAAGCTCGCAGTCCATGAACAATCGCCTCGCCATGTCGGCCTGTTTGCGTATAGATTCGACACAGAAGTAGGTGTGAAAGGACGTGGGTTTCGTCTTCGGTTAGTGCTTGCTGGAGAACTTCGATGGCTTCATCGGGTTTTCCTGCATCTTTAAGAGCGTCCGCTTGGTCATAAAGTTGATGTACGTCTGGCATATTATGGAAATTCTTTATTTGGCTTGAGGAACTATTCTTGGATCCGACAAATTGTAGTGTTGTTGTAAAGAGCTGCAGTTGAATTAAGTGAGTTAGCTGAACAACCGTCGTATTACAACACTCTTGCGAGGACGCAGCGACATTGCCACCACAAAACCGTGGTTTTATTCTATAACTTGGTTTTTGTCTTGCGGCCGATTTATGAATTTGCGGCTGATTTTTATTGTTCTCGAGTGGCTAACCAATGAAAGATCGTTTTTTAGAAAAGCCGAGTTGGAGACTTCACTGGGTCTGGCTGAGACGGATGATGTTTTTGGTGGCGTTGGTTCAGGGTTGCGCGGTTTTTGCGGTGGTGATGCCTCGTAGCTGGATGGATGCTTCGTCGAGCCTGCTAAGGGTTGATCAGTTGGGCGATTCGCCACTTGCAGGTTATTTAGCGAGGCTCGCCTCTGCCCTGTATGCGCTTCACGGGTCGACACTTGGAATCATCGCATGGTATCTCCCACGTTCTCTATTCATGGTGAAGCCCATCGGTGTCGCCACGATTTGTTTTGGGCTGTTGATGTATTGGATCGACTTGGCTGAGGGGATGCCAACATATTGGTCGGCTGTTGAGGGAACAGCGCTGATACTTGGAGGCGGATCGTTTATCGTAATGGCTTCGTGCGTCGATGCCGAGTAGTTGTTTCGTTCTCGTACTCTAATGAAGTGGTACTTGTACTCGAATCGACTGCAATCCGATCGAGTGCGAGTATCGGCTTACGCCTGAGTACGAGTACGAAAATGCAGAAATACTAGGTTTCTAAGCTGGAAAGTCTCTATCGCGAGTCGGCTTATTTTTGCTTCTTTAAATTCAAACACGGCATCATGTCAAAGGATGATTCTCACACGTTTTGGCAGGACGCGAATTTCCACCGGTAGGTTTCCTCCCCAATCACCGTCGATTTGATAGGACGCGGAGTTCGTTTTGTTTTCAGAACCTTTGGGATCGATTTCTTCGATGCGAAAGTCGCTGATACAGATCGATTGAAAGTCTTCGAGCAGAGAATGCTGTCCGCGACGAAGGGCATAAAAATACTTCAAGCCCGAAACCAACCCACCAAGCCGAAATGATGACACGTTGAGCAATCCATCGTCATCGATTGCATGCTTTGCAATCGCGAGGTTATCGGCGTAGCAAGGTAGATTTTGCACAAACAGCCAAGCCACCTCGGCATTGGATAAACTATTGGAGTCGAAGATCTTCTCTTCGGGAGTAACATCGGCTATTGGGATGACTCGCAGCTTCGGGAATCGGTAGCTGAAAACAGAAGCCACGATGTACCACCAGTAGTGCCAACGTCGAATGTGTCCTGTGCGGTTTGTGTGAAGTCGTCGAACAACATCCGCATCAAAGCCAATACCGGCCATAATCAGGAAGAGTTTTCCGTTGGCGGTCGCGGCGTCGATTTGATGTGTCTTCATTCGTTCAATTGCATTAGCCGTCGTAACGGGATTCGCATCGAATTGAAAATTCTTGGCAAGCAAATTTTCGGTACCAAGCGGGAAGACTCGAAGTGGGACGCTTTGGTTAACTCTGGTAGCGACAGCGGCAGCCGTGCCGTCCCCCCCTGCGGCGACGACCGCGCGAAGCTTTCCCTCAGAAAACAGAAGATTGACCCGTTGCTCGAAAGTATTCAGGTCATGAAACGACTCGACATTCCAGCCGCGCGAGCGAAGCTCTGCAAGCAGTTCGTCAATCAGTTCAATGGCATGTCGCGCTCCTGATTTTGGGTTGTGCAGGACTGCGACAGTATCTGATTGTTTCAAGCTATCGGTATCGGACATACGCTACTTTAGATAGCCAAGCGGAAAGATTTCGCAACGCGTTACAGTTTACCAAGCTTACCGAACCGGCATAAGCGCGATTGGATGAACGGGATACTCGTTAAGCTCCGATGACATACTTGTGAAGTTGTATCTGACAACCAGCAATTCTTGCCAGCCGAGGGAGTAAAAACCCGTGCCTCGTCTCTCGATTCTCATTCCGCACCTCGACTCCCCTCGCATCGAATCGACTCGAAGCAAGCGCTGCTTTGAGAAAGATTCGTCGTTTGAATCGACGGTCTTAGCAGTCTTGGAAAGTCAGCCTTCCGATTCTGAAGTAATCGTTGCACACAGTGGATCTTACGCGGATCCGTATGAGTTAGACGGCAACGAAGTGAAAATGGTCAATGTCGGCGAGGGAGCTGGGTTTGCCGAGTTGATCAACTCGGCACTCTCCCAATCGCGAGGAACAATTGTTCACACGTTACTGCCAGGTTGTGTTGTCGAATCTGGTTGGACAGACCCAGCGATGGAACACTTTCGCGATGTAAATGTTTCGAGCGTTGCTCCAAGACTTGCTCCCAACGATTGCAAAGAAAGAAGTTGCTATTCCTTAGACCCCAACTGGATTCCTAGGAGAGCTTGGTTGAACCATGCGCGGTCGGGCGATCCAGGGGTTGCATCGTTGTGTGGTGGCTTCTATCGAAGAAGTTCACTTCTAGCGACGAGTGGATGGATCGGGACGGCTGAGGAATCAGTAGCTCGCGAAACAGCGGAAGTGGAATTGGCGATGATGTTTCGCGTTCTTGGGTTGAACGGAGTATGCGAACCCGATTGTATGGTTGCGGCTCCCAAGCGAGTGATTGACGGAATAATGGGCGGCTATGCACTAGGCCACGATGCCGGTCGACTAGCGATGGCCTATGCCGAAGTATCGCAAGTTTTCCCTCAGCCTGAAAGCCTCGCAGGAAGACTTGGATATCTTGCTGGTGGACTTGTTAGCCCCAAGAGCGTCGCCGAACGACTTGGTTGGGTCGTGGGGAGCACCGACCGCTCGCTTGTCGCCGACATTCGATGGCGGTTTGCACGAGCCGAAATGGAACTGGCGAGCCGAAGCAAGTCGACATCCATAAAAGTTGCTGCTTAGTCGTGTCACCGGAAATACATATCGATTCGCTGTATTCGGTTTTACATCCTCAGGCGTTGCCTTTGGTTTGGGAACTCCGATATGAAGTTTTGCGTAAGCCGCTCAGTATGCCTTTTTCGACCGTCGCGTTCGATGAAGACGATTTGGATACAACTGTTCACGTTGTTGCGTTCTCGGGAGATCATGGGGTTGGATGCGTGACACTGCTGAAGGATCCATCTAAGCAATCGATCCAGCTTCGAGGGATGGCAGTCCGAGTCGAGTATCAAGGCTTAGGAATTGGTGCGAGACTTCTCAAGGCAGCCCACGGAATTTCGGCGCAGCATAAAAAAAACCTGTGGTGTAATGCTAGGCAATCGGCTGTTTCTTTCTACGAAAAGAACGGATGGACTTCGTACGGTCCGTTTTTCGAAATACCGATTATTGGGCAGCATGTTGCAATGCAGTGGAAAATTCCCGATCGCGAATAGTAAATGCGCGCGATAGCAGTCCTGGTAGAATAGAGGATCGTTTTGCCGATCGGGACGCTTAGGGCTAACAATTGCTTTAGCCAACAACCTTGTGGGCGTCTTGCGAATAATTGGTACACCTAACACGAAGCGCAAGTTTTGAAGTTGCATATTAAGCCCCGACAGGGGCGACAGCAATGTGTAGCTATCGCCCCTTTGGGGCTTAAAAACCAAATTAAACTATGTCCCGGGGACTTTCGTCCCCGGCAGGGAGCTATCGTGCCTTCGGCACTAAAAAGTGTGCAACTTCAAAAGCGTAAGCTAGTGGTTCAAGTTGTAACGCCACTTGATTGCGCGTCGTGTTAGGTGCACTTTTTCGCGGAAATTGCCTAACATCCGTTGCTTGTAAATTGAAGGTTTCATCTTGAATGAATTGAATTCGAACCGTCCAGCGAAGCACTTTGCAAGCGACAACTACGCTGGCATCTGTCCTGAAGCGTGGGCGGCTATGGAGCTTGCCAATCATGACCATGTTCCTGGTTATGGCGATGATGTTTGGACAGCGAAAGCAGCTGACTTGATTCGCGATCTCTTCGAAGTTGAGTGCGAAGTCTTTTTCGTGTTTAACGGAACGGCTGCAAACTCGCTTGCGTTATCAGCGATGTGTCAGTCGTACCAAAGTATCCTGTGTCATCATCTTGCACATGTCGAAACCGATGAGTGCGGGGCTCCGGAATTTTTTTCGAATGGGTCTAAGATTTTGTTGCTTCCGGGCGAGGAAGGACGCATTCAACGCAGTTCGGTAGAAATGGCTGTAGAGAAGCGGTCCGATCTTCATTATCCCAAGCCGAAGATCTTGAGTATCACGCAAGCGACAGAACTTGGAACTGTGTACTCAGTTGCACAGTTGCAAGAGCTTACTGAGACAGCCAAGCGGCTTGGCCTTAGAATTCACATGGACGGAGCACGCTTTGCAAACGCGGTTGCATCGTTAGGCGTTCACCCCAAGGAAATAACATGGGAACTGGGAGTCGAAGTATTGTGCTTTGGTGGAACGAAGAACGGAATGGGAGTTGGCGAAGCCGTCGTGTTCTTCGATTTGGAACTGGCGAAAGACTTCGCTTATCGATGCAAGCAGTCCGGGCAGCTTGCATCGAAAATGCGATTCCTCGCAGCTCCTTGGGTTGGATTGCTCGAGCATGAAGTGTGGTTAAGTAATGCTCGCCACGCAAACGATTGTGCATCGCGACTTGCGCAACAACTGCGGACGATCCCTGGGGTCAAATTCATGTCGGATCGTCAAGTGAACTCGGTATTCTTGGAGTTGCCAACGGCTGTCATTCATGAGATGCGGAGTCGCGGTTGGCGGTTCTACACATTCATCGGTGAGCACGGCGCTCGATTCATGTGTTCTTGGGACACCACTGACGCGGATATTAATTCACTGGTTCAAGACCTGCGTGAAGCCTTCCAGATCGCTAAAGTTTAATGAACTTTCGACGATTAGGAACGGATTTGCAATCGTGATCCTGATGCCACCGGCGTCGCATTTGACTGCGACTGCGGTTAACATTCCCTCTGCAATGGTTCGGCTTTTTCAACTCGAAGGAGCCTGGTTATACAATTAAGTCGTGGAGTTACGAATGTTTGTTGTCTGTGTTGAATTTGAAATCGTTCCGGAATTTGTCGATCGCTTTCGAAGCACGGTTTTAAAGCAAGCCAGCAACTCGCTATCGCTTGAACCGATGTGTAAGAGATTCGATGTTTCCCAGGGCGCAGATAACTCATCCAGGTTTTTTCTGTACGAGCTCTACGAAGACGCGGCGGCATTTGCCTTTCATCGAACGACGCCGTACTTTGCTCAATTCAACTCGGATGTAACCAACATGATCGCGAGTAAGGCTTTGAAGACTTACGAACTTGTACCAGCGATCTGAGCTACTTGGCCGAATTAACCGATTGCCAGCGTCGCAGTTTGCCGAATCAAAGGTTGGCTGATCCAATCGAAATACAAGCGACCTATTACTGAAAGAAAAACTTGAAAATTCCGACAATTGCTCTGCAAAACAACGGCTCCTTACAATTTGTGCTGAGAACTTTAGGCCGCTTAATCTTATTGCGGATCGTTGGTACAATTCTTTCCTGCAAAAATATTGAACTCACCACCGGTTTATACTAGATGTCGCCAACTGAAACTAATGTCTCAAAAACGCGTGTTGTCATTACGGGACTAGGAGTGGTTTGCCCACTCGGGCTGGAATTAGAAGTTTTTTGGGACGCTTTGAAGAGTGGAAAAAGTGGTGTTTCCGCTTTTGACAATCTTCCGCAGCAGTCCATTCCCGTGAAAAACGGCGGACAGGCGAAGTGCTTCACCGGGGCGATCGAAGACTTTGGGCCGCTGGACAAGGTGCTTCAGCGGTCTATCAAGAAAAACCAGAAAGTCATGTGCCGAGAGATCGAGATGGGGGTCGCTGCATGTCAGAGAGCGATCAACCATGCGAACCTTTCGGCCGACCAACGCGATCCAGAACGGACCGGTATCACTTACGGATGCGACTACATTTTGACTCGCCCGGAGGAATACACCGACGGCATCAAGGCATGCTTCGATGAGAACGGAGTATTTTGTATCGATCGCTGGCCGACAATTGGAATGCCTCAAGTAAATCCACTTTGGCTTTTGAAGTACTTGCCAAACATGCCAGCCAGTCACGTGGCAATCTTCAATGACCTTCGCGGGCCTAGTAACTCGCTTACCGTTCGCGAGGCGAGTAATTCGCTTACGATTGCCGAGGCGACAGCAGCGATTCGACGTGGCGCGGCCGATGTCATGGTAGTCGGTGCAACTGGAAGCCGAATTGAACCTCTTCGATTTCTCCACGTGACGCAGCAAGAAACACTTGCCAAGGACCGGACGGATCCTTCTGAAATGTGCCGACCATTTGATAGTCAACGCGATGGGATCGTTCTTGGCGAAGGGGCGGCAGCTTTCGTAATCGAGTCGCTTGAAAATGCGACTCGACGCGGTGCGAAAATCCTTGCCGAAGTCGTTGCCTCAAGTGCCACGACCGTGGGTCGGACTCAGAATGGCGATCATATTCGGCAAGCGACGAAAAACATTCTTGGCGGGATCATCAAGAAAGCTGAGAAGGAACTTGGTAACCGATGGCACGTTCACGCAGCCGGTCGCGGTGATATTCCACTGGATATTGCCGAATCGCAAGGGATTTACGATTGCATTGGTGACAACAAAAACATCCCTGTAGTCGCAAGCAAGGGTTATTTGGGAAGCCTGGGAGCGGGTAGTGCTGCGGTCGAAGTTGCTGCAAGCATTCTCGCCCTGCAGAATGACGAGTTGTTCTCGACGAAGAACTACAAAAACCCAGATCCCAATTGCCCAACGAAAATGGTCTCAGAGCCTTGTGATCCCGGTGAAGCGTTTGTGCACTTGGCTTATTCACCGCAAGGACAAGCGTCCGCGATTGCCATTCGCAAGTTTAAGTCGTAGTGCGAAACGCTTTGATCTGCCTAAGTAAATGATCCAAGCCTGTTTTGCCTAGTCTTGCGAGGATGATCTCTGGGTGGCCGCCCATCTCGATTGTATTGCTTGTGATAGAGCCATTCGGATCCACGATCGTTATTGAGAATCGAAAGGTCGGCAATCCACTCATGGAACCGATCGCTTGCGGTGATGGATACGGACCTATCATCAAGCACCAATCGGTTTCAAATTGATCTCGAAAATCGATCGCTTTTTGAAGACGATTTTGATCCTGTTGTTCGGTTAAGTGGATGCCCGAAAGACTCATCACAGGATCGCGTCGATACCATTTCGAAGCCGTCATTCCGTAGCGAGTAGAATCTGGATCGCTTAAGCTTGCGAGCCAGGGAGCAACCACCGCCGCATCACCAAACTCGATTACACCAAGGCTATGACCAGCAGCAACCAACTTGTCATGGATCACGTGATGAAGTTCGTGATGGTCAGCTCCAAAAACCAGCTCACCGAGCGCCTTATGAATTTCTTGCTTAGTCGGTTCCGCTATGACTCGAGCTTCGGATTCGTCTTTTGCAAGAATCGCGATCCGCAAAGTAATTGTCGCTTGGTGGACCGTGATACCAACTCTTGGAATGCGATCACGTTTGATTAAATCGGGCAGAAGTGCTTCGCAGTCGCTTTCACCAATACCAAAAACTTTTAGCTCGTGATAGAACCACTGTTCTTGGCCGATCCCTAGTTCAGATTGAAGTCGTTTCTGAACGGTCTCGGTCCACATCTGCTTCATCTCAGCCGGAACGCCTGGTAAAGCGAAAAAGCGACACGATTGAATCGATCCGTCTTGACGAAATGTATTGACGGCAAGATCGATTCCCGGAGCAGTACCATGCGGGTTTGGAATGATTTTCGAAGCCATTGGAAACATCGCTTGAACACGATTACGTTCAGGCATCGCACGTTTGCGAGCAGCAAAGAGCGACTCGATATGCTCGAGTGCATCATGCCGCAGTTCTAGCGGTCGATCAAATGCCTGCGAAAGTGCGTCGCGAGTCAAATCATCTGCGGTTGGTCCTAGCCCGCCAGAACAGATTACGATGTTGGCCCTTTTTGCGGCGGTGCGAAACACATCGACATTCGACGGTAAATCATCGCCAACTGTTGTGTGAAAAAGCGTTTGCACGCCGAGATCGGAAAGTTTTTGGCTGAGCCATTGGCTGTTCGTATCCAGCCGTTGACCGCTAGTCATTTCATCACCGATCGAAATTATCTCGGCCCGCATCGTTTTTCTTTTCTAGGAGTTATTACCGTGCATCGGTAGTCTGGCTGGGGTTGCGAAGAAGGGCTCTGGCTAACTCAAGCTAATTGTGACAGTCTTGACTTCCGTGTAAGCCTTGAGGCCTTCTTCGCCCATCTCGCGACCCTGGCCACTCATCTTGAAGCCGCCAAAGGGTGCTGCTGCGTCGAAGACATCGTAGCAGTTAACCCAGACTGTTCCAGCACGAACGCGACGTGCAAAGTCGTGCGCTCGGGAAAGATCCTTTGTCCAGATTGCTGCTGCGAGACCGTAAAAGGTGTTGTTCGCTCGTTCTACCATTTCTTCCCAGTCATCGAACGTGAGTACTGACATGACGGGTCCAAAAATTTCGTCTTGTGCGATCGACATCGAATCTTGGACGTTATCAAAAACGGTCGGTTGAATGAAGAATCCTTTGTCGCCTGCTCGTTCGCCGCCGGAGACGCATGTTGCGCCTTCGCTTTTACCTTTTTCGATGTAGTGCATGATCTTGTCGAATTGAGCTTTGTCGATTTGTGCGCCTTGTTCGGTGTCCATCGCCATTGGATCGCCAACTTTTCGGGCTCGGGTAAGCTTCGTAAGCTTTTCAACAAACTGGTCTTTGATTCGGCGGTCAACAAAGACACGGCTACCAGCACAGCAGCACTGTCCTTGGTTAAGGAACAGTCCGATGTAAGAGCCCGCGACGGCTTTGTCCAAATCGGCATCGGCCATAATGACGTTTGGGCTCTTGCCACCAAGTTCGAAGGTGAGGCGTTTTAGCGAGTCCGCTGCGTTTCGCATGATGAGCTGCGCGGTTCGGTGTTCACCAGTGAAGGCGATCTTGTCCACGCCTCGATGTGCCACCAGTGCGCCACCGGCGGTGGGACCGAAGCCAGGCACAACGTTGATAACGCCATTGGGAATTCCCGCTTCAGAAGCAAGTTGAGCCATTCGCAAGCAGCTTAGAGGGGTTTGCTCGGCAGGCTTCATCACGATGGTACAGCCAGCAGCAAGAGCCGGTCCCCACTTCCAAGCGGCCATCAACATTGGGAAGTTCCAAGGAATGATTTGCCCAGCGACTCCAACCGGTTCCTTACGAGTGTAGGTTAAGTAATTGCCGCGAATGGGAATCGTGCTGCCGTGAATCTTGTCGGCAAAGCCTGCGTAGTATCGAAGGCAATCAATCACGAGGGGAAGATCGGCTGTTCGGGCTTCTTTATAGGGCTTTCCGTTATCCAAAGACTCCAAAGCAGCGAGTTCATCGGCTTCTTCCTCGATGAGGTCCGCAAGCCGATACATCATTCTGCCTCGATCCCGCGCATCCATCCGAGTCCAAGGACCTTTGTCGAAGGCTTTCCTAGCTGCTTTCACTGCGCGGTCTATGTCCTCCTGGTCACCTTCAGCGACTTCTGCAATGACTTCTTCGGTGGCTGGGTTAATGGTTTCAAAGGTTTTTCCGGAAGCGGCCGGAATCCAGGCCCCGTCTATAAAGCAGTCGGTATGCTGGATTCTAGGGGAACGAACGGGACTGGTGATAGTTGCCATGTTTTTCTTCTCCTTCGGAGGCCTGAGTGTCTGTGGGAAAGGATTACCTACGAAATGATCGCTCGGATATTTCTCATTTGATGCTTTTCGTTTGAGACTACCGTTTCCAGAATGGGTATGCCAGTAGGCGATGCTATTTCGATAGATCTTGCGCATCGCCAGCACGAATTGATTTCTTTCGCTCTCGTCTTCGTCCTTACGAAATTGTTCCGAATCACGTGATAGTACCAATTCTCGCGTGGAAGCTCGCCGTCCAAGTTTGCTCCAGGAATTCCTAGCAAGCTTTTCAAGCAATCGCTCGTGTTGGTTACCCGCGTTACACCAAGTTTTTGCATCGATTTGCGGTTGTTCGTTGCCGAGTCTGACTTTCCTTGTAGTCAGATGGAGGCTACACTTAATTTTTTGGTTCCGGCTGAACCTCTATATTCATTTTCTTGGTAATCGTAAAAAATGCGTTTTGCTTTTTCGGCCAAGCCTAACCCGAACGCTGATACCACAATGCAGGGCAACCGAAAGCTTCTGTTGAACGAGCCTCAGCGGGATTCGATGCGTGCTGCAGGCAAGTTTAATGCGAACCTAATGGACTATCTCCGGCCTTTCATTTTGCCAGGGATATCGACCGAAGAAATTGACAAGCTCGTCTACGATTACACGATTCGGCACGGTCACATACCTGCGACGCTTGGGTACCTGTCTTACAAGAAGTCGTGTTGCACCAGTGTCAACAACGTGATCTGTCATGGGATTCCAAGCAGCTATCGATTGAAGGAAGGCGACATCATCAACGTTGATATCACATCGATTGTTGATGGATGGCATGGAGACCAATCGGAGACATTTTTAGTCGGAAAGTGTAGCGATGAAGCTCGCGCGATCACGCAGGCTGCGTTCGATTGCATGCATCGCGCGATCCGAGCTCTTACACCGGGATGCTTTGTGAGCGTGATAGGTGATAACGTCGTCATGGAGGCTCATCGACGCAATTATTCTGTCGTCCGAGAATACGTAGGACATGGTTTAGGAAAGCGTTTCCACCAGTACCCGAACATCCCGCACGTTCCAGATCGTAAGTCGCGTCAAGAACGCTTGTATCCGGGCTTAGTATTTACTGTCGAGCCAATGATCAACTGCGGGACTCGGTTTACGAAACTCGATAGCCGCGATAATTGGACCGTGACAACTCGCGATGGTCGATTGTCTGCTCAATTCGAGCACACCGTGCTGATGACCGAGACCGGGCCTGAGATCCTAACATTAACGCAAGACGGTCCCCAGTACGGGCATCAGTTCTAGTGCTTTGTCCAGATTAGTTTTTTGGGTAGCGGAATTCGTAAGAATTCCGAAGTTGGTGGAAACCGTTCCTAAACATGCTGCATTCAGATGTCTTACGACATCTGCTACCGATTTAGACCTTCGCTTATTAAGTTAGCAAGAGCAACGGTCAGAATAGCCCGCGGATATAGCTTTTGAAGTCACACATGTCATCAGGTGGATTGGGGCCGATGATAAGAGGGCCATCCTGGCCGGTGACACCCAGGCCATGGCTGCCACGAACGAGTGACGGATCGAGTGGAATAACGTCCATCCGATATCGAAAACCAAGCTTCTTTTGCGCTAGCCGAAACATGGCTCTTGGCACAGAAGTCATGAACAGTTCGGCTGGATCATAGCCAGGCTTGCGATGAATATCGATTGTACGTGCGTAGTCAGGAGCGTTACGATCATCGAACCAAAAGTAGTAGTTGAACCAAGCGTTGGGCTTTGCAAGGGCGATCAACTCGCCACTTCGAGGGTGATCCAAATCGATTGCCTCAGGAAAGACTACGCGGTCGATCCCAGCTAAAGACTCAAGGAGAGATTTGACTTCGTTTTGCATGCCTGGGTCTTGAATATAAATGTGTGCCACTTGGTGATCGGTAACCGCGAAGACCTTCGACTCTCCGGGCATCAGCTGTTCGCCATAGGGACCGTTTCGGACGGTAAGCCACCCTGCTTTGCGAAGTTCACGATTGATCGCGATTGACCGACTGACGGGAACCAATCCATATTCGGAGACGACGATTACTTTGGCTCCGATCTCTTGAGCGGCATCGATAACGATGCTGGCAGCTTGGTCCAGTTCTTTGACTCGCTCCATTGATGGTTCTGAGAAACGCTGGAAGTCGTAATCCAAATGAGGTAGATAGGTCAGAGTGAGTTGCGGACGATTACTTCGCATGACCTGGGCAGTCGCGCGGGCGATCCAGTCGGTGCTTGGTAATCCGGCTTTGGGGCCCCAGAAGGATGCAAATGGAAAGGCCCCCAAGGATTGCTCGAGCTGACAATCGGTGCGGTCTAGTATCCCAAAGGACTTAGACCCGTCGCAACCATAATGTGGCTTGGGGGTCGCACTCCAGCGAACGGGAGCGTTTTGGTTGAACCACCAAAACATCTTGGCGGTTTCGACTCCTTCGTAAAGCTTTCCGCCGAGAGATTTTTCGCATTGAATGAGCGAGTTCGACTGCTGCCAAAAGCGAATCTCGGCTGTGTCTCGGAAGTACCAACCGTTGGCGACAACCCCATGCTCTCGTGGCTTAAGTCCGGTAAGCATGGTTACTTGCGAGGTGCACGTCACGGCCGGAATAGGACTTCGCCACGCTTTCGATTCGCCTAAATTCGCGAGACTCGGGGCGTAGGGAAGAAGCTTTTGAGTAAGGCCGACCGCGTTGATGACACAAATTTTTTGCATCAAAACATATTCGTAGCGAGCAGGAGGCCCGTCAAGACGGATCTCCTGTCGGCGGGTGCGTTTAAGCTGGACCAGTATTCTAATAAGAATCCATGCCTCAAAGATCCGGACCTGCCAAACGGGAGCCGTTTGGTGTATCCTGAACCACTAGTGGACTGCGTTCGTAGCTTCACCAACAGCCAATTTCGTTTTGCGATTTCCGAGGGGATCTTTGCATTTGCAAAGACCAAATTTTTATCATTAGCTGTTTTGCGACATCGTTTTCGGCACTCTCCATCGTTGGTAGGAATTTTGTTTTGTTGACAGCAAGCAACCTTTTTGATTGTCCAGATTCTGTTTTGCTACCGATTGGCCAATTGTTCCCGCTCTCGGCGAATCTGTTTCCAAATTCGATGTTTCCGCTTGCTGCGGTAGCATCGGAATTTTGGATGACTCGATGGCTAACTGGTTTTTGGTTGATGGGGGTTGGGATGCTGGCAGGGTTGGTAGTACTGCTTGTTTTCCTAGGAATCTTTTTTCTTCTGTCCAAGATCAGCGGGATCGATTCTTTCAGAAGATCCGGCGGGGCGTTTTGGGGTACTTTAATTGTTTCTACTCTCCTTGCAGGGTTGGGGGCTATTCAGATTCGGTCAACCTTTGGAAGCAACTTTAGAAGTGACGAGTGGGCCCTTCTGGTAATTGCCTCGTGGCCTTTGATTGGAATTGTGGTCGGCTCCCTATTTTATTGCAGCCAAAGTCGTTTCCTTGGCGAGATCGTCGGGACCTTGACGGAGGGCATTGGCGCCTGGATTAGTACGGTTGTAGTTGTAGTCGCGTTTCTAGGCGTCGTCTGCTGGCCTCTGATCGATGAACCTGCCGCAGTTTTTAGAAGCTTGAACGGTCTGTTTTCGACAGGGGAAGTCACTACATCCGTCACCATCGCTGGCAGTAAGGTCGATGGTAATTCCAATGTATTTGAACCGGTAAAATTGAAATATGACGGTGCTTTAGTCGATTCGATTCGTATTGAAAGCGACCGAAATCTTACGCTTTCGGATTCAGATCAGATTGAGACGATTAGAAGTCAGCCTGTTCAGGTAGAAGCCAGAACGCCCTTGGACTGGAATCGGCGGTCCTCGCAGCAGTCTCCGATTTCGCTGGTTGCAGGTGCTAATCTTTTCGCACAAAACCAGGAAATTGATCCGGCAACCGTAAAGATAGCTATTCGCACTTTACCGCCGTATCCGGAAGCTGGAGCGATGGTTTTGTTCGCGATCTTGACGACCTTAGTTGGGTTATTCTGGATGCTTCAACAGGCTGCAGCTCCAAAGCTATCAGCGATTGCGATGGCGGCGGCCAAGAGCGAGCTTTCGCAACCGCTACCTCTGATGTTGATGACCATCGGAAGCCTTCTTTTGTTTGGATTCGTTTACCTGCCGTTTCATACCGAGGGGGAAGACATCAAGATGCTCAAGGACAATGGGCTGACCTTGATTTTGATCTTAGCGCTCTTCCAGGGGATTTGGTCCGCAAGCAGTACCGTGAGTGACGAAATTGAAGGTCGGACGGCGCTGACACTTCTCAGCAAGCCAATCCATCGAAGATCATTTATCTTCGGGAAGATGCTAGGGATTTTCTGGGTTTTGTTCTTTATGTTCTTGGTTCTCGGTTCGATTTTGCTGCTTACTGTGTCCTACAAGCCAATTTATGACGCTCGTGAGACTTCAGCCGAGATGCCCCTTTGGCAGGGATGTTTTGCAGAGTTGATCCGCACTCTTCCTGGGCTCGTCATGGGGTTTTTCCAAGCTTGTACGCTGTCCGCAATTGCTGTCGCGCTTGCAACGCGAGTTCCCCAATTGGCAAATTTCGCTATCTGTTTCTCGTTATACTTGGTAGGGCACCTGACTCCGACTATCGTAAGCAGCAGTGCGACCGAGTTCCCGATTATCCAGTTCGTTGCCCAATTGATTGCGGTGATTGTTCCAACGCTCGATTGGTACTCGATGGATAAAGCCATCGATACAGGAAACGCGGTGCCAATGGTGTACTTAGCCGGGATTATGATCTATTCGATCGTGTATACGGCGATTGCAGTGCTGCTTGGGCTATTACTTTTTGAGGATCGAGATTTAGCGTGAGTAAAACTGCACTTGCTTACTTAGAAGAGCGGTTCGGTCGCAAGGAAGCAATTGTTTTACCATGGTTCGTAGGTCTGCTAGCGGCACTGTTAACGGTCGCATGTATTCTGCTAGCCGGCTGGGCAATTGAGTTATTGATTATTGCTGCCCATTCCACTGTCTTGCCGCAGCGGCTAGCACTTGGAACCATGTTGGAGTTCCCCCAAGATTGGCTTTTGCAATTTGGTACTCCATTAGCTGCGATGACCGGGCTCATCCTATTTTCGGTTATCTTGGGTGGATTGAACGTCGCAATACTTTGGTGGATCTATCGATGGTCGCTCCTGCAAGCCATCCAAAATGAAGCCAGCTTTCGACTCGCACTTTTTTCCAAGTATCACGATTTAGCTTCGGTCCAAGGTGTTTCGGGACAGCAAAAAACGCACTCCCTTGCGATCAGCAGTTGGATTCCGCAGATTCGCGATGGAATTCTTTTTTGGTATCGAAACATCCCTCGGCACCCGCTTTTATGCGTCGCCTGTATTGTTCCCGCATTGTTGATTCATGCACCGTTGACAATCCTTTGTATTGTCTCGATCGTACTTCTTTGGCGAGTCAACTCGCTGCTTGATCGTAAATCACGCACAAGGCGTCCGATTCTTTTTGATCGCAGTCAATCGATTCAGCGAAGCATCGAGGAGCTGATACAACGTGGACCACTTTTAGCTTCCGTTCAACCATCGGATGCAAATTTAGAATCCTTTGAATCGCACGTAAGAAATTTGAATGAAATCGAAAGGTCTATCGGCAACAGCTACATCTGGAAGCGTCCGGCCATGGCTGCGGTCCTTATTCCTGCGATTGGCGTGCTTTGCTGGATCGTTTCAGTAAGGATCCTAGATCGTCAGGGTACACTTAATGTTTCCGGTGCGTTTGTACTGGCTTCCCTAGTTGTGGTCAGTGCGATTTCGCTGTTAAGAACGACTCGTTCGATCACGCGACTGAAGGCGGCGGCGCTCGCGTCGCAGAAGCTACTTGCGGTGCTTGATCAAGCGGTCCCCTCGCGAAATTATCAACTGAAGGCGGTCCCCAAACTAAGCAATCGACTGGCCATCGAGCATGTCACTCTCACGGAATCCAATGGAAGTAAGCTTCTGGAAGATGTTTCGGCTGTCATTCGCCCTGGGCAATTGACGGCCGTGTTGTCGACTTCTCGGCAAGACGCAGAGACACTCGGCGAGCTATTGCTTGGATTTGGAACACCGATTTCGGGTCGGATCTTGTGGGACGACAATTTGTCTTCGGATCTTTCCTCCAAAGAACTGCACTCGCGATGCATCTGGGTGGCTGCCAATGGGCCACTCCTTTCCGGAACTGTCCGTGAAAATCTTACCGTTCACGTCCGCGCAATGTCGGAGGATCTCGTCACCGCTCTGAAGAAGTCACGGTCGCACGAAAGCGTTTTCGAGCTGCCAGACAACTTGGATACACTTGTCTCGGCCAGTGACGATCGATTTAAGGGTGACACAGCTTTTCGGATTGGAATTGCCCGCGCAATTCTTGCTGAGACGAGCGTTTGTGTCGCTTACGAACCAAGCGAAGTCGTGAAACCCGCTGAAGAAACTCAAACACTCGACGCTCTTAAGCAGCTCACCGCTCAAAACGCGGCAGTCGTAGTTTTGGCTCAGAGAGTCAGCACACTCCGAGAAGCCGACCAAATCATTGTCATGCACCAGCATCGAGTCGCGGCGATCGGCAAGCACGATGATCTTCTCGAAACTAGCGATCTCTACAGACACCTAAACTACACGATGTTTTCGCCGCTTCGCCGAATTCACATCGATTCGTGAAGATCGGAATTGAGGTACCCAGTTAGCCCGTCAACCATCTGGCTTCACAGCAGATCGTGCGGTTTGAAAACCTTGCAAATGCCCTTTTCGGTTCTTTGGGGGTGCTACAACCGCGATAACCGTCGCAATTTGTGAAGACTTTCGACTGTAGCGGAGTAAACGAGACTAGAAAAACGCCTTCCCTCTGAGCATACTTGAAGTTCAGCATTGAACATACCACGCCGCCCGGACGGGCTTTTTCTGCCCCTTTGCAACGGTGTGGCTCGACTTTGAGGAGAATGGCTTTGGCAACGAATTCAAAAACAAAAGACGGCAAATCGACGAAGAAAAATGCGAAATTGGTGAAAACCAAGTCGGTGCCTAAGCCTGTGCCTGCGACGAAGGCAAAAGAAAAATCGGTTTCTAAGTCACAAGCGATACCGGTTGTGAAAAAGCTTTTGGCATCTAGAAAGTCAACCGCAGCGCCTGTTGTCAGCAAAAAGGTCGTTAAAGCAACTTCCAAAGTTGTAGAAACTTCGGCTAGTGCTCGAAAAGCATCTGCCAAAAAGTCGCAGAATTCATCGAAACCATCTCCTGCTGGCAAGGTAGTTAAAGTTTCTGTTGAGAGTGCCGCAGGGCCTAAATCTGCTTCGAAATCTGCGGCAAAACCCCAAGGAAAATCGCTGCCTTCAAAGAAAGCGGTGCCAGCAGCCGCTGTGAAATCAACTTCCACAATGTCGGCAAGTTCGACCGCTGGTTCAACAGGCGCGAAGGCTTCCAAGTCGAAATCAATAGACCCGAAGGCGACAAAAATTACGCCCGTTGCCAAGGGAAAAGCCCCCGTTGCGGCAGCGATCGAACCAAAGAAAACAATCGCAAAGAAAATGGGGATGTTGACCGCGGGTGCCAAAACGAACGCGGCAGCAGGCGTTAATGACGATGAAAAAGAAATTCTACCGGTAATAAATAACGGTCCACCAACGGACCCTAAGATTCTTGCCAAAATTCGTAGCATGCAATCCGATCAGGAGAAGCGAAAGGATTTTGCACAACCGCCGACCGCAAAGCCTGTCCTTGTTCACAGCAGCAAACTGTTTGACCAAGCCAAAGATCCAGCCAAGGACCGTTTGATCTTGATGGTGCGTGATCCATTTTGGTTGCATGCGTGCTGGGACATTACACGAAAGAGTGTCGAAAGAGCTAAAGCTTCACTTGCAGGACATTGGCATGCTGCAAAGCCCATCCTTAGATTGCTGCGAACCGAAGACAATTCCACTACAAGTAACTCCGAGTCGGTCTTCCGTGACATTCCGATCCACGGTGGCGTACGAAATTGGTATATCGATGTCGAAGATTCGCAAACGACCTTTCGAATTTTGCTCGGATACATGTTTGGAAATGGTCGATTTCACGAACTGGCTAGAAGCAATCCTGTTACAACTCCAGTCCCGGGGAGCGCAGATGCGACAGACGATCATTGGGCCGATATAGCAACCGATGCCGAGCGAGTTTACGCGCTCAGCGGCGGATACGATGAAGAGTCTACCCATGTCGAACTTCAGCAAATGATGCAGGAGAAGCTAAAGCGACCGATTGGTACTCCGGCAATGTCTCAGTTTGGAAGTGGTGCTGAAGGGTCACTGAAGCGATCAAAGAACTTCCACTTTACTTTGGACGCAGAGATGGTTGTCTTTGGAGCGACGCCCGCTAACGCGTACGTCACTCTAAACGGCGAACCCATTAAGATTCGCGGCGATGGAACCTATTCGGCTCGCGTTCCCCTTCCGAATAATCGTCAAGTGATGGCGGCGACTTCGAAGAGTCGTGATGGACTGGACGAACAGACGATTGTGATTGCCGTTGAACGCAACACCAAGATTATGGAACCTCTATCATTGACCGAACCCGACCTTGACTAAGTGCATGCCGCCTCGGAGCAGACGCTTGATTTGAGTCCGCCGCAGGCGCCGTAAATCCCAGTCCAAATCGGGTTCGTGAACATCCGAGTCGCTAATCAGCCGCTTTGCAAGTGAGAGCGTCCCGCTTAGAAACTCTGCATTTCGGCCTTTTCGTACTCGTACTCAGGCGGATGCCGGTACTCGTACTCGTACTCGATCGGTTTGCATTCGAATCGAGTACGAGTACGAGTACCATTTCATTGAGTACCAGTACGATTTTTTGGCAACGCTAAGCGGGACGCTCTCTCATGCATTGCGGTTTTGGTAGCCTGGCGAATTGTGAAAAAGCAGTAAATCCATCAGATTTTTCTCTGTCAAGAAAATCGCTTGACCAAAATCGGATTTTGCAGGCATGGCCAAAGGATCTACGTAAGTTATAATCCCTGCGCAGGCTTTGAGTGGCGTTGGCGAGTCCGCTAAAAACGGTCTGTGTTGCATTCTTGTGACGAATGCAAGTCAGCGAACGGTTTTTCTCGTCACTAGAGACGACTTTCTAAGATGATGGATTTCGATAGATTATAGAGAGTGATTAATCGCTATAGACGAGTCGACTCGAAAGTCTCTATCCTCTCGCTGCGTACCAATAATCCCTATCCAATAAACGGACACCGTAAGCGCGCGGTGCGAAGTAAACACAAGCATGAACACTTACAGTCTCGATTACATCGACGACTTGTATGTACAGTACATTCAAGACCCCAATTCGGTATCCTCGCAATGGCGAAAGTATTTCGAGGAGTTTTCGCTTGCGTCACAACAAGAGAGGTCGCAAGGCTACGTCGCATCGAATTCGATGTCAGAAGGTAGCTTTGGAGGCGGCTCGGTTGGTGCTGCGGTCGCAACGGAAACAGCATCTCTGCCGGACAATCTTTGGCTAGCGCGGATGCAAGAACGTGTCGATCGATTGGTGCGCGAGTATCGTGTACGTGGGCACTTGATGGCGCAATTAGATCCACTCGGACTGCGTCGTAGTGGTGCCCCTGAACTCGATCCAGTTTCCCATGGATTGAGCGAAGAAGATCTTCACCGCCCTTTCACCGCCCCAACGGACAAGTACAGCGGTGGTAAAACCATCGGCGACATCCTTCAGAAGCTTCGCAACACTTACTGCAGAAGCATTGGTGCTCAGTTCACGCACATTGACGATGCGAGGATTCGCGATTGGTTGCAGCGGCGCATGGAAAGCACCGAGAATAGGTTACAGCTTTCGCGTGATGTTCAAGTCCGTATCTATCAAAAATTGGCTGATGCAACAATCTTTGAAGAGTTTGTGCGAAAGAAATTCGTGGGTGCCAAGACTTTCTCGCTGGAAGGGGCCGAAAGCTTGATTCCGCTATTGGATAGAGCACTCGAAAAAGCTGGTGAGCACGGCATCAAGAGCGTCGTCGTTGCGATGGCTCACCGTGGGCGATTGAATGTGCTTGCGAACATCATGAACAAGCGAGCGAAAAGTATCTTCTGGGCCTTTGATGACCCGCGACCAGAGCTTTACCGTGGCGGCGGCGACGTCAAATACCACATGGGATACAGCAGTGACTGGTCAACCGCTGCCAATCAAAAAATACACATCTCGCTTTGCTTCAACCCAAGCCACCTTGAATACGTGAACCCGGTTGTATTAGGAAGATGCCGCGCCAAGCAGGATCGAAACGGTGATCGAAATCGCAACGAGCATATGTCGATCCAAATTCACGGCGATGCGGCTTTCGCGGGCGAAGGAGTCGTTCAAGAAACGCTGAATCTAAGCCAATTAAAAGGTTACGAAACGGGTGGTTCGCTCCACATCATTTTGAATAACCAAATCGGCTTTACTACTGAACCTCATGAGGCTCGCAGCAGCACCTACTGCACCGACGTCTTCAAGATGTTGCAAGCGCCAATCTTCCACGTCAATGGTGAAGACCCCGAAGCAGTCGCACAAGTCGTCGCGGTTGCAATGGATTTTCGCCGCGAGTTCCGCCGAGATGTCATCATCGACATGTATGCCTATCGACGCTTGGGGCACAATGAAGGAGACGAACCTCGATACACGCAACCTTTGGTTTACGATGCTATCGATAAGCGAAAGAACGTTCGCGAAGGTTACCTCGAACGATTACTTGAAATTGGTGACATCTCAAGGCAAGAAGCTGAGACGATTGCGGAGATTCGAACGAACAAGCTTTCCAACGAATTCGAAGCAGCCAAGAAAGAAGAATTCGTATCCGACCAGCAATCGCTCGGCGGGCATTGGGTTGGCTACATCGGTGGTCCAGAGCCGGCCGACAATGATGCAACGCCAACTGCCCTCTCAACAGCCGTTGCGAAAGATTTGCTCGGCAGGCTTTGTCAGTTCCCCTCAGGTTTTAATCTGAACAAAAAGCTTCAGAGAATGTTCGAGTTTCGCGCAGAGATGGCTCAAGGAGTCAAATCGCTCGATTGGGCCTCAGCGGAACTTCTTGCATTTGCTTCGTCTTCCGTTGAAGGTCATCCTATTCGACTTTCGGGTCAAGACTGCGAACGAGGGACTTTTACGCAGCGTCACGCAGTGGTGCACGATACGCAGACTAATGCGAAGTTTATGCCACTGGCGAACCTCTCACCGACTCAGGCACGTGTTGAAATTATAAACAGCCCCCTCTCAGAAGCGGGTGTCTTGGGCTTTGACTACGGTTATAGCCTTGATTGCCCAGAAGGCTTGGTTGCTTGGGAAGCTCAGTTCGGTGACTTCTGGAACGCAGCGCAAGTGATCGTCGATCAGTTTATTACCAGCGCTGAAGATAAATGGCGACGGTTTTCGCGACTGGTAATGTTGCTGCCTCACGGTTTCGAAGGGCAAGGCCCAGAGCACTGCAGTGCTCGACTTGAAAGGTTCCTTTTGCTAACAGCAGAGGACAATGTACAAGTCGCTCAACCATCGACTCCGGCTCAGTACTTCCACCTTCTGCGTCGACAGGTCAAATCGCGATGGAGCAAGCCACTGATTGTCCTGACACCAAAAAGCCTTTTGAGAAACCCGCATTGCGTTTCTCCGCTTGGAGAGTTTACTCACGGGAACTTCCGAAAAGTTCTCCCCGACGATCGACCCGCAGGAACTCTCACCAAGCGGGTGATTATGTCGACTGGAAAAGCTTATTACGATCTACTCGAAGAGCGAAATCGTCTTCAGAACGATTCGGTCGCGTTGGTGCGAATCGAGCAGTTCTACCCCATGAATTCGAAGTTGTTGATGGATGTTTTAAGCGTCTATCCCGAGGGTACCGATCTAGTTTGGTTCCAAGACGAACCAACCAACATGGGTGCGTGGACATACATGAAGATGAGACTGGGTGAAGCGATCGAGACGCGATTCAAGATGCGGCTTATCAGTCGCCCCGAATCGGCTAGTCCATCTACCGGATCAGGAAATGCACACAAGCTTGAAGCTCGTGATTTGCTCGATCAAGCATTTTTGGATCTGTAGTGTTGCACTCGGGGCTGTTGTGTCTACGGTTCGCCAAAGCATGCGCCCTGCACTTTCGATTAAAAATCCATACATTCATGGCACTATGCCCGATTTTTATACTGAGCCGCTGGCGCTAGCCGCGTCGTTGGACGTTTCTGCGCAAGCGTTTGGCGAGTCGTTTGAACTTGGCTAACGCCTGAGGCTCAATTTCAAGACCACTTAATTACTTGGTCTAATAAATCGAATTTATTTTGGAATTGCCAGGAAGCAGAGAAGAAAAAAGTGAGTTCATTGTCAATCGATTCAAGCGTTCGAATTTTGGTTCTCGGTGCGCATCCAGATGATGCCGAGTTTCATGCTGGGGCGTTTCTTGCCCGGCATGCAAGCCTTGGAGCGACCATCCGGATCATCAGTGTGACTGACGGACGCAGCGGTCATCAATCGATTCCATCACCAGAACTTGTGGAGATTCGCCGCAAAGAGGCCGCAGCAGCCGGGGCGGTAATCCAATCCGAGTATGTGACATGGGATTTCCCGGATGGATCGTTGACTCCGTCGTTGGACGTCCGATGGGCAATCATTCGCGAACTGAGAACCTTCCAGCCTGAACTAGTTTTGACTCATCGGACAATCGATTATCACCCAGACCATCGCGCGGTTGCACAAGCTGTTCAAGATGCGTCTTACATGGTTCGCGTTCCCAAGGTCGTTCCGGATGTTCCGCCAGTGGAGCGCGAGCCTATTGTGGCTGCTATGAACGATCGGTTTACTCGTCCATGTCCGTTTCGCGCGGATTATGTAATCGACGGCACCAACGAATTTGACAAGATGTTGGACATGATGGATTGTCACCAGTCGCAGTTCTACGATTGGATGCCATGGATCGATAGAGCGGCCCCGCCTAGCTCTATGGTTCGTGCTGACCGATTAGCGTGGCTCAAAGAATGGTTTTTGCAATTCAATGAATATCGCACAAACGCTTTTTGGAATTCTACTTGGGGAACCAAGCCAGTCCATGTTGAAGCTTTTGAAATTAGCGAGTACGCGGGCGTTCTTTCAAGCGAACAATCGCAAAGGCTTTTCCCGGGCGCTCACTCGAAGTGATCGTCTCTCGATAATTTTTGGCTAGTAAAGCTTTGAGTTTATTTGATTTAGCTTTCGGATTGAACTCGGACGAGTCAAATTTCTCGAACGATCTAGCTTCGCTGTTTCCTTTATGGGATGGAACAAGCCTTTGCTGATGCATTAACATCGCACTCTTCCCCTTCGTTTTGGCTTGAACATAAAGCTTTCACAATTAGTGCTAAGGGTGGATGACAAACCATTGTTCTTTCCTACAATGTGGCCTGGATGTGGCGGTGTGAAGAGGATGTTCACAGTCGTATTTCAGGGCGATAAACAGACCCCCCAATGCATGGTTTGCAAGCGATGAGTTACCTACCGATTCTGCTCTATCTGATTGCCGTAATTGGTTTTGCGGCTGTGTCTCTAATACTTCCACACTTGGTTGCTCCACGGAAGCCAACAACGATCAAAGGGATGCCATATGAATCGGGTATGGATCCCGTTGGTGATACGCGAAAGCCACTGGACGTTAAGTTCTACTTGATAGCGATTCTTTTCTTAGTCTTCGATATCGAACTTCTGTTTCTGTATCCTTGGGCTGTAGCTTTGAACAATCCGGAGGGTATTCCTGCTGAATATCGCATTCCTGTGCTTTGGGTGTTGTTAGTCCTACTAGCGACTCTCGGTTTGGCTTACATAGTAGCAGTCAAAAAAGGGATATTCGAATGGCGTCGGAAGTAAAAAAACAACTTGGTGACAATATCTTTCTCACCACGCTCGATGCAGCAGCATCGTGGGCCCGGTCAAACAGTCTGTGGCCTATGCCTTTCGCTACCGCATGTTGCGGGATCGAATTGATGTCGACCGCTGCATCTCGTCACGATCTCTCGCGTTTCGGTAGTGAGGTCATGCGATTTTCTCCTCGGCAGTGCGACTTGATGATCGTGGCAGGTCGGGTGGCTATGAAAATGCTACCAGTTTTGCAGCGAATTTGGCTTCAAATGCCCGAGCCAAAATGGTGTATTTCGATGGGTGCATGTGCTTGCTCGGGCGGTGTCTTTGATACCTATGCGGTTGTACAAGGAATTGATCGCTTCATGCCTGTTGATGTTTACATTCCCGGATGTCCTCCACGCCCCGAGCAATTGATTAAAGCGATTGTTGATTTGCAAGAGATGATCAAGGCTGGCGGGACTTACAACGCCAGAGAGTTTGCATTGCGAGACTCGGCCGAGGGCCCTGCACGATTCGATGAAGAGGAGTTGATTCGGATTCGCGAACGCAACGGCTTGAAGCTGGATTCGCCCAAGTACGACCCGGTCCACTAATGAGTAATTTTTTGTTGGATCTTGGTTGATCGTAAACGAAGGATTCAGGAAACTTAAAGTATGGCTTTGGATAACACGACGGTTGGCTCAGAAGTTCAGATTCGATTGCAATCTTCGTTGCCTGATGTTGCACAAACTTGGTCGTCTTTCCAAGGGCAAGAACGCGTAGTTGTTCCAGCAAGCCACATTTTGACGTTCCTGAAGGCTTGTCGCGACGTCACAGGTTTTGACCAGTTGATCGACCTGACGTGCGTTGATCATCTTGAGATGCAGGGAGCTGTCGACAGATTCGAGCTCGTTTACTGCCTGCTCAGTGTGGATGTGGGAACTCGGCTCATCGTGAAGACCTATCTTAACGAACCCAACTTGACTGTTCCTTCAGCGACCCAAGTATGGTTTGGTGCGGATTGGCTCGAGCGTGAAGCTTATGACATGTTCGGAATCGTCTTTGAGGGGCATCCGAATTTCAAGAGGTTGTTGTTGCCTGACGAGTTTGTATCGTTTCCGTTGCGAAAGGACTACCCGCAACAGGGCCGAGGCGAACGTCATAACTTTCCTATTATTACGCGTTCAAAAAGCTGATGGAATTGAACGTGAGTTTTACGATTATGGTCTGTCGGCAGTTTTGTGGCATTCAGATAAAAGATTGCGGGAAATATAAAAAATGCCTTTAGAACTTCTGGATTCACCAGGATTACTTGAAAACCAAAAAGAGGGTTTGTGGACCCTCAATTTTGGTCCCCAGCACCCGGCAACGCACACAACGCTCCGGCTTGTTCTTCAATTGGACGGCGAGACGGTCATCGATGCAGAGCCAGACATTGGTTTCTTGCACAGTGGTTTTGAAAAACTTGGTGAGTCGCTCGACTTCAATCAGTATGTCACGATCGTTGATCGGATGAACTACATTTCACCGTTAGCCAATGAGATCGCTTGGCATCATTCGGTGGAAGCGCTCATGGGCATTGAGCTGACTCCAAGATGTAAATACATCCGAACGATTTTTGCAGAGCTGATGAGGATCCATGATCACCTGCTTTGCACTGGAACTTGCGTGTTAGATTTGGGCGGAGCGACCGCTTTCATGTACGCGTTTAACGAACGCGAGTACATCTACGAGATTTGCGAACGAGCGTCCGGGCAACGCTTTCATACATCCTACACGCGTGTGGGTGGTCTCTTGTACGATGTCACTGATGATTGGATTGCGATGGTTCGGAAGTTCTGCAAAAACTTCCCTAAGGCTTACGCTGACTTCGCTGGTTTGGTCATGAAGAATCGTATCTTTATTGAACGAACGCGTGGCGTTGGTGTTCTTTCAAAAGAGGACGCGATCGCTGGTGGAGCTACAGGTCCAGTTGCTCGCGCCAGTGGCGTTACGCGTGATCTTCGAATCGACGAACCCTACTTGGCTTACAACGATTTAGATTTCGATATTTGCTGTGCAAAAGCAGGTGACTGCTACTCGCGTTTCCAGGTCCGAATGATGGAAATGGAGCAGAGCCTGAAGATTATCGAGCAAGCTATCGAAAATCTTCCGTCTGGTCCGATCTACAACGAAGAGCATGGCAAGACCGGCGTCCCAGACAAAACTGAAGTGTATCGAAGTATCGAAGGATTGATCCACCACTTCGAAAACATTATGCCGAATCGTCAGATGAACGTTCCGGTTGAATCGTTCTATGCAGCGACGGAATCGCCCAACGGCGAGCTTGGTTACTACATTGTTTCAGATGGAAATTTCAGGGCCTATCGAGCACGCACTCGGCCACCCTCCCTTCTGCACTTCGCTCTGTTTCCGAGGATGATTCGGAATTGCATGCTGAGCGACGTAGTGGCAGTTTTGGGAAGCATCAACATTATTGCAGCGGAGTTGGATCGATGAGTGAGCTTACTGACGACATGAAGGCGAAGATTCGCGAGCACTTCGGTCACTATCCGACGAAGCAAGCGATAACATTGCCGGCACTCCACATGGTGCAAGACGCGAAGCGTTGCGTGTCGAACAAAGCGATTGAAGAGATCGCAGACATGCTTGAGTTGGCTCCATCGCAAATCAACGACACGCTTTCGTTCTATGGTTACTTTCGTACCGAGGATGCTCCGACGGGTGAAAAGCGAGTTTGGATTTGTAGGTCTCTCCCTTGCATGCTTCGCGGTGGTGAAGAGCTGCTTGCCGAGCTATGCGAACGATGGGGCATTCAGCCGGGACAAACAACTGCCGATGGCAAAGTGACGCTTGAGTTGGCAGAATGCTTGGGAGCTTGTGATGGTGCTCCGTGCATGTTGCTGGGCGATGAATTGTCGCTGCGAATGACTGCCGATTCGGTTGAAGAACACGTGAAAGGTTAATTGTTGCTATGACAAACGCTTCGTTTGAACCAGTATTGCTCGCGCGAATTAACAAGCCTGATAGCGCATCGCTTGCGTCTTATAAAGCGGACGGTGGGTACGCTGGGTTGCGTAAAGCACTCGACATGACTCAGGCTCAAGTAATCGATCTGGTGAAAGCATCAGGGCTGCGCGGACGCGGTGGAGCTGGATTTCCTACCGGGATGAAATGGTCATTTCTGCCACAAAACATCACCGGCCCGATTTACATGTGCATCAACGGTGACGAGAGCGAACCCGGCACTTTTAATAACCGCATTTTGATCGAGGAAGATCCCCATCAAGTTCTCGAAGGAATTGTGATTGGTTGCTACGCGACGCGTGCAACGACTGCCTACTTTTATCTTCGATACGAATACGGTCACTGCTATCGAACACTTCAAAAAGCAGTCGATGAAATGTATGCCGCCGGGCTTCTCGGAAAGAACATTCTCGGGAGTAATTACAGCCTTGATATCCACTTGCATCGTGGTGCTTGTGCTTACATTTGCGGCGAAGAGACCGGGTTGATCGAAAGCTTAGAAGGCAAGCGAGCTTGGCCTCGGATCAAGCCACCATTTCCCGCTGTGGAAGGTGCTTTCCGCCGACCGACCGTGGTCAACAATGTCGAGACCATGGCTTGTGTTACGCACATCGTCAATCGCGGTGCTGAATGGTTTCAATCGATGGGTATCGCTAAGGATCCAAACAATCCACGAGACGCTGGTTCATATGGTCCCAAGTTGTATTGCATTTCCGGTCACGTAAATAAACCTGGCTTGGTGGAATTGCCGCTGGGTGTTACTGCTCGTGAATTGATCGATAAACATGCTGGCGGTGTTTGGAAGGGTCGCAAGGCGAAGGCTGTGGTTCCTGGTGGAATTTCGATGGGGTTCATGTCCGAAGCCGAGCTTGATACGCCTCTCGATTTTGCAGGTCCTGGTCGTGTTGGATGCTTGGGACTTGGTACGGCAGCAGTGATTGTTATTGATGATCATACGAGCATGGTTGATGTGCTGTATAACGCTTGTCGATTCTTTGCACATGAATCATGCGGCCAATGTACGCCTTGTCGCGAAGGTACAGCCTGGTCGACGAAAATTTTGGAACGAATCCGCTCTGGAAACGGCAAGCTGAGTGACATCGATTTGTTACTTGAGATATCTTCTTCCATCGGGACAATTCCCGGTACAACAATTTGCGGCTTGGCAGATGGAGCCGCATGGCCGATCAAGACGGCAATCGCAAAGTTTCGCCCTGAGTTGGAAGAATACATCCGGTCTGGTCGGAAGAGTGCAGCCCCACAACTGGTAGGAGCCCATTAAACGTGTCGACTGTTTTTGTAAACGACATCGAAGTCGAAGTTGGTCCGAGGGATAACTTGATCCAAGCGGCTCGCGCTGCGGGTGTAGAGATTCCTCACTATTGTTGGCACGAAGCGTTGTCGGTAGTTGCCTCGTGTCGGATGTGCTTGGTCGAAGTCGGCGAAAAGAAGCCTGACGGCACGATCGCGATGGGGCCAAAATTGGTCCCTGCATGTCAAACTCCGGCGAAGCCTGGGACGGTTGTTAAGACCGAAACTGCCAAAGTGAAAACCGGGCAACAGATGACGCTTGAATTTCTTTTGCTTAATCACCCGCTGGATTGCTCGATTTGCGATCAAGCTGGCGAGTGCTATTTGCAGGACTACACCTATAAGTTCGGTAAGGCACAGAGTCGGTTAAACGAGCCGAAGGTTCAGCGTTTAGATAAATATCACATTGGTGAGCAGATAGCATTGTTTACTGATAGATGCGTCATGTGTACGCGTTGTGTTCGATTCACACGTGAAATTAGTGGCACTGCGGAGCTTCAAGTAGTCGCGCGGGGAAGCGTGGAAGAGATCGATGTGTTTCCAAACAAACCTTGCAACAACAAGCTCGCTGGAAACGTTGTTGATTTATGCCCTGTTGGAGCACTTTGTAGCAAAGACTTCCTCTACAAAAAGCGGGTTTGGTGGCTGAAAAGTCAGAAGAGCGTGTGTGCAGGTTGTTCGACCGGATGCAGCATTGAAGTCGATCAGAACGAAGACCATGTGTATCGCCTAAGACCTCGAGCTAATCCATTAGCGCAAGGCCACTTCATGTGCGATGAGGGACGCTTCGGGTTCAAGTATGTTCAAAGCACTAATCGACTGAGCGGTCCAACTTCCAAGTCGATTGCCACAGTGGGTGTGGCCGCCAGTGCTGTAACGAAATTTAATGGGAATGTCGCTGGTAAATTGTTCCAGCCAGCAGATCTAGCGGTAGTGGACCATTGGCCTGCTGCAATTCAAGAGGCCCGCGAGAAGATCAAAGCTGCCGTGGACTCCAGCGCGAGTTCCTTTGCTGCTGTGTTCTCACCAATGATGTCGGTCGAAGAAGCGTATCTCCTTGCTAGTTATTTGAAGGGGCTCAATCGCAATGTGAAATTGCTGATGGGTCCAGTGCCCGTCGTCGGCGAAGATGATTGTTATCCAAAGAACGTAAACGGTTCTGCTCCAACTGCCGAGAAAACCAAGTTCACCATTCGGGCCGAAAAGTGCCCTAATCGCTTGGGTGTAGAGAAGGTCTTGAAGCACTTCCAAGGTGCCCTTGTTCCGATCGAAGACGCAATTCAGGGTGCTCACGGAATACAAGCTTGGTATTTTGTTGGTGGGTATGCCACGCCTGATGATTCGATCGGTTGGGTGTCGCCGTCAATTGCGAAGGCCACGGAGCCGGCCAAGTTGTTGATCGTTCAGGATATATTTCCTTCTGTTTTGTCGAAGCGAGCTGACATCGTCTTCGCTGGTGCGGCATTCACCGAGCGGGACGGAACATTCATCAATCACAGTGGGCTCGCACAAGCTTTCCGAGCTGCAACACGGCCTCCGCAGGCGAGCCGTGCAGACGGACGCATATTGAATGAGCTTTGCTTGAGACAAGGTCTTTACAATACAGAATTCTTGCGAAAAGAGATCGCGAGCAAAATCCCTAGTCTCGAGTCGTTGAGCGTTGGTGATCTCGGCGTTCATGGAGTTGAACTGCATCAGTTGGTAGGAGCCCACTTATGAACTGGTACGAAATCTGGGCAGAGCTTTGGCCCACGTTGATTGCTATCGGGATTATCTTGGCGGTGGTTCCGGTTGTTGGTTTGTATGCGACTTTCGTCGAACGTAAATTAGCAGCTGCGGTACAGGACCGTCTTGGGCCTAATCGTGTCGGACCTTTTGGGTTGTTCCAAGCGATTGCTGATGGGATCAAGATTTTCTTGAAAGAGCAAATCATTCCGTCACACGTGCATACTTTCATTTACATGCTTGCACCCTGCATCAGTCTCATGACAGCTATGTTTGCATTAGCGGTGCTGCCTTATGGTCCGACTCCAGTCAACTACTTTGGCGGTTTACGTTTTATTGTAATGCCTGGCTTGGATATCAGTTTGTTGATTATGTTTGCGATCAGCAGCCTTTCTGCTTACGGAATCATCTTGGGTGGGTGGGCTTCGAACAACAAGTACTCTCTATATGGTGCAATCCGATCTTGCGCTCAATTTATTAGCTACGAAATCCCAATGGGACTATCAGTTATCGGCGTGATTTTGGTTGCCGGTTCAATGAACATTGAGACTATTGTGGCAAGTCAAGGCTCTGGTGATGGAATCAGTGGTTGGAATCTGTGGTGGCAACCCTTAGCGTTAATTATCTTCTTCACGAGCGCTCTAGCTGAGACGAATCGACTTCCATTTGACTTGCCCGAATGCGAGCAAGAACTTGTTGGCGGCTTTCACACTGAGTACGGTGGGATTAAGTTCGTGTTGTTCTTCTTGGCTGAGTACACGCACGTCGTAACTGTCAGCTTTCTAACAACCTTGCTTTTCTTTGGTGGATGGCACTTCCCAGGAGTTCCGTCGGAAGTGACTGCTTCGTACGGAATACTGGCATTACAGATGCTAGTCTTATTAGTGAAAGTTTGCGGTGTGGTTTGCTTTATCATGCTACTGCGATGGGCGTTGCCTAGATTTCGATTCGACCAATTGATGGGGTTGGCTTGGAAGGGATTGATTCCGCTCGCTATGCTCAACCTCGTTTTTCTAGCTGTGTTCGAAAGTCTGGGATGGCACCGGTGGCCTTTGGCTGTGTTGTCCGTGCTGTTGTTTGTTGCGGCTGGATATTGGAGTGCTTGGCAATCGCAATCATTCGTTCGGAAAGCTTCGGTTACATAAGCCGCATTTGTATAGAACATTGCGTTGACGCATAGCGAGTTGAAATCGCATTAACAGTTTGGTGAATAGTTATGAGTACTGCTGAGACACCTGTCGCACAGGTTGAAAAGAAGCAAAAAAAGAAAACAGTCCAGTGGGGAGACGACCCTAAGATTGGCTTCGTTGAAGCTTTGTATCTTCCGGCAATTGCTGGCGGAATTGCGACTGCTTTGAAGCACGCTTTTTTTAAGAAGCGATCAACGGCACAGTATCCAGAGCAAAAGCCAGAGATGCCGCCCAACTATCGCGGCGTGCATCGTTTGAATCGTGACGAAGAGGGACGTGTAAAGTGCGTCGCCTGTTACATGTGCCAGACAGCTTGCCCTGCCAATTGCATTGAGATCATTGCAGCACCTGCACCACAAGACGATCCGAAGTGGGCCAATCGCGACAAGTTCCCCGCTACCTTTACGATTGACGAGTTGCGGTGTATTTATTGTGGCATGTGCGAAGAAGCATGTCCGGTGGATGCGATTGAACTCACAAGCATCTACGATCTTACCGGGATGAGTCGGCAGGAGATGATTTTCGATAAGGAAAAGCTCTTATCCGTATTTGATGAAACATCCAAGGCTGGTCTTGATCCAGTAAGAACAAATCGAGGCGCACTGGGTCCAGCTTCGGAGAAGTCAATGCAATCAACTGACTCGCCTCCACCACCTGGTCGCGGTAAACACGGTTAGAAAAGCGACGCACAATAACTGATCGCTTGAGAACCAAAGTACCTAAGGAATTTAGATAAAGTGGATTTATCCAAAGTTAATTATCTCACACAGTGCGTGAATGTCATTGCACAATCCGATCTGGATAAGCTAGGAGTTCCTAATTGGAGCCTCATGGCATTTTTTTGCATCGCATTGGCTGGCTTTGGTTACTATTGCCTTCAATACGGAGTAGTAAAATCTAATGCGATGATAACTGTTGGCGTCGTTGCGTTGCTCGCATCTGGCTTGCTCATCGCGGTCACTCAAAATCCATCGTTAGAGTTGTATGTCTTCTATGCTTTTGCAGGGCTTGCAACCGCAGGCGGCGTTGCGTTTTTAACTGCGAGGCAACCCGTGTATTCGGCACTTGGGTTTGCGACCGCAATTCTTTCAGGGACGGGCGTTTTATTTATGGAGTCGGCTCACTTCGTAGCGGCCGCTACCATGATCGTTTACGCAGGTGCAACGATTATCATCTTCTTGTTTGTTCTGATGTTCGCTCAACAAGGCGATCTCACAACTTATGATGTGAAGTTAAACAATCCAGCGATCGCAACCGTAATCGGTGCGATTTTGCTTGGGACAATTGTTATGTGTGTTCAGGCTGTTCCAGAGTCTGATGCGATCGCTGGGAATGCGGCAACTGCTAGGCCATTGAGTCAAAGTGGTGAAGCCGAACCTAGCGGTACAGCACGACTCGGTCGATCGATGTTTACAGAGTATCTTTTCATGGTCGAACTCGCAGGAACGCTCCTGCTAGTAGCAACGATCGGTTCAATCGCTGTCGCTCAACGAAGTCTCGAGGCGGAATAGTGACTCAAGAAACAACTCACCTAATCTATTTCGGTAGCGCGATTTTCACGCTGGGGATGATTGGATTCCTAACGCGAAGATCGATGATATGCTCGCCGGGGTCAGCATCAACTTGGTTGCGTTTTCGAAACAGCATCATAATTATCAGGGACAAGTTCTCGCGATTATCATCCTGACGGTTGCCGCATGCGAAGCAGCGATCGCTCTTGCGTTAATCGTGTCGCTATCACGCCGTAAATCCACATTGGATATACAGGCTTGGTCGGAATTGAATGAGGTTCCGATGAGAACCGCTGAGGTGCCTGTCGTAATGGTCGATCAAGTCAGACACTATCCTAAGTTGACTCCGGCAGGCTTGGAGCCTTCATTGACGCCGTCTCCTGTGGAGTTGGGATACGAAAACTGGAACGAATTAGGCGAGAATACTGATACGCCAATGGAGAAGACACAGAATGCTTGAGATGCTCGCCTGGGCTATTCCCGTGGCGCCGTTGGTTGGGTGCCTTGTTTGTACGATCCTTGCGTTTCAGGGAGATCGTGATTGGGCTCATTGGCCAGCCGTTATGGCGTTGGCTGTATCGGCTATTTGCACCCTTGCATTGGTCGCAACATTCAGTGATGAATCTGGAGCGGCAGTTGTACACGGTTATACGTGGCTCGACATTGGCTCGCTGCGACTGGACGTTTCACTTCGATTAGATTCGCTCTGCCTTACGCTACTTTCGGTTGTGACTGTCGTAAGTTGTTTAGTTGCGATTTACTCGCGAGAGTACATGCGTGGCGATCCCGGTTATGCCAGATTTTTTGCTGTTTTCAGCGGCTTCGTCTTTTGCATGACGATGCTTGTAATGGCGAATAACTTGCTTCTGCTTTACGCATTTTGGGAAGGCGTGGGAACCTGTAGCTACTTGTTGATTGGCTATTACTATCGCAAACCATCGGCAGCCAAGGCGGCGGTCAAAGCATTCTTGGTCAATCGCGTCGCGGATTGCGGATTCCTTCTCGGGATCTTGTTGCTTTCGTATGCGATAGGACAAACAACCGTTGGAGCGGGTGCATCTGTCGTGGGTCGATTGGATTTCGCGACGATCTTCGCTTCCTCTCAAGAGTTGTTCAATAAGTTCCCTGAGCTAGTTGGTTGGATTGCGTTCTTGTTAGTTATCGGTGCGATCGGCAAGTCGGCTCAGTTTCCACTTCACGTGTGGTTACCAGACGCCATGGAAGGTCCGACGCCCGTTAGCGCTCTTATTCACGCGGCGACGATGGTTACGGCAGGTGTCTACTTGATGGCAAGGATGGCTCCGTTGATGGTCTACGCACCGGATGTTTTAGTGACACTTGCTTGGCTTGGAGCAATCACTTCCATCGCTGCGGCTGTAATGGCAATGTTCCAATATGACTTGAAGCGGGTGCTGGCTTATTCGACTGCAAGCCAACTTGGCTATCTGTTCATGGCGTTGGGTTGCATTGCAGTTCCGGACATGATGACGATCGCTGTTATGGCGGCAATGTTTCACTTGTTTACGCACGCTTTCTTCAAGGCCTTGCTGTTCTTGTCTGCCGGTAACGTGATGCATGCCATGGGAGACGTCATCGACATGCGTTACTTCTCGGGGCTACGTAAGATTTTGCCAAAGACAAATATTTTGTTTGGGATTGGTGCGGCAGCCTTGGCGGGTTTACCACCTTTCGCAGCGTTCTTCAGCAAGGATACAATTCTCAGTCTCTTGTCAGATGCGAGCGCCGACACGGATTACGGCGGGCACTTTACAGGACTGATGGTCGTTGGATTTTTGACGGCATTTTTGACTGCGATTTACACCTCGAAGACATACTTCCATACTTTTTGGGGTAAGGAAGTTACTCCGCCGGAAGCCGGTGATCATCCACACGAAGCGACGACAATTATGTTGCTGCCAATGGTAATTCTAGCGGTTGGTGCAATTCTCGCTGGGCTCGCACTTGGACCGACCGGTTGGATTTTGCACTACATTGCAAAGACTCCGGGAATGGACGCTCTACACGGTGAGCATCATGAAGCGATGTGGGTATTGGTGACATCTACACTTGTTGCCCTGATCGGCGTTGGTATCGGATACAAACTTGCCCAAGCTTCAACAGCGAATTCCAAGGCCGTTTCGAATGATTTCGTTACAGCGATTGGCGATTTCGGCAGGAATCGTTTGTACATCGACTCGATCTATCAAGCCTTGATAGTGACACCTTCTGAGTGGTTTGCAAAATGGTTAGGTTGGTTCGACGAAACCGTTGTCGATGGCTTAACACAATTGATTGGTCAGTTACCTGGTTTTGTCGGTTTATTGCTGAAGCGATTCCAGACGGGCATGGTGTCGTCTTACGCGATGGTGACTGCTTGCGGGATAGCGGCATTGGCTCTTTGGATTGCGACGCAATAGGATATTGATTTAAAGAAATGACTTCTCAACTACTTATTCCATTGCTTGTTTTCCTTCCAATTTTGGTGGGGATAGTACTCTGCCTTGTTGCAGGGAAAAAAAGCTCGTGGATCTCCGACATTGCGACTAGCTTCTCTGGGTTAATGGTGATCGCGGCTATTGCTTTGCTGTGTGCCGTTCATAGTGCTCAAGGCAATTCTGAAGCGGTTGGATTGATTCAACCACAGATTGTTTTTGGACCTTCTTGGATGGAGCTTAAGCTTCCCTTTGCAATTCAAGGACATAGCGTCAATTGGCAATTGCAATTGGGTGCGGATAGCTTCTCAGCCATGATGGTCCTGCTGACGTCACTTGTTACGTTCGCTGTTCTTATGACGGCTCGCACGCAAATCACAGAGCGAAGGGATCTCTACGACGGGATGATTCTCATCACCCAAGGAATCTTGATGGGTATTTTCCTTGCGATGGATCTGTTGCTGTTTTATGTCTTCTTTGAAGCAGTTTTGATCCCGATCATTTTGTTAATGAACATCTGGGGTGATCCGAAAGAGTCGCTACGCGCATCACGCAAGTTCCTGCTGTTCACGTTGGCTGGTAGCATTCCGATGATTGTTGGTATCGTTGGAATTGTTTTGCAATCGGCAACAGCCGACCGTGCCTCGACAGTACTTCTTCCTCAGCTTTCTGCGATTGCCTTCGAGTCCCAATTGACACGAGGCGTTACGGAAAATTTTGCGACTAGCCAGTTCCTTATTCTGGCGGCCTTGATGCTTGGCTTTGGAATCAAGATGGCTTTATTGCCGCTGCATAGTTGGCTTCCAACGACTTATTCAGCATCGCATCCGAACACCACTGCTTTGATAGCGGCTGTAGTCGGAAAGCTGGGAGTTTATGGACTGCTTCGAATCGTTCTACCTTTGACACCGGTTGCGTTGTCTGTGTATTACCAGATTGTAGTTGGAACCTTGGGTGCAATTGCGATTGTTTACGGGGCATTGATCGCATTAAGGCAAACGGATTTGAGGCGGTTGATGGCCTACTCATCGCTTTCGCACATGGGCTTTGTAACGCTCGGCCTGATGGCGATGAATCGTGAAGGGATCGCGGGAGCGACCATTCAGATGTTCAACCACGGTCTAATCACTGCTGCGATATTTCTGATGATTGGGATGATTGAGCAACGTAGAGGTCGATTGGTCCTGGGCAATGAAAATTTTGGGTTAGCAGCCGCTTATCCGCATCTCGGTTTTTTGATGGTTTTCTTTACGCTTGCTGGTGCCGGCTTACCAGGACTCAATAGTTTTGTCGGCGAAATCTTAGCGTTGATGGGAATGCTTCGCGTTTCGGCTGGCATTGTTGGGATCGCAGTATTGGGTACCGTTTTGGGTGCGTGGTATGCATTGCGGGTGTTGCAGCACGTGATGTTCAGTAGCGATGGAAAGACCAATAAACGCGACGCAGCAACGGCCGACATCGGTTGGGCAGATTGGGCCGCGCTCGCTCCTTTAGCATTGTTGTGTGTCGTTATCGGTGTCCGTCCTTCGACCTTCACCGATACCATGAAAGTCGACGTGGATCGAATGGCTGTTTCGCTTGAGCCAGCAGCCAAAGCACTACATCCAACGATCGATACGCTTGCAGTAGTGAAGAAATAATTTTCGTTTGAACTGGGTTTGTGGCTCGGAGTGTTTTATGTCGGTGTCGGAACAAATGCTTGTCTCGTTGAAGTGGATGTCACCCGCGTTGGTGCTCCTGTTTGGCGGCTGCTTGATACTATGCTCGAGCGTTTTCCTAAGCCCGTTGAAGCCAACCGGTGTGGATAATCGTCGTAACTTGATGGCATCGATCTCGATGTTTTTCTTAGTTGCAGCGGCCGCTTTCCACTTGCTCGTTACAAGCCATATCTCTACCAACACGATCGACTCTTGCCTCTTTCGTTTCGATAGTATCTCAATCGCGGCAGAGAGACTCGCGTTAATCGGGGGTGTCATCTTAATTCTTTTAAGCTGGTCACTCGCTCCAAAGAATTACTTGCCGGAATTTTACGGATGTCTGCTTTTGATTCTTGCTGCGATACCGATTATCGGCGCGTCGAATGACTTGATCGCAATGTTCTTGGGGTTGGAACTCGTAAGCATTCCCACTTACATCATGTTAAGTATTGCCAAAGGGGATAACGCTAGTTTCGAAGCGGCCCTCAAGTACTTCACACTTAGCGGGTTCGCATCTTGCTTTTTCCTGCTTGGAATTAGCTTCCTCTATGGTTTGTCAGGTTCGATGGATTTGGGAAGTGTTTGTGCGATGCTTGGCAACGGTGGCGGCGGGAAGCTTGGGCTGTTGGCGGTGCTTTTGATTTTGTGCGGTTTAGCCTTTCGAATCACAGCCGTCCCGTTTCATTTCTATGGGCCTGATGTTTTTGAGGGGACTTCTCTGACCATGGCCGCTGTGATGAGCTATCTACCCAAAGTAGCAGGGTTTGTCGCGATGGTAAGACTGTTCGGAGCGTCTCCGGTCGGGGAGTCTCTCACTCCGATGGTAGTTCCCGTGTTGCTTGTGACATCGGTTTTGACGATGTGTATTGGCAATGCACTGGCCGTAGCACAAACCAGCTTGCGTCGATTACTTGGCTATTCAAGTATAGCGCACACCGGCTATTTGTTGCTTGGGTTCGCTGCGTTGATTTTGAGTAGCGCGGAGCCTCAAGTCCTTTTCACTTATCTCGCGGCCTACGCGGCGATGACACTCGGTGTTTTTGCTTGCTTGGCAGAAGTAGACGAAGCTGGCGGGCAGTCGATCGTTGTTGGCGATCTCTCTGGAATGTATTACCGAAGACCGGCGGCATCTATTGCGATGGCAATCTGTCTTTTATCTTTAATTGGTTTGCCGCTCACTGCGGGCTTCGTGGCAAAGCTTCAACTGTTCTTTGCCGCTGGTGGAGCCAATCGATGGGACATGACTGTTTGTGTTTGGGTGATGGCGATCAACGCTGCGGTTGCTGCTGGGTATTATTTCAGATTGTTAAGTAAGCTGTTCGAACGAGGACTGGATTTACCGCCGTTGCGATTGTGGCGGCCAAGTCTTTTCCTGGCCTATTCTTTATGTGCTGTGCTTACGATTGTTTGGTTCTTTCAACCGACATCGATGTAAGCAGCCGTCGTTCGTATCTTAGCGGTATCGGTTTCAGGTTAGCTGGGTGCGGCGAACCGTTTTAACATAGAGACGCCCAATATCTGTCGACTGCGCTTAGGCTCAATTCTGTGGGTATCTACAGAAGTTGTCGCCAATCTTTATTGGTTAAGCACGAAGCGAAGAAGAGCTTCGGCTTGCGAGTAATGAATTCGCGAAATGCATCGCAGCTAGTGCAATCACGCAAGGCCACAGAACTGAAGCCGGTGCCATATAGCGGCCGACAGAAGGTTCGACTAAAACGACTAGCCCAGTTTTACCTGCTGAATACCAAGTCGAAAGCCAGAACAAGTATTGAAACTCGGAGAACGCCGAATGACCGATGAGGCTGGATTGCGGGTTGTAGTCAGATTGTGTTATTGAATCTGTTGGTTGCGAGTCCGAGGACCGTAAATCCAGTTGAGTGAGTGCACCCTGGAAACCTAGTGGGTTCAAGAGACTGCAAAAAATGACCATTCCAATAATTGCGAAAACCAAGATAGTTCCAATGTTTCGAAATGTGAGGAGGACTTGGTCTCCAATGCCATGAAACAGATTTCCGACGATCCATCGTAGATATAGTTTCGGATGTATCTTGAATACAGCCAGCGAAAGCTTGTTAAACGCGGCGTTCGTTTTGCGTATGTTATCTCCGTAAATTTTCCGAGCCTCAGGCACGGAAACTTGATAAACGTACGCTGGGTAGTTTGGCTCCATCGTGTTGTAAGAAGAGATGTCTACCTTTAGATTGAGTTCAGCTATCCTGTTGACGATGGCCGTGGCGAGCGGTTTAACTTCTTCGGGCAATTGCGCAATGGTTGGTGGGTCCAAAAACTGGATTGCGATGCCAATAATGTTGTAGCCACCAAACGCAACCAATCCGAAGTATCCGGTTACCAAACCTCGAAGGATTGTGTACGAAAAAAATGGTATCACGCTGACTGCCGAATAGGCTAAAAGACGATGAAAGCAACGTTTTGCAAAACCAAAACGGGGCTCGAAGAAGAATGCTACCCACACACCCATCAACGGCCAAAGGACAAGCAAGAAAAGGTAAGCGGGGCGAACTTGATAGGTGACAAAGGTCAAAAAGGCCAAAGTAAGCCAACTCCAAGTATTCGTCGGCTTTCGCAAGGTCCATGTAAAGGCAGCCATCGCCATGATGCTTACAGATAAAGCTAACGAATCTGTGAGCACATGCGTTCCGAGGTAAGACAGATTCACACCAAGAGCCAGCGGAACTGAGACCGCGAGTGCTGATAATGGGCGATAACCAATTCCGAGGAGAGCAAAGTGGAAAGCGATAACAGCCCCGAAGTAGGCTATCGCATGTGCGGTCGGAATTGCATCCAGTCCAAAAGTCGCCATTATTGTTTGAAGAAACAATGGATAACCAGGGGTTCGCAAGCCATTGAATCCTTTATCGCTCAAGTCCCATTGGAACTGAATATAGCCTTCGCTATCCGGATTCAGGATCGGTTGCAAATATCCCCGGTAGGCGTGACCGGCGAGTGACAAACCACATAAGATTAACAAGACTCCAAGGCCGACTCGCGTGTTGCTGAGATGCATGAGTAGTCGAGTCGTTACGGTTGTCGAGGAAGCGATTTTGTTTTCCATACGATTTAGTTTTGTGTAGACGATGGGTGAAGTTTATCGACTGAAAGTAGCTGCAAGAAATGGAGCTTTCGCTCAAAGATCCACGATAACGGCCAGACGTAAAGCCCCAAATGATCTCTACGGATAATTGATTGAAGATGGTTGTTTGCGTAAAGCAAGTTCCACTGGTCTTCGGTTTGATAGTTCGCTGGAATGGCGATACCGAATTGGCGGTTAGATACGTTATCCATGAGGGTCAGCGTCTGACGAGCAAGCCAACCTCGAACAAAATGATCTTTAATCAAGATAAACTGCCGACTGACGCGAGCTGCTTCCGCCAACATCAAATCAATATCCTCCACATGATGAAGAACATCAATCATCATCACTAGATCAACGGACTTCTCTTCGAAAGGGAATCTCTTACCGTCGTAGTGAGTTGTCGGAATCATGGCGTTGTCGCGAACGGTCGTATCGATTGCACTCAGCTTCAGGTCTGGCCTCAGCTCCATAACGGCCGATCCAATTCGTCCATCACCACTACCGACATCCAGAACTGAGAGGTCGCGAGGAATCAGCTTAGCAAGATGCGTAGCCAAGACTCGGACTCGACGTGAATGAATCAGTTTACGATGGAGATGTCGAAGCAAGTTAGCGCTCTCGGTGCATTTGCAACACGCCTGCTAAGAGCGATGCAATGATTGTTTGAAAGGATGCAGCAACGAATGTTACTCCAGGGATAACCAGCCGCATCGTCTTAGGATAATCGAGAGGTCCAAAGTTTTGTTGCCACCAATGGAAGATGACTGCCGCAATCATGAAAACTCCGAAAACTCCGGCAATGATTCCGGCCACCAAGCCATGTTCGACGCTCAGCTTTTCCAGCCGCTCGTGACGCGGAAGCATCCCCTCGCGACCGGTGAAAATTCTTGCCAAGACGGCCAACAAGATGGACTGCCATCCAAGTAAACCTGCGAGGCTTGCAACGAGCAACGTGTGGACGTCCAGCACAATGCCTCCAATCGACACTTGGGGGATCGCTAAAGCGTAGCCAAGTGCGGCCACCGCAATGAAAAAACATCCAGGAATAAAAAACGTCCATCGAGGACTGAAAACGAGAAAAAGCCTCAGCGTTCGCCAGCCGTCGCGAAAGGTCCTTAAATGTGGCCCGTGGGCTTTGCGACCGTCTGGGTGAAGCGACAGCGGAACCTCCGCGATCTTAGCCCCAATCGTCCCACTGCGAATGACCATTTCGGTTGCGAACTCCATTCCCGGCGATCGCAAATCCAATCGATCGTAAAGGTCTCGCGTGAAGCCACGCATGCCGCAATAGACGTCGCTGATTGGAATGCGAAACATCCACCGAACTAGCCACGACAAGACCGGATTACCTAAATAACGATGTAAAAAAGGCATTGCTCCAGGATAAATCTTGCCACCACCTCTTGGGAAGCGGCATCCTTGAGCAAGGTCAAACCCCCGTTGCAGTGGCTCGATCAACCTTGGCGATTCCAGGAAATCGTAGCTATCGTCAGCATCTCCCATGACGATGAATTTGCCGTTACTAGCCGCAATTCCCCCGGCAAGCGCGGATCCGTATCCTTTCGCAGGTACGTGTACGATGCGAGCACCGGCGGATTGAGCAATCGCGATGGATCCGTCGGAGCTGCCGTTATCGGCAACGATGACTTCTGCCTCGTATCCGGCCTGCTTCATCGCGTTGATCGCTTTGGTAACGCACGACGCGACTGTATCAGCTTCATTCAAGCAAGGCATCACAATCGACACTTCCATATCGCATTCAACGCATTCTATCGAAGGATTTTCAAGGAAATTTGAAGCGATTGGAGCTGGTTGTTGCATGCGGTTTGGGGCGATTGATTGCCGGAATTCGCGAAACGAATAGCGAAACGCGGAACACTTTTTTTAGGCAGCGTTGGATACTTGGCGACGTACAACACGCTGTGCCCTACAGTGTAATTTTTGTGACATCAAATAACATCCCAGGCAATCAAAACCGAGTCGGAATTCCGCTACCTAATTTCCCCGAAAGCAATCGATTTTCGGTGGTTTTTGTCTGCAAACCCTAGCCGATCGCAAAGCAGTCGGTGTAAGATGATGTCAGTTCGAGTTTCCTCTCTTCGCCAAAGTTGCCACGAACATGCGATTGAATTCGTTTTTCAAAAAAGGCTATCGAACTTGGGCGGTATGCCGTATCGGCCAAGATGCTTCCCCCAGCCGAGTCCGAGTTCCAAGTGCAATGAAGGCTAGGGACTCGCGATCACCGAGGTGGCTCTCCTTTGACCTGCTCGAAGCGAGACGAGTTCTCGACAGTTCTTTGCCACCCCTTATCGACCAGTCCCCAACGGACATCACCGCGAATCTGGTTAGTTCGATCCCCGAAAATCAAACCAACATTCTTCTTGGGACCATTGAGATCCAAGATCCAGATGGTGGCTACTTAATCGACTTCGGTTCGTTCGACGATGTGCTCGAGCTGACTGCGACTCCCACGGGTAACGAGCTACGATACATCGGACCCAACGGCTTTGACTTCGAAGAGTCGTCCTCGTTTGTTTTTGAAGTACGCGTCATCGATGTCGACATTGTCGAACCGGTTCTGGCAAAATCCTTTACGATTGCTATTTCAGACCAAAACGATCCGCCCCTGGGCATTGATTTTCGCGGCGAGTTGGTTGTACAAGAATTTGTAAAAGGTTATGAGTTTGGGACGATTGAAATCGTTGACCAAGACGTAGGTGAGTCTTACACCTACCAAGTTAGCGATTCACGATTTGAAGTTGCCGATGGAAAGTTAAAACTCAAGTCGGACTCTTCACTTCGATACAACCCAACAAGCGCTGTGTCCTTTGAAGTCGTTGCGACAGGTACTGTCTCCGGAGATGTACTCCGTGAAGCTTTCCTGGTCGGAGTCACTCTTGCCCCTCCACCATGGCAGAACAAACACTGGGCGCTGGATGTGAATGATGACGGTTCAGTTACGGCTCTGGACGCTTTGGTCGTCATTAATCATATGAATCGACACGGCATCGGAAGTGCCGACACGCCACCTCCGGCTGGTAGCGCGACGTTTGTTGATGTGAATGGCGATCGCTTTATCACCCCGCTAGACGTGCTGATAATCATTAACTTCTTGAATCAGGTTCAAGGCACCCCAAACGAGTCGGGTAGCGCAGAAGGCGAACCTGTTCCGCCAAGATCGCCAGTACCGCCAAGCGAACGAACGCCGCTGGTTCCTTCCGCTCGAATCGTTTCGAGTGAATGGAGTTCAAGTAGCAATACTGTTAGCTTCGATTCTAGTGATATTGCGAGCACCAAGCGACGGTTGATCGTAAGCTGATTGGTTCGACCTAAGCTCTGAATTCTCAAGTAGCTGAATTCGTAAGAATTCAGGCGTTGATTAGTTTACCCTTGCCGCCTTAGTCTTCAGATGTCTTACGACATCTACTACGAGTGCAAATCAACCTTTTTCGACTTGGCGAATTGTTAGTGGCTTGTGTTAAAGATTCGATCGCCTGCGTCTCCAAGACCGGGGACGATGAATTTGTTGCCGTCTAGCCGTTCGTCGACGCTAGCAACGAAGAGTTTTACTTCGGGTGCATCTTGGTGAAGTAGCAAGATTCCTTCTGGAGCCGCGATCAAGCTCAGCACGCGAATGTCTTTAACGCCCCAGCGCTTGAGTGCACCTACGGCTGCGCGAATTGAGCCACCTGTCGCAAGCATAGGGTCTAAGATCAGTCCCACATCGGTGCAGTGATTGGGTGGTAGTTTGCTGTAATATTCGACAGGCTGAGCGGTTGCTTCGTCGCGATACATCCCCAGATGCCTTACTTCTGCATCCGGCAGCAACTGCAGCACCGGTTCAACCATGGAGAGACCTGCTCGTAATATGGGAACAATTGCTACGCTGACCGCAAGTTCCTGGGCATCGTGCTCCACGAGCGGGGTACGAATTCGTTTCGTCTGAAGCGGTAAGTCACGCGTTGCGTGAACGGCCAGAAGCATCGATAGCCGTTGCACGGTCGCTCGAAAAGTTTCTGATGGAGTGTTGATGTCCCTCAGGACGGAAAGGTGATGTGCTGCGAGAGGATGATCCAGTTGTAAGACGTTACCCACGCAACACTCCTTAAGGACAAAAACCACTATCCGGTTGCTAACCCCACTATCCTGAGAATAGCGGAGTTCGAAACCTTTGAAAAGCCGCCGATTGCTGGGCCGGCGTAATGTTCATTCTGAAAATTGATATCGATGATAGCCTTACGAAATGTAGCGACCGGTCCTGTTTTGCGCCGGAGGAGTGAATAAAGTAATACTAACTATCGTAGAGACGTACAATTTAGGTCGAATCACAACCGTGGTATACTTTTATGTTGCTTAAATCAACTCGCGTTGCACCTGCCGACTCCCGTTCCTGTTGTCAAAGCACCGTTTAAAATTACGTTTGACAGCCTATTTCTGACCTCGCCCCGCTCAACCATTTATGAATTCATTAGCCTACCGTTGTAGCGTTGTTCTTTCTGTAATGGTCTTCCTGGCATTTCACGCTGATGCGCAAGACCTTCCATCCAGTTCAGCACCCACCTCCGCAAAAAAAACTCCCGTGGCAGAAATCACGGAAACCACTGGAACTCGAATCCTAAACGGTGTCTATCCTCATCTAACCGTTTACTCGCAAAGTCGGGTCGACGGGTTGTTTAACCGTGGTGACTCATCCGAGTGCGGTATTGGGGCTGTCGTTCCGTGGGCTGGAAAGCTCTGGATGGTAACTTATGCGCCTCACATGCCCTATGGATCGGATCATAAGCTCTACTCGATAGAGCCAAACACGATGAAGATGACGATTCATAAAGAATCTGTCGGAGGCACTCCAGCCGGACGAATGATCCATGAGGAATCGCGTCAGCTTTTCATCGGCCATCACATAATCAATGAAAAAGGTGAGGTTCGCACGATTCAGCCCAAGGAGATGCCGGGGCGAGTGACTGCATGGGCGCGGCATCTTGCTGATCCAGTAAGCATGGTCTACATGTATGACATGGAAGGCATGCTTTATGAGGTTAACGTGAACTCGTTAGCTGTAAAAAAGCGGTTCCATAATCCTGTGCCGGGTGAACATGGCAAAGGTGCTTACACAGCACAAGGGAAACTGGTTGTTGCGAATAATGGTATCTCTGGTGCTCATGATCCTAAGAAAGATTGGGTCGTCACGCCGCCGGGCAAACTGGGACCTGAGGATCGCGGATCACTTGCGACGTTCGATGGCAAGGATTGGAAGATAATTGAGCAGCGGCAATACACTGATGTCACTGGTCCCGACGGAATCACCCCGACGACAGCAAGTTCCGGAAAGCCGCTTTGGTCTGTTGGTTGGGATAAACGATCGCTCCGATTACAAGTCATGGATGGTGGTCAGTTTCATACTTTTCTTTTGCCGAAGGGGTGCCTCAACAACGATGCTGCTCACGGTTGGTTTACTGAGTGGCCACGTATTCGCGAGGTGAGTAACGGTCGGTACATAATGGACATGCATGGATTGTTCTTTGATTTCCCTGGAAGCTTCCGTCCGGGTAATACAGCGGGTATTGCACCGATTGCAAGGCATTTACGTTACATTCCCGATTTCTGCGATTGGAATGGCCGATTGGTTTTGGCGACCGATGAAACCAGCGTCCAAGGCAATCCGCTTGCAGGTCAGCCGCAATCGAATCTTTGGTTTGGAAGTTACGATGATTTGAAAACTTGGGGAGAGTCATCGGCGGCTGGCTCAATATGGATCGACGAAGCTGTTAAAGCCAACGAACCATCGTCTCCATTTTTGATCAACGGATTTGCACGACGAGTTGCTCATCTCGCAGCCGCTCCTGGTACCTCGTTTAAGTTGGAGGTGGACCTCAATGGCGATGATAAATGGACTCTTTACGAAGTAGTAAAAGCTGGTGATGAAGGTTACATTACTCATGTTTTTCCGGAGACCTTTAAGGCACAATGGATTCGAATTACTTTGGATCGCGATAACGAAAAAGCTTCCGTAGCATTTCACTACTCCGATACTCGTTCGCACGATCCAGCTGGGCCGGGCCGACAACTCTTCGCAGCACTTGCCGATGCGAATTCGGCTGAGAAAGTGCCGTCACTTCACATGTTTCCAGCGAAGAAAAATCGCAATCTTGAAATCATCTCGAAGGAGGGCGACCAAGTTAGTTTTTCTGAACTCAATGCGGAAACATTTGCTTACAGTTCGGTAGAAGCGAATGAGGAGCTTACGAAAAAGGGAATCATCAAACCTGTATTCACCGTCGATGACGCATCGGTGATCCTAAACATTTCCGAGAGTATCAACGGCAAAACAACCAAGCACACATTGAGGTTGCCTAAAGGGTCAAGCTACTTCGATAAAGCCTTTGCAGAAGGTTGGCCTCGCGACGAAAGAGAAATCGAATCAGAGCGGACTCTCGCAAACATTCATGGAACGTTTTACGAAGTCCCGTTTTGGATCGTTGGGCAGGGCCCGCTTTTCACAAAGATGAAGCCAGTTTGCTCGCACAACAAACGCATCGACGACTTTGCAACTTGGCGAGGATTACTCTGGCTGAGCGGCGTTAAGTCCGATGCGGTTGAAAGCGAGAATGTCGTCAAATCGAGAGATGGTAAATTGGCTCTATGGGCTGGTGGTGTTGATGAACTGTGGAAACTAGGCAAGCCGATTGGAACCGGTGGGCCTTGGAAGAACACCGCAGTGAAAAAAGACATTCCGTCCGATCCATACTTGATGAACGGCTACGACAAAAAAACACTCACCTTAAATTCAGACCGCGACTGCACTGTTCATCTAGAGATTGACTTTGATTTACTATCAGGGTTCCATCGCTACAAGTCTTTTGGACTCAAAGCAGGCCAAGAGATAACCCACCTCTTTCCAACCGGATTCAACGCTCATTGGATAAAATTTACAAGTTCCAGCGACGCAACAATTACTGCCTCGCTTCAATACGAGTAGTTCACCGGAACGATCCAGTATAAAATTTAGGAGCTTAAGATAGTGCGAGATACGACCATTACAGTACGATTGGAAATAGCTTTGTTTCTTGCGATTGCATGGACGGCAACTTGCGTGCTAGGAGCAGATATCGATCCTGAGTCCATTCCTGTTTCATTCAATAACGAGATTCGTCCGATACTTTCCAATCGATGTTTCGCTTGTCATGGCCCCGACGAGGAGACAATCGAGGCAGGCTTGAGGTTGGACTCTCAAGAAGCAGCGACTCGACCTCTCGATTCCGGGCTCCCCGCAATCGTCGTCGGAGATCCTGACAAAAGCGAAATGTTGGCTCGCGTCACATCGGAGGATCTTGATATTCGCATGCCGCCCCCTCACTTCGCCAAGGGGCTTACTCAAGAAGAAGTTATTAAAATCCGTCGATGGATAAAACAAGGTGCGAACTACGAGAAGCATTGGTCATTTGATACGCCAGTGTTGCCACCCATACCATCGCTAGATGAAAGTGATTCTAAGATCAACTCTCCAATCGATGCTTTCGTCATCGCGAAGGCGACGGAGTACGCAAAGAAGATTGGTTGGAACGGGAGCCATCCGGCCCGGCTTCAGTCACCTCCCGCATCACGCGAAGTGCTCTTGCGACGCGTCTCACTTGCTTTGATCGGTTTGCCTCCGACGGTCCAAGAGCAAGACGATTTTTACAATGATGCTTCACCAGATGCTTATGAAAAACTTGTTGATCGCTTACTAGCTTCACCAGCATTTGGCGAGCATTGGGCGAGACTCTGGTTGGACATGGCTCGCTATGCCGACAGTAACGGGTATGCCGATGATGGCCCTCGAACTATTTGGGCCTACCGTGACTGGGTTATTCGTGCAATCAATTCAAATATGCCATTCGATCAATTCACAAAAGAACAATTAGCCGGAGACCTCCTACCGAACCCAACTGATGACCAATTGATCGCGACGGCCTTTCATCGTAACACTCTGACAAACAATGAAGGCGGAACGAATGACGAAGAGTTTCGAAACGTCGCAGTAGTCGATCGAGTGAACACAACGATCGCTGTTTGGATGGGTTTAACCATGGCATGTGCACAATGCCATACACACAAGTATGACCCAATAACACAAAAGGAATACTTTGAGGTCTTCGCGTTATTCAACCAGTCCGAAGATGCTGATCGTCGCGACGATTCGCCTCGCCTAGCACTGTATTCAGCCGAACAGAAGGAACGTCGAGCGGAACTTTTAAAGCACCAAGAAGAACTTACCAAGCAGCTAGAACCGACAGAAGAAACCGAAAGCCAACTGAGCACTGGCTTAGCCGCCTGGGAAGCAATTCAAACTCATCAACCAGCCAAGAAAACGATCTACCCGAATTCAATAGTTGCCGCCTCTGGTGACACGCTTGATATTTCCGAATCGGGTGACATTGTCGTGAAAGCGGGTCGCGATTCGGACACATATACGATCGAATGGCAATTGCCTGAGGATTTCTCGATAGAACAAATCACTCGACTACGAATTGATACCCAACCGTGGCCCAAATTTAGTGAAGGTGCTGCAACGCCTGCGGCCGATCCATCTGTTTCACCGAAAAGTTTTTTCCTGTCGGAATTCTCCGTCTCCATGGAAGGGGTAGCCGATGACAAGCCGTTTTCGAAGCCTTGGAAGATTGTAAAAGCGACTGCTGACTTTGAGTCGGACAATCGAACCGCAGCGCACGCGATTGATGGAAAGCCAAAGACTGGATGGGGAGTTGCACCGAAACTTGATAGCCCGCATTGGATCGAATTCCAATTGCAATCGCGAAAACAAAACGATGCACCGGAGAACGGCAGTCCAAGTCGGCTCAAAATAGAGCTCACCCAAAGTCCGACTTATTTAGGTCATGTACTGGGGAATTTTAAACTCAGCTATTCCACCGAACCGATTAATAAAGAGACCGAAGCGCAGATCGCTCCGATTCCGATTCGTGCGATTGCATCTATTCCCGAAGCAAGCCGAAATTCAGAGCAAAAGCGAGAACTGCTACAGCATTATGTTCGATGGTTTGCACCCGAGTTTGCTGAAGTAAGATCCCGCCTAAATAAGATAGAAAAGGAGCTTGCAGCGATAAAACCCGAGACGGATTTGCCAATCATGCGCGAGCTTGACGCGAAAAAACAACGTGACACTCATATTCAAATTCGTGGCAACTACAAGATGAAGGGGGAGCAAGTTCATCCGGCACTACTCTCTGCGTTTCACCCATTATCCGATTCAACGCAGCCATTAAACCGATTGCAGTTGGCAAATTGGCTGATGCAAGAGAATAATCCTTTAACGCCACGCGTCATTGCGAACCGCTATTGGGAAACGCTTTTTGGATTGGGTTTGGTTCGTACGAGTGAAGACTTTGGTTCACAAGGAGATCCGCCAACCCACCCCGAATTGCTCGACTGGCTAGCGATTGAGTTGGTGCAATCGAAATGGGATACCAAAGCTTTTCTTCGGAAGTTGGTTCTTTCGGCGACGTATCAGCAATCGTCAGCGACTAACGCTGATTCATCTGCTTTTGATATGGAAAATGTTTACTTGACGCGTGGCCCTCGAGTTCGACTATCCGCGGAGCAAGTGCGGGACGCCACCTTGGCATCGGCGGGACTACTAAACAGCAAACAGTTTGGCCCCCCTGTGCGACCTACTCAACCTTCTTCAGGTCTTTCGGCTGCCTTTGGATCAAAGACGGACTGGGAAGTCAGTGCGGGAGATGATAAGCATCGTCGAGCCATCTACACGCTTTGGCGACGAAGTAATCCCTATCCTTCAATGGCAACTTTCGATGCACCCAATCGTGAGAATTGTATATTGCGACGTGATCGGACCAATACTCCCTTGCAAGCCTTGGTGACGATGAACGATCCGACATACATCGAAGCCGCTCAAGCCCTCGCACGAAAGTTAATGGCTTTGAATGAAACGAATGCGGAAACAATTCAGATGGCTTATCGATTAGTACTGTCAAGGAAAGCCACTGCTGAGGAGACATCATTAATCGGCGAATTTTATGAACAGACTCGCAAGGCATTTTTGAATGAATCGGATGCAGCACTGAAAATGGCGACCGATCCAATCGGTCCAATGCCAAGCGAGTTTACGTCGACAGATTCGATTGCGTCCTCCGCAGCCTGGGCTGTTGTTGCGAATGTGTTACTGAATCTGGACGAGACACTAATGCCGCAATAATGAGATGTGATGAATCGAAGCCTCCATTCACAGAATACGAAATCATGAATAGCAGACTTAGCAACTCCGATTATCAAAAACTCGTCGCACAGCGTACACGTCGATTTTTCCTACAAGAATCCGGCGTCGGCTTCGGCGCGGCTGCACTGGCGCATTTGATTGGCAGCCCACAAGCTGTCATGGCGTCCGATTTGACAATCACAAATCCATTAGCCAAGAAACCACCGGAGTTTGCCGCGACGGCGAAGCAAGTCATCTACTTGCACATGACCGGTTCACCGCCCAATTTGGATCTGTTTGATTACAAGCCGGAATTGGTGCGGATGAACGACATGGACACGCCCGACTCCGTTCTGAAGGGCAAGGAATTTGCGTTCACGACAGGCGTCCCTAAGTTGCTTGGAACCAAACAGAAGTTCGCGCAGCACGGAAAGTCCGGACTTTGGTTGAGCGACGCAATTCCACATCTGCAAAGCGTTGCTGATGAGATGTGCATGGTTCATTCAATGCATACCGACCAGTTCAATCATGCCCCAGCCGAACTTTTGGTCTACACCGGCTCACCCCGTTCTGGGCGTCCTTCGTTTGGCTCTTGGGTGACGTATGGATTGGGATCAGAAAATGAAAATCTTCCGGCGTATGTAGTTCTAATTAGTAGCGGTGTCCAACCCAACGGTGGTAAAGCAACCTTCGGAAGCGGCTTTCTGCCAAGTATCTATCAAGGCGTCCAATGTCGCTCGCAAGGAGACCCCGTACTGTTCGTCTCCAACCCTCCTGGCATGAGTCGCGAGTTGCGACGGGAATCACTGGATGTTCTTGGCAAGCTAAATGAGTTCCAAGCCAACTTACAGGGGCATCGTGAAACGCAAACGCGTATTTCGCAATATGAACTCGCCTTTCGGATGCAGACCAGCGTCCCCGACGTGATGGACATCTCAAAAGAAACAAAAGAAACGCTCGAAGCATATGGTGCAAAGCCCGGCGAAGCCAGCCTTGCGAACAATTGTCTCCTAGCACGGCGATTGGTAGAGTCCGGAGTCCGATTTGTTCAACTGTTCGATTGGGGATGGGACTTTCACGGAACAGGTCCAAATGAAGACATCCGAGATGGACTCGTAAACAAATGCAAAACGATGGACCGACCTGTAGCCGCGCTAATCAAAGACCTCAAGCAACGTGGCTTACTCGATTCAACCCTGATTATCTTTGGTGGCGAATTCGGACGAACTCCCTTCCGCGAAGGACGCACCGCGACAACAGGTAATCTAGGTCGTGATCATTATCCCGATTGCTTCTCAATGTGGATGGCAGGAGGAGGAACCAAGGCCGGGTACGAATACGGGAAGACCGATGAACTCGGATTCTCGATCGCAGAAGATCCAGTCCATGTGCACGATCTACAAGCAACCTGGCTTCATCTGCTGGGATTGGAACATACTCATCTTACCTATCGATTCCAGGGACGCGACTACCGACTGACCGATGTACACGGTAAGGTCGTCAAGGACTTAATCGCGTAAGCGAGCACCTTATTGCCTGTATTTGCGATGCTATCTCGTCATAGTGTTCACACCGGGAATCGATAGCGGGAACACCCTGTTTTCATTGATTTCTTGACGCAAAATGTTTTCTGCTTGCGCGATTATATCAACACGCTTATCAGCCAGGTTGTGCTGTTCGGATCGATCTTTCGAAAGATCGTAAACTTCCCAGTCGCCTGGTTTCTTTGTCTTCAATCCTTGTCGAAGTACTTTGAGATCGCCGATTCGTAGAGCCACTTGACCTCCATATTCAGGGAATACCCAAATCAATGGCTTCCGACCTTCTAGCGTTTTCCTTTTACCAGATAAAACCGGCCAAAGGCTATCGCCATCCAGCCCCTCTGGCTTAGTAAATCCAGCCGCATCACAGAGTGTCGGGAACCAGTCCGCAAAGTAGCTCGGAGTATTGTTAACAGCATTAGATTCCAAGATGCCAGGCAGCCGAGCAATCATAGGAACGCGAATACCACCTTCGTAAACGCTTCCTTTGTATTCTCTTAAATCAGCAGTGCTTTGGAAGAACTTCGGATCAGCGCCGCCGACATGAAAATGGGGATCGCCAGCCCCCTCATGTGTCGCGCCGTTATCACTGCTGAAAATGACAAGTGTGCGTTCCTTTAGATGAGCTTGATCAAGTGCATCGATTACTCGACCGACATAGCTATCGAGATCGTTGATCATCGCTGCGTAGGCGGCACGTGGGCGCGGGTGGGGCAAGTAGCCGTTGAATCCTCTATAAACATTGTTGTCCCATTCGACCGGAAACTTTTCTACGGACTCTTGCGAAGGATGCATCGCGACGTGCGGTTCGATGAATGGTAAGTAAAGAAAGAATGGGTTATTCGCATTTGCGTGAATGAATTTTTCCGCCTCGGCAATCATTAATTTCGGTGCGTAAGTCTCGCCGATCCAGTCTGACATTTTCACTTCGCCACTGGTTTGTTTTTCACGTCCAGGTATTGGCTTCTTATTGATTTCGATTTTCTCTCGATTACGCCAAAGGTGCGGTGGAAAATAACTATGCGCGACTGACTGGCAGTTGTAGCCGAAGAATAAATCAAAGCCCTTTCGGTTGGGCTCGCCGGTGCTTCCGACCGGACCAAGTCCCCATTTACCAAACGCACCTGTCGCATAGCCCGAATTCTGGAACAGTTGAGCGATCGTGACCGCTTGCTCCGACAGCGGGTATTGCCCTTCGTTGAATTCTGGGAACTTCAGCTTCGCCTGTTGATTGCCACGTACTTCAGCATGGCCGAGATGCTTGCCGGTCATCAATACGCAGCGAGAAGGAGCACAAACAGGTGCACCGCTATAATGCTGAGTGAACCGAATTCCTTCTGACGCAAGTCTATCAATGTTAGGTGTAGGGATTTTTGTCTGACCGTAACAACCCACGTCACCCCAACCGAGATCGTCTGCCAAAATGAAAACGACGTTCAGTCGCTCTTCCGCGTAACTCGGAAAACAAGCGATGCAAATAGTCAATAAAGCAATCACGCAGTATCTGATGAGAAAAATCATTGGGGCCTGCTACCTTCTGCGGTGACAATCTTATCTAGTTTAGCGGACATCTCTTGAACGACTTCGGGATACTTCGCAGCAACATCATTTCGCTCGGCGGGATCATCAGAAAGTTTATAGAGCCCGTACTTTCCCTTCGGGAATGGATACTCATTTTTGCTAACGATTGCTTGTGACTTACCTTTCTGAAGCAGCCTCACAAGTTTCCAATCGCCGACGCGAAGTCCGAAATTCCCACTGCCGTTATCTTGTTGAAGGAAGTGGTCCCGACCTTTCGCACCGCTTTGACCTAGTAACGCACTGAGCACATCAAAGCTATCGCGGCATGTGTTCGGTGCGAGTGTTTGTCCAGTAAGCGAGGCAACACTGGCGGCGAGATCAATTGTTGAAACGATCTCACCTGATACATCGGATGCGATGCGACCTTTCCATCTTGTAATGAAGGGTGTTCGTGTTCCACCTTCCCACACGCTGTACTTGCCACCACGAAAAGGGCCTGCTGGGCGATGGTCGCCAAGCTTTTCAACAGCATCGTCCTTATATCCATCATCGAGTACCGGACCGTTATCAGAACAAAACACAATCAGAGTGTTCTCAGCTAATCCGAGTCGATCTAAAGTGTTCGTCAGTTCTCCCACGCACCAGTCCAATTGTATAATGCAGTCGCCTCTGGGCCCGAGTTTCGTTTTGCCTTGAAAACGTTCGTGAGCAATTCGCGGCACATGGATATCATGAGAGGCGAAGAACAGAAAAAAGGGTTTATCTTTGTTTGACTCAATCCAACGTGTAGATTCCTTGACCCATTCGTCCGCTAGGTCTTCATCGCGGAACCTCGCCTTGGTTCCTCCTGTGTAGAAGCCAATGCGGCTTATCCCATTGTGGATCGTTTGGTTATGTCCATGAGTCCAATCCATTTTGAGCGTATCTCGATGAGTCAACCCGGTTGGATGATCGCTAGTTGGCTTTTCGCTAAGAACGCGGATAGGATCGTTCGGATCGAGGTTCTTGACGCGGCGATCTTCAACATAAACCTGCGGCACACGATCGTTGGTAGTAGGCAACAGGTAGCAGTGATCGAAACCTATATCGAGCGGTCCCGGCTTTAGTTCGCCATTCCAATCGGGTGCGGGCTCGCCAAGCCCCAAATGCCATTTGCCGATAACTGCCGTAGCATAATCGGCTCTCTTGAGAATCGACGGTAATGTCTCGGTTCCTGGCTTGATGATCGATGGCCCGTTTGGTGAAGCGATACCAGTGCCCTTCTGACGAAAAGCATAAGTCCCTGTAAGCAACGAGAATCGAGTTGGAGTACATGTCGATGCCGAGCAATAGCCGCTTGTGAATCGCAACCCTTCGCTCGCCAATCGATCAATTGCAGGAGTATGCAATGCAGTCGCACCATAACACGAGACATCTCCATACCCAAGGTCATCCGCCATGATGACAATAATGTTCGGCTTTTCCGCCGCCACATTCGATGAATGCAACAATGCTGCGCAAAATCCTGTTGCGTAAAAAAATATAAGAATGCGATTCATAAAAGCAGCTTCTTGTAGAGAGGGATTCGATTCACTCTTTAATGACGGTCGAAATATTATAAGCAAAGCATGAGCTAAACGTTTATGAGTAATCGCAGATTTGAAATGGCGGATTTAAGCGAAGACGCATACTCCAAAGTCAACATGCCTGTTGCAAAGGAGGTTTTACTTGAGCAGTACACGCTAAACTCAGATAAATTCTGGCGAACTATTGCAGCATCAATACCCGTTAATAGCGTCATCGGATCAGACGTTTGACGGCAAAAGCCAACGGGACCCTCAACTGCGGCTAATACTTTTCCAAAAAGCCAATTCAAATACATCGCGTTAAGCGAGTTTACTTAGTCTTCGTAGTAACCACTCTAACGACAACGAGGTCGCTATCAAAGCCATGAACCATCCCATCAGGCGTTGTTGAAAAGGGCGGTCTGGAGCACCGGGAAGATAGTTTACTTGTTCTCTTGTCGAGATCGATGCGAGAGTATCAACCGAATCACTGAGTGATGAACTGTATTGGCCACCCGTTTTCTTTGCGAGGTCCAGTAGTAGTCGATCGTTCCGTTGAGGACGTTGAACTTCTCGCGTTGGAACACGGATCGCAACGGACTGAGTCAGGATTTGCCGATCGCTTAACGAGCCAATCGGAAGCTGGACTTCATAAGTCCCTGTTTGCTTTGCAAGGAACTGGCCAACGTAAACTCCTAATTGACTTGCATCTTGCATGGGCATTAAATCGATTGGCGTCGACCGACCACCTGGATCAATAATGCGGCCCGTGGTCTTGCTGAGAATTAGCGGTTGAAATTGGTTGTCTTTCAAGATTGCTCGCACGCCGATTTGTTCACCAACGAGTGCTTGCTGCTTATCAAGTAGCAACATCCCTCGATCCGAGTCACGCAGCAGTCGCCCTTGAGAAGCCCAACGCACAAGCTTCGTGTAATACGTATCAAAATAGTCGTCGCTCATTTGCCTTAACCGCCAAATCTCACCGCTCCCTTGAAAGACAACACGACCGCCGCCATAAAACTGGCAGGCAAGATAAACAGGTAGCTTGCTATCCATTGAAGTGGTAGGATCGGAAAAATAAGCCAGCGGCAAGGCTCCCGGCTTAGGATCATAGGTTGCAAAGAAACTGTAAACACCCGGAAAGTTATTCCACACGGACTCGCTTTCCGAGGGATCCAAAGTGACTTGAAAAAAATCTATCGCAGCAGCGTTGGCTGTCAGTTTGAGTGGCCATAACGTTTCGCTTTCAAAACGTCCCATCGATATTAAACGAGAACCACGAGCGTTCAAAATCACAGGCGATAGATTACGCAGTATCTCGGCTCGTCGATCTCCATTTCCGCTGCTTCCGGTCCATCGCGGAGAGGCGACGGGACCAGCGATAATCACCAGACCACCTGCTTGATTTGAAACCCATTTTTCTAGATTTTCTACTTGCGCAACCGACAATGCCATCCAGTCAGCGTCGAATGCAAGGACGCAATCATACTGAGACATCTCGGACGGAGTTTTCGGAAACTCGGTTAGCAGAAGATCCGACTCTTGGGATATTCCAGGGCTACCTGTTTGCAAGTAAACGTGCGATTGAACTGTTTCGTCTCGGAACAACAAGTTGCGCACAAACTGATACTCTCGCGTTGGACCGCCTGCGATGACCAAGACAGTTGACTTCGGCTGAATCACGCGGACCTCTGTCTCCATTGCGTTATCTTGTGCATTGGCATCACTCGCCGGTGGTATGACTTTGACGTCATAGACCCACACACCCAACTCACGAGGCTTCACGTCAAATGTCACCGGTTGAAGCGAGTCATCTGCAGCCAAGTTAAGCTTGACTTCTTCTTCGATCGCAAACTGGTCTGATCCATTTGCGTTAGATGTTTTATCCGTCGAACTCCCGCCGGAACGCCTTCGAAGCTGTACAACACAGGGCTTTCCTCCCAGTCCACTTGATTGGACCAACGCGGATACTCGGAAGCGATCTCCGGGGAAGACTCGCTTCGGAGCCTCGACATCGACCACACGAACATTGATTGGATCGTCCGGCGAACCCACACCCACGGCATAGATTGGAACCGTGTTCGCAGCCGCAACCGAAGCGATTGCAACAGGGTCTTGGCCTGCGTTGTTTTGCCCATCGGTGATCAAGACGATCCCCGCAAGTGCGGAGCCTTGTTGTTGATCGAGTATAGCTCCGATGGCGTCGCCGAACCGAGTCTCTGAACCCGACGCACGCAGGACCGTCGCCCAGTCGGTCTTCGATGGGTCCGTGTTGGCTGCAATGATACTAGCTGTAGTAATGTTGGCCGAACTGGAGGCTGAATTTGCTTCCTGGTTCAAAACGGTATCTAGCGAAATCGATTCTGGAGGAATCTTAGCGGGCTCCGAAAGCGACCATAGGCTTTGCATCGGATAGTCAGCACCTCTAAGAGCAGCAGTACCAACCAGCGTGAGTCCAGACAGAAAAAGAACGACGCCCGCTAGCACAACATATGGCCAAACCGGCATTCGCGAGCCGGCGATTCTTGCAGCCATGGCGACTAACATTGCTATGATGGAAATGATTAAAAGTACGGAGCCAGCCCAAACGAAACGTGAGATCCAGGGCCACGGGCTATCTACACTGACGTTGGCTGCGAGGTCATTCGCGTCGGGACCCGACTTCAGTTTGGCAAACGAAGCTACTAATACTGGTCGCTGCGTCACGTCAAATCGATAGACCGAAACGTCATGTTGGCTTTGCAGTCGATTCAGCAGTGGCGACTTCGAAAGGAATTCGGTAACGGCATCCATGCGATTACCTTCACCAAGGGAAGTCAGCGGAAGTGACATGCTTAGTGACGTATCGACAAGCACTGCCAAACGCGAAGGCACAACCAACTTTTGTTCGCTTCGCTTTTGAAGATCAAAGAAGAACAGGAGTAGGCCGGTCAACGCGGTAAGTCGCAAAAGAAGCAACGCCCAACCAAGGCTCTTTGGTAGCTCACCCCAATCGCGACGATACCAATAGACGACATACGAGACAATCGCGCCGATTATTATTGCGAGAACAAGCCAATGCCACCACTGATCGAGTGCTTCGAATCGCATCCATTGATAGTAAACCCTTGTCTCGTTCATGCTGTGACCCTACGAGGCAAGTGGAAGCTGGCACTCCAAGCCAGGAACTGTTCGATCAAAAGCAATCCAATTAATAGAGCGAGTAAAAATCCTTGACGGTTTGTGAGGCCAGCAAGAGCAGAGCTCGACAACACCGAATCTGCAACGCGATACTTCACAGGTAACCCCTGCAAGCCAAGTAGCAGATCAGCCGAGCTAATTTTTTTGAGTTCTCCCTCGATAGCAGGTGCGTTTCTCGCAAAGCTTTTGATAAAACGATTCCCTTGTAAACTTGTCGCCCAAAACTCAGTCACACCAGTCGACAAAGCCGCGCGAACTTGTTCATCGGTAAACCCTGGAGAATTGGGGTCGACCTGCGCGAGTAAATTCGGTTCTTTCGAAGGCTTCGCAATTAATCCAATCGATGAGCGTATAAATGATTTACCCGAACCGCCCAAGATCGCTTCAATCTCCGGCAGATAATCACGGCTCGAAAAATCCCAAGCCACTGGAATCCCGACCCGCTGATGAAAATCAGTGATTCGAAACGACGCGAGATAGCCTGTCATTTTCAGTATGGCAACAACAAATGTTGGGTCTTGAGGCCAGTTAGTCCAGTCTGGATCCAGCGGTATCGATGTCAAGACAACGTGGCCTTTTCCAAGGCCATGGTCGACTATCAATGGGCTCCCGTCGCGAAGACTTGCGACGACTTGAGGAGCAGATCGAAAAAGTTTGGGATCCGTATCCGCTTCGGCCACCAAAGCTAGAACGTTCGGAGGTTGAGTTGATGCGTCTTGGCTCTTGAGGGCTTTGTCGGCGTCTGCTGCTTTCGATTTCGTGTCGAGTCGCACGTACTTGGAGACGCGGACAAACTGAAGCGGTGAATTACTTGACCCTAATAATGGAGCGAAGATTGGATGTGGTTGCGGTAGGATGTCTGGTGTTGCCGAATCTAGATCCTGGCGCGAAAGTTCAACGATCGAAGTGGCCGGCATGGGGCTTAAACCTTGCCCATCGCGATACCATTCACGATTCCATTTCGGCAGTTCTGCCTCCGTGAGATTTCCACCTAAAAAAATCGCCAATCCACCGCCATCGCGAACGTAGCTTTCTAAATTAGCCAACGCGCGTGGATCAAGTGAAGTCGTCTTCATTAGAACGATACTGGCAAACTTTGAAAGGACCGACGCGTCGTTGTCTCGTAAGAATCCGGGGCCTTCGCTTCGAGTCTTCCAGCCTGTTCGCGTCATTCCGCCTGGATTGAGTGTTGCTTCCAAGAAGAAAGCGCCCATGCGTCGATCATCTCCATCGATGACTAGCAGTTCTTGTCCTTCCAGGATATCGAGCACTGCGGAAAACGAGTTGTCTTCCAGTAATGCGTCATCGTTGATGGTCGCTTGAACAACTTGAGAGCCACTCTTGCCGAACACCATTTGCGTTCTCGCAACAGCCGTTTCACCTGGTGCAATAGTATCAATCACTAGCGGCGGAAGTGTCGATTCATTTCCCGAAGCGAAGCGATCAACGCGAGGTTGAGTTTGACTTGAATCAAACTCATATTGTTTGAGTGTGATATTCACGTTCTTAACAGCGGTTTGCCCATTGTTGCGAACTTCCACTCGCATCATCAGGGGAACACTCGCAGCAAGTATCTCTTCGTCAGGAACAAGCGATACTATCGACAGGTTTTCATGAGCTATTGCCGCGCAGTCAATCAGTTCGATGTTCACATTTTTCTGACCGATTGGTTCTAACGCCGATTTGATCTGTGCGTTTTGTCGCCAGTCTTTATCTCGAAAATCACCAACTAAATAGACAACAGCTTGTTCGCCAGTGGCTTGCGAAATGAGTTCAGACACATTCTGGATAGCTTTGACAGGCGAGACGTCGAGTGCAAAGGGGCGTGTTGAATTCAAACGCTCCAAGATCGAATCAGGATTACTTGGAATAGTTCTCGCCAAAACATCAGCAGTCGCACTTGCATCGGCAAGGACGGGATCGCCTGTTGTACTCTTCGGTGTATCTTTCTGTGCGGCAATTGGTTCGCATCGCGAATAACGGAAAATAGTCGTTTGGTGAGAGCCGCTATCGTCGGCGACCGAGCGGAGAAGGTTTGATATGGCTCGCAAACCAGCTTGATAGGCAGCACCCGTTTGGATCTGCCCAGAGGTCGCTTGACCAGCAGTCATTTGATCTGCCATCGAAAGGCTATCATCGAGCAGAATGTAGTGGTGGGTAACCGATTGGCCAAACATGGACAGCCACTTCGATCCGCTTACCCATTGGGCCAGCAGCATCACTAAGACCGCCATCATCGCCATTCGTGAAAGCAGCAACAGGAACTGCTTTAGCCAAACCCATCGCTTATGCTTGCGATAGCTTTCCATCAAAAATTCCATCGCGGCCCAACGTTGCCGACGATGTCGCAACAGATTGATCAAATGGATCAACAGCGGCACAAGTACCAGCAAGAAGCCCCAAGCGAGTGGTTGATAAACGAATTGCATACTAACGTTTCCGCATGTGTGCCATGCGAGCGGCCAAGAACGCGGTAAGGGTTGCATCCAGTGGGCGACTGGTACGCGTCAAGTGATATTCCATTTGATTCGAAGCACATCCATGACGAATGCGATCGAGAAATTTCTGCAACGACTCAAGATAACCTTCTCGAAGCGATCTCGGATTGCAGGCAAGTGCATCAAGCGATTCCATTCCTTCAAATCGCGTTGGATCATTAAATGGGAAGTCCAATTCATCATCATCCATTACGTGAAAAACCAAACAATCGTGTCCCGACTGCCGTAACGCAGCAAGGCCTCGAAGAACCGAATCATCAGCACCAAGAAAATCGGTCATCAGTATGATCATCGATCTCTTGGGATAGGTGTCTTGGATTTCACGAAAGACTTTGGTGAGGTCCGTTTTTTCTGCGGGTTGTCGTTGCTCAAGCGATTGATAAATCGATTGCAAGTGCTTACGACCACTACGCCAAGGGAGTTTTATTCGAACCTTGGTATCAAAAATCGTGAGTCCAACAGCATCTTGCTGACGTATTGCCAAGTACGCCAAACTGGCGGCGATGGTTGCAGCATAATCGAATTTATTCAGTGGGCCACGGCCGTATTCCATGCTAGACGAAGCATCCACCAGCAAAGTACAGCGAAGATTCGTATCTTCTTCGTATTGCTTGACGACCAATCGGTCTTGACGGCCCCAGACTTTCCAGTCGATGTGGCGCAGGTCGTCACCTGGCACGTATTGGCGATGCTGAACGAATTCGACGGACTGACCAAAGTACGGGCTGCGATGCATACCGGATAAGAATCCGTCTACGATTCGCTGCGACCGCAACTCCATCGGTGCAATCCGACGAATTGCTTCAGGATGCAAATATTTTCTGGAATCGGGCATCGCGTAATAATTCGTCTTGTGCGGTAGGAGTATTTTCCAAGATGCGTTCGATGATGCTATCGGTGGTGATGCCATCGCTTTCGGCTGCGAAGGTCACGTTCATACGATGGCGAAGGACGGGCTTTGCCAAGTACTGGATGTCTTGCGGATCAACGTGAGATCGACCGAGCATTGCTGCACGAGCCTTTGCTCCAATGATCAAGAACTGAACAGCTCGAGGGCCAGCCCCCCAACCAACTTGTTCTTTGACAAAGTCCGGTACGCCGTCTTGTTTAACTCGCGTTTGACGAACGATCGCAAGAGCGTATCGGATAACATTTTCAGAAACTTCGATCGTTCGAACGAAGTTCTGTAGGTGAATGATTTCTTCACCACCGAGAACGCTTTCTACTTTGCTTCCACCAACGCCGGTTGTTCTTCGAGCGACTTCGAATTCTTCGTTAAAATTCGGATAGTCGACAAGCACCTTGAACATGAATCGATCTTGTTGAGCTTCAGGAAGGGGATAAGTTCCTTCCTGTTCAAGTGGGTTTTGAGTCGCAAGAACGAAGAACGGGTCTGAGAGCTCGTGACGATCGCGACCAACGGTAATTTGACGTTCTTGCATCGCTTCCAGAAGAGCTGCTTGAGTCTTTGGTGGAGTCCGATTTATCTCGTCGGCCAAAATCACGTTGGCGAATAGCGGCCCTTCCATGAATCGCCGTTCACGAGCACCTGTTGTTCGGTTTTCTTCTATGATTTCCGTACCAGTGATATCCGCAGGCATTAAGTCAGGAGTGAATTGAATACGACTGAAGGATAGGTTCATCGTCTTGGCAAGGGAGCTGATCATCAGCGTTTTTGCTAAGCCTGGAACGCCTTCAAGCAAGCAATGTCCGCGACTGAAGATTCCTATCAGCAGTTGTTCGACGACTTCGGTTTGTCCGACGATAGCTTTAGAAATTTGTTCGAGGATTTGTGTGCGAGCGACCTGAAGCCGATCCAGGTCTTGATGCATCGTAGCTGGGGTGTTCATTGATCCTCTTTTTGCTGGAACAGTTGATCGTAATCTGCTGGACGTCCCAACGGGTCGTCGGGATTGTCTCCAGATTGTAGACGCTCGAGCAGCTTTGCGGGAACGCCTGACTGAATTGACTTTTTATCAAATTTCCCGATTTCCCGAGTAGCATCCGTTTCAGATTCTTTCAGGGGATCTTTTTCTGGGTTTGTATCAGCCTTTTTCTGAACGTTCGCTTGAGCGTCAGGCTGATCGTCTGGTGTTTTATTTGACCACTTTATCAGAACTTCGGACCCCCGATACTGAAAGGTCACTTCGCCGTCTCCGAGACGTGAGAGACATTGAAAGTCCGCTCCTCCTCGTGTAGAGAAAAGATAGTTGTCGTTGTACAAGAGAGCCCCCGTTCTGCTATCCAAAACTGCAACCGAGACTGTCTCGGTATTGATGAGACCGTTGGCTTTGAACTTCAAAGGGCGATTCAAGATAATCGCTGGTGTGTTACGAACCTGTGCTATCGGGAAACGAAAGTCGTAGACGATAACAGGACTTTTCCAAAGAGGGTGGCCATCTTGAGGATCAATCGCAAGCATCGCTCCAGAGACTTTTCTAAATCGATCTGGTTCCTCGGTCTGGACGACATCGTTTCTCAATGAAGGAGATTCAGGAAGAATCAAAATGTGACCTCCAGTTCGTTCCAGCGTGATCGAGCGCATCGGGAACTTGTTCGGGACAGGATAGCTGGACTCTTTCCCCGATTTTAGATTCCAAAATAGAAGCGGTTGATTCGCTTGCCAGGCTACCATGCAGGCAGGGTTGGTTCCGGAAGCAGCGATTACTTCTGCGCGTATCTCGTTGTCTTTAGGGAACGACTTTTCTAAAACAACGTTTCCCGAAATGCCGTCGATCAGTTTGAAACGAATTGTACTGCTGGAAGCCTTTCCGTCTCTAACGCTTACTTTTTCTTCGCTTGCGGTAAGTAAGTTCTTACCAGCCGAAGTCCAAACTTCCCATTTCTCAGTCAAAGGGTGTCTCGATATCAGCTTTCCATCACGTGCGTCGATAAGCAGCCGTTCGGACTTTGTCGTATCCAGGACAATTAATGTGTGATCGTCTTGGCCAATAGTCAATTGCGAACCGAATCCAGAGCGAACCCAACGACGTGTCCCAGTTCTCGGGTCTAGCGAAATGACGCTCCCGCTTTGCGAAACAATTACACCGTAATGATTTGCCGGCCCAATCGCAAACCCTCTGCGGTTCTTAATTCGGTCTGAACCCCAAGGCATTCGTTCAGTAACAAGTTTTGAACCACCAAATCGATTGGGTTCTTCTGTTAGCTGACTGGAAAAGCTTTCACGCCACAGAATGTAATCACCGTTCGAGCTAGCAACCTCATTGTTATTCATGGCTGCGCGAAGCGTGTCGATCGCGATGATTTCGGTCGGCAGTTCCAAGAGCAAGATGCTATCGATGATGTGAGCAATCGTTCCCGTGGGCCCAATTCCTCGCGGGATAATCTCGGCCTGAATTGTCAGTCGCTGCGATCCGGTCGGGCCAACCAGTTCAATAGCACCCTGTTGAAGATATACCATCCAACCCGCTAGCGCCGTTCCTGTTGCTTGCTTAACGGGACAAGTCGTACTGCCAAGGATTGGTTGCAATGGTCTATCAGCGATTCGCGAATCGACCGTCACTTTACCATTTGGCCAGGCTGCTAATCCACCCGACAAACGTTTGAAATCTGCGACCGTGGTTTCGCTTGGTGTTTCTTTTGCACGCCGATTAAGCATCAACGGATTCGGATTTGCTGCCTTGAATGGTTCAGTGCGAATCGAATCGAGCGATTCACCGAGACTACTTGAGATCGGAACGCTTGTAGTCCACCTTCCAACGGTGTTGTAGATAGCGAGTCGAAGTTTGTCCATTTTGCTTTGAAGAAGCTTTTGTTCCTCGGTCGATTCGCTCGAGTTTGCCGAGGAATCACGTTGCAATGACGCGGAAGCAACTTGAGCAGCCTCTCCCAGTAACTGCTCCGCGAGCAGTAGGTCACCGCCATCGAATACCTTTTTAGCAATCTCCAAACGAAGTGACGATGCAGCAGGCAGCCAACGAAACATATCACTTCGCGTTTCGGTATCGGCTGCGGCAATCGACTTGGATAACTGCTGGATTCGATCCGCAACGATTGAGATCATGCCTGCACGCGCATTGGTGTTGCTGGCTTCGTATAGCTGAGCCAGTTTAGCTGCGGTCCAAATATCGTTTTGAAGTGTCAGGTTGTTTTCCGGATCAATCGTGTCACTGAGAGAAGGCCCGGCAAAACGTTGTTGATACATGTCGTTTTGCAATTCAAGCAGTTTTCGAGTCACCTCAACCGATTCTCCGCGTTTGACAAGACCATCAATCACCGAAATCAGGTACAACGTTCGCTCGGGTCCAGCGTTGATAAGATCTTCGTATTCGAGCACACGCGACGAATGCTTATCGAAGTCTTCTTGAAGAGCACGCATCGCAATGTAGCGGAGCAGATGTTGAACTTCGGGGTCTTTACGATCCATGCGATAGGCTTTCTCCGCCGTATCGATTGCCGAGTCGATGTCGCCTTCCGCGAGATAAATTTTGCTTTTGCGTTGAAGGCCTGGCGAAGTCACATTTCCAGTGGCAAATTCAAGATCCACTTCATCGCGGACTCGATCGCGAATCGAATAAGCAGTCAACTCAACCGGACTCAGCGAAATCACTTGATCGGCGGTCGCTACGAGATTACCGAGTGGTTGAGCAACTCGCATTCGATCAACAATTTTGCCTTGGCGAAGATCGATATCCAAGATCTCTTGGCTACTCATCGGGACGTAGTAGTGATCGCCATTGCGACAACCACGACCAACGACTCGACCGATCGCGTTCAGCGCAATCGGATTCTCCCAAGCATTTGCACCATCGGCCGCCTCGACGCAATAAAGCAATTGATCACCGACAAGCAGTATTCGATCATCCAACCCCGCAGCCACGTAAAGAATAGAATTCTTCGATAGCTCCCATCGTTGTTTACCATCCAAAAGTCCTGCTGCGTAAACCGTATCGCCATCGCTTGGGGCATGGATTACACAATCGCCGACAATCAAGACGCCAGAGTCTGATGAACGAAGCTCCATCGCATTGATGTCGCCACCAGTTGGGTTTCCAAACACATTGATTCGATTAGACGCAAAGCTGGAGTTCTGAGAATACGGTAGCGACCAAGCGAGCGAACGCGTATTCAAATTCACGCCTACTAACTGACCACTCAGGGTTGGGCAAACACATATTCCTCCTGCGATCGACGGAACACAGCTTTGGTTTCGTCGTCGGGGGTCCGATGCGAGAGGGCTGGCGGGATTCGCAACAAGTTGCTGCCGCCAATTCATGCGACCATCACTGGGGTTAACCGAGAACAAATAAACTTCGCCGTTTAACTCGCCCATAGTGAGCAATTCGCCATTAGCGGCGATAGGAGCACCGAGGAACAAGACGCCAGCAAGAGCCGGTTCTGCGAGCCCCGTTTCGCCGCCAACTTCCCAGATGAGTTTGCCCTGATCGGCAATAGATAAAGCTTGTAAGCAATTGAAGTTTCTCCTTGCGATAGGTCGAGAAACGTTGGCGTGAATACCTAGTGTCAGTGACTCTGCCGCATCGACCGAAGCAAGTTCAGCCAGGCAATAAAGGTTTGATCCATCCGAGGTGAGCTGTCCAATTCCAGATTCACCCCAAATACGCCGAAGTAAATAATCTTGAGCAACAATTCCTGCTGTCGGGCCTTCGCGGAACACGAATCGATCCATGCTGAGATCATAAGGAATGTTGTTGAAACTATTTCCCCAGACCATCTTGCCTGTCTTGAGATGAATAGCGTTCACGCGTTGACCATAACTCATCACGATCACCCATGGATAGGCAACAATAGGTACACGCGATGGAACAAGAATGGTGTTGCGATCTGTTAGTTTTTGCTTGACTGTTTTGTAGGCACTTTCCTCGTGTTGAATGGATTCATGCATCCAATACTTCCAATTAGTCAACGGAACCGGCAATCCCATGGATGTATCAGCGTTACGTTGTTGATCTCCACCAACCCAGCCCGGCTCATTGGTTTTAAAAGATGTCCTCGTGATTGATTTCGAAGCGACTTGCTCTGACAAAATTGTGTTGGTCTCAGTGTTGAGGTCGATGGTTGTTCCATTCCATTGAACCTTTGAGTTTGGAAATTCAGCTTTAGCCGAATTGATTGCTGCAACCGCGAGTTCCTGCTTATCAGCCGCTAGCCAACAAGTAGCGAGAAAGAGCATCCCTGGAGCTCCAAAATGCGAGCGAGCTCTACTTTGTTTCAAAAGATTTTCAAGCAACACGGCAGCGTCCATCGGAAGGCCTCGACCAAGTCGTTCTTCCACAATCAACCAAGCTGCATCGCGACCCGCTTTGGTGAAGCAATATTTCCGCGAGACCTCGGAGATCATGCTCCAATCACGGTTGGTGATTGCAGAATCCAACTCTTGCTGAGCGCGTAGGCCGTAACGAAGTTCAATCACTGCTTGACCGGCTTCGGGCATCGAATCCAAGACGGCGATCGCTTCTTGCCGGATCGATTGGCGTCCAACATTGGCTCTCACATCCAAGAAGTAATCTTGCCCAGACCAATCTGACTCCAGGTCGGCTTCCTCCAGTCCGAGCAGAATTCCAGCCGCCAGTGTCGCCTCGCTCCAGACCTTTTGCTGAACCTGCTCACGAGCTTCCTCAAGCAATCGAACCATTTCGCGGGGAGGCTCGATCAACTGTGGCTCAATAAAGGCTGGGCCATTGTTGTTAAAAAAGCCTTGTGCAAAAAGATATTTCGTTTGCGCGAAACCCGTCAGCACACAGAAAACGAAAAAGGCGGCTCGTGAAATCGAAAATCCGGTAAGGTCTACGCTGCTAAAGCGATCCTTAAGCTCCGATTCGGGATTACTCGCCGGGTTTAAATCTCCGAGTAGAGTTAGTCTCACTTCTCGCCGCACTTCTTGTTTGACTCGATGAATACTGATCATTATTTGTCCCACCCCTAAATAGTGGCTCGATTGATTCCATCCGCAAAGAAATGATAAACCCCCGTAAAGGATCTACCCGATCTACGTACTATGCCAAGATTGTACCGAAGGTTCGGTCCGGTGTTGGCTATTCCCTGCTTTCGAACAAGATAATCCTATCCTTTCGCAAAATCAGAACAATCAGACCGGATTGGATTCAGCAAGCAATGCAAAAGCCAATGCAGCCGCTCGAAAAGTCTATGAACTTATTGCCCATGCTTTTTGGGAAGGTTCGTCGAAAAAATTTTGCTTGTTCGAATAGACGACTTAGGCTTTCCTACGAGATCCTTTTACTTGCTAGGCAGCGAGTTGGTCTCGGCACGATCGTGATCAATGCGGTAAGCCTTCAGAAAACGAAGAAGTTGAAGTCGATGGAATCGTTGAAGAAGTCTCAACTAGACACAAAAGCCCTGCACGATCGGTGCATGGGAAACATTTATTTTGCGGAAGAACTCTTGAAAGCCTATTTCGAAACCGTTCAATCAGATCTCGTTGCGTTCGACAAAGCGCTCGCGCGGGGCGACCTGTTGCGAATCGCGTCGATGGCGCATCGCATCAAACGCTGCTCGAACAAGGTCGGTGCCACAGCCGACGGCATGGCAGCAGAGAAGATCGAAATTTGTTGCCGAAGTGGTCACTTAGAACAGCTACCGCTCGAAATTGATGCATTCCGCCAAGTCCATCTGCAAACCAACTCCCAATGGATCAAAGGAAACGACAATCAATGCTCGTTCCCCGTTGATAATTTCGCTGCGACATGAGTCTAAAGCAATTTTATTTCACTTATTAGTAACCCTAGTTTGAAGACATCTCCGGAAATTCAATGACCAAGGTCCTTATAGTTGAGGACAATGTTTCCTCGCTTAATCGGCTCACGGCGTTAGTTTCTTCGTTTGGTTACGAACCGATCACCGCAACGAATGAAGTCGATGCATTTGCGCAATGTGGAACATCAAATGTACGAACTGTTATTGCCAAGGCCTTGATAAATGGGACCGGTGGCTTAGATCTTTGTCGGAAAATTCGAAGCGATTCCTACAACGGCTATGTCTCTGTGATGCTGATAACTGACTACAACGATCACTAGAGTGTGGGCGATTGCTTGGACGCCGGCGCCGATAGCTACGTTCTTCAGCCTATCAATCACCAGGAGTTGCGACTGCAACTCCTGGCCGGTTAGAGGCTTGTCGCACTGGAAAGTCGGGATCTAATCATCTTCTTGATGGCAAAACTCGCGGAAAGCCGTGACACAGATACCGGAAAGCACTTGGAACGAATTCAAGAGTATTGTCGCGACTTGGCAATCGAGCTTTCCAAGGACGAAGCCTTCGAAGCCTGTCTGGACTCCCAATACATCCAACTCCTTCAAATGACTAGCTCGTTGCATCACATTGGAAAGATTGGTATTCCCGATCGAGTGCTTCTAAAGCCTGGCAAGCTGAACTAAGAAGAGTTCGAAATCATGAAGAAGCACGCCGAACTAGGCGGGTTAACTCTCCAAGCAGCAGCCGATGCATACCCCGAGGCAAATTCCTCAAGATGGCAGTAGAGGTAGCTGTCACGCATCATGAAAAATGGAATGGAACAGGGTATCCGAAAGGGCTCCGCGGTAAAGAGATTCCTGTGTCGGGGCGCGTTGTGGCAGTCGCAGATGTGTACGATGCACTTCGAGCCAAAAGAGTTTACAAACTAGCCTTCGCACACAATGAAGCTTGTCGCCTCATTCGCGAAAGCAGCGAATCGCACTTTGATCGTCGCATCGAAGAGGCTTTCATACGCATCGAAAAAAATTCGATCTCATCAGCCAACAATTGGCCGAATGCATCGAACCAATATTTACAGAGCAAATGGGAGTTGAATCCGTCTGATCTAATAAGACCAGAAAAGTGGACCGTAGTAGGTATCAATACGGACGTCCGGCGTTAGATCGTAGTCGAAGAAAACCCGCCGTCGATAACGATGTTCTGGCCGGTGACAAACGAAGAAGCCTTTGCAGAAGCCAGGAATACGGTAGCTCCTGCAAGCTCTTCTGGACGGCCAAAGCGACTCATTGGCGTATGCCCAATGATCTGCCCACCGCGAGCTGACAATGAGCCATCTGCGTTATACAAAAGCCCACGGTTTTGCTCAGCTGGAAAAAATCCAGGGCTTATCGCGTTCACGCGAACCCCTCGAGTCGCCCACTCGCGCGACAGGAATTGCGTGAGATTCAATACTGCCGCTTTCGCTGCCGAGTAGGCTACCACGCGCGACAAAGGAATCATTCCCGACATCGACGCGATGTTGATGATGCTGCAACTTTCTGCTTGTTCGGGCGAAGAAGCCTTCGCCACTAGTTCGAGCATCTTCTTACCAAAGACTTGGCAAGGCAGAAGAACTCCGCCTACCAAGTTCAAATCAAAAACGTCTCGCCATGCTTCCAGTCCGAGAGCACAGAAATCAGCGCCCGGTGGCAGTGTTGCATCTGGGCGATTTCCACCAGCCGCATTCACAAGCACACGCACAGAGCCCAACTCGGAATGAATTCGCTCACAGGCTGATTCAAGCGATGCTTTGTCGATCGCATCGGCTGCATAGAAGCCGACTGTCTCGCCAGTACGTCCGCCAACTTGCTTCGCGATGCGCTCCACTGCAGCAGCACCACGCTCAGCATTTCGGCCAACGACAGCTACCTTCGCTCCCGAGGCGGCCAACGCATCCGCCATGGCTCCGCCGAGTCCACCCGTCCCGCCGATAACAACAGCGACTTGACCTTCAAGATTAAACAGACTCGACATATTCATCCCAATAGATTCGTGAACGACGGAATTTAGCCTTCCATAACATCTGCTTCGCGCGACTTGGCGAGTTCACCAACGGCGGCTTCATACTTCTTAGTCAGCTCTTGAACTTCTTCTTTCGCGGACTCGCAATCATCTTCGCTGATCTCCTTCTCTTTTTCGGAGGTCTCGATTGCCTTATTCGCATCGCGACGAATACTTCGAATCGCGATCCTGGCTTCCTCCGCTAACTCTTTGATTCGTGTGACAAGCTTCTTGCGAACATCGGTCGACAACGCCGGAATGTTGATTCGAATAATTCGACCATCATTCTGAGGGTTCAGACCAAGCTCACTAGCGACAATCGCTTTCTCAATGTCCTTGATCGTGCTCGGATCAAATGGGCGAATGACTAACTGGTTTGGCTCGGGTGCGCCTACGGAAGCGAGTTGCTTGAGCGGGGTCTGCGAACCGTAAACAGTGACTCTGACGGAATCAACTAGCCCCGGCGTCGCGCGCCCAGTACGGATTCCAGCCAAGTTGTTCTTCAAAACACTGAGCGCTTTTTCCATTCGCTCTTCAGCATCTAAGGTGACTTCTTCAATTGTCATTTCAATTGTCTTTCTATACGAGAACGTAGGAGAGATTTAACAAATTTGCGAGAGTCTCAAGTAGCTCGAATCAATACCTGCTGGCCATTTGCCGCACGCGGGCTGATTCGAGTCCCGACCTTATGTCCGCTTACAGCTTTCACGATGTTTCCGTCTTTCTTAAAATTGAAGACGAGTATCGGTAAACCGTGTGTCCGACACTGTGCAATCGCGGTCGAGTCCATGACCTTTAAATCTTTCTCAATAACCGTATCGTAGTCCAGTTCGCGATACAAAACAGCATGAGGATTCTTTTCCGGATCGTCGCTGTATACGCCATCGACGCGAGTGGCTTTGAGAACGATATCTGCATCAAGCTCAAGGCCTCGTTGAGCTGCCGCGGTATCTGTCGTTACGAAAGGTGCACCAGTTCCAGCAGCCAAGATAACAATTCGACCCTTCTCTAGATGACGAATGGCGCGGCGACGAATAAACGGTTCCGACACTCCATCCATTTTGATCGCGGACATGACTCGTGTCGCACAACCGATGGCTTCTAGAGCGTCTTGCATAGCTAAAGCGTTAATCACAGTTGCAAGCATACCCATGTAATGAGCAGTTGCTTCTTGAATCATCTCTCCGCTGGTACCTTTAAATTGAGCACCGCGAAGAATATTGCCTCCGCCAACAACCACGGCGATCTGACACCCAAGTTCAAAGGCGTTTTTAATTTGACGGGCGATCGCAGCAACCTCATCCATACTGATGCCGCGTTCACCAGAGTGAGCGAGACTTTCGCCTGATAACTTCAGGATAACCCTTTGATAGACTGGACGAGACTTTTCCGAACTAGAGTCAGGCATGTTGAAGCGTGTTTCTTAAAGACTGCACAAAAAAAGAGGCATGCGATCATGCCTCTCCTAGTTTAGCACCAGATTCCACTCGCAACAGCAAGGGGAATGCGTAAACAGTCAACTACGCAGAGGTTTCACCCAAAACATAGTGAACGAATTTGGTCACTTGAAGGCCGTTGCTCTTCGCGTAATCACCAACGCTTTGCTTGTCGTCTTTTACGAAAGGCTGCTCCAACAGGACGCGTTCCGCGTAGAACTGTTTCAAACGACCTTCGACCATCTTGTCAACGATCGCCGCTGGCTTGCCTTCTTTGAGGGCCTGTTCGCGGAGTATTTCTCGTTCGCGATCCACCAAGGTTGGATCAAGCTCTGCAGTCGATAGAGCGGCTGGACGCATCGCAGCAACGTGCATCGCGACGTCCTTTGCGACGTCATCAGTTCCACCTGCAATTTGTAGCAAGACTCCGGCTACGGTACCGCTGTTGTGGCTGTAACCACCGCAGGTACCATCGAAACGCGAGAATCGGCCAACTTCAAATTTTTCGCGAATACGGTTGAAGAGATCATCGCGTTGTTCTCCAACGGTTTGTCCCTTCTTGCTCGGCGATGGCTGGTTCAGCAACTCTTCAGCGGACGCGACGTTGCTCGTTGCAAGAGCTTCAGCAAGATCGTTTGCAAGCTGAATGAATTCTTCGTTTTGAGTTACAGGAGCACTTTCGCACTTGAGTTCGACAATCGCTCCGGATGACTTGCTTGTACCAGCATAGATTCCGAATCGTCCGAACGCAGTCTCGCGATCAGAACGAGTCGCACCCAACTTCGCACCCTTCTTCCGGAGCAAGTCCATCGCAAGGGCTTCATCGCCGCCCGCTTCGGAAAGAGCTTGCTTGCAATCCATCATCGGAAGACCAGTTTTTTCGCGGAACGCTTTGACTAAAGCAGCTGTGATTTCGGCCATAATGGCGACAACTCCAGACAGTGTTAAGAGGTTTTTTGTGGACTTAGGTTAGGGACGGAATGTACTGTAGACAAAACTGTACAGTAACGAAAAAGTGCGGTTCGAAGTCGATACCGCACAATCTTAGCAATTGAATCAAAAGACTCTAGGCGGGCGAGGTTTCTTCCGATTTCTCGGCCTCTTCTGGAGTAATCGCACCGATTTTACCAGGAACCGGTGTGATCTTTTGAAGCTCAGGATTTTCCGCGCGTCCTGCCAAAACTGCATCAGCCAATTGCTTGATGATCAAGTCGATTGAACGGATACCATCGTCGTTACCAGGGATTGGCAAGTCGATAAGACTTGGATCGCAATCGGTATCGATTAAAGCAACCGTTGTGATACCTAGCTTTCGAGCTTCCTTGATCGCATTCTTTTCCTTGTTTGGGTCTACGATAACTAAGCACTCGGGAAGACGATTAAGAGTTCGCAAGCCGTTCAGGTTACGATAGATCTTGTTGTACTCGCGCTTGAGCGACGCTTGCATCTTCTTGGAGTAACCCTTGAGGTCATCGCTGGACATGATCTTTTCCAGTTCTTCCAGACGTCCCATTCGATTTCGAACGGTGCGGAAGTTCGTAAGTGCTCCACCCAGCCAACGCTCGCTCACGAACGGCATCCCGCAACGAGCAGCTTCTCGGGCGATAACTTCGGTCGCCTGACGCTTGGTTCCAACAAAGAGAATCAGCGATCCGCCAGCGGTCACTTGAGTCAAGTATTTCTTGGCTCGCAACATTCCGCGAAGCGTCTCGCGGATATCGATAATGTGAATAAGATTCTTGCGACCGTAAATATACGGTGCCATCTTTGGGTTCCATCGGGAAACCCGGTGACCGAAGTGCGTACCGGCTTCGATCAATTTTTGGACCAATTCTGTGGCCATAAAAACAATGCCTTTCTTGGCGAATTTACCCTGCTCTTCGACTGCTATGCCAACTCATATGATTGACACAGGTTCACTAAAGAACCTTCCGCAATTGAGCTCGAAAGCGGCTAAATTTAACTAAAACGTTTGTGAATAAGCTATCTGCGCTTAGTGTACAGAAAAACAAAGCTGCTTCACAGGAAGCAGAATGATACACGACGATCGGTGATTCGGTCAACGGCGAGTACGTCGCGGGTATCCACCAGCGTTTAAGGCTGTCATAATGCTTGCAAAATCATCGTTCAGACCCAATCCTCCTCACAGCGCTATTGCACCTTTTCATTAAACGCCCGCCATTTAGTAAGTTTCCCACCTTGTAAAGACGCTACATCAACATGGAATTTATTTCCCGCCTCAAGTCACTGCGTTCACTATTACTGCTTTCATCGTTTCGGTTGCTCTCTCTCGCAAGTATTTTTTGTTGCGTCACTCCAATCACGTCTGGGCTAAGCGATGATCTATATCCACTGCGAGCTGCAACCGAAGTGACGCCGCGGAAGGGATTACCCAATTTCAAATCTAAACTCGATGCCGGAAAAAAAGTCAAAATCGCGTATCTCGGCGGAAGCATCACTGCCGCACCAGGCTGGAGAGTTCTTTCACTTGATTGGTTTCAAAACGAGTATCCAAAAGCAAAACTTGCTGAGATTCACGCTGCGATTGGTGGTACCGGTTCTGATCTTGGAGTCTTCCGAATTCAAAATGACGTCCTGCGACATAAGCCGGATCTGCTGTTCGTTGAATTTGCGGTGAACGACGGAGGAGCTCTGCCTGCGCAGATTCACAAAGCGATGGAAGGTATCGTGCGTCAAACTTGGAAAGCAGATCCGTCGATCGACTTATGCTTTGTCTACACTCTCAGCGAGCCAGTCTTGGAAAATTTACGGAACGGAAAAATGCAACGATCTGCCAGTGCGATGGAAGACGTTGCCGATCATTACTCCATACCTTCGATTCACTTCGGCGTAAAAGTCATGGCGATGGAGTCCGCTGGCGAATTGATCTTTAAAGCACCCAAGACTTCGGATTTAGCGACCTCCAAGCCAATGGTTTTTTCAACCGATGGAGTCCATCCTCATGCTGAGACTGGCCACAAGGTTTATACCGAAACAATTGCAAGGTCATGGCCTGCGATTCGAGACGCGAGTGGTGATCCAATGGTTCATAGCCTTCCGAAACCAATACGTGATGACAATTGGGAACTCGCTCGGCAAATCCCCATCACGCAGGAGATGCTTCGCGGTCAGTGGGAGCCGCTTCCCAAAGACCACACACTTGCAAAGCGATTTCAAAAGAACATGCCCGTGATTTTTGTAGCTCAAAAACCAGGAGCCACCCTCGAGTACACCTTCGAAGGGACCTCAATCGCGGTCTTTGATATTCTTGGTCCAGATGGTGGTCAAATCAGCGTTCAACTGGATGAAGCAGCACCCGTAACCGTGAATCGGGTTGATGGATATGGAACATATCATCGGATGAGCAAACTCAACGTCGGTAGCGATTTACCTAACAAAACCCATCGCGTTCGAATCGAACTCAACGCAACCTCCTTACCCAAAAGAGAGATTCTCTTCGAACGAAATCGTGATGACTTTGATAAAGTCCCGTCGAAGTATTCTGATCATCTTTGGTACGCGAGTTCGCTGCTGATTATTGGCAAGTAGAAAAAAGCAAGTGCTTACCTGCACGACTGCCTTCCACTTCTTATCGCATTCTCGAATAGCCCCTCACTTTCGGTAGCCACGCAATTGCCTATGATTTAAACAACTGCGGTTTTGTCCCTCTCGCACTACCCGTCGTCAGACCCGAAAGAACATTGATTCATGAAGAAGCTTCTTGTTGCCAATCGTGGCGAAATCGCAATTCGCGTGATGCGAGCTGCTACCGAACTTGGCATGCGAACGGTAGCGGTTTACACGCACGAAGACCGATTTAGTTTGCATCGATTTAAAGCAGACGAATCCTATCTGCTTGGTTCCGCCAAAGGAGGCGAGCCCGTCAAAGGCTACCTCAACATCAAAAACATTATCGCCGTCGCTTTGCAAGCCGGTGCCGATTTCATCCATCCTGGTTACGGGTTTCTGTCCGAGCGAGCTGACTTCGCACAGGGCTGTCACGACGCTGGAATCACCTTCGTGGGACCGTCGGCTGATCTACTCGGCAAGTTTGGTGATAAGACTGCTGCGAAGGCATTAGCGGATATCGCGAAAGTCCCCACCATCCCTGGGACCGGACACGGTCTTTCTTCCACGCAAGCTGTCGCAGATGCGTGTAAGGAAATCGGTTACCCAGTCATACTCAAAGCAAGTTTCGGCGGCGGTGGTCGAGGCATGCGAGTGGTGCTGAACGAAGAGGATCTTGAAGGCAAGCTAGAAGAAGCTCAACGCGAATCGCTCGGAGCATTTGGTCGGTCCGAAGTCTTCGCTGAAAAGTACATCCGGCGAGCCAAGCATATCGAAGTACAAATACTCGGTGATCAACACGGAAATTTGGTTCACCTTTGGGAGCGTGACTGCAGTGTGCAAAGAAGGCACCAAAAAGTTGTTGAAGTTGCTCCAGCATCCAAGATGGATTTGAAACTACGCATTGAAATCTGCGAGGCCGCGAAACGATTGATGGCTGAGGCTGGGTACTTCAACGCAGGAACAGTCGAATTTTTGGTGGACGACGATTCCAAGAAATTCTACTTCATCGAAGTTAATCCACGGGTGCAGGTTGAACATACGGTTACTGAGATGGTAACCGGGATCGATATTGTTCGCTCGCAGATTCAAATATCGATGGGGCACAAGCTGCATGAGTCCCCCATGAATATTCCGCTTCAAGAAAACATCGTTACGCGTGGGGTTGCAATACAGTCGCGTATTACAACCGAAGATCCTGAAAATAAATTCATTCCCGATTATGGAAAGCTCACCGCGTATCGATCGCCTGCTGGGTTCGGTATTCGTTTAGATGGAGCAAGCGCCTACGGTGGAGCAGTAATTACGCCCTACTTTGATTCGCTTTTGGTGAAAGTCACCGCCTACGATGCGACACTAGAAGACGCTTGTCGTCGAATGGATCGAGCGCTTCGGGAGTTTCGCATTCGAGGTGTGAAGACGAACATACCATTTGTCGAAAATGTGATTCTGCACTACGAGTTTCAGTCCGGTGATTGCACCACAACCTTCATTGACAATACACCCGAGTTATTCGCTTTCAAACCGCGGCAAGATCGCGCTACAAAACTACTCAACTATCTCGGCGACGTGATTGTCAATTCAAGGCCCGATGTGAAGGCCAAGCTGGAGCCTAATAGAAAACTTCCGGAAATAGTCGTGCCGACTTGCGATTTAACTTCCGCAATCCCGGATGGGTCTCGAACGAAGTTTCTCGCTCTGGGGCCGGATAAATTCAGTGGCTGGATCAAGTCGCAAGAACGGCTGCTTCTAACCGACACGACTATGCGCGACGCGCATCAGTCCTTGCTAGCAACTCGCTTGCGTACACATGATATGCTTGAGATTGCCGATTACTACGCTCGGCATGCAAGCCAACTCTTCAGTCTAGAATGCTGGGGTGGTGCGACTTTCGATACTTCGATGCGATTTCTTCAGGAGGACCCATGGGAAAGATTGCATGGTCTACGTGAAAGGATTCCAAACATCCTTTTTCAAATGCTTCTGCGAGGCGCTAATGCTGTCGGCTATACGAACTACCCTGATAATGTCGTGAAAGAATTTGTTATTCGTTCTTCCCATGCAGGAATGGATATCTTTCGCATCTTTGATTCGCTTAATTGGATCGAAGGAGTCAAGGTTGCGATGAAGGCTGTCCGCGAAGATACGAATTCGATCTGCGAAGCAGCAATTTGTTACACCGGTGATATTCTCGATCCCAAGCGTGATAAGTACACACTGAAGTACTATGTAGATCTCGCGAAAGAATTGGTTCGAATGGGAGCGCATATCCTCGCGATCAAGGACATGGCAGGCTTGTGTCGGCCCTACGCGGCAAAGCGTCTTGTTGAAACATTGCGAAATGAAATCGATGTTCCAATTCATTTTCATACCCACGATACAAGCGGTCTAAACGCAGCCAGTATCCTGAGCGCTTGTGATGCAGGTGTTAACATTGTCGATGTAGCGATGGCTTCCCTCAGTGGTCAAACTTCGCAACCGAACTTGAATAGCGTGGTTGCCGCCTTGCAACATACTAACCGCGATACACAACTCGATCTCGATGTTTTAAATCGAATCTCTGACTATTGGGAGCAGGTTCGAAGCCATTACTATCCGTTCGAAGAAGGCATCAAATCGGGAACAGCCGAAGTCTATACTCACGAGATGCCCGGCGGACAATTCACGAACCTCAAACAACAAGCTAAATCGCTTGGGCTTGAACACCGATGGCGAGAGGTAGCCGAAACCTATGCAGCAGTAAACGTGCTGTTCGGCGATATTGTCAAAGTGACTCCTTCATCGAAGGTTGTCGGTGATATGGCACTCTTTATGGTGACAAACGAACTCACGGTGGAGGATGTTCTCGATCCGACTCGCAAGCACAGTTTTCCCAGAAGTGTGGTTGAGATGATGCAGGGGATGATAGGCGAACCCGCTGGCGGCTGGCCCAAAAAGATCCAAAAGATCGTGCTGGATTCGGCTAACGAAAAACCTGTTCAAGGTCGCGCGGGAGCAGGCATGCCGTCGATTGATCTTCTCGCGAAAAAGGTCGAGCTGGAGGCCAAAAGTGGATTACCATCCAACGACGAGGATGTCATGTCTTACCTGATGTATCCCGCTGTCTACTTGGATTTTGCGAAGCATAAAAAACACTATGGAAACACAAGCGTTCTACCAACAAGTGCCTTCTTTTACGGATTGAATCCCAACGATGAAATAAGTATTGATATCGAACCGGGCAAGACGCTCGTTGTGAAACATCTCAGCACCAGCCAAGCCCATGGAGACGGCACAAAAACGGTAAGTTTCGAACTCAACGGACAGCCTCGAGATATCACAGTAGTCGACACCAGCGTTGCTGAAACAGTTCGTCGGCATCCCAAAGCAGACTCCGATAATGCAAAGCACATTGGTGCTCCGATGCCGGGCAAGGTAAGTGATGTGGCGGTCAAGAAAGGTCAAACCGTTAAGGCTGGCGAGCGTCTCTTGAGCATCGAGGCGATGAAGATGGAAACGGCTGTCTATTCGCCGCGCGACACCTGCATCGGTGAAGTGCATGTAAGCCCAGGCACAATCATCGCGGCCGGAGATTTGCTGGTGGTCGTCGAGTAAGAATGAACCAACCTATAGGCTCTCAGAATATATCGGAAGCAATTGAACCAAGTTCAATCGTCCAGCTTCGAGACCTTCTGTTCCCGTTCCAACTCTACTGGTATCCTACGGTTGAAAGCACCAACACCGAGGCAGCCCGACTATTACGGCTCGAAGAATCAAAGCCTCCCTTTGTGGTCTTTACCGAATCTCAAACACATGGCCGTGGACGCGGAAGTAACACTTGGGAATCGCCTCGCGGTGTACTCACTGCGACGTTCGTCATTCCAAGCAACCCATCAATCCCACCGAACATCGTTCCGCTGCTAGCCGGTCTTGCGGTACGAGATGCTCTCGCCGATTTAGGTGCCGCCTCAGTTGGTTTAAAATGGCCCAACGATGTCTGGGCAAACGGATTGAAGGTTGCTGGTTTACTCTGCGAACGGGTTGCCGGCGGAGATTTAATTGGCGTAGGGATCAATGTTTGCAACGAAATAATAGACCTTCCCTCGTCGATAGCCGGTCGATCAACGACTCTTGCAATTTTGGCAAACAAAGAAATTTCAATAAGCGATACCCTTCAAGTTCTCGCGAAGAAAATCGCTGCCGATCTTGTTGAATTGCGTTATCCTATCTCTCAAGCAATGGAATGGTACTCAGATCATCTTGTAATCAGAGGTCGAAAGATTCGAGTTAGTGATTGCAACTCTGATAATTCGTTTGAATCTATCGAAGGTTACTGTCAAGGAATCGACGATTGTGGAAGACTCGTTGTAACTATCAACAACCAACGACACGCGTTCGTAACTGGACGCGTGACGCTGATCGATTAACTGCAAGAGTAAGACTTGAAGATAAACTTACTCAGCTCTAAAAATTCAATTCGGCATGTTCAATTGTGTTGTCGGAATCAATCAGAAGCAGGACTGCTTGCAACGGCAGGTGGCGTTTTCACGAGATCATATTTATTCTCACAATCGGCAACCGGCAGTTCTACTCGATTAAGTCTTGCCTTTAGCTCCGATACACTTCTAGGATAAGTCGCTTGGTTCTTCCCGAATTCAATCGATAGATCAAGTTGCACAAGCATCTTCTTAGTCTGTCTCGCAAAGTGCAGGTAGCTACCCATCAATTGGTGAGCAAAGATAAACTTTGAAGGGCCCAGCCAAAATGATTTCCAAGCATTTCGGAGATAGTATTGTCTCGTTACTTGTGATGTTTGCTCGATCGGAATTTGAAACTAAGAGCAACGGAGTAGCTTGATGAGAAGGTCGTTTTTCCTTAGCTGTGGGCTTTAGCCTAAGATACTATCTGATAAATTGTTGCATAGTCGAAACCCGTGGCAAGCGCCACCAGCTCAGGTTTCATCACCCCGGACCCGAGGCACAGAGCGGTTGGTGGCGATGAACGCAAAGAATATGGGATCCTTTCGTCATTCTCGCAAAGGCTAACCTAAGGTGGATGGTTTTAATGACTCTTGATTGACAACTTACCATCGGAAGGAGTACTATTCACACAAGTTTTTGGTGACGAGTCCAGTTATTTCTTATGATGGTTCGTGAACAGGGAACTCCGGTGTGATTCCGGGACGGTCCAGCCGCTGTGAGCTATCGGTAAGTCCATGTAATGGTACTTGCAAGGTTTGATTCCTTCTCAGGAAGTGCCATTACTTAGTTTTCTAGGTGAGAAGGCTGCGAATCGAATTTGGTAGCGAGTCAGAAGACCTACCAAGAGCGAAGATAGACTCGTGCTTTCTTGGATTGAAGCATCTATCGTACAAGCAGCACATAACTGCGATGAGATTTTTCTAGGTCGGAATACTGCTGTTACCAATGAGGGTGACGCCGGAGCGCGTTGATGGCATTCATACAATTACTCCCTAAGAACCGACGCGCGATGACGCTTGTTGAGTTACTGGTTGTGATCACAATTATCGGTGTATTGGCTAGTTTGCTCCTTCCAGCTGTTCAGCAGGCCCGCGAAGCCGCTAGAAAACTCGTCTGCCAAAGTAATCTTCGTCAAGTCGGGATCGCACTGCACAGCTATCACCAATCGCTCAAGTCTTTTCCTCCTGGATGCATGGATTATCGTCCTTGGCGAGGATCTCCACTTCGAAAGAATTACGCGTGGTCCGCATTGTTACTTCCGTATTTTGAACAAGGGAATCTCAGTCAGCTAATCGACTTCAATTATCCGTTCGATAACAGTCGTAACGCCGAGGCATCTAAAGTAGAAGTGAAGCTCTATCAGTGCCCGACTGCGATCTCCAACTCCAATCGCGTTGGCCGAAGCGATTACGGGGGACTTTACGGTCAGCGTATCACTACAAGAAACAACACTGACAATGGAGTCTTCATTTATAACACACCCATTCGCCTAAAAGATATTCATGATGGGATAACAAATACGGTAGCGATCGCGGAAGACACCCGCAGTCCCAGCTCAAAATGGATTGACGGAAGTAATGTCTTTGAACAATCGGGTGCTATCAATGATCCGAAAGCCTGGATCGGCGATAATGAAATACGAAGTGACCATATAGGCGGTGCGATGACGCTCTTTGCATGTAGTCGTGTTGTTTTTCTTTCCAACGAGACGGACTCTAAAACGCTCGGGGCAATCATCACCCGGGCCGGCGGCGAGATTTTCTCGCTGGATGAGTAGGCAAACTAAGCTTGGGCTTTTTCAATCATCTTTGCCGCCCGATAGCCAATTAACATTGCGAATGATTGAGGGTTACCGATGGGAAGATAAGGGATGATCGATGAATCGGCTACGTAGAGATTGTCGGTTCCATGAACTTTCAAACCTTCATCGACGACCGCTTGTCTGTCATCACCCATTGCACAAGTTCCAACTGGATGATACAGCGAAAGCGCGTATCTTCGAACAAACTTTTCTAGTTGTTTGTCGAAAGAATCTCGATTTCTGCATGCATCGGTTAAGCCCCTGGGGATAAGCGTAGATCCAAGTACATCCAAGAGAGATGGTTGTTGCGTGATAGGCAATGTTTGTCGAATTGCCTTAATCAAAAATTGTAAATCATGATGCTCGCTTAGGTATTGGGGGGCAATCGATAAACCATATGCAGAATTGTCATCACGCGTCAGTCGAACTTCGCCTCGACTGCGTGGGTTGGACTGAGTCACACCGATAGTCCAAGCGTCGCTCGGCAAACGCCGAGTTGGATATTCGAGGTAGTGTGTCGGTGTAAAGTGGAGCTGAATGTTCTCAGGAACTGTGGCGTCATCGCATGTAAAGTCGAAGGACTCCAAAAGCATGAAGGCTCCGACTTCTGCAATGTTCGAACATTTCGCTCCTGTTCGTGATTGCAAGTATTCAAGTCGTGTCGCCTCGGAGAAGTTCTTCTCAAGTGCCGGTTGATTCTTTGATTCGAAAACCAGTGGAACTATCAAATGGTCTTGCAAGTTCTGTCCGACGCCACGCAAATCCAGCCGCGTATCAATACCATGATCGCTCAAATGATCTATGGAACCGATACCACTACGCATAAGAATGGCGGGCGAGAAAACTGCTCCCGAGGTGAGGATAACCGCTCGTTCTGCTTCGATAAGATTGTTTTCACCGTATCGTTGAAACTCGACTGCGCGCGCTCGATTGTCATCAAGTCGGATTTTTGAAGCGTTTGCGTTTTCGATTATGGTAAGTTTTGGATGATAAAGAATCGGTTTTAAGAAAACGTGGTATGCACTTCTGCGACGTCCGTTGTTTTGCGTACGGCGAAATCGAATTGGGGAAATCTCCGAACTCTGGCGAGCTCGCAAGTTATCGCTCAGTTGTTCGCGATTGAGTGCGTTGACGGCTTCGAGAAAGCGTTGGGACAAAGGATGAATATCGGGCTCGATATGGTCACTTGCGAACAAACGGCTTTCAATTTCATGGATAGACGATTCGATTTTATCAAAAGCCCAACTGCTTGGCCAGGACTCCATATCCTCGCGGCGCGGTGCGATGTAGATCATCGCGTTGATCCCTGAACTCCCACCAAGCATTCTTCCTCGCGGCCACGCGAGTCGGCGATTAGCGAGTTCTGCTTGCGGTTGAGTTTGAAGCCCGTAGTCCCATGATGTTGAAAACGTTTCCGTGTAGCGAACGGGGGTCGAAATTCGGGCACCAATGGGAGCACGACCAGACTCGATGATTGCAACAGTCCCCATCTTACGCTCGATCAATTGACTTGCGAGAACACACGCTGAAGTTCCGCCTCCGACTAGCACGTAATCAAACTTCATGGACCATTCCGAGTGGGAGTGTAAATGAATAATAGAAACTTCTCATTGATCGCCACCGTTCTGACTGAAGTTCTTATATGTATTTCCTGTCATTTCGTACTCGTACTCAGCCATCGGCGGTACTCGTACTCCTACTCGATTTGAATCACTCCATCGAGTACGAGATCGAGTAACATTTCATTGAGTACGAGTATGAGTGAAAGCAAAACATGTTGGCGTTCGCCAAGGAGTGTCAATAAATCTAATCGAACTGGCTCGATTCTGAGCGTTTTTTGGACAACCACATTTCGATGGGCCGGAGCTAATTCGCTTCAAGGAGTGGCCTGGCTCCATGTTTTGTCCGAATTTATCACCCTACATTGCGGACCGACTCTCTTGCCGTCAAGATATAGCCCGTTGTGGATTTGACAAGGTCGCCTTGCTTTCCGCCCAGACAACCCATTCCTCTGCGGATTCAAAGTACCGATCGTGAAAATCCTTCTCTCTGAGCAAGAACTACAAATTGGAATTGAACGCCTAGCGAAGCAAATATCGCTCGAGTATGGCGAGCGTCCCATCACGATTGTTGCGATTATGACTGGTTCGCTTGTTTTGCTTGCCGACTTGATTCGTAGGCTTGAAATGCCTATTCGAGTAAGCTTGATCCAAGCGAGTTCTTATCGCGGTGGGACTGAATCTGGGACTCTTGATGTCAATGACAGCACGATGCTTGACATCCAAGGTCGCGACTGCTTACTTGTCGACGACATTTTTGATACTGGTAAAACGCTAACGCGAGTCACTGAAAGACTTCAGAGCTTGCGACCAGCTTCGTTGAAGAGCATTGTGCTTTTATACAAAGAAGGTCGCCAGGAGTTTCCGCTTGAACCCGACTACTTCATCTTCAAGATTCCCGACGAGTTTGTTGTAGGTTATGGGCTCGACTATCAAGATCTCTATCGAAATCTTCCGTATGTTGGTGTGATGGAGCAAGTGGATCTGGATGCTCATCACCTGGCGCACCCGCCAGCATGAACCCCGGTATGAATAGAAGGCTGCTTGTCGTTGCAAGAAGGTTTTGGCCGCTGAGTGACGAGTCGTGTCATCGACTTATGGCTTGGGCGTCAGTCCTTAGAGATAGCGGGATTCATGTGACCGTCTTAACAGGTAGGTGGCACAATACTTGGCCAGCAGAGTCCAAGTTACGAGAGATCGATGTAATTCGACTGCTTCCAGCTCCGAAGAATGCCTGGAACGAAAGTCTATTCTTACGTAACGTTGGATTATGGATCTCTCAGCATCGGATGGACTTCGATGTGATTTATGTGGACGAATCTGGAACGCTGCTGCAGCAGGTCGCAAACAAGAATCATACAAACCTAATTCCTGTGATCGGTAGGTTTGCAGGTTTTTTTCCATTAACAGCCTTGGATGATCGAATTATTCCAGCGCATTTGAGTCATGTCTTTTCGATGAAGCCAGCGTCCACGGCGCAAGCCACTGAGGCATGTCGATTGGCAACACGAATCGTTGTGCCAAACGCCCACTCTGAAAGGCAGTTAAGAGCGAGTGGACTTGAGCCGAATCGAATTGTGCGAATTGAAGATGTTGCTTGGAATCCAATCGAAAGAACCGAAGAAGGTCGGAAGAACGCGTACCGGGCTCTTAAGCAAATCAATAGTGATTTTCGCGTTCCACTTGAAACACCACTTTTGGTCTACATCGGCCCGCTTCGAGACGATCTTCCGTCGCGTAGTTTTATCCGAGCGGCGACTCAACTGCTTGAACAGGATCGTAAGTTTCGGATATGGATGATTGGTCTAGGACCGGGCGTGCGTGCTTTGCATGAACTGGTTCGAGACGCTTCGTGTCATCACGATATCCTTTTCCAATCGCCCTTGGACTCGATTGAGGACATTATTCAGATCGCCGATGGTCTGCTGTGTCTTCCAAGCAACGGTGGTTGGGAATACTATGCGGAGCAAGCCATGAGTTCGGGGTTGCCTGTGTTATCGGCGTTAGATAACGAATCCAAAGCCAGTTTGCCTAGAGACCTTCAGGACCTGATGTCAGCCGAGCCTACGGTTGACGGTTACCTCGCGATGCTGTGCTCCTGGTTGTCGGAGTACTCTAGGTGGGTGGATATTGCCAAAAAGAACAGGCAGTTACGAATCGCAGAAAATCAAATTCAATCTTCAGTTGATGCCTGGTTACGACTATTGAAAATTTAAAAGTCGCTTCGGCCTGCGTTCATGAGAGTTGAGGCTTGTAGCAGCTGTCGTAAGACATGTGAAGCGTGCAGGTTTCTGTTCTGTTAACCCACGCTTTACAAAAGCGTGTCGGCCCCCGACGCGGCAGACGAGGCGAAGCAATCAGAAATACAAAAATCTCAGAATCGTCGAGCGGCAGAACGCCGCCTAGTGCTTCCCGGTTCGATCGATTCAATCCAACCGGTGTCTGCGAATGCGGAGTCGATTTGCAGAGCCAAAAGAAGATTGGCTTGGGGGAGTAGTGGAGCGGTAAATGGCCTAAGGCTGTTGACCCCATTGCCTGCGCGTGTCGCGTTGGTATCCAGCACATTTACCGATCCGCTTCTATCGACGTCGTAGATGTTTGAAACGTTATTCGGATCAGTCCCATTTCTAGCACGAACGAGATTGGTATCCAACACGTTGACTGCGACTTGTGAAGGAAATGTGGTATTCGGAGTTACATCTAGACGAGCGTTCCCGAAATAGAAAACGTCGTTGGATGCTAAGCCAGTATTAGCATTAGCCAACATGGTGACTCGCAACCATGCATTTTGAATTGCATTGTCTGCGAACTCAAGCTTCACGCGATCCGAACCATTCAGTCCTCCGCCTGCGAAAGTCGAGACGGTAACTGCTGGATTGATCGATACGAAATTAGGGGTCGAATCCGGAAAAGCACTCCACATCGCGAACTGAAAACTTCCAGCCAATATCCCGGCCAAGGTTATAGGATTGGCGACGTCGACAATAATTCCATTCAAACCACGCGAGTAGTTGGTGTAATTGGCGGTAGTGGTTACCGTTTCGCCAGGCAGTAGGGCGAACTTGGTTGGATCAATCGCATTGATCGGGTTATCGGTTCCGTTACCAAATGCAGTACTCGCTGAGCGATTGTAGAAAACGCGGCGATTGGTTATCGCAGCCGGTGTCATTTCAAGAATAAGAATGGGGCGGAGCGCCGCGCTAGTATTCTCCTTCGAGCCAAAGGTGACAATGCCTGATGCGCCAAGGTTAATCGGCGAGTCAATTCGCAAGGAAAGTCTTTTGTCACCGCTGACGGCTTCCTGGACGAGCGGCGTTACCATAATTTCTAAAGAACTTCCCGTTTTCACAAAATCGCCTCCGAACGGCAAGGCAGCCGGTTGATTGTTCCAGTTGATGGTTGTTTCACCCCAGGAATCGTTCGCTACATAGGAAACTCGATTCTCAATCGTGGTACCCACAGCCGTCGGGATCAATCGTAAAGTGGCCCGTTCGACGTTACCGCTGATCTGTGAAAGGTCAAATCGAAGAAATGATCGTCGATCAAATTCAATGTTTGAGTCTTCTTTTGTCAGCAGTGTCGGATCGGCCCCAAAGTTTTGCGAGGCAGTTGCTCCGCTTCGAACATAAGCGTCAGCCACGGGCGAAAGGTTCACGACGCTGAGTGTGTTTGAAGGAGCGACTTGCAAATTTAAAACGACCCAGTCGATCGCGGTGTTTTGAAGAATTCCGAGATTCAATCGTCCGTCTTGAAGCGTGTTGAGCCGACTCGACAGGTTGAGAACCTTGGTAGTGGTACCGGAAGTCGCGATGTCGGTCCAATTGAGCGATGCAAAGGTCGGATTGTCGGTGACACTATCGATGAACAAACGATTCGTACTTAGGTCTGTGGCTGTGGCTCGTAAGCCGAAACTAATAGTCGCTCCGACGATTTGATCACCGGGATCGACCGTAAAGTTGAAAGTGAACGGAATGGCTTGCGTATTGGTGAGATTGTCGAAGTTGCTCAACGGCACGGTTGTGGAGGCATCAAACTGGGATTTCCAAGTCGGATCGACCGCAACATTGTTTCCAGTACCGTTGGTACTAAAAAAGCCGTCGATGTCGCCCAGCCAATACTCCCGATAATCAAGATCGGGATAAGCAAGCCGTTCTTGAAGCTGTGCTTGATAGAGACTGCGAGGTTGAACGGCGAACCCATGCGATTCGAAAGTCCCCGGATCGTGCGGACCGACATAGAAAGTACCGCCGCTGATCGGTCCGGCCGATCCGATCAACCAATTTTGAGCCGTCGGTGGATTATGAACGATGAAACCGTCGGCGGTCGAATTCCAGATGACCATATTGGCTCCGGCAAAACCATGTCCGGTCCCAGAGTTACCTCGATTTTGAACATTGATAAAATTGTCGACGTCGAGGTTGTCGAAGAGTCCACCAGTTGCCCAGCGATGATGTGGGCCAGTATCACTGTAGCTGTTGACGGCCGTGTTGTTGACGAACACGTTTGGTCCCGCAACAGCCGATCCGAGTACGTAATCGTGTCGGCCTTGTGAAGCATGAGAATTGCGGACCAAGTGCAACTGACCGTAGACGTCATAGGTATAGCGCTCGCCGCCCACGATCGGTGATTTCGGATCGTAGCTTTCGCATTCTTCGACAGTGACCCATTTCGATGTTCTTTTCAGAGTAACAATTCCCTGTCGAAAGTTGTAAGCCGTCAAGTTGCGAACCCAACCGTTTTGCATGGCTGTCATCTCTACCAGCCAAGTTGCATGGTTCGTATCCGTATCACCGACAAAGTCCGAGATGCCTCGCAAGCTTTCAATACCGACGTTCGAGATCCGATTAGCCCAGGTGTACTGGCGAATGTTGCCGCCACCGTAATTGAGATCGAGTGAATTCGTTAGCGGTGCATCTACGGTAATCGTATTCCCCTCAATTCGCGTGATGACACGATCCCAGTTTGGTTCATGATCGCCCGCTACCCACGGATTATCGAGCAAGTTCATTCCGATCGCGGCAACCCATTCGGTCGTGGTCGGGCGATTGACAATCACCGTTTCGCCGACTGTTAACCCGGCTGTCGAGTCGACTTGAAAACTCCTGGCACCGACGGGAACGTACTTGTCAACGATTTCGTGCGTTGTTCCGGCAACCGTGCTTTGCGAGCCAGAACCGGCAAAACGGACCAAGGTTCGCTGAGAGGTGCCTGTGGCCCGAAGGACAGTTCCGGTCGCACCGTCGCCTTCACCGCGAATCACGACGCCACTTGCATTGATGTTGAGCTGTCCGCTGATCTGATATTCGCCGGCCTTGAGTAAGACAGCCCCGCGAAAGCCGTCGGCCTTGAAAGGCATGGCTTCGACCTGATCGATTGCCGTTTGAATAAGCGCCGTGTCGTCACCGACCCCTGGATGGACAGTCAAAGCGACGGGGACATTAGGAATCCCGACGACACCACTGCGATAGCCGACATTCGAAAAATCAGGGATGCGGTCGGCTCTGCCCGTCGGCGTATAAATTAAATCTCCTGCGTTGTCCCAATCAACGCTTGAAAGCAAAGCTCTCGATTCGAGCACTTCGAACCGAAGTCTGCACTCAAGCTCAGCGCGTTTATCATTTCGCGTATTCTTGAATAACCGCTTCAATGGAACCGAGCGATCACTTCGAAACCGTTTGGATACCCTGCTTTGCATGAAAAATTCCGTGCGAATAGAAGAACAGCCCGCCAAGAGAAAATCGAACCGTTGCGAGAATGCACGCTAAGCAATCGTCAACAAAGGATACTCACTATGAGAAGCCAAGTCAAAGTACCCTTGGAATCGCTAATGCTTGACGAGAAATAGTTTAACGAAATCCCGGTCATCGATGCCAGCGAAAGTTAAGAATCCGAAGACCTGAATGTGTAGGACGAGTCATGTGCATTCTTCAAGCAACTATCTCGTGAATTTAAGATAGCCGTCCATCGCACCTTGGCATTCATTGTTCAAACCGACATTTCCCGTTTTCAAATCGCCGGGCTGGTTGAATCGCAAATTGCATTCTTACATCAAGATAGGCATTTGGGAAAAGCGGGTGGACATAGCGTAGCCAACGATCGCACGAGGCATTTGCCGATGTGCACTCGGGCTCAATTTCTCAACACGAAGTCGCCACTTATGAAGGCGGGAAACTTATAGGTACCAGCGAGGCGCGGACACTGGTAACCAACTCCGCCCATCCTCAGTACGCGCCACCTTCGACTGTTGAGAATTCTGCCCAAACGGGGAGATGGTCGCTAACTTGAAGAGCCTGATCGATAGATAGATTCGACTTGCGTAGAAAGTCGAGTGTTCCTGATCTACCAATATACTCATCCGTTGCTTTGGAGAAGAAAACTAAATTATCCGGTGTCTGTGAACTGCTAACTAGTGTCGGCGTTTCATTCAAAGCAACGGTAAAGCCTCGCTGTCTGAGATAAGCCATCGATAAAGCGTCCGCTCCGAAATCGCCAGCCAAAATGGTGTCGTCTTCATCGCGTCCATCGCGACGAATGCTTTGCACTAATTCCGGTAGCAATCGCACTTCTGCATCAGAGCGATCTGAATCGATGTGAACATTGACCAATGTAAATGTGAAAGCCCTATGCGCATCGTTTTGTTTGGCTCGAAACCAACCCACCAACGGTTCACGCAGCAGGAGGTTGTCGGGATCTTCGACTGAGTAGAGTTGGTCGCGATCGGTTTCGATAGTCTTGGTATTGAAGACAAATGCAAACTGCTCCAGATTGTCTCCGTTTCCAATACGGGGCCCGATAACGTAGTCGTAGCGGGCTCCACTTTGATTTACGCGGTCAACAAGCATGGCGATGAGATCCTGTTGCTGAGTACATACTTCCTGAAGGGCGATCACATCAAACTGGCGAATCACTTTGATTACAGTTTCTGCAACAAAAGGATTTTCGACTTTGTGATGCCCAAAACGTTGTAGGTTGAACGAAGCGATTTTGAGAGTCGGTGCGCGAAGTGCTGGAAGTGTCGGTTGTTGGGTTATTGGCGATCGTGCGTCCCCCGGAAGCAATGGCGAGTTTGCCTGTGATGCGATATCTCCTGGAAAGCCTTGAGATGATGCATTTGGCGAAAGGGTATTCGGCGACGAAGTAAAAGTTGCGACCGATCGGGCTATATCGGGAAGCCAACTGGTGAGTGAATTTGTTTGGGGGAAGGAGGTGGCAGGTCCGCTTGCAGACGACTGCGGCTGTTCCCAATCGGAGAACGATGCTCCCGAAGAGTCCGGATAGGTAGAATTTGCGGGCTGCGAGGCGGTCTTTGAGACGGGGTGAATTCGTAGCCCACGTAGACCATCTATCGTATAATGCTGCGAAAGATAGGCCAGGCCGCCAACCAAGCTAGCGAGCGTCGCCAGTTTTTTTGACGGAAGAATCATGATTTCCAACCCAGACGAGGAGACAAACGAATAGTATTCTTTATTTATCGGACGGCTGGAATTGTCGACTTGTCGATATCTTGACGGAACGCTCTCTTATGTACTTGGGTAGTTTCGATTAGAACACTTGAGTTAGCTTGGTCGGTTTTCGTAGGATTTATTGGTGGCTGTAATAGAAACTATTTTGAGGCCGATGGCTGTTAAAACGCTTTCGCTTGACCGACTCCCAGCCCGAAAACCAGTGGGCGGTCTTTTGCAGTCAGAGTCGCCGCGAGCTTTGGTCGATGTTTTTCTCATTGGTCCTGAAAACAATGCACTTAATGGCCTGTTCGCGACCGCTACGGTGACGGGGCTTGTTGATTATTCTCCCGTCTATTTGTTCGGTCCAAACGGTTGCGGAAAGTCAACGCTCGCATATTCATTAGCGGCCCGCTACTGCCGGTTGCATGATAAGGCGGATTCGTTGTTTATCACGGGTGGAGATTTTGCTCGGGCCTACGCAGCAGCGATCCATGCCGATGATATGGAGCGTTTTCGAATGCGATTTCGCGGCGCCGGGATACTCATTGTCGATGGGCTTCACGAGTTAGCGACGAAAGAATCTGCACAAACGGAACTTTCCATGACAATTGATTCGCTCGAGCAACGTCGCGTTCCTGTGATCGTTACCGGCACGTCATTGCCAACGACTATTCGAGGAATTCGACCGTCGATTGTATCGCGCTGCATTCGTGGGCTTTCGGTGAGAATTGATTATCCCGGACGCACAACGCGTCGAAAACTTTTACAGCTATTTTCAAAAGCTCTAGATACGAGGCTGGATGATCAAGAGCTTGACCGACTCTCGAATCAGTTACCAGAACCAACGTCGGCGGTTGAGCTTTACTCGGTCTTGATGAATTGGCTTCATCAAGAGCGTGTTGAAAGATCGATTACGCCAGAAGCTATCCAGCATACCCTTGGGCAAATCATCCAAGCAAAACGAATATTGGCGACCCCGACCGTTTCGGAGATTGCTAAACGAGTCGCGAAAGAATGCCGATTAAAGCTAAGTGACCTTCGTGGTGTCACGCGTCGCAGTCAAATTGTTCGCGCCCGCTCACTAGCAATGTTCCTAGCCCGAAAATGGACCGATCACTCGTACCAGCAAGTCGGTGTGTACTTCGGTAATCGCGACCATACAACCGTTCTACACGCGTGCCGCAAGATGGAGACCGAACTCAAGGATGATATTGATCTGTCACGAATTGCAGAAGAAGTTGCTCGACAGTTGAACTTGAAGTGAGCATCGTTGGATGTAGAGACTGACGTTGTGCGTCATAATTTGCGCCATTCTGGCAACCAAAATCACCGATGCCAGGCTAATAATGGTCCATCGAATTAATCCAATAGCAAATAAGAACCAGCAAAACAAAACTAATGGAAGAAACCCTCACAGGCATCCCGGGCCCAAGAGATCGAACGGTAAAGTTACCTAATGGGATCGTTTTAGACGTGCCCAAATCATGGAGGCTTCTGCCGCCCGGGGACACGGGACTGACTCGTCGCGTCAAAGCCTCTGGTCCGACTTGGACAGTGCAGGAAAAGAAAGGGCGTCGCACTTTCTCTCGAGGTGTATACGCAGATGGCTCAACAATCGAACGCATTCGCAAAGAGTTGGAGCTGGAGCGTTCCACGGAAACATACGCCAAACGACAAGCCTCCAGCCGCGTTCGTCGCGACGCAAAGCAATCGGCCTATGTCGAAGACTTCCAAGCAGCTATTGTTTCGTTCCTCAACTTCGATTCTCGGTATCACACGCTAGGAGTTAAGCTCGCGAAAGCTGTTTCAGATCACGCAACACCCATTGGGAGCGGCACGGTAGCGAGAACTGAGCGGATTCCGATTGAACGTCGAGCTGAATCTGCAGTAATTGCGTGGTTGCGGCATCAAACAACCAGCTACGATCACCTTACCATTCCAAGAATCGCGGGGATGCGTCGTGAAGTTCGAAGAATGTTGGCAGAGGAATCCAGAAAGCTGCTAGACAGCTATCGTCGCGGCCTCTCGATCAATGCTGACCGGTGTCCGCTTCAAAAGGCACTTCATGCGAAGAAAACCGAATCGGTAACTCACACGACCCGCAGCCCAGCTCCTAGCAAGAGAAACACGAAGCCATCGTAGTTGCTATGATTTTGCTGATCACATGTCTTGACGCATTGGCAACGATTACTGGAATTAATCAGGTGCCGCAGTGATCGAAATTGTGCGACACAAGCTGTCCATCCGCGTTGCGGTCGAACCTGTAATCGCTCGTGTTGCCAGAAAAATTCGCAACATCAATCCCGTCTCCACCGTCAATCCGATTATTTCCAGATCCACCAACCAAGAGATCATTTCCGGAACCGCCAACAAGCTGATCGTCACCTGCGTTTCCAACAAGCAGATTATCCTGTTTATCCCCGATCAACGTATCGTCAAACGATGAGCCAATGACACCTTCTACGATTCGAATCGTGTCGCCCTCTGCGTCACCACCCTTACCTTGTTGATTTTCGAGGTCCAATACGACGGCTTCATCTGATTCTGAGTAGTTGACCACATCCTGTTGACCTGCTCCACCATCAAGAAAATCTGCTCCACTATTGTTTACCGGAGACTGACTTTGTTATTCGGCGTTTGAATTTGAAAAGTAGGTTTCGATTTGAGTTGTTGATGCATGTCAGACCCTGTGCCAGTGTCGGATAATCGCACGGCAAAACCTGCTGGTTAATGTTTGTCGTTGTTGTCAATTCCGACTACGATTCGAATGGTCTGTGTGGCTGCATCAATCAATGGAGCCACGAACACAACCTTTGCGCTGAGCCATTGTCGTCCGGGTAAGTCCGCTCGCAACTCGATGATTTCTCCAACGCGTTGTGATGAAATGAGCGAAAGCGGAATGTATAGATCCGCTCGCAGCCGACTAATGTCCGCAATTTTTATAATCGGAGCACTTCTAGAACCCTTTCACCGAGATGCGGTTAGATTTTGATATCTGCTTGATCGACCCGCAGACCGCGCGCTGGTGGACCTACTTTGACGCCCCAATCCTGCATGAACTCATTGGGTTCGCAAATCAACAAAAACTCTCCGTTCGCGAAGCTTACCTGCGAATAGCCGAATCTCGCGCACAACTTGGTCTATCAAGATCGAAGTTTTTTCCTCAATTCAATTCAACGACCGACTCTTGGTGACGTGCTTTTCGCAATCGTGAAAACATACAAGTTGCTCGGTGGCGGATGGGGGAATTAAGCTCTGCTTCCAGCAATTAGCCCAGTCTCAGAGGGTCGCAGCTAGGCGAAAAACTGATTGTGAAACAAAGCCTAACTTGATAACGGCAAGTTGCTTTTACTCGTTTGGCTTCTTGATAAAGTCCAAGATTGCTTTTCGAGCGGGATCAGAAGGCTCAACGATCTCGCTTGCGATTGTCCCATGATTTCGGTCTTTGATTTCCAAGCTCGAGATCTTCTTGTTGCCAGCGTCTTTCATCACAGCAAAAAACAAAGCGTTCTCTTCGGCTCTCGCTGGAGAGTCCTTGTCTGCATACAGAAGCAAAATGGGCGGAGCGGATTTGCGTGCGAAATAGATCGGAGAGGCTTTGTCGGCGGTGATCGTATGCTTACCTATTCCTTGCTCTTCGCGAACTGTGTAATGAGTCATTGTCTGACTGCTCACCGAAACGATTCCTGCAATATCGATCGATTTAACACCTTCTGCTTCCAAGTAGCTAGTGTCCATCGCGAGCATTAACGCCAAGTAGGCTCCCGCAGAATGGCCTCCTATAAAACATCGATTGGTATCGGCACCATGCGAGCCCATGTTATTCTTCGCCCAACTGACCGCTTTGGCGCCGTCCTGGATGTAGGCTGGAAAAGTTACTAGAGGGCTTAAGCGGTAGTTTGTCGCAATTACAGCGATTCCTGATCGAGCCAAGCTCTCAGCAATCAAAGCGGTCTTTACAGAATCGTTCGGCAAAAGACGACTCTTATCGCCGTTCTTAAGCCCACCACCATGAAACCAGATCAGCGTTGCAAAATTCTTCTTTCCTTTAGGCAGATAAACATCCAATCGGCAACGCTGTGTTTCGTACTCGCTTTGATCTAAACCCGAGCGATACGCAATGTCATTCAGAACATGAACTGCATACTCGGTTTCGGTGTGTTTCGCTGCTTCGTCTGCCAGCGAAACGCTTGTCAATGCGCACCAAACAAGCATCGATCGAAAGACGCGATTTAGAGGCACTTCCATATTTATCAATACGTTTCTTCGGTCTTGAAAATCAGCTTATGGGAGAGAAAAACTATTTGTAATTATACTCACGATCCACGCGAAGCGGGAATTAAGAGCCTTAGCCACGCAAGGGCAATTCACATCACACTTCGATTATCCGTTGCGTAGCGAATGAATTGGAACGCTGGGACCATTATGGCCAGTTAAAATGCTACAATCCTTTCAGAATAATTCACCAACGATTCCTGACCATTTTCCGAAATCAAATGTGCAATCGATCTCTATCTCATTATCGCAATTTCAAGTATCACATCGTTCTCATAATAGTATTGGGGCTGGTAATTCCTACCTCTCATGCCCAGTGCGAGAACTGGCCTTGTTGGCGTGGTCCACGCGGTGATGGAAGTTCATTGGAGCAACAAGTCCCAATTTCGTGGGATGCGACTACAGGTGAGGGGATTGCGTGGAAGGTGCCTGTTCCGGGCCGCGGGCACTCTTCACCGATTGTGTGGGATAACCAAATCTTCGTTGCAAGCTGTATTGAAGAGACCCATGAACGAGTCTTAGTCTGTTTCGATCGTCGAGATGGAAGTATCCAATGGCAGCGTACTGTCATTGAATCACCTCTCGAAACGAAACACAACTTGAATAGCTTTGCTTCAGGAACTCCTGCGACTGATGGGAAAACTGTCTATGTTTCTTTCCTTGAAACGGACAACACCGAAGAACCGGCGAAGAACGTAAGTAAACCTCGGATGAACACGCCTGGAGTCATGATTGTTGCGGCCTATACAATGGAGGGGAAACAATTATGGATAACGAAACCAAGTCCCTTTAGCAGTGTCCACGGTTTTTGCAGCTCGCCGGTTATTTTTGAAAACTTGCTTATCGTCAACGGCGATCACGATGGAGAATCCCACGTCTTAGCACTCGATCGAAACACGGGAGATCTTGTTTGGAAGTTCCCTCGAATTCATCAAACACGAAGCTATTGCACGCCCATCATTCGCGAAGTTGCAGGAAAAACACAGATGGTGATGTCGGGTAGTAAGCAAGTTATCAGCTTGGACCCAAGCAGCGGCAAAGTTCACTGGTCGGTTAATGGTCCAACCGAACAGTTTGTAGCTTCGATGGTTTTCGATGGTACCAAGTTTTATCTTTCGGCAGGGTTCCCTGATCATTATGTGATGGCGATTCAACCAGATGGAACCGGTGACGTAAGTACCACCCATGTTGCTTGGAGTATTACCGATGCCAAATGCTATGTTCCTTCGCCTGTTTTGGTTGGAAGCCAGCTTTTTGTTGCCGATGATCGTGGTACAGTGAATTGCTTCAACACTGAGAACGGAAGTCGTCTTTGGAAAGATAGGCTTGGAGGACACTACAGCGCATCGTTGATAACGGCTGGTGGGCTCGTTTACTGCACCGCGGATGACGGCAAAGTAACCGTCATTAAGCCTAGCGAAAAACTGAACGTTGTCAGCGTCAACATGCTCGGTGAAAGCAGTTTTGCTTCACCCGCGGTTTCGCAGGGGCAGATCTTTATTCGTGGTGAGAATCATCTGTTCGCCGTCGGCAAGCTGGCGAAATAGATTATGCAAATTTTGAGTTTACTGCCACGAGAAAGAAGGGCCAACTGTTGAACGGAACATTGCATAGCGTCGATCTCTTCGTGCTATTGGCGTACTTGTTGCTGGTCCTTCTGCTTGGGGTCTGGATGGGACGTGGCCAAAAAGGGTTAAGCGACTATCTTCTCGGCGGACGCGATTTGCCTTGGTGGGCAATTCTAGGTTCGATCGTGGCAACAGAGACCAGCACGGCCACGTTCTTAAGCGTTCCAGGGATCGCGTACTTTGGTGACTTACGATTCCTGCAATTGGCCTTCGGTTACATCATTGGTCGAATAATTGTTGTCTATGTTTTCCTTCCTCGATACTTTGAAGGGAATCTATTCACGGCGTATGAAGTTTTGGATAAGCGATTTGGGCTGGCTACCAAGCGAACAGCCTCGGTAGTATTTTTGGTCTCCCGAACGTGTGCCGATGGGTTGCGTCTGTTTCTTGCGGCACTGGTGCTTGAAAAGATTCTTGGATGGTCGATGCCTCTTTGCATCGTAACGATGGGAATCGCAACGGTCCTATACACATTCTTCGGCGGAATCAAATCAGTTGTTTGGACGGACTGCCTTCAGTTCGTTGTCTACATTGCAGGCGGAGTGATCGCCGGACTTGTGATCGTTTTGCGCATCCCAGGAGGCTGGACGGAGGTGGCGACATTCGCAAGCAACAATAACAAACTTCGCGTGTTCGATTTTAGTTGGAATCTGACGGAGCCTTATACTTTCTTAGCAGGCGTCATCGGAGGAACGTTTCTAATTCTAGGAACTCACGGCACCGATCAAATGATGGTTCAAAGGTATCTATGCGCACGTAGCGAACGGGACGCGGGTCGTGCGATTATTCTAAGCGGATTTGTAGTACTGCTTCAGTTTCTCTTGTTCTTGTTGGTGGGAGTGGCTCTTGCATGCTTTTATGATCGCTTCCCACCTTCCGGTGAATTCCGAGCCGACTCGGTCTTCGCAACATTCATTGTGAATGAACTGCCAAAAGGTGTCGGACTGATTGGCATAACACTCGCAGCGGTTTTCGCGGCTGCGATGTCGACTTTGTCTAGCTCCTTGAACTCTTCTACATCCTCAGCCGTCAGTGATCTCTATCTTCCGTTTCGTCGAACCGAGGCAACCTCGTCACACCTGCTGCTTGTTAGTAGAACGCTTACGATCGCCTTTGGTATTGCTCAAATTGGAGTGGGAATTGTTGGTATGTATCTCGCACGAAGCGTTGTTACCAACGTGCTTGATATCGCCAGCTTAACTGCTGGGCTGCTGTTGGGGTTGTTTGCGCTTGGTGTGCTGACCAAGCGGGTCGGGCAGAACGCAGCTTTGATTGGTCTTTTGTTTGGCCTGAGCGTATTGATGTGGATCAAATTTATGACAAGCGTCGCGTGGCCGTGGTACGCTTTAATAGGTGCATCGTCGACATTTGCGGCGGGGATGTTGGGAAGCTTTTTTACTCAGCTCCGTGATCCCAATGAGCCCGGCAAGCAACACCCGGAAAATCAAGGATCAATTGATGGCAAGTAGTGACGTTGGAGTTCGAATAGGATTGGAACAAATCTCGCAAAGCATTCCATCCGTGATGCAAGGTACGAGGTTGGGACTGCTAATGAATCAGTCGTCCGTCGATCACAATTTGCGTTACTCATGTGATGTCCTTTCCGACGCTTTTCCAAGGAAGCTCACCACGTTGTTTACGCCACAGCATGGACTTTGGGGCGAACAGCAAGCGAACATGATCGAGTCCTCGCACACGACTCATCCGCAACTGGGTATCCCTGTACACAGTTTGTACAGCGAGACACGAAAGCCGACTCCTGAGATGCTCAAGGATGTTGATTGCTTCGTAGTCGATCTGCAGGATGTGGGGACTCGCGTTTATACATTCATTTGGACCATTTCACATTGCTTGGAAGCCTGTGCTGAAGCGGGTGTCCCAGTCGTCATACTCGATCGTCCTAATCCACTTGGTGGTTACATCGTCGAAGGCCCCATGCTCGACGTTGGCCAAGAGTCCTTCGTTGGCCGAGCTTGCATCCCGATGCGGCATGGACTAACGCTCGGCGAGTTGTCTCAAGTGGTGAACTGCTTGATGGAAATTGGTGCAGAATTATATGCCGTTCCAATGTCAGGATGGCAACGCAGTATGAATTGGTGCGAGACGGGCCGCAAATGGGTTTGGCCTTCCCCCAATGTCCCGCGTCCTGAGAGCTGCTTAGTGTATCCTGGGATGGTCTTGCTGGAAGGAACGAATCTTTCCGAAGGACGCGGAACCACGTTGCCGTTCGAAGTATTTGGAGCTCCATTCATCGACCCACATGCGTTGGCTTCGAAGTTGCGAGAGTACTCACTTCCTGGAGTCGAATTTCTTCCGTTACGCTTCGTTCCAACGTTCGACAAATGGAAAGGCATCAGCTGTGGTGGTCTGCTGTTAAACATCACCGATCCAGCTACCTTCCAACCAGTTCTAACGAGCGTTCTATCTTTGGCCGTGATACGTTCTCTTTGGCCAAAGGACTTTGATTGGCTTACACCTCCCTACGAGTACGAAACAGAAAAGCCACCGATCGATATCATCGCGGGAACAGCTCGACTACGTAAGGCAATCGATTCCCTAGAAGCAGGCGAGTCACCGACAAGAGCAGAATTCGAACAATTGATTGCCTTCGACCAAGCAGCGTGGCACGAATTGTGTCGCCCGCATCTGCTATACTAAACCATGTTTCAAAGTCGCGATAAAGCTTCAAAGAATCAACCAAGGATTTTAGCGAGGACTTGAAATGGTAGATCAAGATAATCCGTATATCGCGAATGACGATGCAAATCCAACTGCTGCGACTATTTCAAGTTCCTCTAAAAAAGGTTGCGGAGGCACTCTGCTTGCGACGTTTGCAATCGTTGGATCTCTTATTGTTGTAGTAGGTTTGATCCTTCCAATGTCCCGTCGAGGCAGTTCTTCGGAAGCAGCACGCAGGATGTATTGTTCCAGTAACCTACGGCAGATCGGAATCGGATTATTGAATTACGAATTCGCATATAAAACGCTCCCACCTGCGTACACCGTCGACGAAAATGGTAAAAGATTGCATAGCTGGCGAGCGTTGATTTTGCCTTTCATCGAGCAGCAAAAACTACATGAAGAAATCGATTTTGCCAAACCTTGGAATCACCCGGATAACAAAGCGATCGCAGATCTGGCTGCCCCATCGGTATTTCGCTGCCCGTCGAGTCCGATTGATAAGAAGTTCACAACTTTTCTGGGAATCGTGGATACCAATACTTGTCTTCAGGAAACAACAGGTCGCGTTATTGCGGACGTTACCGATGGACCTTCGGAAACCTTGATGGTCGTCGAAGCCAATCCAGCGGATGCGCGTCATTGGATGGAACCTTCGGACTTAGATCTGAAGGGTTTTTTGGCATCGTTTGTAAATGAGGAATCTGCACACTACAGAGGGCGTCACGCGATTACGCTTGATAACTCGGTCAGGTTTCTCCCAGTCGAATCAAAGATAGAAGTGATAGAAGCGGCTGTTACGCCGAATAGCAACGATGGCAGCGTCGAGCTACCGGGGGCTTAGGGTGAGATTAGACCTAAAAACCAGAAGTGCTTCGTAGGTTGCCAGCGGAAGTAGCCAACATAGCCAAGCCGTTATTGGGTAGTAAAGTTCTTGCGGCCATCCAGACTGGGCATAAACGGCCGCAAGAATTCTAAGAACGATCGCACCGCATAGAGTCAAAAATGCTCGCATCATCCATAAGCGATGGATAGCAAACTGCCTACGAATCGCATAGACACAGCCTAAAACAGTAAAGATCATCAACGCTAAGGCTTGGCAAGCAAATCCAGCTCCGGCCCAAAAGCCACTCGAAGCATACAGCGACATTATTAATCCACTGGGTCCGATAAGCAGTATGATCACGATTGCTTGAACACGCCCGAGCGCCTTGTGAACACCTGGGGATTTTGAGCGAAGATGATCGTTTGTTAAATAGAATCCATTTAGCAGAGCTAAGGGTGTTGCGATGATATGGATGTAGAATGCTAGCCAGTACTCATTCCAAAAGTGAAGGTGTCGATCTAGCAGAAAGCCCGTGCCGAAGTTTGGTGGAAAGTAGTATTCGTACTGCCGAATGATTCCAACAGTGACTGTGAGGCAAATACAGCTTGCGAGCAGTTTGAGAACGCGACCTAAGTTTCTAGGTTGGTAGAGATTTATCACGGCTGGAATTCTAGGTTGCAGTTAATATTCGAGGCCTTCAAATCTAGCGTATTTTCTAATCTGCGTTTTGCGAGGAAGAAAAGGAGGCAGGTCTCTTTAGTGCTTAACAGACCTGACCCCATTTGGCCTCCCCGTTTGTTTAACAAAGGTTTTTTGAGATAGGAAGTCGATAGATAAGGCTTAAAGCTCCGCCGAGACGGAGCACTCCAAATATGGAGTGCTGTGGCTTGGCATAGCTTTCGGGCGAACGGGGTGATGAAAAGAAAGAGCCGCGTTTGACAACTAAATCGTTTGTTTAACAAAGATTTTTCGAGATAGCAATTCGATAGATAAGTCTTAAAGCTCCGCCGAGACGTAGCACTCCAAAACCTTTAATCGGTTGCTTCATTAGAGCGGGTTTGTAGCCAGTTTCGTAGTTCTTCTTGGGTGTTAGCGGTTTGAATAGTCGGAAGCGGGATCGCGGAGGCGGGGATGGCGTTCATGGATGGGTCGCTTAGGAGGGCTTGCATCGATGGTCGCGAGGATTTGCAAATCATTCTTGCGATTGGAAGTGCGTCGACGTGGTAAAGTCCGGGGAACGGATTCCAACAGGTGGGCTGAAGTGGATTTGAAGTTTCAACGTCCGTGTAGAAGCAAACGGCTTTTGAAGAGAGACCGTCCAGGGCTGATTGTTTTTGTGCCAATTCATTGGTGAGACATGCTAGCCAATCGTTGTGCCATTCCAGCAAGTCGCAGCTTAGGATGAGGCACCATCGCGATGCGATATGATCGGCGATTTGCATTCGACGATCGCTTCTATTGGTTGTCGCATTTTCAACAAGGGCTGGCGTGTTTTGAAAGTGTTCGAGGGCTGTCGCTATTCCCGAGACGGGTCCGAGGTGTGGGACATCGTCGGCGAGTGTTGCTAACCCTAGATCGTGGTAGGCATCGACTTCATTTGCGATCACGAAAATTTGCGCGTTAACCTTTCGTGCGATGGATTGCTGCAGTCGGACCACCAAAGGAATTTCGTCTACTGTCGCGCGAGCCTTGTCGCTACCGAACCGAGATGATCGACCTCCTGCGAGGATGTAGACACGAAGCATGAACAAACTTTATGGAGTAAAGCTATGAGATGCGACTTTCGCAATCTGTCAGCCGACTTTCTTGAGACCAGCCACTTGGTTATCATAGCATGCTATGGAATGGATTTTTCAAAGTCGTCAAAAGATTGTTGAACGTGTTGATGCTTCTCCGTTGTTGCCGAGCCGCTTGGCGGCTATGTCGATCGACGAGGTAAAGAATCTCAAGCTGAAGAGTTTTGCCGCTTCTAAAGAGTTTGCGGTGAAAGAATTGTTTGAGCTGCACTGGAATAGTGGTCAAGCAAGTGAAGTCGAAAGTCACCAAGTAGTGCTTCGAGGCGATTGCTTGCACTTGGATCGCGTTGGGTTTGAGATGGATAGTGGCGTGATCTTGGTCGAGGGATCCACTGGAGACCAAGTCGGCTTTGGCATGCGAGGTGGGACCATTATCGTCGGGGGAAATTGTGGCGACGAGCTTTGTTGTGGAATGCGTGACGGTCGTGTTCTGATAAGGGGCTCTGCGGGTGAGCGAGTCGCGGGGCCTGCTCCTGGAGCTAAATCTGGCATGCGAGGTGGAGATTGCATCATTGCGGGCGCGTGCGGCGATCGTGTTGCTGAGAGAATGCGCCGAGGAACCCTCGTTATTGGTGGAAGCTGTGGAAATCGTGGCGCGAGTTTTATGATTGCCGGCACGCTCCTCTTGTTAGGCGAAATTGGTGTTGGATGGGGCTGTGGTATGCGGCGTGGCTCGATTATCGTTGCCGATTCGGTGCAAATGGACGATTCAACTTTCGACGCCGAGCTTACAATCGCAAGAGAATTTGAGCTCAGTTACCTTCCGATTTTATGGCGACATATACGCGAAACGTGGAATTCTCAGCTTGCTCTTTTCACTGGGATTACCTCTCAAGACGACTACGCAGAATCGGTGTTGGATTTTACTGATAAAATTCCTCGAGGGCGTTGGTGCCGCAGGCAGTTAGGGGATCGTAGTTACGATGGGCGGGGTGAAGTTCTGCAATTAACCAAAGAATCACGTCGGTGTTGAAGGCGTGTGTGTTTTTTTGAAGAATTTTCAAGTTTAAGTCTTGAGCCTCGCACCCGTAGCAAATGTCGTAAGACATCTGATGACTGCATCTTTGCGGTTGTTTCCCTGGAGGTCTGAACTCTTAAGAGTTCAGCTACTTAAAACCAATAGTTTTCGTAGCAGATGTCATAAGACGTCTCTTGACATCCGCATTCATCGGTATTTCCAACGCCGTCTGAATTCTTACGAATTCAGCTACCCAGAATTAGGTAAAGCTATCGCCCAGGGTGTTTCCCCTTGCCAAAGAGGCCCCCTCTAAGGCACAATCTACAAGTTGGCCGTTGGTCGCTGCTCATTTGAAGCAGCACATTGATTTTTTCGCCATGAGGATTGGATCCCAAGTTTATGGAGTTGCATGTTGCACTGGAATCAACTCACGAGGACGACCGAGTGGGAGCAGTCATGTCGGTGCTGGACGCCTTTGAGAAACGAGTTAAACCTCAACAGCTCATTCTGGCACGATACTTCAAGATTGAAGATCAACCTCGGCTGACGCTCAACAAGCAGCAAATGCGTTGGGAATTTGAGCTGCATGGTGGTGCGTTTGGATATACCGACCACGAAACGACGCTCATCATTGATTTGGAGCCCCCCGTTGCTGGTCCGCGCAGTAGCCTTTCGGACAACTCGCGCAAGGGAAGCTTGAAGCTTTCAATTGTTTGCGGCTGTTACGATGCGCGACCGTGTGTTCACAGCGTAACATGTGCGACCTATCTTCGTAGGCAACTCTCGGGATTGCCTAGTTATGAGGCTGAACAGTGGATCAAAGGTTGTATTTCGGACGGCCGCGAGATTGGTCGGAAGATTATTTCGGAGTTGAGCCAAATCGGTACGGCTGCGCCGACTGACGAAGAAGAAACCTCACTATCGCGACTTCAATGGCGAATCGCTGGCTTCAAAGGCAATAGCGGAAATCAATACTTCCGTCCAAAGTTGGTGATTGTGCCTTATTTACAGTCGCAAAAGAAACGGGGCGGATGGACTAAGGGTCGACAGCTTAAGAATATTTTCGAGCAAGCTCCCGATTCGGTCTTTGAGAACCCAGTTGATCGCACCGTAGCGACCTTGCTACAGGTTTCGAGTGAGTCTTATCAGGAGAACGGATTGGTCGCGATTCGTGAATGTCTGAATCTGCTTCGCAATCATCCTTCAGTCGTATTCGATGACGAGAACCTAACTCCATGCCGCGTGGCGTTCGCGCCAGTGGAGTTTAGTATGGAGACGGACGACGACGACATTTTTCGTCCGACATTGTCGTTCGCTGGGCATCGAATTGATGCACCAATGGATGAGCTTTTGATCGGCGAAGTTAGCCCTTCTAAGTTTTTGTTGATCATTGCCGAGGTTGCTAGTGGTCGCTTGTGGGTAAGCGAGATTGATCGAGCTACCAAAATGATGCTCGCTCAATTTGAACGTGCTTATCGAAAGCAAGCCACATTTGACAAGGGCATGGCAGAACAGCTTGCCGACATCGTAGCAGCAAAATCGTCTGAAAAGTCGATGCAAATCACGCTTCCCGAATCATTAGCTGGGCCCGAACAACCACTTGAACCCAATATAGAGCTGCACCTAAGCCCTCGCATTCCGTCGGGTTTGATTGCTTCGTTGCGAGTTACTTGCGATGCGATGTCGGAACCGCCAATTCCTGGCATGGAGCCTGATCGACTTCGGTTGGTTACCCCTGCAGGTCGATTCCAGTTGACTCGCGATTTGATTGAAGAATCGCGTCGAGCTGATGAGATTGCAACGCTATGTGAGTTTGGCAAATTGTCGTTCGATGGGCCGTATACATGGATTGCTGAAGACGAAGAAGATGCCTTGGAGTTGATCGAACGACTTCAGAAGCTTGGTGAGTCAGCGCCTACTGTTTGTTGGCCCAAGAGCCAAGCGATGCGTGTTCTCGGCGAGATCACTCCTCAAAGATTGCAAGTTCGATTGAACAGTCAACGTGATTGGTTTGGAGTCGACGGAAAAGCGACTGTGGAAGGGATCGATATTCCACTCGCCGAATTGTTATCAGCTTTGCGAAATCGACGCCGCTTTATTCCACTTGGCGATGGCCAGTTCGCGATGATCTCCGAGCAGCTTCGTAACCGACTTACCGCGATTCACGATGTTTCCCAAAATGAGTCTGGTCAGTTAAAGCTTTCACGAGCCGCTACGGCGATTGTGGAGGAGGCTCTCGGCGATGATATTGCTTACGAAAGTGATGCAAAGTGGCAAGACGCTCTCGCAAGACTCAGTCAAGCAAAAGAGTTGAATCCGATTGTGCCGAAAGAGTTGCTCGCGGATCTTCGTGACTATCAAAAGGCGGGCTATGAATGGCTTGCGCGATTGAGCCACTGGGGGCTGGGTGGTTGCTTGGCGGACGATATGGGTTTGGGAAAGACGGTGCAAGCTCTTGGGATTCTGCTAGACCGAGCCAAAGATGGCCCAGCCGTGATTGTTGCTCCAACAAGCGTCGGCATGAACTGGGCAAGAGAAACAGCCCGGTTCGCGCCAAGCCTCAAGCCAAAGCTTTATCGCGAACATGATCGTCAACATGTGATCGAAACCGCTGGGCCCGGCGATTTGATCATTACGAGCTACCAACTCCTTCAACGCGACGTTGATCGATTTGCATCACGACCATGGAACACTTTGGTTCTTGATGAAGCGCAATACATCAAGAACTACCAAACAAAAACAGCTCAAGCTGTTCGTGAGTTAGACGCGGATTGGCGACTTGCTCTTTCGGGTACGCCGCTTGAAAACCACATCGGCGAACTATGGAGCCTGGTGCGGGTTGTCTCGCCGGGGTTGCTCGGTTCTTGGGAACGATTTAGAAAGAGTTTTGCTGAACCCATCGAACGCGATAAAAGCAAGGAACGGCTGCAAGCGCTGGGGCGTGTTGTAAAACCTTTCATCTTGCGTCGTACCAAAAAAGAAGTGCTTAAGGAGCTCCCGGAACGAACGGAAATCGTTCGATTTGCAGAGCTAAGTGAACCTGAAAGAAGGAAGTATGACGCGGCCCGATTGGCGGCTCTTTCAGAACTGACTGTCGCTGGAGAAGGTGATAACGAGCAGCATAAACGCATCAAGGTGTTAGCTTGGTTGACGCGGCTACGACAACTTTCTTGCCATCCGCGACTGGTTGATAATCTGTGGGATCAATCCTCTGCCAAGCTGGATCTGTTCATGGAGATTGTGGACGAACTGCAAGAAGGCGAGCATCGCGCGCTTGTGTTCAGCCAGTTTGTTCAGCACCTGACCTTGATTCGTGAAGCACTTGATAAAGCCGGTATTTCCTATCAGTACCTTGACGGTTCGACTCCTGCAGCAAAGCGTCAGGACGCTGTCGATGCGTTCCAAGCTGGCGAGGGCGAGCTGTTTTTGATCTCGCTCAAAGCCGGTGGTACGGGTTTGAATCTTACAGCGGCAGATTATGTTTTGCATTTGGACCCATGGTGGAATCCGGCTGTTGAAGATCAGGCAACTGACCGGGCGCACCGTATCGGACAAATGCGAAAGGTCACGGTTTTCCGATTGGTCGCGAAAGATACGATCGAAGAGCAGATACTAGCTTTGCATGATGAAAAGCGAGAGTTGATTGCAGGCGTGCTAGATGGTGCGGATCGGGCTGGCAAGCTCTCTACCGAGGACTTGGTATCGATGATTCGAATGAGCCAAGTGCAATCGCAAGACTAAGCTCACGCTTGTGTGTCTAGTTGAGGCGGCGGCATGTAATCTTCTACGGGTAAATCGAAAACGGATGGAGCCTGGCGGTCGACAGGCTCGGGGGCGGCCTGCGTGGTGATCGCCGCTTGTGGCCTCGGAGTGGGCCCGTCGTATTTTTCTTGGGCATCGCGATCGCTTGCCTGCTGACTCTCAGAAACGTCTTCCACGGTGGCATCGGCGGTGGACTGCTGGCTGGCTTCGGTGCTCGCCGTTCGCGAATGTGAAGAATCGTTAGTCTCTTTCGCCGCTTGGCTTGAAATCCCAGCAAAATTAGCCGCACCATTGATATTTGGAATTCGCATCGGGAATCGACTCCTTCATGAGATTCTCAAAACTCTGTCCTTGTCTCAATCTCATGGCTCAATCTAACGTATCTAGTGACGGAAACATAGCATGTCGACATAGTGGAGGTAGCTGCGGTTATCGGTTACATTACATATTCAAATTCCTCATGGACACTACGTGTTCATGATTCCCTGGAAACGAGTTCGATTAAATGATTAACCTCAGCGCTGCCGCAGCAAAAATTGTCGGCGATTTCTCGATTCTTGCACAAGATGTGCAGATCGGTCGTTTTAATCTCGGATTTGGCGACTTGCTTCAATACGCTTTGATCGCTGTGCTCGGAGTTTTCGCCTGCGTGGTCGCAGTCGTTTTCTACAGTTTCGGGTCGGTTTGGTTGCAAGCAAAAATGAGTAGTGCTGACGTCAGCATGCTGAGCCTCATTGGGATGTATTTTCGTCAGGTTCGAGCGCAAACGATTGTCAACGCAAAGATCATGGCAGCTCAATCGGGGCTCGATATCCATTCTCGTAACGGTATCACGACTCAGCGATTGGAAGCACATTATCTTGCGGGCGGAAACGTGATGAATGTCCTCAACGCACTCATTGCCGCGCATCGCGCGGGAATCGATCTCGATTTTGATAAAGCCGCAGCCATTGACTTGGCGGGTCGTGATGTTTTGGATGCGGTACGAACAAGTGTGCACCCCAAAGTTATCGATTGCCCGGACCCTCGATACAGCGGTACCAAAACGCTCAGCGCTATCGCAAAAAATGGGATCGAATTGAAAGTTGTTGCTCGGGTTACCGTGCGAACGAACTTAGAACAGTTAATCGGTGGAGCGACCGAAGAGACTGTTATCGCGCGGGTGGGAGAGAGCATCATCAGCTCGATCGGCTCGACTGAAAATCATTTGATCGTTCTTGAGAACCCGAACTTGATAACTCGAGCTGTGTTAGCTCGTGGGCTCGACTCCCAAACCGCATTCACGATCGTTTCGATCGACATCGCCTTTATCGAAGTAGGCCAGAACATCGGAGCGAGGCTACAAGTTGATCAAGCAGAAGCTGATACGCGGATGGCTCGTGCAGAAGCGGAACAACGTCGAAGCGAGGCAATCGCTACCGAACAGGTGATGAAAGCAAAAGTTGCAGAGAATCGCGCAAATCTAGTCCTCGCGGAAGCAGAAGTGCCTCACGCAATGGCGGACGCATTCGCACGTGGCAATTTGAACGGTACGAGTGCGTAGTCAACGTAGAAGACGAAGTATTGAACTAGTAGCACATGTCGTAAGACATCTGATGTTTCTGAGTACTACTCATCTTTACCCAGAGTTACCGGGACTGAAATTCTTCTTCCTTCTCGGATAATGAGCAGTTGAACCATATCACCGGGACGCTTGCTTTCGATGAAACTTAATAAGTCGTCAGCAGTTTTCACGGGAACCTCGTCGACTCCAACGATACGATCAGCCGAACGAGTGTCGATGGAATCTTGTTGGAAGACAAGCGGTCCGCGTCGAATCATTCGCTGTGTTACTTGGATACCTCGAAGACCGGCTTTTTCTGCGGGACCACCCGGAGTTATTCGACGAATCACGAGCCCTTCTTCCGATTCCAGGGCCTCAACAATTCCGATTGTTGGCCGAGAGACGCGACCATGTTCAATCAGTTGTGGGACGACTCGAAGCATTGTATTGGACGGAATTGCAAAACCGATTCCGGCGTTATCACCCGTGCTGGATGCAATCGCAGTGTTCATTCCAATCAATTGACCGCGAGAATTCAGTAGAGGTCCTCCGGAATTGCCTTGATTCAAAGCCGCATCGATTTGGATGATTGATTTCATCGAACGCCTATTCTTTGATGAAATTCGACGGTTGAGACTCGAGATAATGCCGGTACTCATAGTTCGTTCAAGCCCAAAGGGATTGCCGATCGCAATGATGTGTTGGCCAACTTTGAGGGTCGAGGAATCACCAAGCGGGATTGGGAAAAAACCTTCCTCCGGTGCGGAGATTCGCAAGACAGCGATATCGTTATCTGGGTCTTGGCCAACTAAGATGGCGGGATAAGAGTCGCCAGTGTAGAGCGTAACGTTGATATCACGCGCACCGTCGATGACGTGATAGTTAGTTAACACATGCCCGAGTTTGTCGATGATGGAACCGCTACCGCTTCCTTCGACAGCTGCTTCAGTGAAAAACGAAGTCGGTCTGATAAGCTTCGTGGAGATATTAACAACGCCGCGGTTACATGTTTCGTAGACGTGAACATTGATGATTTCTTCGGTGGATTGCTCGGGCCAGACATTTGGGGCTTGTGCAATGACTTCGTGTCTTGCACGATACTGAAGGCCGAAGGAACCAATTGCGATTCCAGTAACTAGTGCAATCACGAAGCCATAGATTCGCGGAAACATGTGTTTTCTCGATAGGATTTTTGAATGGATATTAGGATTCGACTTGTTGGTTCGATAGATTCTTTTTTCGGTCGCTTGAAATGGAGCGGCCTGTTGCAGGTGTCAGGAATTCGATTTGGATGCGGTTAGGTTCTAGCTGATAAACTCTAACTAGTGTCGGTCGCGAGCCTCGGAGAGACTCGGCGACGTGTTTGTACCAATCTTGGGCGTCTACGAAAATGCAGGAATTATCGATTGAATAATGAAAAAACACACAAAGACCTTTGGATTGAGTTTGCGGGGCTTCAACGTGAAAAAGTGCCCAAAGGAGGGATTCTTGTCGTGGGGCATGGGACTCGCAATGCGGCGGGCGTTCAAGAATTAATCGATTTGGTTGGATCGATGCGGGATCGTTTGCCAGAGAGTGTCCCCATCGAGGCGAGCTTTTTAGAGCTAGCCAATCCGACAATTGACCACGCGGTTGAAAAACTTCAGGCACTAGGATGCGAAAAGCTATTAGTTATCCCTATCCTTCTTTTTTCGGCTGCGCACGCCCGGGAAGATATTCCAGATGCGGTACGATCCGCCGTCGAGTCGCGGTCTATTGAAGTTGCGGCCCAGTCGACATCGCTTGGGACTGAGGAAGCCGCTCTAAAATTGTCACAGGAACGATTCATGGCTGCATTGAAATGCCGAAATCGCGAGGGATGTTTGCGAGCGAGTGCGTGCGACATTGCCACCCAATGCATGGGTGGTTTTTTGCCTGCCGGCCAATCGGTAAAGCCAGTCGTCGGTTGTTTGGAAAATCAGCAAGACTCGCGAGTTGGATTGGCGATGGTCGGTCGTGGTACTAGCGACTTGGTGGCACGCGGGCATATGCTGGAGCTGACTCGATTGCGAGTCGAAGCGAGTCCGCTCCCGATTTCTTGGGTTGAAACCGGCTTTTTTGCTGGCGGATCGCCTACGGTCGAAGAGTTGCTGAAGGAGGCAGAAGCGAGCGACTCCGATTGCATTGTTGTGCAGCCCCATTTGCTTTTCGAAGGGCAGCTTTCCGTTCAATTACGGGCTATGGTAGATACTTATAGACTGGCAGGCTCGAAGAAGCGATGGCTGGTTGCCCCCACGTTGGGAGCTGATCCACAGTTGGCAGACACGTTTCTAGCACTTGGCCTGAAAGCAATTCTCTCGATTTCATCGAACGGGTCCTGAGCGAACGCCGTACATTTGTCAGTGTTTGTAAGGAAGCTCATGTTGCTCCAGGCTTGGCTAGGGCGTACGATACCAAACGGCATTTCAGGTGTTGAGTATCCACTGGAATGAGTACCTTTACTTTGTTGAACTGTAATTCTTGGTTAGGAACAATCGATGGCAATAGCGAATCGGCGACTTGGTTTCACGCACAATGTGTCGAAAGTCATGAAACGGGCATCCTGTTTTTCGGTTGTGCTGTTCGGAATTACTGGACCCATGTTGAGCCCTTCACGATGTGAAGAGTTCCCCCGAGTTGCCGATGCAAAGGGACCTCGCCCAGAAGACAGAGCGATCGCACGAGCCGTGAAAAACATGGTCGAAAGCGAACACATTTCCAAGCGAGTACTTGACGATGAACTTTCGATCCGAGCTTACGATCGATTTCTCAATGACTTAGATTCGCTCAAGCTTTATTTCTTGCAATCTGACATCGATGACTTTGCCAAGTATCGAACCAAATTGGATGACATGGCTAAAAACGGCGACATCAGTTTTGCTTACACGGTCTATCAGCGCCAATTGGAACGAATTCGCGAATTGATGCCTTACGTTCATCAAATGATCGATGCGGCACAAGACTTTTCGCTTGATGAGTCCATTGTGACGGACAAGAAGACGCTTACCTATGCCAAGACAAAGGAAGAACTTCTCGAACGATGGCGCAAGCAAATCAAGTACAGCATCTTGGTGCTCAAATCAGAAAAGATAGAAGACAAAGATACGGTGAGCTCGAATCCGGTCGACGGGGACGGGACAAAAATCGCGATCAGCAAAGAGCCTGTCACATACAAATCGATTGACGAAGTACGAGCTCAGTTACATCGCCGTTACAAGACACTTGAGCGTAGCCGCGAGCAAATGGATGTTTACGAGTTGCTGGAACTTTATCTCAGCAGTCTCACCGAGTCGTTGGATCCTCACACAAATTATATGGCACCTCGTTCGCGAGCCAACTTTGATATCGCCCTTGGATTGAAGTTGGAAGGTATCGGAGCGCAGCTCAAGTTCGAAGATGGCACAACGGTTATCTCCGGTGTGGTTCCTGGTGGAGCAGCCGCGCGAGACGGGCGACTGAAAGAAGGCGACAGCATTGTTGCTGTTGGGCAAGAAGGAAAGCCCGAGATGATAGATGTTTTGGATATGAAGCTTGATGACGTGGTGTCTCTCATCCGTGGACCAGCTGGGACAAAGGTTCGATTGTCAGTTAAGCCCAAAGTTGGTGACCCCAAAATTATCGAAATCGTTCGAGCAAAAATTGAACTCGCTGATGCGGCAGCACGTGGTGAAGTTTTACAACGAGGCGTCAAAGCCGATGGAACGCCTTACCGTGTTGGCTACATCGATTTGCCCAGCTTCTATCTGGACATGGAACAGGCTCGTCGCAAATCATCCAACTATCGCAGCACAACTACTGATATGGCTGCGATCTTAAAAGATTTCAATGATCAAAAAGTAGACGTGGTCGTGCTCGACCTTTCGCGAAACGGCGGCGGATCGCTTCCTGAGGCTGTTAGCTGCACAGGACTGTTCATCGATCGTGGACCTGTTGTTCAGGTGAAAGATTCAGACGGCCAAGTCATGCCGCTTGAAGACGAAGATGCTGGCGTTGCATGGGATGGTCCGCTTGTGGTGATGACGAGCAAGCTTAGTGCGAGTGCGAGTGAAATTTTTGCTGGTGCGATCAAAGACTACAATCGTGGGCTGGTCGTTGGAGATCCAACAACACACGGCAAAGGAACGGTTCAAACATTGCTCGACGTTGGACAGGTTTACTTCCAGAATGCGGCACGACCTTATGGTGCTTTGAAGCTAACCATCCAACAATTCTATCTCCCGGATGGTCAGAGCACTCAGCGGGCTGGTGTGACGGCCGATGTGATTCTTCCTTCGATTACCGCAAACATGGACATCGCCGAATCGGACCTCGATTATGCTCTGCCCGCAGATCGAATTCCAAGCCAACGGTACATGAACTATCGAATGGTTGACAATGCAATTCGCGCTGAAGTAACCGCCAAATCGATGGCACGGGTTGGTGAGTCGAAAGACTTTGGAAAGCTGCTTCGCGGTATAGAAAGCTATAAGAAGCAAAAAGCGGAAAAAACCAGAACTCTCAATGAAGCGAAGTATCTCGCTCAGGAAGCGGAATTCGATGCCGAGAAAGTAGAAACCGAGGAACTCACCAAGGACGAGAAAAACAAGGATAGGATTTTCAAGACTAATTTCTACTCCGAGGAAGTTGCAAACATTGCGGTAGATTACTTCTCCGCGTTGAGCGACCGCCAATTGATCGCGCTCCAGCCTGGGAAATAGGCTTTTTGGATTTCCTTTAGGATCGTTTACAGACGGCGGCTTGATTAGCCGCCGTCTATTTTTAGATGAGGTTGGCTGCACCTGGGTAGTCTGGATTAGTACCTAAGTAAGAACACCTGGGCAAGAAGCTTCGGTGGATTAGAATACTGCCGAAATGAGTTTCTTGGTTTGACTCAGCAGTCGTACAGCAGGATTTTGTGAATGGCATCTTCGAATGGTTTAGCGAGCAGTCCTTTTGAGGGAAGCGGGTTTGAGCATGTGGTTCGTGAGAATGAGCCGCTGGGTCCGATGACTTGGCTGAAGATCGGTGGGCCCGCGCGGTACTTTGCGGAACCAACATCGGAAGATCAATTGGTGCAGATCCTTAAGCATTGCAGTCAGCTTGGGATACCGGTTCGGCTGATCGGCGGAGGCTCGAATCTGCTTGTTCGCGAGGCAGGTTTTGATGGGATGGTCATTTCGCTTTCCGCTCCCGCTTTCTCCGGCATATCGATTACTTCGAATCGTATTCGCTGTGGCTGTGGAGCAAAGCTTTCGCATTTGATCGCTCATGCTGTTGGCGTTGGTCTTGGCGGACTGGAGCATTTGGTTGGAATTCCGGGGACTGTCGGAGGCGCACTTCACGCGAACGCCAGTACACTCAACGGCGACATTGGCCAGCGAGTTCTCTATGCTAGACTTTTAACATCCGCAGGAGAGCCGATCGAACGCTCCAGCGAAAAATTGCACTTTGCAACCGGGAAGTCGGGCTTAGATGAGCTTGTGATTCTCGATTGCGAGTTCCAGCTAGAGCCGGCGAACATTAAAACGCTAACGAATCGAATGCAAACTCTTTGGATCGTCAAGCGAGCGAACCAACCGATAACCTCGGTCGCTTGTGCAATTCCCTTTATCGATCCGATTACTTGTTCGGCGGCTAATTTGATCGAGCAAGCTGGTCTGAAAGGTGCTTCAGAGGGAGCCGTGCAACTGTCGGCCGCGCATCCTAACTACTTGATCGCCAACTCGGGCGCAACGAGCGACCAAGTGCTAGCACTGATCGATCGAGCTATGTCTTCTGTCTATAAATTGACTGGAGTGCAATTGCAGTTGCACTTACGGATTTGGTAAGTAACAGTCTCTCCATAACGGCTCCCCGTAATGGATATGTTGAGTCGATCTGATCAATCGATGAACCTAAACTACTTACCGAGGACTCACGCAAGTGGCCAATCCGAAAAACTCACCAACACCCAGGTGGTCAGGATTGCTCTCGAGCGTTGGAAGCGTGCCTCGTACATTCTGGTTTAGTGTAGTAGGACCACTTTTTCTCCTAATCGGCGGCTATTTCGCTTGGATTCAGTATGGTGCGCCTAATTTGGATCGCGCTGTATACGGGCTCAAGGTTGAAAATATTCTGATCACGCCCAAGCCACCTTGGATCAAATCTGATGTAACAACGGAGGTCTTCCAAGGAGCCGATCTCGGACGACTTTCGGTTCTCGATCGCCAAATGTCTTCGACTGTATTCAACGCATATCGAACACATCCATGGATTCGAAAAGTATTTCGAGTGCAAAAACTATCTGGATGCCAAGTTAGGATTGATGTTGAGTACCGCGAACCGATCGCGATGATCTATTGTGAAACTTCGAGCACCAACGGAGCACCTCAATTAAAGATTCGAACCGGTGGCTCTCCAGAGGGCTATCCCGGCGACGCAAAGCTAGGGAATACCGGCAACGTTACTGAAAACAAAACGGCATCCTTCGTCCCAGTAGATGCTGATGGAGTCTTGTTGCCTTGGAGAGACTTCCAGTCTGATGAAGTCTTGCAATACTTTTTGATTTACGCCAAGAATGCGGCCGCAACGGGGAAAGTTGGTGCAGAATACGGCGACGTGCGAATCAAAGCCGCACTGTTGCTGTGTCGAATACTGAAGGATAATCGCAAGCAGCTTGGCTTAGAACGCGTTTATGTTTATCCATCAGCAAGTCCAGATGGCTCACAAACAGCGTCGAAATGGATTTTGGAACTGACCACACACACGAATCAACGATTCCTTTGGGGGAGTCCACCTGCATTCGAAAGGCCTGGTGAGGCAACTGCCGAGATGAAGGCCGAGCGACTAATGCAACTGACTCAGCGTCCCACACCCGATCAAGCAAAACTTACCGAGTTTGATCTAACAAAGACATCGAGAGTTTCGGCGGACAATCCTGTTCAATAAGCTAGTGCTTTGTCCCAATTTGACTTTGTGGTAGCTGAATTCGTAAGAATTCAGAAGTCGGTGGATATAAGGAAAAATGCTGCAGCCTTCAGATTTCTTACGACATCTGCTACAAGTCGCAACCCCGTCTTTAAATTGTGCCGAAGCACTACTAACGGTTACTTTCAAAACTTGCACTTGAATCGAAGTCGCAAAAAAGTCTAAAAACAACGAAGAGTTTGTTCGTATCGCGAATTTTATCGCGATCGCAAACAGAACGATGAATTGTTGTTACACCCTTTCAGACGATCGTACTCGTGAACATGACTAAATCGAATTCACAGCAACGGATTCGGCAAGTCGCAATTGTGTTAACTTGTGTCGATGCTCAAACAAAACTGCGATTGCTTGGGCAGATTCCATCAGATCAAGCTCGCTTAGTTCGTCAAGAGATTGCTCGATTGGGACAAGTCGATCCACGTGAGCGAGAACAAGCGTTGAAAGCTTTTCAGTCGCTAACGCAAAGCTCTTCCAAACAAAACACTTCTGCGAGAAAACCATCGCCCGTCGGAGCAGCGGCTAATCCTAATGGTCAGTGGCCTCGTTCTTCATCACCCTATGAATCAAGCAGCGAAGATCTCGATTCGGGCAATCCCGCAGCCGAGCTTCTCGACAATGACTTTGATCCGGTCCACGATGAAATTGATATCGACTACCAATCGAGAGCCCGTTCTCGCGAAAATCAATCCGAGTTTGAGCCGGTCCATTCAAACTCGGTCGAGCCGTTCGTAACTCACTCGGGATGGGAAGGTTTTCCGGCTAGCAGCGGAGCGGATATCGCAAAGCTGCTCGCCGACGAGCGACCCACGGTTGTTGCGACTGTTTTAAAGCAAGTCTCAACGCAATTGGGCGCGGCAATACTCGCGGCTTTACCGAGCCGGTTGGCTGCATCGGCCCTATCGACAATTCCAAATCTGGATGCGATAGATCAAACGATCATGCGAGACGTTCATGAAACGCTTCGCGAGAAACTAGTTACCTATCGAAGCCAATTTGCACCCGACGCGCCCGATATTCAACACATCCAATCGTTACTCGCGATCGTACCGGAGTCCAAACGACGAATGGTCGAACAGGATTTGATTGTCGAAAATTCATCCTTAGCAGACTCGCTTGGTATCTCGCTGGATGCCGCATCGATGCCGGTCGATAGCCACATAGAAGCTACTGCTAAATCAACCATTCAAGAATCTGCTTCGTCTGTGATGGCATCGCGAATGACGTCGCGAAATCTACAAGAGGAGGCTTTGACCGACAACACGTTACTCACCTTTGATGACCTGGAAGACTTATCGCCTGAATCGCTTGCAACGGTGTTTCGGCAATCCGATCCAGACACGATCTTAATTGCTCTTACGGGGGCAGCGATTCAATTGCGAACTCGACTGGAATCGATGATTGGACCGAACAATCTCGGACGGCTTCGAGCCAGAATCGAGTCACTGAAAAATGTAGGTACTGAATCGCGGTTTGCAGCGAGGGAAGAGATTACGCGCAAAGCGAACGAGTTAATGCGTTCTGGTGTTGTCGCTGCTCCAACAAACGCTTATCGACAACTAGCCGCATAGAAGAGATTACAAAGGATTTGCAACCGTAAAACGTTGCATAAAACAGTGACAGCAAGTTATTCGATTGAGAATTAAACTCTCTAAAAAAATGTAAAGCAAATCAGCTATGGCAACTGTCCTTAAAGGCAAATATTTTTCAGAAGGTGTTAATCGAGGTCAGACCGAAATCTTCAACTTTGAAGATGTTGCAAATCGTGCGCGAGAATATTTGCAAACCGTACGCGAGCAGGCTGACGCAATTCTGGCGACCGCTCGGCAAGAAAGCACTGACATCCGTCAATCGGCGATGAAAACGGCGATTGCCGATGGCCAAGTGAGTCTTGCAAGTTCGGCTCAATCCATGGCAGACAATATTGCCAATCAACGTATCTCAGCAGCGACTCAAAACATTCAAACACTCGGAGATCAGCTTGAACAAGCGACTCATCAGTGGTTAAGGCAATGGCAGCATGAAACGATCCCGCTTGCGATAGCGATTGCCGAACGGCTTGTTCGTCGACAAATTGATGCAGACCCGAGCATTCTGCTCCAATGGCTTCAAGACTCCGTGCGTCTCGTTCAAGGCTCGCATCAAATCTCGCTAAGGATTCATCCGAGTGACATTGAGATTCTTGGGCAATCGCTCGAATCCACTTTAGAACAACTTCGAACGCAAGTTGCGATCACACTCGTACCCGACGAATCTGTCCAGCCCCGCGGGCTAATTCTGCAAACATCAGAATCGACGATCGACCAACAAATGCAAACTCAATTAGATCGATTGAAAGAGGAACTTCAGTGAAACCATTTCCGAAGGTTCCTCATGCGAGTCAGTGGAATACGCTGCTCGAGCGATGCATGACTGTTTCAGTAGAAGGACGAGTGCGAGCAATTCGCGGGACGACAATTGTCGCGGGCGGCTTACCGACGCCTATCGGTGCCATTGTTCGAATTCAACGTCGACAAGGGGCTGAGCTCGACGCTGAGGTAATTGGATTCGATGGGTCAACAACATTACTTGCACCACTTTCGCCGATGGACGGTGTCAGCCAAGGGGATAGTGTTCGTTTGCATCGAACTATACGAACCGTGCCAGCTAGTTTGGAATTGGTTGGTCGCGTTCTGGATGCTACGGGTACCCCCATTGATGATCGCGGTCCATTAGCACCGTCGATTCGTGTGCCTTGTGATGCGATGCCTGTACCAGCTCTGGATCGTCCGCCGATTAAGCGAGTTCTTCCTACGCAGGTTCGCGCGATCGATGCGTTTCTAACGCTTGGATATGGCCAGCGTATTGGTGTTTTTGCTGGATCTGGTGTCGGTAAAAGCACATTGCTCGGGATGCTTGCAAGAGGAACCGCGGCTGATGTTGTCGTTATCGGATTGATCGGCGAACGAGGTCGCGAAGTGCTCGAGTTCTTGGAGCGTGATCTCGCGGAAGAAGGGCGTCAAAAGAGCGTTACTGTAGTTGCCACAAGCGATACACCAGCACCGAAACGCATATTAGCCGCCAAGACCGCAACCGCGATTGCTGAAGCTTATCGCGATGCGGGAAAGAATGTCCTTCTATTAATGGATTCGGTAACACGTTTCGCAATGGCTCAGCGCGAGGTCGGTCTTGCTGCAGGCGAAGTCCCTACGACACGCGGCTATCCACCAAGTGTTTTTTCAATGTTACCTCAGTTGGTTGAACGTACAGGGATGAGCACCAAGGGAAGTATCACTGCAATCTATACCGTATTGGTAGAAGGGGACGATGCGAATGAACCCATCAGCGATGCGCTGCGTGGTCTACTTGACGGTCACGTCCATCTTTCGCGTGCAATTGCATCGCGTGGTCGATATCCTGCGATCGATATCTTACCTAGCTTAAGTCGTTTGCAAACGCAGCTAGTCGACCCCCAGCACCGCCTGTGGGCTCGTGAGTTAAGAGCCCTCATGGCAACCTATCAAGAGAACGAAGACTTGATCAACATTGGTGCCTACACGAAAGGTTCCAACCCCAATATCGATCGTGCGATCATGATGAGAGATTCAATTGAAGCTTTTCTAAGCCAGGAGCAACGGGATGTTATCCCATTCAAGGATACTCTCGCGGCGATGCAAAACTTAGTCGGCCCCTCGAAACTAGCTAACGCAGCATGACAAAGGTAAATCGCTTTAACTCCATTGAGTTGCTTCGCGAAAGAGAACGCGATGCTGCAGCCGCATTGGTGAATGAGGTACGGCGCGCGGTCGAAATTGTTGATGAACGAATCCATGCAAACCAGCAAGAGATCGCGGAGATGAACAAAGAGCAGCAATTGGTTTCGCATGGCGCGATATCGATTCGCGATCTTACCGAGATTCAACGTTATCAACTTGTATTGCTCGGCCAGGTTCAACACCTTCAAGGCCAACGAGCGACACTGATTGAAGAACAGACTCGCCGCGAGGCACTTCTGCTGAAAGCACAACAGTCTTTAAAGAGTTTACAAAAATTGCAGGAACAATACCGACAAGAAGCTCTCGTTATCGATGCCGCTCGACTGCAGGGTCGGTTGGACGAATGGTCGAATATACGCATAGTATTGGAGGGACCTCAATAAATCATGATCAAGAAATTAATGTCTGCTTTTCTCTGGTTCTGCGCTGCAACATTAGTTGCGCAGGGATGCATCATTTTGCTTTCATATATGCGAGGGAATTTCACAGGAGACTCGCTCACTCAAATGATCGCATTAATGAACGGTATCGATATCCCAGGCGATAGGTTGAAGAACGCATTGACAGAAGCTCGAGATATCCCCATTCCAACACGCGAGGAAATCCTTACCGCGAAGAACGAATCGAGCCTCGAACTGGACATCCGCGAAAAGTCACTTGAAAGATGGCAGCGGCAACTTACTGCTGAGCAATCGCGATTGGATACAGAAGATGAACGACTCTCAGTTCGCGTTGTCGAATTTGAAGCAGAGGTGAAGCGTTTCAAGGAAGGCCGTGAAGCAGAATCTTTAAGCGATGTCCAAAAAATCTTGGAATTACTAGCACCCGAGCAGGCAAAAGACCAGATACTGAGGATGATGGTCGACAACGCGTTAGAAGATGTGTTGGTTATTATTAAAGCTATGCCCGAAGATAAACGAAAGAAGATATTAGCGGAATTCTCGACAGAACCGGAGCTGTTAAAGCTAGCGGAGATTCTGAAGCAACTTCGCTCATTTGAAGAAAAGTCTAACGCAGCAGCACCGCAGGATTCGGGCAATCAACCGAACGACCCGACGAAAACGAATTAAGTTGCTTCTGTTCACAGACAGTCAAAAAAATACTGTACCGAAAGTTGTTCCGGGGGGAGCAATCAAATGGCTACAACAACGAATCCCGTTTCGGGAAGTTCGAACGCAGTTCTATCGACTGATCGAAGTGGAGCGAATGCATCCGCCATACGGTACCGCCTAGCGTTCAAGCAAGCGGACTCCGCCATGGGATTGTTTGAGGAGCTTCTATCGCTTCCCATATTTGACTCGACGGTCATCGATCCTAACGCGACCAGAGTTTCCGCCGCGGTTGTAAATCCTTTTGAATCAAACGAGAAATCTTCATCTGCTGATTCTAAAAATGACTTGAACGATGATGAAAAGCCTTCAACGGACGACTCGACCGACGCTACTGCGGGTGGTTCCGTTCATGTAGCTCCCGTTCAGCAGCAAACTATTGTCGATACAAAAACTACGACAACGAAGTCTGAGGAATCATCCATAATCAAAACCAGTTCCGAGTCATTGACCGAAACGAGTAGCGTTTCAGATAGAGGCTTGGAAAAGCCAACGAAGATAGGCGTTGATAAGAATTCGTCAATCGAAAATGCAATGGCTGGTCCCGAGGTTGTTGCAACTTCAAAATCCGATCTGGGAATTAACAATAGTTCCACGGCTGATACACAGTCCAAAACGACGCAAGTCGCCACGCAGGTTGAGCCCGCGACAACTGAACCGGTCGATTATTTTAGTCAAGTAGTTCAAGCATCCAGCGAATCCGAGTCTGATTCTAGTAAGCGAAAAAGAACTGACGAAACAACAGCTTTAATAACACCTACCGAGGTTGCTTTTAATAACGCTGTGACGGGGGCACCGACTGTTGCGAATGAAGAATCTCCTTACGAAAGTAAGCAAAATGAACTTCCTTCCGATTCGCTAACTAACGCTGAAGCGGAGTCAGAATCTGAAGTTGAATCAACGAATTCACGTCGAGCAGAATTCTTGAGCGACCGCCGAAAGGATTCTCGTTTCGAAGGAGACTCTGAAAGCAATTCGCAGGCTAAAGACCAACAACCCGATGCGGCAGTGGACGCTACGAATAAAGCAAATTCTACGAGCGATTTAGCCAACGGCAACACTACAAACGCGAACTTCGAATTAAGTACGTCGACCACTTTCGGAGAGGGTGTTGTTAGCGCTTCGAGCGGACTGACGCAAGGGACTTCTACGGCAACTAGTTTCGAACAAGCATCAGCAAGGGCGTCGATTGCTGCGAGTTCAGTATCGAATGCATCCGCAAACAATGGGGCATCCACCTCGACTAATATCGCGCAAACGATCAGTAACTTCGGTATTAGTGGAGCGTCGGCGGTGCCTGGTAGTACGTCATTTTCTTCATCCTCTAGTTCGTCTCGCAGCACGGCCGGTTCGACTGGATTGACAAAGTACCAAGAGCAACGTGTCTTGCAGCGAGCTCTTGCTGGAATCGAGCAGTTGCAGGATGGTACATCGCCGGTTCGAATTCGACTTCATCCACCTGAACTAGGAAGTCTTCAGGTAACGGTGCGAGTGGAGAATAGCCAAGTCAGTGCTGCTATCGAAGTTGAACACACGGCAGCGAAACAAGTTTTGCTCGAGAACTTACCGAAGCTTCAAGCGAGCCTGAAAGATCAAGGAATAACGATCGCTGATTTTCGTATCGAGGTCGTCCCGCCGGAGGAATTTAGTGGCTCGACAACCGGCGGATTTCATCAACAGCACGGACAGTTCCAAGACGGATCGTCGTCGCAAACATCTCGATACGCAGAGATAGCACGAAATCGTATAGAGCAAGTGCCCGTCGGAACTGCGAGTGGAGTTTCAATTGCGGCGTGGTCGCGGCGAGATGGAAATCTAGATGTGAATGTTTGAGAAGTGAAATTTTGATTGCCCGATTGTTTGTACTCGTAGAAGATGTCGTATGACATTTGGAAAACATCGGCTTTTGCCATTGCTATTATCGACATCTGGATTCTTACAAACTCAGCTACCCCAATTTTTAAGTTGGAAAAAACACTATCTTCGCGATGGAATCACCGAGCTCATGACGCCATCCATCCAAGTCGAAGTGTCTTTGCTGACGACGATTTGATCGCCTGGTTGAAGAGCGTAGTTTTGCCATTTGACTACACCTTTACCGCCTCGCTCCATGTCGACTTCCATACGAATCGGAGGAGTCGAATCACCTGTTGGTCGTAGGACTGAGACTTTGATTTGCCCGAGCTTATCTTCAAGCTTCGCATCGTGGATGACATCTTGAATAAACAGAGGTTTGTCGGGAGTCATCGGGATTCTTTCCATGTGACGTTTCCCATCGCGAACTTCAAGTACGACTGACGGCTTTTGCGCATCTGTAGGAATCGGCTTCTGGGTTCCCATATCATCGAAGTTGTAGCCAGCCGCCCGCATCGCCTGAGTATCGATGCCGTCGATCGGCTCCGAGTTCTTGCTTCCCATCACCGTGGCACAACCGGTAAAGATTCCGAGTAACATCAAACAGACGACCGCGTTGACAATTGTTGGTAAATAATGAGATTTCATTTTGTTTGGTCTTACGCAAATGTCAGGTAGTAAGTCCCGCAGGGGCTGTATTGCAGTGGGGCTATCGCGCAATCACGTTGGGACGAAGATGTCAGTATGAGGAATTCCCTCCTACTGAGGGTAGTTCGGAAGATAGCAATGATTTACTGAAGGGAAAATACTGCTTTATCGGAAAAGTCGACGCAGATTGCCGAGCCGGCTTCACTTTGGGCCGTTGTACACTGCTCTGCCTTGCCGCATTAATCGTATCTTGAAGAAATCCGTCATAGAATCTGTAGCGTTTCGGTCGATAGATATGTTATTCCCAATGTTCCGCATCGACACAGCTTTCGCGATGCGGTACCGCAGCCCTCTCTTTGAAAGCTATCGATTTTGATATTGATGGCGAACTTGGCTATGTATTCTTATCCGCGACTTTTCTTTACTACGGTAACCAAGATTCTTGTAGCGAGCATCGGCGTCGCTGCATTAATGATTCTTGGTGCGGGTTCGTCGTTGGGACAAAATGGGCTTATGCAACCTGCGGGTTCGCAGAATTATGGCAATGGTTGGCAGCCATCACCGCGTTATCAAAGTTCGGGCAACTCCAACCAGGTCACCATGGGCAGCCCTGTTGTAAATGGACCCGTTGCGAGAATCGCAGAAGCGTCAACTTCTGGTTCATCCGGGGGCAATGGTTCCGCGAACGATAATGACAAATCAGAACAGGGCAAGATCCCCGTCCGTAGTCTACTTCAGATGTTTTCTGAAGGTGGATTGTTGATGTACCCAATCGCGTTGTGCTCGTTTGTAATGACCGTATTTTTCTTTGAGCGATTGATTTATTTGCGTCCAGGCCGAGTCATTCCAAGGCCGTTTGTGAAACGACTTATCGAACAATTGGAACAGCAGCAAATGGACCGCGATGAAGCGATCGAGCTCTGCGCGAAGAATCCAAGTCCCATTGCGACCATTTGCGCAGCCGCTTTGAAGCGTTACGGTCGCCCCGCAGTCGAAGTAGAGCAGATGGTGTTGGATGCGGGAGAGCGCGTCACGAACCAGCTTCGTAAGCATCTTCGAGTTTTCAGTGCGATCAGCAACGTTACACCCTTGCTTGGTTTGCTCGGCACAGTGCTCGGGATGATTGAAGCCTTTAATTCTATTGCAGGTTCGAACGCCATGGGGCGTCCGGAATTACTTGCCGGTGGTATCGGTCAAGCTTTGATCACAACTGCAGCAGGACTTTTAGTCGCTATCCCGGCGTATTTGGCATACATGTATTTCCTCGGCAAGACGGATCGGCTACTGATGGAAATGGATTCTTACGCTCAAAAAGTTGTCGACGTTATTAGCAGCGAAGGGCTAGCCGAAATGGACAACGGTCGGTCACGTGGAAGATCTCGACGAGCAGCGTAGTGCTAACGAGAAACAGGTCTCGCAGTTGTTGTAAACGTTTGCATTCAGAATTATGCCACTCAAAGTCCATACTGACGAAGCACCTACGATCAATCTGACGAGCATGATTGATGTCGTGTTTCTATTACTGATCTTCTTCATGGTAGGTACCAAGTTTACCGAGATGGAGAACAACGTCGTATTGGATCTTCCTCGCGTTGCAGACGGAGCGAATGCAAGTCAGCAATCCTCCACCAAGACCGTTAGCGTTTTCAGGGACGGTGCGGTCTCGTTAGATAATCGAACCATGACATTGCCCGAGCTAACGCAAGTGATGTATCAGTTGCGACAGCAGAATCCGCAAACAAGCGTGGCGGTTCGGAGCGACGCCACGTTGACGATTCAACGTGTCATGGAAGTTGCAACTGCGATCAAGAAAGCTGGAATTCAACGACTCTCATTCACGACGTCGCAATCAACAATGTCGCGATAAGGACGAGGGTGTGAATGGATGACCGAACCATTGCTTAGGTTACTCTTGCTCGCGGCCCAACAACCAGTGTTGGCAACGCCAGTCGTGGGATCGACTGGCAGAGTGCTTGCGGTCTCGCTAGGTATTGTTTGCGCGATCATTGCGATCGGCTTGTGGGGTGTGTCGCGGTCCAGGTGGGGCCAGAACAAGCCGTTGACAAATTGTATCGTCTTGGCTGTTCTCTCGCATATCTGGCTGTTGATGTATGCGTATGGAACTCGAGTCGTTACGCACGGAGTTCCGGGTGGAAACGGAAGCAACGCGGCCTTTTCTACTGACAGCATCGAATGGCTGGATGTTCCAACAGAACCTTTCGATTCGATGCCTGAAGTACCGTCCGATTCTCTGGTGGCTCCCTCCTTAATGGTCACCCCTCCGCCACTGCTTGCCGTCGCAAGTGAAGCAGAGACAGAGCAGTCGCTTGAGGTCGCAAGTGAAGCAAAGACAGAGCAGTCAGATGTCACCTCGGATGCCCCTTTCGCGAAAAAGACCACCTCCGACACGTTACCTAATGAACTAGCAACCACTTCACCCGACAAAACGCCGGATGAGTTATCGGCAGAGATGATCGCGGAGTTATTGCCAGCCGTCGTTGCATCGACCGAATCGAAGGATGCTCCGCTCGTACCTCAAGATGTCCCAAGCGAAACCTTTCTTGCTATTGGTGCCCAAGCCACTCCGGAAGCGTCTCAAGGTGCATCACATTCAAGCCTGTCAACTCACGTCGTTCAGCAAAACAAAGTAACACCGAAGGTCGAGCCAACGCGTCGCCAGGACCAACAGAAGGTACCAGACTCGTATCAGCTTCGTTTTTCGGAATCCAGGCTCGCAGCGGCTTCGCAATTCGGTGGTGACGAATCGACAGAGGCATCGGTCGAATCTGGCTTGCGATGGTTAGCGTTGAATCAAGAACCTGATGGATCGTGGAACGCTGCGAGACATAGCGCCGGACGCGAAACACGAACCATGGAGCGTGATCGTGCGGGAACCGGCTCCAAAGCAGATACAGCGATGACAGGCCTTTCGCTTCTTGCGTTTCTCGGAGCCGGATACACGCATGCAGAGGGGACTTATAAGAAGCAATTGGATGCGGGGCTTCGGTTTTTGCTTAACTCCCAAATGCCTTCGGGTGACTTAGCCGGGTTGAAGCAAGTTGGAAACACTTCCGATGTTTACTATGCAAGAATGTATTCGCATGGAATGGCTGCGTTGGCATTAGCCGAAGCGTATGCCATGACTGGCGATCGTCGATTGGTCGAGTCGATACAGAAGGCCTTGGGATACACCCTACAAGCACAGAATCGAAGAACAGGTGGCTGGCGTTATCAAGCTTTTTCGGTGGACGACCCTGGCGACACGAGCCAGTTCGGTTGGCAGGCGATGGCGTTGCTGAGTAGCCAAAACGGAGGCTTTATGCTTCCGATTGACACCATGCCAAAGATGCAAGGCTTTATTTCGCGAGTCAGCGTAGGTCGCTTTGGTGGACTGGCTGTTTATCGACCGATTCCTGGCCAGCAACCATCTCGAGCGATGACAGCCGAAGCTCTTGCCTTACGTTTAATGCTCAAGCAGCCAACTTCTCCGGAGGCAATCAACGAAGCCAAGCAATTTCTGCTTCAAGAGCTTCCAGGTATGGGCGAAGAAAATCTTTATTACTGGTACTACGCGTCGATCGCGCTCTTTCAATTACAAGACGAAGCGTGGCCGGCCTGGAATCAAGCGATGAAATCCCAGATCCTTAAGACTCAGATTACCAGCGGCCACGACGCCGGATCATGGAATCCAACCTGCATTTGGGCCGGGTATGGTGGTCGGGTTTACAGTACGACGATGAGCTGCTTGTGCTTGGAAGTATACTATCGCTACCTTCCGATTTATCGCGCCCAATCATTCGCATCATCGTCCCAATCGGAACTAAAACGATAACTCTTCGGGTTGTATCAGGATTGTTCAGTTGTCGGAGGCTTGTGGATAAGGCAAACTGTTACTCATTGAGATGCTTGGCATGGTTTGGGGCTCGCTTCTTGAACATGTTCGTAGACAAAAATATTGATAGAAGGGTCATTTGATGCTGCATGCTGTAATCATGGCGGGAGGTTCGGGAACGCGGTTCTGGCCTGCTAGCCGACAATTGACGCCAAAACAGCTTCTCAATATCAACGGTCCGCGGACTATGCTCCAATCGACCTATGATCGATTGAATGGGCTAGTCTCGAGCGAGCATGTGCTGGTTCTTACCAACGAGCAGCTAACCGATGCTGTTGCCGAACAGATCCCCGATCTTCATCTGGAGCATATTGTCGGCGAGCCATTCAAGCGTGATACGGCACCGTGTATCGGTGTTGCGGCGTCGCTGGTTTATGCAGCCGACCCTGAAGGAATTATGATTGTGATGCCCTCGGATCACGTCATTGAGCCGAGAGCAGAATTTCACCGAGCCGTGAAAGCAGGTCTGGCTTTGATCGAAAAGCAACCTGAACTCATCGTGACCTTTGGGATTCGTCCCAACTATGCGGCCGAGTCATTTGGATATATTGAACGAGGCGAAGCAATCGCTGGAGAAGCCGGAACTTCCGTTTTCGGAGTACAACGTTTTCGCGAGAAGCCATCGCGAGAGATCGCCGAGGAATATGTTTCTTCGGGAAACTTCTATTGGAACAGCGGAATCTTCATGTGGAAGGCTTCGACAATCTTAGAAGCGCTTCGCAACTTTGAGCCAGAGATGTCAGGCCACATCGCCAAAATTGCAGCACGGATCGGCACTAACAATTTCCAACAAACGTTCTCTGAGCACTTCGCAAAGATTCAAGGGAAATCAATCGACTTCGCCGTGATGGAGCGATATTCGCCGATTGCTGTTTTAGAGGCCCCGTTTTCTTGGGATGACGTCGGCAGCTGGCAAGCTATCGCGCGTCTGATTGCACCCGACGAACACGGCAACGCGGTCCAAGGACCTTACATGCCGATTGACTCGCGAGGCATGATCGTGCGAACTGATGAAGATCATCTAGTGGTAACTATCGGGATGGAAGATACGATTGTCGTGCATACATCTGATGCGACTTTGGTAGCCCCAAAGAGCGAAGAGGAACGTGTCCGAGAAGTAGTGAAACAACTTGTCGAACTTGGTTACACTCGATACTTGTAATGGGATAAGTCTTTTGCTGTATGGTTACCGAGCACGGATTCGATAAGCCACGAGCGCGAACGCCTAACAAAAACCGCCTTGCAATTGGCCTGAGTATAGCATTTCATCTTTGTTTGCTCGCTGTGCTCGTCATAGTTTATATCCCTCGTCGCGAGTCGGGATCCCCGTCGGATTCAGCGGGTAAAGCGGATAGTAGTGAATCCCAAGCAGACCGAATTGTCGCTACCCAAGCCAAGGAAGCAGAAACTGCGACCGCGATAAAGTCCTCCGTAAAAGCTCACGTGGAGACCGCCGCTAACAAACCGCCGGCTCAAACGCTTGCGGAACTCGATACAAAAGTTCGTCAGTTGGATAAGTACGTTGATGCCCGAACCGTTGAAGAAACGGCTGAAGCGGTTGCAGATTCTCTGGGGATTGAGCGGAGCACGTATCATCCCAAAACCGATCCCGTCCCGGGTGCACTCGACCCGGACACAGCGCAGATCCTCGATATAGTTCCAAACGTTGGTGGCTCCAAAGAGGAAGCATACATGGCAACCATGATCGATGCGCAGGGGCATCAAGCCCAAATCCCAATTAGCGAATCCGAAGGGAAAACTGCTTACGACGCTTTCCAAAAAATGAAAAACTATCCGGCTGTAGAAGGGCTTTATCGCCAAATCGTGATGCCGCTAATTCAAAAGATGATGAGCTCACCCGAAACGATCCCGTAGGATGGAACCATGGTCCCGTCCAGTCACAAGCCCGGATAATCGTTCGGGACAGTTGTCCCAAACTACATCTGATATTCTTCAGCTTTCTTCTTGCTTGAGTACTTTAAGATTGTTATTGCTAAACGCCGTTTCGCCAGATTTGCAAATAAGTTATCCGACTGGCGACGTTATCACTTCGCGCCGAGGGCAAAAGATGTTATTTTTCGCGATCCGCAGATTCCTCGGTCAGAGGAAGCCATCGCACTCGTAAACGTCCGTACACTGACTATTGAGAGAAATCATGACAAAGCCACATAGAAAATTGAAGAAGGCTAACCATGGCCAACGAGCGGCTAACAGCAAGGCCCGCAAGGCAAAGCGTAAAAAGATCCGTACTTAGGATTTACGTACCCAGGATTTGTCTGGGGTAGATCTGTTTTTTCATCGCAGACCTTCGAAAAGGGCGTTGAGTGAGTTCCAAAGATTGGATTGTTGATCCTACGACACTGGACTTCGATCGCGTATTGGCGGATACCGAAGAAATCCGAAAGTGGAACCCTCAGCGTTTCGAAATGGAACAGTTGACGGCGATCATCCACGAGGATCCCGTTCGCAATGCCTGCGTTGGCTACAAAGAAATCACCGACCAAGAGTTTTGGGTGCGAGGTCATATGCCCGGCATGCCACTTATGCCCGGCGTTGTGATGCTCGAAGCAGTCGCACAGGTATGCTGCTACTTCGCCCACAAGTACGACCTTTTAGGTACTAGTATGGTCGGCTTCGGTGGACTAGAAGAAGTTCGCTTTCGTGATCCCGTGGTTCCAGGCGATCGTTTGGTAGTGATGTGCGAACTGTTGAAGGCTCGTCGCAATAGGCTTATCGTTTGTCGGTTCCAAGGAGCCGTTGAAGGAAACTTGGTCCTGGAAGGCATTTTGAAAGGGATTCCTATCCCTGTTGATGATCTAAAAGAAGTTCTCAGCCAAAAGCAATCGACTCGCGCCGATCGCTAGTACGAAAAACTTCGTTTCGATTTAGATTCGGTTGGTCTTCTCCGAAACTGACTTGGCTTAAAGTTTTGTTCATCGTGTCGACGGTTTCGGCGATGGCTGTGCAAGGCCTCTTCAGACATTACCAATAGTGCCTGGGAAAACAAAGCGACCTCGATAAAACGTTCTTCGAAATAATGCTGCATTAGTAAACTGGTGTTTCCCCCTAACGGATTTGTTCATTGTGCGTAACTTGTTTTTGATCATCTTTTGCGTCCTTGCATCTTGCCGATCGGTTCTCGCGCATCCCGGACACAATACGATTCCTATCCCAGCGGAATCAGCGACTCACTACTTTATTGAACCGCAACATGGGTATGTTTACGGTCTAGTAAGCCTGATCGCGGCGGCTACTTGCTACATCATGATTCGACGCTTCCATAGGATTTGATGAGCTTGAGCAAAACGAACGATCGCACAAACCGAAATCGAAAGCGGAAGCGATCTCGTCACCGCGGTATCCCCGGTGCGGCTCCAGGTACAGTCGTCTCTGATCCAAACTCAGCAGCCACGGTCATTCGTGTCTTAGCAACGTCTCCCGGTACGTTCTTTGAGCAAGATATCACAAATGTTAGCGATTTGAGCGATATTTTGGCTCGCTATGCCTGCGTATGGATCGAGGTAACAGGGCTCGGATCGGCAGACAAAATCGTACAACTAGGCGAGCTTCTTGGTTTGCATTCGCTGGCTTTGGAAGACGTAGTAAACGTTCACCAACGCGCGAAAATGGATGCCTTTCAGGATTACTTGTTCGTGGTCGCTCGGATGTTTGATACATTCGACACCTCAAATTCCGAGCAAATCAGCTTTTTCTTGAAGAAGAACTTGGTCTTGTCGTTTCAAGAGCGACCAGGGGATTGCTGGGAAAACATTCGCCAGCGGCTCCGGATGCGACACGGAAAGATTGCGACACATGGACCGGATTACCTGCTTTACGTTTTGTTGGACGCGATCATCGATAGTTACTTTCCAGTGATGGATCGATTGAGCGACGAGGTGGACGCACTAGAAGACCAAATAACCGCTAAAGCGCAAACCAAGCAGATGCATCAAGTTCACCAGCTCCGTGGGCAGCTACTGGATGTTCGCCGGGCTATTCGGCCTCACCGAGAAATGATTAGTGCGATCAGCCACCATGAATCGCATTTAATTGAACCCGAAACGCACGTTTTTTTTCGAGATTGCTACGACCACGTCATTCAAGTCATCGATAGCGTGGATACCTACCGCGAGCTCACCTCCGACCTCCGCGACTACTACTTGTCGATGGTGAGTAACTCGATGAACGAGGTAATGAAGCTTTTGACGATCATTTCCACAATCTTTATTCCATTATCGTTCGTTGCCGGGGTTTACGGAATGAACTTCGACACCGAGTCACCGTGGAATATGCCAGAGCTGCGGTGGGAATATGGCTATCCATTCGCGTTGACCATTATGGGAATCATCGGATTTGGGCTCGCTTGGTCGTTTCGCAGACGAGGTTGGCTCTAGAATTCGTTACGGGGCCGGCATTGAGCCAAAAGGCAATGCGTCTTATATTCTTCGTACTCGTAGAAGCCAATCGAGAATGACACAGATGTCAAGAAAACAGGATTCTTGGCGTCGACAATCACACAAAGCCCTAATTTGACTTGATAAGCATCGGCGTGAAAAACTCATGAACCAGAAAAAACAAGAGCTTCAAAGCAACCTTCTCGCAGATCGCATGGAAGAGTTTTTTATCAGCTTGAAGCCTTACCTGAAATGGTTTGCGGCAGCCATTGTCGTGTTGGTCGTTGCGGGGATCGCATTTGGACTTAGGAAGCAAACGGCAGATAAGATCGCTGCAGACTCTTGGACAGAATTTTACTTTGCTGGCGGGCGTCCTGATCAGTTAGACGCAATTGCTCAAACTTATCCAGGCACTCAAGGAGCACTTTGGGCACAACAGACCGGTTCCGATTCGTTGATGGCACGCGCTTTATCATCGGTTTATTTGGACCGCAATCTTTCTGACGAGCTCTTCACACAAGCCTCCAAGGGTTACCAAGAAGTCTTGGCTCAAACGACGGACCCACTCCTGACCAGTCGAGCGACACTTGGATTGGCGCAGGCACTCGATAGCCAAGGCAAGTCCGCCGAAGCACTCGTGCAATACAAGCGACTCCTCACGACTCCTGGTGTGTATGAAGGCCTAGTCGAGGAAGCAAAGCGTCGCATCGAATTCATTGAAAGCGAAGACGGAAAAGCCTTCTTTACCTGGTTCCAATCCAATCGCCCTGCAGCTCCGACTCCTGTGAACGTGCCGGGCAACCTCAAGAACTTGCCAGGAATGCCTGACCTTCAGTTTACAACACCTGGCAATACGACACCTCTGTCCGAGATGACCTTCCAACCAGCACCGTCGGCAACAGCATTACCTGGCACCGATGCACCGGCGGACCAAGCGTCAGAAAAACCAGCGTCCTCAGAAAAGTCAGCAACGGCTCCAGAAGCAGCCACGCCTACGACGGATACACCGAGCAGTTTCTCTGTACCTTCCGATACGCCCAAGCCACAGGTCACAACAGAGAGTAGCCCTATTCAATCGCCACCAACTGAGACCCCGAGCACCAGCCCTGCTACAAGCCCCCCAGCAACTAGCCCAACCGCCCCCGAAAGCGGTTCATGAACATTCCTAATGAAGGGCTTTCGGGCAACCTGAACGAACGCGATGAACTCCCTGAGAGTATCGAGCTTGACAGCCCTGATGACCATCTCGGATCAGATCCGGCCAGTCTCTCTGATGTGGAATCCGCACCTACGATTACTCGGATGGAATTCGAAGTCGACGAAGAGTCTGCCAGCCAACGCGTCGACTTTTATGTTTCAATGAAGTGCGATGGTTATAGTCGCATGTTCCTTAGGACTGTTTTCGTCGCTGGTAAAGTCCAAGTCGATGGGCGTCCAGTGAAGCCTGCCTTTCGGGTTCAGACTGGTCAAAGAATCTCGATCGATCTTCCGCCGATACCGAACGATGGGCCGATTCCTGAAGATATTCCTTTAGACATTCTCTTCGAAGACGAACATCTGGTCATCATCAACAAGCCTGCTGGCATGGTCGTTCACCCCGCAAAAGGTCACTGGAACGGAACATTGACTTCCGCATTGGCTTTTCATTTTCAGAATCTTAGCAGCGCCGGCGGTCCGACTCGTCCAGGTATTGTTCACCGATTGGATCGCGACACGACTGGCGTTATCGCTATCGCAAAGAGTAATGAAGTTCACTTCAAACTCTCGGCCCAATTCGAAGCTCGTGAAGTTTCAAAAGAGTACCATGCGATCGTGGTTGGTTCGCTGGAATTGGATCGCGACTGGATACGTGCTCCGATCGGCCATCATCCTTATCAACGCGACAAAATGGCGATCCGTGCTGGTCACGAATCTAGTCGCGATGCCGAAACGTTCTACGAAGTGATAAAGCGTTTCATCGGATACTCCTATGTTCGCGTGTTGCCAAAGACAGGCAGGACGCATCAAATTCGTGTTCACTTAAGCCACATTGGTTGTCCAGTCCTGGCCGACCGACTCTACGCCGGGCACGCAAAATCAACTCGAGGCCAACTGCTTCGTAAGCAGTCCCTGGGGCTTCCGCACCAAGCAAGCGATGACGATGTTATCATCGCAAGACAGGCGCTCCACGCCCACAAATTGGCGTTCACTCACCCGATCACCGGACAAGCCATGGAGTTCGTCTCGCCGATCGCTGCTGACATGCAGGAAACTCTGAAGACTCTATCTCAGCAGTCCCGCTCCTGATGCGGAGCACATTTTGTTGGTAGCTGAATTCGTAAGAGTTCAGAAGTCGGTGAAAGCATCAGCAATCCGACGGTCACCAGATGTCTAACGACATCTACTACGAGCAACCGTTCTTCGAGGTTTTATTTCACTTCGCTGGCGATGATTTTGAAGACGGCGTAGGGTTCGCCGTCGGGGTATCGATATGATTTTGTGTCGGTCGCGAAATTCCCTTTCACTGTAACCACACGCGTTGTGAAGTCGGCTGTTTTTCCTGGTTCCATCTCGACCATGACGCAATCATAAAGAGCAGCACCGGGACCAAAGCAACACTCTTGGTTATCACGGACAAGCACAAAGCGATTGAAGCCTTTTTGCTGAAACAAGAATGAGGGCAAGATGAAACCGCGTAGTCGGATTGTTTCTCCTTCCATCTTGTTAATAGAATCCGTAATCATTCCCTCTTTGAATTCACCATCCTTTTCGATATCAAATTTCAGATCATCGAAAGTGACCTCACCCCTGGCGCGGGCGGCTTCGCGAGCCTTCAACTCCTGAGCCGCTTTCATTGGATCAACCGGTTCGGCTTTTTTCTCTGCCGCTACAGGTCTTGTGCGATCAAATCGACTTGGCGGAGAATCTTCAGCGTGCGAATTGCAAGCGAAGTAAGTTATCGACGCACCGAACAAAACGATGCACTGAAGTAGCTTTCGAGCTCTGTGATTGACGATCATTGCGAGTGGCCTCCGCTAGTCGATTGGGTGCTTACCGGACGTGATAGGCGGCTCGTATTGGGGCTCGTATCAGGACTTTCTCTTTCGAGTATTGCTTTTTCAAGGGCCGTGATCACCTGCTGTTCTGTTAGCAAATCTCGCATGATGATTGGCGGGCTCGATAGTCCACCTGGGTAGATTGCAAGCACAGGAATGGCGGTGCTTTTAAGCTCTTCAAGTTTTCGAGTAATGTGATCGGGAAGTTCTGTGTGGTCGGCGATCATCGGAACGATACCATTTTGCCGAATGACCTTGGCTACCTTCTCCGTTTCAATAGCCGTTGCAAGATTGACTTTACAATTCGCACACCACTGAGCGGTAAAGTCAATCATGACTGCCTTGCCCTGGGTCCGATAAGAAACCAACGTGGACTCTTCGTAAGGTTGCCAATCGATCAGGTTCTTATATGGGCCCAGGTACTGTATGGCAAAAGCACAACCGGCTATGGCGACCGATAGAGCGGCAGTCCAGTGGATAAACTTTCTATTCCATTCGGACCAAGGAGGGATTTTTCCAATCCACCAACATGCTAACCAAACAAAGATCAAACAGGTCAGCATCGCGATTCGGTAGTCGTCGCTAAAGGTCGTTAGCATCCAAACCACGGAGAGTAAAAGCGGGAATGCAAGGACTTCTTTGAGTGTTTGCATCCACGGCCCAGGTTTAGGCATCCAAGCTAACAAACTCGGATTCATCGCAATGAGTATGTAAGGGAGACTCATCCCGATACCGATTGCAAAGTACATCAGCAGAATAACCCACGGCGCTTGATCGATCGAAAGCGAGAAAACGGCACCAAGCCCTGGCCCACTACAGGGTGTCGCTAAAACGGTAGTCAGCAACCCTTTGAAATATGCTCCGATTGCACCTTCACGACGCATCAATTGGCTTGATTGATGGCTCGTTGCAAACCCAGGAATGGGAATCTCCCAGACGCCGAGAAAGCTCAGTGCCATTGCAAACATAAGTATGGTGGTCGCTGCACGAAATCCAAAGTAACCAAACTGACTACCCCAGCCAAAAGTCGTACCGAATGCTTCTCTTGCGACTACCGTGATCGTCGCGAGCAACATAAAGACACTTAGTATGCCGGCTACATACCAGAGGTTCAAAATCGATACGCTAGAACTGCTCTGCTTGCTTTCCTGAACAAAGCTCATGACCTTCAACCCGATCACAGGCAGCACGCAGGGCATCAAGTTCAGTACCAATCCACCCGCCATCGCGAGCGCGAAGTATCCAAACAGGGCTCCTAAAGAGATGGGCTTGCCCGACTCCAGGTCGGCTCCGTTCAAGGATGAGGCATTAACGCGTGACTGACCTTGCAGGCTTGCGTCTATCCACGTCAAGCGAGTTGGTGCAGTCGATGCTTCCCTATGAGGAATGGATTCGATGCGAAAGCTACTTGCTGATTCGCTGAATTTGCCCGCAGATTGGCCTTCAATCAAACCCTTGCGAACTGCAAGCGATCCCGAAAATTGGAGTCCGAGTGGGTCTTCGCAAGACTTGTCTGTACAAGCTTGATAACCAACCTTCCCCGCAATCGGATAATCACCATCTGGGGTACCTGACGGGATCTCGATTGGAATTCTCCAAGATACACTTTGACCGTGGTAGGAAATCGATAGCTCTCCCGGAATCAAATCGATGCGTGTCGGCGGCTCGGATGGAATCGGTGTTCCCATTCGCAATCCACTTTTCTCTGTGATCGCAATCGTCGTACTAGATTCGGTATTAGTGTCGGTTGGTCGCACTTCATAAAGATGAAACGGAGGGTCGGTAACGGCCGTTAGAACCAGCTCTGCCATCGTTCCCGGAGCGGCTGAATTCGGAGACAACGCGATTTGCCAACTGACTCGTGACCTGGGGGATTTAAAAGTCCCCGGCAATGCTGATTCGAAGCCGGGAATCGCCAGATCATCAGCGAATTGGAAAGGCATCGACGCAGCAGGAGATACTCCGGAACCCGGAGGCGCGCTGAGTTGCGTCTCTAAAATCACATCCTGGCTCGGCGGGGGAGTCCCGCTTGGAGGCGCATCGATACTTGTCCCGCTTTCAATATAATCAGCAGCCTGCTCGAGATTTGCTGAAACGGCAATGATCGATTGATTTTGCAGCGGGATGCAAGCTCCGTCCCGACATACCTGACCATTCAAGGAAAGCTTGATTTCATCCCTTGTTGGATCGATCATCTGTGTTGATTCGAAGCGGGCTCGCCACACGGCTTGTTGGAAATGCTTTTCTACTTTGACATTTTCAAAGCCGCGTTCTCCCTCAGATACCTTGGGTGCAGTGTCGCTTCGAAAGGGTTCGCTTAAAGTGATGGATGGAGTTTTGACCGCGATCGTGGTTCGCATCGGTCCGCCTGAGGGTTGCGTAACTGAGTAGATGTAATAGCCGGAATCCAAATTGCAAATAATGGCTATCTCGCCCTTGGTGCGAGTCTCGTCCAGCTTAAAAGTGCCTGAGAATCGATAAGAATCTTTCGACTTGGAATCAAAGCCACCGAACGAACCGCTTCCAAACCCGCCAAAGCCACCGGTCCCTTTCTTCTTTAATATCAGTCCGTCGACATCTGCTCCGTCGTCGGCTCTTGCTGCCGATTGAAAAACCAACGACGACGAAACGCCAGTAGAAGCTAAGAAGATTCCAAAGAACGCCAACAAAATCAACCAACACCTATCGCGTAAAGCTGGCATCAGGTGGCAATAACTAAATCCGTTATTCATAAGCATCGATATTCCTTGAGAGCCCCATAGTTATCGTAGGCGGAAAGGGACAATCAGGTCAATTCAAGTCCACTGCCTGTCACCGTTTATCCCACCGTCTATCTGAAGTGATGAAAAGGGCATTTTCCAGAGCCGCAGTTTGGCACCATTGTCCCGTCCGGTTGCTCGTTCGGGACAATGGTTCCAAACGACAACTGGTATTGTTTAGCCTACTGATCGACCAGTATTATAGCGGCATCAGGGCGCACGTTGCTCCACTGGGAGAACAAACCTTACGTAGGAGTTACGATTCGCGTTACGGACAACGAGCTTTTCATCGGCTCGCTTTAGGGCGATGTCCACTATGGGCTCCTCGATCCTCCCGAGAATGATCGCCCGATTCAGGTAGGCGAGTTGGGAAAAATCAAGATTTTTCAAATAACGATGACTAAGTCCCGTATATCCAGTTCCGCCCGCTGCCCGGTGGAAACCAAGCATTTCGAAAAGCCGCACGGCAGAGATACCACTCGAGGCATCCCAAGGTTGCCCGCTCTCGCTGTCCTTGACAGTTTGCCGTTGTTGAAGATAACGCCCCAGGTCTTTCGGAATATCGCTTGAATAAATTGATACCGTACTTCCGCTACGTATCTTACTGGGCAATCGGTAAACCCAACCGCGATAGATCAAGATGGGTTCGAGCAAGTCTTCAGACAATGGATTCAGCCAATTTCCTTCCAAAAAGTCGGATCCTAGTGCGACTTCAAACCGACTTTTCGGCCACTCCGGAAGCTCCGAAAAACTCCATTCGGCTCGCAAAGCTTTCGTCCCAGAGGTCGGAATCCCCAACCGGTCCAAGCCGCCATCGCGTGTAAGTCGGTAACTGGGAAACCCAAAATCCGTTCGAACGTTTGAGTCAAATCCACCTAGTCCTGAACCTGGTTGACCAAACCAATGGAGACCACTCGGATACTTCTTTCGTTCCGTCTCTGGAAGCTCTTCGGTCGTGGGCACCATAAGCTGTCGAGTCGATGCTTCCAAATCATAACGCCCCGATTTGCCAACATACTGACACAAGAACGCGGAGCCTCTTATCGAACGGGTCGAATAATCGAAGTCTACCATTTCAATCGAGTTTAGTAGCTCACGATTAGGTTTCCACCATTGTACTAATCCCACAACTATCCCAAGCGTGATGGTAGACCACAGCCCAAGCGACCACCAAGTCCAGGTAGGCTTTTGAAGTATTCTTTGAATAACGAAGTAGTCGAGCGGACCAATGAGAGCAACCAGAAGTGCGATCACGGCAGCGACTGCAAGAAGGTTACCGCTTTGGACAGAAGGAAAGACGTCGAGAAAAGATCGCAATTGCCCTGCCATATCGTCATAGCCAACGAAAGCAACTTGCGAAGAGGAACCAGTCTGTATCTTTCTAGGCGAGTCAATCGAATCGAGCAACAACTTCTCGACAAGCAACTTGCGATCAGGCCAACTTGCGAGAGGCTCTTGATTCAAATCGGCTGCGCAAATCTGTACTTGGCCTAGTCCATAAGCTCCTCGAATAATCAGCGGAAGCTTCGTTCGATCAATCAAGTCCACGATACCATCTCGAACACTAAAGCGACCAAGCGTCAACCGCCCCAGTTGCACTTGAGACGAAAGGAACGATTCAATCGTGCCTGGATCGCTCTCCGGTGCAACACCTTGTATTTGTGCTGGTATCAAATCGCGAAGCCAAACCCACTCGGGAATACGACTCGCATTTGCCCCCGCCCAGACTTGCAAGTGACCTCCCATTCGCACCCAATCTCGCAATGCATTCTGCTGCTTGGTCGTCATCGAATCGATGATGCTCGACGGATTTGTCGGCAAGACCAGCAAATCGATCCCATTAAAAGAATCAAAGTAACTCGGCAGCATCAGTCCATCGGGCAGTTCCGTACTCATATACGATGGCAAGCGGCCTTGAGCGGATTGCTGAGCGACTTGGTCTAACGCCAAATCGCTTCCGATACCGACGACCCATGGTTGAGTTGCAGGCAGTACTTTTCCTCGCAATTCTTGATCGAGGGAAACGCTTTTACCGTTTCCTTCGATCGTTAAATCCTTGTGCCCGACCACGACCAAACTAGCAGCGGCTTTTGATTTCGCATCTTTGATTGAGAGTCGTATCGGTCGGTTGGCGCGTCCGTGAACAACCGTGGTTTCGAAGCGTAAACGCTTTTGACCTGCTACTACGACTGGGTAGCAACGCTCACGCGATATTGGGACGACATAGTCAACACCAACGCCTTCTCCATCCACGGTTGAAATGACTGCGATGCCCAACGGTTCGGCAATTGAATCCTGGGATACATCCAACAAATCAAAAGCAAATCGGGATGGGTACCCAACTTTCCAAACTTGGTTCAAACCAATTTGGATGTTCGTGATTTGGTACGCATTTTCTTGGAGCGGGTTTTCATTGCGTTCGCCATCGAGGGATGCAAGCTTGGATGATTCGTCAGCATAAACTTGCAGCAGCCCAACGCAACATAATATCACTCCTGCAAAAATCTTCGAAGCGATTCGAAAACCAGTGCGCAGCGACACAAAACTTGAAGAGTTACTCCGAACTGATCGATCCAAACTAGTCATGCGAGAGGTTTAATCCGGGAGACGCTTGACCGAAAGGTTCCGGAAGTAAACCTTGCTTGCTGGGTCGTGCGCTTGCAGGGCAAACACGCCTTCACCGAGACGGCGTTCAAAGCTAGTCGAAAAGGAGGGTTGATTGTCAGGTTCTGTGTACTCAACCATAGTTTGACCATTGAGTTTGAGAGTGACTTTCTTTCCCTGAACAATGATCTCTTGAGTATACCACTCATTGTCTTTCACCGGAGGATCAGAGACATCTTTCACACTATAGAGCCCCGAAGACTTCTTGGGATCGCGTTGAGTAATGTTGACTTGGCATTCATATCCGTACTTGGGCCAACCTTCAGCTTGGTACTTCGTGTGAAAGTAGATACCGGAATTGCTACCAGGAGTAGTTTTTACGTCGGCCTTGAAATGAAAGTTCTTAAATGGCTTTCCATCGCCTTCGTAGAACAAGTGACTGCGTTCACCGAAACAAACAATTGCACCGTCTTCAACCTTCCAAGATTCAGGGTGCTCATTGATCTTCCAGCCGGTCAAGGACTTGCCATCGAACAATGAAATCGAATCTGCTTGTGGAATGGACTCTTGTGCCACGCAGTCCGCGGCCGAAGTCATCAGGCTTCCACCAACCAACAACAACAACCAAAAGATCGATCTCATGAAAGAGTTCCTTGTCAAAAATCTAGGAGAGTAAAATAGGAGTGTAAGTCTAGGAGGGCCAATTATTGATTCAAGCAAAGTCTGACTTGAAATCTACCATTTGCTTAGGCGAGCGGCAGGTTTAAAAACACCAGTTGCAGTTTGGAACCATTGTCCAAAACGAATATCTGAACGGGACGATGGTCCCATCCAACGGTATCTCTGAATTTGTCGCTTGAATTATAACCGCAAAACTTCATGCGGCTTTGAAAACAGAAAAGTCACCGGTCACTGTAGAATGAAATTCGAACTTATCGATTTTGATTAATTAAACCGATCGAACCACTTTCCAGAGAGCATTCGAGACGACGACACGTGAGGTCTTTTTGAGCAAATCGTCTCGAACGCGAAAAAGTTTAAATCAGGTTCGAGTTATCTGAAAATCTAAAAGCAATTACTTGCCTTCGATATCTCCGCCTGGGAGTTCACCAGCCTTGATCTTCTCTCCGTAAGTCTTTCCGTCTTTGGCTTTGGCAGCTTCGACTTTCTTGAAAGCAGCTTCGATCTCTTCCTTGCACTTTTCAGGCTCGCTCTTGAATCGATCGGCAGGGAAGTCCTTCTTCTTCAGAAGCTCTTCAACTTCTTCGCCGTATGGATTGTGCTTGGTCTTCTTCTCACCTTGGATGTGGCAAACATTGCACTTGGCATCGGCGACTAGCTTCTTGAAGCCATCATCTTTGCTCGTATCTGAGTAATAAACTTTCCAAGCATCGCCGAATTGTTTGATTGCGAAAGCTGGGGTCGAGATAGAACTGCCGAAAATCATGATGGCAGCGACACTGAACAGAATCTTCTTCATTCGTACATTACTCCAAGGACGGAAAGGTAGGGGCTGTTTGATGTTTGCATGCACTCACGAATTCTAAAGTTTTTGTCTTAAAATCGCGAGATAAGCACTTGTCAAACTCGGTCTAGGAAACCGACTTGCTTATCGGATTGTAAGCTAGACGCAGAAACTATGCCACTTGCCACTACCGGTTCAGAGCAAATGTTCCACATTTTGTGGTGGCTGAATTATTGCCACGGACTCTTTTAATCGTCATGGATACAGGCCGACGGACCTTGACGGAAGTCCATAAACGGGAGCGGCAAAGCCAAAGATTCGGAACATGGGGCCAAAATTCCGTCCGACAACTCGTTAGGTTGGGTGTTTTCGCAAAGCATAGAATCTAGCATCTTTGAAATGCTTAAACCGGAGCTATCTCTCACCGACTAAATGCCCGCACCGCGACAATGGTTAGCAGTGGGGCTCCTTTCCTGCAAATCGTTCGGAACAGTGATCCCAAACTATAGAATCTAAGAATACCTAGCGAAATGCTACTCGAGCCCTTTAGCGCTTGGTTCGCTTGCTTTTGGCGTTGCCTTGTCGAACCTTGAATCGTGGATTACTTTTGCAAATAACGTAAATCCGGCCGCGACGTCGAACCACTTGGCAGTCAGGGTGACGATACTTTAGTGCGCCGATTGAGGATACAACCTTCATGATATCTTCCAAACTAGTACGAAAACTATTTATCTAACGAGATTGGATCTTCCACAATCTGGGAGTCATCTTACCTCGGGTTGACTATGATAGAGATCCTTCTCGATTCCACAACACCAAAATCCTTAGACATCTTATGAAAATTGCCTACTTCGATTGCTTCAGTGGCATAAGCGGGGATATGACCCTGGGAGCACTGCTCGACGCGGGTGCGAGTCTCGATCTTGTGCAACGAGCGATTGACTCGATGGGCCTGTCGCATGTGACGCTTTCAACTAGCCAGGTCAAGAAAAATGGCTTCCGGGCAACTCAGTTAGCCATCAACCACCCTCCAGAGCACGCGCATCGTCACCTCAAAGACATTCAAGCGATGGTCGCCAAGGGGGATTTTTCGCCACGTGCGAAGGAGCTAGCGAACGCCATTTTTTATCGGATCGCCGTTGCGGAAGCTAAGGTTCATGGAACTGATATTCAAAAAGTCCATTTCCACGAAGTTGGCGCAATCGACTCGATCGCGGACATCGTTGGGGTCGCCGTCGCGTGGGAATCGCTGGGAATTGAAATCGCTTATTCCGCTCCTGTTCCTGTTGGCACCGGAAAAATCCGAATAGCACACGGAATCGTCAGCGTGCCCGCTCCTGCGACTGCCGAAATCCTTTACGGTGTTCCAATAGCTGCCAGCAGCATTCAAGCAGAACTTACTACTCCAACAGGAGCCGCCATTCTCGCTGAACTCGTTACCGGTTTCGGGCCGGTCCCTGCGATGCAGTGGGAACGAATCGGATACGGAGCCGGTACAAAAGACCTTCCGAAGCAACCCAATATGCTTCGACTATTAATTGGTTCGGCCGTCAGATCTAAGCCTAAGTCTTCCAACTCCGACGAGTCAGTCCTTTTCCTGGAAACCAATCTTGATGACACAACCGGCGAGCAGATTGGGTTTGCAAGCGAGCTTTTGTTACAAGCAGGTGCATTAGACGTTTTCACCACTCCTGTCCAAATGAAGAAGGGCCGTCCAGGGACTTTGTTGTCCGTCCTGATCCACCCGGAGGACCGCGCGACTGCGGAACAAATCCTCTTCGACCAAACGGGAACCCTGGGCATTCGCTACTCCAAAAGGCACCGAACCACGCTCCCTAGAGCGAGCATCGAAGTGGATACTCCGTGGGGGGTCGTTCGCGGCAAAGTCTCCAAAAGACCTGACGGCACCTCCGATTTCTCCCCAGAGTATGACGATTGCCGAGAGATTGCGATTCGACATCAATTGCGACTCGCCCTGGTCTTCGGCGAAGCGATTCGGCAATGGGAATTCACACACGCTGAACTTGGTGCGACTCAAGACGAACTTCCAACCAGAGTCAAATCAGCCTCGTATAAAATGGAAGAAACTGAACACGAAGACTCGGAAAGCAATGCCGTGCACTCCCCCCGCAATGAATTGCCAGCGGATTGGACTGAAGATTGGCACACCGAAACCGAGCCACACTTCCACACCCACGACCACGATCATTCACACGATCACGATCATTCACACGATCACGATCATTCACACGATCACGATCATTCACACGATCACGATCATGATAATGAGCATGAGCATGAGCATTCGAGCCTGGACTCGGATGAGTTCAAACCGCTGCTTTTTGATGCCGGGTTTGCGGCGGATGGTGCTTCTTCACCCGCTTGGTACGAGGCCAAGCAAGGCCAGGATGATTTAGATGCGTCCATTAGGCGAGAGGTTTTTCCGGGTTCTCGCTCCTATCATGGATCGTCGGCCATTCCTAAGCCTCATTTTCGAACGCCGCAAGAAAAACTGGGAGAAAAGCCGGGAGTAACACCAAGCGATCCGGTCGATCCAGAAAACTTGCCCAAAGAAGGACGCAATGAGGCTGGCGAATCGAGTTAAGGAGTTTTGCATTTCGTCACGTTCCCGACTTGTGGGCTTTGGCGCGGGTCGATACAATCTCCCCTCCTAATGGTTTACTGGTAGAGATTCTGATAATGACACTTGATAAAAGCTTGAAGGTCCGTGCCGGATCTATTAAATCTCGAAACGTTCTAAACCGTGCAGAGCGTATTAAGCGCCTCATGGATTTGGATAAATGGACCGAGGAGAATATAGTTCTCGGCATGGCAAAGGTTCGTGTTCCTAAGATCTCCTTGAAGAAAAAGAAGAAGGTCAAGAAGGAAGACGAAGCTGATGACAAGAAGAAGAAGAAGAAGTAGGACTTCTGTCCTAGCTTCGTTAGCTTCTTGTATTGGTTTAATCTACGACGGCGAGTCGCAACTGAGTTTCTCGCTGTAGCTGGCCAGAGGGATTCTTGTTAACACCCTCGCGAGTGGTCCTGCGATCGAATCACGTTGCTTTAAGCGTCTTTTCAAAATGACCGCGACTGCCAAGCTTTTTTAAACGTTCGCCTCAAGTTAAGATCTAGTCTTAGAAATCCAGCAGCGATACAAATAGGGTGTCTTCACGTCGTTCCGTTGCTATACTGATGCAAGATTTGATAGCATGTGGAGTCCTGTTTTTGGTGATTTTGTTCCTGAATGGCGATCCGTACCGTGGCATCAACTGACCGAAAAAACAAATCACAATTGTTGACAGTCGAATCAGCCCGAGAACTTCTTCGGAACGCGTCGCTGCGTAGTACACCTTCTAGGCTAGCTGTTTTGGAGTACTTAAGTGCTCAAGAAAGGCCAATAAGCCACGCGGAAATCTCCGACAAATTGGTTCCGATGGGCTTCGATAAATCGACGCTTTTTCGTGTTCTTACTGAGCTAGCCGAGTCGGATTTACTCTCTCGAATCGATGCTGGCGACCACGCTTGGAGGTTTGAGATCAAGGGAGCTGGCGGACATTCGCCTGGCGATCACCCCCACTTTATGTGCAACGATTGTGGTAAGGTTGAATGCATGCCTGAAGTGCAAGTTTCGTTGAAGACAAAAGGCAAAGCTCCTGCAAAACCAAGGCAAATCGATTCTGTGTTCCTCAAAGGGACTTGCGGCGACTGCGGAGCGTAGTGCGGGACGTTACCACTGTGACATTCGGTACATCTGGGATAATTTAACTAATCCTTGAACTTTACGAAGTTCTCTAACGGTAGATGCTGGATTCTGTGTCATCTGTCGATTAGTCTTAAACAACTTCTGTTTCTCTCATTTCGCATCATTCTAAGAATTCCTGTTTATGGCCACTTACGTATCCTTGGACGAAGCAGCCAAGTTGCTAAATATGACCCCCGAAACCTTAGTGGAACTGAGATCTCGCGGAGAGATTTTTGGTTTCCGAGACGGTTCAAGCTGGAAGTTTAAAGCAGACGAAATCGAACGTGTACTTCAAGAGCGAAGCGGTGACGTTCTGGACGAAGATGCCGGCGGGTCATCGATTTTGCTATCGGAGCGTTCCGGTTTAAGCGGACTCTCAGGCAAAATCGGCGCAGGGTTGAGCGGTACAAATTCTGGCAAAAGCGACTTGTCCCTTGAGCCATCCGAAGAAGATAGCGAAGCGTTGCAACTTGGTAGTGACGTCACGCTTGTGCCAGATCCAAGCAGCGGCAGTGGCGTCAGGCTGGTTAATCGTGCTTCTCAGACTCCGCCTCTGAGAGGATTTGCCGAAGATGATGATGAACTTCTCGGGCTTTCGGACGATGACAGCGGCGAAATGGAAATCGACGCGAGCTCTCAATCGCTCGGACCAGGCAGCGATCTAGAACTGTCCGTTGAACCAACAGGTAGTTCGTCCGGAAGCAAGAAACAATCTCCCTCACGCGACGATTCAGACGTTCTAGCAGGTTCGGATCTTCGACTTCAGACATCTGATATTGGAGGAACACCTGACTTAGTTCGCAGTGATGATAGCGATAGCGCGATTGAACTTGATGGAGGGCTAGAGTTTTCCAATCAAGACGACGACTTAGTATTAGGCAGCAGTAGCGACCTGGGTTTGTCGGCAGATTCAGGCATCAACTTAATGAGTCCCTCTGACAGCGGACTATCGCTGGAGGACGAACCGCTGGATCTCGCAGGAACAGGAATTTCGGGCCTCGACTTGGGTAGCGAAGGCTCCGGAAGTGATGTCGGCGGCAGTGATCCGAAGAGCGGAGTCGGCTCCGGTATCAGCGGAATTGACTTCGCAGCGGCTGAAGACTTCCAACTGTCGCCCTCCGGCGGGATCGAGATTGAGGAAGACAGCGGATCCCAAGTTATTGAAATCGAAGACTCTACCGAGATGGGCGATCCGCTTACCGGTGCTCGTTCGTCGGATCCATTCGGAGATTCAGAAGACGCCGGTGAAGGCGGAAGCTACACCGAAGGTGATGGGGATGCATTTGGAGTCCCGACCGGTGGCGTTGTTGGAGCGGCAGCCGGTGCGTATCGAGGTCTTCCAGAGGTTCCGCTTGCCGGCTGGCAAGTCGCGACACTCTTGTGCATCGTGATCTTCATGGGGATGTCTGGGATACTCATCACCGACATCGTTCGAAACATGTGGTCTTGGAACGGCGAGTCTAACATTAGTGTTTCTAGCTGGTTCACCAAGATGATCGTAGATTCGCTTGGCATGCAAGGCTAACTAACACGATTCAGGCATCCAAGAAGCTCCGCGTGAAGCGGAGCAGAAGATGCAACGGTGAGATCGCCTAAGTTTAGAACAAACGGACTTCCATTCATGCGGGTCAGCTTGCAACCCGCTTCCTCGGCAATAAGTATGCCTGCTGCGACGTCCCAAGATCGCACTTTTCCAGCCCAATAGCCATCCAAGCGGCCACACGCGACATAGCACAGATTGAGTGCTGCGGACCCAAGTCGTCGAAGGCTTTGTGCTTCAACAAGCACCTCGATAAACTGTTCGATTTCGACACAGCCTCGTTGGACATTAGGTGGAAAGCTGGCTGCGATGAGCGCTCGATCGATTTGCTTGCACCCACTGCAGTGAATGGGCTGAGCGTTCAGACGAGCTCCCTCGCTAAGAACTGCAGAGAATAGCTCGTCGGCCATAGGATCATAAACGACACCGACATAAGAAGTCCCGTCTCGGACTAGTGCGATGGATACTGCAAAATTGGGGAACCTATGCACATAATTCGCTGTCCCGTCAATCGGATCCACGACCCAACACCAGCAATTAGGAGGGATAATACTTGATACGATTTCGGGAGGGGGGTCGGCAGACTTGATTCCCGTTAGCGGCTGGGGTAAAGATAAGGGCATTTTTTCTGAGCCGTAGACGCTAGCCTCGGGTGCTATCTGGCAAGATGTGGCAAAGTCGAAACCCGTGGCTAGCGCCATCGGCTCAGGTTTCATCAGTCCCGATGGCGGCGGGCCCTCTTCACCTACAAATTGATGGTTCGGAAAACGAGCAAGGATAACTTCAAAAATGATCGCTTGAGCTGCTATATCCGCGTCTGTGACAAGGTCCTTTGAAGATTTCTCATGGACCTCCGCCGAGTAGAGCATGTCGACGATCTTTTTTCCCGCAGCTCGCGACGCAGCAATCGCTACCTCTAAGCATTCTGCAAGAGACAAACCATCCGGAATATTTTGCGGGTCGCTCATTTTTGAAAGCCACATTTCAATATTGAATCAATCGCGACTCAAGATGAAACGCGATTGACTGAAGTGTAGCACAATTCACTGTCGTTTTGACGGCCCGAAGCGTAACGACCTACCAATCGTAAACGCCTGCAACTATCGACGCAGCGTATCACTTTCAATCGTATTGGCGACAAGCTCCGAGCCGTTCGCACCGGAGACTTGCTGAAGATAAAGCAGTGCTTGGGCTCGGAATGTTTCGTATGTGGATGCATCTTTGAAAAGGAAGATATGCCCGCCACTTTCGCAACCAAATTCTCGGCGTCCAGGCTCCAGTTTGCCTGTCTCGCAGAAGTGCACAATGTCGTAACCGCTGAGTATTGGACTGTAGAAGTCGGGTTGCGCTAGGAACATTTGGCGAGCTTCTTCGCTTACGCAATGATAGATTCGACCGCGGTGCTTAATTGCAAACTGCGGACTTCCTGCTGCCCAAGCACCTTGCGTACGAAGCGTAACGGCACAGTAACCATCCATCGCTGGAGTTATGTCCTCGCTCATCACACCTCCAAGTCGCGCACTCGCTTGTGCGTATCGGTTTTGACTTGTCTCACGAGCGAAACCAACCATTTGTGCTTGAACGGAATCTGCACTCGGCTCAACGCCCGAGTTGCACTGCATCGAAGATGCACCATCGGGCGCAAGAACTGGAGCACAGTAAGGATTTGATTCTGTTCGGGAGCTTGGTGCGGGAGTTGTAAATGTCGTACTCTTGGTTACCACGGATCGACCATGGATGGAATTGTTTGCCACCGATGATTCTGCGTCGTTAACCAACAAAGCTTTCGCGGTTCTTGGTGCGGTTGCTCTTTGGTTGTGATCAGCAGCTGTACTTATATTTGAATTTACGCTTGAATTCAGTGCCGCGAGCGTTGCAGCAGGCGTCGCGTTGTCAGATGCTCCGGAGGAAGCAAGGCTGCTTGGTTGGCCGCTAGCGATTGCGTTTTGCGACGCAATTCGCTCAGTAATCCAGCCGCGGTTGACCGAGCTCACTCGATTTACAAGCTCGCAGTATTTCAGCGGATCTTGCGGGCTAACGGATCTTCCAATCTCGTCACCGTTTGGATGCAAGTACACGTCCGTTGGCCATCTCGTAACCTCATATCGATCGGCAACGCTTCGTTGATTATCGACATTGATCTTCAGCGGTATGGTCTGTTCCGAAAGAGCTGCAACTACCTTCTCATCTTTAAATGCCCTTGTATCAAGCATCTTACATGGCGGGCAGTTATTGCTGTAAAAGTGAAGCATAATAGGCTTACCAGATATTGCTGATTGCTGGAAAGCAGCCCCCAGGTCATCGTCCCATGGGATCGACGGTGCGCCGACAATTTTCGTGCTCGAGCTAACGTACACAAGAACAGCAACCAACAGGAATCGAATTGCTAAGTTAGTCATGCTGAAACTCAAGCTTGAAAGCGGACGAAAGTACACTACGAAACAAGATCGACCGCTTAAGATCTGCAACTTGACCGGATTTTATCGATAGGAGCGGTTATCTTGATAAAACAATCTCGACTAGCTACAATTCTGTTTATTAGACTTGACAGACACCGTTGGATTGGTGAACATGATAGTCCTAGCAAGTTCTATGTTGTGGATTCCAAAGAGATGACAGTGTCATAACTCTCGATTTGGATCCGAAAATTTTCCCGCGTCACCGATGATTTCGAGCTGCGGAGAATAACTGTCGCATTTGATTGTTGACAGTTGTGGGTAATTCAGTCCGGCAACTTTGTGGCCGACTTTGATCGTCTGGTCTTGGTCCGCTCTGATATCGGATTGATTTTTTTACATTTATGCATTTTGGTCTGCACCCAAACCCGCACGGATTGTTCGGTTGTTTAGGTGTTTTTTGTTTGCTCGCTAGGTGTTTTATTCCAATGTTTCGGCAATCGCCGATACAATTAACGCGAGTTTGATTGTTTGATCAAGCTTGTAGGAATTCAATACGACGAGCTATAGGTCCTGGTCTCGGATTTTCTCAATGCCCAAGAAGAAGCGTTATCGTTCTCGTTATCCCGGTGGTTCTGATGATTCGTCGGGTGGCTCTGGCGGTGGAGGAGGCAACGGCGGAGGCCGGCCTCGATCAAACAGATCTCGACCGGGTGGATTCCGTCGCCCACAAGGCGGTGGTGCTCGACCGGGCGCAGCTGTTGGAGCAGCAACCGAGGATCTCCCAGGCGAAGGTGCCGTGGGCGATGCAACGGTCGGTGAGGAAGAAGTCACCAAGGAGTTCGTGGGGATGCTGGAAATGCATCCCAATGGATATGGATTCTTGCGTAGCCCATCCAACAATTATTCCCGCGAACGCACCGATCCATTCGTTCCCGGAACAATGATCGAAAAGTTTGGTCTTCGACAAGGGTTAATCGTCCGTGCCAATATGGTACATGCGCGGCGACAACAAGGTCCTAGGATCAAGGAGATTCTGGATGTCGAAGGTATGCCGCCTGAGGAGTACATTAACGTCAAAAGCTTCGATACTTTAACTGCGGTCAACCCAGATCGTTGGCTGAAACTCGAGGTCGGTCAACAACCTCTCACCAATCGCGTGATCGACCTGCTCGCCCCTTTAGGGCGCGGACAGCGAGCCCTCATTGTTGCTCCGCCTAGAACGGGCAAGACAATAATGCTACAGAATATCAGCCGAGGTATCTCGGAAAATTATCCGGAACTCAAGCTCATCGTTTTGCTTATCGATGAGCGTCCTGAAGAAGTAACCGACATGCGGCGCAGCGTTACTAACGGTGAAGTCATCGCTAGCTCGCTCGATGAAGATGTCGATTCTCACGTACGCCTAAGCCAGCTTGTGATTGATCGCTGCAAACGTTTGGCCGAAATGGGGCAGGACGTTTTCTTGCTCCTTGATTCGATTACTCGACTTGCCCGCGCCTTCAATAAATGGGTCGGCAATAGCGGTCCAACGATGTCGGGCGGCGTGAATATCAAGGCGATGGATATCCCAAAGAAGCTCTTTGCGACAGCTCGATCGTTTGCAGAAGGCGGATCCTTAACGATCGTTGGCACAGCTCTTGTTGACACTGGCTCCCGCATGGACGAACTGATCTTCCAAGAGTTCAAGGGAACAGGCAACATGGAACTGGTGCTCGATAGAAAACTATCAGACCGCCGCGTTTGGCCTGCAATCGATATCACTCAATCGGGTACACGTCGAGAAGAATTGCTTCACGATCCGGAAACACTGCACGCTGTAACCATGATCCGTCGAACACTCAACTCGATGCATCCCGTCGAAGCGATGGAACAGCTTACAACCCAACTTGGGAAGTTTAAAAGTAACTTCGAATTCCTTCGACTGATAACGAACGCCAAGATTTTGGACTAACACGTTTGTTTAGCTTTGATTTCAGGGTAGCTGAATTCGTAAGAGTTCAGCTGTCAATGAAGACAGCTGTCTGTTAAAGCAGTTGAAAACAATCGAGACAGCTGATTTTTTCAGATGCCTTACGACATCCGCTACGCACACAAACCTTGATTTTTAATCAGAAAGAAACACCAAGGTTTTTTATAGTTCAGGTTCAGCAACTGATCTAATCAATTCGCTCAGCCTTGCGTACATCTGAATCATGAGTTGCCACGTTGCAATGTCCAGCTTCACCGTTGTCGCATGCTCGGGAGTCTTAGGCGACTCGATAACCGTGCCAAGCTGACCATGAAAATGCTCGAGTAATTCTGCAAGTTGAGCTGCTTGGCTTGGCGTTAGCCGTTCTGGGATTTTGGGCTGCGGAATGCTGCTCGAAAGCATAAGCATCACGCTTTGGCTGCCATCGACTTCGAAATCTAAAGGGTCTTTCGCTTTCGAGCTTTGAAAGTCCGCGTTTGCTTCAATCGCAGTTATAGATTCTTGCACCCGCTCGGTAATTTGTTCGCGCGTGCCGTAGAGAAGCACACTTCGCCCAACTGCGATTAAATCACCAAATCTCAAAATCCGGAGTTGGCAATCCTGACCGTTTACTCGGGTTCCGTTGGTGCTATCTAGATCAGTCAAGACAATGTACTGATTGTCTTCTTGGACCTTAATATGAAATCGACTGATACGCTCATCATTCAGTTGGATTGCATTACCTTCTTCACGCCCCACGGTGAAGGGAAGTTTGAGATCCAAGTACACTCGGCCGCGATCGGCTCCCTGGACAACGCGTAGGTTAGCCAATGTCATGTATTTCCCTAAGAAAGACGTCGATCTATTCAAGCCAGCAGTCGAACCGACACGTACCGTCTCACCGCCTGGCTATTAAGTATATTTCGACCGAGCAGGCTACGCCAACCAGAGTAGTGTTGCGAAGCTACTTTTTTACTGAATATTATTCAACGATCTGATAAAATCACAATGAATTACTAACTGCGCACGTTTACAAAAAACGGCCAAAATGCAAGGCCCGCGATGAACCTTTATCCGTAACAGAACGTTGCGCATAATCAGCGCCTGCTCAACTTCCATTTGCAGTGAGTATCAAAAGTGAGTATCAAAGCAGTCGAATAGTCCGCCAAGCTGCAAGGAAATCTCTCCTCACAAAATTGCGACTCCGTTCCACAGTAGGATTGGACCGTTGTCCCGTCTACCAAGTACAGATGGCAACTATCATCAAAACAGGCTTGTCACATCTCAGCCAAGAGCTACTCGTAAAACTACTTCGGTGCCAACATCGCAAGCATGCGTTTTCCCTGCTGAAGGGGTTGCTGTTCGACTTTAGCGTACTCGCTAAGAGTTTTGAGGACGTTCTCCATAACGCGTCGGCCTTCGTCAATGTGTGCCATTTCGCGACCGTGGAAGATAACCATCACTTGCACTTTATCTTTGTGCTTTAGAAAATTAATTGCCTGATTCACCTTCACTTGGATATCGTGATCACCAGTTTTGGGTCGCAAACGGATTTCCTTGGTTTTGGTCTGGTGACTTTGGCCACCGACTTTCTTACTCTTTTCGTATTTGTACTTTCCAAAGTCCATAATACGACAGACAGGCGGCTTTTCGTTAGGAGCCACTTCCACCAGGTCTAAACCTGCATCCCGCGCTCGATTGAGAGCTTCGTCGGTGGTTATCACACCAAGCTGTTCACCCTCTTGATCAATAACCCGAATGGGTGAAATACGAATTTGCGAGTTAACGCGTGTCTGAATCCTCTCGATTGTCAAAACCCTCATAGTAAGGAAAAAGTACCAACCACCATTGCGGGATGCTCAACCGTAAATTTACGAACGGCTTCCCAAATCGGCGTGAACACCGCAAATGGCGCGGTGAGTCTATATTCCCCAAAGTATCGACTAACGGGAACCGGTGCGTCAACGCTGATTCGCTAGATTTTTGATTAACAAGTCTCTTTTTTCTCATTGAGCACTCTCTTCGAACGACCTCTTGACGATTTCGCCACTTGTGAACAACATATTCAAGTCTTGCTCCTCGTCAGCCGAATTCATTCGTGTTTCATCTGAAAAGCGAAACGTAAGACACAAAAGGACGGTTAGCTCAGTTGGTTAGAGCACCACGTTGACATCGTGGGGGTCGCTGGTTCGAGTCCAGTATCGTCCACTGTCCGTTTTACCAATGTTTTTATTGGTGAAAACAGTTTTTGGTACGTTTTGTTTCGCGGTTACGTCTAGTAGAGAAACGGGAACTTTCCCGATTTCTTCAAAACTAGGAGCAAGCGCGATGAGAGTTCCGTCGTACCGAGAACATTCCTCAGGACAGGCAAGAGTAACTTTTGGCGGTAAGGACTATCTACTTGGGCCCCACGGGTCTAAAGAGTCCAAAGAGATGTATCGTCGTCTGCTAAGCGAGTACATCGCGTCAGATTGTTCTGCGAACTTCGACAAGGTCCCCGAAGACATTTCTATTGTTGAAGTCGTTGCTGCGTACAAGAAGCACGCGAAGGGCTGGTACAAGTCCAGTCCCGAGACCTACGAGTTCGTGATGCTAGCGGTACGCCCCCTAGTGGAACTCTACGGGAGTACCGATGCAGTCGCTTTCGGTCCAAAGCAGTTCAAGGCTTGTCGGAAGTACGTTATGGACGGAAAGCTACGAGGTCCCAAGGCTTCGACTTTTGAGACGCTTCCTAGTCGCAAGTACGTGAACGACTTAATGTCGAGGATGAAGAAGGTCTTTAGTTGGGCGGCTGAGGAGGAGCTAATCCCTGCGTCGGTTCACGAAACGCTGTCCAAGGTCCAGCACCTCCAGCCAGGAAGGACGACAGCCCCTGAGGGTAAAGGGGTCGACGCGGTAGATATTGCGACGGTCGAAGCAACGCTTCCACACTTGCCGAAAACCATCGCGGATATGGTGCGGGTCCAGTTGGATATAGGCTGTCGACCTGGGGAGCTATGCCAGCTTACGCCTGCGATGATCGACCGAAGCCGTGAGGAGTCCCATGGCGTGTGGATCGCGCAGATACTCAAGCATAAGACAGCCCACCACGGGAAGAAGCGGTTCCTCGTTATCGGTGTTGAGTCCCAGAACATTCTCAGGCCGTACCTACTTCGCGGTGAAAACGATTGTCTGTTCCGACCTTGTGATTCTGAGAAGAAGCGCCGAGCTGCTAACCACGAAGCAAGGGAGACAGCGCTAAGCTGTGGAAATGCTCCAGGATCGAACAAGAAGCGAAACCCTTCAAGAAAGCCGGGGAAGTCCTACGACCCTAGTGTGTACGCGAAGGCGATATTGAGAGCGTGCGCGGATAACGGGATACCTCATTGGAGCCCGAATAAGCTACGCCATGCGTTCGCGATGGAGATAAACAGCGTTGAGGACCTAGAAGTCACAGCAGCGCTGATGGGACACTCGAAGGTCAGCACGACTCAGGTCTACGCCAAGCGAAACATAACAACTGCTATCGAAGCGGTTCAGCGTAAGAACCAATCTGTAAAGCAGAAACGAAGTTCAGCAAGCTAGCAGAATCCCCGCCAAGTCAGGCCCGTAGGCTTGATGGGGATTCTATGTAGCGGGCTGGAGGTACGTGATATGAGTATCGAATTACTTGACGCGGCTGAGGATGCAATCGCCGTTTTGGACGTGGTGAAGCTGGAAATCATTGCGATTCCGGCAACCAAGAAGAACCGCAAGCAACTAGACGAAGCGTACGCGGTCGCAAACGAAGCTATCGAGAAGCTTCATTCGCTGTCCAGAGACGTGAAGGTTGTCACCCTTCAAGCGACTACCTCGTGACTAAAAACGGTATGAAGTGGCCGACGCAGTCGAGACGATTAGCAAGATTCGAGTCGAAGGAGAGGTCGACAGAAAACCATCTGTTGCCGACGTAGTCGGAAATCTACCGGAGAACTTCAAAAAGGAAGTCGAGACGATAAGAAGCACTCCGGTAACGCTAGAGGCGAGACCACCTTTAACCGCCAAAGACGTCCTCGTGACAGGATTTGAGGACGCGAAGAGGGACATCGAAGCCTTCGGCGAGAGCATCAACGCAATTTCATTAGAGACACCAGACGCAGTCGCAGCGGTAGCGGGTCAGGTTGCAGCAACAGCGGCGGCTATGACTAGTCCATTCGTTGCGGGAGCGCTACGGTTAATCGACCCGCCATCGCAACGCTAACGAGTTTTGCGACTCTCCCCACTCCGATTGTCGGGCCATTGCTTCCAAAAGCGTCAGCGTGACGCACAGTCACATCGAAAAGCCGATTTGGCTTCAGTACAAAGTTAGATCCGTCACGCCGACATGATCCCATTTGGGTGAAGCCACTCCGCGATAACACTCTTCGTTCGACGAACGTCGCCCAACCTGTCCCATTGAACAGTCTTCCGACGCACCGGTCCTGGGGTGACCGGAGCGAGGTGGAAATTTAATCTCGATGCGACAGCAGGTGGCGAGTACTCGCGCATCTTTGTCCGGAATGTCGTGGCAATCTGCAGAGCGTAGAATCAGAGAAAACGTTCACCCTCCGGTCGCCGTTCCACAACTTTCTCTCGGGGTCCGAGAGCAACCGGGTTGTTAAGGAGTGGCGCTAGTTAACGAGAGAGTCAGAGAGTTCGAAAGGGTTGTTCCCGGGGTGCGCGGCCAACCTCCATGGTTGCTTCCGGACCCTGTGAATGGCTCCTCGAACTAGAGAGTCGAGGCGGGGCGCAAGAATCGTCGCAAACCCCTGGAGATCCACGCGTTAATGTAAACAGCCAAGAGCAGCAAGTCTCGGCGTTCAAGGTTTACCAGTGTGTGTGCCTGTTTCGAGGCCAAAAATTCAGCTCCTCAATCGGTCGATACTGCTCGATCTGCAAAACTTGCGTCTTTTGACAAATATGCGTTCGATTTAGGCCACCTCGGCACGTCGTCGCTGGAGAACAATAAATGGCAGGCTATCATGGATTACTTGAAAAGCCTGCTAACGAAAAACGACGGGGAGCTCCGTCCTGGAATAGGTGAGCGATCGAAGTCGATTCGAGCGATCAAAGTCGGCTGAAAGATTGTTAACCAAGCGAACACCCAAGGAATTCATTTATGAAAACCAACACAATCCTCGCCGTCGCGTTCCTTTGTATGGTGGGGTTCATCGACGCTGCCTCTGCGCAAACGGCAGACAAGAAACCAAACATCCTTTACTTCCACGTTGACAACACCTCGGTCGGTGATTGGGGCTGTTATGGCGGCGCCTATCCGCTGGGTGCGAAGACATCAAACTTGGATCGCTTTGCGGCTGAAGGTCTGAAGCTGACCAACTATAACGTTGAGTCGCAATGCACGCCAAGTCGTGCTGCCTTGATGACCGGCCGGTATTCGGTTCGCACAGGTTGCACCACGGCGTTGCCTGGTGCGGGCTTGGTGGCGTGGGAAGTGACCATCGCGGATAAGTTGAAGGAGCTTGGCTACAACAGTGCCTGCTACGGTAAATGGCACATGGGCGAGGACGTCGGCCGGTTGCCCACGGATAAGGGATTCAACTATTGGTATGGCCTCGCTGGCACTTGGGACGTAGCCGCGTGGCCTGATGACCCGTGGTTCAAAAAGGAAGAATTTGAGCCCGAGCATATGTTGGAGTCCAAAGCCACAGGGGACTTGCGGCACATGAAGGTCTTGGACAAAGAGGTCCGGCGAAACATTGATCTCGAATTCCTGGATAAGGCCGGGCGATGGATGGAGGACTCGAAGGCCAAGGACAAACCCTTCTTCATCTATTTCAACCACTCCAATATTCACTTCCCAGTGCTGCCTCGGAAAGAATATGAGCACTCCTCGAACGGCGGTGCCGTCGGGGACTGCGTCCAGATGATCGACGGTGACTTCAAGGTCTTGCTGGACAAGCTCGATGCTCTGGGGTTGCGTGAAAACACCATCGTGATCTTCGCGGGCGATAACGGGCGGGACACCTCGTTCCATGGGCCCGGCAATCGCGGCGCCTCCGGCCACTGGCGGGGCGGGTATTTTTCAACCTCGGAGGGAAACAACCGGACCGCCGGCATCATTCGTTGGCCTGGTAAAATTCAGCCTCGCACGTCGGATGAGATGATGCACATCACCGACTGGTTCCCCACCTTGATGCACATGGTCGGCCACCCGGAGAAGGTCCCGACGGATCGGGTGCTCGACGGCGTGGATCAATCCGCTTTCATCACGGGCAAACAGGAACATTCAAACCGAGATTCCTTCATGATGTTCTTCGACACCCAGTTGGTCGGCATGCGTTTCAAGAACTTTAAGGTCTTGACCCACAAGGTTGAGGACGGCGCGTCGCCCATCCAGAAACTTGCGATTCCCAATATCTTTAATCTGGCCGTCAACCCGGATGAAGACACTGCTTACAACTATGATGAGCCGTCGTCATGGGTGCTTTATAAAGTGTTCATGCCCGCAGCCAGGAAACTGCAGGAATCCCTGCAGAAAGACAGCGTGCATTTCGGTGCCCCGCTGGATTTCAACCCCTACAAAAAATAACAACGGCGATCGCGACAAACTCGGCGACTCAAATCCTGCGGGGCGCGATGGACACCATTGCCCTTTTCAGTCAGTCGGAGAAAGAAAAAAATTGAAGCAAACAAAGTGCTCTTAGTTTTGCGCGGTTTACGATTGCTTTCACAGTCACTTCATCTTCAGGGCAAGAGGGGTTGTTAGAAGTCGATCTTCGCCCGAAGGCCGAATAGAAGAGACGAGTCTGCCCGTTCGCGGAACGGATCAATGACCTGAAGATCCGGCGTTATCTGACACCAAGGGGTCGCCTGCACGTTGTAGTACAGTTCGACGCCGTTTTCGTTCTGTAACGGCAACAGGTTCGGAGCGAGACTTTTCAGGGGATCGCTTACCCCAACGTAAAAATAACCTATACCGAAAGTGTCCGCTTTCCGTTCTGAGAACGGGCTGTTTCCACTAATGCCGGCACTGGCAAACCAATTGATTGGGCTTGGGTTGTTGTCCGCAATTCCGAGATTACTGAATACGCCCCATTTTCGCTGCGGGTCATCCTGTGAAACGTAGACTGCCTGATCAAAATTGTACGCCAAACACCACGAGCCAGTTTTCGGTGTAGTCTGGATCACCAACCCCTCAATTGGGTTGAGGAACGCGGTGGGGGTAAGGTCGGTGTAAGTTCCGCTGCTGTAGGTTCCCGAAACCCCCTGGTGACCGGGCAGACCAAAGAAACGAGTCTGCAGATTCAATTGAGCGAAGACCGTGGCCCCGTTGTCAAAGAACGTATCAAACCCACTCACTGTCGGTGTGTTGTTCGTGTCGAACACAGCCGCTGCGAACAACGGCTCCATATTCTCGAGGTAGGCAAATCCGGCTCCGAATGTCGAATAAGGCACTGTGCGGGCATAAATGGGATTGAACATCAACGCGGTGTTTTGGAAACCGTTAAGCGTGCCCGCACCTGTGATTGGTTGTTTGAAATCGTCCAGCGTGTTGATCTTTCCTGCGTAGACCATCGATTGCTCTGACAAGAACTGTGTCAATTTCACTCCGGTCAAAGCGGTGATCGATCCGTTCGGCTGAGGCACCGCCAACATGAGGTTGACCGGCATCAGGGCACCAGTGAGCGAATTGGCCGACTCACCGTATCGGGTTTCCCCGTGCAAAGTGATGAAGGACCCTTTCGAGAGTCCAGCTTTTTCGCCGTCCACGTTCAGGAAGTAGTCGTTGCGGCCACCGTATTGAAATGCTTGTTCAAGTCCACCGCTGGTTACACCCTGATGGTACTGGGTATTGCTGACATCAAGTGTGATTCCGTTTCCCGCAAGCGCAGATCTTGTTCCGAACCAATCACCCGTTAGCTTCGGTCGTTCGTACCATGGCCCACCAAACAGCGATGACTGGGTTTGCGTCAGGGAATCAGGTTCAGCGATCTCTGAACTACCCGTGGGCTCAGTTTCGGTCACAAACGGAGGCTGAGTCATTGGTATTGAAAGATTGGTCGACTCTTGGGCCTGCGCCGATACGGCGACAATGTAAACTGCGACTGCTTGCAGAATGCAGGCGGCATTTGCATATCGATAAAAGGTCAGCATCGAAGAGGCTTCCTGATTAGGACAAGCAGCCCCACCAGAAACGATTTAAGCGGGATTTCGGGTGTTATCGAATGCCAGTTCGGATCGGGATTATTGGCTGTGACGGATGTTCTTAAAACATCGAGAAATGCGGGCCGGTTGTAATGATTAAGTAGACGTCGACGACCATGCTAGCACGAGTTGCCAATACTCGGCATGCGTCCATGGTCAACATTTGGGGAACGACTGAGTCCCCTCCGAAACACCCTCCACTACGTGGCAGTGGGATGAAAAACCTGACCAATGCGTCCCCACCAAAGTGCCAAGCTGCAATTCAAAATGCTTACAGAGTTGAACTGCAAGATCAATTTCCGCTGGGCTCAATCCCTAAATCGAAACCGATGCTTGTTCGATACATGCGTCAACTTGCTGGATTCTTTGGTCTACATTCATAGCGGACAAAATAGGGTTGTTAGCGACTTATAGATGGTGCCTTCGAACTCGAAGCCGTTGGAAAGCACACGGACCTGAATCGATTGCCCTTTGTATGGCCTAACGAGCGTGGTCCCGGAGGGTGGCAAGCGTTCGTCGGCGTCCATTTGGATCGTTGCCGTTGCCGTCCCGTTTGAAGGAGTCGCCACCGCCACGCGTTGTTTCGGAGCCGACGTTCGCATGTCGACGTCCTTTGAAAGCTCTGCCGCTCGTCGCCGAGCCCGCTCGGAAATATCGCCTTCGATGTTCGCTTGCATCTTCCACGCGATTCGTTTGATCAGCCACTGCTTGTGGCGAGCGTTTGTTTGCTCACCAAAGACCTCTCCGAATCTCTCTCGCAACTGCCCGACGGTCATCCGTTCGAGCGCCGCGACCTCTCTCTCTACATCAAATTGCATTGTGTTCTCCCTTTTTGAAACGTCTCAGAAACCGTTAACCACGTTGGGTCACAGAGAGCACGCTTTCCGGAGAAACCTCAAGGCAACCTGTTTCGGATTCTGGAGAGATTTCCACAGACTCCACTTCGCCGTGGATTGCGGAACGAGAATGAAGCCGGAGGATGCCGGCAGCGAAGATGGCCGCAAGCTCTTGTCGGCGGGCCTCAGGCGAGATCGGATTTTGATCATCAGCTAGTCGCAATTGTCACCTCCTTGGAGAATTGCCAGGACATCCATCGTTACGCGATCTTGGGCGTCGACTGGCAGGGGCGGGGGAAGCGATTACAGACGACGTTCCCCTCTATTTGTAGGAATACCCCGTGCGAGTTGCAGATGACGGATCTACTCCTCGAAGGAAACCTCTGCGTTAACTTTTGCGGGTCGGCAGGGCAGAGAGTCAGAGAGTTCGTAGACGAATTTTTAGGGTGCGACGGAAACTAAGCGGGTTCCGTTCGTTAGCTAATTGCAAAACCTCGAAACAGAGAGGTCGGAGAAACGCGAGTTTGGGCGCGAGAACCAAGCAAATCCTGGGGATAAACGAAAAACGCCCAGCGTCCGATCTCTCGGGCCTGGGCGTTAACAGGATTGGTCGCTCTCTCCGTAGAAAAAGCGAAAGCTCCCTGAAACAGACTCGAACATCGTACTCGACGGTTAACAGCATCAATATTTATGTTTGAGATTTACGTTTGAGGCGATTTGAAATCTTACGCCACTTTTCAGAGGCTATACCTTAGTCATTCTCAAGAGTTCGGCGTTTGCCATAGTCGTGACCCGCTTCGGTCCGACGCAAAGGAGCATCCTGATTGACCATGTTTCAACGCGTCGGTCGGCGTACCCCAGAGCATCCGATTTGACCACGTTTCGACGCACCGGTTTGACACGCCGGAGCGTCAAAAGTCGATCTTTCCAAGTCGATTTCATGCCCCCAAAACGCTGGCTAGTTCCATTCCGGCAATCGAGACTTGGGGACTAGCACAGCGAGCCGAGATGCGTTCCACGCGATGGAAAGTGGCTCTTTTCAAAATGAGTCGAACAACGTAAGTTAGTTTGAAAGGTAGAATGAAACTAACCATCTTCCCGCTCGCATTCGCGTTGCTGGTGACATCGGTCGCGTTCTTTTACAATGGAACGAATTGGACTAGTGTGAACATCGCCGATAACGCCAATATGTACGCGCATTGGATCGGCTGGCTTATGACTCCGTAGAAGCGGTTATTCCCTAAACCTGACCCAATTGAACTCGGCATGAATAACCAGATGTTTGCTCGACGCCGCTTCATCCAAACGGCATTGTGTGCTGCCGCAGCACCCCGTCTCGTACAAGCTGAAAGCGCGAAGCCGTTCTCCTTCATCTTGCTCGGCGACTTGCACTACGACCAACTGAATCATCACGACTTTCAATGGCTCGAAACGCACAAGGCGGGCGATCTCTCGCAGATCAAGAACTACAGCAGGCTCACAAGAGAAGTCATGCCGAGCATGTTTGCGGCAGTGAACCAGCGCCTTGTCGCCTTGCGCGAAAGCGCCGCGCCACCTGTGTTTATTCTTCAAGTCGGCGATCTGGTGGAGGGTTTATGCGGCAGTGCGGAACTCGCCGCAAAACAGAATCGCGAGGCGCTAGAGTTCATCGCGAAGGCGGATTTTGGTCTGCCGTTCCTATTTACCAAAGGCAATCATGACGTGACGGGCGATGGCGCGGTGGAGGCGTTCGGCGAGGTGCTGCTGCCGTTCATGACGCAACAGGCACAGCGAGTCAACAGCAGCGCCATGCACTCGAAGGCGAACTATACCCTGACGCACGCGGATACGCAGTTCGCGTTCTTCGATGCCTATGCGAGCGACAGTCTGGATTGGCTCGAAGCTGTTGCATCGAAACGCACCGCATCGCAATGGTTCGTCGCCATTCATCCTCCCGTCGTGCCGTACGGTGCGCGAGCAACATGGCACATTTTCTCCGATGACAAGTCCGCGAGCAAACGTGCGAAGTTGCTCGACATTCTCGGCCAGCACGAGGCGATCGTGCTGGGAGGGCATCTGCACAAGTTCTCCGCATTGGTTCGACAGGCAGGGGGCAAGCGTTTCACCCAACTGGCGGTCAGCAGCGTCGTCTCGGCACTAGATGAAAAGCCTCGCGATGTGCTCCACGGCGTGGCAGCCTACAATGGCGATCAAGTCAACCTGGAGCCGCAGCACTCGCCCAACACAGTGACGCAGCGTCGCGACATCTACGAAGTCGAACGCAAGCAGTTGACTGCCTTCGATTATGCCAACACTGCTGGCTTCGCAGTTGTCACGGTGAACGGCGGCCAAGTCGAAGCTACGATTCACGCCGGGTCGCGACAGGTCGCTTTCCAAAAGGTGCCGCTGTCTGCATAAGAAGCTTATGCGAATGCACATGCTACTTCCACGTGCCAGTGCGAGACGGAAATGCGCAGGGATCAGCAATCGACCTGACTTGCGTTGAATCATCGTGTTGCTTGGGCCACAGCCATATTACTGAGACCAACCCGCAGCCCATTCAAGATTGAAACGAGTCAACGTCAGAAGATCACCAGCGGGTTTCGAGTGCCACCTAGATGCGAAGCAAACATCTTGGTCCATTAAAACGGCGTACACATCGCCCAAGCAAAACCGACCGGGTATCGAAAACGCGAATCAGGTCGCTTCTTGACGCCATGCGGCTGATCGGGCATGCACAGTTATCGATTTGGCCCGCTCACTATGCCGCTTGAGGGGCCGCTGTGATTTTGCTCGAGGGCGACAATTTTTTCTAAACGTCTTTGATGTCGACCACCTTCGAATTCGGTTGCGAGCCAGATTCGGACCAAGTCACCAACGGGGCGGTCGCCGATGAGATCGCCTGGCAAGCACAGAATATTCACATCGTTATGGCGGCGGCACATTTCAGCCATGACTTCGTCGTCGCACGAAGCGGCACGAACGTTGGGGAATTTATTGGCGGCGATTGCCATACCAATCCCCGTTCCACAAATCAAAATACCTCGTTCGACTCGTCCATCGGAGACTCGTGCAGCGACTTCCAGAGCATAGTCTGGATAGTCGACGGCGCTGTCACCTTGGGTGCCGAAGTCGAGTGTTTCGTGTCCGTCAGCTTGCAGGAGTGTGACGAGCTTGCTTTTGATTTGGTAGCCGCGATGATCGCTTCCGAGTGCTAGTCGCATGGTTCTCTCTCAGACGTTTTTGATCCAGGTTGGAAATGACTTTGTATCAAGCTTTTCGACCCACTCATCTAGACATTGATCGATTCGATCAGCACATTTTCGATAAGCTTCGATTGGTCCGCCGTAGGGGTCGCTGACATCGCTGCCAGCCGATGCGAGGCAAAATACTTTAGAACTGACGTGTGGCCATCTGCTTAAAATTGCTTGTCGATGATTTGATGTCATCGTGAGGATGAGATCGGAACGCTCGAGTAGGCTTTGCGAGATGGACCGTGATTGATGTTCGTCAAGACTTAGGCCTCGTTCCTTCATCGCCATTAGTGCTCCCTCAGAGGCCGGGCCCCCGGGTTGAGCCGCGACGCCTGCGGAAACGACTCGAAAAGTCACCGATTCGACGTGCGATTTGAGCTTATCCTTGAGCAACGATTCTGCCATTGGCGAGCGACAGGTGTTTCCAGTGCACACGATAAGTATCGTGAACGAAGTGGATGAAGAAAGATTTTCGGCAGTCATCAAACCCTCTCGTAAAATTTCGCAACGATTTCCCTCGACTCGTACAACGGTCGTCACGCCCACTCGGTCAATCGTTCCGGAATCGATTACGAAGGCTACATCTTCAGAGACTTGCGACGGCTCGTTTGCGAGAATTGATTTATCAAATCGAGGTGACTGTTTAAGTGATTGCTTTTCATTGCTGGTATTGATAGTCCCGGGGTCTGCTGAATCGGTAACTGTAGAAAACGAGGAAACCGTAGAGCTGAAGGAACGCCACGCGGGCATAAGAACTAGCGGACCTGCGGTGAGTCTGGCAACTTGCAGAAAAGCTTCATGCCTTGGATTGGATACGCCGAACCAGCCATCTTCGGCAAGTATTAAATTACGAGTCTCTTGCGGAAGTGCACCGATTAGGCTGCCCGGATCGTCGTTTTGGAATACAAGATCAACTGGGCCTGGCCAGCAGCGTTGTGCAATGCGTATTGCGACTTCGGAAGCCGAAGGTGAATAGTCCAGGAGCTCGCCAACCGACCTCATCATCAGGAAGGCTCGCGGTTCGCGTGATTGTCGATCCGGGCTAACCAAGCGGCTCATCTTTTCAATCGAGTGCGGACGCAAACCGCTCGCGGCAACCTTATAGTGGCCGTCGTTTGGGAAGGCAACAAGATGCCCTTCCGCCAAGGCTTGAACAGCCGTGTGAATTACATCTCGTGGATCTTCAGTTTTTCTCCAGTCGAGTATTTTGGTCATCAATTGAGTGACGTTGAAAGGTCCGAGCTCGATCACTTGACAAAATCATTTACGCCAAGCCACCGAAGATGAGTATAACTTAACATATAGCCTTTCCACAACTTGGCATCCGAAACGGCACTCTTGTAAAGCACACAAATCATGATGGATTATTAAACATGCATTCGAGGGAGGAGCCTACTCAAACAGACTTAGACCGTCGACAATGGATGGGATTAGGAATTGCCGCCACGGTAACGGCTTGTCTTGAAACAATGACCGTCGTGGGATGTGGCAGTGCACTGAATAACTCGATTAAGTCACAAGATGGGGGGGCGATTTCCAGTCAAGTATCCGGAATAGATGTGCTCGTTTGGGGGCGGCTAGGTTTAGCGGATGGTCGCTTTCAAAAGCCCCGGGCGATGGTAATCGACTCGGAGGATCAACTATACATTGTTGATAAAACAGGACGAATACAAGTATTCGATGCGAACGGAAATTTTTTGCGAAAATGGAACACGCCCGCAATTGCAAATGGAAAGCCGACTGGGCTTGGTATCAATTGCGATAACTTGTTGATGGTCGCTGATACACATTATTTCCAGATCTTGTTCTACATGCTTGATGGGACACCCGTGCCGGAGAAAACAATCGGTGGGACGAACGGTCCCAATGTAGGACAATTCGCTTTTGTGACGGATGTTCTTCAGGACCGCGAAGGCAACTACTTTATCTCAGAATATGGTGAGTTTGATCGAATCCAAAAGTATTCGTCGAACGGTGAGTTTATTTGTCGATTTGGAGAGACCGGCAATGGGCCGCTGCAATTCAGTCGTCCTCAATCGATGGTAATGGATTCCGAAGGTAATCTATGGATCAGCGACGCTTGCAATCACCGAATCCAAGTCGTTCGCTGTGTAAAGGAACAACCGGAATTGGTCCGGATGATTGGCAAGCAAGGGAGTAATCCTGGCGAGTTCCACTACCCATATGGGATTCAGCTTGGAGTCGACGATTTTCTTTACGTGGCTGAGTTTGGAAATCATCGAATTCAAAAACTTGACTTGCACGGGAAGCCGATAGGGCATTGGGGGGAACCTGGTCGAAGACCTGGCCAATTAGACCAGCCTTGGACGCTCGCTCAAGATAGCCTTGAGCGGGTTCATATCTTGGACTCGGGAAATAATCGAGTGCAACGCATAACTTTGTAGCCCTCCGGCTTGGCGGAGCTTTAAGATTTATCTATCGGTTGTCGAGCTAAAAAGTCTTCGCTAACCAAACGATTTAGTTGTCACGCGAGGCTCTTTCAACTCGTAACGTCGCTAGCCCGAAAGCTGTGACAAGTCACAGCAGTCCACATTTGGAGTGCTCCGGCTTGGCGGAGCTTTAAGATTTATCTATCGGGTCTCAAAGTAAAAAATCCTTGCTAACCAAACGGTTCTGTTGTCACGCGAGAGTCTTTCTTTTCGTCGCATCGCTCGCCCGAAAGCTGTGACGAGTCACTGCACTCCAAAGAAAGACCTGCATTTTCGACACCAAACGGCCTCCAAAACGCCGAATCGAGGCGTTCTGTGGTCAATTTTGGGTTGCCGTGAGAGGCCTATCTAGCATACAATATTCGCGGTGAAGTTTCTTTCAAATCCGTTTCTAAATCACACTCTTGGGATATTTACGATGGCGTTAGTACTTACCGAAAAAGCTGCTGAACAAGTATTGAAGTTCAAGCATGAAAATAGTTTGTCCGATGATGCGTTCCTGAGAATTGGCATTTCTGCTGGCGGTTGCAGCGGATTCAGCTACGAAATAACGTTCGACGATAGTTTTGACGCAACCAAAGACAGCCGATACGAGCAGCACGGTGTCTCGTTAGTTGTTGACAAAAAGAGTTCGATATTGCTCGACGGAACACAAGTTGATTGGCACGAGAGCTTTGACAAGCGAGGCTTCACCTTTGAAAACCCGAACGCGGTAAAGAGCTGTGGTTGCGGTAGCTCGTTCCAAGTTTAGTCGGTCAATAGCAAGTTAACGATTTGTAAAGTCAGGCCTGTACAGTGCCTGACTTTTTTTGTTTAACCATGTTGCGACAGTCTTGCAGAGCACAACATCTGTTCGAGGAGAATCTGGATGCAACCAAAAAAAATCGGGTTACTGTTTCTTCACGGATATCCTCTCGATCGTCGGATGTGGGACGCTCAAGTCGCATTCTTCCGCAATAAGTACACGATCGTGCGACCAGATTTCGCTAGCTTCCAGTGGAGTACGATGGCTGAGTTAGCGGACCAGATTGCATTGGATGCTAAGGTGCCCGGGCACACATCCGTTGAAGCAAATCTAGATACATGGCCTGAAAAGTGGATCGTATGTGGATTGTCGATGGGCGGTTATGTCGCTTTGGAGTTTTGGAAGCGTCATCGTGATCTCGTGGCTGGATTGGTGCTTAGCAACACGAAGGCCAGCGTCGACGATGAAAACGCAAAGGCCAACCGACGGTCGGTCATCGAACGAGCGATTGCCGAAGGTAGCGAATGCGTAACTCTTCCCATGATTCCGAAGTTACTCTCCGCTCTTACGATCGAGACACAAAGCGATGTGGTTGCCGCGGTAAGCCAAATGATGCGAGACACTTCGATTGCCTCGATCGGTCGATTTCAACGGGCCATGATCGATCGTCAGGATTTCACGGATGCAATAACGCGCTTTGATCTGCCCGCTTTGGTGATTGCCGGTTCTGAAGACGGCATAACTCCGGCCGGCATGATGGAGTCGATGGCTGATCGGATACCGCAATCCTCGTTTAGGGTGATCAGCAATGCCGGGCATGTGACTCCAATGGAGAATCCGAGGGACTGGAACGACGCTCTGGCTGAGTTTGCGCAAAGGCTTGAACAACAGGAAAATGCTTAGATTTGCGGGGTTGGTGGGTTGCTGGGTTGAGGTTACTTACCCATAATCTTGCCTAATAGAAGTTTGGCTTCTGGGGTGGTGAGGAGTTCTCATCTACTTGTTCTTGTTTCGTCGTAAATTCCCCTTGGAGAATTCCTGATGGCTCTTGTGCCGCTTCGCAAAGTACTCGATCACGCAGCAGAAAATGGTTACGGAGTGGCCGCGTTCAATGTCAACAACATGGAACAAATTCAGTCGATCATGGAAGCCGCCAAAGAGACCAATTCACCGGTCATTATTCAAGCTTCCCGCGGTGCCCGGGCCTACTCGCAAGACGCGTTCCTGCGCCATTTGATGTTGGCTGCCGTTGAGCTCTATCCGCAGATTCCAATCGTTATGCACCAGGACCACGGTAACTCGCCTGCGACCTGCAAGTCTGCAATCGATAACGGTTTTACTTCCGTGATGATGGATGGATCTTTGGGCGAAGACGGGAAGACTCCGGCTTCGTTTGAATACAACGTTCAGGTAACTGCTGAAGTGGTCAAGATGGCACACGCACGCAACGTTTCGGTCGAAGGCGAACTGGGATGCTTGGGCTCCTTGGAAACCGGTGGCGGTGAAGCAGAAGACGGACACGGAGCCGAAGGAGTTCTTAGCCATGATCAATTGTTGACCGATCCAGCTGAAGCCGCCGAGTTTGTGAAGCTGACTAACTGCGATGCCTTGGCCGTTGCGATAGGAACAAGCCACGGTGCCTACAAGTTCACTCGAAAGCCCGACGGTGAAGTGCTCGCGATGGATCGAATTGAAGCGATCCATAAGATGCTGCCAAATACGCACCTTGTCATGCACGGTAGCAGCAGCGTTCCGCAAGAATTGCAAGACATCATCAATGAATTCGGCGGGCAAATGAAGCAAACCTGGGGTGTCCCTGTTGAGGAAATTCAGCGCGGCATCAAGTCTGGCGTTCGCAAGATTAACGTCGACACCGATTGCCGAATGGCAATCACTGGAGCGATTCGCAAGGTGTTGATGCAATCACCAGAAAAGTTCGACCCTCGCGATTATCTCAAGCCAGCACGGACAGCCATGAAAGACGTCTGTGCCGCTCGGATGATCTCGTTCGGACAAGCTGGAAACGCCAGCAAAATCAAGGTTTAACTTGGAACAGCATAGGTAAGTGGGGCAGCTTTAGTGACTGCGAGTGCCAGTTCTTCTAGGGGATTCCTTTATGAAGAACTCCCCTTAGGGATGGTTAAATTTCCATTAAGTGTTAACAGGCGATAAATAATTGCCTTTAAAGCTTGACATCGTCTGTTCACTTCCGGCACAATAGCCAGCCGCTCGGTACGGCATGGAACTAGCCTCTTTCTATCGAGTGAATTATCGTCGCTGAATTCTCTCGTCTCGAATGGAGTTTTGACCCATGGGCTCATCAATCCGATTTACCAAGCCATGTTCCACTTGCGGTAGAAACATTGAAATTCCGATTGCTCACTTGGGACGAGAAGTCGCTTGTGGGCATTGTGGAGCTCGATTCGTCGCATCGATAGTGGATCGATCTTTTTCCAAGGAAGGTTCGCAAAACCTTGACGATAGAATCGATCGACTATTGGCTGTAGGACCTCACTCAACAGACAGATCGCGGACTTTCCCGCGGACCAGTCACGCGCCTTCACCTAGCGTCGCGTACGAGGTATAGCATCAAGACTGTCTTGAAATTGTTGCGTGAATCAAAAAAGTTACTTCCGTGAGCGACTTGAACTCTACTCACGAATGGAATGAGGTGCAACACACAAGCCACACGGTAAATTAACCATTTCTTCAATCTTTTCGATGTCGATTCTTCATGTCTGACGTTTATTTTCGCACTCTATAGGGCGTAAATTTTATTCAACATGTTGCTTTGATTAGTGGAGTGGGTAAGTATGAAGTCGTTAATTAAGAGTTGTGTGTTTCTGGCGTGCATCGTTACTGCTGGTTTTTCTGCAAGCAAGTCTTTTGCCAATCTCGTGATTACAGAAGCGATGTCTTCATCGGGTGGGGACACGCCGGATTGGTTTGAATTGACCAACTTTGGGGCAACTGCGATCGATATCACTAGTTACAGAGTAGACGATAATTCTGCGAGTTTCGCTTTGTCGCTGCCGCTTACTGGAATAACAACGATTGCCCCTAACGAGTCGGTTGTGTTTATGGAGACAAACGCTCCACTGACTGCGATACCAGCTTTTAGGACCTTTTGGAGCAACCTATCGCCCTCCATCCAAGTTGGATCCTACACTGGTTCGGGCATCGGGTTGAGTAGCGCCGGTGACGCAGTAAACGTTTTCGATGCAACTCCTACTCCGGGTAATCTCATTGCAACGAACGCTTTTGGTGCTGCAACGACAGGAGTCTCGTTTGAATTTACTGCAAATAATTCGTTGGCAACATTGAGCGTCAGTGGAATCAATGGGGCTTACACCGTACCAGGGGGAACCCCGAATGTTGGGTCTCCCGGCGTCACCGCAGTTCCTGAACCAACTACGATTGCGTTACTTGGTGTAGCGGGAATTCTGGGACTCGCCGCTCGACGAAGAATGAGCAGCAACTAGCTTCCATAACCACATCTCGAATCAATAACCAGAAGCCACTGGGTTCAAATGAACTTAGTGGCTTTTCTTATTTCCCCAGCGTATTTTGTATTTTTCGGTCAACGTACTTTTTCGATTGCCTAAATGTTCATTTCGCGTCTATCACACGCATCGTAGAATTCGGATTTGGCACGTACACTATGAGGCAGAAAGAACGAGTGAAAGAATCCCACGTAAGATATCTAGTTTTTTGAGCTAATCGCTAAATGAAGAGTAACGAGCGTTTGTTGTCGATCGATGCCTTGCGTGGATTCGATATGTTTTGGATCATTGGGGGCGATGCATTTTTTAAGGCCCTGTTGGTTGCAGGAGCTTGGTCTTTTACTCCGATGCTCAAAGAGCAACTTGAGCACGCCGAGTGGGAAGGGTTTCGTTTTTACGATCTTATCTTCCCGTTGTTTTTGTTTCTTGTTGGATGCGTTCTCCCTTTTTCATTGGCCAAGTATCGCGATCAACCCAGTGCGGTGTACGTTCGGATTTTTCGAAGAACTGCATTTCTGTTTCTTCTGGGGCTGATCTACGGTGGGCTTCTGAAATTTGATTGGGAGGCAATGCGTTATGCGGGAGTGCTGCAACGTATCGCGATTTGTTATTGCATTTCGGCATTGATCTTTTTGCACACTAATTGGATTGCCCGAGTGGTTATCTGTGCGGTGATTCTTTTGGGGTATTGGGCTTTGATAGGTTTAGTACAGACCGATGAAGCCTTCGGTGTTTTTACAAAGCAAGGGAACCTTTCCGGATACATCGATCGGATGTTGCTGCCTGGGAAGATCTATGAAGGCTACTATGGATTCGGCGACAATGAGGGGATTTTGTCGACGATTCCTGCCGTGGTCACCGCTCTGTTGGGAGTGTTTGCGGGAGAGTGGCTTCGCACGGAACGAAGCGGATGGTCGAAAGCCTTGGGATTGGTTTTGGCGGGTGTCTTGATGCTAAGCCTTGGGCTTGTTTGGTCGATGTGGTTCCCGATTATTAAGAACATTTGGTCGAGCTCTTTTGTGTTGGTTGCGGGTGGCTGGAGCGTCTTGCTGCTAGCGCTCTTCTACATTTTGATTGACGTGTGCGAGTATCGAAGCTGGGCTTTTGTGTGGGTCGTGATTGGGGTGAATGCGATTACGATCTACATGCTGAAAAACATCATCGACTTCCGAAAGATTTCGACCTACTTCTTAGGCGGTGTCGCAGGCGGAATCGACGTTTGGGGAGCACCGCTGCTTGCACTGGGAGTTCTCGTTGCTCAGTGGGGCTTGCTTTGGTACTTGTACAAACAAAAGATATTCTTGCGAGTGTAATCAGCTCTTGGAATTTTCGTTCGCTGCGACCAATACAGTTGTAGCCTTAACTTTATGTCTTAACTAATTTTTGTGTGGAGCCCTATTTTGTCGTTTAGCTTTGAACCGAATGCAACTGTCTTGATCGTAGGAGTCGGGCTGATGGGCCAGCACATGGCGGCTGTTGTCGGTGGGGTCCTGAAGCCGAAGAAAATCTTGCTTGTAGATCATTCGACGTTGATCTCGGTGGGCACCGAAAAGGTTTCGTTAAGCGACTTTGCAAAAACGATTAGCGAAGCTTTCGAAGACTCAATCGAGGTGATTGCCGAGTCGATGGATATTACTGACGAGCAAGCGGTGGACGATTTTTTCGCCAGACACAATCAGGTGCATTATTTGATGCACACGGCCGGCATATCACCGAAACCATTGACTCCGCCCGAGGAGTTAACGAAGCAAGACGTCATGGGAGCATGTGAAGTCAATCTGTGGGGAACTCATAACGTCATCAAGCATGGCGTGAAATCGGGAGCCTTGGGGCGTGGTTCGCGTGGAGTGCTCGTGTTGTCGACTTCCGCTACTGTTGGGGCGGAGGGACGTGCAAGTTCAGCTTACGAAGAGTCCAAAGGTGGTTTGCTGAATTTCCTGCGTCTTCAGTCGCGGCACTTTGTTGAAAAGTACGGATTGATTTTGAACGGCCTTGCTCCCTCGCCTTTGCGTGGACCGATGGCTGCTCAGAATCCCATCAGTGCAGGAAGATTACAAGCCGTTGAAGACGCTATGCCGATGGGTGGCCTTACCGAGCCCAAGCATATCGCGGCAGCAACGTTGTTCTTTTGGTCGAACGAATGTTGGTGCACGGGAGAAGTGTTAACGATCGATGGCGGATATACCAAGCACAAACCAATCTATGGGCCGCTGTAAAAGACTTTGTAAAAGTGGTCGGCTTGGTAGAGATCGCTATCGGTTGCCTTCTGCTTGCAGTTCCGCGTTGATACTAGCCAATGAGTTACGTTGATCGCGTTTTTTTCGATTGATACTTTTGGGGGAAACCTTCGCATCGTATTCAATGAATCCTCTTCCGATGGAGAGTGTTTGTTCCAGGCTTTCGATCGAGTTAGCGTCTACGTGTTTGCAAGAAGCGATCGCGATTTGCGCGCAGGCTCGTGCGTCTTCCAAAGCATCGTGATGTTGGAATTGGATGCCAAGCGATAAGGCTGTTGGGTGCAACCCATAGCCACTTCGGCCAGGCCAAGTTCGGCGTGCAATAAGGCGAGTACACTGGAATTCCATCCTCGGAGCGATCTCGTCACAAGCTAGGATCGAGTGGAGTAAGACGTTCATATCAAAGGGTGCGTTATGAGCTATAGCAATTCGCGTCTCCAATATTGGTCGCAACTCCTTCCAAACCGAAGGCCACGTTGGAGCGTCCATCACGTCCCGGGGGCGAATACCATGAACGGCGATGCAACGTTCGGAGAAATAGAGACGAGCAGGACGAATAAGCCAAGATTTTTCAAACGCGATCTCACCTTCCTCCACCACAACCACTCCGAGTTGACAAGCACTATTGGGCTCATGAGAAGCTGTTTCAAAATCAATAGCCGCGAAACGCATAAAACAAAACTCCGTTAAGTAAAATGGTTATCCTTGTGCTTTGTCCAACTTAAAAATCGGGGTCGCTGGATTCGTAAGAATTCAGCGACCCCAATTTCAATGTTGGACAACGCGTGAGAAGTATGAATCGATTTGTGGATGCTGAAGCTGCTTGTGAAATTGGGACAGCAATGCTTTCAGACAATTGCATTTGCGTGGACGAAGATTTTTGACTTCGCGATCTCGGTCCACGCAAATTTTAACAGGTATCGCCTGATGCATCTGGGCACTCTTACTTCTTACTACGATTTCAACCGAACTGGGATTGACTGAAACTAAAGAAAATTCGTATCTACGCTGCATTGGGTGAGTAGGCATATTTTGCAACCATCACGGCTTTGGGAAACTTTGCCGATTTTTCTTCATTTTACAAATGTTAAGTGTCGAAAAGAAAAACTGGAGCAGAAGGCTACCTCAGAGTCCCTGGCTAAAGCTTTTCAAAACATCTCAGTTTTCCAAAGCACTAGTGACGGTCGGGATTCGACCGCAGCCCTCCAAGGATTGACACTTAAGATCAAGGGAATGATCCAAGATGCGATTTGACGTAACAAAGTGGACTCGATTAGCTGTTTTAGGGATGGTCTCGGGAGCATGCTTGTTTACTGGCTGCAGCAGCAGTAGCGGTTGGAAAATGCCTGGATCAAAGATGTTTTCTTGGTCGAAGAAACCATCAGAAACAACACTTGCCGGAGCAGGTCCGTCGTCGATCAAATATCCTGACTCACCTGCTTCGAAGCAGACGCCACAAGCCATTGCGAGTGCAGCTGCTGGGACGGCTCCAGGTAAATCTGGCTTCGGTAGCCCAGTCGGCGGAGCGACCTCGCTCGCTGCGACAGGCACCGGAGCTCGGACCGCCCAACCAACTTACACTCCGCCCAACGGAATGGCAAACGTCGCGTTCGCTCCACCTGCCGCAGCAGCAGCTGCCAACGGTTATTCTGTAGGTCCATATAACACTTATTCTCAACCCGGCGGAGCCGCTAATAACCTTGCGACTACCGGTGCACCGAGCGCATTTGGCGGAGCAACCCCTGCTGCAGGAATGTCGCCAGGCAACCCTTTCAACGCCACTGCGAGAGCGGGATTCCCAAGCACTCAGGTCTACGCAGGAAGCACGCCGGGCACCGTAGCTGCCAACCACGGTACTCAGATGCCGGCAAGCTTCCAACCACCATCGGCTCCTCAGGGTGCTCCATCGTCAGGATTTCCTGGCATGGCCGCTCCAGGAACTGCGAACAGCTTTGCTGCTGCATCAAGTAACCCCAATCTTGGTTCTGCAGCGGCTCCAGTACAAAAAGGTACAAGCGGATTTGCCGTGCCGCAATCGATGCCAAGCACTGGCGGATATGCACCGGTTGGAACCCCTGGAATGGCCCAGCCGACCCAAGGTTCATTCGCTGCCGCTAGCAGCAACGCGTTGCCTGGAACCATGCCTCCCTCTGGTCTGCCCGCGATTCCCACAGCACAAGCTCCAACTGGGATGACGAGCGTTCCAGCGCAAATGGCCGCCTATACCGGAAGTGGTTCTGGAGCACCAATGTCCACTGCAACCTTCCGACCCGGAAGCACGGGCCGACAAACCAACTACAACTTCTCGCAACCATCTACACCATCTAGTTCGAGTGCGGTCGCCAACCCGATGTTAGCAAGTCCGACGAGTGTACCAGCAGCGAACACCGCCAACAGTCTTAACAATCCTGGTTATAACCCTGGCTTCCAAATCCCACCAACGAATATCGTCCGATGAGTTGAGAAGCACTGTATCCAAGTCACTCATCGTCTTGAACGGGACGATAGTCGGCAAGGTTTTCGAGTTGGCTCTTGAGGGCGGCTCGAGCGCGACTTAATCGGCTTCGAACGGTTCCAATCGAGATATCCAAGATCTCAGCAATGTCTTCATAGGAAGTCTCCTCTAGCTCACGCAGCACCAAGATCGATCGATGATCCTCGCTGAGCCGCTGTAGAGCATCTCGCAATTGACTTATATTCTCTCGCTGAATAATTTCAAAATCGGGAGCCTCGCTATTCGCCGTTGGCTCACTTCCCGAAACTTCTTGCGCTTGGTCCAAAGAAAGCTTATGGCGATGCCTTCGTCGTTTCGATAAGGCGTTGTTGAACGCGATCCGATAGAGCCAAGTAAAAAATTGGCTGCTTTGCTGAAACGTATCGAGCTTCAGAAATGCCTGAATGAAGGACTCTTGCACAACGTCCTCCGCTTCGTCAGGATGATTCACGACGTTGACGACGCATGAGTACAAACGGTCCTGGTATCGTTCTACCAGCACGCCAAAGGCTTCACTATTCCCGGTGAGCGCGGCTTGAATCAGGTCAGGTTCGTCTTTCAAAACGGTTCGCTATACAACTTGGCATTAGGATTCTGCGGAGAGTTGAAGTTGAATCGAGCCCAACCCCATCCGATTTAATTCTAATCGGATTCGCTGAGGGTAGGTTACGAAATTGGCTTCGTATGGTTCAGTCTCTTTCTCGCCAGGTCGACTGGACAATCACCATGCCCGGCCATCGTCAGTGACTGCTTCATAGCAGTTTCAATAAATCGATCGGTGTCATACTGCGGATTCGGCTCAATGGTCGATTCGTCCAAAAGCATCGGAGTCAATCCGTTCCGATGCGTAGGGCAAACCGGGTGGCCGATGAAAACCTTAATGTGTGCTGCGGTGAACCAACCGCTCCACACATCCCAGCCTCGGGGTGCTCCTTCGATCCAACAAGGTAGCAGCGGCGCGTTCGCCTTGATCGCGACCAATGCGGCACCAGCACGTATTTTGAGTATTGGGCATTTGGTGCGGTTGATTCTTCCCTCGGGAAACATACCTACCAGCCTACCTTCCCCCACCAGGCGAATCGCCGTCTTCACCGAAGCGCTATCGCTTCCAGATCGATTTGTAGGGATAGCTTGGAAGGTTCTTAAAACTGGCCCGAAGATTGGGTTCTTGAAGAACTCCCCAGCAACCAACCAATGAACGCGCCGACCACATGCGAGCTGTAGAAAGAATGGGTCCAGCGAGTTACGATGATTTGATATAAGGACTGCTCCGGAAACTCCTAACGCAGTCTTGCCCTCGTTCATTGGCGCATGGGATACGATTTCAATACGCCATAGCAATCGCCCAAAACAGTAAACCGGCGCGTAAAGTACTTTCTCCAACGGCGTATAATCCGAAGGTGATCGAAATGCTTTCACGAGCGGCCAGAGACAACCCAACGGGATGATTGTCAAAACGAATAAGCTTAAAGCATCCGCCATTCAAGTCCAACTTCACGTATCGACAAGTTTGAAAAAGACGTATGTTAGCAGATGACGAGCTATGCCTGTGCTTCCATGTGAGCTATCGCAAAGTAATTCGCTATATCGACCGCAATGCGATTGTCGTTCCAAGTCAGGTGTCCGAGTGCTTGGGGGCTGGTACCGGATGCGGTTGGTGTCGCAAGCAGATCACGCGACTTGTTTCGGATGTTCAATTGACGCCGCTACGAGATCAAAGTTTGGATGATTGGCTACGCGATCGTGCACCGACCGCGACTGCCCATCGACAGGGACGCGAAGAACACCGACGCAACTTGGCTGAGGGTTCTTCGCGCGATTCATGCGAGTTGAACAATACGTGATGTTGCCAGTTTCGAGTTGTCGTTTAAGCTTGTCGAATTCTGAATTTTTTCGTTCAGACGCCTAACCGTTTTTGCACCTACAAACCACGCCAACCCACTAAGGATTCCAAATCTTGAAATTTGCTATTTGTAATGAACTCTTTGGTGATTGGCCTTGGGAAAAAGGGTTATCGATGGCTCGCGCAATCGGATACACAGGCGTCGAAGTCGCGCCGTTTACTCTGGGACTGAATGCAGCTGATATCAGCCGAACAACTCGTAACGATTACCGAACGGCGGTCACAGACCAGGGCATGGACTTGGTCGGACTGCATTGGCTACTGGCAAAAACCGAAGGATTTCACTTAACCACTTCAGATGTCGCAGTACGCAAACGGACGACAGATTACTTCTTGCACTTGATCGAGCTATGTAAAGACCTTGGCGGAAATCTGATGGTACTTGGCTCGCCACTTCAAAGAAATTTTCCTTCCGATCAGACACACTCGCAAGCGATGGCCAATGCGATCGACACGTTGAGTCCTTTGGTTCCAGTACTCGAGAGTGCGGGTATTGCAATCGCACTAGAACCGCTTGGACCGCAAGAAGGAAACTTTCTCAACCACGCCTCTCAAGCTCGTGAAATGATCGACATGATTGGTTCACCAAGCGTGCGGTTGCATCTGGATGTAAAGGCGATGAGCAGTGAGGGAATTCCCATCGCACATGTGATTGAGCAGAACGCAGACATTATGATCCACTTTCATGCGAATGATCCGAACCGATTAGGGCCGGGTATGAAGATCGCATCACAACCCGAGGCAGACATCGTCGATCAACAACCCGTGTTTCAGGCACTTCACGACATTGAATATCAAGGCTGGGTTTCAGTCGAGGTATTCGACTATTCGCCCGGCGTTGAAACGATACTGCGCGAAAGCTGGAACAACATGCAGTCGTGTTGTCAAAAGCTCGTTTAAAAAAGAGCTTTTTTAGTCAAATGACCTCGGGAAGCCATTGTCTTGATTTCAACTCGGCAATCACACGGTTAGCCAAAGTTTCGGGCGATTCTATTCCGCCTGCCAAGACAACTTCCGCATCTTCGGGTGCTTCGTAGGGATCGCTGATGCCGGTGAAGTTCGCGATCTTTCCCGCGCGAGCTTGTTTATAGAGTCCTTTGGGATCGCGTGACTCACAAATTTCTAATGGCGTATCTACAAAAACTTCTACAAAGGTTTCTGGTCCGTACTCCTTTTCAATTTGTTCGCGCACGCGTTGACGATCATTTCGATAGGGGCTTACAAAGGCGGTTAAAACAATCAATCCAGCCCCGACTAAAAGTCCCGCCGCCGCTCCAACGCGACGAATATTTTCTTCGCGATCCTCAGGACCAAACCCAAGTCCGAATCGCTTTGCGAAGCTTTCGCTGTGGTCTTTTAACAAGATAGCAGGAGTTGCACACAAGCCATGACGGACGTTGTCTCCGTCGAGTAGATATGTGCGGATAGATTCCTTCCAAAGCATCTGGTCGACGACATTGGCAACGGTGCTTTTCCCCGAACCACTGAGCCCAGTAAACCAGACAACACCTGCCTTATGACGCTGGCGTACAATTCGCTCATCGAGAGACACGCTGGCATGATGCCACACGATTTGTGGTGCACCGGTTTCCGGTTGAAGCTTCTCTGATGTGCTGTCGGTCGGACTGGGGGGCATGATTTTTGAAATACTTAAGGTATTGGTTCGAGAGCCGCGTTAGGCGAGCGGCAGGCTAAAAACATAAGATGTAGTTTGGGACCAGTGTCCCAGCCCTTTGAAGGTCATTTTGATATTCGCGTTTTCTTTATGTTATTTGTTTTCCGGACTGCCAGTATATCGGCTGTAGCAGCGTGTATGTGGCTTTTTCGTTTTACAGGTATCTTTTTCTTCTTTGGGCTTCGCGG